>CAZKFD010000001.1:0-116389 GCA_964551995.1 uncultured Eubacteriales bacterium
CCACGACCATGCCGAAATCGAGCGCGCCCAGAGATAAGAGGTTCGCCGGTATCCCCCTCAGGTGGAGGCAGCTTGCGGCGAAGAATAGGGCAAAAGGAACGGTGAGCGCAACGACGAGCGCCCCCCGGATGCTTCCCAGAAAGAGGAGGAGCACGATCGTGACGAGAATGAAGCCTTCTGTGAGGTTATGGAGGACGGTGTGGGTCGTATAATTTACAAGGTCGCCGCGGTCGTTGAAGGGAATGATCCTCACGCCCGGGGGCAGAAGTTTTTCGTTCAGCTCTTTCACCTTATTCTCGACGCCTCTGATGGTTTCGTCGAAAGGAGCCCCTTTGCGCATGAGCACAATGCCAGAGGGAACATCATCGTTGTCGATGATCTTTCCATCGGCCCGATGAATTGCCCTGCCGAATTGACCCAGCCGGATCTTTGGACCCTGCAAGACGATGGCGATGTCTTTGACCCGCACCGGCGTCCCGTTCTTGGTCGTGATGACCGTATCCTCAATGTCGCGCACAGTGCGGACCAGCCCAACCACGCGGACATTAATCTGCTGCATGCCCGCCTCGATGAAGCTTCCGCCTGCGTTCACATTGTTGTTAGCAAGCTGCTGTTCCACCTGGCCGATGCTGAGGCCATAAGAGACGAGCTTATCCGGATCGACGCGCACTTGGTACTCGCGCGTAGGAGCGCCGAAGACAGCGACGTCCACCACATTCGGCACGGACTTGAACTGTTTCACGAGGAACCAGTCCTCCAGGGACTTCATCGCCATGGCGTCGTATTGGGGATTCGTACTCCTCATCGTAAAGAAGTAGACCTGGCCCACCGGACTGAAGTCGGGGCCGATGCCGGGGGACAGACCTGATGGAAGGTTCACCATGGTCAGTCGCTCCAGGACCCTCTGGCGGTTCTGGAAATTGTCCGATTTATCCTCGAACCAGATGATCACGACAGACAGCCCAGCAATTGATACAGACCTCAAGTAGGTGCGATAGGGAATCCCGTTCATCACGTTTTCAATAGGGATGGTGACTTGCTGCTCGATTTCCTCAGCGGCCCGGCCTGGCCACTGCGTAATCACCCAGGCGTAGTTATTCGCGACATCGGGATAGGCCTCGATCGAGAGATGGTGGAACTGAATGACGCCGGCTCCAAAAAGGAAGATCCCGAAGGCCAGAGTGAACCATCGATGGCTGAGCGCAAAGTCCACGATGGTGCGAATCATCTTTCGCTCCGGCTTCCCGTCAGTTCATTTTCGGCTGGGACCTGTCATTGCTCTATGCTGAATTGGAGCGCCAGGGAATTCGCGACGACTTTCTGTCCCGGCTGGATGCCCTTCACTTCCTGCATGTCGCCGGGCAGCATCTTCCCGCCGGTGACCTCGATCATCCGGAATCTATTCCCCGCCTCCGGCACGTAAACCCAGTCACGGTCATGCAAATGGAGAACGGCACTCTTGGGAACGACCGCATGCGTTTCCTGGTGCAGGCCATAAAAAGTAGCCGAAGCGAACATGCCGACGAGCATGAAGCCCGGATTTTCCATTTCCAGTCTCACCTTTGCGGCGCGGATATTGGGGTCCAAAATCGGACCGATATTGCTGATCCGGCCCTTGAAGATCCCGCCGGGATAGGCGTTCAAGCTGACATCCGCGTACTCGCCGAGACGAACAAAAGGAAGGTCGTTTTCGTACACGTCGCAGATGACCCAAACATCGTCGAGATTGGCAATCGTGAACAGGTTTGGTGAATTATCGAGAGTCTTCACGCCGGACCCGAGTGTCACGTTCTGCTCGACGATGACGCCCGAGATCGGAGCAAAGATGTCCACGATCCCGCTTGGAGGGTGATCGGGATCCATAACGCCCAAAACGCGGAGCTTCTCGAGGCCGGCCTCGAGAGTGATTCTCGCTTTGCTTTCGGCGTCCACGGCGACTTCCAGGTCTTTCTGGGCGATCGCCCCCTTGTCGTACAGGATCTTGGCGCGCTCGAGCTGAGCCTCCGCCAGTGTTTCATCCGCGACGGCCTGCCGATAATCGGAGAAGGCCCCGACGATATCCGTGCTCTGCACCCGGAGAAGGAGCTGACCCTTCTTCACGGTGTCGCCCAGCCGTGCCTTCACCTCGATGGCACGGCCGGAGGCGAGAGAGGGCACAGGAACGGAGCGCGAGACGTCGTAATTCACGACGCCGGTCACGGTCAATTCCGGCGCGGCCTTATACTCGCCGGCCGTGACCAGTGGAAACTGCTCCGGGTTGTCGACCCTGAAATCTCCGGAGTTCTGTTCGTGTTCGACCTGCGCAGGCGGCGGGGCCTCGGCGGCCGGGTCCGTCGCCCTTTCCCGGCCGCAACCCGTCGCCAGGAGACCCAAGGCCGCGCAGAGCATGCCGGCCAGCATCCGTTGTTTCATTGGAGGACCTCCCGGCCCACCGCGAAATTCAGCTGAGCCGCCGCGGATAAGTAGGCGCCGACGAGCATCAAATACGTTCGCTGAACATTCCGGTAGTCACTCTGCGCTTGTAGAAAATCGAGCAGAGACGCTCCGCCGCGCTCGTAGGAGAAGGTCACCGTATCGCGGACTGTCACCGCTTGTCGCAGGTATTGCGCCCTGTAGGGCCTCAGCAGGCTCAAGGCGCTCATCAGAATCGCATGGGCTGAATCGACATCGCTCGAGAGCGCCGCTTCTGCGGCGTCCCGCACCTTTTCGTTGCGCTCAATGTCGAGCTTGGCGCGCAGCTTCTCTCCTTGGTTCCTATCGAAGATGCGCAGAGGAATGCTGACGCTCAAACCGATGTAGGCTTTATAGCCCAGCTGAAACGCGGTATTGCGCCCGAGATCGAGGCCGACCGTCGGGTCGGTTGAAGCATCGGCTTCGGCGAGCCGGAAGTTGGTCGCGGCCTGATCGATCGATTGAACAGCAGCCCTCAAGTCCGGCCGTGTTTCGAGCGCGACCCTGCGAAGTTCCTCAAGAGGCGGAATCTCGCCGGAGAAATCGAAAGGCCCCGCCACGTCAAACCCTTCAACGGGCGTCCGGTTGTTCATCAACATCAGGAGCTGGATCTTCGCCGTTCGCAGGTTCACTTCCGCCGTTTGTAAGTCCGACTCGAGCGTTACGCGCTGCAACTGCAGCCGGTCCAGGTCGATTCGCGCGATGTCTCCGGTTTTCCATCGTTCGTTGCTCAGCTGAAGCACCTGATCGTAATAGGAAAGATTTTCTCGGGCCAAGCTCAGGATGGCCTTTTCCTGGAGAACCTGGAGGAATGCGCTCCGTAACGTGAAAAGGAGGCCCCTCTCTTCGTCTTCCAGTTGGGAGATGGCGATGGCTGTCGCTTTCTGCGCGCTCTCCAGCCGCAGCTGGCGTTTGTGGCGCAGCTCGAACAAATAATTCACTGAGACTATCGGCAGCGCGTCCGCGAAGGCATCGGATGACTTCCACGGGTGGAGCTGATCCAGCGACGCTGTGAATATCGGGTTTGGACGCAGATAAGCCGTGATCTCTTGGGCCCGGGACTCTTCGACGCCAATGCGCCCGGCTTTCAGAGTCGGATTATTCGCTTCAAATTCCTCTCGGACCTGCCTCCACGTCAGAGCCTGTTGAGCGGAGGAAACTCTTGTCAGGCAAGCCACAACTGTAACGAGTAATAGAAGACGCCATCCTGGACGCTTCATGCCAACTCCCCAGACATGCTGTTTTTGCCTTTTCAATGGAGCTTATCAAACAACCGGAATCGATAAATCTGATCGCGCCGTCTTAAACAAATACGCTATTAAAATAAGCCCTCCCCTTAATCGGGTAAACCTATCTTTCGGCCATCGGGGCATTATCTTTCAGACATTCGGGCCGTTTTCAGCCCCCGTCAGCCGGCCGAACGACGAAGCGGCGAAGTTCGGCGGCGGCCATGGGAACGCTGACAAAGCCGGTGCTTGGTCCATCATCTCGAAGCAGAAAGGGGGAGCTCCTGGCGGAGGAGAGTTCATGGATTTCCTCTTCTCTAAATAAGGTGCTAGCATAGGATCATCCTTTTGAGCGCCCTGTCTGAAAGATAGGTTTACAAGATCGCTTTGGTTGATTATGCTCTAGCAAGACTGAGCTGCGAGATATGGATGACAGGCAGATCCGGAAGCCAGGTCCAGAAGCCCCTAACCATCATCGTCGCGGGCGGCATGCTGATCGGGACGGCGCTCATGCCGTTCGTCATGCCGCCGGTTTTCCGGTTCATCCGGCTGGAAGGATAGCTCCGAATGGCCATCTCAGGAATGGAACGATCAACTCAGAAAGGTCAGGCGTGGATTGCCGCGACTCTGGCGATCCTCTGGCTTGCGGCCCTGCGGGCTCCGGGCGTCGCCGATGATGCCGCTCCTGTTCCGGCCGGGCCGATAAAGAGGATCTCTTTCTGCCTCGCCCCGACTCCCGGGCCAGGGTTCGGGTTGTCCTGGGGCGCCCGGACGGCGCTCCTTCCTGTGTCCGGGAATGCGCAGGCGGACGGCCCCCTGCGTCCCCAGGCCGCGGCGGTCCGGCCCAAGAAGCACGTCGGCCGGGCCTGGCTCGAGCTCGGGCTGTTCATGTCTGTATCGGGCGGAAGCTATTTGTACAGGTACACTCAGGGCGGCGACATCGAGGACTGGGATTTTCAGATCGACTGGCACGACCAGCTGCGCCGGTTTTTCACCCTCGCGGCCTGGCGCTTCGATTCGAACGGATTCCGGGACAACTGGACCCACAGTCTGGCCGGAGGGATCTATTACCAGTTCAGCCGGACGAACAACCTCTCCTGGGTCCAATCCTGGCTGATGTCCGTGGCCGGTTCATTCTTCTGGGAATACTGCGTGGAGCTCCACGAGGTCGTCTCGATCAACGACCAGATCATGACGGGGCTCGGCGGCTATTCCCTCGGCGAGTCCTGGTATCAGCTCGCCCGCTACCTGAGCCATCAGCCCAGCATCATCCTCCGGGCCCTGGGCTTCATCAATCCGGCCAACGAGTTCAACCAGTGGCTGGACCGCAAGGACCCCGGCTCGGGGGATTATTCGCAGCCGGGCTGGCACGACTTCAGCTTGTCGAGCGGCGTCAGGACGCTGAGCACGGCGGGGCAGGCGACCCAAACGGGCGCCTATTTCGCCTTGGACACGCCGATCATGGAGCTGCCCGAGTACGGCCAGGCGGGCGAGATCAGCGAAACCGTCAAGGATACCTACTTCAGCCGGATTTACATGGATTATACCCGGCGTGAGGCGCACGCGGACGAGGTGAACATCACGGCCGATGCCCGGAGCTGGGCCTACGTCCGCCAGGATATCGACGCCGATCTCGAGGGCTACAGTCTAAGCATCGGGTTCGGCTCGGGCTTCCAATATTTCAAGAAAAGGCCGCTCAACTTCTACGACATCAACCAGATCTCGGTCGACCAGTCCGTCGAGGCCCTCGATCTCGAAACGCCGCGGGGCTTCACGGACAAGCTGGCCGTCATCCATATTGCCGGTCCAGTCCTGGACTGGACGGTCTTCCGCCGGGGCTGGAAATTCCGGTCCGTGACCTCGGCCTATTTCGATTTCGGCCTGATCAACGCCTTCGCGCTCAACGAGTATTCGGCGCTCTACGACATCGCCGGCATGAAGACGACCGTGGTTTATTACGGTTATTACTACGGATTCGGCGGGACCTTCACGGAGGACGCCGACCTCGAGTGGGGAAGCTTCCGGGCGCGCGGGCTGCTCAGCCTTGCCGCCTGGGGGTCGGCTGACTTTCTGGACCGGTGGCAGGCCCGGGTCACGAACAACGCCCACCTGGACGACCACCGGACCCGCTGGCTTCTCGGGGCCGGCTGGAAGATGCCTGCGGTTCCTTTGGAGCTTTTCCTCAATGTCGAGGACATCTACAGGGGCGGGAAGATCCAGGAGGTGATCGTCAACGGGCTGGAGAAGAGGCTGTTCGCCGGATTGAGTTTTCATTTTTGAGCGGAGTCTGAGTTGTCTATGAGACCGATCGCAGGAGGCCCGATGCGCTTTTCCAAATTCGTTCCCTTGTGCCTGGCCTGTCTTCTCGCTGGATCGTGCGCCTCTATCGTCAAGGGCAGCTACAGCAGCGTCGCCCTGAACTCCCAGCCGCAGGGCGCCCAGGTTTATGTGAACGGCCGTCTGATGGGCGAGACCCCCGTCAGGCTCAAGCTGAAGTCCAGGCACACGTATGCCATCGAGTTCCGCAAGGAGGGCTACCCGACGAAGACCGTCACCGTGAAGAACCATCTGGCGGCCGGCTGGATCGTCCTCGACGCGCTCTTCGGACTCGTCCCGCTCGTCCTCGACGCCGTGATCGTCGACGTCACGACCGGGTCGTGGTACCAGCTGAACCAGAAGAACATTGACATCGTCCTCGAAAAAGAGCAGCCCCGTCCCGGGACTGACAAACGCCCAAGGGAGTCCGGAGAATGAAAAAGAAATCCGAAAGTCGGCGGGTGCCGGCATCCGGGAGCTTGGAAATGGAAGGGATCGAGCCCGGTGCGAATGGCCGCATGAGGAGACCGTGGAGGCGACGGCTGCTGGCGGTTTCATTTTCGGCTTTGCTCTCCGCCTGCGCGGCCAACAACGGCGCTCCTTCGGCTTCGTTCGGCACCTGGGCCTGGGTGTCCGGCGGCGATACGATCAATCGGACGGGGATCTACGGCACGCTCGGCGCAGCCGCGCCCTCGAATGTCCCCGGGGGCCGGCATGCGGCCGTTTCCTGGCGGGACGCGGCCGGCAGATTCTGGCTCTTCGGGGGAGAGGGCTATGATTCGGCCGGGCATTACGGCTACCTGAACGATCTCTGGCGGTATGATCCGGCCACTCTCGAGTGGACCTGGGTGTCCGGCGGCAATATGATCAATCAGGCGGGCGTCTTCGGCGCCGAGGGGACGCCCAATCCGTCGAACATCCCCGGGGCGAGGCATTCCGCCGTTTCTTGGCAGGATGCGGCCGGCCGGCTCTGGCTTTTCGGTGGAGACGGCTGTGATTCGGCCGGCACCGTGGGTCATCTTAACGACCTGTGGCGTTATGACCCGGCCATCTCGGAATGGACCTGGGTCTCCGGCGGCAATATGGTCAATCCACCGGGCGTCTACGGCGCGCAAGGTACGGCCGCTCCGTCGAATGTCCCGGGGGGAAGGGACTCTGCCGTGGCCTGGATAGATGCGACCGGCAAACTCTGGCTCTTCGGAGGCGGCGGATACGATTCCATCGGCAGCTACGGCTATCTCAACGACCTATGGCGTTATGACCCGGCCGCCTCGGAATGGACCTGGGTCTCCGGCGGCGATGTCTGCGGTCAAAAGGGCATTTACGGAACGCAAGGCACGGCCGCCGCTTCGAATGTCCCTGGATCCCGGTACGGTGCGACAGGCTGGCTCGATTCGGGCGGAAGCCTCTGGCTCTTCGGAGGATTCGGCTTCGATTATCTCGACGGCGCCCAGGGCTATCTCAATGACACCTGGAAATTCGACCCGGTCACGCTCGAATGGACCTGGATCGGCGGCAGCACCGACAGGGGCCAGAACGGCGTCTACGGCGTCCCGGGCGCGGCCGCCCCGTCGAACGTCCCCGGAGGCCGGTATGGGACCACCTCCGGGCTCGACGCGAGCGGGAATTTTTGGCTCTTCGGCGGATTCGGCATGGGTGCGTCCGGCTACGACAGCTATCTCAACGATCTGTGGAAATTTGACATGACGACGCTCGAATGGACGTGGGAGTCCGGCAGCAACACCATCAATCAGCCGGGCGTCTACGGCACCCTGGGCACGGCCGCTTCGTCAAATATCCCCGGCACGAGGGATGGGGCGGTGTGCTGGATCGACGCGGACGGAAACTTCTGGTTTTTCGGAGGCGTAGGCCTGGATTCGGCCGACCATGCCGGCTTTCTCAACGACCTGTGGCGGTACACCCGGTGAGCAGGGCGTGAAATCGGGCCCGGTTCTCCAACCGGCGGAAGAGCCGCACGCGCGCGACCGACGGGCCGGGGGAAGAACCTCACGCGCGGCGCAGCGCCGGACGTTTGTTGAGCGAGGGTTGACAGCAAACCCCGGGGGATAGATACTGACCATCTCCGGTTGAGCCGCCGAGCTCCGGAAGGCGGATCGAAATGCGTTTTTTATGTACAGCGGAGAAATGACCTCGTGGGTCCGGTGCAAACAAAATCCATAAAGACGGCGGTCGCTTCTTTGGGCCTTCCGCCCGGCCTCGCGGTCCTGGCTTGGCTCGCACTCTCCGGTTCGGCCCTCGCCGATTCGCAGGACGTCTGGAGCATTCATTTCCAGCAGACGGTGGTGACGCAATGGCACCCCCCGTTCGCCGCTCCGTATTCAGGAACCAACAGTCTCGTGAGCCGCTCCGAAGTGAAGACATCCCTCACGTCGACGCTGTTCCTGGGAGTACGGCTCGGGCGGGGGAGCGAGCTCTATGTCGACCCGGAGATGAGCGGCGGGCAGGGTTTCAGCAACACGACGGGAATCGCGGGCTTTCCCAACGGCGAGATCTACCGCGTCGCCAACCCGACCCCGAAGGTTTATCTGGCGAGGCTGTATCTCAAACAGACTTTCGGCCTGGGCGGGCCGGACGAGGCCTGCGGCGGCGGGCCGAACCAAGTCGCCGGGACAATCCCAGCCCGCCGGCTGACGTTCGTCGTCGGAAGATTTTCACTTACGGACTTCCTCAATGATAACGCCTATAGCCACGATCCCCGCACCCAGTTCCTGAACTGGGCCCTTGTCAGCGCCGGGGCCTGGGACTATGCCGCGGATACCCGGGGGTATACCTGGGGAATCCTGACCGAATACGCGGGGCCGCTGGGGGCCGCCCGCCTTGCCGCTGTTCTCGAGCCGACGAAGGCGAACGGGATGGAGTTGGACACCCATATCACGAAAGCCTACAGCCTGAACCTCGAGGTGGAACGCCGGTATGCGCTCGGAACGCACCAGGGCGCGGTCCGCCTGCTGGTCTTCCGGAATGTCGCCCGCATGGGAAGCTACATCGAAGCCATCGAGGACCCGGTCTATCAGACAAACGTCGCCCTGACGGACAGGTACAGCCGGACGAAATACGGCTTCGTCATCGACGGGGAGCAGGCTCTTTCCGACGCCGGCGGCCTGTTCGCCCGGCTCAGCTGGAACGACGGCCACACCGAGACATGGGCTTATACTGAGATCGACCGCTCGCTGTCGTTCGGGGGCCAGTTCGACGGCCGGGGCTGGGGCCGGCGACAGGACCGTTGCGGCGCGGCGCTCGTCGTGAACGGCTTGTCCAAGGTTCACGCCGATTATCTGGCCGACGGCGGCTACGGCTTTATCATCGGGGACGGCCGGCTCCATTATGGCCCCGAGACCATCTTCGAATCGTTTTACGGCCTGCCGGTCATCCGCGGGATCTGGATTGCGGCGGACTATCAGTTCATCGTCAACCCGGCCTATAACCGGGACCGGGGCCCGGTCAACGTTTTCGGGGTCCGGGTCCACGCGGAGATCTGATTCGGAAGCGGTCCGTGCCGGGAGGAATATTCATGAGACGGCCTCCCGGGCCGTCGGTGTGAGCCCGGCCTCATCGGACATAGACGTAGATCGTGTGTTCCGTTCCGGTCTCGTCATTGAGAACGACGGCCTGGGTCTGCTTCGTTCGCCAGCCGGCCATCGTGTAGTTGTGAGACACAACCCGTGTCCCGGGCTTGAGCTGTTTTTCGAGCATCGGCCGGAGGAGCGCATTGGATTCGGGAAGGAGGTACAGCGTCACGACCGTGGCCGCCGAGACATCGGCCTTGGTCGCGTCCATGCACAGAAATTGGACGAGCCGCTCGACGCCCGCCGCCTGCGCGTTGCGGGCCGACGCCTCAATCATGTGCGGATCGATATCGATGCCCACCCCCCGGGCACCGAACATCCGGGCCGCGGTGATGATGATCCGGCCGTCGCCGCAGCCGATGTCGTAGACCACATCGCGGCCGGTGACGTGGGCGAGTTCGAGCATCCTGTCCACGACCACCTGAGGCGTCGGAACGAAGGGGGCGAGGTCGGCGGCGTCGGCCCGTCCGTGCGATCCGACGAAGAGATCGATGGCCCGATCCTGGTCGTAGCGGAACGAATAGGGCTTTCCCGCCTCCAGGGAGTAGATGACGTCCTTTTCGCCCGTGTTGAACTCGATCTCGAGAGTGGCGTCCGGCCGGTAGCGGTCAATGGCGTCCGGGGCGATCTCTCTGGTTTGCATCTCCTCGGAGTGGGCGAAAGGGAAGATTTTATAGGTGATCGTCCGGTTGGTGACGTTCCTGATGGTCGTTTCCTGCCCGGGGAGGATCTTTTCGCGGGCTTTCTGAGGCGCCGAACCGGCCCCCTGGGCCGCCAAAGGAGCGGAGAGGGGGGAAAATCCGGCGACGATCGCTGCGAGAATGGCAATTGGGACAGTCCTGAGCATCTTCGACATAAAAATCCTCCACCCGTCCGATTCTAGCTGAAAAAAGCATCCGCGGCAATTTCCGGCGGGGGCCCGGCTTCTCATCGGGCGGTTTCCGGATATAATAATCCGGAGAGGCGGCCCGAGCGCCGCGGGAGGCGTGCCACGCGAGAGTTCCTCGTCATTTTTGCCTGTCTGGTGGCGTTCCTCGTCTTTCTTGCCCTGGAAAGCGCGACGCTCGAAGGGGCACGGCGGAAGATCCCTCTGCGCATCGCCGTCGCGGGAACTCGCGGCAAATCGGGCGTCGCGAGGCTCATCGCCGCCGGGCTCAGGGAGTCGGGGGCCGTGGTCGTGGCGAAGACGACCGGATCCCGGCCGGTCCTCATCTTTCCCGACGGGTCGGAGGAGGAAATTCCCAGGGCGGGAATGCCTTCGATCCGCGAGCAGGTCCGGACGGTCCGGAGGGCGGCCGCCGCGGGAGCGGGAGCAGTCGTCGCGGAGATGATGAGCATCGGCGCAGAATGCCTCCGCGCGGAATCGGAGCGCATCCTCCGGCCCGGCATCCTCGCCCTGACCAACGTCCGTTTGGATCACCTGGATGCGATGGGCCGGACCCGGGAGGACATCGCCGCGACGCTTGCCGGGGCCATCCCCGAAGACGGGGTGGTTTTTTTCCCGGCGGAGGAGTTCTATCCCGCGTTCGGAGAAGCGGCCAGAAGGCTCCGTTCCCGGCTCTCCGCCGCCGAAGGAACGTCCGGCGGCGATGTCCGGCTGCCCTTCGGGGAGTTCGAGCCGAACGTCCGGCTGGCCCTGGCCGTGCTCGAGTCCCTGGGCGTCGGCCGGGAAACCGCGGTCCGGGGGATGGGTCGCGCGGTTCCGGACTTCGGAAGCCTGAGGATGTGGACGGTCCCGCTTGGGCCGCCCTCGCGCGCGGCCGTCTGCGTGAGCGCCTTTGCCGCCAACGATCCGGAATCGTCGGCCGCAGTGCTGGCGCGGATGCGGGAGATCGTCCCTGCGGCGTCGGGGCCGCTCGTCGGCTTCCTGAGCCTCCGGGAGGACAGGGGAGACCGGACTCTTCAATGGGTCCGTGCGGCGGTCGACGGATTCTTCGGGAATTTCGAGAGCGTGGCGGTGTTCGGACGCCCGGCCCCCGCCGCGGCCCGAAAGATGAAAAAGATGCTTGGCCGGGACATCGGCAAATTCTCGTTTTTCACGGACCCCGAGCCGGCGATACTGATGGACTTCGCCGCGACGTCGACGGTGCGGGACGCCGTCATCATCGGATTCGGCAACATCGTCGGCCCCGGAGAGCAGATCATTCGGTACTGGGAAGAGCGGGGGAGGCCCTTTGGTCGTTGAGACGCTCCTCATCGGTCTTGTCTTCGCCCTGCTGTGGGCCGAGGCGACTGACTTCTCGCCTGGCGGGATTATCGTCCCCGGATACCTCGCGCTGTACATCGAACAGCCCCTCCGCGTGCTCGCGACCCTGGCCGCCGCGCTGCTCGCGATCGGCGTCTACAGCATCCTTTCGCGGCGCCTGATCCTCTTCGGCCGGCGCAGGTTCGTCCTCATGGTCCTCACAGGCGCCCTTCTCACCCAGGCCTGGTTCCTCCTCCTGCCGCGTCTGTTCGCGTCGCCGGTCGAGCTCCGGGTCATCGGTTGGGTCGTTCCCGGGATCCTGGCCTCGAACCTCGCGCGTCAGAAGTTCTGGCCGACGCTGGCCTCGGCGATCACGGTTTCCACCGTGACCTTCGCCGCGGTCCGGCTGCTCTCGCTGCTATGAAGAACAGGCTCCTGAAATCGCCGTTTGCGCCGGTCTATGGGGCCGGCCTCCTGAGTCTGCTTTTTCTCCTGGCGGCGGCCGCGCTGTCCTGGCGCGAGACGGGTCCCCGGCGGGAGATGATCGAGGCGTCGCGCCTGATGGTCCAGGCGGAGAACGCCGTCCGCAATTGCCGGGCGCTGAAGGGGATCGCGGTGGACCCCGGGACCGACCTCAACGCGACGGGGCTCATCGGCCTCGGAACGTCCTCGATCACGACGTCTCTCGGCAGCCTCGGGGCCAAGCGGACGACGGCCAATCCGAATTTCGCCGGCCTCCTCGTTGACCTTTTCCGCGAAGCGGGCTTGAGACATGGGGATACAATCGCCGTCGGCGCCTCGAGCTCCTTCCCGGCGCTCATCATCGCCACCCTTTCGGCCGCCCGGATCTCAGAGCTCCGGGTGCTCATGATCTCCTCGCTCGGTGCCTCGGAGTGGGGGGCCAACAACCCCGAGTTCAGCTGGCTGGACATGGAAGCATGCCTGCAGGCCACCGGCGTCCTTGACGTGGGGTCGGTCGCGGCGGCCGTCGGAGGGGAGGAGGACGTGGGCCGGGACATGAGCCCCGAGGGCCGCGACGCCTTGAGGGCACGCATCCTCGAGAGCGGCGTCCCTCTGCTGGAGAAACCCGACCTCGCGGCCGATGTCGCGACCCGGCTCCTGATCTACGAACGGGCGGCCGCGGGCCGTCCGGTCCGGGCGTTTGTCAACATCGGCGGCAGTTGGGCCAACATCGGGACGAACGCCGAGGTCCTGAAGCTCGAGCCGGGGCTCCTGCGCGATGTCTTCGTTCCGCCTGCGGGCGAACGAGGCGTCCTTCAAGCCCTGGCGGCCCGCGGCGTCCCTGTCATCCACCTCCTGAATGTCCGGGGCCTCTGCGAACGGTACGGGCTTCCCTGGGACCCGAGGCCGCTTCCCAAGCCGGGAGAAGGGGAGCTTTACCGCCGCGTAGCGGCCCGCGGGGGGGCCTTCGTGCTGGCCGCGGCGATCTATCTACTTTCCGTTTTCCTGATCGCCGCGATCGTCGTCCGGCGCCGCCGTCCGCCCGAACCGCCGAGACCCGCTAGATTTTCATAGCGGATGGAGTACAATATCCGCTCGGGGAAACAAGGCCCCGGCCGGTCGTCATAATCGCTCAGAGGGAGGGATGGCCATGAAATTCTCAAAATTTACGAAACTCACGTCTTTTTTCATCCTCGGCGCCGTCGCCGCTAAGTCGTTGCTTTCAGGCCAGAAGGGCGGCGCCGCGAAAATCGATGCCGCCCGCCGCGCCGTCGAGGCCGCTAACATGCGGTTCCGCGAGGCCGTACGGCTGGGAAAAGCCGGGGACATCGCCGCCCTGTACGCCGAGGACGCCTCGATCCTCCCCCCGCAGCAGGACATCATCAATGGCCGGAAGAACATCGAAGCCTTTTGGCGCGCCGGTCTGGAGGGGGGTATCCGGGACGCGGTCCTGACGACCACGGAGGTCGGGATCACGGGGAACAGGATCCGGGAGATCGGCACATATGCCGTCAAGATCTGGCCTGAGGGGCAGGCCGCCCGGGAGGACAAGGGCAAGTATCTTGTCATCTGGCGGAAGGAGCCCGACGGGTCGGTCAAGCTCGAGTCCGATATCTGGAATAGCAGCCTTCCCCGGCGCTCCTAGGGGAGGGCGCTCCGCTGTTCGTAGAAAATCCTCGGAGGGCCGGCCGGCCTCGGGTCCCTGAGGTAGGCGCCCGTCCCGTTCTTGATGATGCGAACGTGCGGTCCTATCCGGGAGGAGACGGTTCGCGCGCCCGGACCGTGATGACCTCGATGCAGGGATAGGTTTTGGCCGTCCGGATATTCCGGCAGATGCCCCGTTCGAGGATCAGCGTCCCGAGTTCGTAATCGTCCCAGCGGTACCGGCCAACGTCCAGCGGGGAGCCCGTGATGGAGGCCAGCTCGGGCACGCCGTGCTTGACGGGCGGCAACCCCATGTACTCCAGGACGCGGTTGAGCGGATCGACGTCGGGGATGGTCAGATATTTCCCGCCCTCTTCCATGCTGACCTCAAGTTCGGGCCCGGGCTCCGCGAACGCGTAGACGGTTTCATGGACTCCGTTGACGTCTCTTTCGGTCTTCTCGTACGACAGGATGAGCGGAGGGCCGGGAAACAGGTCTTCCTTGACGCTCTTGTAACTGAGAGTTTCGAGCTTGGTGTGATGGAGGTAAAAAAATACCAACCCCAGCACGGCCGTGATGATGAGCGCCCGTACGATGGTCTCCGTGTCGTTCCGGACGAGGCAGGCGATGACCCAGACGACAGAGAGCCCTAAGAGGATCATGACGATCATCCGCGCCGATTCCGTTGCGATCATCCTTCGCCTCCTGCAGGGCCGCGACCGTCCAGTCCGACCGGCCCCGATTCTATCACAGACCCCAGCCGGCAAGGAGCAGCGGAGGCCCGGAGACTACTGGGCGTACACTTTCTCCAAGGCCGGCACCAGGTCCATCATCTTTTCCACCTCGATGAGCGGGATGTTCTTGGCCCGCGAGATGACGGTGAAGCGGCCGTCGGCGTTCTCTTCCTTGCAGACGAGCAGAACGTCCGAGGTCGGGGCCATGGTGTCGATGCTCTGCCCGTCGGTCGTGTCGCCGGCAGCCGCGCCCTGGGACCGGCGTCTCGGCTTTGGGCTCGTCGTCCGGACCGGCGAGGAGGACCGTCCCCCAGCTCATCGCCAGGGCCGCGGCGAAGAAGATGTGCGCCGACCGATGGGCTCTGGTCATATCGGGCTCCTTTCGTGCGGGGAATCAATCCCTTCTTCCCATGTTAGGTCAAACCGTTTCCGCCGGTCAACCGTCCGCGCGCCCTTCCAGCAGCTCGCGGAGACGGACGGCGTTTTGGACGGCGAAGGCCTGGTAATCGTTGTTGAAATAGACGAACGTCCCGGTCCCGCCGGTGGACCGGATCACGCCGGCCCAGTGCCGGAGCTCGTCGTCGGAATAGTTGTGGCGGTAGCCGCCGGTCAGCCCGTGGAACCGGAAATACGCCGTATCTGACGTCCGCACGGCGTCCGGAGGGACCTTCGCCGACGAGACGATGCAGAAACCGGCCAGGCAGCTCCGGAGGATGTCGTAGACCGTGTCGGCGTACCAGCTCGGGTCGCGGAATTCGATGACGTTCCGGTATCCGGGGGAAAGGACGGACAAGAAGTCCTCGAGGAGAGCGTCGTCCCGGGTCAGGGTGGGCGGGAGCTGGAACAGGATGCAGCCGAGCTTGTCTTCGAGGGCCCCCGCGAGGTGATAGAAGAAATTCACGTCGTGCCCGACATTCCGGAGCCGGCCGACGTGCGTAATCCTGCGGTTGGCCTTCAAGGTGAAGGTGAAGCCGGGCGGGGTCACCGCCGCCCAGTTGGCCAGGATCTCCCGGCTGGGCAGCCGGTAAAAGGTCATGTTGATCTCGACGGTGTTGAAGGTTTGCGCATAGAAGGGCAGCCAGCCCTTCGGGGCCAGTCCGGAAGGATAGAAGCGGCCCCGCCAGCCCTGGTAGCTCCACCCCGAGGTCCCCAAATGAAGCTGGGGGGCGGCGCCGCCCGGCGCGGATTCCATGTTCATCCCCTCCGTCTTCCCTAAATTATCCGAACGCGGCGGAAATTGCAATCGTCCGGCCGCCGCCGCGGTCCTTTGACCGGCTGTTCCCGGCTGTGCTATCATTCGTTGGCGCCGATGGTCGCGACGACGATGCTTCGCGCAGGGTCCCGTCCCGCCGCGGGTCTTGGACGCGGTCCGCGCCGACCCCTGTCCGGCAGCCGCCCACGCGGAAATCCGGGGGCAAGGCGTCGCCGCCCGGAGCCCGATCGTGGAGGCCTCATGACGACCTGTAAGTTCATTCCCGTTTCGGCCCTCGTCCTCGTTGCGGGGCTTTCCTTCTGGGCCTGCCAGGGTTCGCGGGACCGGGTCGAGCAGGCGACGGTCAAAGAGATCGAAGCCCACATCCGTTACCTTTCCGACGACCTGCTCGAAGGGCGCGGCGTGGGGACGAAAGGCATCGAGATGGCTGCCCGCTATCAGGAGGAATATTTCAGGACTTTCGGCCTGGAACCGGCCTTCGGCACGAGCTACCGGCAGGTCTTCCCCCTGCGCGAGGCGCAGTTCGACCCCCAGGCGTCGCTCGAGATCGAGGCGCTCGCGGCGAAGATCACACCCGCCCTTCACGACGCCTTCCTCGTCCGGTCGGAACGGGAGGATGCCTCTGTGGAGGCGTCCGGCGAGCTCGTGTACTGCGGCTACCTGATCCAGGCCCCCGAACGGGACTGGGACGATATCAAGAAGGCCGACCTCAAAGGCAAGGTCCTCCTCGTCGAGATCAACGAGCCCGGAAACAGGCCCGGGGGGATCTTCGACGGCGAGGACCTGACGTATTACGGCCGCTGGACTTATAAGTTCGAGAAGGCCGAGGAGCTCGGCGCCGCCGGCGTCTTCATCATCCACAACCCGAAGGGGGCGGGCTGCGGCTGGGACGTGCTCCGGAACTCCTGGGGAGACGACAGCCTGTTCCTGCCCGACAGGAATCCCCAGCTTCTTTTCGAAGGCTGGATCAACGGGGAAACCGCCGACCGGATCCTGAGCGCCGCGCGCCTCGACCACGGCGCCCTCCTGGCTCGGGCCGAGACCCGGGACTTCGCGCCGGTCCCGCTGGGACTGAAGGCCGTCGTCCGCCAGCGCCCGACCTTCAGGACCGTCGACGGCGTCAACGTCGCGGCGATCATCCGGGCCCTGAACAAGAACGCCCGGAAGAGGACGATCATCGTCTCGGCCCACTACGACCACTTCGGCCGTGACCCGAGGCTTCAGGGGGACCAGATAGATAACGGGGCCGTGGACAACTGTGCCGCCTCCGCCTCGCTCCTGGCCCTGGCGGGCTATTTTTCCCAGCAGCCCCGGCGCCTCAAGAACGACCTGTGTTTCGTCGCGGTCACCGCCGAGGAGAAAGGCCTCCTGGGGTCCGACTATTTTGCCCGCCACCTGCCCTTCCCGCCGTCCACGGCCGTCGCCGACATCAACTTCGAGATGACCAACGTCTGGGGGGAGACAGAGGACGTCTTCGCCATCGGGGCGCGGCACTCCGAGCTCGACGAAGCCTGCCGCCGGGCGGCAGAGAAGATGGGACTCCGCTATATCGCCGAGCGGTACGGGCGGCAGGGCTTCTTTTTCCGGTCCGACCAAGTCAGCTTCGTCAAGGCCGGCATCCCCGGGGTCTGGCTCCACCAGGGTGTTGTTTCCAAGGGCCCCGACAAGGGCTTCGCCGAAAGGAAGCTCGAGGACTACCAGAAGACGAAATACCACAAGGTCACCGACGAGATCCAGCCCGACTGGGACCTCCGGGGGACCCTTCAAATCGTCCGCTGGGCCGAGGAGATCGTCTGGGTCCTCCAGGACCGCCAGACCCTGCCGGAGTTCAGCCCGACGAGCTCGTTCAAGAGAACGCGGTGACGGCCGTTGCCTTTTGGATTTCCGTTGTGCTAGAATAGCGCCAAAATGGAGATGCTGAGTCTTTCCAAGAGTTCGTTTTTTTCCGATTACCTCAAACCCAGCCAGGTCGTCTTCGACATCAAGAGCAAGGACAAGGTCGAGGCCATCGAAGAGCTCCTGGACGTTCTCGCCAAGCAGAAGCTGATCGACAACAAGAAGCTCATCCTGACCCGCATCATCGACCGCGAAAACCTCGTCTCGACGGCCATCGGTTCCGGCGTCGCCCTGCCCCACGCCCGCGTGGACACGGGCGGAGAAATCGCCGTCGCGGCCGGCCGGTCGGAGAAGGGGATCGATTTCGAAGCCCACGACGGCCAGAAAGTCCACCTCATCATCCTGGTCGTCTGGAACCCCTCCATCCCGGGCCTCTTCAACCACCTTTTCGCCGGCCTGGCCCGCTTCCTGATCCGGCCCGAGAACCGGAATAGGATTTTCCAGGCCCAGGACAAGGCCGAACTCTACGAGATCCTGTCCCAGATCGAGTTCCGGTTCATTCAGGAGGACAGAATCCACAGCCGGGCCAGCCTCCTCATGAAGCTCCAGGAGATCGAGATCAAGAAGAAGAAGGCTGCTTCCAAAGAGCACCAGAAGGAGTTTGCGAAGCAGGCGGCGATGATCCGGGAGGAACTCGACGGCGATGTCGTCGCCCGTTTCGACCGCCTGATGGAACGCTACGGCTTCGCCGTGGCCGACGTGGTGGACGGCGTCTGTCAGAGCTGCAACATCAATCTCTCGACGCAGATGAACTCGGCCATCGAGGGCTCGAACGACATCTACGTCTGCGAGAACTGCGGGAAGTTCCTGGCTTCGGCGAAGAAGAAGAAAAAGTAATCAGTCGACGCCAGCGGCCGGCAGGGCCTCCGGCGTGTACAGCTTGTACACGGGGCAGGTTTCGACGCCGGTCCCCCATTCCCGGGCGAGGTAGCGGTCGAAGGCGTTCCACACGAGCAGCCCGTCGTCGCTCTCCGGTTCGAGGAGGTAGGCCGCCAGGTTTCCCAGGGGCTGGGCCATGCGGACGACGAGCGTGCCGCAGGGAAACTCCCTCCTTTCCGTGGCATAATCGCCCGTAACTTGGTCTATCCGGTGGCCCTGATAGAGGCGTTCCGCCCCTTTGAGCTCCTTGACCCGGAAGGCCTCGACTCCGAGGGTCACGGGTTCGACGAGCTTCTCCACGGCCAGGCCGTGGGTCAGGAGCTTGTGGAGGACGCCGTCGTCGAAGAGGGGGATCAGGTAGGCGTAGGGGAGCCGGACGCTGCTCTTCGGATAGAAATCGGCGAAGTAGGGCAGCACGTAGGTCTTCTTGCGATCCGTCCTTTTAATCTGGGGGAACGGGCTGCCCTGCCGCTCCGTCACTTCGGTCTCGTATCCGTGGATCGTGATCTTCTCTGGAAGGGCGCGAACGTCGATGTCGAGGCCGAAGGTATCTTTGTCCCCGGGGGCCAAGCCTCTCCGGACGGTTTCCCGGTCGGCGTCGGCGACGAGGCGCGAGATCTCGTCGGCGTGGGACTCGCAGTAGTCCAGGATGGAGGCGAGGAAATCATGGCAGCCCGCGACCCGTGTCCGGAAATCGGCATGGGTGTAGTTCTCATCGAGGATGGCCAGGCGGTTGCGCAGGCCGACGTAGTTCGTCACGTACCTCGGCTGATGGCCGAACGTCTGCCAGCCCTTCTCCATGTCGCGAAAATCCCGGGGATCGCCGTAGGGGACCGAGAGGGTGTGATACTTCTTGAGCAGGGTCGCGGCGACGGCGGGGAGCATCCTGTCCCGCACGTAGGCGAGGACGGACGGATTGCCGTCCGGGCAGAGCGGCCAGGAGTAGGTCACGGGCTCCTCGTGGTAGGACCCGTCGGTCGTATGGCAATCGACGAGGAGGACGGGGTCCCAGCGCACGAGGACGTTCCGGATGAGACCCCGGATCTCCGGGCTCTCGACCTTCATCGCGTCCCGGTTGAGATCGAGGTTCTGGCCGTTCGGCCGGACGCCGGCCCTTTCCGGCCCATTCTGGCCCGGACGGTTGTCGGGGCCCATCTTTTCGTTGCCGTCGGCGTTGAAGATCGGCGCGAGGAGGAGAACGAGCTTGTCCAGGGACGGGAGCTTGGGGTCGAGTAGGACGTCGCGCGCGAGCATCAGTGTGGCCTCCTTGCCCTCGACTTCGCCGGCGTGGATATTGGCCTGGATGTAGACGGCGATCTTCCCCTCGCTCCGGAGCGCCCCGGGGTCGAGGACCGGGGGATTCGCGATGACGAGAAGCGGCACTTCCCGGCCTTCCGCCGTCGTGGCGAGGGTCTCGACGTGGATGAGCGGGCTGAGCTTCTCGAGCTCATGGATGAAGGACAGGACGTCGGCATACGTCGAGGTGGCGGCATAGTCCGTGGCTTCGGCCGTGGTCTTGGGGCCGCGGTCCGCGGGCGTCGGCTGACCGATGCTGCCGGCTGCCGCAAAAAGGGATGTCCCGGCCAGGAGAATCACGAGGCCGGCGAGGACCCGGCGGCCAACTGCTGATGGTGGATTCATGGCTTCTCCTTCCAGCGCTCCCGGAGGAGCGAACCGGATTATCGCTGAAAAAGGAGTTTAGCCCAATCCCCGGAAACCGTCAACGCCGGCCGGCGCTTCATCTCCCGCGGCGACGATCCGGGGATCGATGGGATCCTTCCAAGAGAGGGAATACGCATGCGGCCGCACCTGTCAAGGGGACATGTCAAGGGGACACAATACTCATTTCCAAAATTCCACAGTTCAATAGGGCGCCTCCCTTGGCGCAGCTTAGAAAATGAATTCGGCCATGAGTATTGTGTCCCCCTTTTTGACTTTTGGCGCCGCCGCCCTTACTATGATGGCGAAGCGGCAGGTTGACACGTGGCGATCTACGGTGCGAGCCCCGACAAAGAACAGGCCCTGGCGGAGCGCATGGAGAAGCTCGGCCTCCGCGAGGAGGACATCGTAGAAAAGTTCATCCGCTCCGGGGGCCACGGCGGCCAGAATGTCAACAAGGTCGCGACGTGCGTCTACCTCAAGCATCTCCCCACCGGCATCGAGGTCAAATGCCAGCAAGAGCGCTTGCAGGCCCTCAACCGCTACCTGGCGCGGCGCATCCTGGCCGATAAGATCGAGGCGGCCGTCCTCGGGAAAGAGAGCGAGGAGGAGCAGCGGATCGCCAAGCTCCGCCGCCAGAAAAGGAAGCGGTCCAAGCGGGCCAAGGAAAAGATGCTGGCCGACAAGCGTCACGTCTCGGAGAAGAAAAAAAACAGGGCCTTCAAGGCGGATCTCAAGGGCGATTGAGCGCGCCGCCTCATCCGGCCCGGCTCGTTCGCCCTTCCTGAACGATAATCCCTATCCGGAACCGGGAAGACCCGCGATTTGTAGCGCAGAGCCATCGGGATCCCGTCCGCAGACAGGTTCGGAACGGCCCGCCGAACGGTCAGCGTTCGGGGTGCGGCTTTCCGCACTCCCCGGCTGTCCCCTTAAGGATCTCGATGCCGTGGGGGAGGGCGCCGATGATCGCCTCGAGGCTCTCGCGGACCGCCTTCTCGCTTCCGGGGAGGTTGATGATCAGAGTCGCCTTCCGGATCCCGGCCGCGGCCCGGCTGAGCATGGCCGTCGGCGTCTTTTTCATGCCCGCCTGCCGGATGGCCTCGCTGATGCCGGGCGTTTCCCGCTCGATGACGGCCTTCGTCACTTCCGGCGTCCAATCCCGCGGGCTGAAGCCTGTCCCGCCGGTCGTCAGGACGAGGTCGAGCCCTTCGTCGGACCATTCGACGAGCGCCGCCCGGATCGCGTCGGGCTCGTCGGGAACGATCCGGGCGCGGACGACCTCCGCCCCATTCGCCTCCATCATCTCGCGGATGGCCGGGCCGCTCCGGTCCTCGCGCTCGCCGCGGGCCCCCTTGTCGCTGACCGTCAGGATTCCGATCTTCATGGCCCGTCCTTTTCCACTAGCTACGCTTGTGTTTCTCTAGTCGAAGTGAATCTTAAATTGACCCGCCTAGGCTGTCAAGGCGAGACTTCGAAAGTCCCTTGCATTCTTGATGAGAGATGTGCTAGCCTGAGGGCAATGAAAGATGGAGTATGCAAAAAACGACAATCATTGTCGCAATTTGCATACGACAATTAGCCATGAAAAAAGACGCGATCCACGCTTTCATTGACGGCCTCCAGGCCAGGGGACAATACTATTTTATCAAGCAGGAACTTCTTGAGAGAACTGGACAGGCCGAGCTTGTTGCGAACAGGTCCTTAGTCAGATTACAGGCGATAAAACGCATCCTGCTCGTTCGGCGCGGCTTCTATGTTATCATTCCCATTGAATTCGGCCGGACCGGCGTTCTTCCGCCCGAGTGGTTCATCCAGGATTTAATGAGATTTATGAAGGTCGATTATTACGTCGGCCTCCTAAGCGCGGCGGCCATTTGGGGTGCATCCCATCAGAAGCCGCAGGAGTTTCATGTCCTGACGCCCCGCCAGTTCAGGCCGATTCAGGGCGGGGCGCTCAAAATCCGCTTTTTCCAGAAACTCGATTTTGCGGATCCGGCATTCTTGAAGAGCCAAAAAACCGAGACGGGTTTCATGATGATTTCGAATCCTGAACTTACGGCCCTGGATCTTGTCCGATACAGCAAGGCTATCGGCGGGTTGAACCTCGTCGCGGTTGCGCTGGCGGAGCTCGGCGAGAGTATTGAACCACGCGCGCTGTTGGCCGTGGGTCGCAAGGAAAGGTCCCCGGCCTCGCTCCAGCGGTTAGGGTTCATTCTGGATAAAGTGGGCTTTGGATCTCGGGCTAACGACCTTGCTCGTCTTCTCCGGAACAGAGCGGGGCTCCCCATCTTGCTGGACCCGTCTCTTCCCCGCGCGGATTCCCGATGGAACCGAAAATGGAACATCTTTGAGAACCTAAAAATCGAGGCCGACGAAATATGATCCCCCGCGCGGATATCGTTCAATGGAGGGAGTTCGCGCCTTGGATTTCGGACGCCCAGGTCGAGCAGGACTTGATTATCAGTCGGCTCCTGGTCGAGTTGTATCAGAATGAGCTCGTCCACGCCAAGCTCTTATTCAGAGGGGGCACCGCGCTTCATAAAGTCCACCTCAGTCCGGCCGTCCGATATTCCGAAGACCTCGATTTCGTCCAGCGGGACGCGGAAGGCATCGGCGAGGTCCTGAGCGAAATCAAGAAGATATGCCAACCTCTTTTCGGAAAGCCGCGGACGCGCCAGAAGGAAGACAGCGTCATCCTCACATTTCGTACGGCCTCCGAAATCCCGCCGACGATTCCGCTCCGCATCAAGGTTGAAGTGAATACGCGAGAGCATGCCGCCGTATTCCCGATAGAGCAAAAGGCCTATCATCTCGAATCCCGCTGGTTCGCCGGCGGATGTGACCTGGCAATTTACTCGCTGGAGGAACTCCTCGCGACAAAGCTCCGCGCACTCTATCAACGCAGAAAAGGCCGGGACCTCTTCGACCTCTGGATCGGACTGACGAAGGGGCAAGCGGACTCTGGAAGAATCGTCAGGGCTTTCCACCTTTATCTTACCGGTCAACAGGTTTACATTTCTAAGGATAAGTTCAGGGAGAACTTGCTCATAAAGGTCGCGGACGCGAACTTCCTTAACGACACCCGGTCTCTTCTCAGGGCTGATGTCTTGTATTCGCCGACCGAGGCGGCTAGACTCATCGACGAGAGGTTGATTGATCTCTTGGGCAACTAAGAATGGGGGACATCCATGGCTCAGCTCCAATTTAAGGGAAAGACGTTTGTCCAAAACCACCACCTACTCGTCAAGTACCACGAGCTAGTTCCGATCAAGAGCAAGAGCCTCACGGATAAGGTCAGTCTGAATGACAACTTGGTCATTCACGGCGACAATCTCGCAGCCCTTAAGGCGCTCTTGCCTCTTTACGCAGGCAAAGTCAAGTGTATTTATATTGACCCGCCTTACAACACCGGAAATGAAAAGTGGGTTTACAACGATAATGTCAATTCTCCGATGATGCAGGAGTGGCTAGGAAAGGTCGTGGATAAGGAAGACTTAACGCGTCATGACAAGTGGCTCTGCATGATGATGCCGAGGTTAAAGTTGCTGAGGGAACTTCTGCGCGAAGATGGTGCCATTTTCATTTCCATTGACGACAACGAAGTTCACTGCCTCCGGATGATAATGAACGAAATATTCGGAGCGGAGAATTTCGTAGCCCAAATTGTTTGACAAAAGAAGCAATCTCCTCAGAATGACGCGATATATTTTTCTGATATGCATGATTACATAATGGTTTTTGCAAAGAAGGCAAAAGAAAATCGGGAGGATCCACTGGGCTGGCAGCGCGAAATGATTAAACGAAGTGACGCCCAAGAAGAAAGATACCAAAATATTGATAATGATCCCAGAGGTCCCTGGACATCCGTAGATTACACATGTAACAAAACAGCGGACGAGCGGCCGAATCTCTATTATCCTATTCAGAATCCGAATACTGGAAAAGACGTCTGGCCCTCCAAATCACGAGTTTGGAGATTTGACAAAGAAACTCATGAGAATAACGTCGTTGAGAACAAAATCTATTGGGGTGGGGCGGGCAGAAATTTTCCTAGGTTGAAACGCTTCCGAACGGAAGTGTCATCCGGTGTCGTGCCTTCTACTTGGTGGAATCGGGAATTTGCAGGGGATAACCAGCTTTCAAAAAGAGAAATTAGGCAGATATTTACTGATTATAGCGAAGAGTTCGCCACTCCTAAGCCAACCCTGCTAATAGAGCGTATATTGGACGTTTGTTCTGCGAAAAACCAAAATGATATAGTTCTCGATTCCTTTGCCGGCTCGGGGACAACCGCCCATGCCGTGTTGGCCTTGAACAAAGAGGACGGCGGCAATAGGAAATTTATCCTCGTCGAGTGCGAAGACTATGCCGATTCCATTACTGCCGAGAGAGTTCGCAGGGTGATCAAGGGTGTTCCAAGGGCAAAAGACGAGAATCTTAAAAAGGAGTTGGGCGGTACTTTCAGCTATTTCGAACTCGGCAAACCCATGGAATTGGAGGAAATCCTAAGCGGAAGGAACTTGCCGAGCTATAAAGAACTTGCCCGTTATGTCTTTTATACGGCAACGGGAGAGTGTTTCGACGAGAAAAAGATCGATCAGAAGAAGCAATTCATCGGCGAAAGCGCTAATTATCAGGTGTTCCTCTTATATGAGCCGGACATTCAGAAGCTCAAGGGGATGGCGCTGACCCTTGAAAAAGCTGAGAAGCTTCCTCCTATCAAGACGGGAAAACGCCGGCTGGTTTTCGCTCCAACGAAATACCTCGATCAAGAATACCTTGAAAAGTATAAGATCGATTTCGCTCAGCTTCCCTTTGAAATCTACCAGCGGGTCGGATAGACATGCAGCTCAAGGAATTTCAGCAGAGGACTCTCGCCGAAGTCCGGAATTACCTTGAAAAGCTGACGGAATGGCGAGGAAAAGCGGTCAAGAACCCCGAATTCGAAATCGATTTTCCCCAAAAAGCTTGGGAAAAAGCAGGGATTAAGCGCGCTTATGCCTCCCGAAACAATGGCCTGGGGCAGCCGTTGCCCACATTCTGCTTGAAAATTCCCACGGGAGGAGGCAAGACTCTTCTCGCCGTCAAGACGATCGACCTTGTCCAAACAATTTATAGAAAATCGCGGCCAGGCTTGGTTCTCTGGATCGTGCCCACGACACAAATTTATCGCCAGACAATACGAAGCCTGAAAGACCGCGATCATCCCTACCGCCAGCACCTTGACCTGGCCAGCGGGGGGCGAACCCTTATTCTCGAAAAGACCGATCAATTTTCGCCGCAGGATATGGCCCAGAATCTGGTTGTCCTGATGCTCATGCTACCGTCGGCGAACAGGCAGACAAAGGAAACGCTCAGGGTTTTCAAAGATAACGGCGGTTTCCAAGCCTTCTTCCCCCCCGAAGACGATGTCAGAGCTCAAGAAGACATGCTCAAGATGTTCCAGAACCTCGATACGTATGAAAAACAAAGCGGGTTCTGGGGCAAACAAATCAAAACTTCGCTAGGGAATACCTTGCGGATACTTTCTCCCATAATCGTCCTCGACGAAGGCCATAAAGCCTACAGCGAGGGCGCACAGGCGACTCTGCGGGGATTCAATCCCTGTCTGATCGTCGAGCTGTCGGCGACGCCCGCTCAGAGCAATATCCTCGTGGATATCACCGGCCGGGAGGTCCACCGGGAGGAAATGATCAAACTCGACCTCCATGTGGTCAACAAGTCCAGCCCGGATTGGAAAGATACGCTTCTCGAATCGTTCAATAAGAGGGCGCTCCTGGAACAAAAAGCCAGGGACTATGAAGCGCAGACCGGAATTTACATTCGGCCGATTTGTCTTATCCAGGCAGAGAGGACGGGAGCTGAACAGCGCGGCGGCAGGTTTATCCATTCGGAAGATGTCCGGGAGCACCTTATAAGATCCTTAGGGATTCCCGCCGAGGAAGTCGCTGTAAAAACGAGCGAAAAGGACGAGCTCAAAGAAGTGGATGATATCGGCGGCCTCATGTCGAGAGAGTGCAAGATCCGTTATATCATCACCAAACAGGCGCTTCAGGAGGGCTGGGATTGCGCTTTCGCCTATGTCCTTGCCATCCTGACGAATCCGTCATCGAAGAATTCCCTGATTCAGCTCGTCGGGAGGATTCTCCGCCAGCCGTTCGCTAGAAAAACACTGGTGCACGACCTCGACGAAAGCTATGTTTATTGCTTTCAACAGCGAGCCAATATTCTTCTCGACAGCATCAGGCTGGGGTTCGAGCAAGAAGGTTTGGGCGACCTCCGCGGCCGGATTGCAGTCGACGACGCTGGCGGGGGCAAGGCGGGGAAAGAGAAAGTCGTTCAGATAAGGCAGCAGTTTAGGAAGGTTGCCAAGAAGACACTCCTGCCGATCTTCGTCGTCAAAGACGGCGCTGATTGGCGGGTCGTAAACTACGAAACCGATATCGGCTCGCGCATACCCTGGGATCGGGTCAACATGGATCCGCTCATGGGGCTGGCATTGACCCCAGAAGACCAAGAACACGTCGAACGGATCGCAACACTTTCGGCGGATTCGAAAGAAGTCATCAAAATCAAGGATATCCTGCCTATTAAAGAGGGAGCCATCAGCGTGGATCCCGTATTCATGGCCCGCCAGGTCAACGATGTCATTCCCAATCCCTGGACGGCCTATGCATTGGCGGCGCGCTTCCTTGGGCAGCTCCGAAGAAAGAACGAAGAGAAGAAAATCGTTGATAATTTTGTCTTTATCATTCAGGAAATGCGGCGACACCTGGAGCTTGAAAAAGATCGCCTCGCGGAGGGGATATTCCATGAGCTGTTGAAGTCGGGGCAATTGAGGTTTCTGATTATCGGGAAGGACCTGGAATTTACGCTCCCGGAGAAATTGAGGCTCAGCCCTGAAGCTAGAACGCTGACACAAAGTGACGGGCATCCCCTTCAATTAAGCCTGTTTGAATTTGTTCCTGAAGATGACTTCAATGAATCTGAAAAAGCTGTCGCCTGGTATCTGGACAGCCAGAAGAAGCTCCTCTTTTGGTATCGTAACCGGGCCCGTTATGATTATTCCCTTCAGGGGTGGCGGCCTCATAAGATTTACCCGGATTTCATTTTCACCTCGGGCGTCAAGGAGCGGGGGGCCGATTATTCGCACATCTATGTCATTGAAACGAAGGGCTTGCACTTAATGGATAATGATAAAACGAACTATATCCGTAAGCTCTTTTCCATTTGCGCTGACCAAGCGAAGAAAATCAAGTGGGGCGAACTCGGCTTCAAATTGGATCGGAAGCTAAGATTCGAAGTGCTCGCCGAGGATGAATGGCAGGCTAGACTCAACGAGATGCTTTCTGGCCGGGAGCGCTAGGCCTCAGAATAGAAGAGGACCCTCTGCGGTCTGAACCAGATTTCAGCCCCCCGTCTTGAACATGTCGCTCGAGAGGGCGGCCAGGCTGCCCCGCTCCCATCGCTCTTTCTCCACCAGGGCCATCCGCAAGAGCGCGGCGAGCTCGCCGGGCCGTGCCTTCTTTCCGCGAAGGACCTTCCTCAGGTCGATTCCGTCCTTGTCGAAGAGGCAGAGCTTCAGCCGGCCGTCCGGGCCGAGACGCAGGCGCTCGCAGCCGCGACAGAAGGGGTCGGAGATCGGCGTGATGAAACCGACCCGGGCGCCGCGCGCCAGCCGGTAAACCCGGGCGACCCCGTCTGCATCGTCGACCGGCTCAAGGGGACCAAAGGTCTCGCCGATCCTCTGCCGGACGTCCTCTCCCTTGACGAAGAGCGACGGCCGCCAGCTCCCGAGCTCCTTGCATTCTGGGCCGAGCCCGGACGTCGGCATGAGCTCGATGAAACGAACCTCGATCTCTTGCCTTTCGGCGAACCGGACGAAGTCCTCGACCTCGTCGTCGTTGACGCCCCGGATGACGACGGTGTTGATCTTGACCGGCACCAGGCCGGCCCGCCTCGCGGCCTCGATCCCCGCGAAAATGCGGTCGAACCCTTTCCGCCGCGAGATCGTTTCGAACCTTTCCCTCCGGAGGGTATCCAGGCTGATCGTCACCCGTCTCAAACCGGCGGCCTTAAGAGTGGCGGCCATCCCGGCGAGGTGGAGGCCGTTGGTCGTCAGGGCCAGGTCGTCGGGCCGGAGGCGGGCGAGCTTCCCGACCAGGATCTCGACGCCCCGCCGCACCAGCGGCTCTCCGCCTGTGATCCGGAACTTCCTGACGCCGGCGGCCATGGCTCCCCGGGCCACGAGCTCGATCTCCTCGTAGGTCAGGAGATCGGCCGGCCGGAGGAGCTTCACCCCCGTTTCCGGCATGCAGTAGACGCACCTCAGGTCGCAGCGGTCGGTGACCGAGATGCGCAGGACCTTAGCGCTTTTCAATCGGGTCTCCGGCCCGGACCGTTCCGCCCGAGAGGACCTCGCAGAAAATCCCGAGCGCGGGCATGATGCAGTCGCCCGTAAGCTTATAGACGGCGCATTTCGTGTGGCAGTCCTTGCCGATCTGCGTGACCCGCAGCCGGACCGGCCCGCCTGTTCCGCGCACGACGAGCTCGTCCCCGATCTTGAGCGCCGTGAGATCGATGCCGCGGGTGGTCAGGTTTTCGGCGAATGCCCCTGGCTTGATCATCTTCCGCGCCCCAGCTCCGAGCTTCTCCTTCTGCGCCTCGATGCTCTCCAGCATCAGAAGCGAGACCTGGCGGTGTCCGAACCGCCGATGGGCGTCGTCCCGGAGACCTTCGCCGGCGATCACCTCGGCCTCCGCGACCGGCGTCTTGACCTGCCCTTTTTTCCGGCTGATATTGACGGAGACGACCGTGCCGGAGGCACCGCCGGGCTTCCACCGCGCGGCCTGTCCGCAAGCCGTCATCGGCCTCTCCGGAACGTCCCGCTCTTGCCGCCGCTCTTGAATTCGAGCCGCAGGCGGACGACCTCAGCGCTCCGGTCGACCGCTTTGACCATATCGTATATGGTTAAAGCGGCCACGGCCGCTCCCGTCATGGCCTCCATCTCCGCCCCCGTCCGCGCCTCGGCCGAGACGCGGCAGAGGATTCTGATGCCCGTCTTCAGGATCTCCGTTTCGACATCGACTTTGTCTATGGGAATGGGGTGGACGAGGGGGATGAGCTCGAACGTCCTCTTGGCCGCCTGGATCCCGGCCAGCCGGGCCGCGTTCAAAACCTCGCCTTTGGCGATCCTGTTGGCGCGGACAAGACCGATCGTCCGGGGGCTAAGCCTGATTATGCAGGACGCCGCCGCTTCGCGGCGGGTGACGGCTTTGGGGCCGATGTCCACCATGCGGGCCCGGCCCTCGGGGTCGATATGGGTGAGTTTGGCCATCGTCAATCCATAAACAGGATTTCGACCTCCTGCCCTTTCTCGAGCCGCCGGGCTTCGGCGGGCGCGATGATGAGGACTTGGCTCCCGACCATGGACTTCAGGACGCCGCTCTTCTGGTCCGGGAAGGGCGAGACCCGGATCTCGGGGCCCGCGCCGGCGAGGACGCCGCGCAGGAACTGCATCCGCCCGGGCTCGAGATCGATCTCGCCTTCGAGGACGGCTTTCCCGGCCCGCAGTCCGGACTCCCGTCGCCCGAGCATCCGGTCGAGGGCGGGACGGACGAAAAGATGGAAGGTCACCATGGCGCTCGTCGGGTTCCCGGGGAGTCCGAAGACGAGCTCTCGGCCCCGGAGGCCGAAGAACACCGGCTTGCCCGGCTTGATCCGCACCTGCCAGAAAACCGCCCGGACGCCCAGGGCCTTGAGCTGGTCCTTGACGAGGTCGTAATCGCCGACCGAAACCCCGCCCGAGAGGACGAGGATCTCCGCGCGCCGGGCTTTCCGGATCTTCGCTTCGAGCGACGCCCTCCTGTCCCGGGCGATGCCGAGATACGAGGCCTTGGCCCCTGCCTGCAGCGCGAGGGCCAGCAGGGCATGCCCGTTTGAATTCCTGATCTGGCCGGAACGGGCCTTTCGGCCGGGCTCGACGATCTCGTCGCCCGTGGCGATAACGCAGACCCGGGGCCGGCGGGCTACCGGCACGGATGCGTATCCGAGAGCGGCCAGCATCCCCGTTTCGGCCGGCCCGATAAGGGCGCCTTTCCTGAGGACAAGCTCGCCGCGCTCGACGTCCTCGCCGGGCCGGCCGGTGTTCTCCCCGGGGTCGACGGTGCTCATGATCCTGACCGATCCGCCCACTCTCTCCGTGTCCTCGACCATGACCACGGCGTCGGCGCCTTTGGGCAGGGGAGCGCCGGTCATGATCCGGACGGCTTTCCCCGGACCGACAGCTCTGTAGGCGACGCGGCCGGCCGGCAAGTCCCCGGTCACTTCGAGCTCTGTGAAGGCGGATCCCACCGCGGGCCGGGTATCTGCGGCGCGGACGGCGTACCCATCCATTGTGGCCTTGGCGAAGGCAGGGATGGGCGCCCTGGCCCTGATGTCGCGGGCGAGCGTCCGGCCCGGGGCCCTGTCGACCGGAACGGATTCGCTACCGAGCGGCCCGGCCCTCTTGAGGACTTCGCGAAGGGCGTCCGTGTAATCGATCACGAGGTTTCTCCCGCAGCCCGGACCCCGACGAGCTCCACGGCGGCCGGATCGAATTCTATCAGAACGGTCCGGGAAAGGGAAATTCCCCGGGCCTCGATTTCTGACAGGGGAACGGTAACGCGAAAGGTCAGCTCGCCGCCGACTCTGACAAGCGCCCGTCCGGGTTCCGTTGTTTCGAGGCGGGTGACCAAGCCCCGGAACGTGTTCGGCCTTCCCGCGGCGGCTCCGTCAGGCGTGCTTAAAATCCGGATGTTGGCCGGGTCGACGACGCAGGTGACGTGTCCGGCGAAGGTCCCGGGAAAGACGATCCTCGCCCCCGGCCGCGGCTCGATCCAGCTGAGCCGGCCGTCGGAGGCCGCTTCTCCGCTGAAGCAGTTTTCGTGGCTGAAGGGGGCCCGGCGGCCCGCCGAGAGATAGACGATCTCTCCGGCCAGCCGGGTGGCCTGGGAAAAGTCGTGGCTCGAAAAGACGACCGTGGCGCCCGCGCCGTGGCAGGCCTCGCGCACGACGGCCTCGATCCGGAGGGCGAGGTCGGCTTCGACGTTGGCCGTCGGCTCGTCGAGGAGCAGGACCCTGGGCTTCAGGACCAGGGCCCGGGCCAGCGCCACCCTCTGGGCCTGGCCCGCGCTGAGCGTCGAGGCGGGCCTCCGCTCCCAACCGGCGAGTTCGACGAGGCCGAGGGCCTGGCTCACGAGGGCCGGCCATCGCGTTTCGGGAGTCCTGCGGACCTTGAGGCCGAACGCGACATTGTCGAAGACCGTCCCCTTGAAAAGATAAGGGTGGTGGGTCACAAGCACTGCTTCGCGTCGCGCGGCCGCGGTCCGTGCGTCATCCGCCCAGGGATCCTCGCCGAATATGACGAGGCGGCCTCCTGTCGGCCGGAAGAGGCAGGCAAGGATCATCAGAAGAGTCGTCTTGCCCGCGCCGTTCGGGCCGGCGAGCGCCAGGATCTCTCCGGACGCAATCCGGAGCGTCCCGATGTCGACCGCCGGCACGGACGGCGGGCCGGGATAGACGTACCGGACGTCCTCGAGCCGGTAGGCCTCTTTTTCCGCCATGCTAATCCCTGCTCCGGAGGCTGGTGACGACGAGGACGTTGATGCCGAACGTGAACGCTAAGAGGATGACGCCGAGGACGACGCCGTTGGCGAACTCGCCCTTCGAGGATTCGAGGGCGATGGCGGTCGTGATGTTCCGGGTGAAGTTCCGGATGTTGCCGCCGAGCATCATGGCGATGCCGACCTCGGAGACGGCCCGCGCGAACCCTGCCAGGATGGCGACGAGGAGGGCGAACTTGGCTTCGAGGAGGACGACCCAGCCGGCCTGCCGGCGGGTTGCGCCCAGCGTCAGGGCGGTCAGCCGGGCCCGCCGGTCGACCTGGCGCAGGGCGGTGTAGGAGAAGCCGGTGATAAGCGGCAGGATGAGAACGATCTGGCCGATGGTCATTGCCGTCTGCGTGTAGAGGAGGCCGAGCCGCCCGAGGGGCCCGCTCCGCCCGAGCAGGAAATAGAAGAAGAGCCCGATGACCACGGTCGGCGCGGCCATCCACGTCTGGTTGAGGATGAGGACGAGGCGCCTGCCCCGGAACTCGTTGCCCGCCAGGAAGAGCGCGAAGGGAACGGCCAGAAGGCTGGCGACCAGGGCGGCCAAGCCGCTCGTCTTGAGGGAGACCCAGATGATGAGGAGGAGCTCGCGGATGATCATTTGACGAGGTCGATCCCCGGCCGCCCGGCCAAGGGCTCGAAGAGCGGCCTCCCGTCCTTTCCCTTGAGGCTGCCGATGAGCTCCTGTCCGGCCGGGGAGGTGACGAAGGCAATGAACGCCATAGCCTCCGCGTACCGGACGGAGGGAATCCGGGCGGGGTTAACCGCAATCACGGCGTAGATATTTTCGAGGTCAGGGCCCTTCTCGAGGAGCGGGCGGAGATCCACGAGGCCAGCGAGGTTGGAGAACGTGGCCGTGTCGGTCAGAGTGTATCCCCGCCTTTCGGAGGCGATCTGGAGGGTCTGGGCCATGCCCTGCCCAGTTTCGAGGTAATTCTTCACGGGCTTTCCCCCGGCGAGGGCCCAGAGGTCGAGCTCCCGCAGATGGGTCCCCGACCTGTCTCCGCGGCTGACAAAGACCGCCCCGGCCGATTTGATCCCCGCGAAGGCCTGCCGGGCGTCCGCGGCGCCGGCGACGCGGGCCGGGTCGGCGGGCGGGCCGACGATCATAAAATAGTTCCCGGCGATGACCCGGCGGTTGACACCATAGCCGTCTTCGAGGAACTCGTCCTCGAGCTTCTTGGCGTGGACGATGACGGCATCGGCGTTTCCGTCCTCGGCCTGCTTGAGGGCGGCGCCGGTGCCGACGGCGATCCACTTGAGGGTGATCCCGGACTCCTTCTTGAAAGCGTCGGCGAGGACATCGAGGAGTCCCGTCGCGTCGACGCTGGTCGTCGTGGCGAGCATCAGGGTGCGCTCGGGAGCCGCGGCCGCACCCGCCGGAGAGGGGGCAACGGTGGAGGGATCGGCGGCCGGCGGCGAGGCCATCACGGCAAAACACGCCAGCCAGGCAATGCATCCTCTTGGGGGAAGGCGATGAAGGCGCACCATGTCTCCTTTTCAACAACGGAAGGAGGAGCCGTTTCCCGCCCCTCCCTGGCGGCCGGAAAGCCTGGCCGGACCGGCTGTAGCACCTCCGGCTCGGAGCCCCTCATAGATACCACAGCGGCCCCCGTCTGTAAAGACGGACCGGCGGGAGAGGTGCGGCCATCCACCGCGGCCATGAAAGCGAATGGGACACCCGGAAATATCCGTGCCGGAGGGGGGAAGCAAAGGACGCGCAATATGAACCATCCGGCCTCAAGGGCAGACGCCGGCGGTTCATTTCCGTGGGCAGGCCGCATCCGTTTCCTTGGGTTCTGACGTCTCCACCCCTGTATTCGAAGCATGAATCGAGGATCCAGGGCCGGCTCATAGGCGCAAAGCCGGAAGTGCTTTATGTGTTTTCTGACGACTGATTTGGTTCGGCGCCGTAAAAGTCGTCGATGACGGCCCGCCATTGCTCCTCGGTGCGCACGGCGACGAGGGCATTGCGGAGGTCGGTCCGCCGGGGGTGCATCTTCGCGTATTGGAGAGAGAAGTGGCGGAGGATCTTGAGCCCCCGCCGCGGGTCATACATCTCGCACGCCAGGCGGAAGTGGCGCAGGATAAGTTCGCGCTGCTTCCCGAGGTCCGGCCGGCGTGGAATCTGGCCGGCGGCAAGGTCCCGGGCCTGCTCGAAAAACCAGGGGTTTCCGATGGCCCCCCGGGCCGCGGCGGCGCCGTCGACTCCGGTCTCCGCGATCATCCTCAGGGCGTCCGCGGGAGTCTGGACGTCGCCCGAACCGATGACGGTCCGGCCGGGAAACTCCGCCTTGACGCGGGCCAGGAAGCTCCAATCGGCCCGGCCTTTGTATCTCTGCTCGACGCTCCGGCCGTGGACGCAGACGGCGGCCGCTCCGGCCTCGAAAGCACCGGCGGTGATGGCCCAGAAAGCCTTGTGGGCCGTGTCGCCCTCGCGGAAGGCCCGGCGGAGCTTGAGGGTGACCGGCCGGCCGGGGACGGCTGCAATCACGGCCTGGATGATCTCCAGCGCGCGGTCCGGCTCCCTCATCAGGGCCCCGCCGCGGCCGCGGCTGGTTACTTTGCGCACGGGGCAGGCGAAATTGAGGTCGACCACGTCGAACCCCATCCCGTCGAGCGCCGCCGCGGCCCTGGCCATGGTTTCGGGGCCCTCGCCCATGATCTGCCCGGCGACGGGGTGGTCGGCGGGGTCGAGACGGATGAGCCGCTTGCGGAGCTTTCCCTGAAGGAGGACCTGGCGGTCCAGCATGGCTTCGGTCGCCGTGTATGGCGCCGAGCAGGACCGGCAGATGAGGCGGTAGGGCAGGTCGGTGTAGCCGGCCAGGGCGGCGAGGACGACGGGAAAATCGACCGTGACAGGCCCGATCCTGAGCGGCTTCAACGGGTCCTCCATGCCTGCCAGTATATCCGGTCCGGCACGATTAGTGAAAGGAGGACTGTCCCTCGTGTTCCACCCGGCGGAAGAAGATTGCATCCACCTCGGGATTCCTCTATTATGCCCTTTTACAGACTTCCCGATGGAGATTGCGGTGCTGAAAAAATCCTTGGCTTTGATTATTCCCGTCGCGGGGGCGTTCATCCTTACCCTAGCCCTGACCATGGCCGCCCCCCCGGCCGGTTCCCAGAAAGCGGCCGAGTCGCGGGCCTATCCCGGCCACGAGAACAATACGGACATAAACAACTTCCTCCAGGTGTACCCAGCGGCGGCAGGGACGCGGCTCGACGATTGCCAGACGTGCCATCGCGCCGGCGTCAAGGGCACGGACACGGAGCGGGTGTACAGTCCCTGCGGTTACTGCCACCTCCTCCTCTACCCGAATCCGAGCTATCAGACGGGCGTTCCCAAAGACGCTGAAGACACCCTGAACGCCTACGGCCTCGCCTACGACAACGCGGGCCGGACGGCGGAGGCCCTTAAGGAAATAGGGAAGCTGGACAGCGACGGCGACGGCTACTCGAACGACGCCGAGATCGCCGCCCTGCGCTACCCGGGCGACCCCGCCAGCCGCCCGGGCCAGCCGCTGGCGCCGTTCATCGCCTTCTCCAGTGGCGACCTCGGGAAGATCCCGGCGCGGACGGAGTTCCTGCTGATGAACACGACCAAGGAGCCGACCGATGACTATACGACATACACGGGCGTGAGGGTCGTGGATCTTCTGGCCAGAGCCCGGGTCGACCTCGCGGGCGTCGCGGGAATCACCGTCTTCGCCCCGGACGGATACAGCATGGACTATACGCTCGAGGACATCACGCGGCCGTTTCCGCGCGGGTATTACTACTCCGGTCCCGCAGCCTTCGCAGGCACGGAGCGGGCCTTTGTCAAGTACCCCGCGCATGTCCCTCCCGGCGTCGTCGACAGAGGAGAGATCCCCGGGCCGCCATGGCTCCTGCTGGCCTTCGAGCGCGAGGGGAAACCGCTCGACGTGCTCACCTACGAGAAAGGCACTGGGAAGCTGGCCGGAGAAGGCCCATGCCGAATGATCCGCCCCCAGCGCAACCTCATGGGCGACCCGTCAAAACCGGGGCGCCCCGACAGGTCCCAGAAAGCCAAGACCTACGGGGACGGATGGGATTTCAGCGTCGGCATCGATCACAACGCCGGGGCCTGTGTCCGCGGCGCCTGCGTCATCCGGGTCAACCCGATGCCGCCGGGGTTCGAGGAGTACGACTGGCGGAACGGCTGGTCCCTGATCGCGGAGCACCGTGTCGTGATCTACGGCCGAGGCGTCCGCTGACCGCGACCTCAGACCTCACGCCTGGGCGAGGCGGATGAGAGTCCGCAGGAGCACGTTGGCTCCCTTTTCGAGATCGTCCCAGCTGACCCTCTCGTCCGGCGAGTGGCTGATCCCGTCGGCGCACGGGATGAAGATCATCCCCGCATCGCACTCCGCGGCGATGATCTGGGCGTCGTGGCCGGCGCCGCTGGTCAGACGCATCGAAGGATAGCCGAGCGACCGCGACTCCTCTTCGAGCATCCCGATCAGGCGCGGGGCGGCGGCGACCGGGGCTGTCCGGTCGACGATGCGCGAGGCGAAGCCGAGTCCCCGCGTCGAAGCCGTGTCCTCGGCGATCGCCAGGAGCTCCGCCTCGAGGTCCGCGAGCGTCGCGGCGTCCGTGCTCCGGAAGTCGAGAGTGAAGTCGGCCCGGGCGGGGACGATGCTGAAAACCCCGGGGTGGAGGATGACGCGGCCGACCGTTACCATGCTTCCGTAGTGACGCGTGGCGACGTGCTGGGTGGCTTTCAGGGCGAAATCAGAGAGCCCCAGGAAGGCGTCGTGCCGCAGCTCGAGGGGCGTCGTCCCGGCGTGCGACGCCTGCCCGATATACGCGCACTGCCGGTAGTGCTTGCCGGCGATCCGCTCGACGACGCCGATGGGCACACCTTCGTCCTCGAGGACGGGTCCCTGCTCGATGTGGAGTTCGAGGTAGGCCTCGAGGTCCGGACGGCTGCGCCGCGCTCCGGCAATGGTCTCGACAGAGAATGCCGTGCCCTTCAGGATCTCGGTGAGCGGCAGGCCGAACTGCGTCCGCCCCTGCTCGATCTCCGGGCGGCTGAGAAGTCCCATGAACGCCCGGCTCCCGAGGAAATCTCCGACGAGATTCCCCTCTTCGTCCGTGAACGAGGCGACCTCGAGGGGCTTCTGGACGGAGACATTATCTTCCCGGATCCGCCTCAGGCATTCGAGGGCCGCCAGGACACCCGCCGCGCCGTCGAACATGCCCCCGTTGAGAACGGTGTCGATGTGGGAACCGGCCATGACGGTCTTCCCCGTTCCTTCGATCCGGCCGAACTGGTTTCCCGCCCCGTCCTGCCTATAAAAGAGCCCGGCCTCCTCGATTTTCTTTTGGAGCCAGGCCCGGGCTTCGAGGTCGGCCGGACTGAACGACGGCCGGCTGATCCCTCCGGCCGGATCGCGCCCGATCCGGCCGAGCTCCTCGATGTCCTTTCGGAGCCGTTCGGTCTCGACGCGAATGTCCATGGCCTGAGGCCTCAGCGTTCGAGCAGGGCGATCATCTCCCGGACCGCCCTTTTGATGCCGACGACGGCCGCACGGGCGACGATGGAGAAACCGATTGACAGCTCCGTCATCTGGGGAATGGCGACGATGGGGCCGACGTTCCGGTAGTCGAGCCCATGGCCGCCGTGGATCTCGAGCCCGAGCGAGGCGCCGAACTCCGCGGCCGTCCGGATGCCGGCCAGCGCGCGGGCTTGCGCGGCGCCGGGACGCAGGTCCGCGTAGTTGCCGGTATTGATCTCGATGAGGTCGACGCCGATCTCGTTCGCGGCTGCGATCTCGCCCTCGTCCGGGTCGATGAAGATGCTCGTCCGGACGTCCGCCGCCCTGAGCTCCTCGATGTGGGGCCCCAGGTGCCCGATGTTTCCGGAGACCTTCAGCCCCCCTTCCGTCGTCAGTTCTTCCGGCCGCTCGGGGACGAGGGAGACGACGTCCGGACGGATCTCGAGGGCGATCTCCTTCATCTCGGTGGTCGCGGCCATCTCCACGTTGAGCTTGGTCTTGACGGCCTCCCGGAGGAGCCTCAGGTCCCGCTCCTTGATGTGGCGGCGGTCGCTCCGGATGTGGCAGACGATGCCGTGCGCGCCGGCCTGCTCGGCGAGAAGGGCGACGAGGACAGGCTCGGGCTCCGTCCCCCTGCGGGCCTCGCGAAGGGTGGCGAAGTGGTCGATGTTGACGGCGAGTCTCATGGCATCCTCCGGTTTAATCCTCTCCCAGGTTCTTCCTCACCGCCTCGGCCACCTCCCGGGCGCACGAATCGACGACAGCCCAGTCACGCCCTTCAACCATGACCCGGGCGAGCGGCTCGGTTCCCGAGTAGCGGAGGTCGAGGCGGCCCTCGTCCTTGAGCCGGTCCCGGACGGATTGGACGGCGGCCGCGATCTCCGGGAAGTCCCCGAAATCCGTCTTCCGGGCCACCCGGACATTGAGCAGGACCTGGGGATATTCCTCGAGGTCGCGGACGAGCGCCGAGAGCGTCCGGCCGCTCCGGAGCATGGTTCCGGCCATCCTGAGGGAGGTGAGGATGCCGTCGCCGGTGGGGAAATCGTCGAGGAAGATCGTGTGGCCGGACTGCTCGCCGCCCAGGTTGGCCCCCCTGTTGACCATCTCTTCGTAGACGTACTTGTCCCCGACGCGAGTCCGGAAGAAGGGGATCCCGGCCCGCTCCAGGGCCTTCTCGAGGCCCATATTGCTCATGACCGTGGCCACGACGCCGGAGGGGCGGAGGCGGCCGGATGTCTTCATGTCGAGGGCTTGGATGTACAGAGTGTGGTCGCCGTTGAGGACGCGGCCGGTCTCGTCGGCCCAGATAGCCCGGTCCGCGTCTCCGTCGTAGGCGACGCCGAGCGCGGCCCCGGTTTCGAGGACCTTCCGGGCCAGGCTCTCCGGGTGGAGCGAGCCGCAGTCGCGGTTGATGTTCGTGCCATCGGGAGTGTCGTGCATGGAGACGACCTCGAAACCGGCTTCCCGGAAGACCCTGGGTGCGATGCGCGAGCTCGCTCCGTTGGCGCAGTCGAGGACGACTTTGAACTTCCGTGCCGGGCCTCCGGCCCGGAACCGGCTCCCGAGGTAGCGCGCGTAGTCATCGGCAAAGCGCAGATCAGGCGGGACCTCGAAGGGCATGGGGTTCTTCTCGTCCCGGTTCGCGAGGACCGCCGTCTCGAGCTCCGCTTCCCAGTCCTCGGGGATCTTGACGCCCTGGTGCGAGAAAACCTTGATCCCATTGTCGCGGAACGGATTGTGGGAAGCGGAGATGACGATGCCGGAAGAAAATTCGCTCCGCGTCGTCAGGTAGGACACCGCCGACGTCGGGATGACACCCGCCGAGAACGCCTCGCCGTCGGCCTCGCGGACGCCCTGGACGAGGGCCTTTTCCATCCAGGGACCGGACTCGCGCGTGTCCCGGCCGATGAGGATCCGCGGCGCGAGCCCCTTCGCCCGCAGCAGCCGGACCAGCGACGCCCCGAGGACGCAGATGGAGGAATAGTCCAGGGGGTAATTCCCGGCCGCCGCCCGGATTCCGTCGGTCCCGAAAAGCTTTTGCGCCATGCCTTGCCGGAAGTTTATTTTTTCCGCGGATTCGCCTCACCCGCCTCGTCCTTGTCTTCCTCGATCGCGATAGAGACCCGGACGGTCGTCTGGGCCGAAACGAGCCGGAGCTCGGGCCGGGGGAGGATCAGGTCGACGTCGAAGACGGCGGAGCGGTCCAGCCCCGTGATATCCACGGGGGCCGTCGACACCGAGTCCCGGGCCCGGACCTTGCTTTCCGGGCCGCAGACGACCACCTGCCTCGGCTCGAACTCGATTTTCGCGATCCGGTACCCGGGCGCCACGCGGCCCCGGATCGAAGGGTGGACATTGAGGGAGGCCTCTTTTGTCTCCTCGAGCTTGAGAATCACCTTATTGGGCCGGACGTCGATGACCTCGGCGCCCGGAGGAAGGGAGATCATGGTCTTGTTCAGAGGGTATTCTTGCTGATAGAGCGTCGCCTTTTCCAGGTCGAGCCGGGCGGAGAGAGTAGACGGCGTGATCTGGTTGAGGAGCCGGTTGGGGGCCCGGACCGTGACGTCGACCGTGGCCAGCGGCCGGTCGACGATCTCCAGGTTTTCCGGGATGTTCCGCACCTCGAGCGGGACGGTCAGCGTTTTTTCGGAGACGATCTTGTCCTGGGGGACGAGCACGAGCCAGAGAGCGAGAGCCAGAACGATGGAAATGAGCTTCTCGCGCTTGTTCCGGACAAAGAATCTTTTCAGGTCCCTGTTCATTTTTCTTTCAAATACGAGATCAGATGGGTTTGCATCGCGTCGATGTCCTGATATCTTTTGAGGCGTCCCTGGACAGCCAGTGAGATCTCGCCGGTCTCTTCGGAGATGACGATGACGGCTGCGTCGGTTTCCTCGGACAGCCCGATGGCGGCGAGATGCCGCGTCCGGGTTTGGAAGGGGCTGCTCAGATTGTGCGCGGCCGGCAGGGGCAGGAGGCATCCGGCGGCGACGATCTTGTTCCCCTGGATGATGACCGCGCCGTCGTGGAGCGGGGAGTGGGGATAAAAGATGCTGACGATGAGGTCCTTGGAGAGGAGGGCGTCGACTTTGAGGCCCCGGTCCGCGTAGGTCGAGAGCGAGATTTCTCGCTCGATGGCGATCAGGGCGCCGATGCTCTTTTGGGAGAGGTACTCGATGGCGAAAAAGAGGTCCTCGAGTTTCTCCTGGAGGGAACGGACGACGAAGGGCTTGCGGAAGGTGCGGGAGCCGATCCCGGCCAGAAACCGCCGGATCTCGGCCTGGAAGAGAACGATGATGGCGATGATCAGGTAGTTGACGAAGGCCCGGATGATGCGGTTCGAGACGCTGAGCCGTCCCCAGACCGTCAGCAGGTAGATGACGCCGATAAGCCCGATCCCGATGGCCGCCTGATAGGCCCGCGTGTCCCTGACGAGCAGGAGGACATAGTAGATGAGGAAGGCGATGAAGCAAATGTCCAGGACGTCCAGCACCGTGATGTGCCGGAGAATGTTCCAGGCGTCAGCAAACATAACGTGTCTTCCAGTGTCTTTTGCGACTGTCCGCGCTCGAGCCTTCCCCGGAGATATCGAGCACGGCCTCGGCGACCCGGACGGCCCGGGCCACGGCCCCGACGTCGTGAACCCGCAGGATGCGGGCTCCGCGGCTGACCGATAGGACGGCCGCGGCGATCGTCCCTTCCAGCCTTTCTCCGGGCGGGAGCCCCAGGATGCCGCCGATGAAGGCCTTCCGGGACAGGCCAACGCAGACCGGACGGCCGAGCTCCTGGAAATCCGCGAGCCGGTCGATGAGCGTCAGGTTGTGTTCGAGCGTCTTGCCGAAGCCGATCCCCGGGTCGACGACGACCCGGTCGCGGTCGATGCCGGCGGCCTCGGCTTCCCGGATGCGGTCCTGGAGGAAGGACCGGATCTCTCCGACGAGGTCGCTGTAGCGCGGCGACTTCTGCATCGTTCGGGGCGTCCCCTGCATGTGCATGAGCACGAGGGCGGCCCCGGACGGAGCGACCACGCGCGCCATCGCGGGGTCGAAGCGCAGGGCGCTGATGTCGTTGATGATGTCGGCGCCCGCGTCGAGCGACGACCGGGCGACGGCGGCCTTGGTCGTGTCGATTGAAAGGAGGACGCCCGACTGCCGCCTCAGCGCCCGGACGACGGGAACGACCCGGCGCAGCTCCTCCTCTTCGGGGACAGACTCGGAGCCCGGCCGGGTACTTTCCCCGCCGATGTCGAGGATGTCGGCCCCTTCGCAGGCGAGGCGGAGTCCGTGATCGACGGCCGCGCCGGTTTCGAAGCAGGCGCCGCCGTCGGAAAAGGAATCCGGGGTGACATTGATGACCCCCATGAGCCAGGTTCTCGAGCCGAGACAGAAACGCCGCCCTCGAACCTCCAGGGTGTGCGCCTGTCTCTCCATCGTCCTCAGGCGCCGGCGGTCCCTTTATCGGGGGCTGTCTGGCTTTCGACGGGCTTGGGGAGGGAGGCGGCCGCTCCTTCCGGCTGGCCGAGAGGCTTCATCTTGCCGTTGAGGATCTGATTGATCTCCTCGGACGTCAGGACCTCCTTTTCGAGGAGCATCTCGGCGATCTTGACGAGCTTGTCCTTGTTCTTCTCGATGAGCTCCTGGGTCCGGTTGTAGCTCCGCGTGACGATCTTCTTGACCTCCTCATCGATCCTCTCAGAGGTCCGCTCGCTGAAGTTCTTGTTCATGGCCAGGTCCCGGCCGAGGAAAATGAGATCGTCCCGCTCCCCGAACGTCAGCGGCCCGAGATCAGACATCCCCCACTGGCAGACCATCTTCCGGGCGATCTCCGTCGATTTTTCGAAATCGTTAGCCGCTCCCGTCGTCGTCTTTCCCAGGAACAGCGTCTCGGCGACGCGCCCCGCCATGAGGACGGACAGCTGGGCCTCAAGATAGTCTTTGGTGTATGTGTAACGGTCGTCGAGGGGCAGTTGCTGGGTGACCCCGAGGGCCAGCCCGCGCGGGATGATGGACACCTTGTGGATGGGGTCCGCCTCCGGGAGCAGCGCCGCCATCAGAGCGTGCCCGGCTTCGTGGTAGGCCGTGTTCTTCTTTTCCTCGTCGCTGATGATCATGCTCTTGCGCTCGACGCCCATGAGGACCTTATCCTTGGCGAACTCCAGGTCCTTCATGGTGACCTTGTCCTCGCCGTTGCGGGCCCCGAGGAGGGCCGCTTCGTTGACCAGGTTGGCGAGGTCGGCCCCGCAAAAGCCCGGGGTCGAGCGGGCCAGGACCTTGAGGTCGACGTCATCGGCGAGCGGCACCCTGCGGACGTGGACGCGGAGGATCTCCTCTCGGCCCTTGACGTCGGGCATGCCGACGATGATCCGCCGGTCGAAGCGGCCGGGGCGCAGCAGGGCGCTGTCGAGGATGTCCGGACGGTTCGTGGCGGCGATGAGGATGATGCCCTCGTTCGAATCGAACCCGTCCATCTCAACGAGAAGCTGGTTGAGCGTCTGCTCGCGCTCGTCGTGGCCGCCGCCGAGCCCGGCCCCGCGCTGGCGCCCGACGGCATCGATCTCGTCGATGAAGACCAGACAGGGAGCGTGTTTTTTCCCCTGGTCGAAGAGGTCGCGGACGCGGGAGGCGCCGACGCCGACGAACATCTCGACGAAGTCCGAGCCGCTGATGGAGAAGAACGGCACGTCGGCTTCCCCGGCGACCGCCCGGGCGAGAAGGGTCTTGCCCGTGCCCGGCGCCCCGACGAGGAGGACGCCCTTGGGGATGCGGCCGCCGAGCCGCTGGAACTTCCGCGGGTCCTTGAGGAACTCGATGATCTCCTGGAGCTCGTCCTGGGCCTCCTCGACGCCCGCCACGTCCTTAAAGGTCACTTTCTTCTGCTGGCCCGAGAAGAGCTTGGCCCGGCTCTTGCCGAACGACATGGCCTTGTTCCCGCCGGCCTGCATCTGCCGCATGAAGAAAATCCAGAAGAGGACGATGAGGATGATCGGCGAAAGGTAAAGAAGAATCGAAAGGATGGAGCTCTTGTTGGTTTCCTTGACGACGATGTCGACCTTGTTCGCCCGGAGAATCTTGATCAAGTCGGCGTAGTTCGAAGGTAGGACGGTCTTGAAGGCCTGGCCGTCCTTGGTCCGGCCGTTGGCTTCGTTGTCCTGGATCGTGACCGATTCGATGTTGCCCTGCTCGACCTGGGTCATAAACTCGGAGAAATTCATCTCCTTCTTGGCGGCGGCCGGGGACTGGAAAAGGCTCCAGAGGAGGATGATGAGGATCCCCGCCGAAATCCAGAAGAGCAGGTTTTTCATCGATCTGTTCTTAGGCTTTGGCATTTTTCATGGGCCTCTGATGGACGTATTTTAGCATTTTTCCCCGTCTCGCGAAAGGGGCCCCGAAGAGACGGCGTGCCGGGGCGCCGGGGCGGTTCCGAACGGGGGCGCGGCGGGGAAGACGGCAGCGAATCCCCCCGGGAGCGGGTTCTTTCCCCGGATATTGACATTCGCCCCCCGATAGGCTAAACGATGGGCATAACATGGACGCTTTCATGAGCCTTCGCTCCGGCGTCATAACCTTCGCGGAATGGAACGAAACGCGCTTCGGCGCGACCCGGGAGGCGGAAGCGGCCCGCGTAGCGGCGGCTTCGTCTGCTGCCAGGTCCACAACATCCTGCCCAATGTCCCGCCGGAGAATGTCGCCGCGATGTTCGCCGCCGTCAAAGAGACCTGGGGCTGACCGTCGGGGCGCCCGCTATCCTTGACAGCTTCGGCGCTCTCATTTATGCTGTGCCGCTATGACTGCACGGGATAGCGCCAAGAAACACGGCCCGCAGTCGGGCGCCGCCGGAGGGCGGCCGAACCGTCCGCCGGACGCCTTGATTGCGGCGCGGGGAACGCGTAAAATCTCCGGTATGAATTCTTTTATAAAGGAACCGCGAAAAGCGAGGAGACCATCATGAGCACTACTAAAATCACGCGCGAGGAAGCCCTCGCGTACCACACCGGAAAGCGTCACGGCAAAGTTTCCGTCGTCCCGACGAAGCCGTGCCTGACACAGCGTGATCTTTCCATGGCCTACACCCCCGGTGTGGCCGAGCCCTGCCGCGAGATCCACCGGGACCCGGAGCTGGTCTACGAGTACACCAGCAAGGGGAACTTGGTGGCCGTGATCTCCAACGGCACCGCCGTGCTCGGCCTCGGCGACATCGGCGCCCTCGCCGGCAAGCCGGTGATGGAAGGCAAGGGCGTGCTGTTCAAGAGGTTTGCCGACATCGACGTGTTCGACATCGAGGTGAACACGCACAACCCGGACGAGGTCATCAAGTTCTGCCAACTCATCGAGCCGACCCTCGGGGGCATCAACCTCGAGGACATCAAGGCGCCCGAATGCTTCTATATCGAGGAGGCGCTGAAGAAGACCCTGTCCATCCCGGTCTTTCACGACGACCAGCACGGCACGGCCATCATCTCCGGCGCCGCCTTCCTGAACGCCCTCGAGGTGGCCGGCAAGAAGATCGACAAGATCAAAGTCGTGTTCTGCGGAGCGGGCGCCGCGGGGATCGCCTGCGCCAAGCTCTACCTCGCCCTCGGGGTGAAGAAGGAGAACCTCATTCTCGTCGACACCAAGGGTGTGGTCTATAAGGGCCGCAAGGAAGGGATGAATCCTTACAAAGAGCTCTTCGCGGTCGACACCAAATCCCGGACCCTGGCCGACGCGATGCGCGGAAGCGATGCCTTCATCGGCGTCTCCGGCCCCGACTTGGTAACCCCGGAGATGCTCAAGTCCATGGCCAAGGACCCGATCGTCTTCGCCATGGCCAACCCCGACCCGGAGATCCCGTACGACGTGGCGCTGGCGGCCCGCAAGGACGTGATCATGGCCACGGGCCGCTCCGACTTCCCGAACCAGGTCAACAACGTCCTCGGCTTCCCGTTCATTTTCCGGGGAGCGCTCGACGTCGGCGCGAAAGAGATCAACGAGGAGATGAAGATGGCGGCGGTGAAGGCCCTCGCCGGCCTCGCGAAGGAAGACGTGCCCGACTCGGTGATCAAGGCCTACGGCGGCAAGCCGTTCAAGTTCGGGCGCGAGTACCTGATCCCCAAGCCTTTCGACTACCGCGTCCTCCTCTGGGAGGCCCCCGCGGTGGCCGAAGCGGCCATCAAGACCGGGGTCGCGCGCAAGCCGTACGCCTCGAAGGAGGACTACATCCGCCAGCTCGAGTCACGGATCTCGCGGATCCGGCGGGTCATGCACGTCGTCATGGACCGAGCCAAGGCGGACCCCAAGAGGGTTGTGTTCCCCGAGGGCGAGCACACGAAGATCGTGCGCGCCGCCAAGATCCTCGTCGAGGAGGGGATCTGCAAGCCCATCCTCCTGGGGCACATGGCCGCGGTCGACGCTCTCCTCACGGAGTTTGAAGTTCCGAAGGACAAGGTCGAGGTCATCGAGCCGGCGAACCATCCCAATTTCCAGAAATATGTGGACAAGTTCCACGGGATGCGGTGGCGACGGGGGATCACGGGGGAAGACGCGGCCAAGACCCTCAAGGACCCCGTCTACTTCGGAAACATGATGGTGCACGAGGGCGACGCCGACGGCCTGATCTCCGGCCTGACGATGAACTACGCCGACTCCATACGGCCCGCCCTTCAGATCCAGCACACGCGGCCGAACATCTCCCGCGCGGCGGGCGTTTACCTGCTCCTTCTCGAGGACCAGATGATCTTCATCGCCGACACGACCGTGAACCTCAACCCGACGGCCGAGGACCTGGCCGAGATTGCTTACCTGGCGGCCGACGTCGCCCGCCAGTACTTCGAGGTCGAGCCGAAAATCGCCATGCTGTCGTACTCCAATTTCGGCTCCAACCAGGACGCCAACACGATGAAGGTGAGGAAGGCCGTCGAGCTCGTTCGCCAGTGCTGCCCGGAGCTTTCGATCGACGGTGAGATGCAGGCGGACACCGCCGTGGAGCCGTCCGTGGCGCAGGAGATGTACCCGTTCTCCGCGATCAAAGGAGACGCCAACGTCTTGATCTGTCCGGACCTCGAGTCGGCCAACATCGCCTACAAGCTAGTGTGGCGGCTCGGGAAGGTCGAGGCGATCGGCCCCATCCTGGCCGGCGTCAATGCGTCGGTCCACGTTCTTCAGCGCGGCGTCGAGGTCAGCGATATCGTCAACATGACGGGAATGTGCGTCCTCAAGGCCCAGGAGATGGACAGGCTGCGGGCGGAGCTGAAACACGATTTCCGGACGTTCAAAGCCGCGGCCTAAACAGCCTTCGGCCGTCGGCTCGGTGACAAGACCGAGGCTGATCATGACTCCCAGCAGGAGGGCCGTATTGATGGATCGCGGCCGCCCGCAGGGCAGCCTCCGTGCCGGCCCCGGAAGGGAGCGAAGAGGCGCGGAGAAGGGAAGGCACAATGACCGGCCGTGATCTCCTCGAGAGCATCATCGCCCTCAAGCCCGGGCCGCGGTGTGGCTTCTGGCTCGGCAACCCCCACCCCGACACCTGGCCCATCCTCCACCGCTATTTCGGCACACGCGAGGAGGAGGAGCTCCGCCGCCGCCTCGGAGACGACTATCGTTGGATCTCGCCGAGCTTCATCGAGTCCACCTTCCAGGACCCTTCTTGCCGGCGGCTCTTCGACTTCGGCCAAGCGAAAACGTCGCACGGCCAGGCCGGCCCTCTGGCCGCCGTCGAGGACCCGGCCGAGCTTGACCGCTTCCCCTGGCCGGACGCGCAGGCCCTCGATTTCGAGGGCGGCGTCCGGGCCCTCCGCGACGTCGGCCCCTATTACCGGGCCAGCGGCTTCTGGGCGCCGTTCTACCATGACATCATGGACCTCTTCGGGATGGAGGAGTACTTCGTCAAGATGCACACGAACCCGGCCGTCGTGCGGGCCGTGACCGACCGCGTCTGCGGCTTTTACTACGAAGGGAACGAGCGGTTCTTCGACGCCGCGGGAGATCTCGTCGACGGCTACTTCTTCGGCAACGACTTCGGCACGCAGATCGACCTGATGATCAGCCCGGCGCTCTTCGACGAGTTCGTCTTGCCCTGGTTCAGGAAGCTGACGGGCCAGGCCCTCCGCCGCGGCTATCAGGTCATCCTGCATTCCTGCGGCTCGATCCACCGGGTCATCCCCCGGCTCATCGAGGCCGGCGTCAACTGCCTCCATCCGATCCAGGCCCGGGCGGCGAAGATGGACGCGCTCACCCTGGCGCGGGATTTCAAAGGGAAAATCGCCTTCCTGGGAGGCCTCGACACCCAGCGCGTGCTGAATCTGGGAACGCCGGCCGAGGTCAAAGCCGAAGTCCGCAGGATTAAGCAGGTCCTCGGGCCCTGTCTGATCGTCAGTCCCAGCCACGAGGCCATCCTGCCCGATGTGCCGCCGCGGAACGTCGCGGCCATGGCCGAGGCCGTGCTCGAATGACAGAGGCGCGGCCCGGGAGCACGCGGCTCCCGGCCGCACACCTCGGCGGGCTGCCGTATTCCCGGCTCGACGACAGGACCTTCGACCTTCCCGGCGTCGTTTGCCGAAGGAAGCAGCTCGTCCCCATGATCCTCAACGCGATCCAGGCCTAGCCGGCGACGACCCCTCCCGGCGGCGCGATCCCGCCCTTCAATAGCGGCACTGCCGCGCTTCGTCGGCGTACGCGCGGAGAAGCTCCGGGTTGGCCTCGAAGAAATGGTCCGACGGTGAGAGGATGAACCCTCCTCCCGCGCCGGCCGCTTTGAAGCAGCGGCGGACCTCGCGGCGGGTCTCTTCGGGGGTGCAGCCCATGAAGAAGTGGAACTGGTCGAAGCCGCCGATCATGCAGACCGAGCCGCCGACACGCCTCTTGGCCTCGCAGAGGTCGGTGTCCCCGCCCATGCCGGGCGGCGTGAACGTCTCCATGGCGTCTGGCCGCATCCCGGCGATGCGCTCGAGGAAGGGCATCATGCCGCCGCAGGTGTGATAGACGATCCGCTGGCCGGCCGCGTGGGCGAGGCGGGTGAGCTCGGCGTCGTAGGGGGCGACGAACCCGTCGAAAATGCGCGGCGAGATGACCGTCGCGGAGGCGTCACCCCCGCCGTGTTCGACAAGGTCGAAGCGGGCCCCGGCCATGGACTGGACAAAGGTCTTTTTCCGTTCGAAAAGGATCTTCAGGAATGCGTGGACCCAGCCGGGGTCGTCGAAGGTCTCGAGGATCAGGCGCTGGATGCCGAAGAGGCAGGCGGCGTCCTGCCAGCATCCCGGCTGGCCGTAGACGTCGAAAGAGACGATCGATCCGCGGACGAGGCCCCGTTCCCCGTAGGCCGCGGCCTGACGGTTGACCTCGTCCACGTCGCAGACCGGCGCGGTGACGAACTCGCCGATGACGTCGATGTCCGACTTCTCTTTGACCAGGCGCTCGGTGATCCAGGCCGTGTGCTCCGAGCTCTGGAGAACCGTGGTCAGGGTCTTCTTCGGGGTGACGAAACGGTAGCGCACCGTCCGGCCCTCGCCTCCGGGAATCTCCTCGGTCTGGATGCGCCATTCATCCGAGACGACGCGCCGCGGCTCGCGGGGCACGGGCTCCGGCTGCCCCGGATCGAAATACTGCTCTCCGCCGCCGCCGGGCCTCTGCGCCGCGAGCCACAGGATCGGGTCGAGGCCGAAGGCGTCGAAGAACTCCTCGCTCGAGGCCCCGCCCATGTATTTTTTCAGGAACGAGTCCATGACGTGATGGGTCGTGACGGGAAGACGGTCGGGGACTTTCCGTTCAAGGGCGGCCAGGAAGCGTTGCTTAGAGGTCAAAGGAAGGCCCGGCCTTTCCCGTCAGGGGACGCGACGGATATGAGGATCGGTGAAGATGTCCCGCTCGTCGGTGCTCGTCGAGGAGAACTCGGAGACGACCGCTCCCTTGCCGCCGGCCTGAAACCAGTGGAGAGCGTCGGCGGGGATCGTGAACTGGTCGCCGGGGCGCAGGACGATCTCGTGCCAGACCGTCATGTAACGCTTGTGCCGGGACGGGACACGGGCCGCGGGCTTCGGGGTGCGGTCGCCGGCGACATACAGATAGACCTCGCCCCAGCGGCAGCGAAACGTCTCCTGCTTGCCCGCGTTCCGGTGGTCGATTGGGGGGTGCCGGTGCTCCGGGCAGATCTGCCGGGGGAGGAGGATGAGTTCCTTGGCGCAGTAACGGTCGTTGTTCTCGTAGACGACGAGCTGGAGCCCGACGTGGCGGAAATCGGACAATCCCAGGTCGAGCACCTCAATATTGTCCTTTTCTTCGCGCGTGAGGACGATCCGGGCCTTCCGGAGGAATTCGAACGCACGGGCTTTGGCCTTCTCAATATCTTTCGGCTTCATGTACTCCTTCGTTTTCGAAAATTATATTCCCCAATGTCTTGTTTGACAACCGGCCCGGCCGGAGGACGGCGTGCATGGGGGCCTCATGGGGACATGTACCTTAGGGACGTGTCCCCGAATTTAGAATTCAGTCGCTGTTCTGGTCTTGCCACCGGCCGCGGCGGACGAGCTCGGAGACCGCCTTGCGGTTCTTCGGCGGCAGGGAGTCGGCGGCGTAGCCGAGCGGCGTGAAGGCCGAGGGGACGACGTCGGCCGGCAGTCCCAGGATTTCGCGGGCCGCTTTGGGGTCGAATGCGGCGATCCAGCAGGTTCCCAGCTCTTCGTCGGCCGCGGCCAGGACGAGGTGGGTCATGGCGATCGTCGCGTCGACCTCGGCGGCGTTCCAGCCGTCCGCCTTCCTTACCCAGCCTTCCCGGGGCAGGGCGCAGACCGCGAGCACGAAGGGAGCCTGGGTGAACCACTCGCGCCCATAGATCCGGCGGAGCTCTTCCTCGCGGCCCTTGGTTGGGATGACGATCACGCGGAAGGCTTGGCGGTTGGCCGCCGTCGGGGCGAGACGGGCGGCTTCGATCACGCGGGCCAGCTTGTCCTCTTCGACGGGATCAGACTTGTAGGCCCGGACGCTGTAGCGCCTCCTGATCAGCTCCTGGAAATCCATGGTTGGCCTCCTATGATCCGGCGACGGCGGCCCCGGGATCATATCCCTATTATCCCACCAGGGTCCCTAAATTCGGAAATGAGTATTGTGTCCCCAAATTAATCGCTCTCAAGGACGAAGGCGTAGCGGCCCGAGCCGGCTGTTATACGAACGGCGCCGTCTTTGTCCGCCGCGCCCGTGATGCCCGCGTCACCCGCCACGAAGGCGCCGTTCTCCCAGATTGTTTTCCCGCTTTCCGTCACGCGGACGTTCCGCAGGTGGAATTCGGGGATGACGATCTCGGCTGACGACCCGACCGGGATGACCGTCTCGACCCGAACGCTCATCTCTGTCCGCGACCAGGCGCAGGAGATTTCGCCGCGCAGCGTCTCGAGCCTCCCCGAGGCGTGACGGAGGTCGCGGACGACCTGCGGCTGGAACAGGATCTTCTCGAAACCTGCGCTTCCCGGCGCCGGGTTGATCCCGGCCAGGGCCTTGTAGAGCCAGGCCCCGACGCTCCCGAACATCGGATGGTTGTGCGAGTTCATCGACGGGCCCTCGCGCTTCTGCCAGAGCTCCCAGAGCGTCGTCGCTCCGTTCTCGATCATGTAGCCCCAGCTCGGGTAGGTCGTCTGGACGGCGATGTCGTAGGCGAGGTCGGCGTTGCCGTTCCGGGTCAGGAGCTCCATGATGTACTTCGTGCCGATGATGCCCGTCGTCAGGTGCGAGTCGTGCTTGTAGACGATGTCATCGAAGAGCCGGCCCCAGGCGCTTCCCTCCTTCACCGTGGCGATGCCGAGGAAGAGCGGCAGAGTGTTGGCCGTCTGCGTTCCGTCGGCGTAGTCGCCGGTCTTGGGGTTGTAATATTCGCGGTTGAAGGCCGTCCGAATGTCGGCGGTCAGCTTATCGTAGAGCGCCGCGTCCTGCGCCTTCCCGAGCACGCGGGCGGCGTCGGCCAGGATCTTTGTGTCGTAATAATAATAAAAAGACGACACGATCGCGCCGGGGCACTTCTCGACGGCCACCCAGTCTCCGTAGTAGCTGTACTTGACGAGGCCGTTTTCGGCCCTGGTCTTCAGGAATTCGACGTATTTCTTCAGCCCGTCGTACTGCTCCTCGAGGATCCGCGTATCGCCGTAATATTGATACATGTACCAGCAGAGCAGGGGATAAGCCGTGCCCCAAGCCGGGTCGGCAGGCCGCGAGCCCCAAATGAACGGCACGGTGTCCGTGATCTGCCCCTTGTTGTCCTGGACGTCGCGGATGTCGCGCACGAAATTCGTGTAGAAGGCGGCCATGTCGAAGTTCATGATCGCCTCCTCGGCCGTGCCTTGGGCGTCGCCCATCCAGCCCATCCGCTCGTCGCGCTGGTTGCAGTCGGTCGGGATGCTGTGAAGGTTGGTCATCTGGCCCCAGGTGACGATCCGCTGGAGCCGGTTGAGGATGTCCTTGGAGGCGGCGAAGCTCCCCGCCGGCCGCACGGCCGAACGGACGACGCGGCCGCGGATCGCGTCGAGCGCGGGTGTGCCCGGGTAGCCCGTGACCTCGACGTAGCGGAAGCCGTGATACGTGAAGCGCGGTTCCCATGTTTCTTCGCCCTCGCCCTTCAAGATATAGTGGTCCTCGGCGCGGGCGCTGCGGAGGTTCTCCCGGTTGATCATGCCGTTGTCGTAGAGAAGCTCGGCGAACCTCATCCGGACGTCCGTGCCACGAGGGCCCGAGACGCTGAGCCGGGCCCAGCCGCTGAAATTCTGGCCCATGTCGAAAACATAAACTCCCGGCTGGGGGGTCGTCATTTTGAACGGCACGATGGTCTCCGTGACCTGGATGGCGGGCATCATCTGCGCCGAAAGCACGCCCGACGGGCCCTTGACGGCCGAAGCCGGCGCCCAAGCCTTGTCGTCGAAGCCCGGCCGGTCCCAGCCCGACTGTTCGAGGCGGGCGTCGTAGGTCTCGCCGTTGTAGACGCTGTCTTCGACGAGGGGACCGCTGGCCGCCTTCCATAACGTGTCGCTGACGACGCTCGTCCGCGTCCCGTCCTCAAGCTCGATGTCGAGCTCGAGGAGAAGGGCCCGCGAACCGAATTTTCCGTGGCCGAGGATGACAGCGACGGCGTTTAGCCCTCGGCGAAGGGAATTCGTCACGTCATAGGTGACGTAGAGGACACGCTTGTCGTAGGTCGTCCATCCGGGATCGAGGACGTGGTTTCCGGCCTTGCGGCCGTTGACGCGGAGCTCGTAATATCCGAGCCCGCAGACGTAGGCCCGGGCGCGTTTCACCGCGCCGCTGAGCGCGAACTCTTTGCGCAGCTGGTTGGCGCCGCCGGTCCACGTCCCTTTCCATTCGGTGCGCTCGAAGAGCCCCGTATCGAAGCGGGCCGGCTCGCTCCAGCCGCTCTCCCGGCCGTCCTTGTCCCAATACTCGACCTTCCAGTAGTAGGTCCTGCCGCTCTCGAGAGGCTTTCCCGCGTAGACGACCTGCGTCGAGCGGACCGAGGCGACCCTGCCGCTGTCCCAGATGTCGCCCGTCGCCAGGGCTCGATCCGATGATACGAGGATACGGCAGGCCGACTGCGCCTGCCCGCGCTCCTGATGCTCGAGGACCCAGGAGAAACGCGGTTGCCTGACGTCCATGCCCATCGGATTCGCCAAGTACTCGCAGCGCAGGGCCGACGGTGGCAGAGGGCCTGATGCCTCATCTCCTAGCCGAGCGGCTGCTTGCAGGGGCGATGTCCCGACAGGCGAATACGCCGCCGCCAGAAAAACGAAGGTTGTGAAAACGCACCGGAGCACCGGAATGGCGCGGGTTTGTGTTATGGATGACGCGGACATGGGAGACCTCCTTCCTCGAAGTGCGTAGCCTTCTCCTATTATGGGGAAAACGCCCCCCCTTTGTCGATGGGCGATCTCGTTGGGCGGACGGGACTTGACGGAAGCTCACCCGAAGAATTCGCGGTGGATGGCGTTGACCGTCGGCTTGGCGAGGCCTCGCTGGACCATGATATACGCCGCGACTTCCGAGGCCCCGATCGAGATCATTTCGACGTTGATGTTCTCCCGGGAGACGGCGCCGAGGATGCGCGCCGCGATGCCCGGTTTCCCGAGAAAGCCCTCGCCGATGGCGGCGACGAGGGAGATGTCATCCCTGAGGTCCACATGCTGGATGACGCCGCCGGCGAGATCGGAGATCTGCTTGAGACCGCGCCGGGCGTCCTTCCGGTCGAGGAGCAGATTGATGCAGGTCTGGGAGGTGATGACCGAGTCGATGTTGATGCCGACGTCGGCCAGGCTCCGTCCGATCTGGCCGATGATCCCCGGCTTGTAACCGACGCCAGGTCCGTGGATCCGGAGCATGGCGATATCGTCCGTGGTGGAGACGCTCTTGACGATGTCGGACTTGACGAATCCCCGGGGCGTGAGCCGTGTCCCCGGGCCTTCCGGCCGGGCGAGGCTTCGCATGGACAATGAGATCGTCATCCCGGCCAGGGGTTCGAGCGCTCGGGGATGGAGGATCCTCTCGCCGAAGTAGGCGAGTTCGGCCGCCTCGGCGTAGGATAGGCACTCGAGGCCCACGGGGTTCGGCACGAGGCGCGGGTCGGCGCTGAAGAAGATGTCCTCGTCCTTCCAGATCTCGAGCGCTCCCGCGCCGAGGGCGTGGGCCACGACGGAGGCGCTGTAGTCGGACCCGTTCCGGCCGAAGCCCGAGATCCTCCCGGTCTGCGTGCATCCGAAATCCCCGCTGATAACGGGAATGACCTCCTCCCCGCGGACGCGCCGCTCAAAAGGCCTGAAGTTCGCCGTGAACAGCGGGAGATCCACGGTCGCGTTTTCGGCCACCTGGTCCGTGATCATGCCGATCGCGTCGGCTTCCCAACTCTCCGATTTCAAACCCAAGTCCCGCAACGCCGCGACCAGGATCAGGGCCGAGAGCCTCGGACCATAGCTGAGTATGCGCGAAAGAGCCGAGGGGCTCGCCTCGCCCGTGAACGAGATGCCGAGCAAAAGCTTGCTGAGCGTCCCAAGCTCGGCTTCCAGGTCCCGGTGGAGCTCCCACTGGACCTCGGCCCGTCCGGCCGCGCCGCGGGCGAACCCCCTGTGCGCGTCGGCGAGGCGGGAGACGACCTCGGCCGCGCTCAACTCGGAGGAGCGGGCCCTTTCGATCCCGGACATGAGTTGCTCCCTGATTCCCTCGGCGGCGGAAACGACGACCACCCGCGGCCCGGTTCCCGATTTGACGATGTCCGCCACCCGACGGTAGCCCGCGCCGTCTTTCAGGCAGCTTTCGCTGAATTCCAGGACCTTCACGGGAGGGCGTCTTCTGCGCGCCGCCTTGCCTTGGCGCGAGACCGCGGGGTTCTTTTCGCGGACATTCTTGGGCATGGTTCACTCCTCGCCGGCTCGAGTTCGAGAGACGTGCGGCGTTGCGAGCGGTTGGATGCCCCCGGCTGCCGGCACCCCGTCCGGGGCTGATCGTGTTTCAGCCATTTTATAACAAACAGGTGCGCCGGAGTCAATGCTTGTCAAGGCGCGCTCGCCTTGACGGGACGCAGGCATTTGTGTAAGATGACTTTCACCTCCGTGGGGCTGTAGCTCAGTTGGGAGAGCGCTTGAATGGCATTCAAGAGGTCGCCAGTTCGATCCTGGTCAGCTCCACCATCGAAGAACCCCCTTTTTCCCCAGATTCTTATTTGGTTTTCCTGTTTTTCCTTTTTTAGCCTGAGTCACTAAAACTGAGCCATTCTTATCGGTTTTGTCCAAACCGTGTCCAAACGGCGCGGTTTTAGGGGTTAGCTTTGTCCACAATAATAGGCTCTGGACTTCGAATCCGCAGGTCGGGAGTTCGAATCTCCCCGGGCGCGCTCCCTTATTTTCTTATTTTTCAGCCTGTTCCGTTAACCTTGTCTTTTAACGAATAGACCCGTAGTTTAAAGTCGCCTGCTTAGAGTGACCCGTACCCTGAAAATCTGCCCCAGCATGATGAGAGAACGCAGGGGACCTCATCCCTGAAAGCTGTGCCAGCGAAAATGTCATTTTTATAACAAAATGGACCAAATCAGGTGGCAGGTCCAATGAGTTGAAACTCTCACTTCAGAGGTGGCATCGTGACCGGCGCGGCTCTTGCCCAAGGCAAGGAAAAGCAGCCAACTATCAAGAAATAAAAACTATCCCCCGTATAATCCCGGCGTCTAAAACCAGGCTTTGAGCCCATTCCTCCTCCTAATAATCGGATTCCGGATCCAAAGGTCGAGAGACCATCTTCCAGGACGGGCCAGGATCCGGGGAGAAGATCGGTTGAAAACCTCACTTCAGAGGGGACATCGTGTGCGGGGGCAGGTCAGGCACAAATGCGGCTTATTCGTAGCGCAAGGCTTCGATGGGGTCGAGCCGCGACGCCTTCCAAGCCGGATAGAACCCGAAGACGATCCCGACAGTCATGGAGACAGCGACGGCGACAACGATGGCAGTGACCGAAGTGAGCGTCGGCCAGTTCAGGAACTTCGTAATGGCCACTGATGCCACGCGACCGACGAGGATCCCCGCTACGCCTCCCGTCAGGCAAAGCACGGTCGCCTCGACGAGGAACTGCCTCAGGATATCGCTATCCCGGGCGCCGACGGCCATGCGGAGCCCAATCTCGCGTGTACGTTCGGTCACCGAGACGAGCATAATGTTCATGATGCCAACCCCGCCGACGATCAACGAGATCATGGCCACGATGAGAAGCAGGTTGGTCATCACCCTGCTAGCCGAGGCCAGCGCTTGCGAGATCTCGGCGAGGTCGCGGATCCTGAAGTCATCGGGCGCCCCCGGCTGGATGTGGTGCCTGTCCCGGATCAGGGCGGTGATCTGACGGATGGCCAAGGGGATGCTCTCCGGTGTCGCCGCCGAAACCCAAATATCGTCGAGGTCGATGAAACGCATCAGCTGGGGCATATCCGCGATCTGGACTGCCGACTTCTGCGGGTAGAGCTGCGGCTGTTGATTCGGGTAGATCTGGCTGAGGGTGTTAACCGTGGTCGTGGTCACGGCCGCCGCCGACTGGACGGACTGCCTCGCGCCCATAACCCGGAATTTGATCGTGGTCCATGGAGCCATGACGAAGTCATCCTGGTCCCGTCCCGCCATGTTCGCACCCTTGCGGCTGAGGACGCCGACGACCTTCATATTGACATTCCGCATCCGGATCGTTTTCCCGATGGGCGGCTCATCGTCGAACAGCTGATGGACAATGGTCTGGCCGATGATGCAGACGGCTGCGGCGCTCCGGACGTCGTCTTCCGTGAACGGCTCGCCGGCCTCAATGTCCCACTTGCGGACGATGAGGAAGTCGGGCGTCGTGCCTAGAATGTTGTTCGGGAACCAGTTGCGGCGGCCGTAAACGAGTTGTGCCCGTCCGTCGACGCTCGGAGCCACATACGGGACCGCTGGGCACTCCCGCCGGATCGCATCGGCGTCGTCCGGAGTGAGGGTCACGTGAGCTCCGGCGCCCGAATTCACGCCGAAGATAAGCATATAGTTCGGGTCAATCTGGATGATGTTGGCGCCCAGGCTGCTAATCGTCTTGGCGATCGAATCGGTCGAGCCGCGGCCGATCTCCATCATGGCGATGACGGAGGCGATGCCGATGATGATCCCTAGGCACGTCAGGACCGAGCGCATGATGTTCCGGCGCAAGGCATGCAAGGCCATCCTGAGAGCCCGATAAATGTACTTCATATCGGCTTCCCCCGATCGGTCATCAGCGCCGGGTGACTTGCGGGACGAACGGGCTACGGACGGTCGTCTCCGCAGACTCGGCGATCTCGCCCGTAACGACCTCTTGTCCCTCGAGCGGCGTGTCGGCCGAGATGACCGTGTTCGTGCCGTCTGAGATGCCGAACCTCACCTTCACCGGCCGGACGTATTCGCCTGCTTTTACCCAAACGACGCCTGTGCGCTCGCTCGCGCCCTGTTCCGGCTCGGACGGGCCCTGTTCCGGGTCGGCCGCCTTGCGGGAGCGCGCCTCGGGCGAGACCTGCGATGCGGACGAAGGGGACCACCTTAAAGCGGCGTTGGGGGCGAGTAGCGCGTTCGACGCCCGTCCGACAACGAAGTGCACGCTGGCCGTCAGGTATGGCAACAGGATGTTCTCCGGGTTCTCGGTGTTGACCTCAACGGTGTACATCACGACGTTCTGGGTCATGGTCGCGTTGAGGCGCACCTTGCCGACGGCGGCACTGAATTTCCGGCCCGGGAACGCATCGCAGGTGAAGGTCACGGGCCCTCCCGGAACGATACGGCCCACGTCCGCTTCGTTCACAGCGACCCAAATCTGGAGCCGCGTTAGGTCCTTGGCGATAAGGAACAAGCTGGGCGCGTTGAGGCTGGCGACGACGGTCTGGCCAATATTTACCCGCCGGTCGATGATGACCCCCTTGACGGGCGACTTGATTGTGCAGAAGCCCAGGTTCCGCTGGGCTTTTTCGACCATGGCCTGGGAGATGACGACAGAGGCCTTAGCTTGGGCCAGGGCCGCCTCGCCCATCGACACACTGGCCTTGCTCGTCTGGTAATTAGCTTTGGCCGTGTCATAGTCCGCCTGAGAAAGCATCTTGCGTTGGACTAACGCTTCCGCGCGCTTCCAATTGGCTTCGTCGACGGCGAGCTTCGCCTTCGCCTGCTCGACGATTGCGGCGGCGCTCAGCAGACCGGCCTTGTCCTTCTCCAGTTGGGCCTTATTCAGGGCGAGGTCGGCCGCATAGACGGAATCGTCGATCCTCGCCAGGACCGTTCCCTCCTCGACGATCGAGCCGTAATCGACGGTCTTGCCGTTCTTGTCCGTACCAAAGGAGCTGATGAGGCCGGCAACTTGCGCGCCGACGTCGATCACCTCCACCGGCTCTATGGTCCCCGTCGAGTCGATCGTGGCCGTTAGGTCGCCGCGCTTGATGACCGCTGTGGTGAACCTAAGCTTCGCCCCGTTCTCGGCATGCCAGAGAAGGAGAGCGGCGATTGCGATAGCAATACCGAGGATCGAAATAGATAACCGGAGTTTATTGCGCGCGAATGCGGCCAGTGTGATTCGAATCCGCTGGATAATGTTCATGATGTACACATTAATTTAAATACTAGATATCGTCCTATTATACACCGATTCTCTCCATCGTTTCTATGGCTGAGGGTTATGGGACCTAACCTAAATCGATTAGGCCAAGGTCCCATAGCTGAAATCAGGGCAGCGGAGTTTTCTGCCCCAAGCGGATAGAACGATTATGAATTGGGGATATCACCAAGATAACGCCAAATCCATAAACTAAACCAATAATGCTCGGACTCCGGGTCCAAGCCCATATATGAAGCAACTCTCAAAATAAAGCACTAAATTGGAGCAATGATTTTTCCGCAGGACCCAATCTAAATCTCTCGTCGACACCGGGCATATAAGCATGCGGCTCCCGTTTAGAGAGGAGGCGCCTTTTGAAAGAACCCCTCTCGTAAATTCAGAAATTACATAGAAATATCGGCAAGCCCAGGTTCATCGGTACCTAAATACCTCGATACCTATGGAAAAACAGCATAATTCGGCCGGTTTAGGGTATATCGGGGCGCCTTCGTATGGCCTAGATTCCGATAAAACTATGTTTCTATGTTACTGATAAACCTAGCATTCTAGAAGAAATTCCTTGACTCCTGAGCGGTCAGCTCCTAACGTTTTAAGCGGAATGGATATTCATTCGTGATGGCTTGAATGGATTTTGGGCAACGACCATGAACCCACTGCTGACTGTCAATGAACTCGCCGCGATCCTCCGCCTCCATCCGAATACCATTTATAAGAAAGCCCAGAAAGGTGAAATTCCATCAGTCAGAACATCTAATTCGCGGGTGCGCTTTATTGAACAGGACGTAAGAGAATGGCTTGAGTGTCGTTCTATGTCATCTGGTTTCAGCCCCCTTTTAGAGGAAGCACTCAGGACCGATCTTTCCCTAGAAAACTATGATAAACTCTTCCTGAAAGGAGGAGTTCGAATGTCGCCGAAGGGAAAGACATGGAATTATCCCTTTGGCTCAGTTTCACTCAGGCTAGGAAAGTCAGGTAAGGAGAGTTGGCACATTTATTATCGTACCAACGGGACGAGGGTTAGGAAGGTTGTCAGGCTCGCCCAATCAAGGATGGATGCTCTTAATGTGCTTCAAGTGGAGGTCGCTGACGCCTTCAGGGGACGGCACGGGTTCAGAACAACTGAAAAGCTGGTTATTTTCTCAGATTTTGCGGACCAGTATTATGAGAACTATGCCAAGATCAACAAGGAGAGCGCTGTCACTGACTGGTACATGCTCAGGAAGTTGAAGGCACGTATGGGCAACTACGAGCTTCGCCAAATCAATCCTCTGGCTATTGAGACCTTCAGACGGGGACTCTTGGAGAAGGGCCGTGCCAAAAGTACGACGAACCGTTATCTCGCGCTTCTTGGAAAGATAATGAACCTGGCGATTGATTGGGGCTTGCTGAGCGAGAATCCCGTGCGGAAGGTCAAGTTCTTCTCAGAAAAGGGCAACCTAAGAGAGAGAGTGCTCACGTCCGATGAGGAGGGGGCTCTCTTGAACTGCTGCCCGCCCTACTTATTGCCCATTGTGCTGACAGCCTTGCATACCGGAATGAGAAGAGGCGAGATTCTGGGATTACGGTGGAATCAGGTGGATCTATCGAAAAGGATTATCAGGTTGGAGAACACGAAAAGCGGCAAGCCCAGGCTGATTCCTGTCAGCAGCTTCCTTATTGAAGTCCTGATAGAGCAGAAGCAAAAGAGCGGAACGAGCGAATACGTTTTTCCCAATCCTGGAAGAAGAAGGCCGTTTCAAAATATCAAACGGTCCCTCAATTTTGCAGCAAAAAAGGCTGGGATTCAGGGCTTGCGGTTCCATGACCTCCGGCATACCTTCGCCTCGAGACTGGTTGATGCTGGTGTTGACCTGATAGCCGTGAGGGAATTGTTGGGTCATCACTCGGTCAAGATGACAGAGCGGTATACGCACTCCAACGCCGAGCAGAAGAGGTTGGCCGTTGAATGCCTGAGGCCTTCGCAACCGCCGGAGGCTGTCCCGAATACGTCCGAAAAACCAAAAACAGTCGCTGCAACCGAAGTTTTTGCAGTTAATTAGAGAAATGACGGTTTCGTATGGCATTCAAGAGGTCGCCAGTTCGATTCTGGTCAGCTCCACCATCACAATAAGCTTGCCCAAGCTGCTTGCCAAGCCCTCTAAGGCTTCTGGTCCTCGTGCCTGTCCTTGTTAAAGAAGCCCCTCATCGACTCGCGGCCGGCCGTGCCGACGAGCACCGCGGCGATGCCGGTCAGGATGAAGATCCCGGCGCCGGTCATGGCCCCCGACGCCGATGAGGGCCGCGTCCCAGACTCCCATCTCACGGCTCAGGCGGACTTCCGTGAAGAATTTTTTCGTCCTGATGCCCGTTTCCCTTTCTCCCAACCTCAGTGTGGGCGGAGGCACGGTGCCAATACGACTGTGGAACGACCGATCGGGCGCCGGCCGCCGCGGCGGCGGAGACGGGGTTCACTTCTTCGCTGTCGCCAGCACCACCTGCTCCTCGTCCCCCGCCAAAACTTGGTCGAAAAAGGACTTGACGAGGGGATATTTCTCTGCGGGGAAATAGGTCTTCTTGATGACCAGGTCGCGCTGGGCGTGGAGTCTTGACGGGCCATCGACGGCGCAGGCGAGGGAATAATCGAAAAGCTCGCTCCGGTTCTGCCGCGGCGCCGGCGTCGTTTCGACGGTCATGCCGGCGGGCAGGACGATGACGATGTCGTCGAACTCCCGGCGCGCGTAGCGGAGGTAGACCGGGTATTTCCGCTGGGCATGCCGGAAGGGATGCTCCCGGCTCCCGAGCAGCGGCGAGGCCGGGATGATCATCTTCTGGCCCGCAGAAGTGGCGATTCCGGGAATGGCGACGTCGAAGGCGGCCACGACGCGGTCGGCGCTGTTGGTCATGTTTTCGACTTTCTGCAACGTGACCTTGGAGCCGGCCGGGAGGATTTCCGACATCTCGGCTTCCAGGTCCTTCTTCACTTCGATCTCGTCGTCGGCGATGTGCTCGAGCCGCCGCATCAGGGCCTCTTGGCCGCTGAACGTGACCCTGGCGGTTCCGTCCATGTTCCCCTCGCTGTCCAAACGAAGAGAAATTTCGCGTAGCGTGAGCGCCGTTTCGGGAGGGAAGGGGGGTGTGGCCACAAAAGCCGGCGGGTCGCCGGAGGGCGTGAGGCAGACCGTCCCCGTGCAACTCCACCGGACGAGGCCCACGGAGCAGAACGGAGTGGCGTGGTCGAAGAGCTGCTCCTTGCCGTTGATCCGAATCATGGCCAGCTCGGTGTCGAGCTGGCTGTAGAGTCCGCACGCGTTCTTGTCGAAGAACTTGTCGTCGCGCGTGGCCACGCGAACCACTTTGGCGTCGAAACCGGCCGCGTCGGCGAGGGCGGCGAACGTGCGGGTGATGTCACTCCGCCACCCGTAATTGTTCTTGAGGACGTCGGCGACGCTGTGGTTGTCCTTGATCTTGAGCTCCTTCATCCGCTGCTTCGTCATGGTCCTGTCGTAGCTCAGGTTCTTGATCTCCTGGGCCCGCGCGTACAGCTTCTTCAGCTTCCCCAGGGGATCGTCGATTCCCGCGACGAGGCGCTGTTCCTCGGCCGCGGCGTCCCCGGCCTTGCGCACGAATTTTTCCATGCCCTTCTGCCAGCTCCTGGCCTCCCCCTTCCAGTACTTGTCGGGAGAATCCGCCGTCGCCTCGAGGTAGAAGAGGCGGACTTCCATCCGCTGCGTGCTCTCGGGGGTCATATATTCTTCTGGCTCGAAGGCGGGGATGTTCTCGAGCTCGAGCTCGATCCGGCCGTGATTCTGCTGGGGCTTATTCCGGCCCCCGAGCCCGTGGGTCACCCAGTTCAGCCGCACCCCTCCGATGTCCCGGCTGAGGAGGTGCTCCAAGAGCTCCGAGTGCTCGTAGGCGAACTTCGCCCGGCAGGTGAACAGGTCCTCCTGGACGTCCCAGGTGTCGATGGGGAAGAAGGAAACTCCTTCCTCCATGGAGACGCCGCCCTCCCTCGGCTTGCCCCGCGGCCCCAGGAGGTTCTCCAGCGCGTCCATGCTCCTTTCCGAAGGGGACGCGCCGGTGTCGGGGACGATCTTGTACCGGTAATCGATGATGCAGCCGACGTCCACGTCGGGGATGGCGAAGGTCTCGACGGTGACCTTCAGCCGGCCCGAGCGCAGCGCCGTCTTCTCGAAGACCTGACCGGTGAACGGCACGGTGCCGCCGTCGGTCCGGACGAGACGGGCTTTCAGTCCGGAGATCTTCGAGATCCCCTTGGCGAACGGGATCTCGATGTTGGCCCGCTCCTTCCCCGCCGGGGTCAGGATCTTCATCCGGCGGAAATAGGACCTGGTGAAGGAACTGTCATCCCGGATATCTTCGCGCTCGAGGAAAACGGCCGTGGCCCCCGGTTGCTGGGGGCAATCCTTCATGGCCTTTTCTTCGTCCGTGATCGGAGGCCAATCCTCCGACGCCGCGACCGGGCGTCCCGCGGCCAGGATGAACACCGCGGCTGTCAAGGCCACGCTCAAAACGGCGCGGTACCGCATCGTCACCTCCCAAAAACGTTCATTTTATGAGCAGGGCGCTCTGGCGCTGATCGGCGTCCATGGCCCGGAAGAACTTCACGGCCTCTCCAAAACGGCCCGGAGGTAGCACGGTCTGAAGCAGGCGGTACTCCCTGCGATAGACCAGGGTCCGCCCCTCTTCCGCGACCCGGCTCTTGTAAACGGCGAAGCCGGAGTCGAAGTCGACCGCGGGCGGCAGCCCGTCGACCCGCCAGCCCTCGGGGAGTTCGATCCTGAACTCGTCGCGCTGCTCGGACGGCTCCCGGAATTCGATGGGGGAGCGGTGCGGCCTGTCGCCGTTGGTTTCGAGACTCTCCCTCTTGTCGCCGACCACCCTCGGCCGGACGATCAGCATTCCGCCGGCCTGTTTGGCGTAGTTGGAAACCCGGAAACGGTACGAGATCACGAGGTCTCGGGAATTGTCTTCCAAGTTCTGGACGTCACTCGAGAGGAGGACGAAGCCGGAGAAGAAATTGGCGAGGAAGGTCTCGAAATACTTCGCGCGCGCCTCGTTTGTCGCGTTCAGCAGGGCATGGCGTGTCGCGTCAGCGAGGGCCCCCCAACGGGTTTCCCGGACTTCTCCCTCGAGCGAGCCGTCGTCCCCAAGGGCGAACAGGCCCTGCCGCTCGAGCCGGTTGGCTTCGGGGGAGGGCGCGGGAAGGCGGATGAGCTCCCCTCCGCCCTGGGCCACGAGGAGGACGGTATTGCCCTGGAGGTAGTAGGGGAGCTGGCCGAGAGGCGTGTACGGCGATGTCGGGTCGAAGACGAGGAGCCGGCCGAGCCGGGGGTGGCGGATGAGAGCGGTCATGCCCGTATCCGGCACGTCGTCAGGCAGCCGGATCGCCAGCACGACATGATTGAAACTGTAGAGGGAAACGGGCGAGGCCTCCGTGACGGACCCGCGGTCCACATTGACGATGAGATAGAACGACTCAACGCCGGACGCCTGGAGGAGAGCCGCGAGCAGGGTGGCCTTGTCCTTGCAGTCGCCGTACCGGTTGGAAAGGATGGCCCCCGTGGCGTGGGGCTTGAAGCCCCCGATCCCGATCTCGATGGCCACGTAACGGATGTTCTTCTGGACGAACTCGGCCATGGCCCGCAGCCGGGAGAAGGGATCCGCGGCCCCGGCCGTGAGTTCGCAGGCTCCCGCGGTGACGGAACTGTCCGGCGTCCGGGCCTCCTTCGACAACAACTCGTACCAGGACCCGAAGTCGGCCCAGCTCGAGAAGCAACGCTCATCCGGCTGGGGAGAGCGCAGCCGCACGATCAGACGGCCCGCAGCGTCCGGCGGGCGGGCATGAGAGGTTCCTCGTCGATGGCGGGGATATCCTTCATCTCCCAGGCCATCGTCGGCGCCTCTTCGGTCCCCGGCCGGCATCCCTGCGGCGGCCAGTGAACCCAGGACGCGTCCATCGTCCAGCCGGGGGGCAGGGTGAGGAGGTAGGAAGCGCGGGCGACGGGGAAACCGCCCTGGAATTCGAAGCTGTCCTCGAACGACGGCGGCCGGCGCTCCTCTTCCCACTCGAATCCGACGACGCTGCCGGTCTCGACGCCGGGGACGGCCAGGATCTTGATGCTGATATCGGCGTACAGCGTGTCCGGCGCCAGCCCGGTCTCGACGACGTCCTTTGTCGTCGCCTTGAGGGTTTTGCGTCCTCTCGTGACGCTCCAGCCCGTCATGGAAAGGATCTTCGTATCGTAGGCGCTCACGACGACGAGACGGCGGGCCTCGTCGATGCCGCCCTGCCGGAGCACCATGATCGCCCGCCGGCAGCTCGAGGCGATCGTCCCGCGCGGGCTGACCCGTGTGTCCCGCTCGTCGAGAAGGACGACAGCCCGGGTTTCGGGAGAATGCTCCGGGAGCGCGGCGCCGGCCGCGTTCGCCAGCCATTGGGGGACTTCAGCGGCCAGGGCCGGCAGGCCGAGGCAGACCATGAGCAGGACCAAGCCCGCCAAAGCCTTATTCCGCATGCTCCCACCGCCCGTTCGGGTAAATCAAAAAACCGGCTCAGGTCAAAACCCTGGAGACGCCGGGCTTTCCGCTTTCGACAACTCCCGACCCCTTTGCAGCCTGAGTATATCCACGACCCGCCCCGGAGTCAAGAAGGTCGAACTTTGCCCGTCCCGGAAAATCTGCTATCATGGGCCTTTCCGACGCCCATGAACCCGTTCATCACCGCCGAGGGCCTGACCAAGAAATACGGCGACCTTACCGCCGTCGACGGGATCTGCTTCGAAATTCGCGAGGGCGAGTGTTTCGGATTTCTGGGGCCGAACGGGGCGGGCAAGACGTCGACCATCCGGATGATCCACTGCGTCTCCCCGGTGACGGCCGGCCGCCTGACTGTCAACGGCCTGCCCGCGCACATCGACAACCGGTCCATCAAGATGATCACCGGCGTCGTCCCCCAGGAGATCACGCTCGACGTCGACCTGACGGTCTATGAGAACCTCGCCGTTTTCGCCAATTTTTTCGACATCCCCGGGCGCGAGGCGAAGGTGCGGATCGCCGAGCTCCTGAAATTCGTCGAGCTCGAGGCCAAGCGCGACAGCAAGATCGACGCCCTCTCGACCGGCATGAAGCGCCGGCTGCTCGTCGCCCGGGCCCTCCTCAACCGGCCCAAGCTGATCGTCGCCGACGAGCCGACGACGGGGCTCGACCCCCAGGCCCGGCATATGATCTGGCAACGGCTCCGCCAGCTCCGGTCGCAGGGCGTCACGCTGATCCTGACGACGCAATACATGGAGGAGGCCCAGCAACTCTGCGACCGGATCGTCATCATGCACCAGGGGAAGATCCTGAGGGAGGGCCTGCCCCTCCAGATGGTCGAAGAGGAGATCGGCCGCGAAGTCGTCGAGATCCGGATTGCCAAGGACGAGGACGAGCGGATCGTCGCCCAGCTCGCCCCCTTCTCCTGCGGCCACGAACGCGTCGGCGACACGCTCTTTTTCTACTGCCGGGACGGACACGACATCATGAAGAAGCTCGTCGAGCTCGACCTCCCCAACACCTGGGCGCGGCCGGCCTCCCTCGAGGACGTTTTCCTAAAGATCACGGGCCGGAGCCTCATCGAATGAACCTCTCCTACCGCCTCTATTATGTTTTCGTCCGGAACCTCGTGTCCTACAAGAGGTTCGTCCTCCCGACCTTCCTCGTCAGCCTGATCGAGCCGCTGTTCTATCTGATCACCTTCGGGATCGGCATGGGCGCCTATATGGGCTATTTCGGCGGCAAGCCCTACCTCTATTTCCTCGTCCCGGGCGTCCTCGTCTCCGCCGTCATGCTGTCGTCCACGTTCGAGTGCCTGTACGGGACCTTCGTCAAGATGGTCCACGAGAAGCTCTACGATTCCCTGATCGCGACGCCGCTTTCGGCGGAGGACGCGGTGGCCGGCGATATCGCGTGGGGGGCCTTCCGCGGCCTCGTCAGCGGCAGCCTGATGCTCCTGGTGGCCGTCATCATGGGGATCCTCCCGGTCTCCGTCCCGAGCCTCGTGCTCCTGCTCGTCCTCATGATCTTCGTCGGCCTCCTGTTTGCCTCCCTGGCCATGATCGTGACGTCGGTGTCCCCGAGCTTCGACTTCTTCAACTATTACACGGAGCTCATCATCACGCCCATGCTCTTTTTCTCGGGCGTATTCTTTCCCCTGGACAAGTTCCCGGCCTGGATGAAGACTCTGGCCGGGTTCCTGCCCCTGACTCACGCCGTCAAGATCTCCCGGGCCGTGTTTTCAGGCGAATACCACGCCCGGTATCTCTGGAATTTCCTCGTCATCTTCGTCCTCGAGGCTGCCGCTTTCGCCGTCGGGCTCCGGATGATGAAGAAACGGCTTATCAAGTAGCCGCCGGGAGTCCACGCCGCTCTCGCCTCTGGACTCACCCGTCCCGAGGTGAGTTCCCGGGGCCCGCTTCCCCCGCTCGGGGGGGAGAAGATTCCCCGCCGGTTTCATCCCTAGGGGGGATTCCCGGCCCGACCGGGCCGGAGGATATTGCCCCTGTGGGAAAGGGAGGCGGGCGGAGCTCCCGCCAACCCTGAAATGGAGGTCAACATGAGGAAACTGACTGCAGCTCTAGCGATCGGCGCCATGGCGTGCCTTCTTGTGATGCCCAGGCCCTCAGCCGCCAACGTCCAGTTCGGCATCGAGGGCGGCGGCAACATGGCCAAACTCACGGGCGCGGACGCGCAGGACATCAACGGGACGCTGAAGTACAAGGTCGGGTTCGTCGGCGGCATCTTCCTGGCGTTCAACCTGGGGCCCGTCTTCACTCTCCAGCTGGAGGGCCTCTACACGATGAAGGGCGTCGACTCGACGTATGTCGACACCACGGGCTTGACGTACAGTGACAAACTCTTCGCGAATTATGTCGAGATCCCGCTCCTCTTTAAGTTCCGGATCCCGACCCCCCTCATTTCCCCCTTTGTCTTCGTCGGACCGTCCGTGGGCTTCAAGCTCAACGAGAAAGTCGTGGAGAACGGGCAGACCGTGACATTGACGCAGCCGCTCTTCAAGAACAACGACTACGGCGCGATATTCGGCGGCGGCATCAACATCGGCAGCCACTTCCAGATCGACGTCCGATACAGCATGGGCATGGACAAGGTCATCGCCACCGTCGAGGGCGGAACTCCCCTCGACATCAAGAACGGAGTGTGGTCCGGGATCATCGGCATCGCCTTCTGATTCTTCCGGTCTTCGTCTCGAGCTCACAAAGGCGCCTTCCGGGGAGAGGCGCCTTTGATTTTCCCGGTTTCAGAACTCCGGGCCGTAGCGGCCGGCGGAGCCCAAGACCTCACGGTTTTTCCTCTTGTACATCTCCGTCAGGGCGGACCGCGCCGGGCCCAGGTATTTGCGCGGGTCGAACTCCGCCGGCGATTCGGCGAAGATCTTCCGGACGGTCGCCGTCATGACCATCCGGCCGTCCGTGTCGATGTTGATCTTGCACACGGCCGATTTTGCGGCCTGCCTCAACTGCTCCTCGGGCACGCCCACAGCGTCCTTCAGCGCCCCGCCGTACTTGTTGATGGTCGCCACCGCGTCCTGGATGACCGACGACGAGCCGTGGAGGACGATCGGAAAGCCCGGGATCTTCTTCTCGATCTCCTTGAGGATGTCGAACCGCAGCGGCGGCGGGACGAGAACGCCGCGCGCGTCCCTCGTGCACTGCTCGGGCTTGAACTTGTAGGCGCCGTGGGAGGTGCCGATCGATATGGCCAGCGAGTCGACTCCGGTCCGGCCGACAAAATCGACCACCTCTTCGGGCCGCGTGTACGTGGATCTCGCCGCCTGGACCTTGTCCTCGATGCCCGCCAGGACCCCGAGCTCGCCCTCGACCGTGATGTCGTGTTCGTGGGCGTAGCCGACGACCTTTTTCGTGAGCGCGACGTTCTCGTCGTAGGGGAGGTGGGAGCCGTCGATCATGACGGACGAGAAGCCCGTTTCGATGCAGGATCTGGCCAGCTCGAAGCTGTCGCCGTGGTCGAGATGGAGGGTGATGGGGATCTCCTCGGCGGCCCCGTGCGCCTTCTCCATCTCCCGGGCCATCCGGACCGCGCCTTCGGCCATGTAACGGAGCAGAGTCTGGTTGGCGTACTTCCGCGCCCCGCTCGAAACCTGGAGGATAACGGGGGAGCGGCTCTCGACGCAGGCGGCGATGATCGCCTGGAGCTGCTCCATATCGTTGAAATTGTAGGCCGGAACCGCGTATTGCTCCGCGAAGGCCTTGCGGAACATCGCCCGCGTGTTGACCAGTCCGAGATCCTTATAGGAAACTGTCATCGCCGGGCCTCCTCGTTGGACATCGCTCGTTCCCCCATCATACCCGATCGGCGGGCGAACTTCAAAGCCCGGCTTGTCTTTTGCGGGTTCCTCTGATATAAACGGATGCGGTGGCGCACCGAATCCGTCCGCGAGCGGCGTTCCCGCCGGCACTCCCCCGAATCCCCCGCTTCTCGCGGGACCCGAGGAGGCTCCGATGATGAAAAAAACGATCACGGCCGCTCTTCTCGTTGCCGCGTCGGCGGCCTTCGCGGCCGCGCAGACCCGGGTCGAGTTCCGGAAGGCCGGGGACAGGCTGACTCTCTACGGCAACGGACAGCCCGTCGGGGCCGTCGTGGCCTTCCGAGAGGCCGATTTCACGGCCGCCGACGACGTCGTCGAGCTCCGGCCGGGACTTTTCGAATGGACGCGGAGCTTCACCTACAACGGGAACGGCTACGTCCGGCCGGCGCGGCTGACGATGGAATTCGAGGCCTTCTATCGCTCCCGCTTCAGCCTGATCCCCGCTGTGAGCTACGACGGGAACGCGTGGGGCGACGGCAAGGAGCCCAAGGAGTTCCGGAATGACGGCGCGCCGTGGACCTTCGCCTATCACCGCGTTTCTGTCCCCGGTGCGACCTACTCCGAGTCGGACGCCTGGTCCGTGGCTCTCTTCAGCCGGCCCAGGCAGATCCCCTGCGGCTTCTCCTGCTCGCTCGACCCGGGGGAAGAGAAGACCATCCACCGCCTCGTCTGGCCGGAGGAGGAGACGCCTCTGGTCTATGCCATGAGCGACCAGTATTCCGTCCCGTTCCGCGAAGACCTCCGCGTCTCGCGGGGCCAGACGATCACCCTCAAGGCCTGGATCGTTGCCGGGCCCGCGACGCGCCCGAAGCGCGGCTGGCATGCCATGCTCGACGCGGCCTGGACTCTCGACGCCCACCCGCCCCTCGTGCGTTACGAGCCCGAGGACCTTTGGGAGCTCGGCATCCAGTTCGCGAAGGACAGTCTCTGGGCCGAGGAGAAGACCTTCAAAGGATTTTCCATCGGGCTCCGCTGGGACGGCCGGAGATGGGTCCAGCGTGAAACCCGGAAGTATGAGATCGGCTGGGCCGGACAGAACGCCTCTTTGGCGGCCTCCCTTCTCGCCGACTACCTGAAGACCGACGACCGGACATCGCTCGAGATGGGTCTCGCGTGCCTGGACACCTGGGTCCGGAACGCACGGCTTAAGAACGGCCTCTGCCGCTGTCATTTCGACTTTCTCATCGGGCTCGCGAACCCCAAGGAGGAGGTCCAGGACGCCTGCAACCTCGGCCAGGCGGCCCAGGCCTTCTTCGAGGCCTCCGATCTGGCCGCGCAGTGCAAGGCCCCCCGGCCGGAGTACCGGGAAGCCGCCTTCGGGATTTGCGATTTCACCCTCAAGGCGATGCGGCCGGACGGGCGGATCGGTAAGTCCTGGACAAACGACGGCCGGCTGGTGGACGGCGAGGGAACGACCGGAGCGTTCCTCGTGCCTCCGCTCGTCACCGCCTACCGGGCCTCGCACAAGGCGGCCTACCTCGAAGGCGCGGAGCGGGCCTTCGCGTTTTACGAGGGCGAGTTCGAGAGGGACGGGTTCACGACGGCAGGGGCGCTCGACTCGCGCTCGATCGACAAGGAGTCGGCGACGCCGCTCCTCAAGGCTGCTCTCGACCTCTACGAGCTCACGGGCAAGGAGGCCTATCTCCGGGCGGCCGAGGACGTCTCCTATTATCTCGCCTCGTGGCAGTGGCATTATACGGTTCCCTACCCGGACGGTACGGTCCTCAAGGAGCTAGGCTACGACACGCTGGGCGGCACGGCCGTATCAACACAGCACCATCACCAGGACCCCTACGCCGTGATCATCGTCAACGACTGGATCAAGCTGGCCAACCTGACCCGGAACGCCGTCTGGCGGGAGCGGGCCCTGGCGGCCTGGGCCAACGGCATGAGCGGCATCTCGAACGGGGACCTGGTCGTGCTCGGTAAGAAAAGGCCGGCGGGAAGCCAGGACGAGGCGTTCTGCCACACCCGCTGGCTGTATCCCTGGAGCGTGAGCGAGTGGCTTGTCGCCTGGCCGACCGCCTTCCGCCTGGAAACTCTCCGCCTCGCCCCGAACTGGGGAGTGTTCGACAGGAGGCGCTGACGGAGCGGCCCGCGCGGCGGCCGCGCCGACGAGCGGCCCGGAGACGCTCCCTCTCCTTGAAAAAGTCTTCGCGTGGGCACGGCCGGCGGGGCCCTCCCAGCCGCTGACCGCCGGCGTCTGCGACGAGGCGAAGGGGCTCGAGGAGCTTAACCACCTCCAGACCGCGAATTCCGGCATCATCTCCCTTCACGCCTACATGGACGAAAAGGGGACCGCAGCCAGAATCCGGGCCCTCGAGGCCTTGCGGCGCCCACAGGCCGTAACCGGGACCCCCTATCCCGCCCGTCTGTCGCCTCTACAGGAACAGCAGTGCCGCGGCCGCGAGGACGACCTTCGCCGGCTTCCCGATGGCGCGCGTCCAGATGGAGATCATCGGCTTGACCTTAGGGGGGCTTGGGGACGGCCGAAGCGAGCGATTCGAGGGTTTAGAAGGCTGCGTTTCGCTATCATATAAGCCTTCCCGAAGGATAAGAAAAAGCGGATGGGTGGCATAGTGCCAGTCCCTGCCCACCCGCAGCGGAGCTGGGCGCTCTGGCGCCAACAAAAGCAACGACGGCGCCAAACGTCATGGCGTAGCCAAGCGAGGGAGAGCGATAGCGCCACCGAAAGCGGGCGAATCGGGATCCAGGGATTGAGGTGCGATACGCAGGGAGCGAAGCGAGGATGGACGGGGACGCGCCGGGACAGCACCCATCCGGCCACAGAGGTTGGGGCGGAGGAACGGCGTGAAAAAACCGAGTGCGAGCGCGGCCATCCCCAAGCCCTTAACCAAAAGCGGCTCTATATCAGGACGAGTTCGGTTTGCGGCGGGCCGAGATATTCGGCGCCTTGCTTGGTGACGAGCACCATCTCCTCGATCGTGACGACCCCCTTTCCGGGCACCGTCAGACGCGGCTCGAGCGTGAAGACCATGCCCTCCTCGAGCTTTTGGAAGGGCTTGTGGGCGTACTTCTCCCATTTCGGGCCGAGAAGGGCCGTGCCGTCGTGGGCGTAGCGCCCGACCTGGTGGCCGAGCCCGTGCGGGAACTCGCCATATCCCGCGCCGGTGATGATGGACCTGGCGACGGCGTCGATCTCGAAGCCGGCGACGCCGGGACGCATGGCCCGGCGGGATTCCTCGATGGCCCGGAGGATCGTCCGGAAGCCCTTCCGGACTTCTTCCGGGGCCGCTCGTTCGCCTTCCTTGAGAATGTAGAACGTCCGTTGCATGTCCGAACAATAGCCGTCGACCTTGACGCCGAAATCCATGTTCAGAATGTGGCCGCGTTCGGCGGGACGATCGGTCGGGGCGTAGTGGGCCTGGGCCGTCTCAGGACCGGTGAAAACCATGGGGCAGCCGGCGGGATTCCAGGCCGGCTGGAGATTCCGGCGCTCGACCTCCCGCTGCATGAAGCCCGCAATCTCTTTTTCGGTTCTCCCGGGGGCGATGAACCCGGCAACGGCGCCGAAGATCTCCTCGGTCGCCCGGACCGCAGCCTTCATCGCCTCGACCTCCGCCGGCGACTTTCGCTCCCGGAGCGCCGAGACGATCTTTTCCGCGGACGTGAGACGTTCCGCGTACCCCGTTCCGGCCAGAAGGTCCAGAAGCGTTAGGTACATGCCGTGGGTCAGGCCGTCGCAGATCTCGCTCCCCTTCGAATAATTGACAGCGATGGTCTTTGGGTCGAGCTCCCGGATGGCTCCGAGAAAAGGCTCCTGAATGCCCGTGACGTAGCCGACGACCTTGTCGTAGGCGCAGGCGTCCTCGATGCCTTTCTGGTCATAAAGGCCGACGATGACCCGCGTTCGGCCGTCCGCGCTGACGATGAAGGCCGAGTGCCAAGTCACGGGGCCCGGCGCCAGGAAGACGAGCGTCGGGTCGCCGTTGATCTCGCTCTCGCGGGTGAAGGTGACCCAGCAGTCCACGCCGAATTCCCGGAGAAGCCTCACAGCCTGTTCGATTTTTTCCTTGATAAGCATCCTTACGGTCCTTTCTTACCTTATCATATGGAATCAGCCGGGGAATTCAAGTTCGCCGTTGCCGCCTGTCCCGATGATTATAAACTCTTGACACAGCGTACGGGACTTGTATAATTACTGGCATGTTTGATCTCAACGAGCGCTTCGCCGCCGGCCGCATGGCGATGTCTGGCCCGGGCACGGGCTTGAAGGATACGTGCCGGGCGGCTCGTTGAGCTTCTGACGCCTGACATCCTCCCTCCGATTCTTCAGGTTCCGGCTCGGGCTTTCCCCAAACCCCAACCATGTCTTGCAATGCGCATCATTCTTTTGAAGACATCAAGGAGGATCAAATGGACTTCAGATTCGATACTCTGGCGATCCACGCCGGGCAACCGAATGAGCAACGCACGGGCGCCGTGACGTTCCCGATCTTTCAAACATCGACCTTCGGCCAGTTGAAACCGGGGGTGACCAGGGGATTCAGTTACGGCCGGACCGACAATCCCACCCGCCGCGCCCTCGAGGAATGCGTGGCGGCCCTTGAGGGCGGAGGCCAGGGCATAGCCTTCGCCAGCGGCCTGGCCGCGGCCAGCGCCTGCCTGCAGCTTCTGAGAAGCGGCGATCATATCATCGCCTCCCGCGACCTCTACGGAGGGGTCTATCGCCTATTTACGAAGGTCTACAGCAAGTTCGGTTTGGATTTCACGTTCGCCGACCTGACCGACCCCGCCCAGCTCGAGGCCGCGTTTCGGCCCGAGACCAAACTCCTCTGGTTGGAGAGCCCTTCCAACCCGCTGCTCCGCATCACGGATATCGCCGCCGCCTCCGCTTTGGCAAAGAGCCGGGGCGCGCTGGTCGTCGCGGACAACACCTTTGCCACTCCATATCTGCAACAGCCGCTCCGTCTCGGGGCAGATATCGTTCTCCACTCCACGACCAAGTATCTCAATGGGCATTCGGATGTCATCGGGGGGATTCTCGTAGTCCGCGACGCCGAACGCGCGGCCGAGCTGCGCTTTATCCAGAACGCCGTTGGCGCCGTCCCCGGGCCCCAGGATTGTTTCCTGATTCTACGGGGGATCAAAACGCTCGGCGTGCGGATGGAGAGGCATTGCCGCAATGCCGTCCAGGTGGCCGAGTTCCTGGCCGGGCATCCCAAGGTCCGACGGGTCCATTTTCCCGGTTTCGCTTGGCACCACGGCCACGAGATCGCCCGTCGCCAGCAGCGCATGTTCGGCGCTATGATCTCGATCGAGCTCCGCGCCAGCCTTGCCGAAACCCAGCGGTTCGCCACCCTCACCAAACTGTTCACCTTGGCCGAATCCCTTGGCTCGGTCAAATCTCTCCTCTGCCACCCCCCGACCATGACCCATGCCAGCGTCGAACCCGAGGTCAGGAGAAAGAACGGCATCCCCGACGGTCTCGTGCGGCTGAGCGTCGGCATCGAGGACGCGGAAGACCTGATCGGCGATCTCGGCCAGGCCCTGGAGAGGATTGTGAGTTCCGCTGAGTTTGATGAGGACCGGACCGCCCCCGGAAGGCCGGCGTTGTCTTGAGCCGGATGGGAGAACGCTCATGACGGGAAGACGTGTCGTCATCAAGGTGGGCGGGTCCGTGCTCGGCGACGAGCCGGCCTATGCCTCCGTGGCTTCGGTCCTGGCTGACTATCTCCGGCGCTCGCCGGCTCTGGAGCGGCTTTATATCGTCGTGTCGGCCCAAAAGGGCATGACGGACAGGGCTCTCGAGGCCCTGGCCCCGGATCCGGAAAACAGGCGCCATCTGCTTGCGCGTCTCGCGGGGCAACCCGCCGGCGATGGCGGGCTCGAGCGGTGGGACCGGCCGCGCCATGCTCTTGCCCTCCTCTGGGGCGAAATCGACTCGGCTTTTCATCTCGCTGAATGCCTTCACCTGGAAGGTTGCGCGGCCTGCGTCGTGACGCAGCTCGGACTCTATCCCATCGTCAGCCGCGGCCCCTATCTCCGGGCGGAGCTCGATCTTGCCCTGTCCCGTCGGCGCTTCCGGCGGTTCGAACGGGCTCATCGTCAATCCCGGATCATCATCCTGCCGGGATTCGGCGCGGCGAACGTGCGCGGCGAACCGACGCTCTTCGGACGCAACGCTTCCGACTATGTGGCCGCCATCCTCTCTGCGCTCGACCCGAACGTCGACCTCGTGATCTTTCTTAAGGATGTGGGCGCGATCTATAAAGCTTCGGTTACAGGCGGTCAGCGTAAAATCGCCGTCACGGATATCGCCCGGCTGCGGGCGGGCGAATTCGGCCGGGTCCTGGACCGACGCGTCCTTGAGATTATTCCTTGCGAGTTTCATGTCGTCGGACCGGATATGCGGGCCGGAGGGACAGTCGTCCTTCCGGCCCGGGCGTCCTGAAAGAAAGGAGCCAGTGCGTGGACAAGATCAGGGTTGCCATCCTCGGCGCCACGGGGATCGTCGGTCAGCGGCTGGCCGCGCTTCTCGCCGTTCATCCGTGGTTTACAGTCGTCGCCTTGTGCGCCTCAGCCGAAAGCGCGGGTCTTCGCTATGACGAGGCTGTCCGCGCGCGCTGGCGGGCGCCCGGCGAAATCCCGCCCAGCCTGGCGAAGACCGTCGTGCGTCCGTGCCTTCCCGACGTGGAGGCCCGTCTTGTTTTCAGCGCCCTGGAATCCGGCGCGGCCGGCCCCATCGAGGCGGCTTTCGCCCAGGAGGGGTATTTCGTCTGTTCGAACGCCGGAGATCACAGGATGTCCCCGAACGTGCCGCTCCTCGTCCCCGAGGCCAACGCCGATCACCTCGCGCTCGTCCAGCGGCAGGCCCTTGGCTCGGGCGGCATTGTCGCCAACCCCAATTGCTCGACGGCCGGCTTGGTTCTCGCCCTCGCCCCCCTTCACCGGAGTTTCGGGGTCCGCCAGGTTTTTGTCGCGACCCTGCAGGCCCTCTCGGGAGCGGGCTATCCGGGAGTCCCGTCCCTCGACATCGTCGGCAACGCCATTCCTCATATCCCCGGAGAGGAAGACAAGATCGAAACGGAACCCCTGAAGATCATGGGAGACCAAACTCATCTCGCGGACTTCCGGATCAGCGCTCAATGTCATCGCGTGGCCGCTGCGGAAGGCCATCTCCTCTCGATCGCGGTCGAGCTCGCGCAACGGCCGACGCTTGAGGGCCTCGTCTCAGCCCTTTCCTCGTTCGCGCCGCTGCGAGGGCTGGGTCTCCCGACCGCGCCTGCGTTCCCGCTTTTTGTCCACCCGGAACCCGACCGTCCGCAGCCTCTTCGAGATGCCGGACGAGGGGCGGGCATGACGGTCACCATAGGCCGTGTCCGGCCCGATCGGATCTTTGATTACAAATTCACGGCACTCGTCAATAACCTCGTCCGGGGCGCGGCCGGGGCGGCCGTGCTCAACGCCGAACTGGCTTTCAGAAGAGGCTATCTGCACTGATCTCCTTGCGCGCGCGGGTCTAAGACGAGAAGCGTTTGAGTTTTTTCATGAAGGCCAGGACGAGCAGGGCGGCCGCGACCAGAAGCCCCGCCAGAATGAGAAAGAACTGGCTGTGGGCGAAGCGGCTGTAGGACTTCCCGAGGAGGCCGCTCCCGTAGCTCCCGGCCGCGGTGGCCGCGAACCAGCCGCCCATCATCAGACCCTGTATTTTCGGCGGCGTGACCTTCGAGACGAAGGACTGGCCCATGGGCGAGATCAGGATCTCGGCCAGGGTGACGATGAAATAGGTCCCGATGAGCCAGGCGGGAGACATAATGTTCCGGTCGCCGTCGCCGCCGCGGAGCGAGGCCGCGGCCATGACGAGCATGGCCAGCCCCATGATGAGCATACCGAGGAAGATCTTGTTGGGCGTCGAGGGCTCGCGGCCGCGCCGGTTCAGGCTCGCGAACAGGGAAAGGAGGAGCGGGGTCAGGGCGAGGATGAAGAAGGGCTCGAAGAACTGGTAGGTCTCGGGCCGGAGCCACTTGAGGACGACGGTCGAGCGCTCGGCGAAGAGGGTCAGACCGAAGGAGTTCTGGTAGAAGGCGACCCAGAAGAAGATGACGATAATGAAGAGGATGGCCAGTGTCGCGACTCGCTGGCGCTCTTCTTTCCTGTCGATCGCTGCGAGGGGTGCGGCGGCTTGGGTCGCAGCGGAGGCCTCCGGCGGCGCCGAGGCGGCCGCATCGGCCGGCCGCTTCTTGACGTCGGCCGGGCGGATGTGCGGACCGCCCAAATCGAAGATGATGAGGGCAAACACCATGCCCGCCGCGGCCACCCAGAACGAAAGGTTGTAGCTGTGGAAGACGGCGCTGTTGACCGTGGCCACGAGCGGGGCGATCATGGCCCCGAGGTTGACGCCCATGTAGTAGATGTTGAAGGCCGCGTCCTTGAGATGGACCTTGCCTGTGTAGAGGTTCCCGACGAGCACGGCCATGTTGACCTTGAAAATGCCCGTGCCGATCCCGATGAGCAGGAGGCCGATGTAGAACGTCGTGATGTGGCTGGCCGAGGAGACGGCCAGGCCGACGTAGCCGAAGGCCATCAGGACCGCTCCGGCGCGGACTGTTTTCATCTGCCCCAGGAGACGGTCGCCGAGCCACCCGCCGACGAGCGGCATGAAGTAGCAGAGGGCCAGGAAGAGGCCGTAAAAGTCGCCCTTGCGGGCGTCGTTCCAGCCCAGGACCTTATCCATGTAGAGCACGAGAATGGCCATGAGAGTGTAGAAACCCACCCTCTCCCACATCTCCGTGAAGAAAATGAATGCCAGTCCTTTGGGATGTTCTTTCAGCATGCCGCGCCTTCCCGGTGCCCGAGTTCGGTTCGGGGAGTATCCTAATGGAAAAAGCGCACGAATTCAATTCCAGCCGGTCCCCCCGAATTGACATCGATCCTGCCGCGCTTTATCATTCGGGCCGGAACGGCGGGGCAGGGCCCCGCGGAGAGGAGATGCCGATCTTAAGCCTGAAAAGATGCGCGGCGCCCGCATTGTTCGCGGCCTGCGTCATCGTCAGCGTCGTCATGGACGTTTTCAAGCCCGTGCCCCACGGCCACCGCTACGGCTACGCCGTCGTCCTTTCGTTGGCCCTCGCGGCCATCTGGCTCCTCTACGAGGTGAGGCCAACCCTCGTCCTGAGCCGCGCCTTCCTGGCCGCGGTTCTTGTCGCCGGGCTCTTTTTCGCGGGAAGCGAGCTCCTCCTCATCAGGGCCAAGCCCCATCCGGAGATCGTCGAATATTACGCGAGCGTCTTTCAGGCCATGCGGGAGGGAAAAAATCCCTATACCTGCGGGACGATTTTCCACGTGGCGGAGTTCTCGACGCCGGTTTACGGGAACTTCAACTATCCCCCGCTGGAGATCTTCCCGTATTATCTGGCTTTCCGGGCGACGGGGATATGGGGCAGCGCCGTCATGGCCGCGGTCAACGTCGCGCTCCAGTTCCTGGCCTGCCTGATCCTCTTGTGGACCTTTCCCGTGGTCAAGCGGAGGCTCCTGCTGCCGTTCTTTCCGCTCCTGATATTCCTGGAGATCCATCTCAGCATCGCCCTGACCCTGCTTGTGACGGCCCTGATCCTCCTCGTCGTCGCCAGGAACCGGGAGAGACCGAAGCCGGCTCACCGCTTCCTCATCGCGGCGCTTTTCGGGGTCGGGCTGATGACGAAGTTCCTGATCCTTCCCCTGATGGTGGGGTATTACGCATGCCAGTTCGACTGGAAGAATCTGAAGAGCCTCGGTAAGATCGCCGTCGACGGGGCTGTCGCCTTGGCCGTCGCGGTGGCTATCATGGCTCCGTTCGGCGTCGGCGCGGTTTTCCGGAACACGATCGCCTTCAACCTCATCCTGAGGGACCGGGCGGTTCTGACGACGTATTTCCCCAACGTGCTCTCTGGGCCGTTCGTCTGGGCCGGAATCGGATGGCTCTATCCGTACGCGGCCGTCGGCATCCTCGCGGCCTCGGTGCTGGTCGCAACGCGCCTCCGGCTGTTCTCGGCGCTGATGCTCGTGCCGTACGCGTTCCTGCTTGTTGCGCCTGTCCCCGAGCGGCAGTATATCCCCGTCATCCTTTATATCGCCGTCGTCGGGATTGTCTTGAGCCTCAAAGAGAAGGGAGCGGATGTCATGCGCCGGACGGCCGCCGCACAGGGGAGCCCGGCTCGGCTGGACCCTGCGTCCATAGGCGCAATCCGAAGCGGCTCAGGTAGATAGGAATGTTCTTGACGAGCGGGTTGTCCCGCTCAATCTCGTGGATCAGACGGCGCTTCGCCTGAGAGAGATCCCCGCACAGGATCGTGACCGAGCCGCCGCTGCCCCCCGCGCCGTTGACCTTGCATCCAAGGGCTTTGTGACGGCGCGCGATGTCGATGACGCGCTGGTGCTCCGGACTGACGAGGTCCGGATGCAGCCGGCGCTGGGCCTCGGTGTTGTCGGTCATCGCCCGGCCCAGGGCGGCGAAGTCCCCGGCGTACAACGCGTCGCGCGAACGGACGGCGGTGCGCCGCAGGTCTTCGAGCTCGACACAATCGGGCCCCGCATCCGACAGGCTCCGAATGACCATTTCGTGGACCTGCGAGGACATGTGGGACTTGCCGAGGTAGATCAGGGCCAGGCGGCGCTCGAGCTCCCACCAGATCGAATTCGGGACGATGATCGGGGAGACCGAGGCCTGGGGATAGCGGACCATCTCGATATAGTTGATGCCGCCGTACGCGGCGCACAACTGGTCCTGGATGCCGCACTGCTGGCGAAGCATCTCGGTTTCGATGCGCTGGGCCGCGAGGGCGATCTCGTGCGGGGTCATGCGTCCCGGCGTGAGCAGGTCCAGCGCGCCGATCAGGGCGACCGTCACCGCCGCAGACGTGCCGGTCGACGCCCCGGCGGGGGCCTCGGAGAAGATCGTCACTTCGAAGCTCAGGTCCTTGGGCACCTTCATGTATTCGATGGCCGCTTCGAGGAGGGGGTGCTTGTCCCAGTGCTTCTCCGGGTTAACGGAATAGCGCTCGCCGTAGTTCTCGGCGTTGATGATGATCCTGTCCTTCCGGTCGCGGCCGCGGCCGGGCGAAACGGCGATCTGCACCTCGGCATAGGGATAGACGGCGATGTTGAAGATGCGCCCATGGCCGGCAAACCAGGTGTCGGTCCAGCCGCCGTTGTCGCAGATCCGGATGGGCGCGACGCTGTTGATGATGAATGGGAGGGGACGGGGCATGCTGGGCTCGGAAGCTCCGGGTTCCTTTCTTCAAGGAATGTAGACCGGACCGCTGACGGCTGTCAAGGGCCGGCGCGTCCGGAACGCCGGTCCTGGCGACGGGGCCGGACCGGCAGACTCGGGGGGGCCTCGGGGCAGGCTATTTCGGCATGAACTGGGCGAGATCGTAGATTCCGAGCTGCCACTCCAACCCGGCGACGACCTGGACCTGGCCTTCGAAGCCTTCGGACCCGAGGATCTCGTGCTCCTTTTTCTCGAACATCGCGCCGAGGTCGTCGAATTCTGCGGGCGGAAGGAGGTTCCGGAAAGCGGGGAACAGAAAAGAGCCCTCCCGCGCCGCGTGCGGCCGGTACATCCGGATGAACGACCGGATGGCGGCAATGAGCCTCTTCCGGCCAGCCGAATCCGCAAAGACCTGGCCGGTTGACGACGAGAGAATGGCCTCGGTCACGGCCCGGCCCGCCTTGTGCTGCTCGAGGAGCACGGCCACGAGCTCGGTCTGCTGCCCGGCTTTCCGGAAGCGCGGGAAGACATAGGTCTCTTCGTCCTTTTCGTGGTAGTCCTCGGTGAAATCCCGGATGACGCGGGCCGCTCTCATGAGAAGGCCAGGGTCCAGGGCTTTGCCGCCTTCGAGGCGCCGGATGGCCTCCTCGTAGATCAAGAGCACCCGAGACAGCAGGGCATGCTCCTGCATGAGGTCTTCGTTCGGCGACATGACGCCCAGCTCGCTCGCCGCGCGCAAGCCGGGCCCGGGCCACGGCCGGCCCCACGCCAGGGTACCTGCTCCCAAGAGGGCCGCTCCTCCGGCGCCGGCCGACATCAGGAATCTTCTGCGGTCCATGTTGACGGGCGACGGCCTGTCCAGTTCCTTCATGCCGCCTCCTTTCAAGGCGCATTCGCAGCACGCAGGATCATTTCCAGCCTCGCGTGCTCGAGCCGGGCTTTATTCCTCTTTTAGCTTAGCGCCTGATCGTCCTGAATAATCCCCCTCCTCTCGCTCACTATCCATGATAAGCCCCGCCCCGGCCCCGGTCAAACGGGCGGTCGCGCCGGTCATTGACTTCGGGGAGCCCGCATAATATATTTGCCGATAACCGTGGAGAGGCGATGAATCCAAACCCGTTCCTAGGCGTCTTCCTTCACGCGATCGGGGGCTTCGCGGCCGGGAGTTTCTACATCCCGTTCAAGAGGGTCCGCGGCTGGGCCTGGGAGTCGTACTGGCTTGCGGGCGGGTTCTTCAGCTGGATCATCGCGCCCTGGGCCGTGGCTCTCCTGACCTGCCCGGACGTTCTCCATGTCCTCGCGTCGGCGTCCCCGCGCACGCTCCTCTGGACGTATCTCTTCGGCGTCATGTGGGGCATCGGCGGGCTGACGTTCGGGCTCTCCATGCGTTACCTCGGCCTGTCCCTGGGAATGGCCCTGTCGCTGGGCTTCTGCGCCGTCTTCGGGACCCTTGTCCCGCCGCTTTTTCGGGGCCAGCTCAGGGGCATGGCGGCGGCGGTGTCCGGCCGGATCGTCATCCTGGGGATTCTCGTCTGCTTGGCGGGGATCGCCATGTGCGGCCGCGCCGGGATGAGGAAGGAGAGGGAGCTTCCCGACTCCGAGAAGCGGGAGGCGATCGCCGAGTTCAGCTTCGTCAAGGGAGCCTGGGTCGCCGCCTTCGCCGGGATCATGAGCTCTTGCATGGCCTTCGCCTTCGCCGCCGGCAAGCCCATCGCCGAAGCAGCGGTCCGCGGCGGGGCCGCGCCGATCTTTCAGAACTTTCCCGTCATGATCGTCGCCCTTCTCGGCGGGTTCACGACGAACTTCCTTTGGTGCGCGGCCCTCAATATCCGGAACAGGACCGGCGGTGACTACTTCAGGATCAAAACGCGCGAAGCGCCTTCCGGCGAGACAGACCCGGCTCCCCCCTCCCTCCTGTCGAACTACTTTTTCTCCGCGCTGGCCGGGGTCACCTGGTATTTCCAGTTCTTCTTCTACGGCATGGGCACGACGAAGATGGGGAAGTACGACTTTTCGAGCTGGACGATCCACATGGCCTTCATCATCACCTTCAGCGGCCTGTGGGGGATCTTTTTCCGCGAGTGGAAGGGCACGGGGCGGCCGACGCGCCGGCTCGTGGTGGCCGGGATCCTCGTCCTCATCCTGTCGACGATCGTCGTCGGCGCCGGCAACTACGTGGCGACACTGAAATGACTCCGGCGGCGTGTCCGTCGCAAGAGATGACTGTCCCCCCCTCGGGGACGGCTAGCGGCGATTAGATCAGCGTGTAGTGAAGCTGCTGGAGGCGGCTCCCCGCGTCCCGGTGGAGGACGAGGACCGTGACGAGGGGGGCCATGACGGTCAGGATAAGGACGGCGGACAGCGCGGCGGCACGTTGAACTCCGGCCGCCGCAATCCCGTATAATCAGGAGGCGGGCTTGTTGCCGGGCCCTGAATCATGTGGTAAATTTTATAAAACACATGACGCTTTTACGGGAGCTGAAGACTCTATCCGAGGCCCTGCGCTTCGCCGTCCAGATTCATTCCCCCCAAAGGAGAACACGATGAAACATGCCGCCAGACTTTTCATTTTCCTTTTCGCCGTTCTTCTCGCGGCGCTCGCCGCTCCGCCTCTCCCGGCGTCAGCCGCCCCGCCGCTTTCGGCGGCGGCCGCTGACCTCTCGGGCCATTGGGACGGCGAGATAGTCCTGCCGTCCATGAAGCTCGAGATCGGCCTCGACTTCGGGAAACAGCGCGACGGCACCTGGAAGGGAAGCATCTCCATCCCCGTGCAGAACATCAAGGACATGGCCTTGGCGAACGTCAAGACCGACGGGTCCCGGGCTTCGTTTGAGATCCCCGGCGTCCCGGGGAATCCCGCGTTCAGCGGGGCCTTCAGCGCCGACGGCGGAAAGATTTCGGGCGAATTCACCCAGGGCGGGCAGAAATTTCCCTTCGAGATCGTCCGCGGCCTCGCCCCCGCGGCCAAGGCCCGGAAGGCCCTGGAAGGTTTCGACGAGGTGGTGATCAAGGGCCTGGACCAGATCAAGGTCCCCGGCGCGGCGATCGCGGTCATCGAGGGAAACGAAATCATCTACGCCAAGGGATTTGGCTTCCGGGACCTCGAGAAAAAGCTTCCCGTGACCGCCGATACCCTCATGGCCATCGGGTCCTGCACGAAGGCCTTCACGACTTTCGCTTTGGGCACGCTCGTCGACCAGGGAAAAGTCGACTGGGACAAGCCCGTCCGCAGCTATATTCCCTGGTTCCGCTTGTATGACGTCGTGGCCGGCGAGCGCCTGACGCCGCGCGACCTCGTCACGCACCGCTCCGGGCTTCCGCGTCACGACTTCGTCTGGTACAACAATTTCACCGCGACACGGGAAGATCTTGTCCGCCGTCTGGCCTTCCTGCCGCCGTCGGCCGACATGCGCACGAAGTGGCAATACAACAACCTCATGTTCCTCACGGCCGGCTACCTCGTCGAAACGCTGACCGGGAAGCCTTGGGAGGATTCGGTCCGCATGCTGGTCTTCAACCCGCTGGGGATGGCGCGGAGCAACTTCTCCGTGGCCAACTCCCAGAAGGACAGCGATTTCGCGGAGCCCTACGTCGAGCGCGACGGGAAGCTCACGAAAATGCCCTTCCGCAACATCACTACGATGGGGCCCGCCGGGTCCATCAATTCGAGCGCCAACGAGATGGCCCATTGGGTCATGGTCCATATCAACGACGGAAAATACAGAGGGCGGCAAGTCATCGACCCGGCGACGCTCAACGATATGCACTCGGCCTACATGCCTACCGGCGGGACTGCGACGCGGCCGGACATCTCCCCGGCGGACTATGGTCTCGGCTGGTTTATCGACTCGTACCGCGGGCACCAGCGGGTCGACCACGGGGGGAATATCGACGGCTTCTCCGCCCTGATGTGCCTTTTTCCGAACGAGAGGCTCGGCCTCGTCGTGCTGACCAACAAGAACGGCACGCCCTTCCCCGAGCTCGTGGCCCAAACAGCTGCGGACCGCATCTTCGGCCTCGAGGCCGTGGATTGGATCGGCGACGCGGCCAAGCGCCAGGCTGAGGCCGAGGCAGCCGAGAAGGCGGCCGAGCAGAAGAAAACGACACGGCGCCGTCCCGGAACGACCCCGTCCCACAAGCTCGAAGAATATGCCGGCGACTATTGGAATCCCGGATACGGCGACCTCGTGGTCGAGCTCAAGGGCAACCAGCTCCGGTTCACGTACAACGCCATCACGACCCCCCTCGAGCACTGGCATTACGACACCTTCAACGGGATGAAGGCCGACGATCCGACGTTCCAGGACTTGAAGCTGACCTTCCGGACCGACGTCAACGGCAACGTGGCGGCCGTGGCGGCGCCGTTCGAACAGACTCTCGATGACATCGTCTTCACCAAGAAACCGGACGTGAGGCTCTCTGACCCCGCCTATCTCAGGAAGGTCGCCGGGACTTACAAACTCGTGAGCCAGACGATCACCATCGGCCAGAGGGGCAAAGGCTTGACCCTTACGGTCCCGGGCCAGCCGACCTACGATCTCGTGCCCGAGCTCGGAGGCGAGTACTCGCTCAAGCAGGTCAAAACCATCAGCCTGAAATTCATCGAGGACGTCAAGGGCAACGTCGCGGGGATCGAGATCTACCAGCCGAACGGCATCTTCGAGGCCCAGCGCGTCAAGGAGTGAGACGCCGGGCCCCGTGCAGCCGGAGCGCGTTGACTTTCCTCTCCGGCTGGACTATAAAACTCTTCGCCGTCCCTCGGGGTGGCATTTTTCGGCAGGGATTTCGAAGATCGGGAAGAAGAGGACGCCCATGGACAGCAAGCCCATTGAGAACGGCCTCCAGCGCAAGCTCGGCCTCTTTCCGCTGACGAACATCGTCATCGCCAACATGGTCGGCACCGGGATCTTCACGACCTCCGGCCTGCTCATGAAGGACCTCCGCCACGCCGGGGTCATGCTCGCCCTGTGGGTCATCGGCGGACTCGTCGCCCTGTGCGGTGCCCTGAGCTACGGCGAGCTCGGCGCGGCCATGCCCCATGCGGGAGGGGAATACGCCTTCCTCTCGCGACTATTCCACCCGATGATGGGCTTCCTCGCCGGATGGGTGTCCTTCTTCGTCGGCTTCTCCGCGCCCATCGCCGCCGCGGCCATCGGCTTCACGGAGTACATCGCCAGGGCCTTCCCCGCCATCCTCCGCCTCGGGATCTTCGGGAACCCCCTGGCCCAGAGCGTCCTTCGTTCTCTCCAAGTGACGGATGTGGACGCCCTTAAGAAGCTCTTTGCGATCCTGGTCATCGTCGCCTTTACCTACCTCCACGCCTGCGGCCTCGAACTCGGCACCAAGGTCCAAAACCTCCTGACCGGACTGCAGGTCCTGCTGATCGTCGCCCTCGTCGCGGCCGGGTTCGCCGTAGGCAAGGGGAGCTTTGCCCACCTCGCGTCCGGAGGCGCGTTCGACTTCGGCTTCGGCGGCTGGAAGACGATGGGCCTGGCCCTGATGTGGATCATGTTCGCTTATAGCGGCTGGAACGCCTCGGCCTATGTCGGTTCCGAGGTCAAGAACCCGGCCCGGAACCTGCCGCGCTCGCTCGTCCTGGGGACAGGAGCGGTCGCCGTCCTGTACTTGGCCCTGAACGTATTGTACATCTATGCTATTCCCGCGGGGGACATGGAGGGAGTCGTTTCCATCGGCGGGCTGGCGGCCAAGAACCTGTTCGGGAGGTCGGCTGAAACGATCCTCTCCGTCCTCATCTCGTTCGCCCTGTTCTCATCGCTCAGCGCCTTCATTATCCTGGGGCCGCGGGTCTATTACTCCATGGCCAGGGATGGCGCCTTTTTTAAAGCCCTGGCGAAAGTCAATCCCAAGTCCAACGTCCCGTCCCGTTCCATCATCCTCCAGGGGGTCATCGCCGCGGTCCTGGTCACGTTCGGGACGCTGCGCCAACTCCTGACCTACATGGGCTTCTCTCTCGGCATCTTCCCGATCCTGGCCGTCATCGGGGTCTTCAAGCTCAGGCGGGAAGGGAGGAGCGTCGTCAGGATGCCGGGCTACCCGGTCGTCCCCGCGGTCTATATCCTCACCGGCGTGACGATCCTCGTTCTTTCGTTTCTGCGGCAGCCGAAGGAATCGTCCGTCGCCATCGCGACCGTGCTCGTCGGCATCCCGATCTATTTGAGTTTCCGCAAAAGATACGCCGCGCGTTCCTGAACCTCGGGACTGGGCCGAATCTCCCTCCCGCCGCCTGTGTCCCGTCACTTATCATGATCGGCCAGCGGCCGATATTCGAGACGTTCCGGCCGGACGCGCCGCTGGCGGCAGACTGAAGGTCTGAGCCCTTCTTATTCGTCGCGGTTGAAGTGGGGCATGTCCCAGGGGATCTTGAGGGAGATCTCGACGAATCCGGCGTAGCGGCCATTCTCGTACCACGGGGACTGGTAGATGAGTTTCTTTTTCCCGTTCTTTTGGATCGTGTAAACGTTCACGCGCCGCTCCGCCATCATCGCCCGGAGCTTCGAGCGCGAGGGCTCTGGGTGGCACGCGAGGACGTCGGACCCGATAAGGCGGGCGCCGCCGTCGTTCGCGAAGGCCTCGACCGACTTGTCGTTCATGCCGATGATCCGTCCCTCGGCGTCGCTGACCGTGACCTCCCCCGGAAACTCTTTGACCCAGCGGTGAATGTCCATCCGAGCCTCCTCGTCGTTCCCGTCTATCCTACTCCATACCGATCTGAATTATAAAGCGATTTATGGGCCCGGCTATCCCCCGGTTGACTCCCGCGTCCCCGTCGTTTATGTTAGGGGCGAACCTGCGGAGGCGCCGACGCCTGGGGAGAGGCCGATGAAAGAGAAACCGTTTGCCCGAGGCATCATCGCATTGGGGATCTTTCTCGCCGCCGCGGCCGCCGTTTGGGCCGCCTCGGCGGCGCACAAGCCCCGCGCCCGCGACCTCGGCGTGCCGTTCGACGGAACGCCGGGCCCCCTCAACGCCATCACGGACGTCAAGGGCGTCGAGGTCGGCCAGGTGACGCTCATTTCCGGAGAGGGGAGGCTCGTCGTCGGCAAGGGCCCGGTGAGAACAGGCGTCACGGCCATCTTCCCCCAGGGGAGGTCCTTCCGGGAGCGCCTCTTCGGGGCCTGGTTCACGCTCAACGGGAACGGAGAAATGACGGGGACGACGTGGCTCAAGGAATCCGGCTGCCTCGTGAGCCCCATCCTCCTTACCAATACCCAGAGTGTCGGCGTCGTCCGGGACGCCGTGACCGAGTGGAACGTTCGGCGCGGCGGATCGGACGATCATTCCGGCGATTTCAGCCTGCCGGTCGTCGCCGAGACCTGGGACGGGTTCCTCAACGACATCGACGGCTTTCATGTCACGAAGAAGGACGTCTTTGCCGCACTCGCCGGAGCGAGGCCCGGTCCCGTCGAGGAGGGCGACGTCGGCGGAGGAACAGGAATGGTTTGCCACCAGTTCAAGGGGGGGATCGGAACCTCGTCGCGCGTCCTCGGCCCGGCGGAAGGCGGCTACACGGTCGGCGTGCTCGTCCAGGCCAATTACGGCCTCCGCGGGACCCTGACTATCGCGGGAGTGCCGGTAGGCAAGGAGATTACGGACCTGATGCCGAAGCCGGGGCCCACCGCCGCTAAGGAAGGCTCGATCATCGCCGTCGTGGCCACGGACGCGCCTCTCCTCCCGCATCAGCTCGAGCGGCTGGCAAAACGGGTGGCCCTGGGAGTCGCGCTCGCCGGCGGCCGGGGAAACGACAGCTCCGGGGACATTTTCATCGCCTTCTCGACGGCCAATCCCCAGGTCGCCAAGATGACGGGGCTCGCCCAATTGACCATGCTGCCCAACGAAAGGATCGATCCGCTCCTTTGGGCGACGGTCAATGCGACCGACGAGGCGATCGTCAACGCCCTCGTCGCCGCCGAAACGATGAGTGGGATCAATGGGAATACGGTCTATGCCCTGCCGCACGACCGCCTGCGGGAAGTCCTGAGGAAATACAGCCGCCTGCTCAAATGACGGAAAGCCCGGCCTCGGGCCGAATCAGCCTCGGGCGGCGGTTTTTTTCTTGAAGAGATCCCGGACGGCGTAGCCGGCGTAACCCGCAAAGGCCGCGGCGAGGGCAGCGACCAGCGCGGTCGCGACGACCAGCGGCCAGGACGGGCCGAGGCCGAACATCCCGGCCACGCGGCCAGCTATGATCCGGCCCCCAGCGAAGAAAAAGTACAAGCCTCCGCCGAGCCACAACAGCCCGGCCGAGAAGAAGCCCGCGAGAAGCGCCGGTCCTCCCGACCGCGCTGCGGCCGCGCCGTAGACGAACGGCACGATCATCACCCACCACCAGTACGGCGTCAGGAGATGCAGAGCCAGCATGATGAGCAGGCAGGCGACGACCGCGGTCATTTTACGCCTCCCAGGCTCGTCCGGGCCACGATCCCGGGATTCGCCTCGTCGGCCGACTTTAGGAAGAGGAGCGGATAGATCTTCCCCGCCACCCAATCGTCGACTCCGGCATCGTAATATCGCGATCCCGGATTGCCGGAAGGCCCTCCCGGCATGATTCCCCAGGCCCGGACCTCGGCACCCAGCTCGACGACCATCCGCCACGACGGGCCGAAGCCGGGACCCGAGGCGTTGACGGCGTTGCCGCCCCCGTTCATCGGCAGCTTCTCACTGCCGAAGCCCGGTATCCGGCCGAGATGCCCGATCCCGGCGCGCCGCCATTCGCCCCACGTCCACGATCGTCCCGGCGGCCCGCATTGGGCCTGAAGCTCCCGGACCGCCGAGCGGAAGGCGGCGTTCGCGATGTCCCTCAGGGTCTCTTTTCGCGGTGTCGTCCGGCCGTCGAAAAATCCGGAATCCGGGTGGTTGAGGATGAGGTCGATGACGACCTCGCTCCGGGGCCAGTGCATCGCCCAGAGGCCGCCTGTCTTTTTGTCATTCCATGTCGTCTCGTTGAAGTCGGACCAGAACTGGGCGAAGATCGTCGGCGCGGCCAGCCCGGCCAGGTTCTCGAAGTTCCATCCTTTGAGCTCGTCCAGAGCCCACTTCTCCGCGGGCGCCAGGCCGCGATCGTCGATCTCCGCAAGGAGAGGCGGCAGGGCCATCCGGGCCCTCAGGCTGAGGTTGTCGTTTTGCATTCGCGCCATGTCCTCCGGCGTGATGTCCTTCATCCCCTCGAGGATCTCGTTGATCCGGTTGCCCCGCTCGAAGGACGCGTAATCCCAGCCCAGGTAGTACGGATAGCTCGAGTCCGTCGGCTTCTGGTTCGCGGAGCTGACGAAGCCGCGCGGCGGGTTCTTGACGTGCGGCTTCTGGCCGCGCGGCACCCATCCCTGCCACTCGTCGGCAGGGTTGGAGCCGTCAAGGATGTAGCGCCCCTGCCCCTTTCGCCTGAGCGGATATTTTCCGTTGTGCCAGATGGCGATCGTCCCGCCGGCGTCGGCGTAGGCGAAGTTCTGGGCGGGGCAGTCCCAGGAGGCGAGGGCTTCGAGATAGCCGTCGTAATCCCAGGCCCGGTTGAGGCGGTAAAACGTCAGCAACTCGTTCGAGGGGTCGTGCGCCAGCCAGCGCAGAGCCGCCCCGGCGGGCACGGATTTGTTGGCGGGCTCGGGCTCGCCTTCAAGCCAGACGACCGGGCCCTGGCGGGTGTAGACGACCCGGTCGACGACGGGCTTTTCTCCCCTGACCTTGATGACCTCGACGCGCACCGACGCCTTCAGCCATTTCCCGTCGTAGAGGTATTCTTTATGGCTTCGGCCCTTGAATGTGACGGCGTACCAGTCCAGTACATCGTCGCCGGCGTTCGTGAAGCCCCAGGCGATCTTCTGGTTGTGGCCGATGATGACCAGCGGTGCCCCCGGCAGCGAAACTCCCTCCGCGTTGCACCCAGGGGCAGAGAGCTGGACCTCGTACCAGATCGAAGGCAGAGTGAGACGGAGATGCGGGTCGTTGGCCAGTATCGGGCGGCCGCTTTTTGTCCGGGAACCGGAAACGGCCCAGTTGTTGCTGCCGGCTTCGGGAGCGTCGGGGTCAAACGCCGACGCGCCGGCGGTCCGGCCGGAGTGTGCGGACGGAAAGCCCGCCTTCTCGGGCCCGGCCGGGGCCTCACCTTCCCCGGCCTGCGGCGCGGGAGCGGGAGTGAAATCCCACGGCGTCCCCCGCGGGATCACCGGGCTGACGAAGTTCGGCGGCTCGAAGGGGAAGAGCTCGTCGAGGGTCGCCTCGCCGAGAGCCGTGCGGGCCGCGGTCATCCAGCGCTCGTCGTCGTGGCCCGTGAGGTCGTAGGACATATACTTGAGAAGCAGGGCGGAGTCGAGGAGCGTCCAGGGCTCGGGCGAGTAGTCGAGGATCTTATATTCGACGGGATAGTCCTTCTGGCGCAGCGATCCGATATAGGCGTTCACGCCGTCGGCGTAGGCCTGAACGGTGTCCCCGGCCGTGGGGTCCCTTTTCATCGCTTCCACCCCCCTCTCCGCGGCCCAGACCATTCCGAATCGCCTGTTGAAACGGTCCGATTCGAGACTGGTACGGCCCATGACCTCCGACAGCCGTCCGGCCGCGTAAAAGGCTTGGATCTGCATCTGCCAGAGCCTGTCGCGCGCCGTGATGTATCCCTGCGCGAAGTAAAGGTCATGGTCGTTCCGGGCGAAGATGTGGGGCACGCGCCGCGCGTCCCAGGCGACGCGGACCTCGTCGCGCAGGCCGCGGACCGAGAGGCGCTCGGGCAGCGTATCGCCGCGCGATCCGTTCTGCCAGAACCCGGCGAAGGGGTTGAGGAGCTTCCCGAGGGGAGGAAATGTCCCGTGGCGGTTGTCGAGAGCCCAAAAAACGAGCGCCACGACGAGGAGCGAAACGACGGCCCGTGTGTACTTCATAAGCGCCTCCTTGGGCGTTCGGCGAGCGATTTATATCATGCCTCCCGGTCTTTGACAATCCGGTGATGAAGGCCGTCCCCGAGGGGAGAACTGTCGCCCAATGGTTTGACTGTGCTCGCCGAGGCGCGTAAAATGGCGCGGCGGAGGGCGAGTTGGCGGAGATTCCCGTTTTCGTTGGCTTCACGAAGGAGACGGTCCGTTTTTTCCACGGCCTCCGGAGAAACAACACCCGGGAGTGGTTCACCGCCCACCGCGCCATGTACGACGAGCACGTCATGGGGCCGGCCAAGGCCTTCGTCGTCGCCATGGGCCGGCGGCTCCGGGCGGCCGTCCCCGGGATCATCGCCGTCCCCCTGATCAATAAATCGATCTTCCGCATCAACCGCGACACCCGCTTCAGCCTGGATCCGTCTCCCTACAAGACGAACCTCGGCCTTTATTTCTGGGAGGGGAAGAAAAAGAGGATGGAGTCGCCGGGTTTCTACTTTCATCTCGAGCCGCCCGACCTCTTCCTCGGCGGCGGTTTCTACATGGTCCCGGACCGCCTTCTGTCCCGTTTCCGGAGGGCCGTCGTCGACCCCCGGCTCGGCGAAGAGCTGCGGGCCGTGCTCGCCGCTCTTGCCGGCCGGAAAGAGTACGAGGTCGGCGGGACCCATTACAAGCGTGTCCCGGCCGGCTACGACCCCCGCCATCCGAACGCCGAGGTCCTCAAGCACAACGGCCTCTACGCCGGGATCGAGATGAAGATCCCCGCTGAGTTTTTCACGTCGGCCCTGGTCGATTTCTGCTTCGAGCGCTATGAGCCGATTGTTCCGCTCCACCGCTGGCTCATGAAGATCGACCGCTGACTCCGGACCCGCCTTCGCTTCTCAGCCGCGGATGATTCAGGCCGGAAGAGCGCCTTCCCGGCGCGAGCGCGTCAGGGCTTTTTCGGGTAGCCCACCGATTGGGCCAGAATGACTTTCTGGCCCGGACGGAGCTTCATGAGCTTTGCGACGGCCTCCCTGTCGATCGTTCCCCGGACGACCGTGGCCAGCCCTTCGGAAGCGCAAAACAGGTAGACGTTCTGGCCGATGAAACCCGCGTGGGCGGCCGAATAGAGGATCCGGGCCTCTGGCGTCGACCGGCCCAACTTCGCCAGGTCGGCCACGTAGACCAGGTTGAGGGGGACGTCCTGGACGAAAGGCTGCTGGCCCATCGCTGCGCGGACGTCCTCGCCCAGGACGGGGTTGAGGGCGTTGGCCTTCGCGTCGTAGACATAGAGCCCGGTTTTGAGGGCGACATAGATGTCGATGTTCTGGACGTTCATCGCCGAGGGAGCGGTCCGCTTTCCCGACTCCGGCCTGTTGACGCCGTCGGCGGCCCAGAGCAGGTCGGACAGGACTTGGAGGGGCAGCTCCCGGGAGCTGAACTCACGGGACGAGGCGCGGGCCGACAGGGCCTGCATCAGGGGCATGCCGCCGGCTTCATGCGGCTTGGGGAGAGCGATCTCCTGGAGTTCCTGCCCTTGGAGAGCGAGTGGCGCCGCCAGGGAGAGGACCAGGATGACGAGGAAACAGGAAAACGATATCTTCTTCATCTTATGACCTCTTTCAGCCGGACCGGAATTCGGCCTCCGCCGGGTTCCATCAGGATTCCCGCCCGCTTCGGGAGACAGATTATACGTTTCCACCGCGAGAATTCAAGTGTCCATAGAGGCGATATCTGTTATAATGCCCTCTCGCCGCGCCGGCACCGGTCCCGGCTGGAGGAAGCCATGCCTTCCAGAGACGATTTCTTCCGCGATATCCTGAATAGCATGTTCGACGGCGTGTATTTTGTCGATCCCGAACGCCGCATCACGTTCTGGAACAGGACCGCCGAGGGCCTGACCGGCTACGAGGCCCGGGAGGTCGTCGGCCGCAGGTGCGCCGACAACATCCTCGTCCATGTGGACGGTGACGGGCGCAACCTTTGTGAGGGCCTGTGCCCGCTGGCCCGGACCCTCGAGGACGGGGAATCCCGCGAGGCCGACGTCTTTCTTCACCACCGGAACGGACACCGTGTGCCCGTGGCCATCCGCATATCGGCGATCCGCTCGCCCGCGGGACGCATCACCGGGGCCGTGGAAGTATTCAGCGACAATTCGCGGCGGCTCGCGGAGTTCGCGGAAGCCGATCGGCTGAAACGGCTGGCCCTGGTCGATCCGATGACCGAGCTCCGGAACCGCCGCTTCACGGAGATGTCCCTGCAGTCGATCCTCAAGGAGGTCGCCCGCTACAGCTGGCCCATGGGGCTCCTGTTCGTCGACATCGACCGGTTCAAGAGGGTGAACGACACGTATGGCCACGAGGCGGGAGACCAGATCCTCAAGGCCGTCGGGCAGACCCTGGTCCAGAGCGTCCGGTCCTTCGATATCGTGGGCCGGTGGGGAGGCGAAGAGTTCGTCCTGATCATCCGGAACATCACCGGCAAAAGCCTGGGGAGGCTGGCCGAGAAACTCCGTGTCCTCGTCGCCAAGAGCTTCGTCACTCTCGCCGCCTCACAAGTTGGGGTCACGATTTCGATTGGCGCCACGACGATCAGCCCCGATGACACGGTCGAAAGCGCGATCGGCCGCGCCGACCAGCTGATGTACCGCAGCAAGGCGGCCGGCCGCAACCGGGTGACGCTCGGCTAGTCGCCGACGACCAGGAGCCAACCCTTCGCCGGTTCGACCCGGATCGGGTCGCCGGGCTTGAATTCGGCCGCCGTCTGAAAGCCGGCGATGGCCGGAGCGCGGAGGATGCCCGTTTTCGGATCGAGCCCGAGGGCCTTCCAATCGATCACGGGCCGGATGTCGACGGATTCCTTGGCCCAGCTCGCGAGGGCGATGAGGGCGCGTGTCTGTTGGCCCTCTCCCTTCCTGATGTAGACGGTGGCGAGAACGTCCTTGTCTCCGGTCGCGAACAGGCTCGGGCCCGCCCACCAGCCGATCATCTCGCTCCCGACGATCCCGAATTCGTCCCAGACCTTCCAGAGCGGCCGCGGGTCGCCTGCCCAGGGGAGGCGGCTGGTCATGCCGAAGACCATGCCGCGCCAGGGATTCCCGCCGCCCTGGAGCATCTCACCCATGAGGCCGAAGGGGATGCCGGACATCTCCACGAGCCAGTAATCGGGGCCCGTGTGCTCGTAGTCGAAGTATTCGCCGAACCACAGCCGGTTGAGATAGGGGAAGTGCTCGAGGTAGAGGTTGGCGCTCGAGGCGAACCCGTCCCGCGGGTTGTACTGGTTGGCGCTGTGGAGGTCGATGAGGGCGCCGGGCCGGTTGCGGTCGAGGACCTTGCGGACCCGCTTTATGGTCGTGCGGTCGAAGGCCACGTCGTCGAGGTAGAGCCCGTCGATGCCGATGTTGCGGGCCAGCCAGTCGAGCCCCTCGACGTAATAGTTGTGCCAGCGCGACATGCCGCTGTTGATGATAGCCGCGTCCTTGAGCTCGGGCACGAACCAGGCCGCGATGTAGTCGCCGCCAAGGTGCTCCTGAAGCCAGGAATAGCCTCCGCCCGGGCCGGGGGAAAAGATCTCGTGCCCCAGGCTCCGGAGTGCGAAGAGCTCGGCGGCGTGGTTCGAAAGCTCGCGGATCGTGTCGTAGATCTTGACCTTGAGGCCACGGCGGTGGGCCTCGTCGATGTAGGCCTTCATTTCGCTCGGTCTCAGGAAGGGGTAGTTGAGATAGGGGTTGATCTCGGTGGCGTGGTGGACGTTGACGACGTTCGCCCCCGCGGCGATGATCTCGTCGATCGGTTTGTAGGCGTGGAAATAGCGGTCGCGGAAATGCTCGGCCGTGTCGAGGAGCTTGAAGGGCGTCAGGAGAAGGGTGAAATCGAAATGGAGCGTCTCGCCGGCCCGGATCGTCCGAGGGCCCGAACACGCGGCGATCACGACCATGGAGGGGCCGCCCCGCGACGGCCGTCTGGCGGGAGTCCCTCCGCCCTTGGCCGCGCCGGTTTCGGAAACGGGTCCCGAGCGGACGGTGACTGTTCCGCGCCCGCCGTTCCACCAGGACGGGGGCATGTTGAGGGGCTTCGAATGATAGAAGTTGGTGTTGAGGGGCCGGGAATAGTTTTCGGCCCGGAGCGAGAGTTGCAGGCCGGCGTTCACGGACCCGACCCAGAGGGCGTCCTGGTTTTTTCCCCGGTCCCAGGACCAATCGAACGTCTCGGGCCGCTCGCCGCCCTTGAAACCCAGGCCCATCATGTAGCGCGCGCTCTCGGCCCTGAGCGGCACCTCGAGCCGGATATCGGACACGGTCGCGTCCCGCGCAGCGGTAAGGGCGACCTTATAGTCGACGTAGCCGTCGAACTCCATGTGTGCCTCGACGGCCATGGTCAGGCCGCCGGCCGCGTTTCGCGCCTCCCAGGCGACGACGCCTGGCGTCTCTTTCGTGAAGCGTGGGCCGCGCCCCTCGGGCGACCGGACCATTTCCGTTCCGTAAGGGGCGAGGACCGTGAATTTGAAGGGCGCAGCCGTGAGGTCGACGGGCCGGTCCATAAATTTGGTCATCTCGGGCGCGAAGGAGCTCCGGATCCGGGCCGGCAGCCCGTCGCGGCCGACCTCCAACGACCTTCCAAGGCAATTGACAGTCGTGCCCTCCACTTTGAGCGGAGTGTAAGGCGGGACGATGCCGTCGTCGAAGGCGATCCGCGAATCGAGCCAACGGAGCCGCGTCATACGGAAGGGATCGGAGTCGCCGGTGTCGGCGAGGACCGGCCCCGAAACGCGGAGCTCGACGTCCAGGGAGGCGGCGCGGAGCCCCCTCGGGATGACCGTGACTGTGCCCCGGTAAAGGCCGGGCGCGGCGTCGGGAGGCACCTGGACGCCGCACCAGAGCGCCTGGACCCGGCCTTTTTCGATGGGCACGGGCTTCGTGAACAGGGTGCCGTCCCAATTTGATCCGCCCGCGTTGATGCACGTCATCGATGAGGCCCGGACGGGAGAATGGGGCCCAGAAGAGGAGCCGGTCGCGCCGCCCGTCCCGGCGAAGGCGAGATCGGAGAACTTCACCTCGAGGTCGCCGATCGGAACCCGCGCCGCCCAGACGCCGATCTGGTAGGTGAAATATTCCCCGGGCGAGCTTTCGCCTTCCACGGATCCGCCCGGCCCCTTGAGGATCCAGCGGAGCGGCAGGTCGCTGGCCATGCGGATGGGAAAGCGCCTGTCTTCGGGAAAGAGAAGAAAGGGGGCCGCGGGATTGCCGTCGAGGAGGGCTTGCGTTTCCGCGGTCGTGGCGATCACCTCCATGGGGGAGAAGCTGCTGAATTCGTCCGCGGACTGGATCTCGACGACCCGGGCGCGGCCGAGCGGGAGCTTCTCGAGCCCGACCTCCGTGACGGTCCTCTTGACGAGGCCGATGGAAGCGATCCAGGCGGGGTCTGCGGTCCATTGGGGCGGATCATACTTGACGTTGGGGTAGTTTTTCCGGCCTTCGGACTGGTAGGGCATGTAATAGACGTAGTAGTCGCCGGGCACCGTCGGAGGCTCGAAGACGAGGTCGCCGAACTCGCGGTTGATGTTGAGGGGGATGACGTTCCCGACCCGGGATCCGGTCGCAGCGTCGACAAACACGATGTTCTTCCTGTCGGGATCGGCGTCGTGGCGGCGCCAGGGGATGAGGACGCGCACGGCCGCGGGGCGCTTAGCCTCTGGCGCGGCGGACGCATCGACCCGGACGATCGCTCGGTGGTTACCGAGGCCCGATTCCGGGTCCCAATGGCCCACGCCGTACTTGACGTCCTCCCACGGAAAGACAGGGGCCGCCGTAGCTAGCGCCAGGATCGACATCATCGATACGATCATCAGGTTGCGCATCGAAAGCCTCCCTCATGAATTTGGGGACACAATACTTATTTCCGAATTGAATAGGGCCGGGAGTAATGTTGTTAAATTGGGAAAAGAGTATTGTGTCCCCAATTTCCGGTGTCCCAATTTCCGCCCCAGTTTTCCGATTGCTCGATTTCCTGGGCCCGCGGCGTCACGGGCCAGATCATACACCTGTGGGGGATGCGCGGTCCACGGCTTTTGACTCGGCGGGGGCCGCTAAGCTAAAATGGGCCGGCCCCGAGGGCGCGCGCGGCGGCCGGGGATGGAAAGGAGGACGTGACATATGGGCTGGCTCGTCGAGCTCTTCCTCAGGGATTCGCATTCCGTCGGTCACGCCCTCCTCATCATCTGCCTGGCAGTCGTCCTCGGGCTGGCCCTCGGCGCCGTCCGCATCTCGTCGTTCAGCCTCGGGGTCGTCGGCGTCCTCTTCGTGGGCCTGACCTTCGGCCATTTCGGCGTGACCATCGATCCGGTCACGCTGGATTTCGCCCGCGACTTCGGGCTGATCCTCTTCATCTACAGCATCGGCCAGGAGGTGGGCCCCGGGCTCCTGGCGTCTCTCCGCAAGCAGGGCGTCAGGCTTAACGTCCTGGCGGCCGTCATTATTTTCTCCGGCACGGCGGCGGCATGGCTGCTCCATCGGTTCGGCGGCGTGCCTGCGGCCGCGGCCGCGGGCCTATACTCGGGGGCGACGACGAACACGCCGAGCCTGGCCGCGGCGCAGCAAGCCCTCAAGCTCCTGCCCCGCTATTCGGATTCCCTCGCGCGGATGTCCGGCGTCGGCTACGCTCTGGCCTACCCCTTCGGCATCTTCGGGATCATCCTGGTCATGAGCGGCTTCCGGTCCGTTTTCCGCGTCAACCCGAAAAAAGAGGCCGCGGCGCTCGAGTCGCAGAGGGTGCAGGAAACCCCTCGCCTCGAAGGGATCGACCTGGAGGTTCGGAACCCGGCCGTCGATGGACAACGGGTCAGCCGTGTGATCTCTCAGGTCGGCGGGGACGTCGTCCTGTCGCGCCTGAAGCGCGGGCAGGAGCCCCAGCAGGTTCCTCGAGCGCAGACGATCATGCACTTGGGAGACACGCTCCATGCCGTCGGGACCCCTCCGCAGCTCGAAAAGTTGAAGACCCTGATCGGGGGTGAAAGCGGCCTCAGATCGCTGGAGCTTCCCTCGGACCTCGTCTCCAGGCGTGTCCTCGTCACGCGGAGACGCGTGCTTGGGAAGTCGGTCCAGGAACTCAACCTGAGGGAGGTCTTCGGCATTGTCGTGACCCGCATCCTCCGCGCGGGTTTCGAATTCTCGCCGCGCCCCGGGTTCCGGATCCAATTCGGAGACATGTTGCTGGCTGTCGGGCCCAAGGAGGCCATCGACGAGTTGGCCGTCGAGGTCGGCGATCTCCGGGACCGGATCACACAGGCCAACATCATTCCGGTCTTCGCCGGCATCGCTCTCGGGGTGGTGCTGGGCAACATTCCGATCCGGGTCCCGGGCCTGGCGGTTCCCTTCCGGATCGGGCTTGCGGGCGGGCCGCTCATCGCCGCCATCGTCCTCAGCCGCATCGGGACGATCGGTCCCCTGGTCTGGTACCTGCCTTCGAACGCGATCCTGCTCCTGCGCAACATTGGCATCGCCCTGTTCCTGGCCTGCGTGGGCATCCGGGCGGGGGAGGGTTTTGTCGAAACGCTGGCCCACGGGGGCTGGGCCTGGATCATGGGCGGAGCGGTGATTACCTTGGTGCCCCTGCTCGTCGCCGCGCTCGCGGGGCGGTTTATCTTCCGGCTCAACTTCCTGTCGCTCTGCGGCCTTCTCGCCGGCAGCATGACCGACCCGCCGGCTCTCGCCTTCGCCAACGCCCAGGAGCCCTCGTCCGACGGCCCGCTGATGGCCTTCGTGACCGTCTATCCGCTGACCATGCTGCTCCGCGTGTTCACGGCCCAGGGGCTCGTCCTCTTCTTCCCGCATTGACCGCAAAGTGAAGATCGAAAGGACCGCGAAAATGGGGGACCCCGCTAAATTGGGGACACAATACTCAATTCCGAATTATGACCTGCACGACAAAATCGGAAATTAGTATTGTGTCCCTGATAATCTGGCGAACGCCGCCTACTTTACGGCGGCCTTCTTGTCCTCCTCGAAGAGCGGCGGGGCCTCCTTCTTGCTCGTGATAATGGCCCAGGCGACGCCCGCGAGCAGGAGGACGACTGCGGCCACGACCCCGAAGTTCATGCGGTCGTACTTGACGATGATCGGGGCGAAGATCAGGCTGACGATGTTCGAGACCTTGATCATCGGGTTGAGGGCCGGTCCGGCGGTGTCCTTCAACGGGTCGCCGACCGTATCGCCGACGACGCCGGCCTTGTGACGCTCGGAGCCCTTGCCCGTGTTGGCGGCGAGGTTACGGGGCTCGTCCTCGATCGACTTCTTGGCGTTGTCCCAGGCGCCGCCCGCGTTGGCCATGTAGACCGCCAGGAGCTGGCCGCTCAAGATGATCCCGGCGAGGAAGCCGCCCAGCGCCTCGACTTGGAGGACGAGGCCGACCGCGATCGGCATAAGGACCGAGATCATGGCCAGGGGGATAAGCTCTTTTTGGGCGGCGGCCGTCGAAATGCCCACCGCCCGGGCGTAGTCGGGTTTGACCTTGCCTTCCATCATCCCCGGGATCCTGAACTGGCGCCGGACCTCCTCGACGATCAGGCCCGCGGCGCGCGAAACGGCCTTGAGCGAGAGCGAGGAGAAGAGCCAGGGGAGGGCGCCGCCGAGAAGCAGGCCGATGAAGACCTTCGTGTCGGAGACGCGGATGGCGGTCATGACCTGCTTGACGCCCATCTGGATCTGGACAGTGCCCACATCCGTGATGAAGGACGCGAACAAGCTCACCGCGGCGATGACCGCTGAGGCGATGGCGACGCCCTTGGTGATGGCCTTGGTCGTGTTCCCGACGGCGTCCAGGTCGGCCATGATCTGGCGGGCCTTGCGCGTTTCCTCGTCGTTCATGTCGTGCCAGGCCATCTCGCCGATGCCGTTGGCGTTGTCCGAGATCGGACCGTAGGAGTCCATGGCCACGTTGTTCCCCGTGTGGCTGAGCATCCCGATGCCGACCATGGCCACGGCGTAGAGGACGTAGGTCGCGCCGGTGCGGCTGTAGAGGAGCATGGCGATGATGAAGCTGATGGCGATGACGACAACGGCCCAGACGCTCGACTCCATGCCCTCGGCCAGCCCGGTGAGGATGGTCGTCGCCGGGCCCGTCTTGGTCGACCGGACGATCTCCTTGACCGGGGCCCTGCGGGTCGAGGTGAAGTAGGAGGTCAGCGGGTTGAAGGTCACCGCGAGGCCGACGCCGACCGAGGTCAGCATAGCCAGCCGCCAGTCATGAGCGTAGTTGACGGCGATGACGAAGGACCAGAGGATCGTGTTGACGCTCGAGACCTCGTAAGACCGGAACATGGCTTCCTCGGCGTCCCTGGCGCGGAGGAGTTTGAGCGGGAAACGCTCCCAGATCGGGACGGTGAACGTCCCGAGGATCGAGGAGATGACGCCGATGGCCCGGATGATGAGAGGATAGACGATCCACTTGAGCTCGCCCGTGATCCCGAAGAGGGCCAAGCCGAGGATCAGCCCCGAGACGATCGTCACCTCGTAGGACTCGAAGATGTCGGCGGCCATGCCGGCGCAGTCACCGACGTTGTCGCCGACGAGGTCGGCGACGACCGCCGCGTTCCGGGGGTCGTCCTCGGGGATGTCCTTCTCGACCTTGCCGACGAGGTCGGCGCCGACGTCGGCGGCCTTGGTGTAGATGCCACCGCCGACCCGCATGAAGAGGGCCAGCAGCGTGCCGCCGAAGCCGAAGCCGAGCAGGGCGTCGGGGGCGGCCGTGCCGAAGACGACGAAGATGGCCGTGCCTCCGAACAGCCCCAGGCCGTCCGTCAGCATGCCCGTGATCGTGCCTGCATAGTAGGCGATGGACAGGGCCTCGTTGAAGCCGCGGCGGGCGGCCGAGGCGGCACGGACGTTGGCCTGGATGGCCATCCGCATGCCGAGCTGCCCGACGAGGAGCGAGAACGTCGCGCCCATGATGAAGGCAATGGTCCGTCCGATGGCAACCACGATCTGGGCGTTTTTTGCCCCGAACTCGCGCACGGCCTCCCGGCTGGCGGGGACGACGTAGACGCTGAGGAACAGGGCCACGGTCAGGAAGCCGATGGCGGGCAGGATCCTCCTCAGCTGACGGCCGAGGTAGCTGTCCGCGCCGATCCGGATGGCGTTCCAAACCTCCTGCATCTTCTCCGTGCCCTTGTCCTTCTTGAGCACGGTTTTGCGCAGCATCCAGGCGTACCAGAGGCTGAAGAGGGCGGTGAAGAGAACGCACACGACGGCGATCTGCTCGAAGTTGTTCAGCCCGTGTCGGGCCATACCCAGAAGATTCATCGCCTTCTCCTTAGCAGAGATCACATGTCAAAGGGTTTCGAAGTTCCCGCGCTCCCGGCCGCCGGCCTCCCTTGGAGCCTGCGCCCGTTCCGAAGCGCCCGAGGGAGGCCCTATTTTACACGAGATCGGGGAAAAATCAACCCCATGCCCGGGGCTGGTCTCAACCGACGGATTGACGCGCCGGCCGGCTCTTTGCTATAAGAGTCCTTGATCTCAATGGACAACATCAAGGAGGTCTACTCATGTCAGAAAAATCGAGATTGGCAGCCCTGTTCCTGTGCGCCTGGTTCGGGATCTTCGGCGCTCACCGGTTCTATGTCGGGAAGGCCGGGACGGGGATCCTCTGGCTCCTGACGTTCGGCTGTTTCTTCATCGGCTACATCGTCGACATGATCCTGATCCTCACGGGCCAGTTTTACGACAGGGACGGCAAGCCCGTCATCGTCTGGATGCGCCGGGTCGACGGAGAGGGAAAAGTCCAGGATTACCTCGTCTGACCAAGGGGGACAATTTTTTCCTCGCGGAGGTTCCCGCGTTTCCGCTTGCCCCGCTTTGGGTCGGACCACGTAATAATATAGAAAATAAATAAATTAGGTTTATTAAGAGGCTGTTTTGAGGCCCTCTATGATAGCGAAACGCAAGTCCCTCGGCTCTTTTTTCTTATCTTCATCCCTCCTTACGGCTGACTCGGTTTCATGAACCACCCTTCTATCCGCGCCATGATGCGCACCATAGCGTTCGATCTCGGCTCCTAAACCTTAAACTGAACGCGACCCCCGGTGGGGCCCGTTAGGCAAAAAACTAGGCAGCCGATTGTTTTGCGAACCCGGGTAGATAGTCCCTCCTCTCCGTGAGGATGCGATAGATGATCGTCAAGAGCCTGCGCGCCACCGCGACCTTGGCCACGTTCCGTCCTTTCCTTCGAGCCAAGCGCTGATAAAGGATGCGGAGGCCGAAGTCCTTCTTGATGGCCGGCGAGGCCGCTTCCAGCACCGCCCAGCGCAGCCAGGCGCTTCCCTGTTTGGTGATATGCCCATGGGACATCCGCTCTCCCGATGCGTAGGTCGACGGAACCACGCCGGCGTAGGAGTGGAGTTCCGCCGGCCTGGAGAAGCGCCGGATGTCGGCGATCTCGACCGCTGCCAGGACCGAGAGCGTTGTGGCAAAACCCGGCACCGGGTCGATCCGCCAGGCCTCCTCGAGCTGGCCGTAGAGAGCCTCGACCAGCCCATCCGACTGCTTGATGTGAGCCGCCGCCTCTCCATGTCCCCGAAGCAGATCGTCCAGAACCATCTTGTCCTCGCCCTCAAGCGGCAGCTTCTTCAGGAACTCCAGGCCCTTCCCGCTGAACAGCCCACCCTCCCGCTTCTCCACCTCCAGGCGGATCTCCTCGCCCTGCTGGGCCAGGAGCGAGCAGACCTTGTTCCTCAGTTCTGTCTGCTTCGCCACCCAGTGGGCCCGAAGCCTCATCACCCGCTGTGCCCGCCGGTTCCAGGCCTCGCGCTGATAGACCTCCGGGATCAGATTCGCCCGCAACAGGTGGGCCAGCGTCCGCGAGTCCCGCTTGTCGGTCTTGATCCGGGCGTGAGCGATCGCCTTGACCTCCAGCGGGTTGGCCATCTTCACCTCCCCGCCCAGCTCCCACAGCAGGTCCGCCATCACGTACGACGACCGTCCCGCCTCCAGCGACGAGTAATCTATCACAGCTTACCCGTCATGGGGGTGCGTTTCGCTATCATGCTACCTTAAATCAATGTTTTCGGGCCTCAAAAGCGAGACTTAAGCCATCCGCATTTAAAATGCTCTTTCCTTAAGCCCGCGTTTTGAGCCATTAACAACGCGACTTAAGGCTGGAGTCAAACTGACCTCAAATAGATAATATATTTATTTTCTTATAATTATAGTGGTCCGGCCCCGATGTCTTGCCGTTATCATGGTCCGATCCCCACGTGAATAATGTGGTATAATGGCACCTTTGCATTTGACGGGATGCGGACCGCGCGATGAACGAATTTTCCTTCAAGTCCTTTTCGGAGATGACCGAGGCCGACTACGAGGAGGTCGGCTTCCGTTCCGGCCTCGAGATCCACCAGCAGCTCCTGACGGAGAAGAAGCTTTTCTGCCGCTGCCCGGCCGGCCGCTATAGCGGAAAGTACAACGCCGAGATCCTCCGCCACATGCGCCCCACGCTCTCCGAGCTCGGGGAATACGACGGCACGGCCCTGATGGAGTTCAAGACCCGCAAGGAGATCATCTACAGGATCAACCGTGACACCGTCTGCACCTACGAGATGGACGACACGCCGCCCTTCGAGCTCAACGAGGAGGCCCTCGACATCGCCCTCGGCGTCGCCATGCTCTACAACCTCAACCTCGTCGACGAGCTCCATATCGCCCGCAAGCAGTACCTCGACGGCAGCATCCCGACCGGCTTCCAGCGGACGACGATCGTCGGCGTCGACGGCTGGATCCCCTACAAGGGCCGCCGCATCCGCATCGTCCAGCTCGGCCTCGAGGAGGACGCCTGCCGGGAGGTCAGCGACATCGGCCACCGCCGGACCTACCTCACCGACCGTCTCGGCATGCCGCTCATCGAGACCGTGACCGCTCCGGACATGCGCACGCCCCACGAGGTCGCCGACGTGGCCCAGATCTGCCGCCGCCTCGTCCGGAGCACCGGCCAGGTCCGGACCGGCATCGGCGCGGCGCGCGAGGACGTCAATGTCTCGGTGCGCGGCGGGACGCGCGTCGAGATCAAGGGCGTGCCCCGCATCCCGCGCATCCCTCTCCTGACCCACAGCGAGGCCATGCGGCAGTGGAACCTCCTCCGCCTCCGCGACGAGCTCCACCGGCGCGGCGTCACGGCGGAGGCCTTCCAATCGGGCCTCGAGGACGTCACCCGGATCCTTCAGAGGACGAGCTATCAGCCGGTCCGCAACGCCCTGGACGCGGGTTTCGTGGCCAACGGCGTCGTCCTCCGCGGCTACCGGGGGCTGCTCAACTGGCAGACGCAGGCCAACACCTATTTCTCGAAGGAGATCTCCGACCGGGTGCGCGTCGTCGCCTGCCTGACGAAGCTGCCCAACATCGTTCACTCCGACGACGCCTCCGAAACCCTCTCCAGCGCGGAGTGGGAGGCGATCCGCCGGGCGCTCAAGGCGACCAAGGAGGACACTCTTGTCATCGTGTGGGGCCCGAAGGACGACGCGAAAACGGGGGCCCAGGAGATCGCCATCCGGGCGCGGGAGGCGGCCGTGGGCATCCCCTCCGAAACGCGCCAGGCCTTCCACGACGGAACGAACGGCTTTGAGCGCATCCTCCCCGGACCCGACCGGATGTACCCCGACACCGACCTGCCGCCGAAGAAGGTGACCGAGGAGCGGCTGGAGCGAATCCGGGCTTCGCTTCCCGTGCCGGTCTGGACGCGGGAAGCGAACTACGCCGCCCTCGGCATCCCCGAGGACGTCATCCGCCCGCTGGCCATGTCGCGATTCGCCGGGCTTTTTGACGTCCTCGTCAACGACTGGAAGATCGACCCCACCGCGGCCTCGGTGGCCCTTATCCAGTTCCCGAAACGGATGCGGAGAAAAGGCCTGGACGCATCCTTTCTGACAGAAGATAACTTGAAGAGAATATTCGGGTTATACAAAGACGGACGGATCTCCCGTGAGGGCATCTATCTGGCCATGCGCGGGGACCCCGCGGACGCGAGCGCCCCGGCCCCGCCGTCCGCCGCCGAGGTCGAAGCCGTCGTCCGCGGCGAGCTCGGGCGGCTGGGCTCGATGAAGATCCACAACCCGGACAAGAAGGCCCACATCCTGATGGGATTGGTCATGAGCCGGCTCAGGGGCCTCGTCGAGGGCCGCGCCGCGGCCGCCGTCGTCCGGGGCGTCCTCGAGGAGAACAGCTAGTGGCCGCCGACGATTCCTATAAGGGATACAAGGGTGCGGCTCTCGCAACCCTGAAGAATTTCCAGGCCCTGGTCTGGAGCGACGTCGAGATCAGGACCTCGAGGGGCGCGTATACGGGCATCATCCTGCCGCGCTCGGAGACGGCCGACGCGGAGCACGTCGTGCTTAAACTCCGCTCCGGCTACAACATCGGCCTCCTGGCCCGCTCGATCGAGGCCGTCACGATCCTCGGCCGCAAGGAGGCCCGCTATAAGATCCCGGAGAAGGAGTTCCCTTACGATCCGGTCAAGCCCCGGGTCAAGCTCCTCGGCACGGGCGGAACGATCGCCAGCCGCCTCGACTACCGGACGGGTGCGGTCATCCCGGCCTTCACGCCGGGCGAGCTCTACGGCTCGGTGCCCGAGCTGGCCGACATCTGCAACCTTGAGACCGAGAAACTCTACGGCGTCTTCAGCGAGAACATGGGGCCCGAGCAGTGGATCGGCACGGCCCGGGCCATCGGCGGCGAGATCGAGAAGGGCGTCCGGGGTATCGTCATCGGTCACGGCACGGACACCATGCACCACACGGCGGCCATCCTGTCCTTCATGGTCCAGAATTCGCCGGTACCCATCGTCATGGTCGGCTCCCAGCGGTCCTCGGACCGGCCCTCGTCCGATGCCGCCCTCAACCTTATGCACAGCGTCAAGACGGCGGCCGAGAGCGACATCGCCGAGGTCATGGTCTGCATGTTCGGCCCGACGTCCGACATGTACGGTCTCCTCCACCGCGGCACCCGGGTCCGGAAGATGCACTCGAGCTACCGTTCGACCTTCCGCACGATCGGCGACATCCCCATCGCCATGGTCAACCGGAAGGAGATCATGCCCCTGCGCCAGGATTACAAGCGGCGGCGCGAGGACCGGGATGTCCGCATCAACACGGCCTTCGACGACCGTATCAGCATCGTCTATTATTACCCGAACATGAAGCCCGACATCATCGACTCCCTCATCGACAACGGCTACCGGGGCATCATCATCGCCGGCACCGGCCTGGGCCACGTCAACAAGCCGCTCTACCCCTCGCTCAAGAAATGCCGCGACCGGGGGATTGCCGTCTACATGACCGTCCAGACGCTCTGGGGATACGTTCAGATGTACGTGTACGACACGGGCCGCGACATGATGGAGCTCGGCGTCATCCCGGCCGCCAACATGCTGCCTGAGGTCGCCTACGTCAAGCTCGGCTGGGCCCTCGGCCAATCGTCCGATCCGGAGGAGGTCCGCAGGATCATGCTGACTCCGATTGCCGGCGAGATCACGGAGAGGGAGCCGTCGAACGGGTACCTCATCTTCCAGGGCGGCATCCCCGAGGTCGAAGAATTCATCTCGACCATCAAGAAATAGGTTCGCCCCGAATTCCTGTTGACAAAGCCCCGCTCTCCAATTATCATTCTCCCGCTAGTTTGCCCGCAGGCGGAAAGTGCCGGTTGGGAGGTGGGAATCGGGCAACAATCCGTATCGGTTTATGCGTCGCATGGATCATTCAACCTCATATCCGTGAAAGGAATCATGATGAAAAAGCTTTCTCTTCTCTTGGCGCTTCTCCTCGTCCTGGGCGCCGCGACCGTGGCCTTCGCGGGGATCGTCGATGGAAAAAAGTTCGAACTGAGCACGGCCCTGTCCTTCGAGTCGATAAGTTTTCATTATCCGGGCGAGCCCGCGGGCTTCGAGGACACGATCTCTTTTATCAATCTCCCCATCCGCTTCGGCTGGTTCATCTGGCAGGGGCTGGAGTTCGAGCCGGAGCTGATGCTGACGAGGTATCATTCACACTATGTCGATCCGGGCAACTACGATGAAAAATACAGCGAGACGGGCTGGGTGCTCTCCGGAAACCTGCTCTATAATTTTAAGCTGAAGAACTCCCCGTTCGTGCCCTTCGTCCTGGCCGGGTTCGGCTTCGGGAACGGGATTCCCTTCGCGGGCTATACGGAAAGATATGACCCCGGAGCCAAGTCGAGCACCCCGAACCTTGGTGTCGGCGTCAGGTACCTGTTCGGCCATATCGGGGCCCTTCGCCTGGAATACCGCTATCGCCATTTCCGGATCAACGATCCGTATGAGGGGGAGATCGACCACGTCACGATGAACTCGGTCTTCGTGGGGATGTCGCTGTTCTTCTGAGGCGGGCGAGCACGGTCAAGACAACAGAGCGATAAGAGAGTCGGAAAGGCGAACCGCAGCTCCCGGGCTCTCAGCCCTTGAGGAACTGCAGGGTCCGGGGCTCGCGCTCCAGGTGGTAGATGATCAGGGCCTGAAGGGTCTTGCGGACCCGGCCGATCTCGGCCGCCCTCGCGCACGGCCGTCCGGCGCTTTTGTCGGGAGGGTTCTTCCGGACCCAGCAGAGGAAGGCCGGGGTTTCGCCGTCCACTTCGTCCTTCTTCACCGGGGCGCAGTCCGGGCAGTAGGCTCCGTCCCTCCGGGGAGCAAGATATCCAGGGCCGAGGGGCCTGCGGCATTTCAGGCACGCGCCGAGGTCGGGAAGAAAGCCGTTGATCTGTAGAAGCCACGCCTCGAAGTAGGCGGCCGTGAACTCCCTGTCGGCGCCCTCCCGGAGGCACCGGAGCGTCGTGAGGAGGAGGCGGTACAATACATCCTCCTTGGCCCGGACGGGCGCGAACTCCTCGACGAGCTCCGCGAAGTAGGCCAGTAAGAAGGCCGTCGGCGGGTCCCTCTGCATCTCGAAGAACGACTCGAGGAGGTCGCAGGCGGAGATGGTGACGAAGTCGCGGCGCTCTTTCTCGTAATAGAAGGCGCGGACGACGGACATGGGTTCGAGGCTGCTCCCGAACCGGTTGCCGAACTTGCGGGCGCCCTTGGCCACACCGCGGATGACGCCCCGGTCGCGGCAAAAGAGGACGACGGTCTTGTCCTGGCCCCCCGAGACCGCCGTCCGGAGGACGATGGCTTCGGCTTGATCGTTGGGCATGGGTCTCGCGGTCCGCAGCCTCGCGGACCGGCTCAGTGGGCCGGCCCGGAGGGTTCTTCCACCTGCAGGAAATCCTTGAGGTTGTCGAGAGCTATCCGCACGTCTTTGACGACGTCGCCCCGCTTGCCGAGCGCTTTCCCCGGCTTGCCGTTGAGCTGGAACGTCATCCCGCCGGCGTTCCCCACGTCGAGGCGGATCTCCTTTTCGGCCTGGACCCGGACCTGCCCGCCTGCCAGGTACAGGCCGTTGAGCTTCAGGGCGCCGTCGGCGTAGGCCTGTATCCAGGTGTCGGCCTGGAACGAGATGTCCATCGTCAGGCCCTTCCATTCCTCCTTGGCCGGCTCGGCCGCCGGCTTTTCGGTCGCGGCCTTCTCGGCCGGGGCCGGGGGCGGGGGCGGGACGTAGGCCGGGGCCCGCTGGGCCTGCGCGAGGGCCGCAGCGCTCTTCGGGGCGCGGACAGGCTGAGGCCGGGGCGGGCGGGACCTCCAGAGGAACATCAGGGCTACGAGGATGAGGATGATCCCGGCGCCGATGACGGCTGTGATCAGGACCCTGTTCGTCCTGGCCAGAGTCCGAAGCGAGCCGCCGTTCGCGGCGGCCCCCCGGCTCCGGCCCTGGTCGCCCAGGAGCCCGGCCTCCTCGTATCGGGCGAGAACCTCTTTCTCGTCGAGGCCGATGTATCTCGAGTAGGTCCGGATGATCCCCTTGATGAAAAACCCCCCCGGCATGTCTCCCAGCCGGTCGTTCTCGAGGGCTTCGAGGTATCGGCCGACGATCTTGGTGGACGAAGCCATCTCCTCGAGGGAGATGTTCCGGAATTCCCTCTCCTTCTTGAGATCGCTGCCCAGGGATGCCACGGGAAAAAATTCTAAGGCAATCGTCCCCGCCTGTCAACCGGCGGCCGGCCCGCGCGGTCGCCCTATTTTTTCTGGAGCGCCGCGACGATCTTCTTGACCTCTTCCTGCTTGTCGTTCAGCTTCAGCGAAGCCTCGAAGGCGTTCAGGGCCTGCTCCCTCTGGCCGAGTTTCATGAAGCACGTCCCGAGCGCGTTGAGGAGAACGGTGTCGCTGTTGTAGATCGTGTTGGCGGCGAGAAGGTCCTTGACCGCGGCCTCGTAATCGGCCTTCGCCATCGTCGCCAGTCCCGTGATCAGGAAATAGTCGTATTTGCCCTTCTCGTCGCCCTTCAGGGTCTCGACGACGGACAGGGCCTCGTCGAACTTGTGGGCTTTGAGCAAGAACCGGGCGTATTCGCTGGCGCCCTCCTTGTAGTTCGGGTTCCCGTTGAAGCCCAGGGCGTATTCCGCTTCCGCCTTGTCTCTGAGGCCAAGTTTGTCGTATTGGCGGGCCAGTTCGTAATGCAGATAGAACTGGTTGGTCAGGGAGAAACCCTTGGCGCTGGCGATCGGATGGGCGATGGCCTTGTCGGGCGAGATGACGAATTGGGCGCTCTTTGCGTCGAGCACCTTCCTGTCGGGACCGAGGAGGCTCAGGTTGAGCTCATAATAATCCGGCACGAGCTCAGAAGCAGGAATGGAGGATGTCAGGCTCATGATTCTGTGGTAAGGGGAATCGGCCAAGCGCATCGTATAGTTCTTGACCGTCGGCTCCTTGCTCAGCCCCTTCACCTCGATGCCGATCTCCCCGTTCTGCCAGAGATCGGAGGACACATCGCTCACGGAGAACATGAGATCGATCTCGTCGCCCGAGCCGAAAGCCATCTTGGGATCGACGACGAGCTTCTGGGTCATCGTCTTGAAGGGGATGAGGATGTCGGGCGGGAAGGACCGGATCTTGTAGCCCAGGAAGGGGCCGTTGATGGAGGGAGAACCGCCGATCTCGGGGACGGTGATGGACCTTTCGAAGACGGTGAACTCTTTGGCCACGGTATTCTGAACGAGGACGGCGAGCTTGTATTGCCCCGGACAAACGGGGAATGCGTCCTCCAGGGCGATTCCGTTCTGGCGGTAGCGGCTGATCTCTGAGGAAGGGAAGGCAATGGATAAATCCCTGGAATACTGGAAGACGACTTCGTCGCCGCGGCGCAGGCTCACGTCGAGCTTGAAATCGCTGTAATACTGGCTCTTGGGCTCGTAGAGGTCCACGGACAGTTTCTGGGGAACGATGCTGAAATGGACGAAGGGCTGGTCGAGACCCGGGTCCAGAATGACTGTCGCCCAGCCGTTATTCTCGATGTAATTCGTCAAATATTCCGTGCTGACCAGACCCTTGTAGTCGAAGAAGTGGGTGGCGTAAGTCGGGTTGAGGCTCTTGTAGGGCGATTCCGCAATGGTGGCGAAGAGCTCGGCCGCCCGGGAGGTCGGCTGGTAGCCGTAGGCGGACTCGCCGGGGATGAGATTGGTCGCGATGTTGGCCAGGGCCGGCGCGAACTGCTGGATGGTGTCATGAATAGTTTCGTAGTCGTCCGGATCCAGAGTCCGGAGGCTGGCCAAGGGCTCGAGGAGCGACGCCGGCCCGTCGACGAACGGGTCGTAGAGCTTGTATTCTCCGAAACCGTTCTTCTGGAAGAAGATCAGCCCGAAGTAATTGGGCAAGCCCTTGCTGATGTCTCCGTAGTAGTACCAGACTTCGCAGGGGACGATCCCCTGCGTCGCCGGATACCGGTCGTAGCTGACCGGCTCGCCCAGGATCATCCAGATCCGGCCGCGGTCGGTCATCCAGCCCGGGCGCCCCGAATTGAAATATTTGTTGACGTGCTCGAACCGCTTGATGATTTCCTCTTTATACTCGTTCTCAGGCGTCCCGGGCGTCGGGTCGCGAAGCTTCCAGAAATCCTCAATGAATATGTCGCGATCGCGGTCGTTCTGCAGCTCGAGGAAGACATCCCGTTCCTGGGGGCTGATGATGTAGGCGGCGAGCTTGAGGAATTCCTGGTACCTTGGGTCGAGGGTTTTGATGTCCACGGACCGGCGTTTTTCCGTCTTGGCCGTGGCCGCCGGGGCCGTGGTCTTCTGCGGCGCCGGCCATCCCCAAGGCACGAGGAGAGCCAGACACAGGAAGAGCATCCCGATGCGCTTGTTCATAGCCTTCAACCTCACGGCGAACTCGTCCCCCCGTCCGGTACGGGCGCCGGACGGATGAGGGGTGAACTTATCTTATAACTCCCGGGGGCGCGATTTCGTTCGATTGTCCCGCGGAGAAGTCATTTTTTCTTCAAGTAGTCGAGGAACCCTTTCACCTGGGTGGACCGGTCCGAATCCGGGTCCACCTTGAGGTATTGCTCGAAGGTCGCGATAGCCTTCTCCTTGTTCTCCTGCGCTGTGTAGGTCAGGCCCAGCTGATAGATCGCGTCGGCGTTTGTCGGTTCGAGCTCGACCGCCTTCTCGAAATATTTTTGGGCCTCAGGAAGCTTCGAGGTCTTGTAGAAGGCCAGGCCGACCGAATACACGAGGTTGGAATCCGAGATCTTGTCGATCTGGACCTTGTTGTACCATTCAAGAGCCTTGTCCGTGTCGCCGCGGTTGGCGTAACAGTTGCCGATGCTGATGATGGACTCAACGTCGTCGGGGTTCTTGGCCAGGACCTGCTTGTAGGCCGCTTCGGCCTCGTCGTACTTTTCGAGGAGGAAATAGCTGTTGCCGATGTTTCTCCAGATGAAATAGGCGTCGGGATACTTCGTGAAGAAGGCCTTGTAGGCCTCGATGGCTGGGGCATAGTCTTTCTTGTCGTAGAGGTCGTTGGCCGCGATGAGGTCCTTCCTCATGTCGTCGGTGACGACCAACCCCTCGACCTTCTTCATGACCACCGTCATTTCCCTGTACCGCTCGAACTGGTTCATCTGCAGGGACTTGTGGACGGGCAGGTAGCCGACCTTGTCGAAATCGATGTTCCACATCCCGGTCCGCATCCAGGCGCCGACCCACCGGCCGTCCTTGCCTGTCGTCAGATCGAAGCCGCCGTTCCATTTGGGGCAGAAGAGCTTGACCCGGACGCCTTCAATGGGTTTGCCCTGTTCGTCGACGACAATCCCCGGCACCCGTCCCTGGCCCTTCCAGTCCTGGGCGGGCAACGCCGACACGGTCAACAGGACGAACAATGCGGTCCAAACGGCTCTCTTCATTTCTGACCTCCGGATGATATTATAAATAAAATAAATAGCAGCCGACCTCTGGGTCCGTTTTCTGTTCCTTTCATCCGAACCTCTAAAAAATCATTTTAACACAGGACGGACCGTAAAAAAAGCCTCAGCGGCACTTTTCGAGCAGGGCGTCGAGGGCCGCTCTCTCACGGGGCAGCAGAGCCGCATAATAGCGCTCTTTGTAGGCCATGAGATACTTCCGGGCGCTGGCCTTGTCCCCCTTGTCGAGGTAGGCCGTCCCGAGGTTGTAGAGGGCGAGCCGGTGACCGGGGTCGATCGCGACGGCCTGGCCCCAGCAGTAGATGGCCGCGTCGAGGTCGCCGAGCATCCTGTAGACGGCCCCCAGGCCGTTGTACGCCGAAGGGTCGCACGCATCGCTTTCGATGGCCCGCTTAAAATATTCCATGGCCGAGTGCAGGGGCGCCGCGTCCTTGGTTTTCATGGCCAGCTCGGTCTCGACCGTTCCCAGATTGGAGAGGACGACCGCGTACTTGGGGTCGAGTGACAGGGCGTGCTCATACGTATGGCGCGCGTTCTCGAGGTCGCCCTTGTTCCAGTAGGCGACGCCGAGGTAGTTCCAGAGCTCCGGATCCCAGTCGATGATTCCCGAGGCCTTACCGAGCACCTGGATGGCCTCGTCGTTCCGGCCGTTCTCGGCCAGGACGATGCCGTACTCGATGGCCAGCTTGTAGTTCCGGGGATTGGCCTCCGCGCCCGCCTTGAGCACGGCCTCGGCGTCGGCCAGCCGGTGCTGCTTTTCGTAGATCGTCACCAGAAAGAGGTAAGGGTTGTCGAAATCCGGGCGCTCCCGGACGAGGTCCTTGAGGAGCCCGATGCTGCGGTCCGCCTCGCCGCGGAAGTAGCTGTCCTGGGCCTCCTCGAACTTGCGGTTGAAGGGAAGAAGGGTCTTCAGGTCGTCCTCAGGCCCGAAATCTGTCTTGGCCGGAGGCAGATATCTGCCGCCCACGTAGCCGAGGCTCCGGAGTTTTTCACGGGCCTCGGCGCTCAGATGGGCCATCGGCGCGGTCTCCCGCCCGGATTCCGACTTCATCAGCGCGGCTAGCTCGGCCTTCTCCCGGGAAAAATCCTTACCGGCGAGGTTATGCGCTTCGCCGAAGTCGGTCCTGAGGTCGTAGATCTCCGGGATGGGCGAATCGATGAATTTCCTCGAACCCCTGATGAACCCCCGGAGCGGCGCCCAACTGCGCCGGTAATACGCGTAGAGGGACTCGAAGTAGATGGGGCGCGAATCCAGGGCCGCGAGGTCCTTACCCCGCATGGCCGGGACGAGCGACCGGCCCTGCAGAAACGATGGGCGGTCGAGCCCGACGAGGTCGCAGACGGTCGGGAAAATGTCGACGTGGCCGACGTTCTCCGTGACGCGGCCCGGCTTTAAGCCGGGAGCGGAGACGATCAGCGGCACCCAGAGCGTCGCGTTGTAGGTGAAGTAGCCGTGGGTCGACTCGCCGTGCTCGCCCAGCGACTGGCCGTGGTCCCCGGTGAAGACGACGACCGTCCGCGCGGCCTGGCCGGAATCCTTGAGAAAGCCGAGGAGCTTGGCCAGAGAGGCGTCGACGTAGGCGACCTCGCCGCTGTACGGGTCGGACTTGAAACGGGTCAGGAACGGCTCGGGGGGCTCGTAGGGCTGGTGGGGGTCGAAGCAGTGGACCCACACGAACCACGGCCCCTGCCGCCCGTCGAGCCAAGCCAGGGCGCTCCCGACGACCGCCTCAGCTTTTCTCTCGGCGAACTTGAAATCCAGGGCTGTGCCGGAACCGTAGGTTTCATCGTAGACGTCGAATCCCCGGTTGAGCCCGAAGCGCGAGTCGAGGGGGAAGGCGCCGATGAAGGCGCCGGTGGCAAAGCCGTTTTCCTTGAGGAATGTCGCCAAGGTCGGCAGGTCTTCCGGGACTTTGAAGTTGCCGTTGTCGTGGACGCCATGCGCGAGCGGCGTCGTGCCGAGGAGGATGTTGGTGTGAGACGGAAGCGTCAGGGGGGTGTGAGCGAAGGCGCGCTCAAAGACGACCCCGGACGCGGCCAGCGCGTCGATCGCCGGGGTTTTGAGATACGGGGAGCCGTAACAGCCGAGGCGGTCCGGCCGGAGGGTGTCGATCGTGATGAGGAGCAGGTTCGGCCGCGGCTCGGAGGCCCTCAGGCCGCCGAGGCCGTACGCCAGGAGCAGGATGGCGGCAGCGAAAGAAACTTTAGCGACACGGTTCGTCATCGACGGGCTCCTCAAAACAGTATTGTATCACGGCCGCCGCGGCCTGAAAATGGCGGTAAAAAAAGAGCCCCTCCCCCCATCGGAGGGGAGGGGCTCGAGATTCTACTTCAGAACGCGATCAGCTCAGAATTGGAATCGGACTCCGAAACGGGCGATGAAGGGGTTCAGGATTTCGTTGACGACGTAATCGAGGGCATAGGGCTTGAACACGTAGTCTGTGACATTTCCGGCTTCGTCCTTCCCGTAGACGTACAGCGTGCCGAGCCTCTGGTCGTAGCGCCGGTTGATGATGGCGGCGTTCGTCACGTTGAAGAGGTCGGCCATGAGGAAGATCCGGCCGGTGTCGAAGAGCTTGATCATCTTCTCAACGCGCAGGTTCAGCTGGTAGAAGGTCGGGAGCTTGAGATTGCCGAAGATGCCCAGGTAGGTCGGGTTGGTGCCGTAGTAAACGGGGTTGACGTCCGTCCAGGTGTAGTCGGTGATGTACATGTACTGCGGGATAATGTGGCCGGCGCGGGCGTTGAAGGTGAAGGAGGCGTCGAAGCCGAGGGGCAGCTGGTAGAGGCCTTCAAGCTTGACCATCCAATGGGAGAAGATGTACTGGTTGATCTTGCCCGAGGCGCCGCCCATGAGCGGGGCGTAGAGCTGGTCCTGCAGGGCCCAGAGGTTCGAGGGATCGGTGTAACCGTTCCCGTAGTGCATCTTCTGGTCCTGGTAGGTAATCGAGCCGTCGAGCATCCACTTGTTGGACAGCCGCTTGTTGAAGGTCAGGTCGATGCCCCAATATGTTTCGTAGTTCGTGTTGAGAGTGTGGTAGTAGTAGGGCGTTCCCGTATAGGGGCTGGACAGGAGGTAGTACGTGCGCCCGGCTCCGGCGCCCATGTTGTAGGTGTTGCCGTCCGTGCCTACGACGCTCGTCGGGACGATGCCGGCGGGCAGGTAGGCCCCAGGCCCGAGAATCGTGTTCACGCCGTCGATGCTGTAATCGCCGTACGGGCCGTTGGCGTAATAGGTGGCATCCCAGGCGAAGTGGTTGTACTTCCGGTAGGTGGCGTTGAGGCCGACGCTGAAGTTCGGCATGAGCTCGTGGTCAAGGCTGAAGAGGAGTTCCCAGGTGCGGCTGGAGGTCGCGCTCGGATTGACGGAATAGGGCGAGGGGCCGGGGGTCGTGGAACCGGGTGTGAAACCGCCCCACCAATAGAAGTGGGCGTCGTTGACGAACTGCGGATTGATGGCCCCGTTGACGATCAGGGGGTAGGGGGCGAGGCCTTCCAACGGGTCGGTGAAATACATTTGGTCGGCTGTAATCGGGTAGGTGTTGCTGGAATTCGGCACCCACCAGTACATCCAGGCGCCCGAGGCTCCGTAGGGATTGAAGAGGTAGGCCGCAGAGCCCGTGCCCATGAAGTCGCCGTACATCGAACCGCTCAGCTTGAGGACGGTCTTGCCGTTGCCGAAGAGGTCATAGGTGATGCCGAGGCGCGGCGACCAGACGTTCCAATGGTAGTCGGGGCTGATGTTCGGGACGATCATGCCGGGCATGAAGGCGTAGAGGGCCTGCGCGACGTCCGATGTGTAGTACTGGCTCCAGACGGGGTTGTTATTGACGGTCGAGTAAGCGCTGCTGTTGATGTAGGGTGTCTGGTGGTCGAAGCGGACGCCGAGCATGATGTTGAACCGGCCGGTCGTGATCGTGTCCTGGGCGAAGGCGGTGAGCTGGTTGACGCTCCAGTCGAGGTTGTACGCGCTCGAGAGGTACCATTGCTGCATGCTTGTGGTGTACTCGGACCCGTAGTAGTCGGGGTAGTTCAGGTCGTACATCAGATACAGGTCGCCCGGCGCGAAGGAGTCCGTCGTCACGCGGCGTGTCGAGTACTCGACGCCCAGCTTGATCTCGTGGCTGACGCGGAATAGCTGGTCGTTGTAGTACTGGATGTGGAAGTCGTAATC
>CAZKFD010000002.1:0-7597 GCA_964551995.1 uncultured Eubacteriales bacterium
GATTTTCACCAGCTTCCCGTCGTGGCCGTCGGTCCCTTGCTTCGCGAGGTCTTCGATCCACTCCGCCCGCACCCGGGCCTTGTTCGCCTTCATCCATCCCCGTACGGCCTCGTCTCCCCCCGCCTGGACCGCAGCCAGGACTTCTTTAAGGAGAAGGTCAACTTCCGCCCTCGGCTTATCTTGAGCGTTAACCGCGTGGCAGAACGCTCCCGGCAATGGGCTCGACAGCACCATAGCCACATCAAGCAGCAAAACCTTGACTAGCTTAACAACCAAAGGACTCTTTTTCATGGCCCCGCTCCAGGTTGCTTTGATTCAGGATATCATCGATAAAAGAAGCCCGTCAATGGGAGGCTCCCATATGCCTCGTCTGACGTCAGCGAAATTCGGACAGGGGTTAATTTCTCCTAAGCTATGGTTTCCAATAACCAAACCAAGCTAGGAGGAATGAATGACAGAAAAAAAGGTGGCCTCGCCGGAATCGATTGTTCGGGAGATCAAACGACAGACCCGCCGGAAGTTCACGGCCGAGGAAAAGATCCGGATCGTACTGGATGGTCTGCGGGGGGAAGCGGGCATTACGGACCTTTGCCGGAAGGAAGGCATCCACCCGACGATGTACTACAAGTGGAGCAAGGCGTTCCTCGAGGCCGGCAAAAGGCAGCTCAACGGGGACACCATCCGGGAAGCTGGCTCAGATGAAGTCAGGGAGCTGCGGAAGGAGAGCGAGTCTCTGAAGATGCTGGTGGCGGAGCTGACGCTGCGGAATCGGACGCTAAAAAAAACATCTCAGGGTTTGGAATCCGGATCCATCGATACATGAAGTACACGCAGTCGGAGAAGATGGAGTTGATCCGGATGGTGGAGGAGTCTTCCCTGAGCGTTCAACAGACCCTGAGGGAGCTGGACGTCCCCCGGAGCTCCTTTTACGAATGGTACCGCAGATACAAAGAGGCCGGCTACGATGGCCTGGCCTCGAAGCATAAGAGCCAGCGACAGGTATGGAACAGGATCCCGGAATGGGAGAAAGAGAGGGTTTTAGAGGTGGCCAGGGAGCATCCGGAGAAGTCCTGCCGGGAGATCGCCTGGCTCATGACAGACGAGCAGGAGTCCTTCATCTCCGAGTCGAGTGTCTACCGGATCCTCAAGGCCTATGACCTGATCACATCGCCGGTGTTTACAGTCGTCTCAGCTAAAGATAAGTTCGAGCATCCGACGACAAGGGTCAACGAGCTCTGGCAGACGGACTTTACGTATCTGAAGGTTGTCCAATGGGGCTGGTATTATCTGTCGACGGTGATGGACGACTACTCGCGTTATGTCATCGCCTGGCAGCTCTGTCGGACGATGACGGCCGAAGACGTAAAAGACACCCTGGACATGGCCATCGAAAAGACCGGCGTCGAGCACGTCCGGGTAGTCCTGCGGCCAAGGCTTCTCAGCGACAACGGGGCCTGCTTCGTCTCTCAGGAGTTGAAGCGCTACCTCGAGCGCCACGAGATCCGGCATGTTCGGACAAAGGCCTATCATCCGATGACCCAAGGGAAGATCGAGCGCTATCACCGGTCGATGAAGAACCTGATCCTGCTGGATCACTACTATGCCCCCTCGGAGCTAAACGAAAGGATCCGGGAGTGGGTGGACTACTACAATCACCAGCGCTATCACGAGGCCATCGACAATGTGACGCCCGCGGATAGGTTTTACGGCAGGGATCACATAGTCCTTGAAAGGAGGGGAAAAGTCCGGAGGGAGACCATGAGAGTGAGGAGGGAGCTGTACCGCCTGGCCACGATGGAATCGTTGCCAAACGGTGTCAGCTAGACTATGATGAGGGCCGGAAACCGTAGCTTAGGAAATCGGCCTCAGAGTCCGAATCCGTTTGATGACGTACACCATGGTCCAATGGGGACGGACCCTCCAGCACTGGAGCCCCTCTATCCTGAACTTCTTCGACCATAGGACCACCAATGCCTATACCGAGGGTATCCATACTAAAATTAAGATGATCAAACATGTCAGCTTCGGCTTCCGCAACGTCCAGATCTACGTCCGTAAAATGCTCCTTTGCCTCTTCCCCCTCGCCGTTTTGTTCCCGTGCCTACCACACTAATCGTCATAGAGCCTGCCCGACACCCCTGTTGACTTTCTTTGAGGGCTTGAGTTATCATTTTTTCGGAAGGTCGGAGGGGGCCGCCAAGATAGAGCCGGGCAGGGCTCTGAACTTATTCGACACAAGGCTTTCACCGAATGTATCCGTACTTTGTATTGTTCCTTCGACTCGGGAAGCGTTCCACAAGCGAAGGCTTCCGAACGTTATGGAGCTTGCCGGGCGGGTCGAAAAACTTGCAGGAGGTTAAAAGATGAGGAAAATCGGAATCGGGAGTTTGGTTGTGGGCTTTTTGGTTATGGGCTTATTGCCCCTGAGTGTTCACGCTCAGGTGCCGGGGAGAACCGTGACCTTCAACATCCCCTTCGCCTTCATGGTCGGAGACACAAAGCTCCCCGCGGGGAAGTACGAAATTGCCAAGGTCGCAGATTGGAGCTTTCGGATTACCAATCTGGAAACTCATCAAAGCGTGATGTTTGCAACCGAGGCAACGCCAATTCTTCCAACGGCAGCGAAGTCCTTCACTTTTTACTTCAATCTTTACGGCGACCAGTATTATCTCTCCAAGTTTTACCATCGGGGGGAAACGGCCGGAGACATGATTCCCATGACGGACGCCGAAAAAGAGCTGGCGAAGAAGGTACCGGCCACGGTAAAAACCATCATCGGGAAAACGACGTAGCACTTTCCCGAGAATGCCCGGAAAGCACGAAGAGAAAACTCAGCAAAACCATCGGCGCCCGGCAAGCTCCTTAGGGTTGTTGAGCTGAAACGGGTTATTTTCTGCTCCGAACCGATGTGTGCGTGACCAGCCCCCGACCAAGATCACGCATCTGAACTTAGAATTTCACTCTATTTCCCGTTGCACTGTCAGGGCATATCGAATCCATGTCCGGCCTACGCGCGTTGGACCGGAATCTTCTGGCTCAGCTACCTTTCAACACAACCAGCCGGTTCCTGGAGTCTGGGTCACAATCATTTCTGCCATATGGCTCTCTGGATCGTCGGACGCCGGCGCCGGAGGCGCCATGGGCTGAAAACCTCACTTCAGAGGTAGTATCGCGAGAGGGGGGCACGGGACCGGGCGCTTCGCGGCGGAGCGCTACCGCCGTGGGTCGATGCTCACCCTGAGCGACGAATCCGGGATCCGAGCGAACGGACCCGGCCTGCGGTTTACACCGACTGCCTCCCCGGCGAAGTCGCGGGCGAAGTGCTTTTCGGTCGGAGCTTCTGGCACCGCTCCCCGGACTGACCAAGTCATGGTCAGCGCGTCGAGGTCAACGTCGATGGCCATGTCGGCGTAGGCTCCGTTCGTGTCGAAGCCGAAGAACTTTCGCCAGGCCTCGAGGTCGAGCTGGAGTGTCGCCCCGGCATCGGGGATGAAGTTCAGGCCGCGGCCGACGCCACGTGTCTCGTCCCGGACATCGCCCCAGTCCCTCGTGTAGAGATTGCCGTCGGCGGCGTTGTCCTGGTTGGAAAAATCGATCGCCTTGCCGCAACGGTAGAAGATATTGTTCAAGACCTTGTTTCTGCGCGTCGTGCCCCCCCGTCCGCTGACGATCCGGCCCTCGATATTGCGGAACTTAACGGCCGCGTCCTGGGTCAGGCCGATGAGGTTGTGGGCGATGACCGTCTCATCGCTGCCGTCGACGGTGATGCCCCAGCCCCCGTGGCCGGGCATGTTGTAGGACCCGCCGCCGGCCCCCTCGGTCGCCCTCCAGATGATGTTGCCGTCGATCATATTGGGTTCGTGCGAGGCCTCGAGGTAAATGCCGCCGCGGAGCGTCTCGAGCGTATCGCCCATAACGTTCCCGCTGACCCGCGTGTTCGCGTTCTCATAATCGAGCCAGATGGCCTCGGCATGCACGGTGTGACGGATGACGTTCCCGCGAAGCAGACAGTTCTTAGCCCTGTGTAGCTTGATGCCGCCGGTTTCCCAGGCCAGTTCGACGTCGCGGTCGCCGACGTGCTCGATTAGGTTGTATTCAATGAGCGTGTCCTGTACGCCGGCGCCGGCGATGCCACACACCCCCGCGTCGTCGACGCGACACCGGCGAATCACGGCCTGACCGATGATGGCGGGCGGAACCATGTCCCAGTCCTGGGCTCCGATGTCGAGGGCGACGCCGTTGGCGTGCCGGAAGACACAATCCTCAAAGACCCAGTGATGGCCGCGGCTCATGGACACCATGCCGCGTTGCGGGACTGGAAAGCCGTTGGCCCCATGTTCGAACGTCATCCCCTTGACACGGATATAGGCCAGGCCCTGAGTCCGGGGGGCGAACACTTGTTCCTGACTGGCCAGCTCCGTCTCGTGCCCGGAGGGGTCCGAATCGCTCGGGAAGCGGACGTGGATCGCGAGGCCGTTGTGCTCGCACCAGAAGGCGCCATCGGCCTTGGCGAGGTCTTGGTAGAGCTCGACCTGTTTGAGGCTCCGGCCGTCCACGAAGACCATGCCGCGGCGCACAAGATGCCGCCACAGCTCTTCCGGTTTAGGCCTGAGGTAGACGCGGTTCTGCATGATACTGGCCATGCCGAACGGATTGTAGCCGTGGAAATCGAGGTCCTCCAGGCCGCGCCGGAAGATCTTCACCTTGGAACGGTCCACGCCCGGCGTGTCAAGCCGGTATTCGACGGAGGGTTCCCAGCCGGAATTTGCCAAGCGCGATCCCTTGACGACGACGTCAGCCCCCGGTGCCGCTTCGTAGCTGATCATCTTGTCGGGCCCGCTCCCGCCGCGAGCCGGGTCGATGCGTTCGCGGTAGACGCCGGCCATGATGGTGACTCGCTCGCCCGGCTGGAGGACCTGGGCGGCCTTATTGATGGTCAGGAAGGGCCGGTCTTTTGTGCCGGGGTTCGCGTCGGAAGCCTTGGGATTGAGGTTGTCGACATAATATGTCTTCGAGAACTGAAGCGGCTTTTCCCAGGATACGAACTCGCGGCCGTCGGGAAGCAGCACCCCCGTTCCATCGCTCTCGCTGGGCTTTGGAGTGGCGGTGAGCGTGGCTAGGCAGAGAATCGCGGTGAGCAAGAAGGGTCCGGCCGGGCGCCCGGCTCTGAGTCTTCGACGCCCGGGTCCCTGACGAACGCTTGTCGTTGTGCCGCAACTGATGGAGCATTTCTGTCTCATTCCGGCCTCACCCCGTTGCCCCGGATGATAGGGCACGCGCACCGGGGATGTCAAGGCGGTCCCGGCCCGGATCTGGGTGGGCTGGGGGAATCCGCCGGCACCGGAGGCGCCATGAGTTGAAAGCCGAACTTCAGAGGTGGTATCGGGAGCATGGGCGGGTCAATTCCCGAAAAGACTCGCGCCGGCGGTTGTTTTTATCGACAGCTGTTATATGCCGCCGATCGGCCAGCTCTTATCGCCTTCGCGCCGGTGTACAATCAAAATTCAAGGACCTCGTCAGATCTCTTTAACGCTGATACCAGACCCCGGGGCAGAGCTCGCCTGTGCTGGCCTCGGCCCCGCCGAGGAGAAGAATATGCGGATTCCCAGACGAATCGATGACACAAGCCCATGAATGATTGTAAAAACTCTCGTGGCTTGAGGTCACAATGGCTGGGGACCCCACCGCGCCTATGAAGCTCGACAGCGACCCATCGCTGTTGACCGACGCGTAAGACTCTTCGCTCGACCCTGGATTCCTGCCGAAAAGCCCTCCGCTGACCAGGACATAGCCCCCGGCGGCCAGGGCCGAGAACTTCTCCCGGGCCTTGGTCATCTTGTTCCTGTTTTCGGTCCAGCAAGGCCCAATGGTTCCGGTCTCGATGTTGATCGGATTGTAATAGACGGAATCCTGGGCGGAGGCGCTGGGGGAGTCCGAAATCGGGTCGACGGCCGCGGTGTCGCCGCCGAGCACATAGAGCGTGCCAGAGATCTCGACGAGTTGGTGAAAGGCCAGCGCCGCGGGAAGGTCGGTGAGCGTCGACCAGTTATCGAGGGTTCCATCGGCGTTGATCTTGGCCGAGTATACGTTCGCCACGGGGGCCCCCGTCGAGCCGTTGCCTCCGGCCACGTAGATCCGCCCACAGAAAATTACGGCCTGAAGCGCCGAGAGCGGCTGGGGCAGGGCAGTCGTCGCCGTCCAACTGCCCGGCGAGCCTGAGGCCGGGATCGTCCCGTCGGAATTGGGGAGAGCGTCGTAAACGGTGTTTGTGGCGGCGCCCGTGTCGTCGAGCCCGCCCAGGACGTAGATGGCGCTCCCGTTCACGAGCGAATTGTCACTGTCGGCTAAGACCGCCGCAGCGAAACCGCGTTCCGCGGGCAGAGACGTCAGGGTTGACCAGCTCGTGCTGCTCAGCGACCCGTCGCCGCCGTTAATTTGGTTCATGTACACGGTGTCGACATTTGAGCGGTCTCCGTCGGCCGTCCCGCTCATCGCTGTGTTCCCTCCGACACAGTAGATATATGCGGTCGTTCCTATTCCCGCGACACCGACCACCGTCGAGAATCCCTGCTGGGCAACAGGCAGCGGATACGACGGGGACCAGAGAATCGTTGACGGGCTGAAGCTTCCTCTGCCCACGATCAGGAGCTTGAGGGCATTGCTCGTCCCGCCAGGCGTCGTCACCGTGACCTTGTAGGTAGTGCCGATAGTCAGCTGATTCGGCGCCACGGCCTTGATGAGGGCATCCGTCCAATTCCCGGCGGTCGAAACATCGACCACGGCGTTTTCAATGATGTTGTTCGTCGCGCTGTCACGGAAAGAAACAAAATAGCCGGACGATGTGGACGTCGGGCTCCCAAGGCAGCCGCCCTGAATGAGCAGGATGCCGCCGGGGCTCGCAATGGCAGATGGGCCGCCGTTAATGCCTGCGATAAATGGGATCTGAGGGGTCGTATCGGACCCCCCGCCACTGCAACTCGAGAAAAGAAGCGTCATGATGGCCATAAAGACCGAAGCCCGTATCAACCTCCGGGTTTTCATCTCGACCCTCCTGATGAACACCCCCATTATACCTCTAAGGATCGATATCGTGAACTCCCCAAATCGCCTTGGAGCCGACCCTCAGGAGCGGTCTTCCTCAGCCATGCGGCTTTCCCAGAGGAGAAGAATGACCTCTCGCATTGCTCTAGGAATTTTGGCCGTTCTTGACCCGCCCCCGCTCAGGATACCGCCTCTGAAGTGAGGCTTTAAAGATAGCGGGGGAGCCTTAATAGAATTGAGCGAAGCGGTGGGGCATGTCGGCGTCGCTTTTTATCGCTTCGATAAACATTTTCGGGCTAGTCACTCATGTTCGGAATTCCGGATTGGCGACCTGCTCGACCGCCCGCTTGAAGTTCTCCGGAGTAATGAATTTTTCATTGACAGTCACGCCCTGGTATTGGGAGATAGGCTTCGCGAAAATATACCCGCCCGCAAAGAGTTTTAATTTGAATGGATTGTATCCCTCCTCGTAGATGCTTCCGGGACCCGCGAGTTCTCCGAATGGGGTGCCGGCCAAATCGAAGCCCACCGGCCTGAGGCCGGGCTCCTTGGCGAA
>CAZKFD010000003.1:0-13820 GCA_964551995.1 uncultured Eubacteriales bacterium
ACGAAGATCTTCTCGCTCGTCGGCAAGATCAACAACACGGGGCTCGTCGAGGTCCCGATGGGCATCCGCTTGCGCGACATCATCTACGGCATCGGCGGCGGGATCCCCGACGGCCGCGAGTTCAAGGCCATCCAGATCGGCGGCCCGTCGGGAGGCTGCATCCCGAAGGAGCTGCTCGACCTGCCCGTCGATTACGAGAGCCTGACCAAGGCCGGGGCCATGATGGGCTCGGGCGGAATGATCGTCATGGACGAGGACACCTGCATGGTGGACATCGCCCTCTACTTCCTGCGCTTCACCCAGGAAGAATCATGCGGGAAGTGCGCCCCCTGCCGGATCGGCACGCGGCAGATGGCCGGGATCCTGGCCCGGATCGCCTCGGGCGAGGGCACGGGCGAGGACCTGAAGCGGCTCGAGGAACTGGCCCTGACGGTCAAGCAGGGCTCGCTCTGCGGCCTCGGGCAGACGGCCCCCAACCCGGTCCTCTCGACGCTCCTTTATTTCCGCGACGAATACCGGGCCCATATCGAGGACCGGAGCTGCCCGGCCCTCGTCTGCAAGAACCTGATCACCTATTACATCGAGCCGGAGAAGTGCGTCGGTTGCCTCCTCTGCCTCAAGAACTGCCCGACCAAGGCTATCTCCGGTGAAGCCAAGAAGGTCCACGTCATCGACCAGTCCCTGTGCATCAAATGCGGGGCCTGCTTCAGCGTCTGCCCGAAGAAGGTCCGGGCCGTTTCGAAATACACCGGCCGGAAGGGGCGAGTGCTCGCCGGGCGCGCCGAGGAGCCCGCGCAACCATGACCATCACCATCGACGGCCGGACGATCGACTTCGAGGGGAAGCCGACGATCCTTGAGCTCGCCCGGGCCAACGGGATCGACATCCCCTCGCTCTGCGACCACCCCCTGCTCGAGCCGTACGCCGCCTGCCGGATGTGCCTGGTCGAGGTCAAGGGCCGCCGGGGTTACGTCCCGGCGTGCAGCACGGCCGCCGAAGACGGCCTCGAGGTCCGGACGGCGACTCACGAACTCGCGGCCCTGCGGCGCGGGATCCTCGAACTCATCCTGGCCGAGCACCCCAACGCCTGCCTCATCTGCGCCGAGAAAACGTCCTGTGACGAATACAAGTCGACAATCCGGAAGACGGGCGAAGTCACCGGCTGCGTCCTCTGCGCGGCCAACGGGGACTGCGAGCTGCAGCGCGTCGTCGAGGCTGTGGGCGTCGAGCGTGTCCATTTCCCTTCCGCCCGGCGGGCCGGGGAGATCCGCCGCGACGACCCCTTCATCGACCGGGACAACAGCCTCTGCATCCTCTGCGGCCGCTGCGTGCGCGTCTGCCACGAGGTTCGGGGGGCGACGGTCCTGACATTCGTCTACCGCGGGTCCGAGACTGTCATCGACACGGCCATGAACCGGCGTCTCATCGACTCGGACTGCCGCTTCTGCGGCGCCTGCGTCGACGTTTGCCCTACGGGATCGCTCTCCGAGCGCGCCGTGCGCTACGAGCGCGCGCCCGACACGCAGAACCCGGCCCTCTGCACGCTCTGCGGCCAGGGCTGCGCGCTGACGCTTGGCCTCCGGGACGGCCGGATCATCGGCACGGCGCCCGACACGGAGGGCGCCGCGAACCGCGGCCAGGCCTGCGTCAAGGGGCGATTCTTGGTGAGGAGCGCCGTAGGCCATGCGCGCCGGCTCCTCCGGCCGATGGTCCGCCGCGAGGGCCTGCTTGAGGAGAGCGGCTGGGAGGAGGCGATTGCGGCCGCCGCCGCGCGGCTGGCGGAGATCCCGGCCGGGAAGTCCGCCGTGGCCGCGTCCGCCCAGAGCTGCTGCGAGGACCTTTTCGCCCTTTACAAGTTCGCGGAGGAGGTGCTCGGCGGGGCGGTCGTCGCGGCCCCGTGGACGGATTCCGCGGCCGCCGCGCTCCGCGCTCTCGGCGGGGCGGCCCCCGCGACCTTCCGTTTCGCCGACCTCTCCGAGGCGGGCGCCGTCGTGAACCTCGGCGAGGACCTGCCGCTCGCCCAGCCGATCGCGGGCGTCGAGGTCAACAGGGCCGTGCGGCGAGGGGCGGCGCTCGTGAGCGTGGGCTTCGAAGGCGCGCGGCCGAGCGGGCGGGCCGCGGTCGAGGTCGACGTGCCGCCGGGCGAGGCGTCGAGGTTCCTGTCGGTCCTGGCCGCGCTCGTTGTCGAGCGCAAGGGCCGGGGCTCGGTCAAGGGGACGGGAAGCGTCAAGTTCAAGGCCGGCCTCAAGGCCTTCGAAACTCCGGCCGCGCGCGCCGCCCTGAAGATCCCCGAGGAGAAGCTCGACGCCGTCGCCGCCGCTCTCTCGGCGCCCGGACCGGTTTTCTTCCTCTTCGGGCCGGCGTTCCTCAGGGCCGCGGGGGGGCTGGCCGGGCTTTGGAACTTGGCCGTACTCACGGGCGGCCGCGTCGTCCCGCTCGACGGGCAGGCCAACGTCCGCGGGGGCCTCGAGATCGCGGCAGGCTTCCCGGCGACGGCGGCGGTGGCCGAAGCCCTGGCCGGGGCCGCGGCATGCCGCAAGGTCCGGGCCCTCTATCTGGCGGGGCCGTTCCCCAAGCTCGAACCCGGCGCGGCCGAGCTCGTCATCTACCAGGGGAGCTATGACGACGGCAACGTCGCGGCCGCCGACATCGTCTTCCCCGAAGCGACGTCCTTCGAGGCCGAGGGGACGTTCGTCAACGTCGAGGGCCGGGCGCAGCTCTCCCGCGAGGCGGTGGAGCCGCGCGGAGAGGCCCGGCCCGGCTGGATGGTCCTGGGCGAGCTCGCGGCGAAGATGGGCCGGGCCGGATTCGCCTTCTCGTCGGCGGCCTCCATCCGGCAGGACATCGCCCGCCTCGTCCCGGCGCTCGGCGGGCTGGCGGCGGAACCCGTCCCGCGGGAAGGCGTCTTCATGGTTGTGGGGCCGGGAGCGAAGGCGGGAGCGCCGCGGTTTATCGCCGGGCCCGAAAAGCCGGCCGGAAAGAGGGCAGCCCCGCCGGCGCCGCCCGCGGACCCCGACGATTACAAGGGACTGAACCTGGCCCTGGAGAGCAAGAGCCTGAAGCTCGTACGAGGACGATGATGCCCAAGATCCTGGAGAGACGGCGCCTGGTGCCCAATCTGCACCTCATCGAGATCGAGGCGCCCGAAGTGGCCAGGAAATGCCGGCCGGGCCAGTTCGTCATCGTCATGCCCGACGAGAAGGGCGAGCGCATCCCGCTTTCGATCGCCGACTGGGACGCGGGGAAAGGCTCGGTCACGGCCGTCTTCCTCGTCGTCGGGACGTCGACGCGGAAGCTGGCCGCGCTCGAGGCCGGAGCCGAGGTCCCGGTCTTCGTCGGCCCGCTCGGCCGAGCCTCCGAGATCGCCCAGTTCGGCACCGTCGTGCTGGCCGCCGGCTGCTTCGGCATCGGCGCCCTGTGGCCCGTGGCCCGGGCGCTCAAGGCGACCGGGAACCGTGTCGTGGCCCTCCTCGACGCCAAGGCGGACTACCTCGTCTACTGGAAGGACCGCTATCTCTCCGTCTGCGACAAGGTCGCGTTCTCGTCGCGCGACTACGCCCTGGGCTCGAAGGAGTTCGTGCCCGGCCCGCTCGAGGCGCTGCTCAAGGCCGAGACGCCGGTGGCCCGGGTCATCGCGGTCGGCTGCACCTATCTCATGTACGCGAGCTCGCAGGCCACGCGGCCGCTGGGGATCAAGACCATAGTCAGCCTGAACCCGATCATGGTCGACGGGACGGGGATGTGCGGCTCCTGCCGCTGTACGGCGGGGGGCAAGACGAAGTTCGCCTGCGTCGACGGGCCGGACTTCGACGGCCACGAGGTGGACTGGGACGAGCTCTTCACGCGGCGGAAATCCTACTTCGACGACGAAATCCGCTCGCTCTGCCAGTGGGAGGAGCGCGAGCTGCCTTAAAGGAACGGACAGGGATGGCCGAGGACAAGAAGAAAGAGCTGGACCCGGACGAGAAAGCCCGCTTGCGGGCCGGGTTCGAGCTGGAGTGGCGCGGCGAGCTGCGCAAGGCCCTGCCAGCGAAAGAGCGGATGAAGATCGCCCGCAAGAAGATGCCCGAGCGCCCGCCGGACGTCCGCAACCGCGACTTCAAGGAGGTCAACCTTGGCCTGACGCCGGAGATGGCCCAGGAGGAGGCCCGGCGCTGCCTCGACTGCGCCAATCCCCGGTGCGTCACCGGCTGCCCGGTGTCCATCGACATCCCGGGGTTCGTCAAGCTCATCGAGGCGGGGCGTTTCCTCGAGGCGGCCTGGAAACTCAAGGAGACCAACTCGCTCCCGGCCATTTGCGGCCGCGTCTGCCCCCAGGAATCGCAGTGCGAGGAGGTGTGCGCGCTCAAGAAGGCCACCGGGGTCTCCGTGGGCATCGGGAACCTGGAACGCTTCGCGGCCGACTTTGAGCGGGGCAGCGGCTCGCTCGAGATCCCGCCCCTGCCGCCGCCGTCGGGAAAGAAGGCGGCCATCATCGGCGCCGGCCCCGCAGGGTTGACGGTCGCCGGCGACCTGGCCAAGCTCGGCCACAAGGTGACGATCTTCGAGGCCCTGCACGAGTCGGGCGGCGTCCTCATCTACGGCATCCCGGAGTTCCGGCTGCCAAAAGCCATCCTGAAGGCCGAGGTCGAGTACCTGCGTCGGCTGGGCGTCGAGATCCGGACGAGCTTCGTCGTCGGCCTGACGGCGACGATCGAGGACCTGCGCGCCGACGGCTACGAGGCCTTCTTCATCGGCTCGGGCGCGGGCCTGCCGAACTTTATGAAGATCCCCGGCGAGAACCTCGTCGGCGTCTACTCGGCCAACGAGTACCTCACCCGGGTCAACCTCATGCGCGCCTACGCCTTCCCGGAGTACGACACGCCGGTCATGAAGGCGAAAACGGCGGCCGTCATCGGCGGCGGGAACGTGGCCATGGACTCCGTCCGCACGGCCAAGCGGCTAGGCGCCGAGCGGGCCGTCATCGTCTACCGGCGGTCGCCGACCGAGATGCCGGCCCGGATCGAGGAGATCCACCACGCCGAGGAGGAGGGCATCGAGTTCCAGCTCCTAACGACGCCCGTCCGCTACTTCGGGGACGAGTACGGCCACGTCAGGGCCATGGAGTGCCAGAAGATGGGCCTCGGCGAGCCCGACGCCTCCGGCCGGCGGCGGCCCATACCGATCGAGGGCTCGGAATACACGATGGACGTCGACCTCGTCGTCTGCGCCATCGGTCAGAGCCCGAACCCGCTCATCCCGCAGACGACCCCCGGCCTCAAAGTCGGCAAGTGGGGCAACGTCGAAGTCGACTGGACGACCATGGCCACCGACATCCCGGGCATCTACGCCGGCGGCGACATCGTGCGGGGCGGGGCGACGGTCATCCTGGCCATGGGCGACGCGCGGATCGCCGCGGCGCAGATGGACAAGTATCTGAAGGGCCTGCGATAAGCGCGGCCCCCGAAAGTTGATTCCGGGGGACGTTTGGTTTATCCTTGCCTTCTCGAATGAGAACGACACCCGCGGAGTTGGCGCGCCGGACGATCGCCGTCATCCATGAACGATAATTTCTCCCCCGCGCTGCCCGACAGGGCGCCGACGATCCTCGACCGGTCTCACCACCCCATCTCCCGGCGCGACATCGACCCCGACGCGCTCAAGGTCCTCTACCGCCTCCACGGCCACGGCTTCATCGCCTACCTTGTCGGCGGGGCGGTCCGCGACCTGATGCTCGGCCGCCGGCCGGCGGATTTCGACGTCGGGACCGACGCGCATCCGAACCAGATCAAGCGTCTCTTCCGCAACGCCTTCCTCATCGGACGCCGCTTCCGCCTGGCCCACATCCGCTTTCAGGGCGGGAAGATCATCGAGGTCTCAACCTTCCGGCGCAGGCCCGACGAGGAGGAGCTCGAGGCCGAGCGGGCCGAGGAGCGGGCAGAGGCGGAGGCCGAGCGCGCCCGCGAGGAAGGCGCGGAGCCGGAGGCGGGCGGGTCGGCGGCGGGTGAGACGGCAAAGGCGGGGGCGGTCGATGAGACCTCGGAAGAAGCTCCGGAAGGAACTTCGGGCGCCGCGGCCGGCGAGGCCCAGAGGGGTAGCCGTCACCGGCGCTCGCCGATCCCCATCCCCGGGCGTCCGCCGCTCAAGCCGATCGCCTTCGGGACGGCGCAGGAGGACGCTTTCCGGCGCGACATCACCATCAACGCCCTCTTCTACGACATCGCGACCTATTCCGTCATCGATTACGTCGAAGGCCTCGAGGACCTCCGGCACGGCCTCATCCGGATCATCGGCGACCCGGAGGAGAGCTACATCGAAGACCCGGTCCGCATCTGGCGAGTCATCCGCCACGCCTCGCGGCTGAACTTCTCGATCGAGGAGGGGACGATGCGGGCCATCGCCCCGCGCCTGCCGCTCATGGCGGCCTCGTCAGGGTCGAGGCTCTTCGAGGAGCTGAACAAGGACCTCAAGTCGGGGGCAGCCCGGCCATTTTTCGAGCTGGCGCGCCGCCACAGCCTCCTGCCGGTCATCCTCGGGCGGATCGGCGGACTTTACGAGCGCTCCGACGAGATGTTCGGTCGGCTCGCCGAATATCTCTCGGCCGTCGACGCCGTCTACGGCCGCGGCGGGGCGCCCGGGCCCCAGATCGTCTATTCGCTCCTTCTCTGGCCGTGGGCGAAGACGGCCCTCGCCGACGCCCAGGGGGACAAGCCCAAGATCCTCTACCAGGCGTTCCGGGAGGCGAAGCCGGCGGTGCTCATCCCCAAGGGCGTCCTTCTCGAGGCCGTTCAGACACTCGTCATCGTGGAGCACATGATCGAGTCCCTGGCCACGGGCCGCATGCGTTGGTCGCTCAAGAAGCGCGCCCATTACGCCGGGGCGTCGAAGATCTGCGCCCTACTCGTCCAGGGCTCGTTCGGCCAGGAGGACGATCCGTTCGAACGGATCTACGGGGCGCGGTTCGGCGCCTGGCGGCCGCCGGAAAAACGGCGCCGACGGAGACGGCGGCCGCATGCCGGGCGTCCTTATTAGGGGAGAGAACACGCATGGAAAACGCAACTCGGAAAACCCTGACGCTCGGCGGCTGGAGCGGGCGGCGCGTCCTGAGCTTCATCGCGGGGGCCGGCATGATCGCTGCCTCGGTGATGACCATCCGCCATTTTTTCCTGGCCAACTACCCGGCGACGATCTTCACGGGCTCGTTCTGCGACGTCAGCGCCTTCTTCAACTGCGACAGCTCGGCCTTCTCGCCGATCGCCCAGGTCATGGGCGTGCCGCTGGGCTATTTCGGCCTGGTCGCTGGCGCACTCGTCGCCCTCGGGGCGGTGGTGCCCTCGGAGGCTTTCGAGAAGACGAACCGGTTTCTCTCCTTGTTCAACGCTCTCGGGGTCATCGCGCTCCTCCTCTATTCGGTCGTCGTCATGGGCAGCCTCTGCCTGCTGTGCTCGGGCTACTATGTCTTCTCGATCCTGAGCTTCGTCCTGTTCTGGATGTACGGAGACGGGCGGGGCGAGCGGGGTTTCGCGGTCCGGTTCACGCAGCCCGCCGTCAAGCTCCTCGCCGTGTTCGCCGTCGTCGGCCTCGCCGGCGCCTACGGCTTCCGGCTTTACCATGACGCCAAGAAGGAGGCTCAAGTCGGGGCGGCCGTGAGGATCGTGCGGGAATACTACGAGCTTCCCAGGGTGGCCTCGCCGAGCTTCATCTCGCCCTACTGGTCCGTGAAATCGACCGAGAGGTTCGAAGACGCGCCCATTCACATCGTCGAGTACGCCGATTTCCTCTGCCCGGACTGCTACTATCTCGCGCAGCAGCTCGACCGGCTGGAGAAGGAGTTCGCCGGCAAAATCAATATAGCCTTCCAGTTCTTCCCGCTCGACGGGACCTGCAACAGCGTCGTGCCCGAGAAGGCCAACCTCCACCCCGGGGCCTGCGAGACGGCGTACATCGCCGCCGGCAACCTGCCGCTGTTCCGCGAGATCCACGACGAGATCTGGGCCCATTTCCGGTCAGTGCGCAACCCGGAGTGGCGGCGGGAGCTGGCGCGCAAGTACGGGACCGAGGGGGCCATGGGCGACCCCGCGATCCGCGATCTCGTCGAGCGGATCATCAACACGGGGGCCGAGTACGAACGGACCTCCGACGAGTACACGCACGGCATCCGCTCGACGCCGACGATGATCATCAACAACCGCATGATCATCGGGACGCTCCCCTACGGCGAGCTGCGGGCCATCTTCCAGGCCTTGGTCGACGAGCGCGAAAGCGGCTCGCGGCGGTTCATCGAGAACTGGGTGCCGCCGGCCAGGAAAAAATAAATTAAACCCGGCGGCAGACGAGCACGCCCTGGCCCACGGGGACGATCAGGCTGTCGAAGCGGTCGTCGGCCTCCACGGTATCGAGCATCCCCTTGATCTCCTCCTGGTGGCTTATGGCGTTGTCCGCGGCCAGGAGGCCTCCGGGAACCATCTTGCCCGCGACCATGCGGAAGATACTCTCGTAGAAGTGCTTCTCGCAGTCGACGAAGCAGAAGGCGATGTTCGCGAGCGAACCGCCCCGCTCGAGGAAATCGCCTTCGATGAGCTCGACGTCGCCCGAGACGCCCGCGAGCCGGAACGTTTCTCGCGCCAAGGCGGCCTTTTCTGGCAGGATCTCGTAGGTCTTGTGCCTAATGCCGCGGCCCTTCAGGGCCATCCACAGCCACAGCGAGGAATAGCCCGCGCTCGTTCCGACTTCGACATATTCCCCCGCCGGCGCGAGCGACGCCAGAAGGCCGATAAATTTCCCAGTGATGCGGGGGACCTGGCGGAGCCGCTTCAGGTGTTCGGTCCCGTCCGTGCGGTCCCTCCTGTCGACGGCCTCCAGGTGCTCCATGCGGGCCAGCATGGGTTTCGGTATGTTCTTGAACATCTCTCACTTCCACTTTTTTCCGTCTTCGTGCCGGTGGCAGAACTCGCACACCTATCGGACGAATAATTACCATATGAAATTTGGGGACACAATACTCATTTCCGAATTCAATTCGCTTTTAAGACAAGCGCCCGTGCCGAATAAGATCAGCATTAAGACATTTAAAAAATGCCTTCGGGGGCGCAAGGGATAGGGGATCTTCCCTGCGAAATCCCCATTCATAGAAATTACCTTGCTTATCTAAAAGAATACAAATTGGATACAGATAGGGCATCCTGCTTATAAGCTGCACGGGCCGTACTGAAGCTGAAATGGCGCGAGCCGAGCAACTGTAAATTCAGAAAATAGTATTGTGTCCTCCATTTAGCACGATTTAGCGCTGATTCAGAGTGATTCAGCGCAATTCGGAATTGAGTATTGTATCCCCAAATTAGCCGCCGGCGACGAGTTTCGGCCTCTCATGCCGTGTCTACCGACAGCCGCCGATAGAGCGGCGTTTCCGGCTAGGGGACGATGCCGTCTATGCGAGTTGTCAGGAAGCCCTCGAGAGTTTGTCAAAGGTCGGTCAAGGGAGGCGGTGATAGACCCGGCCGGCGGTGCCGTCGACCGTGACGGCCTGCCCCTCCCGGATGCGGGAGATTGCGCTCCCGACGCCGACGACGGCCGGAACGCCGAGCTCCCGCGCGATGACGGCCGCGTCACAGAGCTCGCCGCCCGTCTCCGAGACGATACCCCCGGCGCCGCACAGGAACGGGAGCCAGCCCGCATCCGCCGAAGGGACGACGAGGACGTCCGCCTCGCCCGGCCGTTCCGCGGCCAGGAAGGGGTCGCGGACGATCCGCGCCCGGCCGGTCGAGATGCCGTGGCTCGCGCCGATCCCCGAAAGGTACGCCGGCCCGCCGCGCTCGCCGGCCGCAGGCTCCGGCTCCGGCGCCGCCGTCTCCTCGCCCCCGCAGATCGTTTCCGGCGCGGCCTCCGCCGCGTCGGCCGTGAGCTCGGCCCTGCGGGCGCCGACGAGCTCCGAGGCCCGCGACGCTTCCCGCGGGTCCGCGAGGATGCGCTTGAGTTCGTCTTCGTAGAGATAGAATATGTCCGCCGCTTCGCCGAGAACGTTCCTCGCCACCAGGCGCGACCCGAGGGCGAGGACGCAGCGCCGCATGAGGTACGCCTCTTCCGTCATGAGGAGGCCGATCCGCTCCCGCCACGCGGCGAGCCGGTCTTCGGCGTCGAGAAGCCGGCCCAAGGCGAGGTCGCGGATCGGGTTGAGCCTGGCCTTGACCCGGTCGAGGGCCTGGCGCCGCCGGGCCTCGGCGCCGTCCCAGAGCGTCGAGGGATGGGCCAGGGCGACGCGGGCCACGGCCTTCCAGATCAGCCGCGGATTCTCGGTCCACGGCGCCTCCGAAAAGTCGACGCCCCCCGCCGCGAGGAAGCCGTAGCGGCGCATGAAGATGTCGAAGTGCACGATAAGCTGCCGGCCTTCCTCCGAGGCCGCGAGCTCTTCTCTGACCTCCATCCTTGCGTTTCCGGCGATCCTGGCGAGGAGGCGCGGGTCGACGTCCCGGGCATCGGCAGCGAGGCGGGCCAAGCCTTCATACGGTTCGATCGCCCCCCGCCGGCCGAAGCCCTTGAGGACGTCTTGGGGATTGGTGCCCGGCGCCCATTTGCGGACCAGGCGCTCGATGAGACGGCTCCGCAGCGCCGTGTCCGTCGCGACACGGACCATCTGCCACTGAGAGAGGCCGTGGAGGCCGGTCAGGGCGCCAAGCTGCTCGAGAAGAACCTCCGATGAGGCCCCGTCCCAATCGAACGCCCGGTAGGCCTCGAGCAGAACGTGCCGGGAGTCGAGGAAGCGGCGGATCCGGCGCCCGCCACGGAACCGCTTGAGCGCGTAGCGTCCGGTCCGGAAAAGGACGGGGAGCATCCGAGCCCTGAATCGGAGCCGGAAGCGGCCCTCGGCCGCGCTCTCTTCCCCCGCAAGCGCGTCGAATAAGTCGGGCGGAAGACCGGCGCGCGACAGGAGCTCGTGAAGGAAAGTGACGTCGGCATAGACCCGCGAGTGGAATGTCGCAATGAGCCTCGAGTAATCGACGCCCGTCCGCCCCAGGATCTCTTCGAAAAGGGGCGCGACCGCGTCCTTCACGACGGACTCGAAGTTCGTCGACCAGATCAGAGGCTTGACCATGCCGGGGGCCAGGTCCGCGACCGGCCGGCGCGAATAGACACGGCGCGCGCCCGCCGCCGTCGCGGGGCGGGCCTGGAGGATGGCGAAGTCCCGGCCGTCGAAGGCCCATTCCACGTCATGCGGGACTCCGAGCTTCTCCGAGAGAGCGCGTACCGCGGCCCCGAGCTTCCGGACGGACGGCTCATCGAGAACGCACCGGGCCGGGGCCGGAGCGGGCGCGGAGACGACCTCCAACTCTCCCCGCGGGTCGATCCGGTGCCTCTCCGGCGCCTCCCTCCCCCCCGCGAAGCCGGCCCCGGGACCGGGGACGGCCTCGATGACGATCACTTCGCTGCAGGCCGCCGGGTCTTCGCTGAAGGCGACACCGGAGGCCAGGGCCTTGACCATAGACTGGACGACGACGGCCATCGACATCCTCTCCTCGGGCGCCCTGTTTTGACTGTAGAGATAAGACCAGAGCCGGGCTCCCAAGGCCGAGGCCAGACACTTCCTGACGGCGGCGATGACCTCCTCGCCGCCGCTGACGTCGAGGACGGTGTCGAGCCGGCCCGCGAACGAGGCTTTCACCGAGTCTTCGCCGACCATGGATGATCGGACGGCGACGGCCCCGCCGAGCTTCGCGTAGGCCCTCAGGATGGCCTTGCGGTGGGCGGGCAGGATGTCCCAGGACAGGAATGAGTCGCGGACGGCCTCCAAGTTCTCCAAATCGGGAGGGCCCGCCCCGGTGACCATCCGCCGCACGGCGGCAGTCAGAGCGCCGCGGAAGACGGCCGTGGTGATGACGAAGCCGGGAGGGACGGCGAAGCCGGCGCGCCGGAGCCGGGCCAGGCCCGCACCCTTGCTGCCGGCTACGGACGGCCGGAGCGCGGCACGGCTCCCCAGGCCAACGATGAAGCGTCCCATCTTTCTCCCTAAATGAAACCGGACGAATTTTTAACACAGCCGGGCACGGCAAGTCAATCGGCCGGGCCAGGCCCGCGCTCCGCCGCGGGGCACACTGCTCCTTTATTAAATTAGACAATTTCGCCGGCCCGTCATGAGAGGGCGATAGGGCGAGCGGGATAAGGAGGGGGAGGACCAGGGGGAGGAGAAAAGGGCAGAGAATGGCGGAGAGAAGGGGCAGAACGGGGGGAGCGCGGAGGACAGAAGGGCGATGAGGCAAACGGCTGCGATTTATAGGGATTTTCAAAAAAAGCGCGAAGCGGCTGGGGGTAGGCCGCCCGGCCTCAGTATTCGATGTTTTGCTGCTGCTGCTGTTCGGCCGCGGCCGCCCGGATATAGAGGACGGCCGCTTGGCTGACGACATAAACGACGAAGCCGAGGACGATCAGGCTCATGAGGACCAGGGCCATCGCCTTGACGTTCGAAACCTTGCGAGCCAAGCCCTGCGGCGAGAGGAAATCGAAGGCCCACTTGCCGAGGAAGGCGATCAGGATGAGCAGACCGAGGGCCAGCCGGTAGCCCAGAATCTGGCCCTGGGCGTAGGTCGCGCGCGTGATGTGTATGAAAGGTGAAACCAGCCACACGGCGAAAATGATAAGCACCACCGTCACGATCCGGCCGCGGAGCCTTTCCTGTTCCGTCTCCTCGTACATCGCCTCAATTTTACTCCTTTGGGGCGTAAAACAACAGGGCGAACCAAAGCCTGGAATTGTATTCGCGGAGCCGCGAGAGGGCCAAGGCCTTCGCCGGCGAGCACGGCATCCCGCGCTGGAGTGCCGACCTCCGGGAAGCCGTCCTCGACTCCGACTCGGACATCGTGGTCGTCGGCCTCCCCAACAGCGTCCACCGGGAGGCCGTCCGGCTCGCGGCCGGGGCGGGAAAGGCGGTGCTGTGCACCAAGCCCCTCGGCAGGAGTGCGGCCGAGGCCCTCGAGATGCTGAGCGCAGCGGAGAAAGCCGGGGTCTTCTCCGGCTACCTCGAGGACCTCGTCTACACGCCCAAGACGCTCAAGGCCCTTGAATCCGTGCGGAACGGGGTCCTGGGGCGCGTCCTCTGGGCCCGCTCACGGGAAACCCACCCCGGCCCGCACAGCGCCTGGTTCTGGGACCCGGAGCAGTCGGGGGGAGGCGGCGGGAGCGGCAGCGGCGGATCCCGATCTCATCCTCATAAAGCGCGAAAAAATGCCCGACGGCAGGATCAAGCCCATCTTCAAGGAGAAAGCCACGGGCCGCGTCGTCGAGAAGATCGAGGCCGCTTAGGGCATTGGAGGGAGCGCGGGTCTCCGCTATCTCTCGCCTGGGCGGGGCGGCGAAAAAAAGCTCTGGAAAATAGGCCCGCCGTGGTTTATAAAACCGTCGAGGGGTGACACTCATGAACGACAAGAACGGCGAACATCCTTTCGGGCACATCGGCCAGATGCTGTCCTTCGCGGCATTCCTCGTCGTCTGGGGGGGGGATTCGTTTATCCTGCATCTCTCGACATTCCCTGCCCGCTACGTGCCTCTCGTCATTCGTCTGGCCGTCCTGGCCCTGTTCCTGGCCTTCGCGGTCTACATGTCCAAGTCGGGGCACGAGGCCGGCGGCCACAACCGGCCCAAGGACCGCGTCATCGTGACCGGCGGCTTCCGCTACGTCCGGCACCCGATGTACCTCGCAAGCCTGCTCGTGTATCTCGGCCTGGCCGTCGCCACGGGCTCGCTCCTGGCCCTGGCCGTCTGGGCGGGAATATTCCTTTTCTTCAACTTCATCGCCGGGTTCGAGGAACGACTCCTTGAAGAGAAATTCGGGGACGTTTACAAGAGCTATAAGG
>CAZKFD010000004.1:0-214997 GCA_964551995.1 uncultured Eubacteriales bacterium
GCTCGATGTCATCCATAAGGGCATTAGCCTCAGCATCCTCGGTGAAATTGAAGGCCTGCCTCGGTCTTTCAAATGCTTGCTTCCCGCGAACGGTTAGCTGTTCTAGAATCCAGGATTCGTCATTGATCACTTAACACCCCCTTTTTTCTAGCTTCTCGAGAATCCTAACAAACGCCGGGATGAAAATGCAATTCCCAGCTCTATTCGGCGTTAGCCCAGGGGGCCTCCCCCCCTTTGTATAGGCGTCCGTCTAAAGTAGGCAGGAAGGCAAAGGCACTGGCGTCCACGACCATCCTGGCGGACGATCAACGTCGTGGGGGATGTCTCAGAACCTAATTAGGAAACTTAGGTTCTCTTCCGTCAACGTAAGACGGGAAATCTTGCTTCCTAAGTTTCCTAAGTTTCTTAAGCGGATTTCCCTAATGCCTATAAGACATGATCATTTTTTTTATGCGGCATAAGGCAAAGGAGAAACCGGTTGGGAAACTTAGGAAATTTAGTTTCTCTCTTGTAATCGGACAGGGAACTCTTATTTCGACTCTTCCGCTAATTTTATCATAATCTAGTCCTCCGCCCCCATGCCATTCTCTACTTCTTCTCCTCCTTCTCCAACCGTTTGATCCGGGCGAGCATTTCCTTTCTCTCCTCGTCCGTGACCGTGTCCATTCCGGTCTTCACGATGGCCTCGGCCCACTCGTCCGAGCCGGGCTCGATATCCCGCTCCTCCCCGACCTCGTTGATACCCTCGGGCAGGCGATCATCCTTATAGTTCTGCTCCCAGTCCAAGAAGGCCTGTTTCTCGGGGGACAAGGGCTCGGCCCCCTTCTCCGCCGGTTTCTCTTCTTCCGGTTTCCGCTCGAATCCTATCTTGCGCTGAGGTTTGCAGGAGATTTCGATGACTCTCAGCTGCTGTTCTAGGTCGCCCCGGAACCGATCAAACGCTCTCCCGATGGATTTGCTCGTCTTATACTGGTAGTCGAAGTCCTTCAGCTTCATCTCGTCCGCAGCGCTTTGGAGACGTTCGAGGAGTTGTTGGGGGAAGCAGGGTTCCAACTCCTGCTGGCCGAAGAACTGCTCCCCGTCCACGCAGGTGATTCGCTCGAACATGAGGTAGCGAAGGGTGAGCCAGAACGGGTCTTCCTCGAACAGGCTCCTTGACTTTTTGGCCACCATCTTGGCCGCCGACATCTGAAACTGCAACCTTGAGCCCAGCGGACCGGTGATCTTCTGCCCGAACGACGAGAACGCCGCGGTGATGTTGGGCAGGTTCGCGAATGGGGCCTTTTTGTAATACTTCAGCAAGCGGAGGATGGACTGTACATTCACCATGATCTCCGCCATGATCAGGTCGCGGTCGCGGAAGAGCGGTTCCCAGAACGTCTCAGGTTCTTTTGGGCTCGTCAGCCCCACGGTGTTGAACAACAGGACCCGCCGCATGAACTCCTCGTCCCAGCCCTCCATCGTAGTGGCGGTGAGACAGAAGAAAACTCGTGCCTCCCAATTAACAAGTCCCAACTCTCGCAGGATTCTCCTGCCCCACAGCGGGCGCTGGGTAGCATAGGCGTGCAACGTGCCAAGCATGCTCGCGGGTATCTTCTTCACATCGTCCAGAACAACGAACCTATTCTGATGAAATACGGCCCGAAGGAAATCGTCTTCCGTCGGAAACGCGGTTACGCAGAATTTCTCCCCGAAGATGATCTTGCCGATGGTCGTGGCGAGGAAGGTTTTCCCACTTTGGAGCTTGCCTACAAACCCCGCTACTGGTTTCTCAGTGAAAATCGACTCGAAGAACAGGGCATAGAAGTAGATGATCAAGAGCAGGCGTTGATCCTCAGGCTCGAGTTCGTTATCCGGCGTTTTGCCGAACGAGGCCAGCGATAGCCAGAAGCGGTTTAGCAGAGACTCCTTCGAGTAGAAGGCTTCGAGTGACAATCCTGTCGGGCATTGCTGGAAGCGATTTTTGTAGAATTTGTCATCGAAATAGTTGACGACCTTGGCATTAGGAGGGAAATCGTAAGGTACTAACCTCGGACACTCACGGAAAAATACCCCATCGTCACCGTTGTTAACCAGCCGGATTTCGTTCTCGTCAATCCGATAGATACCGTTCCCTCCGTTGTCCCAATACATCACATGGCGGTCGCGATCAAAGTAGTGGACTGTTTGTGGGGTAGCCTCTCGATGAGAATCACGAATAGCGCCCGCTACGGCCTTCTGCATTTCCTGACGATCCGACTTCTTCACCTTGTAGTAGGTGTTCAGCAGGAGGTCGAAATCCTCGCCGTAAACGTCCATTACGCTGAGCTCCGTTTGATCGAAAAAGAAGAAGGGTCCATGCCCTACCTCGCGGAAGCCCACACCTACAGGCTTCGGCCCCGTCAGTAGATCGTCGGTGACATACTGCATTAGTTTTACGTGGCGCTCAAACTCCGTTACGCCCTTCTCCGTCTTAATCTCAATCACTTTCGCAATCCGGGGTGTTACTTCGAGCCGATGATCCTCCACCCACTTGACCGCCTTCTTGACGTCCCAGATCAGCGCACCTTCTCCTTCCCGACTGATCCGGTCCGAGCATGCCAAGTATTTGTTGAAAAAGATGGACCGGATTGTGGCGTAGTTGTAACCGGCCCCGACCAGCGAGTCGATGATCGACATATCCCGGCCCGATTTCGTGATGTCCTTCAACCTGATGGGCTTCCCGAACCTAATCATCTTTTTATGGCGCTCGGTGATCCGAAGTTGCGATACAGCCGCCTGCGCCGCCTCCTCCGACTCATCGGTGATAATGCACTCCCGCTCGCCGAACTCGGGCAACGGCTCGTCAGTGCCCTCGGGCTCCTTGTACTCGGTGTCTCGGTAACGGGCGAAGTCCGCGAGCGAATAGGTCCGGCTTGGGTCAGAATGAAGCAATGTGCAGGGGACGGACTCCTCTCCCGGCTTGGCATTCACGGTGCCAGGCAACCGCAAGCACGACGACAGGTCTGTCCGTGCCCGGTCCGCCTTCAACGCCTTGACCAGGCCCGAAAGTGTCTGCCGCACTTGCAGGCGCTGTTCGGCCGTGATGTTGATGATCGAACGCGTGAGCAACCAATAGGCGTGATAGCCATGCCCCGAGTCAACCAGGATGGATGGCAGGATAGGGAAGGCCTCTAGCCGATGAAGTGCCCCGTCCTTGCCGCCTTCCTCCTTTCCATCCACATCAACCCAGAGACAGATGACGGCGTCGATGTCGACGTTCCGACCCCGCATGGCATTTCGCGGGTTGACCCCGACAAAGACATGATCATGCCGATTCTGCTTCTTGATCTCCGCCCAGGCCTCTTCGTTCACCTTGCCCTGTCGGCTGAAGGCTTGCCCGACCGGCCCGGACTTGTCTGCCGGGATAAAACGGACTTCCACCCAGCCGTCCTGGTCCTTGAAAAACTGCCCGTATAGGGCTTCTAGAAATTCGGTGGCTTGCTGACGATCAGGCTTGACCGTCGTCGGTTCGTTTGTCATTAGATTCCTCCACTAGTTTAAACCTCCGCCCCTGATAGATTTTTTCGTTCAGGAGCACGCCCGTGCATAGGTCGTTGGCATAAAGTTGACGTATACACAGGAAGTTTTCGCCGTCCTCGGTTATGAGGATGGCCTTGAGTTTGTGCTTCTTTGGTAGTTCCATCGTTTCTCCTCCTGTCACGCCCTCTTGAGCATTTCAAGTAGCAGACGGTAAGTTACCGCCATGCAGAATGCGTCCAATGCGGCATCACACTCCTCCATCTCCGTTGGATAAGGTTCGGATTCTGCTACCAGTGCAAACGCTTTCTTGGTAAGCTGATCCTGGACCTTCCACCACCCCGGAGCCAATGCGTCGATCTCGGGACTGATCGCCTTGACGGCCTCCTCAATCGCCCCCTTTGTCTTCTCGCTGATCATCTGGGGCCGATCAGCACCTGGCCCGTTTCCGTTTGACATAGATAAACCTCCGTTGATTTAGATTAGGCCCCTGCCTGAGATAGGGCAGGGGACAAGATTTGCCGTAATCCGTCGATTTGCCAGCCGACCGGGCTGGTGATGAGATGTCCTATGTATTCCTTAAGCCGAAGGAGCCATTTCCTGCGTTTCGACCCACCCCGAGCCGCAGCGGCATGCGGCCTTCTTTGAGGGGCGAAGGAATCCCCCGTCCTGCCGGTACACTCGCCGAGAAACCTCGCGCCGGCGGCGAAGATTTTCCCATTAATTAACTTTGGCTTAACAGAATCTTAACACAGGGAAATTATGATAGGCCGTGTGCAACTTAAGATATTCGATTAACGAAGGGAGGAGGAATGGCAAAGAGTCTGAAAGGACGGGCGAAGAATCTTATCAGGAGGTCTGACATGAGAACGGTCTTGAAAATTTTGGCATTGTTAGTCGTGATCCTCAGCCTCAGCGGCCTGGGCATGGCCCAGGACAAGGAACTCCTTGGCGCGGGTGCCACCTTCCCGTATCCGCTGTATTCCAAGATGTTCGATGTGTACCATCAAGCGACGGGGCTCATGGTCAATTACCAAGCGATCGGCTCCGGCGGCGGGATCCGTCAGCTGATCAGCCGGACGGTGGATTTCGGTGGGTCCGACGCGATCATGAACGACAAGGACCTGAACGAGGCGGGCGCCCCGATCCTGCACATCCCGACCTGCGCCGGCGCGGTGGTCATCACCTATAACCTGGCCGGGAATCCCCGTCTGAAATTCACTCCCGATGTCATCGCCGACGTCTTCCTCGGGAAGATCAAGAAATGGAACGACCCGCGGCTCATGGCAGTCAATCCGGGCGTGGACCTGCCCGACAGCGACATCATGGTCGTTCACAGGTCCGACGGCAGCGGCACGACGTTCATCTTCAGCAGCTATTTGAGCAAGGTCAGTCAGGAATGGATGGACACGGCGGGGGCGGGCCCGTCCCTGAATTGGCCGGTCGGTCTGGGCGGCAAGGGGAATCCGGGAGTCGCCGGCCTGGTGCAGCAGACCCCGGGAAGCCTGGGGTACGTCGAGCTCATCTACGCGCTCCAGAATAAGATGCCCTATGGCATGGTCAAGAACAAGAAAGGCAATTTCATTGAGCCCTCGATGGCTTCTGTCAGCACGGCGGCTGAGACAACCCTGCCGGACGACATGAAAGTGAACCTGACCGATACGGACGCTCCCATGGGCTACCCGATCAGCGGCTTCACTTGGATCATCCTCTATAAAGAGCAGAACTACGGAAACAAGCCGGCGGATAAGGCGAAGCTCCTCGTGGATCTGATCTGGTGGATGATCCATCAGGGCCAGCAGTACGCCTCTCCTTTGGAGTACGCTCCACTGTCCAAGGTCGCGGCGGCGAAGGCCGAGAGACTAATCAAGTCCATCACCTACGACGGCAAACCGGTTATGAAGTGATGCCCGGGCAGGGCGGAGACGTCTTCCCGCTCTGCCTTCTTTTTCCCCTTGCCGGACTGAGGGCGGGGGGATATGATGATCGCATGCCGAGAGAAAGCGCCGATCCGAAGACCGCGGACGGTGGGAGATCCGCCGGCCGCCGGCCGCTGGTCTCGGGGGGCAGAGGGGCCATCTCCGAAGGGTCCTTCCGGAAATCTCTCTACTTGGCCGGCTTGACCCTGCTAGTCTTGCTCGTGGCCATCTTTTTTTCCTTGGTCGCCGCCTCCCTGCCGTCCCTTCGCAAGTTCGGCATCGGATTCCTGTTCGGCACGACCTGGGACCCGATCAAGGGGAGCTTCAGCGGCCTCGTTTTTCTTGTGGGAACATTGATGACGTCTTTCATGGCCCTGATCATCTCGATGGTCTTTTCGCTTCCGGCTTCGATTTTTCTCGGGGAGTATTACCGGCACGGCAGGGCCTCCGCGTTCATGAAGAGCGTCATCGAATTGCTGGCGGGAATCCCGTCCGTCATTTACGGATTCTGGGGGCTCTTCCTCTTCGTGCCCCTCGTCAGGAAGCTGGAGGTGAAGTTGGGGGCCGCCCCCCAGGGGGTTGGAATTCTCACCGCTTCGTTGGTGCTGGCGGTCATGATCATCCCTTACGCGGCGTCTATCGGCACGGAAGTGATCGGGCTGGTCCCTGCAGACTTGAAGGAGGCCGCGCTGTCCCTGGGTGCGACCCGGTTTGAAGTCATCCGCAAGGTCGTCCTTCCCTACGCCTCTTCGGGCATCTTCGCCGGCATCCTCCTGGCCCTCGGACGGGCCCTCGGCGAAACGATGGCCGTGACCATGGTCATCGGAAACTCCAATTTCCTTCCCAAGACGATTTTCAGCCCGGGCAACACGATGGCCAGCGTCATCGCCAACGAATTCACCGAAGCGACGGGCAGCCTGTACCTGTCGAGCCTGATTGAACTGGCGCTGATTCTCTTCGTGGTCACGACGGCCATCAACATCCTGGGAAAGCTGGCCATCAAAAAGATGACGACGAGGATCGCATGATCCGGACGATCGAGGCCTCGGTCCACCGGCGGATCTGGGCCGATAGGGTGTTCAAGGCCGCCGTCGTCGTCCTCTCGTTCGGGGCCATCGTGCCTATGTTCCTCATCCTCTTCATGATCGTCCGCAACGGCATCTCCGTGATCAACTGGGGATTTTTCACCCAGCTTCCCAAGCCGGTCGGAGAGAGCGGAGGCGGGATCTCCAACGCCATCGTAGGGACCCTTTGGCTCATCGTCATCGCGTCGGTCATCTCCGTTCCCCTGGGAGTCCTCGCGGGCATCTTCGTTTCGGAATATCGAGGCGGGAAGATGTCCGGCCTGGTCCGCCTGTCCATCGAGATCCTCGAAGGGATCCCCTCGATCGTCATAGGAATCATCGCCTACGTCTGGGTGGTGGTGCCGATGCGCTCGTTCTCGACGCTCTCCGGGGGCATCGCCCTCGGGATCATGATGCTCCCGATGATCGTCATGGCCACGGAAGAGACCCTGAAGCTCGTCCCCGACACCCTCCGGGAGGCCTCGTTGGCCCTGGGAGTCTCCTATCCTAGGACGGTGCTGAAGGTGATTCTGCCGGCGGGGCTGAGCGGGATCCTTTCCGGGATCCTGCTGGGCATCAGCCGCGTCGCGGGCGAGACGGCACCGCTGCTCTTCACCGCGTTCGGCAGCCCTTTTATGAACATGAACATCCTGAAGCCCATGAACAGCCTGCCCCTGGTGATTTTCAACTACGCAACCAGCCCGTTCCCCAATTGGCAAACGCTGGCCTGGGGGGCATCCTTTGTCCTGATCGCCTTTGTTTTGGGCCTGAATCTGATCACGAAGCTGGCGACGAAAAAATGGAAAGTGCAGTTCTGAAGATCGAGAATTTCGGGGCCGCCTTCGGCCAGAACACGATTTTGAAAAACATCAGCCTGTCGTTTTCGCGGAACACCGTGACCGCCATCATGGGGCCCTCCGGATGTGGGAAGACAACGCTCATCCGCTGCATCAACAGGATGCATGAGCTCGTCGCGGATTCGCGAATCTCGGGGAAGATCCTCCTGGACGGCCGGGACGTCTATGCCATCGACCCCATCATCGTGCGCCGGCAGATCGGCATGGTCTTCCAGAAGCACAATCCCTTCCCGACGATGAGCATCTACGACAACGTGATCGCCGGCTACACGCTGAACGGGATCAAGATGAGCAAGGAGCAGCTGGACCGGAAAGTCGAGGAGTCCCTGAAGAAGGCCGGCCTCTGGAACGAAGTCAAGGATGCTCTCCACCGCAGAGGGACGTTTCTCTCCGGGGGGCAGCAGCAGAGGCTCTGCATCGCCCGGGCCCTGGCCATGGACCCGGAGATCCTCCTCCTCGACGAGCCCACCTCGGCTTTGGACCCCAAATCGACGGCCCACATCGAGGATCTCGTGACCCAGCTGAAGACGGCCGTCACGATTATCCAGGTCACCCATAACATCGCCCAGGCGGCGCGGATCTCCGATTATTCGGCCTTCCTGTACCTCGGCGAACTCGTCGAGTCGGGTCCCACGGCGACCATGTTCATCAGCCCTCGAGACAAGAGGACGGAAGAATACCTGACGGGGAAATTCGGATAAGGGGGCGTTTCGGGGAACAGACTGCCTTTATCTGCTCCCTCCCAGCTTTCGCTTCCCTTAAAAATTCCCGGTCTTGCGCGTGACCGGAAACCGGCTTCCCGTTTTTTTCGGCGAAACCGATGCTAGTCAATTCTACAGGGGCTTGTCCGCGAGCCGCGGATGATGAATAATATCCCGGGTTTTGTGGAGGCGCTCCCGGAAGAGCAACGAATGTCGCCCCGGGCGGCCGCCCGCGTGTATTCGCGCCGGCCGGAGCGGGAGGCCCGCAGCTTCCGGAGGAAGAGCGCCGCCGCTCCGAGCACGCACATACCAAGGAGGCTCAATTGACTCGTCGGAATCCTTTGATCTGGGGCTCAATCGTCTTGGCCCTCTCTTCGGCCCTCGCTCTCGGGCCAGCCACCCCAGGCATGCGGCAGAAGCCGCCGGCGCCCACGAAAGCGAGAATTTACGGCCGCGTCACGGACTTCGACGGGAAGCCCGTGGAAGGGGCCGACGTCGAGCTCAAGACAACCGCCTTCCATAATGCGGCTGCCGCCAAGACCGCCGCCGACGGCTCTTATGTGCTGATGGTCGAACAGGGCATGTATGTCGCGCTGGCGGCGGTCAAGGACTACCAGACGAAGCACCTCGAGTATTGGGCCTGGAATGTCCCGGCAAGCGGCGACATCCGCATCGACCCGCGTTTCGACCGCCTGGAGGTCTACGCCCTCAACGCCTGGCGGCCGCAGGGAGCCTACCCCTCTTACCAGATCTATTTCCGGCCGATGAGCCTGACGAGGACCGTGTCCTTGGTGATGAAGTCCGGAGGCATGGAGGGTCTGCACAAGCTGCCGGTCATCGATATCGCCCCCGACCTCGCGGCCGGGGACATCGAGGTCAAAGTCGACGGCGAACGCGTCGGCGTGCTTCGTGTCAACAAGGTCCATGAAGCCAGCGGCCCGGACCAGGACATGTTCGCCTCTCTCATCCAGGTCTCTCTGCCAAAAAAGCCGGCGGGAGGCGAATGGGTCGTCATCGACGTTACCTTGACCGATAGGGAGACGGGCGAGAGAGGAGAAGGGCGGCTCTATCTTCGCCGGCCGCAAGGGAAGTGAAGCGGACAGGGGCATCCGCCCTGCCGGAACTTAATGGATTTCGCTGTTGACGGCTCCTCGGTTCCTTGATACTCTCTGGGCTGATTCGACGAGTAGGTTGATTCGTGACCATCCTGTGTCCCAAATGCCGGGCCCCAAACCCGGAGTCCGACCAGTTCTGCGGTGAATGCGGCGCGCGCCTCGCGCGTTCGCTTGAGCCATTGCCGGAAATGACCAGGACCGTCCGCACGCCCTTCAGAGAGCTCGGCCGGGGCGGGACTTTCGCCGGCCGCTACGATGTCATCGAGGAGCTCGGCGGCGGAGGCATGGGGAAGGTCTACCGGGTGTTCGACCGGAAGACCGAGGAGGAGGTCGCCCTCAAACTGATCCGGCCGGACATCGCCGAGGACCGCGAGACGATCGACCGGTTCCGGAACGAGCTCAAGACGGCGCGCCGGATTTCCCACCGGAACATCACCCGAATGTACGACCTCGGAGAGGATGACGGGACATACTTCATCACCATGGAATACGTTCCCGGCGAGGATCTCAAGAGCTTTCTCCATCGCTCGAAGCTGCTCAGCGTGGGAACGGCCGTTTCGATAGCCGAGCAAGTGTGCGACGGCCTGGAAGAGGCCCACCGGCTCGGGATCGTCCACCGGGACCTCAAGCCCGGGAACATCATGATCGACAAGGACGGCAACGTCCGCATCATGGATTTCGGCATCGCCCGCTCGCTCGCGGCGAAGGGCCGCACGGGCGCGGGAGTGATGATCGGGACCCCGGAATACATGAGCCCGGAGCAGGTCGAAGGGCAGGGCGTCGACCCGAGGACGGACATCTATTCGGTAGGGGTCATCCTCTTCGAGATGACTACGGGCCGGACGCCGTTCGGCGGCGACACGCCCTTCTCGGTCGGCATGAAGCATAAGATCGAGAAACCGGCCGACCCGCGAGAGATCAACCCTCAGATTCCCGAGAATCTCAGTCGCCTGATCCTGAGATGCCTGGAGAAGGACAAAGAACGGAGGTTCCGGACCGCCGCCGATCTGCGGGCCGAGCTCGAGAGGATCAAGAAGGGCCTCACGACCACCGAACGGGAGATCGGGGCGGGAAAGCCTCTGGCCTCCAAGGTCATCACCGTTAAGCTCCCCCTGAGGAAAGTCCTCTGGCCGGGGCTGGGAGTCGTCGCCGCCGCGGCAGTGCTTTTCTGGATCTGGAAAGCCGCGCCCCGGCGCTACGCCCCGCCTCCGGCCTCGGGGCGGCCGACGCTGGCCATCCTGTACTTCGAAAACATCTCGGGCGACAAGTTACTCGAGCCTTGGAGAACCGGGCTCACGGAGCTTCTCATCGCTAAGCTCGGCCAATCCCGCTTCATACGGGTTCTGGACGGGAACACGATATACGGTCTCCTTCGGAGGCTGAATCTGCAGGATGCCAGGAAGTATACGAAAGAAGACCTTACGAAAGTCGCCAACGAAGCGGGGGCCGGCTACACACTCAGCGGGAGCCTTCTCCGGGCCGGGCCGGACGTCCTCATCACCTTCTCTCTGCAAAAGCCCCAGACGGGCGAAGTCGTCAGCCCGATCAGCGTCGACTGTAAGAACGAGGGCGAGGTCATCGCCCGGATCGACGAGGTCGCCGGCAGGATCAAGGCCGATCTCGACCTCTCGCGGGACCAGATCGCCGCCGACCCGGACAGGAGCGCCGGCTCCATCACCACGGCCTCGGCCGAGGCGTTCAAGTGCTACAGCGAGGGACGCAAGTTCCATTCTCTGGGAGACAATCTGAAGTGCATCGAGTGGATGCAGAAAGCCGTGGCGCTCGATCCGGAGTTCGCCATGGCCTACCGGTCCATGGGCTCGGCCTACGGCAACCTCGGCGAGACGCCGGAGCAGATGAAATACTATCAGAAGGCCTTGGAATTCAGGGACCGCGTTTCGGGCCGCGAGCGCTTGAGCATCGAAGGGGATTATTACCGGCTGTCGGAAAATACCATCGAACTGGCCATCGAGGCCTACCGGAAGCTTCTGGCGCTCTACCCCGATGACGTTATCGGCCATACCAACCTCGGCGTCTTATATAGCGACCTCGAAGAGTGGGACCGGGCGATCGAGTGCGAAACGCCCCTCGTCGAGAACGGGACGGGAAATGCCATCGCCCTGAACAACCTCGCCGAGGCTTACCAAGCCAAGGGGCAGTATGCCCGGGCTGAGGAAGTTCTCGAACACTATCTCAGCCTCAACCCCGACAGCGCGATGATTCACAGCAAACTCGCCCAGGACTATGTCCTGGAAGGCCGGTACGACGCCGCGCTCCAGGAAATCCGCAAGGCGATCGCGCTCAATCCGGAGGATTTCTCCTACTCCCTGGTCAAGGCCGGCATCCATTTTCTCATGGACGATGTTTCGTCTTGCGAGCGGGAAGCCCGGAAGCTCGAACAGTTCGCCAGCCCCACGGCGAAGTTCGCGGCTTGGCAAACTCTGGCCAACCTGGCCGGCTCCCGGGGCCAGTTCAAGAAGGCCAGGGAATACGCCGAGCAAGGCTTGGCATTGGCCAGGGAGATCGGGGACCGTGGGGCGGAGGCCTCGATCCTCTCGAGCCTCGCCTGGCTTGATCAGCTCGCCGACCGGCGTTTCGACCTGGCCTTGAGCCGCATCGACTTGGCGATGAGCGTCGCCGCCCAATCCGGAAACGCCGCCATGCAGCGGTCTCTTCTCCGCCAGAAGGGTATAGCCGAGCTCGAAAAAAACTCAATTCCCGAGGCCGTGCGGACCGCCTCCGAGCTCAAGGAGATGTGCGAGAAAGCCGCGAGTAAGAAGCAGATGCGCCTCTATTTCGAACTCCTGGCGAGGATCGAGCTGGCGAAGAAAAATCCGCCGGCCGCCATCGAAGACGCCCGGAAGATGATGACGTTCTGGTCGGCGCCGGGCCCGAGCGATATCCTGGCCGACGCCTACGATATGGCGGGCGACAAGAAACGGGCCCTCGAGGACTACGTGAAGATCAACGCCAGCCCCTTGGTGAAACAAAATGATATTCTTCTGTATTTGAGAAGCTTCATCCGGCTCGGAGAATTATCAGAGGAACTGGGCCTCCGCGATAAGGCGGTCGGTTATGGCCAGCAATTCCTCGACCGCTTCAAGAATGCCGATCCTGGGGCTCCTTACGTGGAGGAGGTCAGGAAGATAGTCGCCGGGCTCAGAGGAGCCTGAACGGCCCGGCCTCCGGCTCAGCAGCAGTTTTTCTAGCGCTGGGGCGTCATCTCGATGAAGTTCGCGACGGCCGATTTCAGGAGAAGGCGCTGCTCTTCGACGACGCCCCCCAGGCGGACGAGGTTGCAGGGATCGTGAAGAATCATGATCTTCGTGCTCCGGGACGGATCGAGCATGATCCGGCCCGCTCGGACGGCGTCCTCTTTCAGCCCGATTCTCTTGCCGCGGAATTGGACGGTCGGCATGGCATGACTCCTGGAGGAAATTCAACAGATCGCTATACCGCATCGCCGGGCCGTCCGTCCAAAAACGCTCGCGCAGGCATAAGATCATGGCTGGCGGGCCGAAGTGTCCGCGGCGTCTGCAACCGTTTCATCCGGGGCGCGGAAAGGCCGGGTTCGGGGGTTGAATTAACCGAATTTTGAGCCGTTCTTAATCCTTCCTTAACACTCTCCCTCTATCTTAAGCGCGAACCATCGGGTTCCCTCCTGAGAAGGCCAAGTCGAGGGAGGTCAAGGCACACCGTATCTTGGCGCATCAATCTTTTAAAGGAGAAAGGAGACACACGAATGACTGGAAAAACAAGAGTCGCAGGACTTCTCTTCCTCGCACTTTTGATCCTTCCCTCGGCGGCCCTTTTCGCCCAGCAGACGTTCTCCACGGCGGTTTATCTCGATTACCGGTACGACCTCTCGACGGACGGCCCGATCACCCTGAAGCCCACAAACCCCGCCGTGCCCTACCTCAGCAACCAGTTCGTCTTCCGCCGGGCCTATTTCACTTATGATAACAAGATCAACGACAACCTGAAATTCCGCTTCCGGCTCGACGCGGACAACACTGCCAACGTGACCGGGGTCAGCCTGAGCGGTACTCCGCCGACGGCGACAACGACCACGGACAATAAGTTCCGCCCCTTCATCAAGAACCTGTACGTCGAGTGGGACCATTTTCTGGTCAAAGACATGACGCTCAGGATCGGCATGGAGGATACGATGACGTTCAACATCGCCGAAGCCAAGTGGGGCTACCGAAGCGTGGCCAAGACGATCGCGGACGGCTTTAAGGACATCACGGGGACGGATAACCATGCGACGAGTGCGGACATCGGGGCCAGCCTCCAGGGCTCGCCGGCCAAGTTCATAAGTTATGGGATCCAGGTCACGAACGGAACCGGCTATGCTCACGTTGAGACTAACCAGTGGAAAAAATTCGCCGGCCAGATCGTCATCACCCCGGTAACCGGAATCTCCATCGTCGGCTACATCGATTCCGAACGGCAGCAGTATCAAGCCAATCCCCTCGCCCTGACAAAGCCGATGGCCTACACCTATAAGGTCGACGCCTTTTTCGAAATGATCAAAGGCCTCACTATCGGCGGGGAATGGTTCAATTACAAAGACGACCTTTATCAGGCTGTGAACTCGACGACCGGCGATGAAGAGGTTTACAAGGTGGACGGCTGGTCCGTTTTCGGTCACTATACGCTGATTGACAAGAAGCTCAACGTCTTCGCCCGCTACGACAGTTACATACCGAACAGCCTGAACAGTGTGAAGGACATCAAGCTGACGATCCTGGGCCTGGATTGGGCTCCGATCCATTCGAGCCTCAAACTCCAGCCGAATATCTGGATATACGATTATACCGATGGGTTGCTCTACAATCCGAGCGCCACTTCCAACCATGACCTCGTCTTCAACATGACCTTCTTCCTGGCCTTCTGACGGAGGGACAAGAGAGGCCCGCAATTCTCAAGGGACAGCGCGGGGCACCTATTAGAGATCCAATGTCAGGAAGGCCCTGGTGGCCGGATGAGGAAGAGGAAGGGGCGGCTGACCGCCGAAATCCTCACAGGAATCCCGGCGGGAGACCCGGCCGCCGTCGCCGGGCTTCCCCCGCTCGCGCTTTTTCCGGCCGTCTCGCTCTTCGCGGGCTTGAATGCGGCCCATAAGACAGGCTATACTAGCGAAGCCGTGGCTCCGATGCCGCAACCAGCGCGGTGTTCAAGGGGGTGACAGCCATGAGGCTCGCGAAGCCCCGGCAGAGGCTGAAAACAGATCGCCCCGGCGGCCGCTTTGAAGGATCGGACCCCGCGCCCTCCGGGCGGAGGAGGACACATGTCACAGCCGGAACGGCCCTTTGACGAAGAGCTCAAAGAGCTCAAGGAAAAATTGCTGGAGATGGCCTCGCGCGCCGAGGAACAGATCGGGCGGGCCATCCGCGGCCTCAAGGAACGCAAGCAAGATCTGGCCTGCCAGGTCCTCGAGAACGAGGAAGCGGTCAACCGTCTGGACATCGAAATCGACGAATTGGCCATGCGGCTCCTGGCCCTCCGTCAGCCCATGGCGGCCGACCTCCGCTTCATCACCTCGGCCATGAAGATCGGCAGCGATCTGGAGCGGATCGGGGATCTGGCCGTGAACATCGCCGAGCGGACACTCGAGATCCTCAAGTACCCCCAGCTCAAGCCTCTCATCGATATCCCCCGCATGGCCGCCCTGGCCCAGAACATGGTCCGGGACGTCATCAACGCCTTCGTCAACGGCGACGCGGAGCTGGCTCAGAACGTCTGCACTCGGGACGATCAGGTGGACAAGCTCAACGACCAGATCTTCCGCGAGCTCCTGACGTACATGCTCGAGGACGCCTCGACGATCCACCGGGCCGTGGACCTGATCCTCATCGGCCGGCATCTGGAAAGGATCGCCGACCACGCCACGAACATCGGCGAGGACGTAATCTACATGGTCAGAGGTAAGACCATCAAGCACCACATCGAAGAGGGCCGCCTCTCCGGTCTCAAGCGGTGTCCCGATAAGGGGTAGCGGACCGAACAAGGGTCCGGCCCTCAGTGCATCTCGCGTATCCGGACCTCGATCCCTTTCTCTCCCTGAAGGAGCTTCGCGAGCGCGGTGGCGTCCGTTTCGCCGTAATGGTAGGGATAGAGGATCTTCGGGCGGAACGCCTTGGCGGCGTCTGCGACCATCTCCGGTGTCATCGTGTAGGGAAGATTCATGGGCAAAAAGGCGATGTGGATATTCTTGAGGGCCTTCATCTCGACGGTATTCTCCGTGTCGCCCGCGATGTAGACCCGCTTGTCGCCGAACGTGACGATGTAACCGTTGCCGTCGCCCTTCGGGTGGAACGGATGGCCGTCGGGCCGCTTGTGAACCAGGTTATAGGCTGGGACGGCTTCGATCTTCAGGCCAAGGGGAGTTTCCTTATCCCCGTTGGACATGATGATGGCGTCCTTAACCTTGCCTTTGCAGGACCTGGCCGCGACGACGGCCGTGCCCGGTTTGAGGACGGACTTGAGGGCCGCCGGATCCAGATGGTCATAGTGGTCATGGGTGATGAGGACGAGGTCCGCTCTGTCCAGCCGGCTGTAATCGGCGACCTCGCCGTAAGGGTCGACCTGGATGGTCTTCCCACCGTATGTCATAATCAGAGAGCCGTGACCGAGAAAGGTGATGACAAGGTTCCCCTGGGATGTCGGGATCGTGTCCTTTTCGTATTTCGAGGAAATGGCTGCCACGCCGAAACCTAAGACGAGGATAACCATGAGGATTTTGATCATTGCGCGCCTCCTTGTTTGAAGAATGTATTATAGCCCGATGTCGGGCCGCGAACAACGCCTGGCCGGGGGCTGAAAAAACCTCTAGCGTCCCGCCGGGTTTCCCGTATAATACGTGACAAGAGGTGTATCCGTGCCTCAACTGATCGCCGCTCTCGACGACGAAGCCGACATCCTCGAGCTTCTCAAGGTCAATCTCAGGCAAGCCGGCTTCCGGTTCGAGGGATTTCAGGACGCAGACGGACTGTACCGGTATCTCCAGAGGGAAAAGCCCGACCTGATCCTCCTCGACCTTATGCTCCCGGATATCGACGGCCTAGACGTCTGCCGGCATCTTCGAAAAAGCGAGGGCCTGGCGCATATCCCGGTCATCATGCTGACGGCCCGAGGAGACGAATCCGACAAGGTCCTCGGTCTCGAGCTCGGAGCCGACGACTACCTCACCAAACCCTTCTCGGTCAAAGAACTCATCGCCAGGATCCACGCCGTGCTGAGGAGAAAAGGGCAGAAAGAGCTTGTCCGGCAGATTGTCCTGGGGCCTCTTCGAATGGACCTGGACAAGCACGAGATCACGCGGGGGGGGACGAAGATCGACCTGACCGCGACGGAGTTCAAGATTCTGCAACTCTTGGCCTCGCGGCGCGGCCGCGTCTTCACGAGGGATCAGATCCTCGATCATCTCTGGGGACACGAGAAGGCGGTCGTCGACCGGACTGTGGACGTCCATATCCGGAACCTCCGGGAGAAGCTGGGCTCCGCCGCGTCCCTTGTCAAGAATGTCCGGGGGGTGGGATATAAGGTCGAGGAATGAGAAAATCGCTGTTTTTCCGTGTTTTTTTGGGCTACACGGCGGTAATCGTGTTCATGGCCGGCGCCGTGGCCCTGTTCGCTCCGGGCCTGATGCGCAATCATTTTATCAAGCAGCAGTCGGCCGGGCTGGAGCATCTGGAAGCGCTCCTCGAGCCGTCCGTCCTGCCCTATCTCGAGGGCCAGGGGAGCGGGAGCCTTGAGGATTTTGTGCGGATGATCGACAGGAAGACGGGGACTCGGCTCACGGTCATCAACAGCGACGGGCGGGTCCTCGCGGACTCTGCAAAAGAGCCCGAGGACATGGAGAACCACCAGAACCGGCCGGAGATCTTTACCGCCCTTCAGGGCGAGCCCCGCATGTCCATCCGGTTCAGCGCGACCCTCCAGCGCGACATGATGTACATGGCCTTTCCCTTGAAGTCCGGGGGCCGGGTCGTCGGCGTCCTGCGGCTGTCCCTCTTCATGGACGCTCTGGACCGTTTCTTCGACGGCTTCCGGACCGATGTTCTGGAAACCCTCGCCCTGGCAACGCTCCTGGCCCTCGTCGCTGCCTTCTTCTTCACCCGGTCGATCTCCAGGCCGATTCAGGAATTCAGCCGGGCGGCGGCCCGGGTCGCGGCCGGCGATTTCGAGGCTAAGGTGTCCATGTGGCAGAGGGGCGAATTCCAGGATTTCGCCCGGAGCTTCAACACCATGACGGAAGAGTTGAAGAGCTCTTTCCAGGAGATCCAGCTCCAGTCCGAGGAGCTCACGAGCATCCTCGGCTCCATCGAAGAAGGGCTCTGCGTCCTCGACGCGGACGGCCGGATCATCCTCAGCAACGGCAGCTTCCGGCGCATCGTCCAAAGCGACCGGCCGGAGACGAAGCATTCCTGGGAAGTGGTGCGGAGCTCGGACTTCGCCGCGACCGTTAAGAAAGCCAGGGACTCGAGATCGGCCGCGGCCGGTGAATTCAGCCTGGGCGACCGGGTCTATTCCTGCAGCGTGTCCTTCCTTCCGTCCCGGAACCGCTTTGTCGTCATGCTCCACGACGTGACCGAATTCCGGAACCTCGAACGGGTCAAGAAGGACTTCGTCATCAATGTTTCTCACGAGCTCAAGACGCCGCTGACGGCCATCAAGGGCTTCATCGAGACGATGGAGCCCACTGTCGGACCGGACAGCCGCGCTTATCTCGAGATCGTCAAGAGGAACACCGAGCGCCTGATCGCCATCGTCGGCGACCTGCTGGTCCTCTCGGAGCTCGAAGAAAAGGGTGCCAGGCTCGAAAAAGAGGATGTCGACCTCCAGGCCCTGTGCGGGCCCATCCTCCGCATCTTCGAAAAGCAGGCCCAGGACAAGGGACTCGAGCTCGCTCTCGAGGCCGCGCCCGGCCTGCCGGCGCTCAAGGCCGATCCTTATGAGATCGAGAGGCTGCTTCTCAACCTTGTCGATAATGCCGTGAAGTACACGGACAAGGGGCGGGTGACGGTCCGGCTGGCCTCCTCCGCCGGGCAACTCACGATCGAGGTTTCGGACACCGGCCTCGGCATCGACGAGGAACATATCCCCCACATCTTCGAACGGTTCTATGTCGCCGATAAGTCCCGGTCGAAGAAACTCGGCGGCACGGGGCTCGGCCTGGCGATCGCCAAGCACATCGTCCTGGCTCACCAAGGGACCATATCCGTGAAGAGCCGCCTGGGCGAGGGCTCGACGTTCACCGTATCCCTCCCACTCTCGTGACCGGGGCCGTGAGGGGTCGGGACTTGCGAAGCCCCGACGGCCGCGCCGATCTCGCCGCGGGTCCTAGCTGATAATCGCCGATGGGTTGGGGTTGAAGGGATTGATGCGGACGGCCAGGGAGAACAGGTAGGGATAGCTTTCCTTGAGGTGCGCGACATAAACGATCCATTCCGCCGCGAGAAGTCCGTAGGCGCGGCTGGCGTCTTTCATCAGGTGCTCGTAATCTCCGGGAGGAAGGGCGGCCAGGTCCCCCGTCCGCTGGGTCAGCTCTTCGGAGAGATGAAAGACCGCCCACAGAAGGTCCGTGAACCTGTCGTGCTCGAGAAGGTTGGGGTTTTCGAGGAGTATGATGAGGAAATTCCGCTGGCCTTCGAGGAAGACCTTGATGCCGGCGAGCTCCTCGGGTGTGATCTTGAGGTCAGAGGAGGAGTTTCTAGCTGCGGCCGCGGCGCTCTCGAATTCCCGGCCCGACCATGAGGGCCGGATGTCCAAGTCCTTCTGGAAAACGTCGCATCCCCGTTCGCAGCGCGCCAACCGGGTGAGAAGGTCGCGTCCGACGACGCTGAAAAAGGCGCCGATGACCATGTTGAGCTTCTTGAACAGCGCCCGCTTCTCCCGGAGGCTCAGCAGCCGTTCGATGAGCAGGATGACGACGATCACATTCAGGAACATGAAGGCGATGTCCTCGAGCATGAGGAAGAACATCTCCCGCGGATTCCGGAAGATCAGATAATTGAGCCCGTAGATCAGCGCCGACAAGACGACGAAAACAAAGATCAGGATGAGAAACCAGCGGGCGTCTCTCTTCATTGTCGGCCTCCTCTCTCTGCGCAAATCCCGGCCTCTCGGCCTCGCCGTTCCATTGTAGAGGAACCTCCGGCTTTGTCAAAAACGCCCCTGTCCCGGGGGAGGGAAGGGCGCCGGTGAAGAATCCGCGCCGCCAGGGTTCCCTGGGCCTAGCGCCGGTGTTTTTTCGACGCGGCGATTTCGCCGATGGGTTGGATCGTCCCGATCACATTGAACGCGTGGTTGACGATGGGCAGCCCCGTGTTCGGCCGGAATCTCTTCCGGATCTCGTCCGGGTCGACAAAGCCAGCCCGTTGTAGAACGGCCGCGGTCCCGGGATTGCATCGCCCGGGCGGGGGCGTACAATAGAGGATATGAAAGGGAGTCCGGGGCAAGCGAAACGCGTGAAGGCTCGAACATTGAGCCGCGGGACGGTCTATTTCCTCGGCCTCGGAGGGAACCTCGGCGACCGCGGCGCCAATTTGGCCCGCGCCCGGCGTCTTCTCGGGTCGGCGGGCGTGGAGCTGCTGCAGTGTTCTTCCGTTTTCCGGACCGAGCCAGTCGGCCTCAAGGACCAGCCCTGGTTTTTCAACCAGGTCGTCGCCGTCCGGGCCGAGCGGACGCCCTTCGAAATGCTCGAGCTGATCAGGTCCATCGAAAAGGCCATGGGCCGGGCGACGGGCCCCGTGAACGGACCGCGCATCATCGATATCGACATCCTCCTGGCCGGCGAGACCATCCTGGTGACGCCGGAGCTGACCATCCCTCATCCGCGCCTCGCCAAGAGGAACTTCGTCCTGGTTCCTTTGTGCGAGATCGCCCCCGCCGCCGTTCATCCGGTTCTGCGGATGACGGCCGCGGAGCTTCTGCGGGGCTCGCCGGACCGCTCCTCCGTTGTCCGGGCGGGGCGTTGACGGGCGGGGGAGGAGCGCCTCAGAACGCGTTCTTGAAATGCCGGATGGAGGGCGCGGCTTCTCCTTGTTTCAGGATCGAGATGACGTCGAACCGGCACGGCGTTTCTCCCAAGCGCCGCTGGAAAAGGTAGCCTCGGGCGACCTTGCGGATCTGCCGCTGTTTGGCCGGGGTCACGGATTCTTCAGGGCGCCCGAAGAGGGGGCTGGTCCGCATCTTGACCTCGATAAAGACGAGCGTCGGCCCGTCCCGGGCGATGATATCGATCTCGCCGCGGAACATGCGGAACCCGGTTTCGACGATCGTGTATCCCTTGCGGCGGAGAAACCGCCCGGCCAGCCTCTCTCCGGCCCTGCCTGCGGAAGTCGTTGATCCACGGGCAGGCGGCGTTACCCGGCCGCTCGCGCGGGGGAGGTCGCTCATGGGCGGCGGGGCTGAACCCTCTTCCAGCGGACGCCGTCCTTCATGTCCTCAAGCAGGATGCCCTCGGCGAGGAGCTCCGCGCGGATCTCGTCGGCACGGCGGAAATCCTTTTCGGCTCGGGCCCGCTGCCGCGCCTCGATCTTCGCCCGGATGGCGGCGTCGAGTTCTCCGGAGACGTCGGTTTTCACAGCGGGGGCCCCCTCGTCGGCCCGGGCCGATGCGGAGTCCGGGGCGACGATGACCGAAGTCGGCTCGATCTTGAGAATCCTGTCATCGATTTCCCCGACGAAGCCCGTCAGGGCCTGAGCGTCCGCCCGAGACAGCGCCCCTTTCGCGATCAGGCCATTTGCCCTTTCGATGAGCGTGAAGAGCGCGGCCAGGGCCTCGGAGATGTTGAGGTCGTCCTCGAGGCCGGCGACGAACTTGCGGCGGGCCGTCTCGATCAGGCCGGACACCTCGGGGTTGGGGCCGCCTTCACGCTTGACGCTCCTGAGGTCGACGAGAAAATCCCGGATCCTGTTCCGGCCGGCTCGGGCCTGGTTCAGGGCCTCGAAGGTGAAGTTGAGCATCTTCCGGTAGTGCGTGGAGAGCAGCAGGAGACGGACCTCCCTCGGGTCATAGCCCCGGGCCAGGATGTCCGCGAGCCGGTAGACGTTTCCCTTGGATTTGGCCATCTTTTCCCCGTCGACGACGAGATGATGGCAATGGAGCCAGTAGTTCACGAACTTGACGCCGTTGGCCGCCTCGGACTGGGCGATTTCGTTCTCGTGGTGGGGGAAGATATTGTCGATCCCGCCGCAGTGGATGTCGAAGGTCTGGCCGAGGTACCGGGAGCTCATGGCCGAGCACTCGATGTGCCAGCCGGGCCGGCCGGGGCCGAGTTCCGTATCCCAGGAGGGCTCGCCCTCCTTGGGCGCTTTCCAGAGGGCGAAATCGTGGACGCTCTCCTTGGCGTATTCGTCCGCGTCGCCGCGCCGGCCGGGTTTCAGATCCTCCAGGCTGATCTTGGAGAGGCGTCCATAGGCGGGGAACTTGGCGATGCTGAAATAGATCGAGCCCTCGTTCCGGTAGGCGTAGCCCTTTTCGAGAAGGACCTTGATCAGGCCGATCATCTCGGGGATGTGCTCTGTCGCCCGGGGGTAATGGTTGGCCGGAAGGACGTTCAGCCGATCGCGGTCCGCGTAGAAGGCCTCGATGAACGGCCGTGTGTATTCATTCAGCTTCAGACCGCGGGCATTGGCCCCGAGGATCGTCTTGTCGTCGACGTCCGTCAGATTCATGACATGAAGGACGCGGAAGCCGCGGAACATCAGGAAGCGCTTGAGCAGGTCCTCGAAGACGTAGGCCCGCCAGTTTCCGATGTGCGGGGCGTCGTATACCGTAGGGCCGCAGGTGTAGAGCCGGACCTCGTCCGGACGGAGAGGGGAAAAGTCCTCGACCCCGCCGCTGAGCGTGTTGTGGAAGCGGATCATCAGGGTCATTATGAAAATTCCCAGGCCGGGAGTCAATCTCTTTCGTTCCCCCTGAGATAAGGACGGCCGAAGCGCCACTTTTGCGCCACCTCCCCTCCGGATAAGGCTTAGAGCGGTCCATTGACCCGGAAGCCTTACCTGTGAAATAATTTCCCCTCCGTCTGAAAGGAACCGCCCCATGACAAGGAAGATCGGCATCCGGAGAGAAGACATTAATAAATGGGAGAGGCGTGTCCCTCTCATCCCTTCCCATGCCCGGGAGCTTGTCCGCAACAGGGGCCTCGAGATCATGATCCAGCCCTCCCGGATCAGGGTCTTCACTGACGATGATTATCGCCTGTCCGGGATCGACGTCCGGGAGGATATCTGTCCCTGCCCCATCGTCCTGGCCATCAAGGAAATCCCGGTCGAGCTTCTGGAAAAAGGGAAGATCTATGTCTTCTTCTCCCATACCGCCAAAGGGCAGAGCCACAACATGCCCATGCTCAGGAAGATGATGGAGCTCGGGTGCACGATCATCGACTACGAAAAGATGGTCGACGGCAAGGGCCGCCGCTTGCTCTTTTTCGGCAGCTATGCCGGACACGCTGGCATGATCGACACCCTGTGGACCCTGGGCCGCCGGCTGGCCTGGGAGGGCATCCCCAACCCGTTCACCGTCCTTCATCCGACTCACTGGTATAAAAGCCTCGTGGAAGCCCGGGAAGCGGTCGGCCAGGTGGCCTGGAAGGTCACCCGGGAAGGCCTCCCGGGCGGGCTCGCGCCCCTCGTCGTGGGCTTTCTCGGCTACGGGCACGTATCCCAGGGAGCCCAGGAGATTTTCGACATCCTGCCCGTGGAGACCGTGCGTCCCGCGGACTTGCCGTCGCTCTTCAAGAGGCATACCGACTCGCCGCACATCGTCTACAAGGTCGTCTTCAAGGAAGAGGACATGGTGGAGCCTGTAAAAAAAGGGAAGGGCTTCGATCTCCAGGACTTCTACGACCATCCTCAATCTTACGGGCCGGTCGTCGAAAAGTCGATTCCCTACCTGACGGCCCTCGTCAACGGGATCTACTGGACCCCCAAATATCCCCGATACCTCACCCGGGAATTCCTGAAGACCCTCTACGGCGGCGCGGCCCGGCCCCGCCTCCGGGTGATCGGCGACATCACCTGCGACGTCGACGGCTCCTTAGAGAGCACGGTCAAGGCGACCGACCCGGAAAACCCCGTTTATGTCTATGATCCCTTCTCTGGCCAGGCCGTTGCGGGCGTGGAAGGGAAGGGCCCCGTCGTCCTGGCCGTTTACAATTTTCCCGCCGAGCTGCCGCTCGAGTCTTCCACCTACTTCAGCGGCGTCTTCAAGGAGTTCGTCCCGGCCATGGCCGAGGCGGATTTTCAAAAACCCTTTGCGGAATGCGGCCTTCCGGACGTGCTGCGCCGGGCCGTCATTCTCTACCGGGGCGAGCTGGCTCCCGATTATGCTTACCTGAAGGCCTATCTTCACGGCTAGGGAGAGCGGAGGGCGAAATGGACAAAAAGGTCCTCGTCTTCGGCGCGGGACTGGTCGCTGGTCCCCTGGTGAGATACTTCGCGGACCGTTCCGGCTATTCGGTGGTCGTCGCGGATGTGGACGCCGCCCGGGCGCGCAAGCTCGTCTCTGGGCATCCGCGGGCCGAGGCCAAGAGAATCGCCGTGGACGACCATGCCGCCGTCGCCGCGGAGATCGGGCGGGCCGACATCGTCGTCAGCATGGTGCCCAATACCCTGCATCCGGTGGTCGCGGCCGCCGCGATCGACGCCGGGCGGAGCGTGGTGACGGCCTCCTATGTGAGCTCGGAGATGAGAGCGCTCGACGGCCGGGCCCGCGAGAAAGGGGTCGTCCTCCTGAACGAGCTCGGCCTCGACCCCGGCCTCGACCATATGGAGGCGATGCGGGTCATCCACGAGGTCCATGGGCAGGGCGGCCGCGTCGTGGGCTTCATCTCCTACTGCGGGGGGCTGCCGGCTCCGGAGGCCAACGACAATCCGTTCGGGTACAAGTTTTCCTGGAGTCCCAGGGGAGTCCTGCTCGCTTCTAAGAGCCCCGCCCGGTTCGTCAGGAACGGGAAGGTCGTCGTCATCCCCGCCGCCGACCTTTTTAAGGAGCCTGAAGATATCCGCATCCCCGGACTGGGCGTTTTCGAGGGCTATCCCAACCGGGATTCCGTTTCCTATCAAGAGACCTACAAAATTCCGGAGGCCCAAACCGTCCTGCGGGGCACGCTGCGCTATCCGGGATGGTGCCGAACGCTGATCAAGATCGGCGAACTCGGACTCCTGGACGAGACGGCCGTCAAAGACCGCAGGGGACGGACCTATCGCGATCTCATGGCGGAGCTGGCCCCGCCGGCCTCAGGTTCCGACGTCAGGGCCTCCGTGGCGTCCCGGCTGGGGCTCGGGCCGGATTCGGACGTCATGGGACGCCTCGACTGGCTCGGGCTTTTCACGGACGACCCCCTGCCGGTCGAGTGGGGTTCGGCGCTGGACATCTTGGTCGCGAGAATGGTCGAGCGGCTCCGGTACGCGGAAGGGGAGAGGGACATGGTCGTTCTCCGGCATGACTTCCTGGTCGAGGATGCCCGGGGCGGGAGGGAAAAGATCTCTTCGACGCTGATTGATTATGGGATACCCCACGGTGACTCTTCGATGTCCCGGACTGTGGGACTGCCGGCGGCCATCGGCGCGCGTCTCCTGCTCGAAGGCCGCATCCGCGAGCCCGGGATCCGTGTCCCCGTGACGGCCGACATCTACAACCCCATCCTGAACGAGCTCTTCGAGCTCGGCGTGCGGTTCAAGGAAGAGCGGCACCCTCTGTGATCCGCGGGCGCGGACCCGTCGGCCGCCCGCCCGCCGCCTATCGCCGGAGAAGGAGGTCACGATGAAGAGAAAGGCGTTCGTCGCCGGCCAGTTCTATCCGGGAGGGCGGGCTTCCCTTCTCGAGGTCCTCGACAGGATGACGGACCCGAAGGCCGAAAGGAAAAAAGCCCTGGCTGTCGTCGCCCCTCACGCCGGCTACGAATATTCGGGCCCCGTCGCCGGGGCCGTCTTTTCCTCGGTCGAAGTGCCGCCCACGGTCGTCATCCTGGGCCCGGCGCACCGGGAGATCGGGACCCTTTTCGCCATCCAGAAAACAGGAAGCTGGCTGACGCCTCTCGGGGAGTCGCCCGTACGGGAAGAGCTCGCCTCCCTGATCATGGAGCGCACCTCGCTCGTCGAAGAGGACGAGCGGGCCCATCTCTGGGAGCATTCCCTCGAGGTCGAGCTGCCTTTCATCCAGTATTTTCAAGCGCAGGCGGCTCTTGTTCCGATCTGCGTTTCGTATGAATCGGAATACGCTGATCTCGACGCGCTCGGCCGGTCCCTGGCCGCGGCCATCCGCGCCTTCAGCCGGCCCGTGCTCGTCGTCGCCAGCACGGATATGAGCCATTACGTCAGCCAGAAGACGGCTGAAAAGATGGATGCCCTGGCCGTCCGGAAGATCCTGGACCTCGATCCTCGAGGTCTGTACGATACCGTGCGCGACGAGGGGATCAGCATGTGCGGCTTCCAGCCCACGGCCGCGGCCCTCGTCGCGGCCAAGGACATGGGCGCGACCGGAGCTGAGCTCGTCAAGTATCAGACGTCAGGCGAGCGGACAGGGGACTTCTCACAAGTTGTTGGTTATGCAGGAATTAGGGTCATCTGAGGCCCGGGCCCATAACTGCCAGTCATTTGACAACAGTCCCTTCTTAGTGTTATAAAAATCTGGACAGGGGCACGATGTCAGAGTCTGTGTTGCGCGATAAGGACCGGAAGGTTCTGAACCTGATCGTGGAGATGTATGTCCGCGTCGGCCGCCCGGTCAGCTCGGGGGCGATCGCCCAGAGCGGCAAGATCGACGCCTCTCCAGCGACGGTCCGGAACATCATGGCGAAGCTCGAGGAGCTGGGTTTCCTATCGCAGCCCCACGCCGCCTCGGGCCGCGTCCCGACCGACAAGGGGCTCAGGTTTTATGTCGACGGACTTCTCTCCGAGATGAGCTTCGCCCAGGACGATCTCCCCTTGATCCAGGAGGAATTTCCCGCCCGCACGGCGGATTTCGACCATTTTCTGATACAGGCCTCCCGGGTTCTGGCCGACTATTCAGACAACCTGAGCTTCGTCATCTCGCCGCAGATCTCCCACGTCCAGTTTGACCACATCCGCTTCGTCAAGATCTCCCAACAGAGGATCATGGCCGTCCTGGTGACGCCCTTCCAAATGGTCCTGACCGAAACGCTGGACACCGAGCTGCCGTTGACCCAGGCCGAGCTCGACCGGGCGGCGCAGTCCATCAACCAGAACTTCCGCGGCCATAACCTGATTTTCGTGCGGGACGCCCTGCTCCAGGAGCTGCCCCGGTACCGGGTCAAATACGAAGACATCCTCAACAAGCTCACGGACCTCGTCAAGGTCGTGATCAGCCGGGAAGCGGACACGAACCGGATCTACTTTCAGGGCACCTCGCGCCTGCTCAATAAAGTCGAGCTCTTCGACATGGGCCGCCTGCAATCACTGTTCCAGAATCTCGAGGAGCGAGCCTCTCTCGTCCGTCTCATCAGCGATTTCATCAGCCTGGACCGTGTCAAGGTCCTGATCGGGTCCGAAGTCGATTTCCCCAATGTCCGCGACTGTTCGCTCGTCCTCTCCCACTACGGCACGAGCCACCAGGTCCTCGGATCCCTGGGGATTATCGGTCCCAAGAGGATCCCGTACAAGAAGATCATCCCCCTCGTGGATCGCGTGGCGCAGAAGTTGAGCCAAGCCATCACGATTCTCGGAAAAGAGGTCTCCCTATGACGGACGACGAAAAGGATAAGCCCCCGGAGGATATCGAGTACCTTCCCGACGCGCCGGGCCCGGAGGACTCCGGGTCCGCGGCGCCGCTGGCAGCCGAAAAGGAGAACAAGGAGCCCGCCGCCGCTCCGACGGAGAAGGAGCCCGAGCCGGACGGGAGCAAACACCTCAAGGAGAAGCTCAAGAAGAAGGATATCGAACTCAGACACCTTCGCAAGGAGCTCGACGAGCTGAAGGAGCAGCGCCTCAGGATCCTGGCCGAAACGGAGAACATCCGGAAAAGGCTCGAGCGGGAGAAAAGCGAGTACTTTCAGTACGCCCTGAGCGAGGTTCTCCTTGAATTCCTGGGTGTGATGGACAATTTTGAACGGGCCCTTCAGGCCTCCGGGAGCGAGACGGACGGGAAGACCTTCCGGGACGGGGTCGAGCTCATCTACAGGATGGCGATGAACCTCCTGCTCAAAAGGGGCGTCCAGCCGATCGAGATCCAGGGCGGGAAGTTCGATCCGACCCTCCATCACGCCGTCGAAACGGAGGAGTCCGAGGAGATTGCGGAGCCCCGCGTGACCGAGGAGTTGCAGAAAGGCTATATGATCCACGGCAGGCTCCTGCGCCCTTCTCTCGTCAAAGTCGTAGTGCCGAGGAAAGGCTGAGCGGATGGATCACATCGTCGGCATCGACCTCGGCACGACCTATTCCTGCGTGGCCTATCTCGACGCGGGCAACCCGGTCGTCATCCCCAACCTGGAAGGCCTGCCGACGACCCCTTCGGTCGTTTCCTTCACGTCGTCGGGGGAGCGGCTGGTCGGGACCCTGGCGCAAAGGCAGGCCCTCACGAATCCCCAGAACACGATTTTCGCCGTCAAACGGCTGATCGGCCGCAAGTTCGGCTCGCCCGAGATCACGGAGGCCCGGACGAAGCTCTCGTACGGCCTGACTGAGGCTCCCAACGGAGATGTCCTCGTCGCAGTGGATTCGAAAACCCTGAGTCCCCAGGAGATCTCGGCCATGATCCTCTCCTATCTCAAGAGCTGTGCCGAGTCCTATTTCGGGGATAAGCTCTCCGATGTCGTCATCACCGTCCCCGCGCATTTCAACGACCATCAGCGGCAGGCGACCAAGGATGCCGCCCTCATCAGCGGCTTCAACGTCCAACGGGTCATCAACGAGCCCACGGCGGCCGGCTTGGCTTATGGGCTCAACAACAAGAAGAACGGGACGGCTGCAGTCTTCGACCTCGGCGGCGGGACATTCGACATCACCATCCTCGAGATCCGGGACGGCGTTTTTCACGTCCTGGCGACGAACGGAGATTCCTATCTCGGGGGGGAGGATTTCGACAACAGGATCATCGAATGGCTCGTCGAGGACTTTCGCCGCGAAACGGACATCGAGCTCGGCCAGGACAAGCTCGCCCTTCAGAGGATCAAGGAGGCTGCAGAGAAGGCCAAGCGGGAGCTGTCCTTCACCTTGGAGTCGGAGATCAACCTGCCCTTCATCTGCTCGGACCAGATGAGCTCCAAGCACATGAAGAAGGTCCTGACGCGCCAGCGCCTGGAGGAGCTGACCGTCGATCTCGTCGAACGGACGATCCCTCTCATCGAGGAAGCCTTCGGCGAGGCCCGCCTCGACCCCGGCAAGATCGACGACGTGATCCTTGTCGGGGGCCAGACCCGAATGCCTCTCGTCAAGAAGAGGATCACGGAGTTTTTCGAGAAGAAGCCGGCCGAGCACATCAACCCCGACGAGATCGTGGCCATGGGCGCGGCGATCCAGTCCGGCATCCTGCAGGGGCAGGCAAGGAGCCTGATCCTGCTCCTGGACGTCACCCCATTTTCCCTGGGGATCGAAACGGAAAACGACGGCTATGAAACGATCATCGAGAAAAACGCGACGATCCCGACGCGGAGGACCAAGTCGTTCACGACCGTAGAACACAACCAGCGCCGGGTCAGGCTGCACGTCCTTCAAGGGGAGAACGCTCTGGCGTCGCTGAACAAGTCTCTGGCCGTCTTCGAGCTCGTGGGCATTGAGCCGGCCCCTGCGGGTGTCCCGCAGATCGATGTGACGTTCGAAATCAATGCCGACGGGCTCGTCAAAGTCTCGGCCAAGGACATCGCGACGGGGCTCCAGCAGAAGATCGATGTCCGGCCGTCCTCAGGGCTGGCGCCCGACGAGCTCGAGATGCTCATCCAGAAAGGGAAGGCCGAGAGCTTGGGGAAGACGCCGGATGGCTAAGCGGGATTACTATGAGGTCCTGGGGGTCGGGCGGAGCGCCTCCGCCGAGGAAATCAAAAGAGCCTACCGCCAGATGGCCTTGAAGCACCATCCCGACCGCAACCCCGGCAATAAGGAGGCGGAGGAGATGTTCAAGGAGGCGGCGGAGGCGTACAGCGTCCTGATTGACGCGCAGAAAAGGTCGGTGTACGACCGGTTCGGTTACGAGGGGCTCCGCGGCCAGGGCTTCTCGGGGTTCGATTCCTCCGTTTTCGAGGATTTCGAGGACATCCTCGGGAATTTCTTCGGCTTCAGCTTCGGGGATTTTTTCGGGTCCAGGGACAGGGGGCGAGGCCGGGAACGGCAAAGGGGCCGGGACCTGGCCCTGGAAGTGGAGATTGGACTCGAGGCGGCGGCCGCCGGCGTCGAGAAGGAGATCAAGCTCAACCGGGCGGAGAGTTGCCCGACTTGCCGAGGGTCAGGCCGGAAACCGGGCACCGAACCCGCGGCGTGCCCGGCGTGCGGCGGAAAAGGCCAGATCCGCTTCCAGCAGGGGTTCTTCACGGTTTCGAGAACCTGCCCGAGATGCCGGGGACAGGGCGAGATCATCACGTCCCCGTGTGAAACCTGTCAGGGCAAAGGCCATGTCCGGGAAAAGAGGGCGCTCAAGGTCCGGATCCCGGCGGGCGTCGATGAGGGCTCGCGGCTCAGGCTTGTCGGGGAAGGGGAGGCCGGGGATGCCGGCATGCCGGCGGGAGATCTCTACGTCATCGTCCGGGTGCGGAAGCATCCCTTTTTCGAGCGGGACGAGAGCGACCTCTCCTGTCAGATCGAAATCTCTTTTTTCCAGGCGGCCCTCGGGGCGCGGATCGAGATCCCGACCCTCGACGGGAGCGATATTCTCAAGATCCCGGCGGGGGTCCAGTCCGGAGAGATCCTCCGCCTCAAGGGGAAAGGCGTCCAGGACGTCGCGGGCCGCAAGAAGGGGGACCTGTTCGTCAGGATCCAGGTGCGGACCCCCCAAGGGCTTTCGAAAGAGCAGAAAACGCTCCTCGCCAGGCTGGCCGAGCTCCGCGGGGAGGACGTCGAGTCCGTCGACAAGAGCGTCATCCATCGGATCAAGAATATCATCCAATAGGCCAAGAGACGGCGTTGACATCGCACCAACGGACAGGGCCTCGACCGATGGGGGGAGGGGACAGGAGCTTCGGGCGGGGAGGGCGCCCGTCCCCGTGACTCTCCGGTCCTGGGATCGCTGACATGTTTCTTCAGGGACAGAAAGTCGGGAAATACGAGATCCTCCGCTCCCTGGGCAGTGGCGGCTTCGGCTCCGTTTACCTGGCTAAAGACACTTGGCTCGACATCAGGGTCGCCATCAAGGTCCCCCACAAGCAATCGGCCGAGCTCTACAAGCTCCTCAAGGAGCCGCGCCTCCAGGCGGCCCTCAACCACCCCAACATCGTCCGGATGATCGCCGCCGAGAAGGAGAAGAACGTCTTTTTTATGGTCATGGAATACGTCAAGGGTCCGACGCTCGAAAAGGTGCTGGAGAAGGAGAAAGTGCTCGATTGCGAGCAGGCCCTGGACTACATCAAGCAGGTCTCCTACGGGATCGATCACGCCCACAAGAACAAGATCATCCACCGGGACCTCAGGCCCTCCAATATCATCATCTCTGAGGACGGGACGGCCAAGATCACGGATTTCGGGACGTCGGCCTGGCTCAACTCCACGCCGTACGCGTCCACCCGGATCGGCTCGCCGCCCTACATGGCGCCGGAGCAGTTCCTGGGGAAGGCCAGCTACGCTTCGGACCTCTATTCCATCGGCTGCATCTTCTACGAGATGATTATCGGCCGGCCGCCGATCTTCGATCCGGACCCCTTCAAGATCCTGGAAAAGGCCCAGCAGGGCCGCATCACGCCGCCTCGTGTCCGGAACAGCCGTGTCCCCAAGGAGATCGATGCGATAATCATGAAGGCCCTGGCGCCCAAAGTCGAGGACCGCTATCAGAGCGCCGCGGAGATCATCCGGGATCTCTCCCTCTACAAGGGGAAAACGCCCAAAACGTCGGAGCTCGAGGACATCATGCTCCGGATCAAGGCCAGGGAGCGGAAATCTTCGGGCGTCTGTTGGAACTGCCGCCGGCCCCTGCCGCTCAAGTCCCGGACCTGCCCCCACTGCGGAGAAAGCGTGTGACCCGAGGCCGGGCGGCGGTTTGACTTCCCCGGCGGGCTTGATATAACATGGACTTTTGAAATAATTCGCGGATCGTCCAGATTCCTCTTGGGCGTTCGGGGCACGGTTGAGCGAAGGAGTCATCGATGAGCCCTTTTATTGAAAACGGACTCGTATGGATGAACGGGCGGTTCGTGCCATGGAAAGACGCCCATATCCATGTCGCCTCCCACGTCGTCCATTACGGGAGCTCGATCTTCGAGGGGTTCCGGGCCTACGAGACTCCCCGGGGGACGGTCATCTTCCGACTCGGGGAGCATACGCGCCGCCTGTATAACTCGTGCAAAATCTATCGGATGGAAATCCCCTATGCGGAAGGGGATTTCAACCGCGCCGTCGTCGAGACAGTCCGGGCGAACAAGCTGAAATCCTGCTATATCCGGCCGATCGTTTACCGGGGGTATAAAGCCCTGGGCGTGGACCCTCTGCCCAATCCCGTCGATGTCGCGATCCTCGTCTGGGAGTGGGGTCAGTATCTGGGCGCCTCGGCCCTGGAAAACGGCGTCGACGTCTGCATATCGTCCTGGTGGCGCATGGCCCCGAACACCTTTCCCGCCCTGGCGAAGTCCGGGGCCAACTACATGAACTCCCAGCTGATCAAGATGGAGGCCCTGCTGGACGGCTACTCGGAAGGGATCGCCCTCAACATCCGGGGCCACATCAGCGAGGGGAGCGGAGAGAACATCTTCCTCGTAAGGGATGGAACGGTCTATACGCCGCCCCTCTCTTCGTCCGTGCTTCCCGGCATCACCCGGGACTCCGTCATGACGCTTCTCGGGGAAATGGGGATCCGGACGGTCGAGGACACGATCCCGCGCGAGATGCTGTATATCGCGGACGAAGTGTTCTTCACGGGCTCGGCCGCGGAGGTCACGCCCATCCGGTCCATCGACAAGATCGTCGTGGGCAGCGGCAAACGCGGCCCCGTGACGAAGAAGATCCAGGACGCCTTTTTCTCCTGCATCGCCGGCGCGGACGGAGGCGCCCGCGGCTGGCTGACCTATGTCTGAGAAAATTTTCGGGAGGAGCGCTCATGGTCATCGATGAATTCTTAAAAATCGCGATCGAACGCGACGCCTCGGACTTGCATTTCAAGGCCGGCAATCATCCCATGATCCGCGTTCATGGCACGCTGACGCCCCTGACCGGGTTCCCGAGACTGGCGACCGGGGATTGCGAAGAGCTGGCTAGCCAGATGATGTCGGATTATCAGAAGAAGCGGCTCCACGAGGATTTCGACATCGACCTCGCCTACAGCCTGCCCGGATTCGGACGTTTCCGCGGGAGCATTTATTACCAGCGGGGCTCCCTGGCCATCGCCCTGCGCATCATCCCGCTCGAAGTCAAGACGATCCGGCAGCTTCTGCTCCCCGAGGTCCTCGAGAAGATCGCCTTCTACCAGAGAGGACTGGTCCTCGTGACCGGCACGACGGGCAGCGGCAAGACCACGACCCTGGCGGCGATGATCGACTACATCAACACCTTCCGTCGGGAGAATATCATCACCATCGAGGACCCCATCGAGTACCTCCACAAGGACAAAAAGAGCACGATCAGCCAGCGGGAGGTCGGCATGGACGTCACGAGCTTCTCCCGCGGCCTCCGGGCCTGCCTGCGCGAGGACCCCGACATCATCCTGGTCGGGGAGATGCGGGACCTGGACACGATCGAGACAGCGCTCCTGGCGGCCGAAACGGGCCACCTCGTGCTCAGCACCCTTCACACTCTCGACGCCCCGGAGAGCATCAACCGCATCATCTCCGTCTTCGCGCCCCATCACCAGCGGCAGGTCCGCCTCCAGCTGGCCAGCATCCTCAAGGGCATCATCTCCATGCGCCTGATCCCGAGGATGGACGGGCAGGGGCGAGTGCCGGCGGTGGAGGTCATGATCACGACGCCCTATCTTCAGGAGTGCATCGCCGACAAGGACAAGACCGGAATGATCAAGGACGCCATCACGGCCGGCGTTTCGCAATATGGGATGCAGACCTTCGACCAGTCCATCTACCAGCTCTACCGGGACGGCTACATCTCCTTCGAGCAGGGGATGAAATATTCCTCCAACCCGGACAACTTCAAGCTTCGCGTCATGGGGATCCAGTCCACCCTGGACATCGCCACCGAGGAAATGGAAAAGGGCATGGGCAAAGTGGAGCGCGTCGAGACGGGGGCCGAAGAAGAGCCCAAATGAAGTCGTCGGAGATCCGCGAGACCTTCCTCCAATTCTTCGCGTCGCGCGGCCACAAGGTCGTCCGGAGTTCGCCGTTGCTTCCCAAGGACGATCCCACCCTCCTGTTCACGAACGCGGGCATGAACCAGTTCAAGAACGTCTTCCTGGGGCTCGAGAAAAGGAGCTACACGCGGGCCGCGAGCGTCCAGAAGTGCATGCGTGTCAGCGGCAAGCACAATGACCTCGAGACCGTGGGCCGGACGACCAAGCATCACACCTTCTTCGAGATGCTCGGCAACTTTTCGTTCGGGGATTATTTCAAGAAGGAAGCCATCACCTACGCCTGGGAGCTGGTCACGGAGGTCTTTGGCTTGCCTCCGGAGCGGCTCTACGCGACGGTCTATCTCGAGGATGATCAGGCCTACGGGATCTGGGCCGACGGCATCGGGATCCCCCCGTCCCGGATCTTCCGTTTCGGGAAGGAGGACAACTTCTGGGCCATGGGAGACACGGGGCCCTGCGGGCCCTGTTCGGAGCTCCACTACGATCAGGGCGAAGACCTCGAGGCCGGGGCGCCCGAAGCGCTCATTGGGAGCGGCAGCGAGCGCTTCCTCGAGCTCTGGAATCTCGTCTTCATGGAGTTCGACAGAGACGACCGGGGCGCGCTCCGGCCGCTTCCCGCCCCGTCCATAGATACCGGCATGGGCCTCGAACGGATGGCGGCTGTGCTCCAAGGCAAGAGGAGCAACTTCGAGACCGACCTGTTCGCACCGATCATTGATGGCGTGGCCGAGCTCGGGCAACGGGAATATCCGGCCGGAGATGCCGGGGACGTGTCGGTTCGGATCATCGCCGATCATATCCGGGCGGTGGCGTTCCTTATCGGAGACGGCGTCACCCCGGCCAATGCCGGGCGGGGCTATGTCCTGCGGCGCCTCATCCGGCGGGCCCACCGCCAGGGGAACCTGCTCGGAATCGACCGCCCGTTCCTCCACGGTCTCGTCGGCCGTGTGGCGGAGATCATGAAAGACGCCTACCCCGAGCTCCTGGCCTCGACCGAGTACATCTCGAAGGTTTGCCTGTCCGAAGAGGAGCGGTTCGCGTCGACGCTCGCCTCCGGCCTGAGGTATTTTGACGAGGTCGTCGAGGGCACTCGGAGCGAAGGTCGGACCGTCCTCGCCGGAGACAAGATCTTCCGGTTGTACGATACCTTCGGCTTTCCTCTCGACCTATCCCGGGAGCTGGCGCGGGAGAAGGGGCTGGACGTCGACGAAGAGGGATTCACCAGGGAGCTCGAGGGGCAGAAACAGAAAGCCAGGCTCGCCTGGAAGGGAGACCAGATCCAGAAGGAGAAAATGGTCGACGACGAGATCCGGCGGCTGAAGTCCGCCTCCCGCGCCCGCGAGACCGGCGCGCTCGAGGACGTCCGGGTCCTAGCCCTCGTCAGGGACGGCCGGAAGGTCGAGGCCCTCGGCCCGGGTGCGGCGGGGGACGTCGTCCTGAATGAGACGCCGTTCTACGCGGAGGCCGGAGGGCAGGTCGGCGACACGGGCACGATCACCGGGGCAGGCTTTTCGGCCGCGGTGGAAAACACGTATTTCCTCACGCCGGACGTCGTCGCGCACAGGGTGAAGGTATTCTCCGGGACCGTCCGGGCCGGGGATTCGGCTGACGCCGCAGTCGACCTCGCGCGGCGGGAAGCCGTCTCGAACAACCACACGGCGACCCACCTCCTCCATGCGGCCCTCCGGCAGGTCCTCGGGGATCACGTCAAACAGGCCGGGTCGTTGGTTTCGGCGGCGCGCCTGAGGTTCGATTTCACGCACTTCTCGCACATGACGAGAGAAGAAATCCGCAAGGCCGAATTTCTCGTGAACGAAAAGATACGGGAAGACATCGCCGTAGAGACCCGTGTCACCAGCCTCGAGGAAGGGATCCGCGAAGGGGCCATGGCCATCTTCGAGGAAAAATACGGCGAGAAGGTCCAGGTGATCGGGATCGGCGACTTCAGCAAGGAGCTCTGTGGCGGGCTTCATGTCCGGTCGACGGGCCAGATCGGCTTGTTCAAGATCCTGTCCGAGACCAGCGTCGCTTCCGGGATGCGCCGGATCGAAGCCGTCACGGGGGAGGAGGCTCTCCGGCATTTCAGGGACATCGAGGACCTTGTGTCCGAGATCGAAACCATTCTGGGCGCCTCCCGGAAGGAGATCCTGAGACGGGCCGAGAAGCTCAAGACGGACATCGAAGCGCTGGACAGGGAAAATCGGTCTCTGCGCAAGAAGCTGGCCGCCGGCGACGTCGGTGAGGCCGACGATCGCAGCCTCCGGGTCAGGGATGTGTCCCTGCTCATCCGGAGAGTGGAAGGCCTCCCGATAGCCGAACTTCGGGACATGGCCGATGCCCTCAAGCAGAAACTGCGCAGCGGGGTCGTTGTTCTGGCTTCGGTCGAAGCCGGGAAGGTCCTTCTCGTCGCCGGCGTCACCAAAGATCTGACGGGGCGGATCAAGGCCGGCGACCTGATCCGGCTGGCGGCGCCCATCGTCGGGGGGGGAGGGGGGGGCCGGGCGGATTTCGCTCAGGCCGGCGGGCCCCGGACGGAGGATCTCGGGCGGCTCCTCGACGAGACGCCGGCCCTGGTGGAAAAGCTCCTGTCCTGACCCCGCGAATCACCTTGGGAGGGGATTGTCAAGCGGCGCGGTTTTTGGCATGATGACGATGAGACCGGCGATGAAGGCTCGAAAAGCGGGTTGGATAGCGCTCGGTGCGCTGGGCTGGGCGTGCGTCCTGTATTCCGCCTCCGAAACCGATTTCAAGAGGCTCTACGACCCGCTCGTCCGGGAGGCAGCGGCGAGACATGACGTCCCGGCCGAGCTCATCCACGCCATCATCCGGGCCGAATCCGACTACGACAATTTCGCCCTCTCCGACAAGGGCGCCATGGGCCTCATGCAACTGATGCCGGAGACGGCCGCCCAGTACGGGGTCCGGAATGTCTTCGACGCGGCGCAGAACATCGAGGGCGGCACCAAGTACTTGAAGGACCTCATGGATCTGTACGACCGCCAAACGGACCTCGTCCTCGCCGCCTACAACGCCGGACAGGAGGCGGTCAAGAAATACGGCGGCCGGATCCCTCCGTACCAGGAAACCCGGGATTATATCGCCCGGGTCAAAGCCGACTACCCGAAGGCCGTCATCCATCACCGGATTATCAAAACGTACGACGCATCCGGGCATGTCGTCCTGACCAACGACCCGGAATTCTTCCGCGTGAAGAAAAACGGCTGACGCCGAGCGGAACCCCGCGGGAGGCCGTTCGCGCCTCAGGGCACCGCTTGAAGGAAGCCCTTGATCGCCAGATTCCGGGGGTAAATCTCGAAGGTCGCCGGCAACCGGCCGAGCTGTTCGCCGTCGAGTTCAAGAAGGACCTCATCGCTCTCCTCGGGGAGGGCCTCGACCTTTCGGCCGCGGACGAGGGAGATCTTCGGGTGGGAGAGGTGGCTTCCGTTCATGAGCCTCCAGCCGTGCAGGCAGAACTCGAGGAACCTCATGCTCCGGACGAGGACGCTGTCGAACAGGCCGTCGTCGAGCCGAGCGCCGGGAGCGATCTTCATCCCCTTGCCGAAAATCTTGCCGTTGGCGATGGCGCCGATGAGGTACTCGCCTTGCGGGAGTTCGTCGCCATCCACGCGGATCCTGATCCTTCGGCTCCTGTACTGGACCATGGCCGTGACCAGGCAGCGAAGGTAGGAGGACGCCTTGCGCTCGAGCCGGCGCTGGTTGACCCGCCGGACGACCTCACCGCCGAGCCCGAAGTCGGCGACGTTCAGAAAGAAACGCTCGTCATCCTGGCCCTCGTGGTTCTTGAAGCTGACCTTCCCCACGTCCACGAGGACCGAGGGTGCTTCCGTGATGACCTTCAGGGCGTTGGTCAGGCCTGCCGGGATGTTCAGGCTCTTGGTCAGGTCGCAGCCTGTCCCCGAGGGCACGATCCCCAAGGCGGCTTCGGGATTGATGATCATCCGGCGCTCGAAAAACCCGTTGGCGATCTCGTTCATCGTCCCGTCGCCGCCGACCCCGATGACGAGCTCGGTGCCCTCCTTGATGACCTGGCGCGTGATATCGATGGCCTGGAAAGGCTTCTCCGTGAACTCGCACTTGTATTCCCGGATGAATTTTTTCAGCGCGTCGCGGATCTCGCCCCAGCGCTTTCGCGTCCGGCCCCGGTTGGATTCGGGGTTGACGATGACGTGAGTCTTAAACCGTCGCATTCGTCGATCCTTGGGGAGGCGGCCCGGCCGGGGGCTTTTTTTTGCCGAACAGAGAGACGCCGATGACGCCCCCGAGGATGCCCAGAACGGCGAATATAGCGGCCGATATGAAGAGGCCGAGGATCAAGGCCGGGAGCGTGCGGCCCGTGCCCGCCCCGAGCTGACGGAGCTGGGCGAGCTGCGGAACGGATTGGCCGGATGCCTGCGCCCACCGCTCGGCCAGACGCAGTACGAAATTCCGGTTCAGAGCCCCGAGCGGGGACATCTCAAGGACAGTGAAGACGATGGCGGCCACAATCCCTGTCAGGGCCCCCGAGATGGCGCCGTCGCCGGCCGTGAGCGGGCCGCTTGTGTTGCGGGCCAGAATAGCTGTTCCCAGCACGGCGCCGGCGATGATCCACAGGCAGCACAGGCAGTAGAGCACGGGCATGCCGGACAGCACCCCGGCGACGCCGCCGCCGATGAGCGCCGGAACCAGGTATTCGGGCCGCTCGTTGTTCATATCGCCTCCGCGTCGTTTGATGCAGCCTCTATTCTACGTTTTTTCCATTCCCATGTTCAAGAGGGGACGCGACCCGGGCCGGGCCTCCCGCCCGCCGCCAGATCAGGAGCTCGGAAACGCCGGTGACGAAAAAGAAGGGGAGGAGCAAGCCCCAGACGATTCCGGTGGCGAATCGGAGACCGATCGGTGTGGACCATAATCTCAGCCCTTCCCCCGCGCCGTCGATCCCGATCGGCAACGACAGGGCCAGGAACAGGCGGGTGGGCGGCAAGGCGAGCCGGCTGAACCCCCGGAGGAAGGGGTAAAGGGCCAGGCCTCCAAGGAAGCCCGCGTAGATCCCCAGACAGCGGCCGCAGACGGCCAAGGGGAAGCCGCGGAAGAAAAAGGAGCGCCCCGGAATCTGGTGGCAGACGGGCGCGAACAGGGCGTACAGGACGGCCGCCGCTCGGCCCGCCGCGCGGCTCTGAAGATACGGCGCGAGAAAAATGGCCGCCAGCCAGCCCAGCGTTCCGGCTATGGTAAAGGCGTAGACCCGGATGATGGCCCTGCGGCCGCCCGGCCGGGACGCCAATGGTGTTCCGTTGCTCATGCGTGCGTCCCAAGGGGGTATTGTAGCCTTTTGACCGGCTCGTGTCATCCTCATCCTGGGACGGTCCAGCGGCAATTGAAATTCGATTTGACAGCCTCCCGCGTCCTTGGTTACATTATCCATGATTGAATGAGCTATCAAACGCAGACATCGGAAAATGCCAGGAGCGGGAGGTGACGATGAACGCATTCCGGAGAGTCTCCCTAGCCGTGATGGCCATGGCCCTGCTCGTTTTCACGGCCGCTTTAGCCCAGACAGAGGATGCCGCGCGGATCGAGAAGCAGGCCGAGGGGGGTGTCTTGGCCCTCGTCATTTACGGAGCGGACAAGACCGAGGTCGGCAAGGCTTCGGCCATGGCCCTGACCGAAGATATCCTGGCCACGGCGTACCACGTGATCAGCCAGGCCTATGATGTCGAGGCCGTCAGCTCCAAGGGAAAGAAGATGAAGATCGACGGGATCGTCGGGTTCGACAAGAACCTGGACGTCGCCCTGTTGAAGCTCAGGGGCAAGGTCCAGCCCCTGACGGTGAGCGTTTCCGGCCCGGAGGCCCTGGCCGAAGGGGCGCGGCTGTTCGCCCTCGGGTCGAACGAGTCGGGCCAGATCGTCGTTTCGGAAGGAACGCTCCGCAAGTATTTCGAGGTGGGACCCGGACAGAAAGCCATGGAGATCGCTCTGAGCCTCCCGGATCAGTTTTCCGGCGGGCCGATCATCGGTATCGGCGGAAACGTCCAAGGCATGGCGATCCTCTTGGGACAGCAGCTGCAACTGGGGCTGCCCATCTCGGCCGTCCAGAAGGTTTCGAGGAGCGGGAAGGTCACGGAGTTCAAGTCGTGGACGCGGCAGGACTATTTCAGCCTCCCCGAGGGGGCGACGTTCGGCGGCCGCGTCGCCGCCGCCCTGGACAATCTCTCGGCGGCCCGCATGCACCTGGAGAAAGCCGTGAGCCTGATCCCCTCGTTCACGGAAGGCTACTGGCTGCTGGCGAACGTCTATGACCAAGAGAGAGACAACTCCTTGGCCATCGACGCCTACAAAAAGGTCATCGAACTCGACCCGTCGCGGGCCGCCGCCTACGCCGGCCTGGGCGGCGTGCTGAAGAGGGTGGGCCAAATCAAGGAGGCTGCGGAGGCCCTGGAGAAGGCGATCTCCCTGAATATCGAAAGCAAGGAGATCTTCTTCGATCTCGGGGACGCTTACGAAGCGCTCGAGAACTGGGCGGCGGCGGCCTCGGCCTACGAGAAATATCTCAGCCTCAAACCCGAAATGTCCTGGAACGGCGAGTTGCGCCTGGGTCTCTGCCGGGCCAAGCTTGGGCAGTACGATGCCGCGATCGCCGCCTATCTGGAGGCCTTGAAAGAGCAGCCCGCCGACCTGAAAGTGAATTTCAGCCTGGCCGAAGTCTACGAGAAGGCCGGCCAGCTTGACAAGGCCGAAGAGGTCTACTCGAGGCTAGCCCAGATCAACCCGGCCGAGGCCAAGACCTATTATTCCCAGATCATGCGCATGTACGACAGCGCCGAAAAATACGACAAGGCGATCGGACCGGCCCAGAAGATCGTGGAGCTCGACCCCAAGAACGAATCGAACATCTACAACCTGGGCTTCATGTACTTCAAACTCCAGAAATATGACCAGGCCGTCGAGCAGTTCAAGCAGTGCGTGGCCCTCAAGCCGGATTTCGCCACGGCCTGGTTCCAGATCGGCAGCTCGTATTTCAATGAGAAGAAGTACGCCGAGGCCATCGAGCCCTTCAAGAAATACACGGAGCTCGTGCCCGATGAGCCCAACGGCTGGCTGAGCCTGGGGGTCCAGTACATGTTCCTGAGAAATTTCGAGAAGGCTCTCGAGCCCATGAAGAGGTGCGTCGAACTCAAGCCGGACAATCCCAACGCCCAATATAACCTGGCCATCGTCTACCTCAATCTCAAAGACAACCTCAGCGCGAGGGATATCTACAAGAAGCTCACGACCCTTGATCCCGCTCTGGCGGAGAAGCTGAAGAAATTCCTGCGCTGAAGCCCGCCCCCTGAAGCAAGGCGTTCCGGCCCTGCGGCGGCCGGCCGGGTGCGCGTGTTCCCTCATGTCCGCCGGCCGGACGAAAGCCGGGAGAGAGCCTCTTCCTAAGGAAGGGAAGCGTGAAATTGACAGGCGGGGCGTTCTGTGCTAAAAAGAGATAGACCCGCACAGAGAGAAGACTCCCGCCTGCGGAGCGCGTGAACTCCGGTTTTCAGCCTGGAAGATAACGGTGTCGATGGACTGGATAAGGTGAGAAACGGGCAGGTGGCGGAACTGGCAGACGCGCTAGGCTTAGGACCTAGTTCCTGATGAGGGAGTGCGGGTTCGACTCCCGCCCTGCCTATTCCCGGCCTCCGGCCGGAGGCCCATTTTCCAACGAGAAAGAGACGATATGAGCGAAGAGGCGAAAAAGAGCCGTCTCATCGATCGGAGCCCCAGCCGCAAGGAGATCGAGCTGGAGATCCCCGCGGAGGAGGTCGAGACGGAGTACGAGCGGATCCTCGGCGATTACGCGGGGCGGGTCAAGATCGCCGGCTTCCGGAAAGGGCATGCCCCCCGGGACCTCGTCAAGAGCCTTTTCGACCATGACATCGTTCACGACGCCTATGACGTCCTGATCCCCAGGAGCCTTGATCAGGAGCTCAAGGCCCTCCGTCTGGAACCGGTCAGCGCGCCCGTCGTCCGGGACCTCGACTACGAGCCGGGCCGGCCCCTACGGTGCACGGTGGCCTTCGAGGTTCTCCCCGAATTCGACCTTCCGGACTACCGGGCTATTCAAGTGCCCCGGCGCCCGGCCGCCGTGGAGGAGGCGGATATCGCGAAGGCCCTGGAGGAGATCCGTGCCGGAGCGGCGGAGTACGTCCCGGTTTCCGGCAGGGGAGTGGCCGAAGGGGACTACGTCGTGGCCGAAATCCAGGGGAAGGACGCCAAGACCCGGCGCCTCCTGCCCGTAGAAAAGTCCGTCATCTTGGCCGGTCACGCCGACAACGAATCGGCCCTGAACGAGGCCCTGCGGGGCCAAAAGCCGGGAGAGGAGAGGGTTTTCCGCGTCTCCTACGGAAAGGACCACGCCAACAAGCGGGTCGCCGGCCGCGACTTCGAATACCGTCTCAAGGTGAGCGAGATCAAAGAAAAGCGGGTTCCGGAGCTCAGCGACGAATTCGCCAAGTCCGTCGGCGATTATGCTGGCCTCGACGATCTCAAGGGCAGGGTCCGCGCGGAACTGGCCGAATCCCGGGAGAGAGCGAACCGCAGCGCCGCCGCCTCCGAGGTCCTGGGGGCGATCGCCAAGCAGGTCAGTTTGGAACTGCCGGACTCCGTGGTAGAAAAAGAAGCCCTGGCCATCCTAAAGCGGAGCCTGGAGGCGGCCCGGGCGCCCCGCATCTCCGCCCAGGCCCTCGACGAGCTCAAGACACGGGCGAGGCGGCAGGCGGCAGAACGCCTGACCAACCGCCTCATCCTGGAAAAGATCGCCCGGCAAGAGGGTCTGGAGGTCCGGGAGGAGGACATCCAGGGGGAAATCAGGAGCCTGGCCCAAGCCAACAAGGTTTCCGAGTCGGCCGTGGCCCAAGCAGTTGAAAGGGAGGGCCGCATGGACGAGATCCGGGAAACGCTCCTCATTCGCAAGACAGTTGACTTTTTGATCAAAAACGTTATAATAAATTGACCTAAGCATTCAGATGCTCAGATTCCTCTTGAGCCCGAAAAATAGGCTATAGAAGCGGCCCCCATCCTCTCCCGGGCCGGAAAGAGCGGATTCATGGGCCCTTGCGGGTCCGGAGCATAAGTCATGCAGGATTCCAGCGAGCATTCCGACGTCCTGAGGAATATCCCGCTCATTCCCCTGAGGGACCTCGTGGTTTTCCCGGGAACGTTGGTTCCGTTCATCGTCGGACGCTCCTCTTCCATTCAAGCCCTCGAAAAAGCCGCCGAAAAGGACAAGATGATCTTCCTGGCCGCCCAGATGGACGCGTCTGTAGACAACCCCGCAGCCAAGGACATCTATTCCGTCGGAGTGACGGCTAAGATCATCCGGACGATTAAATCCGATGAGAGGAACATGAAGGTGATCGTCGAGGGCAAGAACCGGGCCCGGATCGTCGAGTACCTGAGCACCTATCCGTACTACCAGATTCTGGCGAAGGTGATCAAAGAGATGGACGATCATTCGCCAGAATCCAAGGAGCTTCTCAAGAGGGTCCTGGCCCTTTTCGAGGACTACCTCAAGCTCATCCAGAACGCGAACCTCGACTCCATTATCCCGGCCCTCAGGGAGAACAGCCCTGACCGGATCACGGACATTGTCGCCTCCCACGTCTATATGCCCATGGAGGAGAAACAGAACCTGCTCGAGACGGCGAGCAGCCTGGAGAGGCTCCGGCGCCTGAATTACGTCCTCGAGAACGAGATCCTCAAGCTCAATGCCTCCTACCAAAAGGACGCCCAAAGGGTGACCCGGCGGCGCATCGCCTTCAAAGACCAGGGCCAGAAGACGTTCCCGCCCGGCGGCCCGCCAGGTTTACGCAAGGAAGACCAGCCCAACGAGATCGAGGAGTTCCGCCAGAAGGTCGCCAAGGCGAAGATGCCCGCCGACGCCGAGGAGAAGGCCTACAAGGAGATCGAAAGGCTCGAGGCCATGCCCCCCATGTCGGCCGAAGCGACGGTCAGCCGGAATTACCTGGATTGGCTCATCTCCCTGCCCTGGAACAAGAAATCGCGGGAGAAAAGGGAGCTCAAGGACGCCGAGAGGATTCTCAACGAAGACCATCACGGCCTGGAGAAGGTCAAAGAGCGCATTCTGGAATATCTCTCCATCCGCCAGCTCGTCAAAAACCCCAGGGGCGTCATCCTCGGTTTCATCGGGCCCCCGGGCGTCGGCAAGAGCTCGCTCGGCAAGTCCATCGCCCGGGCTACGGGCCGCAAGTTCGTTCGCCTGTCTCTCGGCGGCGTCCGGGACGAGGCGGAGATCCGGGGCCACCGGCGGACATATATCGGCGCCTACCCCGGTCGGATCATTCAGATGATCAAGCGGGCCGGGACGAGAAACCCTGTCTTCCTCCTGGACGAGGTCGACAAAATGAGCATGGACTTCCGCGGCGACCCGGCCTCGGCTCTCATGGAAGTTCTTGATCCTGAACAAAATAGCACATTTCTGGACCATTATATCGACACGGATTTCGACCTTTCGCAGGTGATGTTCATCGTCACGGCAAACATGCTCGATCCCATCCCGAAGCCCCTCGTCGACCGCATGGAGATCATCCGGCTTCCCGGATACACGGAGGACGAGAAGCTGCAGATCGGCAAGCGGTTCCTCCTGTCCAAACAGATGGACGCCCACGGCCTCGGCCCGGACAACCTCAGGATTTCCGACCAGGCCCTCCTCAAGCTCATCCGGAGCTACACGCGCGAAGCGGGGGTCAGGAACCTGGAGCGGGAGATCACGGCGATCTGCCGGAAGGTCGTGAAAAAGGTCGTCCAGAAAGGCAAGGATTATTCGGAAAGGGTGACGCCGCGGAACCTCGAAGCGTTCCTCGGAATCCCGAAATTCCGGCGGTCCGAATTCGATATGAGAGACGAGGTCGGCGTGGCCACCGGCATGGCCTGGACGGAGTTCGGGGGTGAGCTGCTGAGGTTCGAAGCCAACAAGATCCACGGCAAGGGGAACTTCACTCTCACCGGACAGCTCGGCGAGATCATGCAGGAGTCCGCCCAGGCGGCCTTCAGCTTCGTCCGGGGGAAGATCTACGAGCTCGACATCGCCCGGGACCTGCACAGGAACTTCGATATCCATATCCATGTCCCCGAGGGCTCGACCCCAAAGGAAGGCCCCTCGGCCGGGATCACTATCGCCACGGCCATCATCTCGCTGCTGACCGACATTCCCGTCACCAAGAAGGTGGCCATGAGCGGCGAGATCACGCTCAAGGGCAAGGTCCTGCCCGTCGGCGGTATCAAGGAGAAGCTCCTGGCCGCCTACAGGGAGGGGATCCGCCAGGCTATCCTGCCCTTGGACAATAAGCCCGACCTCAAGGACCTGCCCAAACTCCTGAAGCAGAACATGGCCATCCACCTCGTCGAGACCATGGACGAGGTCCTGAAAATCGCCCTGACCCGAGAGCTCCCGAAGAAGCCCCCGGAGGCGGAGCGGAAGCCCCTGGCAGAGGAGGAGGCCTCCAAAGAGCCGCCTTTGACCAACTGATCTGACCCATCCACACGAATGTTTGCCCGGTCCGGACCGGGGAAGACCATTAATTATTTGAAAATAAATAAAATACGAAGAGGTTAGAGATGAAAGAGTACAATCTGGTCGAGCTCGAAGAAAAGGAAGTCCCGGCTCTGCGGAAGATCGCCGATTCCGTGGGCATCGAAGAGCAGGAAACCGAGGACACGACCAAGCACCACCTGATATTCAGGATCCTTGAGGCCCAGGCCAAGAAGCAGGGCCTCCTGTTCTCCGAGGGCGTGCTCGAATGCCTGGAGGACGGATTCGGTTTCCTGAGGGCGCCCGAATTCAGTTATCTGCCGAGCCAGGACGACATTTACGTGTCCCCGTCCCAGATTCGGAAGTTCCAGCTCCGGACGGGAGACACCATATCAGGACATGTCCGGGCCCCGAAGAACGGCGAGAAATACTTCGCCCTGATCAAGATCGAGGCCGTCAATTTCATGCACCCCGACATCATCATCGAGGAGCGTCGGAATGTCCAGTTCGAGAGCCTGACGCCGCTGTATCCCTTCGAGATGATCAAGCTGCAGGACGGAAACGCCAAGAACATGAACGCCCGGGTCATGGAGCTGCTGACGCCCATCGGCAAGGGGCAGCGCGGTCTGATTGTCTCGCCGCCGCGGGCGGGCAAGACGACCATCCTCAAGACGATCGCCAAATCCATCGAGAAGAACCATCCCGAGATCTTCCTGATCGTCCTGCTAATTGCCGAGCGGCCCGAGGAGGTCACCGATTTCCGCAGGAGCGTCAACGGCGAGGTCGTGGCCTCGACGTTCGACGAACCGCCGACCCGGAACGCCCAGGTCGCGAACGTTGTCCTCGAGAAGGCCAAGCGCCTGGTGGAGATCAAGCGGGACGTCGTCATCCTGCTCGATTCGATCACGCGGCTGGCCCGGGCCCACAACGCCATCGTCCCACCCTCGGGGAAGGTTCTGTCGGGCGGCATCGATGCCAACGCGCTCCATAAGCCGAAAAAATTCTTCGGCTCCGCACGAAAAGTCGAGGAAGGCGGCAGCCTCACGATCCTGGCCACGGCCCTGGTGGATACCGGAAGCCGGATGGACGAAGTCATCTTCGAGGAATTCAAGGGCACGGGCAACATGGAGATCAACCTCGACCGGCGGCTCGTCGACAAGCGGGTCTTCCCGGCCATCGACATCAGCCGGTCGGGCACCCGGAAAGAGGAGCTTCTGATCGAGGAGGCGGACCTCAATCGTATCTGGGTCCTGCGCAAGGTCCTGAGCCAGATGAACGAGGTCGAGGCCGTCGAGCTCCTGATCGACAAGCTGAGCAAGACCAAGACCAACCAGGACTTCCTGGCGGCCATGAGCAAGGCCCTCTGAGGCCAGCCTCAGGCCCCCCGGGGGTTTCCGCCGCAAGGCGGCTCGCCCAAAGATTGTGAATCGTTGGGGGAGGGGTCCGGTTTTTGGGAGCTCCATAATCGGATGCCGGGGAAAAAACCCTCCGAAGAGCGGCTGACCGAAGTCGAAGCAGATGAAATTTAGGATCCGGGGAAGAGGAATCTGCTGTGGCTGGGCCTTACCGAGCCATAAGACAGGCCGGGAAGAGGGACATATGGCGTGGCGGCGGGAAGCGGGCATGCCGTCGCGTGGAGGCCGTTCTCTCAAGCGACCTTTCCACAGTTGCACAAGGTTTGGTCAGGCCGGAATTCCACAGGATGAGGAAAAACGTATCTTATTGATCCGGAACCGGATTAGAGAAATGCCGGGATTGAGTCGCATAAGATATATTATGTAAACTAATGCATGGCAGAGCCTAACCCATAATTATGCCACCGCGAAAAATTGCCCCTTAGTTCTCCTCACACCCTCCACAATCCCCACGCGCCTTTGATTTTATAAGGATCAGTCCCGCGACTTCAGCTTCTGTATGATTTCTTCCAGGATCTGAATGATTTCCTGCTTGCTGACGGTCTGCTTCTTGAATTCAAGTCTCATACGGTACTTGTCGCTATCTTCGGGGACGAAGTTATACACGTAGAATTTGATTTTCTTAGTCTTTCCCTTGAGATATTTGGCGAGGTCTCTCGTGTCTTCGCGTGTCAGGTGGCGCTCGGCGATCTCCTTGGCCAGCTTTTGCATGTCATCGGCCGTCTTCTGCTTAGCGATTTCAATGATGGTGGTCCGGCTGAACATCCCTGAGCCTTTGATGATGTCGCGAACGGCGGCCGGGATCTTGGTAATGGATAGGATTTCGGTTATGGTCGACCGGGCCTTGCCGATCTTCTCAGAAATCTGCTGGTGGTTGTATCCGTAGAGCGAAATCAGGGATTGGAGGCCGTCGGCTTCCTCGAAGATATCGAGGTCCTTACGCTGGAGGTTTTCGATGAGCGCGATCTCCATGGCCTCGTTTTCCTGGACGTCCATCTCGATGCACGGGATTTCCCTGAGGCCGATATTCTTGGAGGCGATATACCTCCGCTCTCCGGCGATGATCTCGAAGCGGTTAGCCTTGGAGCGGACGAGGATGGGCTCGAGGATGCCCTTAATCCGGATGGAATCCATGAGCTCCTGGATATTGCCGAGTTCGCTTCGCGCCTGGTGCGGATTCGGGTCGATGTGCTCTATGGGGATCATGCGAATCCTCGGGCCCATGGAGCGTGAGGATATCAGGTCAACGAAATGGCCGTTGTGTTTCATGCCCACGGTTTCTGGAAGGCCGGATTTCTTAATTTTTTGCACGTTCCAATATCTCCTCGGCGACTTTCCGGTACTGCTCCGCGCCAATTGAGGCCGGAGCATAGGTGAAGATCGATTCCTTGTAGGCCGGGCTCTCCTCGAGCTTGACGCTCTTGGAGATGTAGGTCTTGAAAAGCTTGTTGCCGAAGACACGGCGGATTCGCTCGACGACGTCGCGAGCCAGATTGGTACGCTTGTCATGAAGGGTGATCAGCACGCCCAGGATCTTGAGCTGCGGATTGGCGATCCGTCGGACTTTTTCGATTGTCTCCAGGAGGTCGTCTGTGCCTTCGAGGCACAAATAAGACGACTGGATCGGGATCAGGATCCAGGAGGCGGCGACCAGGGCGTTCAGAGTTATGAGCCCTAGAGTCGGCGGCGTGTCGATAAAAATATATTGGTACTTGTTCTTGATGGATTCCACAGCGTCCTTTAGGCGGAAATGGCCGTCGATTTCGCCCAGAAGAGAAGGCTCAAGCTTGGCCATGGAGATCTTGGCTATGGCCAGGTCAAGGCCGGGGATTGTTGAATGGACGATGACGCTGTCGATCTTCTCATGCTTGTTCATAAGAACGTCGAAGAGGGATTTTTCGTACGAGGAAGGATTAGCCACGGTGGAGATCGTGCTGTGGGCTTGAGGGTCCATGTCGATAAGGAGGACCTTTTTGCCGATCAGCGCCAGCGCCGCTGAAATGTTGATTGATGTTGTGGTCTTGCCCACTCCGCCTTTTTGATTTGTGATCGCGATGATCAACAGACTGCCTCCCTCCGCGCCATTTTTATTCGGAGACAACATTTATAGCCAAAGGAAATATCAATTGCAAGGGAATTCTATAAAACGCAAGAACGGTAAATGTCGGCGTGCCGACATTTTCGATAAATGGTTGAAAAATAATAATAAATGCGGTCGCGAGGGATGATACATATAACACATGATAGAGCAGAAATCGGTCTGACCGAGATAAGATCTAGGAATAAGGAATCCGACGGGAGTTCGGGTCTGCGGCGACGCCAACAATCTGCATGGCCTCGTCAGGCGTTAATGGGCGGAAAGGAGATTCATGGGGGCATAAGATATAGGATAAGAAAAAGAATTAAAATGGGAGAGCTGGGGAGACGAGCGAGTGTGCGGGGAAGTGCATAGTCACGAAGCAATCGGCAAACAGGGATGGTGAAATAATATATAAAAAATAGCGAATGATAGAAAAAACGGAGAATCGGCGACTCCCCTGCTTTTATGTGGGAGCGGTCGATCCTAGGGCAAAGAATATCAAGGAGCACAAGAGCTAAACAGAAACCAGGGTATCTGATTTAATATCAACGAGATAGTCGCTAATAAAAACGGCTCGATAGATTATAAGTTATAGATAATAAAGGAAATACAAACAACGACAAGCCGATAAGGATGGTTAAAAAAAAGTTCCCCAGGCGGAAAAATTTCTGTAAAATGGGGCAGGTTGGAGATGTGTGCCAAAGCGCAGGAAACTCAATTCGACCGCAGGATGAACCTTGCGGACACGGCGTTTCTTGTCGTAGGCGCGGTCGTCGGGTCGGGGATATTCTTGACGCCCGGCCTGATCGCGGCAAGGCTCCCTTCGCCGGGGCTGTTGCTCGGGGTTTGGGTCGGTGGGGGGCTAGTAACTCTTTGCGGGGCCCTCACGTTTGCCGAGCTGGGGGCCATGTATCCACAGGCCGGCGGTCAATACATTTACCTGCGCGAGGCCTACGGGGCAGGCGCCGCCTTCCTCTTCGGCTGGGGCTTCTTTGGTTTCATCATGTGCGGAGGGCTGGCGGCGCTGGCCGTGGCTTTCGCCGAATTCCTGGGGTCTTTCATTCCCGCCCTGTCGACCACTGCGCCCCTTCTCAGGATGACGGTTTTAGGCCTCCCGTATTCCCTATCGGCCGGACAGGTCGTGGCTGCGGCGTCCATCCTGCTCCTGACGCTGGTGAACTCCTTCGGAATACGCTCCGGCATTGCGGTCCAGAACCTGCTGACCGTCTTCCGGATCGGCGCCGTCGTGGCCATCGTCGGGCTGGGCATCCTCATCGGGAAGAAATCGGGCGGCGCGAACTTCAGCCATCTTTTCGGGGGTGGCCTGAGATGGTCGGAGATCCTCAAGCCTCTGGGGCTGGGCCTTGTCGCCGTGTTCTGGACTTACGACGGCTGGTACTCGGTGAACTGCACGGCGGAGGAAATCCGGGATCCGGAAAGGAACATCCCCCGGGGCCTGATGCTGGGCGTGGCCATGGTCACCGTCCTCTACGTTTCGGCCAACCTGGTCTATCTCCTTGCGCTCCCGTACGATAAGATAAAGGGCGTCGTCAGGGTCGGCGAGATGGCTTCGACGGCCCTCTTCGGAGGGGACGTGAGCACGGCCATTTGCGCGGTCATCATGGTCTCCGTCTTCGGCTGCTTGAACGCCAACCTTCTTTTCGGTCCCAGGGTCTATTACGCCATGGCCAAAGATGGGAGCTTCTTCCGTTCCATGGCCCGCCTCAGCCCGCGGTTCCGGGTCCCTTCGAGGGCGCTCTGGGGGCAAGCCGCCTGGTCCGCAGTTCTCTGTCTTTCAGGGACCTACGAGGCGCTTTATGAGTACATGGTGTTCGCTCTGCTTGTCTTCTTCGCGGCAACCGGCCTGTCGGTCATCGTCCTGCGCCGGACCCGGCCGCACCTTGGCCGGCCGTACAGGACATGGGGCTATCCCATCGTTCCCGCGGTCTTCATTTTGGTCAGCTTGGCCATCTTCCTGAACATCCTCTACTCCCAACCGCTCAAGTCCGCCGCCGGAGTCCTCCTCCTGGGGGCCGGGCTGCCGGCCTATCGTCTCTGGACCAGGCGGCGCCCGGACTTCTGCCGGGAAGCTAAAAAAGTATAGGCGCTGCGGAGTTTTTGTTTTAAAATGATTCATCCCGCTGCGGGCGGCGCGAGATGACGGAAATCACCTGCACTCTCAAGATCCTTCCCGACGGCCTCACGGTCCGGGCGAAGTCCGGCGAGCTGCTCGCCGATGTTCTCGAACGGGCCGGCGTGTCGCTGAGCCTCTATTGCCACAAAAAAGGGCTGTGCGGGAAATGCGCCGTGCGGATCCGATCGGGACTTCTTCCCTTTCTCGACGCCCACGAGAAGGCCGTTCTCGAGAAGAGGGGTCTCAGCCCGGACTACAGGCTGGCGTGCATGTTCCGCCTCGGGGGCGACACGGCCATCGAAACGCTTCCCGGGTCACGGTTGGGACGGGTGGCCGTCCTCGAGGCCGGAGTATCCCGGCCGGTCGTTTTCGATCCCCAGGTCCGCAAGCTTTCCCTTGCCTTAGAGAAACCGCCACTCACCTCACCCGAGGCTCTGACGGAGAGTATGGCCGAGGCTCTCGGAACCGAGGGCCTCCGATTTCCGGGGGCGGCCTTGAGAAGCCTGGGGAGAATCGCGGCCGGCGGCGAGCCTCCCCGTCTGGTGACGGCGGTTCTCTACGGCGAGCAAGACATCCTGGAAATCGAAGAGGGCGACACCTCGGGACAGACCTACGGACTGGCCGTCGATATCGGGACGAGCACCGTGGTCGTCGAGCTCGTCGACCTCAACTCGGGGACGACGGTTGGGCGCGCGGCCTCCATGAACAGCCAGGCCTCCTACGGTGCCGACGTGGTCTCGCGGATCACGTATGCCTTCCAGAATCCGGACAACCTGCAGCGCCTGCGGAAGTCTATCGTCCATCTGCTGAACGGCATCGTCGCCGACCTCTCGGAGCGGACGGGCGTCGCCCGGGAGCGCATCTATGAGGCCGTCGTCGCGGGAAACGCGGCCATGAACCACCTGCTCTGCGGCGTGAGCGTCGATTCGCTGGCCCTCTCGCCGTTCCATGCGGTCTTTTCGAGCCTCCCGCCGCTTCCTGCGGCGGACCTCGGTCTCGAGCTCCACCCGTCGGCCCGCGTGTTCATCGTCCCCAATATCCGCAGTTTCGTCGGCGGGGACATCACGGCCGGGCTGGCGGCTTGCGAACTCGCGAACGAGCCCGGTAACGCCCTGTTTATCGACATCGGGACCAACGGGGAGATCGTCCTCAAGAAGGGGCCGCGCTTCATGGCCACTTCGACGGCGGCGGGTCCGGCATTCGAAGGGATGAGCATCGGTTGCGGCATGCTCGCCGTCGAGGGGGCCGTGCAGAGGGTCGAGTGGCGCGACGGATTCCAGCTCCAGACGATCGGCGGCCTCCCTCCCCAGGGCGTGTGCGGGACGGGCCTCATCGACATCGTGGCGCTCGGCTTGGCCCACGGGCTGATCGGCCGCGGCGGCAAGATCTCGGCTCCAGGCAAAAAACTTCGTCTGACCGACGAGATCAGCCTCAGCCAACACGACGTGCGGGAGATCCAGCTCGCCGCCGGAGCCATTAAGACGGGGGTCCGGCTGATGCTCAAGGAGTTTCAGGTCCGCCCCGACGACCTGGAGGCCGTCTATGTCGCCGGCGCCTTCGGCAATTCGCTCGACATCGGCCACAGCCTGTCTCTGGGCCTTCTGCCGTCGATCGCCGGCGACAGGATCCGGTTCGCCGGAAATTCCTCACTGGCCGGGGCTCGCCGGCTCCTGGTCTCGGCCCCCGAGCGGGCGGCCGCGGAATCTCTCGCGAGGAGTGTCGACCATGTCTCGCTCGCGACTCGGCCCGACTTTCAAGACGAGTTCGTGCGCAGCCTCGAGTTCGGGCCGTTCTCCGGAGGTGAATGATGAGCCTCTCGTTTCTCGATCTCGCGAAGCGCAGGATTGTATTATTGGACGGCGCCATGGGGACGGAGCTCATGGCCCGCGGGCTTCCCCAGGGGGCCTGCCCCGAGGTCTGGAACGCGGAGAAACCCGGGCTCGTCCAGGAAGTGTACCGGGCTTATTTTGCCGCCGGGGCCGATGCCGTCTCGACGAACAGCTTCGGCGGCAGCCGGATCAAGCTGGCGGGACACGGGCTCGATACGCGGGCCTTCGAGCTGAACCGCTCCGCCGCGCGCCTGGCGCGCGAGATCGCGCCACCCGGCCGGGCTGTGGCCGGGAGCATGGGCCCGACGGGAAAATTCCTCAAGCCCCAGGGCGAGTTCACAGAGGAGGAATTCGAGTCTGCCTTTGCCGAACAGGCCCGGGGCCTCGCCGAAGGAGGGGCGGATGTCCTGCTCATCGAGACCCAATACGACCTCCGCGAGGCCCTCTGCGCCGTCCGCGGCGCCCGGCGGGGTTCCGTCCTTCCTGTCATGGCCACGATGACCTTCAATGCCGTGCCGAGGGGCTATTTCACTCTCATGGGGGACACCGTTTCGCGGTGCCTGTCGGAGCTCGAAACGGCGGGCGCATGCGCCGTCGGGGCCAATTGCACGCTGAACAGCGAACAGATGGCGGGACTCGTCCGGGCCATGCGGCCCGAGACGGGGCTGCCTCTCATCGCCCAAGCCAACGCGGGAAAGCCCGCGCTCGACGCGGACGGCCGCGTCGTCTACTCCCAGAGCCTCGAGGACTACGTCCGGTTCGTGCCGGAGATCGTCCGGGGCGGCGCGAACATCGTCGGGGGCTGTTGCGGCACGACCCCCGCCTTCATCCGGGCCATGGCCGAAATTCTGGCAAGGAGTGAACGATGAAGAGCTCAGAGCTTTTCGACGAGATGCGGCAGGCGATCATCGACGGCAACGGCGCCAGGGCCGGGAAGCTGGCCGGAGAGGCCGTCCGGGAGGGGCTCGACCTCCTTGAAGTTATTGAAAAGGGATATGTTCCGGGGATCGAGAAGGTCGGCGATCTCTGGGAGGAAGGCGAGTACTTCCTGCCCGAGCTCATCAGCAGCGCCGAGGCCATGAAGGCGGCCATGGCCGTTCTCGAGCCCGAGCTCCAGCGCGGCCATCTCCAGGCTGCGACGGGCGGCCGGGTCGTCATCGGCACGGTCGAAGGCGACATCCACGACATCGGGAAGAGCCTCGTCGCCTCGATGCTTCAGGCCGGCGGCTTCGAGGTCTTTGATCTCGGCGCCGACGTCAGGCTCGAGCGCTTTATCGAGAAGGCCGAGGCCGTCGGGGCGCAGTTCATCTGCCTTTCAGCCCTGCTGACGACGACGATGGTCAACCAGAAGCGGCTGATCGCGCTCCTCCGCGAGAGGAACCTCCGGGACAAATACAAGGTCCTCGTCGGCGGCGCCCCGGCCAGCCAGAAATGGGCCGAAGAGGCCGGCGCCGACGGATACGCCGAGAACGCCGTCGCGGCCGTAAAGCTGGCGAAGAGCTTGGCGACACGGCGGCCTTAGGAGTGCTGCCATGATCAAGACAAAGAGACCGAAAGTCGAGTTTCTGAGCCCCCGTCTCGTCGACAAGATCGTCGACGAGGGGCTGGCCTTGCTCGAAACGCAAGGGATTTTCGTCGAAAACAGGGAGGCATTGGAGCTCCTGACCGGCGCCGGGGCCCGCGCAGATGCCGCCTCTCAGCACGTCTGGATCGGCCCGGGGCTCGTCCGCGACTGCCTGGCCACCACGCCTTCTTCCGTGACCATGTACGACCGGAGCGGTGGCGCGGCTTACCGCGTTGGCGGCGACGAGGTCCACTTCGATCCCGGCTCGGCGGCCGTCACCCTCCTCGACCACGACACGCAGGAGCAGAGAAAGGCGGGCACCCACGACCTCCTCGAATTCTATCGGGTCGTCGAGACGCTGGAACATGTCCATTTCCAGAGCACCGGGCTCATCAGCTCGGACGTTCCGCCGGCCGTTGCGGACTGCTACCGGCTCTATCTGGGGCTGCTCGCCTCCGTCAAACCGTTCGTCACGGGGACTTTCCGCGTCGAAGGCTTCCAGCCCATGAAAGACTTCCTGGTTGCCGTCCGCGGGAGCGATGAGGAGCTGGCCCGCAAGCCCCTGGCCATTTTTGACGCCTGCCCCTCCCCTCCCCTCAAGTGGAGCAACCTGACGGCGCAGAGCCTGATCGACTCCGCCCGCGCGGGTATCCCCTCCGAGCTCATCTCGATGGGGATGACCGGTGCGACCTCGCTCGTCACGATCGCCGGCACCCTCGTCCAGCACGTGGCCGAGAACCTCTGCGGTCTGGTCATCTGCCAGCTGGCCCGCCGGGGCGCGCCGGTCATCTTCGGCGGTTCCCCCTCGAGCTTCGACATGAAGAAGGGGACGACGCCGATGGGGGCCGTCGAGACCATGATGATCGATGCGGCCTACGCCCAGATCGGCAAGCGCCTGAAACTTCCGACCCACGCGTACATGGCGTTGAGCGATTCCAAGATCAACGACGCGCAGAGCGGCATCGAAACGGCCCTGGGGGCCGCCCTGGCGGCCCTCGCCGGCGTCAACGTCATCTCCGGGCCGGGAATGCTGGATTTCGAGAGCTGCCAGAGCCTCGAGAAGCTCTGCCTCGACAACGAGATCTGCGGCATGGCCTACCGGCTCGCGGAGGGCATCGCCCAGCGGGATGAGCCCATCGCGCTGGAAGAGTTCAAGAGCTTCACTCCGGGCGGGTCCTTCCTGACCTCTCCCCACACCCGCCGGTGGTACAGGACCGAGCACACGCGGCCGCGGCTCATGGACCGCGACCGGTATCAGGACTGGGTCCTCGCCGGGCGCCGCTCCGCCCTGGACAAAGCCCACCAGGACGTTCGTGAGAGGCTTGCAAAATACAGCCCGCCGCCGCTCTCCGACGGCCTGCGCCGGGAACTGGAAAAGATCATGAGGACTTACGCCGTGTCCCAGGGAGCCTGGCCCCTTCCGGACTCACAGTTCTAGTCCAGGGCTGTGGAGTCGAGGTATCTCGGGACGTCCACGTCCCATCCCCGTTCACGCCGGACCCTGTCGGCGAACCCCAGGGCCACCTCTTCGTCGCCGTGGGTGACGAACAGCCGGCGGGGGGGCGTCCGGAACCCGTCCAGCCACCTGGCCAGGGCCTTCCGGTCGGCGTGGGCCGAGAACCGGTTGATCTTGGCCACTTTGGCCTTGACGGGGAGCCATTGGCCGTGGATTCTGACCGGGCTCTCCCCTTCCAGGATCTGGCGGCCCAGGGTTTCCCGCGCCTGGTATCCCACGAAAAGGACAGTGGATTCGGGCCGCGCGATGTTGTAGAGCAGATGGTGCTTGATGCGGCCTCCGGTGCACATCCCGGAGCCGGCCATGATGACCGAGGAGCCCTTGGCGGCGTTGATCGCCTTGGATTCCTCGATGTTCTGCACGATGACCAGCCCCGGGAAGTCGAAGGGGTTCTTTCCCTCCCGGAACAGGGCCAGGGCCTCGTCGTCGAGGTCCTCGGGATGGCGTTCGAAGGCCGCCGTGACCTCACGGGCCATGGGGCTGTCCAGGTAGATGGGCAGCTCCGGGATGACCCCGTTCCGGACGAGACGGCTAAAATGGAACATGAGCTCCTGGGCCCGTTCGATGGCGAAGGTGGGGATGAGGACGTTTCCCCCGGAACGGACAGCGGCCCGCACGGTCTCCGCGAGGATCTCGCCGATCTCCTTGGGGTCCTCGTGGTCCCGGTCCCCGTATGTCGATTCCATCACGACGTAGTCGGCCCGATCGAAGAGCGAGGGGTCGCGGAGGAAGGGCTTGTCCCATTGGCCGATGTCGCCGGAAAAAACGATGGTCCGCGGGCTCCCGTTCTCCCGGGCGGTGATTTCGACCATGGCCGAGCCGAGGATGTGGCCGGCGTCCCAGAAGCGGGCCGTCAGGGCGTCGCCCAGGGGAATCGTGTGCCCGTAGGCGGCCTCCTCGACGAGGGGCATCGTCCTCTGAACGTCCTGCACCGTGTACAGCGGGATCTCCGGATGAGCCCCCTGGCGGCCTTCCTTCCTGTGGCGCTTGGCCTTGTAGGCAGTGTCTTCTTCCTGGATCCGGGCCGCGTCCATGAGGGCGATCGAAACGAGGTCGGCCGTTCCGGCGGTCGTGAGGACCGTCCCCGAGAAGCTCTCATGGACGATCTTGGGAATGAGCCCCGAGTGGTCCAGGTGGGCGTGCGTCAGGAGAATGACGTCGATATCGCCCGTCGGGACGGGAAACGGGCCCCAGTTCCGCTCAAGGAAGGGGCGCTCCTGGAACAGTCCGCAGTCGACGAGGACCTTCATCCCGCCGGCCTCGAAGAAATAGCACGATCCGGTCACCTGTCTCGCGGCCCCGCAGAACGTGATGTTCATGCCTGCACCTCGCTCAAGCGTCGGCTCGAAAACCCAACGGCCGCGGCGGGGATGCCTCCGCCGTCACAGTCCGGATAAAACCCGCGTATGCCCGGGACCATTAGCCCTTCAGCCAGTTCTCCCAGGCCGCGCGCCGGGGAAAATACATGAAGACGAGGACGATGGAGACGAAGAGGAGGATATAAAGATCGATATACAAGCCCGCGAGGAGGAAGAGGCCGAGCCCCAGGATCGCCGGCACCTCTCCCAGCACGGTCGTCACGAGGGAAACCCTCTGGAGCCTGTGGAGCGCGGTCTTGAGAACCGCGCCCGGCGGCTCTTTGAGGAGGATGTGCCTGAGGACCCGGATCAGGATGACGGCCGCCACCGCCGCCCCGAAGAAGATGTAGCGCAGCCGCTGGACGTCGGTCACCGCGGCGAAGCCGTGAAACGGCCTCAGGCGGGCCCGGATGAACTCGGCGACGGCCAGGCAAATGAAGAGGCTGATGATCGTCGAAATGCCGACCAGCGAGACCGTCCTGAAGGCCCCTCTGATTTCATCCTGGACATCCATCTCGGCCTCCTTGACGAAAATGGCGGACCGGGTCGCGGGAGCCTCGCCCGTCCGGACGATTATATTTGAAACTGAGCGCCGGGGCAATTGTCCCCGCGCCCTCGAAAGCCTATACTATCGGCGACATCCGACGGCCCGTGCCGGCGAGGTTGGCCCATGACAAAAAGATTTTTTCCGGCATTCATGACGGTCCTGATCCTGGCTCCGTTCGTCTTCACGAGCTGCGCCAAAAACCCTGATCGTCAGACGGACCTGGCCAAGGCCCGCCGTTTCCTGGCGTGCCTCGAAGCGGGCGATTTCGAGCGTGCGGTCCGGGACTTCGACGAGACCATGCTCAAGGTTTCGGGCCCCGAGAAGCTGGCGACGTTCTGGAAAAAGCAGCTTCCGAACGAGCTCGGGGCCTTCAAGAAGGAGACGGGTTCGAGGCAGGAGAAGTCCGGAAATTACGAATTTATCTACCTCACCTGCGAATTCGAAAAAAAGGCGCTGGACCTGAGGGTCGTCTTCGACATGGGCGGGCGGATCGCCGGCTTCCAGCTCGTGCCCGCCGGCCCCGTCAAGTATGCGCCTCCGGCCTACGCCGACCCGTCGGCATTCGAGGAGACCGAAGTCAGGGTGGGGGCCGGCGAATGGAAGCTTCCGGGCACACTGACAAAACCCAAGGGGCCGGGCCCCTTCCCGGGCCTGGTTCTCGTCCACGGCTCGGGGCCCAACGACAGGGACGAGACACTGGGCCCCAACAAGCCGTTCAAGGACCTGGCCTGGGGCCTCGCCAGCCGGGGGATCGCCGTTATCCGCTACGACAAGCGGAGCAAGGTTTATCGGGAGAAGATCATCGCCGATCCCAAAGTCGAGGCCTCCATGACGGTCAAGGATGAGACTATCGACGACGCCCTGGCGGCCGCGGCCCTCCTCCAGAAGACTCCTGAGATCGACGCCTCGCGGGTCTTCATCCTGGGGCACAGTCTCGGCGGCTATCTCATGCCCCGCATCGCCGTAGCAGCGAAGCCCCTCGGCATTGCGGGTTTCATCATGATGGCCGGCCTGACCCGGCCGCTCGCGGACACGATGCTGCGCCAGATGAACTATATCTACGGCCTGAACCCCGGCGCAGTGACGGAAGAGGACACGAAGAAGCTCGAGAGGATCGGGGAGACCGTCGAGAAGATCAAGGCCCTCAAGGACGCCGACCGCTCCTCCACCGTCAGGCTCCTCGGCGCAATGCCCGCCTACTGGCTTGACCTCAGGGGCTACGATCCGACGGAGCTCGCCCGGTCGGTCGGCAAGCCCATGTTGATCCTCCAGGGTGGACGCGATTATCAGGTGACGACGGCAGATTTAGAAAACTGGAAAAAGTCCCTCGGGACGCGGACAAACGTCGAATTCCACCTCTATCCCCAGCTCAACCATTTTTTCTTCGAAGGGCAGGGTCCCATCACTCCGGATGAGTACATGCTGGTCCAGGGCAGCGTGGCCCCGTACGTCATCGACGATATCGCGGCCTGGATCAAAAAATACTGAACAGAAGCCTTTTTCCCGGGAGTCTCTAGTCGACGTAGAGCAGGAGCCCTTTGAGGTATTCCGTCTCGGGGTGGAAAATGTTGACCGGGTGGTCCGGAGCCTGGCGGTGCCTCTGGAGGATGCGCACGCGCCGGCCCGCCTCCCCCGCCGCCTGGAAAACCACCTGCTGAAAGAGCTTCTCGTCAACGAAATGCGAGCAGGAGAAGGTCAGAACGAACCCCTGCGGGCCGACCTTCTGGAGGGCCAGACGGTTGATGTCCTTATAGCCGCGGCAGGCCTGGACGACATCCGACCTTCTCTTGGCGAAGGCCGGCGGGTCGAGGATAATGAAATCGTAATCGGCGTCGGTTTCCCGGAGGAAATGAAAAACGTCCGCGGTGAAGAAGACGCCCGAGTCTGCCGACAGGCCGTTCGCCTCGAAGTTGTCCTGGGCCAGCTCGATGGCACTCGCGGAGGAATCCACGGAATCCGCCCGCTCGGCCCCTCCCTTGAGGGCGTACACCGAGAACGCGCCGGTGTAAGCGAAGGCGTTGAGGACGCGCCGGCCGCGGCCGAGGTCCCGGACGAGCTTCCTCATCTCCCGCTGGTCCAGATAGAACCCGGTTTTTTGTGAATGGACGATGTCCACCGAGAACGTCAGGCTTTCCTCCAGAATCTTAAGCGTGCCGGGCGTTTCTCCGAGGAGCGCCCCTTCGAATGACTCCAGACCCTCCTCGCGTCGGGCCGGCAGGTCGGATTTTTCGAAGACCGCCCTCGGCTTGACCCGGGAGACCAGAAGGTCGAGGAGGAGCGGCTTCAGCTTCTCCATCCCCAACGTCGCGATCTGAAGCACGAGGATATCTCCGTAGAGGTCGGCGACGAGTCCCGGGAGCCGGTCTCCCTCGGCGTTGATCAGGCGAAAGGCGTTCGTCACGGCGGTGTCGAAGAGCCGACTCCTGAGGCGAAGCGCCTGATCGACGCTCTCCCGGAGCGCGTCTTCGGGCGCCGTTTTACCGAAGCTCACCATCCGGCCGATGATCGCCGAACGCCGGTTGAAATAAGCGTAGCCCAGGATGTCCCCGCCGGCGCTCATGACGGGGAGAAGTTCTCCGTTTTCGAAATCGGGCATGGTCTCGACGGCGCCGGAGAAAATCCAGTGGTGCCGGTTCCGGACGGCCCTGTCCCTGCCCGGCTTGAGGACGACGCTGTCCATGCTCATCCTTCGAGCGTCACCGGACGGCCGCGCCCGGGCCGGGGTTTCGGGCGAGGGTCCGCAGAAACCGGACGACGGGGCGGTCGGGCGGGCTAAAGAAGGATTCGTCCGCGCCGGCGGGGTCCACCCAGCGGAGTTCATCGTGGTCGACTGGCCGGAACTCGCCGGAGACCAGGTGGACCCTGTAGACGAGGAGCTCGATGGCGAGCGATGGGCCCCGGTGCGGGACAGAGAGAAGGAATTCGACGGCCCGGGTCCGCACTCCGAATTCCTCGCCGAGCTCGCGCTCGAGCCCCTCCTCCGGGGTTTCCCCGTCCTCGAGCTTTCCGCCCGGGAATTCCCAGAGTCCGCCGAAGCGGATCCCTTTACGCCGCCGGGCGGCAAGGACTTTTCCGTCCCTCTCGATGACCGCCGCCACGACCTTGCGGAGCGGCGTCGCGGGCCGAAACCCTTTCACGGTCATGTTTCTCCCTGCCATCTTATGCCAACCGCCCCCGGTTGACAAGCGCGCCGGGCTCGGCGCCGGCGCTCCTGTTGCGTGGGCCTTCTCCGATGCCGCGGTCCGGATGTGCTAGAATAGACGAATCATGAAAATCGCATTCCTCGTTTCCGAAGCCACTCCGTTCGCCAAGACCGGCGGGCTGGCGGACGTCGCTGGCGCGCTGCCGAAATTCCTGTCCCACCTCGGTGTCGATGTCCGTGTTTTCCTGCCGTTCTACAGGGAGGTCCGGACGAAGGACCTGCCCCTTAGGACCGCCGTCGGCGGGGCGTCCCTCGAAATGGCCGAGGCCCGCGTCGCCTTCTCCGTGCTCGAGCACCGGACCGACGGCCTCTCCGTGTATTTCATCGCCCAGGATGGTTTTTATGACCGCGAGCATCTCTACGGCTCGCCTGCGGGCGACTATCCGGACAACGGAGAGAGGTTCGCCTTCTTCGCCCGGGCGTCCCTGGAGGCCATGAAAGCCCTTGGCTTTTCTCCCGACATTATCCACGGCCACGATTGGCAGGCCGCTTCGGCCTTCGCTTTCCTGAGATTCCTCTACGGGTCGGACCCCTTTTTCCGCGACACGAGGTCTCTCTTCACCATCCACAACCTCGCCTACCAGGGCCTTTTCGGGCCGGAGGTCCTGGCCGCCGTCGGCTTGCCCGAGCGTCTGTTCAACATGAACGACCTCGAGTTCTACGGCAAGGTCAATTACCTGAAGGCCGGAATCCTTTACGCCACGGCCGTAAGCACCGTGAGCCCGCGCTACAGCCGCGAGATCCAGACGGCCGAATTCGGCTGCGGGCTGGACGGGCTGCTCCGGACGAGGTCGGAGGCCCTTTCCGGGATCCTCAACGGCGTCGATTACGCCGACTGGGACCCGGCGACCGACCCCCTCATCCCGGCCAACTTCTCTGCGGCGCGTCTCAACGGGAAGGCCCGGTGCCGCGCCGGACTGCTCTCCGCTTTCGGGCTGGAGGAGGCACCGGACATGCCGGTCGCGGGGATGGTCACCCGGTTGGCCGGGCAGAAGGGTGTCGACATCGTCTGCGACGCCCTGGAGGGGATCTTCGGGCTCGGCTTCGCGGTCGTCATCCTCGGGACCGGAGACGAAAAGATCCAAGACTTCCTGAAAGCGGCCAAGAAGGCCCACCCCCGCCGGCTCGGCCTTCGGATCGCCTTCGACGAACGGCTGGCGCACACGATCTACGCCGGGAGCGACCTCTTTCTCATCCCCTCGCGCTACGAGCCGTGCGGCCTCACCCAGATGTACGCCCTGAAGTACGGCACCGTCCCGGTCGTCCGGGCGACCGGCGGGCTCGACGACACGATCCTGGAGTTCGACCCCGTGCTCGGTACGGGAAACGGCTTCAAGTTCGGGAAGGCTTCTCCCGCCGAGCTGCTGTCGGCTCTGCGGCGCGCCCGGGACGCCCACTCCCGCCCGGACCTGCGGAGCACGCTCCGTCTCAACGGGATGGCCGCAAACTTCAGCTGGAACCGGTCGGCGGGCGAGTATCTGACCCTCTACCGGAAACTCCGGGCGGAGCGGCAGGCTTAGACCCTGAGCGCGCGGCCCCTATTTTTTCCTTAGGAACCCCGCCGCCGTTTCCGGCGGGACCGGGTTGATATAATATCCCGTCCCCCACTCGAACCCGGCGACCTTCGTCAGGATCGGGAAGATCTCGAAGTGCCAGTGATAGTGCCGGTCGATGTCGGGCCATCTCTTCCTTGCCAGGACCGGATTCGGCGACTTGTGGAGAACGAGGTTATAGGCTGGATCCGAGAGCGTTTCCTTGAGCTTAATCAGGGTTGTTTTGAGCGTCAGGGCCAGGGATCCGAGTTCCTCTTCGTTGAGGTCGGCGAAAAACGGAGAATGGCGAAGCGGAAAGATCGTCACCTCGAAGGGGAAGCGCGAGGCATAAGGCGCGATGACGACGAAGTGCCGGTTCAGGTGGACGACCCTCTCCCCCGACTCCCGCTCTTCCCGGATGATCCGGCAGAAGACGCACTTCTTGAAACTTCGGAACAGGCGTCGGGCGCCGTAGATCTCCTCCTCGATGCGCTTAGGCACGATCGGCGTGGCCACGATCTGGGTGTGCGGATGACTGAGGGAGGCGCCGGCCTCTTTCCCCTTGTTCTTGAAGACCTGGACGTATTGATAGTGGAGCTCCTCCTCGATGGTTTTGATCCTCTGCGCGAAGACCCCGAGAATGTCCCGGACGTGGCCCACGGGGAGGTCGGCGAGCTCCTGGCCGTGCTCGGGGTTCTCGATGATGACCTCATGGACCCCGACCCCCTCCATCCATTCGAAGATGCCGCCCCGTGTGTGCAGGGAGGCCTGAGTCCCCCGGTTGAGGGCGGGAAACTTGTTGGGCACGACGCGCACCCTCCAGCCCGGCGAATCCGCAGGCGTGCCGTCGTCCCTGAGGGCGAAGACCTCGGGCGGAGTCTTGCCTTCGTTCCCCCGGCAGAACGGACAAAATCCTGCCGACGCCGGGGCCTCGCCGACGCCCCGCGCCGGCCGGAAATCGTCGGGCCGTTTGCTCCGCTCCGTGGCGATGATCACCCAGCGGCCGCTGATCGGGTCCTTTCTCAGTTCCGACATTATCGGCCGATCAGTTCCTTGATCTTAGTCTTGAGCTCGTCCAGCGAGGACGACTTGACCACGTACGCGTCGGCGGCCCAGGTCATGAAATCCTCTTTGTAGCTCTGGTAGGCCGAGTTGATGATGATGGGGATATCCTTCCGGAGTCCCATGATCTGGGCGATGAGCTCGACGCCATTTTTCCCCGGCATCCGGATGTCCGTGATGATCAGGTCGAAGGACTTTTTCTTGAGCTCCGCCAGAGCCGCGTCCGCGTCATACGCCGCCGTGACGGCGTACCCCTCCTTGCCCAGCTCCTCGGCGTAGAGAAGGCAGAGGGTCTTCTCATCTTCGACGACGAGGATCTTCTTCATGTCGAGTTCCCTCCTTCCCGGGTTTGAAAAGCGAGATTGAACAGGGCTCCCTTGCCGACCCGGCTCCGGACCTCGATCGTGCCGCCGCAGGTGTCCATCACCCTCTTGATGAACGGCAGGCCGAGGCCCATCCCCTTCTCCTTGGTCGTGAAGAACGGCCTGTACATCTGGGCCTTGTCCGGATTGGAGATGCCCTTGCCCGTGTCCCTCACCGAGAGGACAAAGGACGTTTTGCTTTTTCTGCGGGCCCGGACCGTGATCCTCCCCCCTGAGGGGGTTGCGTCGAACGCGTTGTCCAGGAGATTCCGGAGCACCTCGCCGAATGAAGTGGGATCACACAGGACCTGGGGCAGGCCGCTGTCGATCTTCACGTCCAGGGAGTAACTTCGGGCCCGGGCCTGGATCTCGGGGCTCTGCAGGACGGCTGCGATCATGGGCGTGACATCGAAATAGCCGGGCTCCTTGAGACTGACCTTGAGAAAATGCGCCATCTGATAGACGATGGTCTCTAGCCGACGGATCTCATCCCGGATGATCTTGAGATTGCGGTCCCTCTTGTCCCTGCTGACCTTGGGCTGGAGGAGCTGGTCCGTGAAGCCGCCGATGGTCACGAGGGGATTTCGGAGCTGATGCGTTACGAACATGGCCATTTCGCCCATCGCGGCCATCTTCTCGGCTTCGAGGAGCCTCTCGTGCAGGGTCGCCGAGTATATGTAATTGCTGGCGATCAGTCCGCAGAGGCTGGCGAGCTTGATGTCGCCGGGGCTGATGGGCACGTGGGTGAACGAATTGTCGAGGACGATCAGGCCGAAGACCTCGTCCCGGGCGACGAGAGGGATGCACAGGAATTCGTCCACCTCGATGATTTCGAGGAACTTCTTGTCGATCAGGGGCTCGCGGAAGGCGTCGCGCACCAGGTAGATTTCTTTGTGGCAGGCCGCGAGGGCGGGCACCATCTCGCAGGTCGGCTCGTTCATGACGAAGGCCAGGTTCTTGATCCGGTTGCTGAGAGTGTCCTCGTTCTTGCTGACGAGGGCCCGGTTGTGTTCGATGATCTCCACGTAGCCGATGCCCGGGGTCGAGAGGACCTCCCAGATGTAGCCGGCTTCCTCGGGCGTGCGCGGTCCGAGCCACATCTCGCCGCGGAGGCGGTCGCCCTCCTTGAGAAAGAGCATGGCCCGGTTGAACCCGACCCCCGACCCGGAGGTCAGGGCGGTCAGGATGACGAGCATGTTGTCCGCGAGGGAGAACGGCTGAAAAAAACTCTGCGAGATGATCGACAGGAGCATCATCTCCCGCGGAGAGTCCTTCTGGAATTCCGAGGTCAGGAAATTGTATTTCTCGATCATTCGGCCTTCCAGCCCTTCGGGACGACGCGGATGCCGCCCCGGCTGATCTTGAAATTCCGGCCGTCCTTCTCGGCGTTGAAGCCGATGTCGAAGCCGGCGGGGATGATGCTGAACTTATCGATGATGACCTTCTTGAGCCGGGCGCCCTTACCGACCTCGACCGCCTCGAGGAGGATGGAATCGGACACTTCGGCTTTTTCATGGATGCGGACACCGGGGGAGACGATGGAGTTGTCGACGCGGCAGCCGAGCAGGCGGCAGCCGGGGCCGACGATCGAGTTCTGGAAGGCACCGCCCCTGATGAAGGTCGGCGGGTATTGAGGCTTGTATGTCCGGAAAGGCCAGGCGGGGTCCTGGAAGATCGTCGGGGGCGCGGGCGAGAGGAAAGACATATTGGCCTTCCAGTAGGCGTCGATGGTTCCGATGTCCTCCCAGTAATCGTCGAAGGGAAAGGCGAAGATCCGGTGGTCGCGGATGAGGTCGGGGATGATGTTCCCCCCGAAGTCATGGGCGCTCGAGGGGTTCCGGGCGTCCTTGATCAGAGCCCGGATGAGGACCGGGGTCTTGAAGAGATACACGCCCATCGAGATCAGGCTCTTCGAGGGGTCCCAGGGGACGGCGCAGGGCTTCTTGGGCTTCTCGGCAAACTCGATGATGCGGCGGTCTTCGTCGACTCCGATGACCCCGAAGCGGGAGGCGTCCCGCGTCGGCACCACCCGCGTCATGATCAGGGCCTCGGCGTCGACCCGGGTGAAGAAGTCCAGAACCTGCCGGTAATCCGATTTGTAGATGTGGTCGCCCGAAAGGACGAGCACGGCGTCCGGATTTTCCTGCTGGATGGTATAGATGTTTTGAAACACGGCGTCGGCCGTGCCCTCGTACCAGTGATCCCCGACGCGCCCCTGGGCGGGCAGGGAGATGATGTAATCGCCGCTCTCGGCGTGGAAGATGTTCCAGCCGTTCAGGATATGGCGCTCGAGCGACAGAGACTTGTACTGGGTGAGCAGGGCGATCCGCCGGAGCCCCGAATTGAGGGCGTTCGAGAGGCTGAAATCGATGATCCGGTAGGTGCCGAGGAAGGGCACCGAGGGTTTGGCGCGGTCACGGGTCAGGGGATAGAGCCTTTCCCCCTTGCCGCCGCAGAGGACCATGACCAGCAGGTTACGCGACAACGGACCCATCCAGCATGGCGATTTCCTCAAAGAGGCCGTCTTCGTTCTCGTAGACCTGAAGCCGGGCCTGCTCGGGGGCCCCGAGGCCGCGCCCGCCGCCGAGCCAGCCGGCGAGTTCGAGAGCCCGCGAATAGTGCTCGGCCGCCCGGTTCTCCGCATAATCCCTCGCCGTCCACGTCGAGATGAGGAAGGGCCAGTCGGAGCTCTCGAGAAGAAACTTCTCGCGGTAGAACTGCTTGAGGACCCTCCTGTCGAGCGCCGCGGCCCGGGGGCGGATTCCCGCTTCGGCTTCCTCGATCCGGTAGATATTCTTCCAGATCCAGGAAGTCTCTTCGTTGAGCCAGATCCAGTGGAAACCGCCCTGGCCCCAGGAGCCTTCCGGCAGCGAGACGATGTCGATCGGTGGCAGATTTTCCAGGCATCCGCTGGCCGTGAGCGGACGGACGGAGCTTCGGGCGAGTCTTTTGATCGTCCGGTAAAGCCACTCCGGGCCCTCGAACCACCAGTGGCCGAACAGTTCCGTATCGTAGAGAGCGACGACCACGCCCGACTCCCGGCCTTTGAGGGACTCCTCGACGACCGAGACGAAATGCGAAGCGTGGCCTTCCAGATGCTCGGCGGCGCGGACCGGATCGTAGACCTCCTTGGTGGCCAGGTCGGAGCCGCCCGAGGTGATCCTCCAGTAGCGCATCCCCCCGGGGAAGTGCTTTTTATGGAACTCCAGGTACGCCCCTTCTCCCGGATAGCCCATCTGCCGGCTCCACACCTGGGATCCCGAAACCTCGTCGCGGACGAAAAACGGCAAATTGGAGGGAAAGGCGAGATAGCCGGCATAGGGGTCGCCGGGATGGGTGTGGGCCGGCCTGTATTCCTTCCGGAATTTCTCCCACAGGAGTTTCAAACCCGGGAACCGGTCGATGTAGACGCCGCGGGCTTCACCTCCTTTGAGGAGATGAGAATCGACGAAGAAATAGCGGTACCCTTCCCCGCTCAGGATCTCGTCCACCCCGAGGCGCGGATAGGGCTTGTCTTCGCCGAGAGGCGGCCTCCAGGAATAGGCCGGCCGATAAGCGCATTCGGGGATCCAAAAGCCTCTGGGGTCCCGGTCGAAAAAGCGCCGGTAAACATGGTGCCCTTGGAGGGCCTGATGGCGGATGCTCGCGTCGTTCTTCAAAAGCGGGAAATAGCCGTGGGTGGCCGCCGACGTCAAAACCTCGAGTTGGTCGCCGTCCTGGAGCGTCCGGAACCCGCCGATGATGTCGCCCTGGAATCTCTCCGTGAATTCGTGGAGGAGGCCGCGGTACCAATCCCCCCAGAACGCCGCGAGCGGCGTCCGGGGGTCTCCTGTCTTCCGGAAAAAAGCACCGTCCGCGTCGGCGATCTCCGCCTTCATCCGGAGATATCGATCGAAGCCCCGGACAAAGGTCGGCTCCCGGAGCTGAGCCATCAGAACGGGTGTGAAACTGATGTTCACCTGCGGCGCGATCCCCTCGGCCGCGAGGCGATCGAAGACGCCGAGGAGCGGAAGGTAGGACTCAGCGGCGGCTTCGTAGAGCCAGTCCATGCCGTGGGGCCAGCTCCCATGGTCGAGGACGTAAGGGATATGGCTATGGAGGACGAGGGAAAAATACCTATGCGGGCCCATGAGTCGCTTTCAGATGGATCTCGAGCCTTTCCGTCTGCTTCCCTTCAAGTTTCAGCGCCCACAGCGGCATGAAACTGTAGCCTTGATGAATTATATCAAAACCCTCTTCGGATTGGGAGACCGTCTCGAGAGGCATGGTCCAGAGCTCGACCGGGTCCTGGGGCGCGAAGACAATGCGTCCCCCGTAGAGCTTGGCCCAGCCCCGGCGGTGGAATTCGGCATCGTTCCGGAACGCCAGGAAGTTCCATTCCGAGCCGAACCTGAGAGAGAGGGCGGCAGTCCCTCGGTTCTGGATATCGTAAACGACCTTCAGGCCGGACGCCTCCGGCTCCAGGCTCTTGCGGACGAGCACGTGAACACGCTCCCCCTCGACCCAGACCCCGCCTCGTCGCTCGAGGACGAGCCGGCCTCCCTCGAGGGAGGCCTCGTAGGGCTGATTGACGAAATCTCCCTGCTCTCCATAATCGATCCTCCGGAAGTCGTCCTCGTTGGAGTCGGGATGGATGAAATGGTCGAGGAGCGAATAGCGGGGATGCCAGTCGTAGCGCATAAGCTCCTTCGAGCGGGACGGAAGCTTCTTGGTGAGCTCGTGGATGCTCCGCCCTTCCCTGGTCCCCTCTTCGAGCGCAAAGTGGTAGGCCTCGGGCCGGCGCGAGAGGACGTCGCTGAGATTTCTGGCTCCGGGGACGTCGTCGAGTTCGACCAGGCTCCCGCCGAACGAGGGCTTGACCAGAAGGTTGAACGTCTCCCCGCGGAGAAACAGCTCCTCCCGCCCATCGAGGTCGAAGTCCAGCTGGGTCCAGCGGCCGTCCGACGGGGTGCGTTTTTCGGCTTCGAGCAGGTGGCCGTAGGCGGACTCCCGGAGGTGAGGGAGGTAAAGGCCGCCGAAGACGCCGTGCCAGTACGGGTCGTTGCACTGGCCCCGGTAGAGATCCCGGACCGCTTCGCGGTCCGCGCCTCCGTCGCGGACTTCCCGGGAGACGAGGATCATCCTTTTATGGAGATTGTTCGCTTCCGGGTATTTCAGGAAGAACTCCTGGAACAGGCCGCCCCTGAGGAATCTCCGGCCGGCGGCCCCGGCTGTCTCCCTAAGCTTCTTGAAGGCGAGAAAGTCCGCGGGCTCGAGCACCCATTCCATCATCTCTTCGTAGGACGCGGGAGGAAGGTAGACCCGTCCCGCGGGAGGGCACTCGTCGAGGTATTCGGAACAGGTCATCATCCGGACGCCCTTATCCTCTATGAACGTAAGGAATCTGTCCAGCCAGCCGTCCTCGTAGACCCATTTCTTCGTTCCCGGCCAGACCCCGAACTTCTCTCCGTCGTCGCCGAGGATGGCCGTTCCGCCCGAGGAGCGGATCTCCTGAAAATATCCATCGAGTTGGTCCAGCGCCTGGAAGGGGATCATGTAGCGGAGCTTCTTGTCGATGGGCAGGACCCGCAGCGGCACGCCCTCCTCTTCGGTGATATACGAGGCGTAGAGATTGCGGACGCCGGCGTAGCGGAAATGCTCTTCATCGAGCATCGTATATTCGATCCCGGCGAGGGCCAGGGTCTTGGCCAGCCGCGGCTCCCAGACCCTTTCAGCCAGCCAGAGACCTCGAGGCCGGCGTCCGAAATTCGTCTCGAGGTAATCGCTCATCATCCCGATCTGGCCCTCCCGGTCCTGCTCCGGGATGATCGAGAGGATCGGCTCGTAAAATCCGCCCCCGAGGAGCTCGGCCTGGCCGCGGCCGGCCAGGGTCCGCACCAGCTCCCAGCAGGCCCGTTCCCGTTTTTCCATATACTCCCAGAGGGGGCCCGAGAAATGGAGGGAGAACTTGAACCCCGGATGCCTCGCCACCCGCTCGAGGAACGGACGGTAGCAGTCGGCGAAGGCCGAGGCGACGACGGAATCGAAATTACCGACCGGTTGGTGGTTGTGAACGGCGAAAAGAAAGCGCAGCTCGGCCATTCAGTTGTCATTCCGGTCCGCAACAGCCGGCTCCCGGAGTTTGAAAAAGAGCCAGGTCTTGTCTCCGCCCTCCCTGGCCTTGATGCGGATCAGTGCGAACCTTCCGTTGAGCCTCCGCCCAGAAATCTCGACCGTCATCCTGTCCGGCCCCGACTCGAGCAAGCGATACTCTCCCCGGTCCCATATCTCGACGGTCCCGGCGCCGTACTCCCCTTTCGGGATCGTGCCCTCGAACCTTTCGTATCCGAGAGGATGGTCCTCGGTCCGGACCGCCAGCCGCCGGATCCCCGGCGTGTTCGGCGGAACCTTCGGGATAGCCCAGCTCTTCAGGACGCCGGCCTCTTCGAGCCTCAGATCAAAGTGCAGGTGCGAAGCCCGGTGCTTCTGGATGACATACACGAGGCCGTCCTCCGGCTTCTTCTCCATCGAGACGCTCGGCTCTCGCGTCCGGGTGAAGCGGCGCTTCGCGCGGTACTCCTTAAGGCTCACGCGGCCTCCGGATTTCGCGGCCGGGTCCCGGCGGGGTGCGTGCCGAGTCCGGTCAGCGGTGGAGAAAACATCTTTCGCAATCGATTTCTCCGGCCCTGCGGGTCACGATCATGGCCAGGCCCAGCTCGTCAGCCTTGGCGATGACCTCCTGGTCCTTGATCGAGCCCAGGGGGTAGATGACCGCCGTGATCCCGTTCCGAGCGGCGAGCTCCACGACGTCGGGAAAGGGCATGAAAGCTTCGGAGGCCATCACGCAGCCCTCTGGCCCGTACCCCCGGCGTGCCAGGCGGATGGCGTCCGCGGCCGAATCGATCCGGCTCCTCTGTCCGGAGCCGATGCCGTGGGTCTTGTCGGACCTCCCGATGACGACGGCGTTGGAGCGCGTGAAGCAGGCCACCGTCCAGTTGAAGATCGCGGCCCAGACTTCTTCAAGGGCTGGTCTCCGCGACGAAACGACCTCCACGGATTCCGGGGAAACGACCTTCGAGTCGAACCTCTTTTGAACGAGAAGCCCGCCGGCCACGCGCTTGATCTCGAACCCGTTGTCGAGGGACTCGGATTCGAGGGAGGCTCCCATCTTCACGACCCGGAGGACTTTCCGGCCGGCCAGGATCTCGAGGGCCTCGGGCGAGAAATCCGGGGCGTAGACGACCTCGATATTTCTCGGGCTTTCGACGAGAAGACGGGCCAGCGGAACCGTGACGGCATAGTTGAAAACATCGACGCTGCCGAAGTTCGAGAGCGAATCGCATTTCCAGGCCCGCTCGAAGGTCTCAACCGCGTCGTCCCCGAGGGCGACCCCGCTCGGCATCTCATGCTTGATGAGGACACAGGCCTTGCGGCCCTTGAAGACCGCGGTGAGCTTCCGGGCCAGCCTCTGGCCGAGGTCCATGTCGCCGACGTTGATGTAGCTCAGGCCCTTGGTCCCTTCTTGGATGAGCTCGAGGCTGGCCATATTCGGACCGGACGCCGCGGACTCCCGGTAAAAAGCCGCGGGATATCCGGGATTCTCCCCGTAGCGCATCGGGAACTTTTTGACGAAATCGGAGCCCCAGAACGACAACCGCTCCGGGAGGTCCTCCTCGACCTTGGTGAGATATTGAGTCCGGGCGGTCCGTTCAGGCTTGTCCATGGTCTCAGGCCCTTTCATGCCGGTTGACGATGGCATAGAGGAAATCGGCGGGCCGGGCGAGGGAGGCGAAGACGCAAGCAACGGCCACACGGAAGTCCCTCCCCGGCGCGCGCGGCTCGAGGGCCTCGTAGACGGATTCGGCCGTTTCTCCGGGGGTCCGGCCTTCGACGGGAAGCTCCCGCGGGTCCCCCGAAAAGCCCGGCAGGGGGTCCCGGTTCGGGCCCTCGTAGGTCGCGATCATCCGGGCCTCGCCGGGCCGGAGCGGAAATTCGAAAAAGTCGCGCATCGTCACTCCTCCCGGGCCCCTCCGGACGAGACCCAGCCCGGCCCGGCCGTCGATGAGGCAGCCGCTGATGCGCGGCGTAAAGTTGGGGGCGTCGGGCTCGTAATCCCAGCTTTCGAGCGCTCCGGCCAGGACCTGGACAGGCCCTCCGCCCTCCCGCAAGCGGGCCAATATGTCAGCCGTCTGTCGGCCGTTCGACGCGGCGATTCCACGGGCCTCGAAGAGCACAGCGGGATAGACGAGCAGCTCCGCGTTTCCCGTATTCAGGACGTCCTCGTCGGTCGGCTCCACCCAGATGCCCGCGTCCCGGAAGACGAGCTTCCGTGCCAGGCTCGACGGTGACCGTCCTGTGATGGCGTAAATGATAACGGCGCGCTCTGCGCTTGACTCCCGCCCCAGGGCAAGCAGGCGCCCCGGGTATTCGAATGTCGCGAGAGCTCCCGTCGGCCGCGTCATGAGCGGTGTCCTCGAAGCCCTATTAGTAGCACATGGGACGCGGGCAAGTCAAAACGCCGGCCCGGCTTGTGACGCGGCCGCCGATTTGCTAAAATCGTCGGCGGTCCGTTGGCTTTCGCGGCCCGAGGACGGCGTGAGCAGAATCGAACGCCCCGAGGAATATTACCTGGATCCTGGGTTCCTGGAGTCGGCGGAGGGCCGCACCCTGCGCATCCTGAGCGAGTATCTCGGACCCTTCGCGACGCTCGACAGGGCAAAGGTCAACAGCACGATCCTTTTCCTCGGCTCGTCCAAGGCCAATCCGATGGACCCGGAGTCCATCCTCTACCGATATTACTGGGAAGCGGAGGAACTCGCCTACCTCCTGGCCCGGTGGGCCGTTTCCCTGAAAAAGCCCAAGGGCAAGGATTTCGTCATCTGCACGGGGGCGGGGCCGGGCATCATGGAGGCGGCCAACCGCGGCGCCTCCCGGGCGGGCGCCAAGACGATCGGCATGAACATCTCCCTCCCTCAGGTCCAGGAGGCCAACCCGCATGTCACGCCCGAGCTCGCCTTCACCTTCCATTATTTCTTCATGAGGAAGTTCTGGCTGGTCTTCAAGGCCCGGGCGGTCATCATCTTTCCGGGCGGCTTCGGGACCCTGGACGAGTTCTTCGAGATCCTGACCCTCCTCCAGACGAGAAAGATCGCAAAAACCGAACTCTGCCTTGTTCTCTACGGAGAGGATTATTGGCGGAAGGTGGTCGATTTCGACCGGCTCGTCAAGCTGGGGAGCGTGGCTCCCGGAGACCTCCGTCTCTTCAAATTCTCGTCGTCCCCCCGGGAAGCTTTCGGCTACCTGAAGAAGAAGCTTGCCGGGTCGCTCAGGACGAGATGACGAAGGCCCTTCGCTCGTTTCCTTTCCTCCTCGTGCTGGGCGTTTCCTCGTGCGCCCCGCCGCCGAAGACCGTCCCTTCCGTGTTTCCGCCCGGGGGGGCCGAGGTCGGCCTCGCTTCGTGGTACGGGCCCGGCTTCCACGGGCGTCCGACCTCCAGTAGCGAGATCTACAACATGCACGACATGACGGCCGCCCACCCGACGCTGCCGTTCGGGACCTGGGTCATGGTGACGAACCTCGAAAACGACCGGACCGCCGTCCTCCGCATCAACGACCGCGGCCCCTTCGTCAAGGGGCGGATTATCGACCTCTCCCGAGCGGCCGCGAGCGTCCTGGGCATGATCGGGCCCGGCACCGCCCGCGTCCGCCTGGAAGTCCTGGCGGGCTATCATGAGTCGGCTTCGTCGCCGCCGCGCTTCTTGGCCCAGGTCGGGTCATTCTCCATCCAGGAGAATGCCTATGCCCTGAAGAGGCGGCTCGAGCCCCGTTATGAGAATGTCGTCGTCGAGACCTACCGGACGCCGAGCCGGGCCTATTACCGGGTCCGTATCATAGCCCGAAGCCGGGAGGCGGCCCTCCTCGCGGCCCGCCGCTTGGCCGGCGAAGGCCTGCCGGTCATCGTCCTGGAGGAATAAGGCAGCGTCCCTGAGGCTGCTTTGCAAGCCGTCGTGAACGGCGTACTTTCCCCCTTCGGTGATTCCCGCCGAGCCGCCTACCAGGCCCGGAGCGGCCGCCGGCCGGCGAAGAAGCCAGCGGCCGCGCCGCGGCTTCCAGTCCGCCCGCGGCGAGGATCGACGAGGCGCCGAATCCGACTCCCTTCTTAATGACATCCCGTCGCGGATAATTCGGCCATTCGTCTCGTGCTCCTTTCCTGCCGGATGGTTCTGCCGGCTAAAAATAGCGGATGTTACGAAGGGACGCAACGAGGGCCTGTCGATTGACATCCCCGGACGCGCCTCCTATGATAAGAATCTTTATGATCATGATGAGATGACAAACCGGATCCTCGTTTCCGCCTCCGTCTTTCACGCGCTCAACGACGCGACGACCGTCGTCGTCCCCATGGTCTTCCCTCTACTTTACGGACAGAGCCGGCTCATCACGAGCTATTCCCAGATCGGATGGTTGTCCAACGCGGGCCTCTTCGCGACGCTGGTTGCCCAGTTCCTGATCGTCAAGATCTCTGTCCATGTCGAATACAAATCCCTCATGCTCCTGAGCATGCTGGGGATCTGCCTGTCACTCGCCTGCGTTCCGCTTGCCTCGTCGTTTCTGTCCCTGCTCCTCTTTTTCGTGTTCATGCGGGCCGTCACGGGCTTCTATCACCCGGTGATGATCGCCTGGATCGCCCGATCGCAGCCCGTCCGCTCTTTGGACCAGGCCATGGGTGTCCAGTCGGGCTCCGGGAATATGGGCGTGCTCCTGGCCTTTCTCTCGGTGGGCTACCTGGCCCAAAAATGGAACTGGAAGACGCCGCTTGCAGCCTGGTCGGTCTTCGGGCTCGTCCTGGGTTCCCTCGGCGTAATGGCCATCCGGAGCGTCTCTTCAAAGACGGACGCCAGACCATCGCTACACGTCTCCTCTTGGCTACGCATCCTGTCCCAGGTCCGGACTCTCATCCCCGGTTTCGTCTTCGGCGGCTTCGGCTGGACCGTGGTCGTTTTTTACGCCCCCTCCTTGCTCAACCATCAGTTCGACGTCCCCATGGGCCGGACGGGTCTCTATCTGTCTCTGTGGATCGCGCTGGGGACGGTCTCAGGGTACGCCTACGGCTTCCTGAGCCGCTGTCTGGGGCGGCGGGTCGTGTTCCTGATGAGCATCGGCATGGGGGCTTTGAGCCTGACGGCCATGGGCCTCGCTCCGGGCCGGACCATGGCCGTGGCGGGACTGCTGGCTTTCGGCATCTTTCTTTTGATTACCTATCCCTCGCTCCACACGCTGGTGGGAAGCAGCGTCCCGCACGGAGACAAGACCCAGGCGTTCAGCTGGGTGGCGAACGTCCAGATGGTGGCCGGGGCCGCGGTGGCCCTGGCGGCCGGGTTCCTCTCGGACCGCTTCGGGATCCGCGCCCCCTTCGTACTTTCCGCGGCGCTGGCGGGCGCCTGTTTCCTATTTTATGTGTTTGCCCGGTTTCCCGAACCCGGGGCGGCGGAATCCCTCTGAGCAGCGCTCTCCCTGCGGCCGCGTGAGGCTCCCCCGCCCGGGCCGAAGGGCCTCTCACTTTTCGAGGTTTTCGAGAAGTTGAACGAGGACGGTATGGTCTCCTTCGGGGACCCCGAACCGCGGGGAATCGCCCTTGAAGATGTCGACCTCTCGGCCGTCGACGAGGACCTGGTACTTCCCCTTGGTCAGAAGGTGCAGCCGGATCGTGCGCTTCCTCAGGGTCTTGATCTCAAAGGAGACCTGGGATTCGTTGTACAGGAAATGGCGGAATACGGCCCCTCCGTCCGCCCACACCAGCTCCTCCTCCTCTTCCCGGAGGGCCGTCGCCGAGTTGGAGACCTTGACCTCGTACTGGCGGCCCTGGATGGACGCACGGGACAGCGTTCCTCCGGTTTCGGGCTTGAGCACGCCAAAACGGAAGCCTTCCCAGGGAGTGAAGTCCAGGTATTCCTCGATGGCGGTCAGGGCGAAGAGCGGCCCCCAGCTCTGATAGCGCTGCCCCCCCGCCTCCCCGGTCAGCGAATCGAAGTTCTCTGGACAGAGGCCGAAATTCGTCCATGTCCGGAGGAACATCTCCGAGCTTTTCTTCGCGAACTCCGAGGCGACGGCGTCGAATCCATAGGCTTTGAGGCCCTGATAGATCAAATAGTTCGTCGGAGGCCAGATGGTCCCCCGCCAGTATTGCTGGTTCTCCGGCCGGAATGCCGGGTCGTCCCGCGAGATCGAGGGGACGACATAGTCCCCCCAGAATTGCTTGGGGTCGAGGAGATGCTCGAGCATGCGCTGCGCCTTTGCGATGTCGGGGATGCGGGCGATCAGGGGGAAGAAGCCGGAGGCAGCCTTGTGGATGGAAAATCGGCCGTCCCAATAACGGTCGAAGTAGAAGCCTTCCTTCTCGTTCCAGAGCTGGCTATTGACGAGGGCCTTCATCCTTTCGTATTCGGCCAGGTACTCATCCGAATCATGGTTCAAACCCAGTATGGAGGCGATCTGGGACAGGCACCACGAGTCCAGCGCGTAAAGGGAGTTGAGGTCGACACAGCCCATCATCAATGTTCCGGCCTCTTCGCTGAAGGGAGCGTCGTCCCAATTGGGCAGATCGTCCTGGCCGGATTCCCAGGCGGCCCGGATCTTCCCCGGCGCATTCTTTTCCCAGGATGGGGCCTCCTTGGCAACGAGGTCGCTGTCCGATCCCCACTCGAGCAGGCCGTCGCCGTTCCCGTCGCGGCGGATGAAACCGTCCGGCTTGCGCGCCGTCCAGAAGCTGTGCCAGGCCCGGAGATGCGGATAGGCGAAGCGGAGGAGATCCATACCCCCGAGCTTTTGGAAGAGCTTGAGGACGACGTACGCTCCGACAGGAGGTTCGGAGCGGTCCGGCGTTCCCCCGAAGCGGCCGCGCCAGTTGGGGATGTTCCCGTTTGGGTACTGAGTTTCAAGGACCGCCTGGACCGCGTCGATGGCCAGTTTTGAACCCTCGACGGAAAGCTCCAAGCTGTTGAGAAAGGAGTCCCATTCGAAAATTGTCCAGTCGTCCTGGCCCCCGCCGGGCTTGGGGAACACCCACCCCCGTCCCGCCGGAGTGTACAGCCGGTCTTTTCCGGCCTGATAGAGGACCATCCAGTGAATGTTGTTGGTGAGAGCTTCGGCTGCGCCCTCGTGAAGGCCGCGGACCCTGACCCTCTTCTGCTCATACACGCGGCCCTCTTCGTCGATGATGTCGTCGATGGCGCTTTCGTTCTTGTAGCGGTAGATCCGGGTGGCGACCGTCCGGCTGTCTTCGCCGGCTCCGGCCACAAAGAAGATGTCCCGACCTTCGGAGGACGAAAACGTCGTCGCCAGGCGCCCCGCGGCGGCGGGAGCGGGTCGTCCCGGCCGGCTCGTCCAGAAGAGGTAATGTTCTGTCCGGGACCTGCCGCCGGTCCCCTGCACCTGGCCGTCGGGCAGCTGCCGGTATTCGCCGGAGAAATCCCACGGGAAGTAATGCTCGATCGTTAGTTGGATGTTGTTCGGGCAGAGGATCCGGCCGACGACGGTCGTCTCATCGCGGCGGGACCATTCGAGCGTCAGGACCTGCTTTTTGGGGGGCGGCTTGAGCAGGATCGGAGTGTCTCCCCCCTTCTTGAACGGAAGGCCGAGGTCGAACCGGACGCGGGCGTACTGCCCGTCGGGAGACTGGGGCCCGACTTCCGACACGAGGTAGAAGAAATCGCTCCCCTCGGCCGTCTGTCCCCCTTTTTCGACTTTGAGGACGAAGGCAAAGGCCGCGTCCCTGTTGAGAACGATGACGATCCCCGGCCAGGAAGGTCCGTGAAGGGCCCCGATATAAACGCCCTTCCAGGGATAAAAAATCTCCGCCCGCTGACACGGAGCGAGCATCAGGAGGAAGAGGAGAGCCAGAGCGCTTCTTTTTTTCATCGCCGGAGGTTCGGTCCTTTCAGGCTCCCCGTTTAATGTATGGGAAAGCGGAGGCGAAATCAAGCGCCGCAGCCACGGTCCCGGGCGGAAAGAATCGGGATGAATTTATTCCCCGGCTGTGATAAATTAGAGTTCCACGGCGCGCCTGGAGAAGACCATGGATTACAGACTCTATTTCCGCTCCCGGCAGGGAGAGATGATCCACCTACTCAAACAGGTCACGGCTCTGGAATCGCCCACCGACGACAAGAAAGCCGTCGACGCCTGCACGGCCTTTCTCGCCAAGGAGTTCAAGAGAATCGGGGGCAAGGTCACGACCCTGCCGCAGAAAGACATCGGTGACCTGACCGTCGTCGAATACGCCCCCGGCCGGGCCAAGGACGCCGATGACGAGGTGCTCGTCCTGACCCACGTCGATACCGTGTGGCCCGTGGGGAAGATCGCGAAGATGCCGTTTTATGTTTCGGGCGACAAGCTCTATGGCCCCGGGGTCCTCGACATGAAGGCCGGCCTCGTCATGCTCGTGTTCGCCCTGGCCACCCTGCGCAACCTGAACCTCAAGCCTCGGAAAAGGATCAACGTGTTCATCAATAGCGCCGAGGAGACTGGCTATCCGACGGCGAACGAGGCGATCCGCCGGATGGCCAAGAAAGCCTCTCATGTCCTTTGCTTGGAGCCGGCGCTCCCGGGCGGAGCCCTCAAGCTCGAGCGCAAGGGGCGTCTCGTCGTCCGGTTGGACGCCCGGGGCCGAGCCGCCCACGGAGGGACCCCGGAAAAAGGTGTCAACGCGATCGAGGAGCTGGCGGCGCAGCTCCAGCACGTGAAAAGGCTGAGGACTGGGGAAACGACGATCAACATCGGCCTTGTCGGCGGCGGAGAGAAGGTCAATATCGTTGCCGACCACGCCTGGGCGGTCTTGGATATCCGGTTCTGGAAAGTCAGGGACCGGGAGAAGATCCTGAGCGCGCTCAAGAACCTGAAGCCCGTCCTCCGCTCGTCGCGGCTGAAGTGCTCGGTCGAGAGCATGACGCCGCCGATGGAAAAGACGAAGGCCTCGCTGCGCCTCTTCGAGGAGGCCAGGGAGATCGCCGCGTCCCTAGGCCTTTCCCTAAAAGGGGGCAAGTCGGGCGGCGGCTCCGACGCCTCGATCGCCGCCGGGCTGGGCATCCCGGCCCTAGACGGCCTTGGCCCTGACGGAGATGGGTTGCATGCAGAGAACGAGCATCTGCTCATCTCCTCCTTCGTCGAACGGACGGCCCTTCTGACCCGGTTGCTGGCGGGCCTGTGAGCCCGCCGTCGAATATGCCGATGTGCGGAGACGGCTATGAAAAAGGCCAGGACAAACTGCCGCGTTATCGATGAATTGCCAATCATAATGATCTGAAGAGGAGGAATAATGATCAAGAAGTATTATCTTCTCTCCCCGGGGCCGACACCCGTGCCGGAGAACGTCCTTTCCGCCGCGGCCGAGCCGATCATCCATCACCGGACGCCCGAGTTCTCCAATATCTTCATGGAAACGACGGAGGGGCTCAAAATCGTCTTCGGCACGAAGGAGGATGTCTATATCCTGACGTCGTCGGGCACCGGGGCCATGGAGGCGGCCGTGGCGAACCTGCTCAGCCCCGGCGACAAGGTCCTGACGATCAATGCCGGAAAGTTCGGCGAGCGCTGGGGGAATATCTGCAAGGCCTACGGCGTTGCCCATAGAGAGATCGTCGTCGAGTGGGGCCGCGATTACACCAAGGAGCAGCTGGCGGCCGAGCTCAAAGCCATGCCGGACTGCAAGGCCGTTTTCTGCCAGCTCTCCGAGACCTCGACCGGGGCCGTCTTCGACGTCAAGGGGTTCGCCGAGGTGGTTTCCCCCACTGGTGCCGTCATCGTCGTCGACGGCATCTCGGGCACCGGGGCCACTCCCTGTCCGATGGACGAGTGGCACATCGATGCTATGGTGTCCGGGTCCCAGAAGTCGTTCATGATCCCGCCCGGCCTGGCCTATATCTCATTCGGCCCGAAAGCCTGGAAGCTGGCCGAGACAGCCCGGTGCCCGCGCTTCTATTTTGATCTGAAGAAAGCCCGCAAGAACCTGGCCGACAAGACGACCCCCTGGACTCCGGCTGTTTCGCTGGTCATCCAGCAGAAGAAAGCCCTCGACATCATCAAGGTCATGGGCCTCGAGAAGCTCTACGGGCATCACCGGGTCCTCGGAGACGCCACTCGGGCGGGTGTGCGGGCCATGGGCCTCGAGCTTCTGGCGCAAAGGCCGGGAAACATCCTGACCGCCGTCAAGACGCCGGCTGGCATCGAGGGCGGGAAGATCGTCAAGACGATGCAGAGCAAGTACATGGCCTACATCGCTGGGGCCCAGGACCCCCACAAAGGCCAGTTCTTCCGCATCGCCCACCTCGGCTACATGGGAGGGTTCGATATCGTCACGGCCCTGTCCGCCCTGGAGATGACGCTCATGGATCTCGGCTTCAAGTTCGAGCCTGGAAGCGGCGTCAGGGCGGCCCAGGCGGTTCTCAAGGAGGCGTGGCAATGATGAAGATCCTCATCGCCGATTCCATGGACAAGGAGGCCCTCGACGAGATGAGGGCCGTCCCCGGCTTTGACGTTACGGTGAAGACCGGCCTGAGCGAGGCCGATCTCGTCAAAGTGATCCCCGGCTACCAGGCGATGGTCGTGCGGAGCGCGACAAAGGTCACCCGCCCGGTGATCGACGCAGCCCGCAACCTCAGGCTCATCGTCAGGGCCGGCATCGGGCTGGACAACATCGATACGGCGGCGGCCAAGGAAAAGGGCGTGGCCGTGGCGAACACGCCGGCCGCGACCTCCATCTCGGTCGCCGAGCACACGTTCGGGCTGATGCTGGGCGTCGTCCGCAACCACGGCAAGGCCGTCCTGTCGATGAAACAGCACAAGTGGGAGAAGAAAACGCTTGAGGGGACCGAGCTCTTCGGCAAGACGCTGGGCATCGTGGGCTGCGGCCGCATCGGCCTCGAAGTCGCCCGCCGGGCCGTCGCCTTCGGGATGAAGATTTTGGTCTACGACGTCGTCCCGATCAAGACCGACCTCCCGGTCAAGCAGGTCGCGCTGGACGAGCTCCTGGCCGTCTCGGACGTGGTAACCGTCCACGTCCCCAAGCTGGCCAAGCCTGTCTTGAGCGAGGAGGAGTTCCGGAAGATGAAAAACGGAGTCGTCGTCATCAACGCGGCCCGGGGCGGGGTTGTCGACGAGAAGGCCCTGCTCAAGGGCCTCAACTCCGGGAAGGTGCGCGGAGCGGCCCTGGACGTTTACGACAAAGAGCCGCCCGTTGATTTCGCGCTTGTCGATCATCCGAACGTGACCCCGACCCCTCATCTCGGCGCGTCGGCCATAGAGGGCCAGAAACGGGCCGGGCTCGAGGTCGTCCGGATCCTCAAAGAGAAGCTGGGGTAGGAACGTTCGGAACGAGACGCTGCGGAGCGGGTCCGCCAGCCGAAAAAACCGGGGAGAAAGGCCGGACACAAAACCCCCGGGGCCGGCGTTGGCCTCTCCGCCGTGATTTGGTAAAATAAATCCATGATTTATCTCGATCATAACGCGACGACGCCGGTCGACCCGGCTGTCGCCGAGGCCATGGCCCGGTTCCTAAAGGACCATTTCGGGAACCCGTCTTCCCTTTATCCCATCGGCCGGCAGGTCAAGGAGCTCCTGAGCGGGGCTCGGGAGCGTGTGGCCTGTGCGATCGGCGCCTCGCGCGGCGAGATCTTCTTCACGGGCTCAGGAACCGAAGCCGACAACTTCGCCCTCTTCGGCGTCCTGAACGCCCTCCCGGAGCGCGACGAGCTCGTCGTCTCCTCCATTGAGCACCCGGCGATCATGGAGTCCGCCAGATATCTGGAGCGCCGGGGCGTCAAGGTGACCTATGTCCCTGTGGATTCCTTCGGAACGGTCGACCTCGACGCCCTCCGGGACGCTTTGACACCGCGCACGGCGCTCATTTCGGTCATGCACGCCAATAACGAGATCGGGACGATCCAGCCCATCGACAAGGTCGCCCGCATCGCCCGCGAGCGGGGCATCCCCGTCCATACCGACGCGGTCCAGTCCTTCGGCAAGATCGACGTCGATGTCGACAAGCTCGGCGTCGATCTCCTGACGGTCTCGGCCCACAAGATCTACGGGCCGAAGGGCGTCGGCGCGCTCTACATCCGGAAGGGGACGAACATCCATCCGTACATCCACGGCGGACACCAGGAACGGCGATTGAGGGCCGGGACGGAAAACACGGCCGGGATCGTCGGTTTCGGAGAGGCCGTCCGCGTCCTCGAGGAGAAGGGCAAGAAAGAGCGGGTCCGCATCGAGGGACTAGCGGAAACCCTGAAAGCGGGCATCGAAGCCAAGATCCCGAAAGTCCGCTTCAACGGCCACCCGGAGAAGCGGATCAAGAGCACGCTCAATTTCGCTTTTCCGGGACTCGAGGCGGAAGCCATCCTCCTCGCGCTGGCCACCAAGGAGATCTACGTCTCGACGGGGTCGGCGTGCAGCGAGGAATCCGAGGAAGTCTCCCATGTGCTCCTGGCCATCGGGCTGAAGCCGGAGATCGCCCGCTCCGCCGTCCGGATGTCCCTCGGCCGGGCCAACACGGACGAGGATATCGCCGTCATTCTGCGGGAGCTTCCCGGGATCATCGACAAGCTGAGAAAGATCACGGCCTTCAACCCGGACGCCTGATCCGGGCCGGCCGCGTCCCCGCGCCGTTTCAATCCGGGCTTCCCCGGAGCTGCTCCAGGTAGAGTTTTCGGAGGTCAAGGAAGAACCGCCGGTAACTATCCTGACGGAAGTCCGGATAGGTCCAATCCAGGAACCTGAGATCCGTCCTCGTGAACAGCAGTTCGAGATGGGCGTAGATTCCGTGGGCCAGGGGGATCCGGTGGGTAAAATCCTTGGCCGTGGCCATGATCAGTGCCGAAGCCGTGAGGATGCCGGGGTCGATGTTGACGGCCCGGCCGGGCATTGCCGCGTCCTCGCGGATCCTGTCCTCGAGGCCGTTAGTCTGGAGCTTGATCCCTGCCAGCCTCTCGGGCATGACCAGGCGGGCGAAGGCCATGAACCGCCGCCTCAGTCCGGGCCCCATCTCGTCCTCATAATAATCCGTCGCATCGAAGGCGAAGGCCGGGCTTTCGAGGTCCGCCGGCCCGTAGTCTCCGACGAGCCGTTCCTTTGCCCGCTCGTAGAACGTGTCCCGGCCGAAAATGACGCCGCAGACGAGCTTGGCCGGAGTGAATGATCTGGGCTGCGCCATGAGAGCGACTCTTGCTCCTTATATCACAAGCGGGGTCGTCCGGGAATCCCGTCGGTCCGAGCTTCGCGAGGAGAATTGAATAAACAAGGGGATTTACCTATAATTGGGCCATTATGGAGTGGGTCTATATCGAAGACATCGCCCGGTACGACGGCCGGGACGTAGAGGTGCGCGGCTGGGTATACAACAAGCGGTCTTCGGGCAAAGTCCGCTTCCTCCTCGTCCGGGACGGCACGGGGATCATTCAGTCGACGGCCTTCAGCGCCGAGAAGGCCCATCCCCTTTTCGAGAAATTCGACGCTCTGACGCAGGAGTCCTCGGTCATCGTCCGCGGCCGCGTCCGGGAGGACAAGCGGGCCCCGGGGGGATATGAGATCGCGCTGTCGGACATCGAGATCGTCCAGATCGCCCGGGATTATCCGATCACGCCCAAGGAGCACAGCACGCCGTTCCTCATGGAGCACCGCCACCTCTGGCTGCGCTCCTCACGGCAACACGCGATCCTGCGCGTGCGGGCCGAGGTCGTCAAGGCCATCCGCGACTTCTTCGACGGTCGCGGCTTCCGGCTGATGGACACGCCGATCCTGACGCCGAGCGCGTGCGAGGGCACGACGACCCTCTTCGAAACCGCGTACTTCGACCAGAAGGCCTACCTCAGCCAGAGCGGCCAGTTGTACAACGAAGCCACGGCCATGGCCTTCGGCAAGGTCTATTGCTTCGGGCCGACCTTCCGGGCCGAGAAGTCCAAGACGCGGCGCCACCTGATCGAATTCTGGATGGTCGAGCCGGAAGTCGCTTTCGCGACGCTCGACGACATCATTGCCCTCGGCGAGGACCTCGTCCTCTTCATCCTGGAGCGCGTCCTCGCGAAGCGCAGGCCGGAACTCGAGACCCTCGAGCGGGATACGAAACCTCTCGAGAGCATCAAGAAACCCTTCCCCCGCTTGACCTACGACGAGGCCCTGCCCCTGCTCCGCGGGAAGGGCTCGACGATCGAATGGGGCGGGGATTTCGGTGCCCCCGAGGAGACGATCATCTCCGAGATTTACGATTCCCCGGTCTGCGTCACGAACTTTCCCGCGGCCATCAAGGCCTTTTACATGCAGCCGGCCCCGGAAAGGCCCGAGGTCGTGCTGGGCGTGGATTTTCTCGCCTCTGAAGGCTACGGGGAAATCATCGGAGGCGGACAGCGCATCCACGATCCGGCCCTCCTCGAGCAGCGGATCCGGGAGCAGGACCTGCCGCCGGAGGCCTATGCATGGTACCTGGATCTGCGGAAGTACGGCTCCGTCCCCCACTCCGGATTCGGCATGGGGCTCGAACGGACGGTCTCCTGGCTCTGCAAGATCAAGCACATCCGCGAGACCATCCCCTTCCCCCGCCTTCTTTACCGGATCTACCCGTGACCGATCGCACCTTCGGACGGAAGCAGCCGGCCTCATCTTCATGAAGAACGTCGCTCTCATCAGTCTTGGCTGCGCGAAGAACCTCGTTGACAGCGAGGTCATGCTGGGAGCCCTCAGGAAGGCGGGATACGCGTTCGTCGGCCGGGCCCGGGACGCGGACATCGTCATTGTCAACACCTGCGGGTTCATCCGGCCCGCCCGGGCCGAGGCCGAGAAAGTCCTCGCCGGCGCCCTCCGTCTCAAACGGCGGGATCCGCGCAAAACGGTCGTCGCCGCCGGTTGTTACGTGGAGCGCGACGAGGCGGCCCTCAAGCGACGGTTCCCTGAGGTCGACATCTGGACGGGGGTCCGGAGCTTCGACCGGATCGCCGACTTGCTGGCGGGACGTCCCGTGCCGCGCCCGGAGAGGACGTTTCTCTGCTCCGACGCGTCTCCGCGTGTGCTCTCGACACCCGCATCGTGGGCCTATGTCAAGGTGTCGGAGGGCTGCTCCCACCGGTGCGCGTTCTGCTGCGTCCCGCTGATCAAAGGGCCGTACGTCTCCCGCAGCCGGGCGTCGATCGTCCGCGAGGTCCGCGCCCTGGCCGCTCGCGGGATCAAGGAAGTCGATCTCGTCTCCCACGACACGACGTTCTACGGCCGGGACCGCGGCGGTCGGAACGGGCTGGCCGAGCTTCTCGAACGCCTCGTCCGCGTCGACGGGATCGAATGGATCCGTTTTCTCTATGGATATCCCGGAGAGATCACGGACGAGCTCCTCGACGTCATGAACGCGGACAAGGTCTGCCGTTACCTGGACCTGCCCTTCCAGCATTGCGACCGGAAGCTTCTCAAGGCCATGAAACGCGCGACACCCGGAGACAAGGCCCTCGACATGCTAAAGAGAATCCGGGCCCGCGTCCCCGGTGCGGCCGTCCGGACGTCGCTCATCGTCGGCCTCCCCGGCGAAGGGCAGGCGGAGTTCGAGTCGCTCAAACGGTTCGTCGAGGAGGCGCGCTTCGACCACCTCGGCGTGTTCACATATTCGCCGGAAAGTGGCACCGGAGCGTCTTGCATGCCCGACACGGTCGGAGAGAGCGAGAAAGAGCGACGCCGGGCGGAGATCATGGCCTTGCAGGCCGGGATTTCCACGGAAAAGAACCGATCCTATGTCGGCCGGAAACTCTATGTCCTCGTCGAGGGCCTGACCGGGGATTCCGGCCGGGCACTCGTCGGGCGGACGCGCTTCCAGGCGCCGGAGGTCGACGGGCGGGTGGTCGTGCGCTTCCCCGGCCGGCTCTTCCGGCTTCCCTCTCCGCTCGTCCGGGCGGAGATCTGCTCGGCCGGCACCTACGATCTCGGAGGGAGGCTTGTGCCGTGAAGTGGGTCTACAGGGGCCTCTCGACATTTTTCGGACTGGGCTTCGTTCCCGTGGGTCCGGGGACTCTGTCGAGCGCGGCCGCCGTGCTTATCTACCGTCTGGCGCTCTACGGGCTTCCCTGGCCCTGGTACATGGTCATTTTCCTCGTCCTCGTCGCCCTGGGCACCGCCGCGTCCGGGGCGTACGCGGCTGAGCTCGGTCAAGCCGACCCTCAGCGGATCGTCATCGACGAGACAGCGGGCCAACTCCTGGCTCTCTTCCAGGTCCCCATCCGCTGGCTGCCCCTGACGCTCGCTTTTGTCTTTTTCCGTTTTTTTGATATCATCAAGCCCGGGCCGATCCGGAGCCTGGAGCGACTGCCCGGTGGCTGGGGGATCATGGCGGACGACCTCGGCGCGGGACTGGCCGCGGGCGCGCTGGTGCATGTCCTGCTCTTCTGGATATGAGGTCTTATGAGCCATGATAACCGAAATCATCGCCGTCGGCACGGAGCTTCTGACGCCGTTCTTCCAGGATACGAATTCGCTTTACCTGACCGAACGCCTTGACAACCTCGGCATCGGCGTTTCGTTCAAGACGCTGGTCGGCGACGACGACCGCAACCTCGGTCGGGCCATCCGGACCGCGCTCGGACGATCGCGCCTCATCCTCGCGATGGGGGGCCTCGGACCGACCGAGGACGACCGAACGCGGGAGGCTTTTGCTCGCGCCCTCGGCCGGGCGCTCGTTTTCGAACCCAAGATCCTGGCGGCGATCCGGGAGCGCTTCAAACGTCGCGGTTTGCGCATGAGCGCCCCGAACCGGAAGCAGTGCTATGTCATCGACGGGTCCCAGATTCTCGAGAATCCCAACGGGACCGCTCCCGGCCTCTGGATCGAAACACGGCGCCACTTGATCGCGCTCCTGCCGGGGCCTCCGCACGAACTCCGCCCGATGTTCGATCATCACGTCGCGCCCCGGCTGTCCGCGTTCCGGAACGGGGTCACGCTGCGCCGGGTCCTCAAGCTGACAGGGATCGGAGAATCGGCGATGGAGAGCCTGATCCGGGACCTCTATGGGAAAAGGCCGACAGAGGTCACCGTCACCACGCTGGCCAGCCCCGGCGACCTGGCTATTCATCTGGTCTATCGGGGGCGCGCCGACGCGTCCAGGGCCTCGGCCGTCCTGGACGGCGTAACTGCGAGGTTCGCGCGGCGTCTCGAGCCCTGGATCTATTCCCGGGAGGGCGAGACCCTGGAGGCCGTCGTCGGGGGGCTCCTGAAGGCGCGCGGCCTGACGCTGGCCTGCGCCGAGTCGTGCACGGGAGGCTTTCTCGGCCACAGACTGACCAACGTCCCCGGGAGTTCGGCCTATTTCCTGGAGTCGGCCGTCGTCTACGGCAACCGGGCCAAAATGCGGCGGCTGGGCGTTCCGGCAGCCTTGATCGCGAAGCACGGCGCTGTCAGCGCTCCCGTGGCCCGGGCCATGGCGGCCGGGATCATGAAAAACGCCGGCAGCGATTACGGCTTGGCCATAACCGGGATCGCCGGCCCCGGCGGCGGCACGGCCCGCAAACCCGTCGGCCTCGTCTTCGCCGCGTTGGCCAGGGCACGGGGGACGGCTGTCGAACGGAACATCTTTTGGGGGGGACGCGAAGGGGTCAAATTCCAGGCCTCCCAAAGGGCACTGGATATTTTGAGAAAAGACCTTATCAAAAGCGGCAAAAAAACCTACAATGAGCGACGAGGGTCCAGATGAGAACTTTCGTTGCCATCGATCTCGAACCCGAACTCAAGAAGTCGCTCCAGGACCTCGTCCTAAAGCTCAAGAAGACGGGGGCGGACGTTCGCTGGGTCAATTTTCCGGGCATGCACCTGACGCTGAAATTCCTGGGAGAGATCGAGGGGGGCCGCGTGGCCGCAGTCGAGGCCGCCCTTAGAAAAGCCGCCTCTGGATTCTCCAAGTTCGCTCTCGCGCTGCGGGGAACGGGGACCTTCCCGGAAGGCAGGAATCCGCGGGTTCTGTGGGTCGGGATCAAGGATGAGCCCGGACTTATGGCCCTGGCGGACGAGATCGAAAAGAGGCTGGAAGCGGAGGGCTTCCCGCGCGAGACAAGGCCCTTCCATCCTCACCTGACCATTGGCCGGGTCAAGAGCCCCTCCGGGATTCAGGCCGCCGTCCGGGAGCTCGAGAGATACCGGGAGACATCCTTCGGCGAAATGGCGGCCGAGAAGGTGGCCCTCTTCGAGAGCATCCTGAATCCGCAGGGCGCCGAATACCGCGTGGTTTCGGAGTTCGGGCTGCGATGAAGATCGTCCTGGCCCTCGCCTCCTACCTGCTTGGGTCTCTCCCGACGGGATACCTTCTCATGCGCATGACGGATCGGAGGGATATCCGCGAGCTGGGCAGCCAAAGCACCGGGGCGACGAACGTCCTCCGGGTCATGGGGCTGAGATTCGCTTTTCCCGTCCTGGTCGTGGACGTCCTCAAAGGCTTCGCGCCAGCCTTCCTGGCCATGCGCCTGTTCCGTTCCCCCGCTCTGGCCGTGCTCTGCGCCTTCCTGGCCACGGCCGGACACTGCTTCCCTTTCGCCATCGGCTTTCGGGGCGGGAAGGGAATGGCCACATCCATGGGCGCTTACGCCGCCCTGGCCTTCCGACCCTTCCTGGCGTGTCTGGCCGTTTTCGTCCTGGTCGTGGCCGTCAGCCGCTTCGTGTCTCTCGGCTCGATCCTGGGCTCGCTCGCGTTTCCGCCCTTCGTGCTGCTTACTCGCGGGCCCCGGGTGCTTTTCTTCGGCAGCCTAGCCATCGCCGCGCTCGTCGTTCTCAGGCATAAGGACAACATCGGGCGCCTCTGGGCTGGCACGGAGCGCCGGCTGGGAGCGAGAGCCTCATGAGGGCTTCCGTCATCGGCGCGGGAAGCTGGGGCTCGGCCTTTGCCAGGTATCTCGGCCGGATCAAGATCCCGACGCAGCTCTGGGTCCGCGAGCCTGAGATTTTGCGGCAACTCGAAAAGAGCCGGGAAAACCGCATTTTCCTTCCCGGGTTCACCTTTCCGTCGCGGGTCCGGTTCTCGTCCGATCTGCGGGAGACCGCCCGTTCGGGGGACGTCCTCTTCATCGCCGTGCCGTCGCAATTCTGCCGGCGCGTGTACTCGGAAATGGCCCCGTCGCTCCGCGACGAGCAGCTGGTCGTCAGCCTGACGAAAGGCATCGACCAGAGGTCTCTGAAGCGGATGAGCGAGGTCATGGAAGAGCTCTTCCGTCCGCACGCGCGTCCTCGTCTGGCCGTCCTCTCCGGACCGAGTTTCGCGCGGGACGTGGCCGCCGGGCACCCGACCGCTCTGGTGGCCGCCTCTGAAGACATCGAAACGGCCCGGACCTTGCAGCTGCTTCTCTCCAGCCAGACGATCAGGGTTTATCGGAGCCGTGACGTGATCGGCGTCGAGATCGCCGGCGCCCTGAAGAATGTCATCGCCATCGCCGCCGGCATCGTCGACGCCATGGATTTCGGCCTGAATTCGCGGGCCGCCCTCATCACCCGCGGCCTCGTGGAGATCACCGAGCTCGGCCTCACGCTCGGAGCGGCTAAGAAAACCTTCTCGGGGCTGGCCGGCATCGGCGACCTCGTCCTGACCTGTACGGGCGAGCTCTCCCGGAACCATTATGTCGGGTATCAATTGGGGAAGGGAAAAACCCTGAATGCCCTCGTGTCCCGGATGAAGATGGTGGCCGAGGGCGTCCACACGACAATTTCGGCCAACCGGCTCTCCCGGATCCACCGGGTGGAGATGCCCATCACGTATCAGATCTATCAGGTTCTCTATCGGAACAAGCCTCCCCGCAAGGCTCTCGCGGAGCTCATGGCCCGGGAGCTGCGCGAGGAGTGAATACGAGGCCGGTCCGGCCGGCCGAAGGAGACGAGCCATGCGAGTCAAGAACGTCCTCATCGTCCTTTTCTGCGCCAACTTCTTCTTCTGCGCCTCGGCGCAAGAAAAAGCCCTCAAGGAGCGCGCCAAGGACCCCAAATACCAGTACAACATGGGCGCGGCCTATCTCGCGCAGGGGAACTTCGACGAAGCGATCAAGTTCTTCGTCAAGAGCCTTTCGCTCGACACCCAGTATTACCTGGCCTGGAACGGGATCGGTCTGGCCCAGTCGTTCAAGGGCAACATGCAGGAGTCGGCCAAGGCCTTCGAGAAATGCCTCGAAGTCAACCCCGGGTTCACGGAAGCCCACAACAATCTCGGGATGGTCTATCAGCAGCTGGGATTCTTGGACAAGGCGGAGGCGGAATTCCAGAAGGCCGTCTTGGACCTGACCTATCAGACCCGTGAGCTCCCCTACTATAACCTAGCCCGGCTGTACCTTCAGGAGAACCGTCTGGACCAGGCCTACGACAGCGTCCTGAAGGCCATCCAGGTCAAGCCGGGTCTGGCCATGGCCCGCAACCTGGAGGGGTCCATCCTCGAGCAGCAGGGCCAGCTTGATAACGCGGTGACCGCATACGAACAGGCGGTCAAGCTCGTCCCGGACGACGTGATGTTCAACTACAATCTGGCCGTGGTGTATTTCAAGACGCACGCTTTCGCCAAGGCGAAGGACATTTTCAGCAAGATCTCCCCGCGTGTCACCGACGCGGGGCTGAGGAGAAGGATCGAAGAATACCTCAAGGCCATCGGCGGCCGGGGTAAATGATTCCCGGGAAATCCCGTCAGGTGCCTTCTTCCCACCCCGCGAGGTAGCTTTTCTGGGCGGGAGTTATGGTGTCGATGGGCGTCCCCATCGACTTCAGCTTGAGAGCCGCGATCCTCTCGTCGATCTCCCTGGGAACGGGATATACCGCTCTCTCGAGCTCGCGGCCCCGGCGGGCGATGTGCAAGACGCTCAGGGCCTGGTTGGCGAAGCTCATGTCCATGACCATGGCCGGGTGCCCCTCGGCCGCGGCGAGGTTGATCAGGCGTCCCTCCCCGAGGAGAAAGATGCGGCTCCCCTTCCGCAGCGAGTACTCGTCGACGAAATCGCGAACGCGCCGTTTGGACCGGGACAGGCTTTCCAGGGCGGGGATGTCGATTTCGACATTGAAATGGCCCGCGTTGGCCACGATCGCCCCGTCCTTCATCCGGAGAAAATGCTCGCGACGGATGACGGACTTGTTCCCCGTGACGGTCAGGAAGACGTCTCCGGCGCGCGCCGCCTCGGACATCGGCATGACCGCGAACCCGTCCATGACCGCCTCGATGGCCCGGATCGGATTGACCTCGGTGACGATGACGTGGGCGCCCGCGCCGCGGGCCCGCATGGCGACCCCCTTGCCGCACATTCCGTATCCGGCGACGACGAAATTCAGGCCGGCGAGCAGGACGTTGGTCGCCCTCAGAATCCCGTCCAGGGTGCTCTGGCCGGTGCCGTAGCGGTTGTCGAAGAGGTGCTTGGTCTGGGCGTCGTTGACGGCGATGATCGGGTAGGCCAGGACGCCGGCCCGGGCCATGCTCTTGAGACGGATGACACCCGTCGTCGTCTCCTCGGTCCCGCCGAGAATCCCCCGCAGGAGGCCGCGGCGGCGCGAGTGGGTCGTGGAAACCAGGTCCGCCCCGTCGTCCATGGTGATGTGCGGGCCGTGCTCGAGGGCCTGGAGGATGTGTCGGTAATAGGTCTTCTGGTCTTCCCCTTTCTTGGCGAAAACGGGGATCCTGTGGTCCTTGACCAGCGCGGCCGTGATATCGTCCTGTGTACTGAGAGGATTAGAGGCGCAGAGCCGGACATCGGCGCCCCCGAGCTTCAGGGTCTCCATGAGGTTGGCGGTTTCGCTCGTCACGTGCAGGCAGGCCGAGATCCGGACGCGGCGCAGCGGCCGGTCCTTGGCGAAGGATTTCTTGATCATGCCGAGGACGGGCATGGTGCGCGCCGCCCACTCCATCCGCAGGCGGCCCATGCGGGCCAGGGTCAGGTCTTTCACGTCGTAGTCCATAGCTTCGACTCCCTATTCCGTTTGTCCGGCGGCCGGAGAACGCCGGGCTTGCCGGCGCCGCCGTTCAGCTGAGGCCGGCCTCCTTCTTGAGTCGGGCGGCCTTGTCGGTCCTTTCCCACGTGAATTCCGCTTCCGAGCGGCCGAAATGGCCGTATGCGGCCGTTTTTTGGTAGATCGGGCGCAGGAGGTCCAGATGCCCGATCATACCCTTGGGCGTCAGTGGAAAGTGCGCCCGGATGAGCTCCTTGATCAGGTCTTCGGAGACGCGCGCCGTCCCGAACGCATTGACCGCTATCGAGACCGGCTCGGCGATTCCGATACAATAGGCGATTTGGATCTCGAGCCGGTCGGCGATCCCTGCGGCGACAAGGTTCTTTGCGACGTAACGTGCCATATACGAGCCGGACCGGTCGACCTTGGTCGGATCCTTCCCCGAAAAGCAGCCGCCCCCGTGACTGCCCACGCCGCCGTACGTGTCGACGATGATCTTCCGCCCGGTGATGCCCGTGTCGGCGAACGGTCCTCCCTGCTCGAAGCGCCCCGTGCCGTTGATGAAAACGTTCTCCCACGTCTTCTTGTCCAGAAACTGGGACGGGATGACCGCGCGGATGACGGCTTCGCCGATGTCTCTGCGGAGATCGGCCATGCGGACCGCTCTGTTGTGCTGGGCGGCGATGACCACGGCCGCGACGCGGAGGGGCTTTTCCCCGTCGTACTCGACCGTCACCTGGGTCTTTCCGTCGGGCCGGAGATACGGGAGGCGCCGGCTCTTCCGGACGTCGGCCAAGCGCCGCGCCAACTTGTGGGCCAGCATGATCGGCAGGGGCATGAGCTCGGGCGTCTCCCGGCAGGCGAAGCCGAACATGATGCCCTGGTCCCCCGCCCCCTGCTCGTGATCGCGCCGCTCGTCCACGCCGAGAGCGATGTCGGAAGACTGCTCGTGGATCGATGAGAGGACACAGCAAGTCTTGTAGTCGAAGCCGTAATCGGCCTTCGTGTAGCCGATCTCGCGGACCTTGTTCCGGATGAGCTTCTGGAAATCGCAGTAGCCCCGCGTCGTGATCTCCCCGGCGACCAGGACCAAGCCGGTGGTCGTCAGGGTCTCGCAGGCCACTCGGCTGGCCGGGTCCTGGCGGATGAGATCGTCGAGGATGGCGTCGGAGATCTGGTCGCAGATCTTGTCCGGGTGCCCCTCGGTCACGGATTCGGAAGAAAACAGCCGTCTTCCGCCTCGGCTCATGGGCTTTTCTCCACGTGGCATATCCCCTCCGAAAGGCCCAAAAATAACACAAAAGGCCAGGGTTTTCAAACGGGAGACGGATTTGATATTCCTTTTTTGTTTATGCTATTGTTACTCTCCGTCCGGACCGCCGGCCCGAGATCAATATGAGAAAAGCCTTCGAGGGAGTTTTTGCCGCGGTCATCTTCGTGGGCGCCTTCACGGCGGCCATGGCCCCTCAGGCGGGCGTGCCGTCGGGATGGCGGTTCGAGGTCGAATCCTATACACTGAGAAATGGCCTGCGCGTCGTTCTCTCCCGGGACCCGTCGCTGCCCACCGTTTCGGTGGTCGTGGCCTACGGCGCCGGGTCGATCCGGGAACAGCCGGGCCAGGTCGGGCTGGCCTATCTCATGGAGAACATGATGTTCCAGGGCTCCGAGAACGTCAGCCCCCTGCAGCATATCAACTACATCCAGAAGATCGGGGGCGAGCTGAACGCCAACACCACCCTCGACAAGGCTCTCTTCTACGAGACTCTCCCCTCGAACCAGCTGGGCCTGGCTCTGTGGCTGGAATCCGACCGGATGAAATCACTCCTCCTCACTCCGGCCTCGGTCCAGAAAAGCCAGGAGGAGCTCTTCACCGAATATCAGAGCCGGCTGGCCGCGGAACCCTACCTCGAGAGCTATTCGGCCTTCGACACTCTGCTCTATCCGGATTTCCCATACGGCCATCCCTTGATCGACGGCTCCGAAGCCCTGGCCGGTCTTACGCCAGCGGCCGTCGAGGCTTTCCATGCACAATACTATGTCCCGAACAACGCCGTTCTGGCCATCGCCGGCAATATCCAGGCCGCGCGGGCAAAAGAGCTCGTGGCCAAGTACTTCGAATCGATCCCTCCGGGACCCGATGTGCCAGTCCCTCCCGTGCCGCACTTCGGCCAGCGTCAGGCGGTCGTGGAGACGGTCAAGGCGGTCGCCGCGCCCTACGCGGGCTTCCACCTCGGCTATCGGTTCTATCCGCTCCAAACCAGAGACGCGTATTCCCTGAGGGTCATGGAGTACGTGCTGGTTCGCGGCCAGACCTCCCGCCTCTACTCGCGGATCATGAGAAGGGACCTGACGGCCCAGTACATGACCGGGAGCTTGGAAGACCGCCACGGCGTTCTGGCGCTCAAAATTTTCGTCCTGGCCGTCAATGACGTCCTGGCGGAGCGCAGCCTGAAATCCCTGATCTCGGAGATCGAGAAGCTGAAAGTCAACCTTGTGTCGGAGGACGAGATCAAAAAGGCCAAGGATTTTTTCAAAATGGATTATTACGAGAGGATGTCGAACACTCTCGACCGCGCCCTGTACCTTGTCGACGCGGCCTTCAGCGACGTCCCACTCGACGCCCTTTCGTCTGAGCTCGGAAAGTACATGCGGGTGACCCCTCAGAACCTCTACAGCCTGGCCAACCGCTTCTTCAATCCCCAAAACATGGTCATCCTGAACCTGGGGACGCGATGAAGCGCTTTCCCCCGTGGCTCCCGCTCTCAGCCGTTCTCGTTTCGTCGGCCGTTGCCCTGGCGTCCACGGGCGCGTCGGCGGCCTCCGCCCAGGAAAGGTTCCGGAGGACGCCTCCTCTCCCCGATGCCTTCGAAGAGCTCCAGCTTCCGGCGATCGAAACCATCTCCTTGTCCAACGGACTCCGCGTCGCTGTCACCCGCCGTCCCGGCTCTCCTCTGCTCACGCTCCAGGTTGTGATTTCGGCCGGAGAAGTCGATTCTCCGGCCAACCTGCCGGGGTTGGCGACCCTGACGGCGAGGATGATGGGCCGCGGGGGCCGGACATACTCCGCCGACGACATGGAAAACATGGTGGAATCCATCGGCGGAGACTTCTCGGCGAAGGTTTCCATGGACTATACGGTCCTGACGCTCCATCTTCCAGACGAGTTTATGGACAGGGGCCTCCAACTCCTGAAATTGATGGTCCTCGAGCCGGATTTCCCCGAACTGGAGTTCCGGACCGTCAAACGGATCTATTATTATGAGCTCCAGGACAAGAAGAAAGACCCGGAATTCACGGGGCTCCGCGAGCTCCTGCGCATCCTTTTCGAGGGCCATCCCTATCAGACGGGCACTTACAACGAGGACGTCCTCAAGTCCATCACGACCAAGGACCTGGCTGCATTCTATCGGCGTTTCTACGTGCCGAACAACTCCGTCCTGATCGTCTCCGGGGATATCGACGCGGCGTCGGCGGCCCTGAAAATCAGCCAATATTTCAATATCTGGGTCAGTCGGGACGTGGAGAGGCCCGTCCTGACGGCCCCGGACCTCCACTCCAAGCAGAGGGTTTGTTTCATCGATCACCCCGTTTCCCGGGAGGTGGTGATCTTCGTCGGGAACCTGGTCATGCCGCCCCGGGCCCCCGATTGTTATCCGTTTCTCGTCCTCAACCAGATCCTGGGCGGGACCACGGGAAGCCGGCTCTTCATGGACCTCCGGGAATCGAAGGGCTATGCTTACCGGGCCTTCAGCGGGACGGAGTTTTTCCGGGTCTGCGGGGTCTGCTGGGCCAAGGCGTGGGTGCCCATCGATAAGATCTACTTATCCGTCCAGGAGATTATGAAGATCCTCAACGACCTTTCTTCGGCCAAGGTCGAGCCGGCCGAGGTCGAGGAGGCCAAGTCGTATCTGATCGGGAACCTCCCGCTGCAGTTCGGAACGTTGGAGGGCTACGCCGCGCGGCTCGCCCAGGTCATGGCCCTTGGCCTCGGCGACGCCTTCTGGAACAAGACGACCGACAATCTCATGCTCGTCAACGCCGACGGAGTCCTCCAGGCTGCCCAGAAATACTTCCCCCACCCGCCGGTGGTCGTCATCGTCGGCAACAGGCAGTGGATCGGCGAGGCCCTCAGGGATTTTCCCGAGGTGGAGATCTACGACAGTTCGGGGGTTTTCAAGATGATCCTGCGCAAAGGAGCCGAACATGAAGCTCGTTGAGTGTGTCCCGAATTTCAGTGAAGGCCGCGACCGGGACAAGATCCGGTCGATCACCCGGGAGATCGAAGCCGTTCCTCAGGTCAAACTTCTGGACGTGGACCCGGGTGAGTCCACGAACCGGACGGTCGTCACCTTCATCGGCCCGCCCGAGGCCGTGGCCGAGGCAGCGTTCCGGTCGATCGCCAAGGCCGCAGAGGTCATCGACATGCGGCACCACAGAGGCGCGCATGCCCGGCTGGGCGCCACGGACGTCTGCCCTTTCGTGCCGGTTTCGGGCGTGACCATGGAGGACTGCGTGCGGATGGCACACGAGCTCGGGGCCCGCGTGGCCGGCGAACTTGGGATCCCCGTCTACCTGTATGAGGCGGCGGCCCGGAAGCCGGAAAGAAAGAATTTGGCGACGATCCGGGCCGGTGAATACGAAAGGCTTCCCGAGAAGCTCAAGAATGCAGCCTGGGCCCCCGACTACGGCGAGCCCGTCTTCAACGCGCGGTCGGGTGCCACGGTCATCGGGGCGCGGGAGTTCCTCATCGCCTATAATATCAACCTCAACACCCGGGACCGGAGGCTCGCGCATGAGATCGCGCTCGCCCTGCGGGAGAGCGGGCGGGTGAAACGGGACAAGAACGGCGACATCGTCAGGGACGCGAAGGGGCGGGCGGTTAAGCTCCCGGGAAAGTTCAAAGAGGTGAGGGCCGTCGGCTGGTACATAGAGGATTACGGCCGGGCCCAGATTTCCGTCAATTTCATCAACTACAAGATCTCGCCGCCCCACAGGGTCTTCGACGAGGCCTGCCGGCTGGCGGACAAGCTCGGCCTTCGCGTGACGGGCAGCGAGCTGGTCGGCCTCATCCCGAAAGAGGCCCTCCTGATGGCCGGCCGCCACTATCTTGAGAAGCAGGGCAAGAGCGCCGGGGTTCCCGAAGACGAGCTTGTCCGGACGGCCGTCGTTTCGCTCGGCCTCAGCGATGTCGTGCCCTTCGACCCGGACAAGAAGATCATCGAGAACCAGTTCCGGGAAAAGGGCAAGAGCCTGGCCGCGCTGAGCGTCCGGCAGTTTGCCGACGTGCTGTCCATGGATTCTCCGACCCCGGGCGGCGGCAGCGCCGCCGCCCTCTGCGGCGCCCTGGCCGCCGCCCTGGACTCGATGGTAGCGAACCTGACAGTCGGAAAGAAGGGCTATGAGGAGGCGGAGGCGGAGATGAGGGCGACCGCCGTCCGGGCCCAGGGTGTCAAGGACACGCTGGTCGAGGCCATCGACCGAGACTCTGCAGCGTTCGACAAGGTCATGGAGGCCGTCCGTCTTCCGAAGTCCACGCCCGACCAGGCCCGGGAAAAAGAGGAGGCGCTCGAAGAGGCGACGAAGGAAGCGACGCTCGTCCCGCTCGGCGTCCTGGAGAGATCTTTGGAGGCCGTGAAGCTATCGAAGGCCGTTTCGGCCCGCGGCTACATGAGCTCGCTCAGCGATGCCGGGGCTGCCGGCCTCCTCGGATGGTCGGCGGGCGGGGCCGCTTACTACAACGTGCTGATCAACCTGCCCGGCATCCGGGACGCGGGCTTCAAAGCGCAGGTCCGCAGACGCGCCGAAAAGCTCCATGCGGAGCTTGAGCGCGGCGCCGAGTCCGTGAGAAAGACGATTCGACGCCGGCTCGCCAAGCCCGCCGCCTGAGGGAGCCGCGGGCGGCTCCGGCGCCTCTCAGTGGGCGGGGAACAGCCGTCTTTTCTTGGTCAGAGAAAAAATCCCGAAGATGAGGAAGCAGAGAAGGACGATCGCCGCCGAAGCCGGGATGTTCAGGGCGAGGGAAACGACCAACCCGGCGACTACGGAGACCAGGGCGACGAGCGACGAGAGGAAGACGGCCATGCGGAAGCTCGAGGCCAGCTGAAGTCCGGCCGCGGCCGGGATGACGATGAGCGCCGCCACCAGGAGGATCCCCGCGACCTTCATGCCGAGGACCACCGTCACTGCCGTTAACGCCATTAGGAGCCCGTCCAGGCGGCCGATCTTCACCCCCGAGACACGCGCCGATTCGCGGTCGAAGGTCATGAACAGCAGCTGGGCGTAAAAGAGGACCACGGTCAGAAGGACAGCGGCGGCCAAGCCGACGGACAGCCAGACCTCGAACGTGTCGATGGCCAGGACGTCGCCAAAAAGGTACCCCATGAGATCGACGCTGAAACTTCCGGCGAGCGTCGCCAGCAGGATCCCCAACGCGAGGCCGAGACTCGAGAAGATCCCTATGGCCGTGTCCCCATAGAGACCGGCGCGGTCCTTGAGCCGCATGATGCCGAAGGCCGCAGCCACAGAGACCGCCAAGGCCGCCGCCAGAGGGAGGACGTTCAGGAAGAGGCCCAGGGCGACCCCGGCGAAAGCCAGATGAGAGAGGCCGTGACCGATCATGGCGTCCTTTCGCAGGATCAGAAAGACCCCGAGAACGGCGCAGGCGGCGGCGATGAAGATCCCTGCAAGGAGGGCCCTCTGCAGGAAACCGTAGTGAAGGAGCGCCCCCATGACCCCCGTCCTTCAGTGCTCGTGTGCGATCAGATGGTCACCCCGCGTGACCATATCCCGGAAGACCTCGGACCGGCAGAATTCCGCGTGGCTCCCGTGATAGACCATCCGCTGGTTCAGGCAGGCCACTTGCGTCACGTGCCTGTTGACGATCCCGATGTCGTGGGTGATCAGGACGATGGTGATGCCCCCCTCATTGTTGAGGCGGTCGAGCATATCATAGAAACGGCCCTGGGTATCGGCGTCGACGCCCGTTGTCGGCTCGTCGAGGATCAGCACCCGGGGCTCCGTCACCAGGGCCCTGGCGATGAAGACCCTCTGTTGCTGGCCTCCCGAGAGTTTGCCGATCTGCCAGCCCTTGTAGGGTTCCATGCCGACAAGGCGCAAGGCGCGCTGGACGGCCCCGGATGCCCGGCTGCGGGCGGGCCTGAGGATCTCCCGGTTCGAGAGCAGGGCCATCCCCACGACCTCCTCGACCGAGGCCGGAAAAAAGGGATCAATGTGCGTGACCTTCTGCGGCACGTACCCGATCAGCCGCCATTCTCGGAACTCCGCGATGGGTTTCCCCATGATCTCGACGCTCCCGCCCGACGGCTGGAGCAGCCCTAGGAGGATCTTTATGAGTGTCGTCTTGCCCGAGCCGTTGGGCCCGATGATGGCCAGAAAGTCCCCCTCCGAGATCGTCAGGCTGACGTCCAACAGAACAGGAGTCTCGTCATACCTGAAGGTGACGCCGCGCGCCGCGATCAGTTTCATCGCTTCACCGGCACCCCAAGCCGTCTCGGAGGCTTTTCAGGTTTTCTTCCATCAGACCCAAAAACGTGACGCCCCGCCGGATCTCGTCGCGCGTCAGGTTATGGCCGGCGGACAGGACGAGGACCCGCCCTTGGATCTCGGCCGCCAGCGTCGCGGCCAGGTCCGGCGAGATCGAGTTTTCATAGAAGACGGTCCGGATGCCCGCCCGGCGGCACTCGTCGATGATCTTCATCACCTGTCCGGGCGTGGGCTGGGAGTCGGGACTTATGCCGTAGAGCGCGGTTTGCACGAGGCCGTACCTTCTGGCCAGATAGCCGAAAGCGGCGTGTCCGGCAATGATGATCTGCCGTCCGGCGCAGTCCTTCAGGCCTTCCCGGAAACGGGCGTCCATCCGCCCGAGACGATCCTCGTATCTCTCCGCGTTCGCCCGGAAATAGCCGGCGCTGCTGAGGTCGAGGGCGGACAGGGCCTGGACGATGCGGTCGATGATCGTCCGGTCGATCTCGAAGTCGAGCCAGACGTGCGGGTCCCGCGGCCTGCGGCGGTGCCCGGCACCCGCCTCCCCCTCCGCTCCCCCGGGAGCCGGGAGCAAGGCGAGGCCCGCGCTGATCTCAAGCGATCGGACCCTGCCTGGAGGCACGGCTCGCAGGAGATCGTCGAGCCAGGGTTCCAGGCCCGAGCCGACCGAGATGAATAGGTCCGAGGAGGCCAGCCTCACGATGTCGGACGGACGCGGCTGCCAGGTGTGCACTCCCGCACCGGGCGGGAGGAGCAGAGAGACGTCCGCGCGGTCGCCGGCCACGGCTGCAGCGAATTCCTGAAGAGGGAATATGCTCGTGAGAACCCTGATCTTCGCCTGACCGGGCGCGGGAGCCGCGAGGAATGAAAGCAGGACGAAAACGGACGCCGCGCGGAGATTTTTCATCGAAGTCGGCATCTCATTATACGCGAAGACGCGGCCTTGAATCCAACCGAATTTTATGGCATGATTCCCGCCGGAAATATCAGCCCAAGGAGAAAGAGCATGGCCTCGTCACTGACGGAACTCCGCCCTTCGCATCTCTGGACGCATTTCGCCAAGATCCTGACCATCCCGCGCTGTTCGGGAAGCGAGAAGCTGGTCGGCGATTATGTCGTCTCTGTCGCCCGGGGTCTGGGTCTGGCGGTCCAGAAGGACGCCGTCGGCAACGTCCTCGCGAGCAAGCCCGCGACCGCCGGCCACGAGAGCGCCGCCGGGGTCATCCTGCAGGGGCACCTGGATATGGTCTGCGAGAAGAACTCGGACGTCGTCCATGATTTTTCCAAGGATCCTCTCGCCGCCGACATCAAGGGGGATTGGGTCCAGGCCCGGGGGACGACCCTCGGGGCCGACAACGGCATCGGCGTCTCGGCAGGCCTGGCGGTCATGGAGGATTCCTCGCTTATCCACGGACCCCTGGAATTCCTCTTCACTGTGGACGAGGAAACCGGGCTGACCGGCGCCAACAGGTTCCGCAAGGGGATCCTCAAGGGGTCTCGGCTCATCAATCTGGACAGCGAGGAGGAGGGGACGTTCACCATCGGCTGCGCGGGCGGCGCCGATTCGGAAATCTCCTTCCCGACGTCCCGCAAAAAAGCGCTTTCGGGGACGCTCTTCCGGCTGAAGATCTCGGGGCTGCGCGGCGGCCATTCGGGTCTCGACATCAACCAGGGCTGCGCCAACGCCATAAAGCTCGTCGCCCGGATGCTGCGGGAAGCGCGCAATTCGGCCCGCTTCGACCTCGTCGCCATGGACGGCGGGAACAAGCGGAACGCCATCCCGCGCGAGGCCTGGGCCGTCGTGGCCTGCCCCCCGGCGCAGGCGAAGGCCCTCGCCGGGCAGTTCAAGAAGTCTTTCGACCGGATCGTTCTTGAGATCAAGGCCGTCGAAAGCCAGGCGAAGTACGCCTTCGAGCCGGCTGACGGGGCCAAAGAGCGGGCCCTGACCGCCGAATGCCGGGACCGGCTGCTGGACTTCATCCTGGCCATCCCCCATGGAGTCGTCGCCATGCACCCCGAGATCCAGGGGCTGGTTGAGACCTCCACGAACCTGGCGATCGTGCGGGCGGCCGGGGCCCGTGTCGATATCGTCTGCAGCACGCGGAGCTCGGTCGCGTCCGCCCTGGAAGCCACGCGCCTCGTCCTGCGGGCCGTGTCGGAGCTGGCGGGGGCGGCGATCGAGGTCAAGAACGGCTATCCCGGCTGGAGGCCCAATCTGCAATCGCCCCTTCTCGCGGCCCTGAAGGCCGTCTACCTCAAGACCTTCGGCCGGAAGGCCGAAGTCGTCGCCGTCCACGCGGGCCTCGAGTGCGGGATCCTCGGGAAAAAGTACCCGGGGATCGACATGATTTCCTTCGGACCGACGATCGAGCATCCCCATTCTCCCGACGAGCGAGTGCACATCGGGTCCGTCGAAAAATTCTGGCAGTTCCTGACCGCGGCTCTGGCCGAGTTGGTCTGACCGCCGGCCCTCGCGCGAGAGGCGGCACCCCGGAGATGAACAGAAGGTCTTTCCTCGGCGCGCTCGCCGCATTGGGCGCCTTCGTCACCCGGCTGCGGGCCACGCCAACAAGGAGCGGAAAGATGAAAAAACAGGTCCAAACCGACAAGGCCCCGAAAGCTATCGGGCCCTATTCGCAAGCCATCGAGGCCGGGAGCTTCCTTTTCTGTTCCGGGCAAATCCCCATCGACCCCGCCACGGGCAATCTCGTGCCGGGAACGATCGAAGACCAGACACGCCAGGTCCTCAAGAACCTTGGCGCCGTCCTTGAGGCGGGCGGCAGCTCCCTCGGGAACGTCGTCAAGGCCACGGTCTTCGTGCAGGACATGAACGACTTCAGCCGGATGAACGCCGTTTACGGGGAGTTTTTCAGGCCCCCGTATCCCGCCCGGGCCGCGGTCCAGGTGGCTCGGCTGCCGAGGGATGTCAAGGTCGAGATCGAGGCCATCGCCCTGGTCAAGTAGCCGCCGGGCATCGATCGGAGGCGAAAAGACTTCAGGCGTTGGACCGGACCGGGACTTTCCGGTATAATGAAGGGCTATGCCGATCTACGAATTCATCTGCAAGAAGTGCAGCCGGCGGTTCGAATCCCTCGTGCCCATAGGCAAGGAGAAGGACGCGGCCTGTCCGGATTGCGGCGCCTCCGGGGCGCAGAAGATCCTGTCGTCCTTCGGGATCGGCGGCGGCTCGAGCCGCTTGAAGACTTCGTCGTCGAGCTGCACCTCGTGCTCGACAAAATCCTGCAGCACGTGCCACTGATCCCGCCGGGCGGTCCGGCTTCCCCCATATCTTTCTGACAGACGTCTTTCCGTACGGCGGCAGCCGGGATCTCTCGCCCCTTCAGCTCCTCGGGGGATCCTCTTTCTGCCTCTCCGGAAGTCCGCCTTGACAATCCCGGGACAATGACGATTTAATAGGGGCCCGGCCATGAGAAAGAGGGATGAAATCCGCGTCGGCGTCGACACAGGCGGCACGTTCACGGACTTCGTCATTTGGCAAGGCCGGCGCGTCTCCAACCGTAAGGTCCTCTCTACGCCGCGGAACCCTTCCCTGGCGGTCCTGGAAGGCCTTCGCGAGTTCCTTGGCCAAGGCTCAGGCCCCGTTTTCATCGTCCATGGGACGACGGTGGCCACCAACGCCCTTCTCGAAAGGAAAGGTGGCCGGATCGCCCTAATTACGACGGCCGGATTCGAGGACGTTATTTTCATCGGGCGGCAGACGAGACGGAACCTCTACAGGCTCCAGCCCGAGGAGCGGCTTTTCCTCCTGCCGCCCCGCCGCGTCTTCGGCGTCGGGGAGCGGACGCGGGCCTCCGGACGCGTCGAAACCCGCGTCTCCCGGGCTGAGGTCCGCCGAGTAGTCCGCAGGATCCGGGCCGCCGGGGCCAAGGCGGTGGCAGTCTGCTTCCTGCATTCCTACGTGAATCCCGAAAACGAGCGCGTCGTGGCCGAAGAGCTGGACCGGGCCGGCCTCCTGTCGTCGGTCTCCAGCCGGCTTCTCCCCGAGCATAGGGAATACGAAAGGCTGACGGCGACGGCCGTCAACGCTTATCTGATGCCGGTCATGGACCGCTATCTCTCGGAGCTCGACCGGCGGATCGGAAAGGCCGAACTCCGCATTATGCAGTCAAACGAAGGTTACATCTCTCCCGCGAAGGCCCGCCTCGAGCCCATCAAGACCGCGCTTTCTGGCCCGGCGGGGGGTGCCGTGGGGGCGCGGCACGTGGCCCTGGCCGCGGGCTTCCCGAACATCATCAGCTTCGACATGGGAGGGACATCCACGGACGTATCCCTGATCGAGGGGGCCATCCGCCGGACGCAAGAGAGCCGCATCGGGGACTTCCCCATCCGCCTGCCACTCATCGACATCCATTCGGTGGGAGCGGGGGGCGGCTCGATCGCGTTCCGCGATCATGGGGGATCCCTGCGCGTCGGGCCTCAAAGCGCGGGAGCTGAGCCGGGTCCGGCGTGCTACGGGAAAGGCGATCTTCCGACCGTCACCGACGCGAACCTTTTCCTGGGTCGAATGGACCCGGAGTTCTTCCTGGGCGGCCAGATGAGGATCTACCCGGAGCGGAGCCGGGCTGCGATCGGACGGCTCGCCCGGCTCATCGGAAAAAGCCCGAAGGAAACAGCGCTCGGTGTCATCGACATCGCCAACGCCAATATGGAGAAGGCCATCCGCGTGATCTCTGTCGAGCGAGGTTTCGACCCGCGGAGCTTCGCCCTTTTTTCCTTCGGCGGGGCCGGGGGCATGCACGCCGCGGAGATCGCCGCCCACCTCGGGATGCCCACTGTCATCGTGCCCCGGAACGCCGGCGTGCTCTCGGCCTTCGGGCTCCTCGTGGCCGATTGCGTCAAGGACGCCGCGAAATCCGTCATGAAAACGGATGACCGGGTGTCGCTCTCGGACCTGGAGAGGGAGTTCCTGCGGCTTGAGCGCTCGGGGCGGCGCGACATGGAGGAGGACGGCTTCGCCGGCCGGGACGTCCTGTTCGAAAGGTCACTTGACTGCCGTTATCTGGGCCAATCCTACGAGATCGCTGTCCCTTACCGTACGGCGCGAACGGCCGGAGAAGCCTACCTTGAGGCCTTCCACAGGCTCCACCAGAAGCTCTACTCCTATCATCACGCAGAAAGGACCGTCGAGATCGTCAACCTCCGGGTCAAGGCCGTGGCCGTCACGCCGAAAATTCCCTTCGTCCGGCGGGCCGAGCGCTGGTCCCTCGACCCCCGGGCGGTCGTCAAGCGGCAGAAAATGAGCACGGCCCGCGGCCAGAGAGAAGGGACGATTTACGACCGCTCGCAGCTCGCCGCGGGGAACGTCGTCTCCGGGCCGGCACTGATCATCGACCCGGAGTCCACGACGTATCTCCCGGCCGGATACCGGGCGCGCGTCGACGGGCTGCTGAACCTGATCATCCGCAAGCCGGGGCCGCGATGAAAAAACCCGTCGACCCGATCGAACTCGAACTCTTCAAGAACATCTTCATTTCCGTTTCCGAGGAGATGGCGGCCGTCCTGGGCCGGACGGCCCTGTCGCCGAACATCAAGGAGCGGAAGGACTTTTCCTGCGCCCTATTCGACGAGTGCGGCGAGACCCTGGCCCAGGGCTCCCACATCCCCGTCCATCTCGGGGCCATGCCCCTCTCAGTCCAGGCCGCCATCCGGGCGTTTCCGATCGAGGAGGGCGACCTTGTCGTCCTCAACGATCCTTACCGGGGTGGCACCCACCTTCCGGACATCACCTGCGTTTCGCCCGTTTTCGTCGGCGGTCGGCGCGCCTTCTTCGTCGCGAACCGGGCCCACCACGCCGACGTCGGCGGGATGTCTCCGGGGTCGATGCCGCTGGCCACGGAGCTTTTCCAGGAAGGCCTCATCATCCCGCCGCTGAAGCTCGTGTCCGGGGGGCGGAGGAACGAAGATGTGATGCGTCTGTTCCTCGCGAACGTGAGGACGCCCGACGAGCGCCGCGGGGACCTCCTGGCCCAGATCGCCGCGAACGAGGTGGGCCGCCTCCGGCTCCTCGAGACCGTCGGGCGCTACGGGCTGGCCAAGGTGCGGACCTATGCGGGGCTCGTCCAGGACTACACCGAACGCTTCCTGAGGGCGACCATCCGGCGCGTGCCGGACGGGCGATATAGCTTCGAGGATGTCATGGACAACGACGGAATCACGGACAAGCCTGTCACGATCGCCGTAGACGTGACCATCCGCGGCGATCGGGCGCGCGTCGACTTCAGCCGTTCTGACGGCCAGGTCGAAGGGGGGATCAACGCCAACTTCGCCATCACCTCCTCGGCCGTGCTGTACGTCTTCCGTTCCCTCGTCGACGAGGACATCCCCTTTAACACGGGCCTGATGCGGCCGCTTGACATCGTCGCCCCGAAAGGGACCGTCGTCAATGCCGCTTTCCCCGCCGCCTGCGCCGCGGGCAACGTCGAAACGTCGCAGAGAATCGTGGACATCCTCCTCGGGGCCCTGGCCCGGGCCGTCCCCGAGAAGATCCCGGCGGCCAGCCAGGGCACGATGAACAACATCGCCTTCGGAGGACAGGACACGGCCGGAGGCTCGGCCTTCGCCTATTACGAGACAATCGGCGGCGGCATGGGGGCCGGGCTGACCGCGCCGGGGCTGAGCGGCGTCCACACACACATGACGAATTCGCTCAACACTCCCCTCGAAGCCCTGGAGAACTACCTGCCGGTGAAGATCCTGCGCTACGGCCTGAGAAAGGGCTCGGGGGGCCGAGGCGCCACGCGAGGCGGCGATGGGATCGTCAGGGAATACGAGTTCCTGGTACCGGTGACCCTGACGATCATGTCCGAGCGGCGCACTCACGCGCCCTACGGCCTCCGGGGCGGCGAGGCCGGGGCCATGGGCCGCAACACGCTCATCTCCGGAAACAGGAGGACAATTCTGGGATCGAAGGTCAACATCAGGCTGCGGCCGGGGGACGTCCTCCGGATCGAAACGCCTGGGGGCGGCGGCTACGGCCGGCGCCGCTCCTGAACGTTTTCCGCAAAGGAGGGACCATCATGAATCCCAAGGTGATGGCTTCGTTTCTGGTTTTCCTGCTGACGGCCGGCGCCGAGCCGGCCTTCGGCCGCGACGGAACGCACGCCGTATCCGCCCCGGCCATGGCCGTCCGCGGCGTCTGGGTCCACCCGGGCTTTTTCGGCCCCGATAGGACGGCCGCGATCGAAAAGATCCGGGCCACGCTCGACGAATACAAGACAGCGGGCATCAACACGCTTATCGTCCTGGTCAAAGACGGCTCCGGCAGAGTCTATTACAGGAGCCGGATTGCCGTTCGCGACCCGAGCTGGGATTGGGACTTCTTCGGTGTGTTTCTGTCCGAGGCGCGCCGGCGAGGAATGACCGTCCACCCCTGGTTCTGTGTCTTCCCCGAAACGTCGATCCTCGGCCGTGTCCGCGAGCACCCCGAATGGCTGATACGCAGCCCGCGGGGCGAGTTCGTGGGCTCGGCCAATCCGGCCCTCCCGGCCGTCCGCGAATACGAGCGAAGCCTCATGCTCGAGGTCGCCCGGGACTACCGCACGGACTGGATCCATCTCGACTATATCCGCTTTCCCTGCGAGCCGACGGAACCCTATTTCAGCTTCGATCCCGAGACGCTTCGGCTCTTCCAGGAGTTTTCGGGTGTGGACTTGGCGTCGGTCAAAGCCCATGACTCAGGCAACATGATCTGGAACGAATGGCTTGAATGGAACCGGGACCGCGTGACGCAGTTCGTCCGCGAGCTCAGGGATTCGCTGAAAGCGGACGGACGGACGGTCCGAATCAGCGCGGCGGTCTTTCCCGACGCGGAAAACGCGAAGGTCCTTATCGGCCAGGACTGGGCGGCCTGGGCCCGGGAACGGCTGGTGGACATGCTCTGCCCGATGCTGTACACGAACTCGGTCCGGTTCTTCGCCAAGTCCGTAAAGCAAGCCGTCGACACTGGGCGCGGGGCCTGCCTGGTGTGTCCCGGGATAGGGATCGGGACGTCCCACAACCAGAACACTCCGGAAGGCATGCTCGAGGAGATGGGGATCTGCCGCTCGCTCGGCGCCGACGGCGTGATCTTCTTTTCCTCGGGCAGCCTTTCGGGGGCCTTTCTCGAAAAGCTGAAGACGGCGAAGTGACGCGGCGAGCGCGGACGGCGTCCCGACCCGGGCCTAGATCTTCCTGAGCTTTTTCTTCTCGATGAGCAGCATGCCCTGGTAGGAGACGTAGTTCAGGAGGATCATGACCCGCTCCTTGTCGCTGGCCTCCTTCTTGAAGATGCCCTTGAGGCCCTTGAGCGGTCCCTCCATGACTTCGATCTCGTCGCCGGGACCCGGTTCCCGGCCGTATTTTTCGAGGACGATCAGCCCCTCCCGTTCGCGCGCCTTGAGGCCCCGGACGACCTCTTCGGGAATGGGGATCGGCCCGTCGTCGTTGCCCACGACCCGTTTGACGCCCCGGGTGTATTTCACCATCTGGTACTGTTCGGGGAACTCAAAAGAGATGAAGGCGTAGCCCGGGAAAAACGGCTTCACCCGGCCGCTGCTTTCGTGTTTCGGGCAGTACACTGCGAACCCGCCCTCCTCGAAGAGCCGCTCCACCTGCCCCTCTTTTTTGGGCCGGGTGTTGAGGACGTACCAGTGGAACACGCTCAGTCCTCGCCCGGGTCGTCGGTCAGACGGAGCTTACGGTAGACGCCGGGCCTTCTGTCCGCGAGAAAATGGCGCCCGGCGTGGGAATCGCGGTTGGCCGCGAAGTCGCAATCGGCGTAGAGGACTGCCTCCTGTCCCTCCGGGGCCCGGGCGATGACCGTTCCGCCGGGCCCGGCGACGAACGAGCCCCCCGCGAATTCGAGGCTCTCCTCCCGGCCGACGCGGTTGACCAGGGCCGCGTGGTATCCGTTCTGGAAGGCCGCCGTCCGGACCTCGGCCTCGAAGAGCCCCTCCGGCCACTCCCCCACCGACCCGGCCTGGGGGATGACGACCAGCTCCGCGCCGAGGAGGCGAAGACCGCGCATGTATTCGGGAAAGTGGCGGTCGTAGCAGATGGCCACGCCGACGCGGCCGACAGCCGTTTCGAACACGAAATCCGGGCCGTCTCCCGGCGTGTAATAGCCTTTTTCGTGAAAGCCCGGGCCTTCCATGATGTGGACCATGCGCGTGACGCCCAGCAGGCGGCCGTCCGCGTCGATGACCGGCGAGGAGTCGTAGGTCCGGCCTCCGTCCCGCTCGAACAGGTTGAGGACTGCCGCCACGCCGGTTTCCTTGGCCAGGCGGCTGAACATCTCCGTGGTCGGACCTGGCACGGGCTCCGCCCCGAGCAAGCGCTCCGGACCCGCCGGGACCCGAGGGTAGAAAGGCGTAAAGGCCAGCTCAGGGAAGGCGACGAGCCGCGCTCCCGCGCGGGCCGCCTCCAGGAAGGCTTGCCTCCCCCGCTCCCTGTTCGCATCCGGGTCCGGCCCCGCGCGCTTTTGGACGAGGGCGATTCTCAGGCTCATGTTCCTCCGGTCAGGGACGCCCCGAGCGGCCCCGCCGCCGGCCACCAGGGCCCCGGACGATGGAAGCCCGCGATGGAGTCTCGTCGCCTCCGGGACCCGGCGCGTCTCCGGTCATCGGCGGCAGGCCTTCTCCACGTCGGTGACGGTCTTGGGGATGGGCGTCCCCAGGACCCGGTGCCCGTTCGCCGTGATGAGCACGTTGTCCTCGATACGGACGCCGCCGAAATCCAGGAATTTCTCCACCCTGTCGAAGGTGATGAAGTCCCGGTGCTTCCCCTCTTTTTTCCAAAGGGCGAAGAGGGCGGGGATGAAATAGATCCCCGGTTCGATCGTCATCACGTGACCCGGCCGGAGCTCCTTGGCCATCCTCAGATAGGCCAGTCCGAATTGTTTGCTCCTCTGGACCGACTTGTCGTACCCGACGAAATCCTCACCTAGACCCTCCATGTCGTGGACATCGAGGCCCAAGTTGTGCCCGAGCCCGTGGGGGAAGAAGAAGGCGTGCGCGCCGGCCGCCACGGCCTCGCCGACGTCGCCCTTCATCAGGCCGAGGTCCTTGAGCCTGGAGGCCATGGTCCTGGCCGTCTTCAGGTGGACTTCCTTGAACGGAATGCCGGGCCTCATAGCCCGAATGGCCGCCCCCTGGCCCTCGAGGACGATCTCATAGATATCTTTCTGCCGCCCATTGAACCGGCCCCCGACGGGCACCGTCCTGGTGATGTCGGACGCGTAGTGCATCCAGGACTCCGCCCCCGCGTCCATGACGAGCATCCGGCCTTTCCGGAGCTCGTTGACGGCGCTCTGGCTGTGGAAGATCTGCCCGTTGATCGTCACGATCGGCGGGAAGGCCATCCGGCAGCCCACGGAATTGACTATCCCTTCCATGGCTCCGATGACCTCGCATTCGATACGGCCTGGCCTGGCCAGCCTCATGCCCGCGAGGTGCATCTCGGCGGTCACGCTGAGGGCGCTCTCGATCTCCCGGATCTCCTCCTTGGATTTGGTCAGCCGCTGGTCGACGACGGCCTCGATGAACCGCCGGCAGGCATTGGCTTTGACTCTCTTTGCCGGCAGCCCGAGAAGCGAAGAAATCGCGAGCTCCGCCTCGGCTCTGTATGGAGGCAGATAGTACACCGTCCTCTTCGCCGCTCGGGCCTTCCTCACGTACTCGTCGAACGCCTTCCGGGGAGCCGTGCGCCGGACGCCCACGCGGCGGGCCCGGTCCCTGAGCTTGGGAAGCTCGCCCGTCCAGATGATGTCCTCGATGCCGACATCTTTCCCGAAAAGGATCTCCTTGTTCTCATCGATATCGATGATCGCCGCCAGGCCGGACGAATCGAGTCCGAAGAAATACAGAAAGGTGCTGTCCTGGCGGAAATGATACGCGTTGTCCGCATAGTTCATCGGGCTCTCCTCGTTTCCGAGGAAGATCAGAATGCCCGAACCCATCTGCTTCTTGAGCCGCCTGCGCCGCTCCGCATAGATTTTCTCGCTGAACATCGTGGCCTCCTTGTTAGTCTCCGAGGATTCATATAACAGATATCCGGGCGACATTCAACTGAGGGCGGGGGGATTGCGCATTCGCCTTCGGTCGTCAGGCACATGAATGCGAACGGGGCGAGGCCGCATCCCGCCGGCAGCCTCGGACGCACGCGTGTAGCCATAGAATCGCCTGAGGTGATATCATGGTTTCTGCTTGAAAGGAGATCTGCTATGCCGGAAAACCCACTGTCCACGCTTCTGAAAATCGACCCAAAGATGATGGACCATTTGAAGGCAGCAAACGAGCTCGTCTTCGGCCCCGGGGCCCTCTCGAAGAGGACCAAGCTTCTCATTGCCATGGCCTTCGACGCCGCCCACGGCGCCGATATGGGCGTCCGCTCGCTGGCCCAGGCGGCCATGGGCGAAGGGGCGACGAAGGAGGAGATCGCTGAAGCCCTCCGCGTTGCCTATCACCTGGCGGGCGTGGGCGCGCTCTACACGGCCTCAAACGGGCTCAAAGGCCTCGCGGGATAGGGAGAGAGCTTCGGCCGGGAGGTTTTACGGCCGTGACCTACCCACGGTCACGATACCACCTCTGAAGCGAGGTTTTCAACCTCCGAACTTCTTCCCGTTATACCTGGACCGATTTTCGGGTGAAGCGCCGATCAATCTGGATTGATATTAATTAAAGAGATTTCCTGACCAAATCTGTAGCGGTTGCTTATCCTAGCTTGGGGGGTTATCTCATGAAAGCCATCTTTGGGAAGGCCGTCGTCCTGGGATTGGTTGCGGTGTCCATTGTGGCGTGTGGTGGTGGGAGCAATGGGAGCTCCACGCCCCCGGCAACGGTTTACAACTACTTCGCCTATATGGTGAATTATAGTTCGGAAAGTGTCTCGAGTTATACCATCGACTCTTCCATGGGGGCCTTGACGGCGATAGGCTCACCCGTTGCCACAGGAACATACCCCATATCTATCGCTACTATCCGGATAAAGCAGTAAAGCCAGTAAGAGGAGATGTCGCTGTAGAGCATAATTGACCCCACCGCAGTTTCTTCGGAAGCGGGGAGTTTATGCTCGAACTTGCGCGTAGGCTTTCCAATTTTCTTTCCAAAATACGGTCTAAGGTTATTTAACGAATAGCTCTATCGTGAGTGGTTCAAGGGAAAGGACGTCGATTGACGGCTTACGGGATTTCTTACATAAATTCGGCCGAAAACACTATAAAACTGCATAAAATAGCACAATGACGAAGGGGCGGAATTGAAGGCAAAGAGAGGCCCCAACGGCCTATATGTGGTTGATATTCTTTTAGATTCGTGATGGTAGCGGGGGGTGGATTTGAACCACCGACCTCCGGGTTATGAGCCCGACGAGCTACCAGGCTGCTCTACCCCGCGGTAACTTTGTTATTATAACAAATCAAACCGGGATGTCAAAGGCCTTCGCCGAAAAAAACGCGGCACCTTAATCCCCGACCCCGGAAGATCATCACTTCCGGCTTGACTTTCCCTCGCGGAACACTAAGAATAGAAACACATCAGATCATGGCCTGGATCATCTTCCTTCTCCTTTCCGTCCTCTGCGTTGGCTCGGTCGCGGCCATGATCATCTCCCGGAACCAAGCCCACAACGCCCTGTTCCTGGTTCTCTGTTTTGCCTGTCTGGGCGGGATTTTCGGCCTTCTTGACGCCGCCTTCGTCGCCGTTGTCCAGATCCTGATCTATGCCGGGGCCATCATGGTGCTCTTTCTTTTCGCCATCATGATGATCGACCTTAAAAAAGCCTTCCCGCCTGAAAGGAAGAGGATCGTTCGCATCCTCTCGGCGGTCCTCGGCGGGGTCTTCTTCATCGAGCTTATCCTCGTGGCCAGGAAAGCCCTGCTCACGGCTTCGGGGCCGGCGGCCGCGGGCGCAGGGAACGCCGCGGGAATCGGTCATCTCCTGCTCACGGACTACCTCTTTCCGTTCGAGATCACCTCGCTCCTGCTCGTCGCCGCCATCGTCGGCGCCGTGACCTTGGCCGGGAAAAAGGAGCCGTCGTGATTCCGGGGCCCGCTTTCGTCATCCTGGCCGTGGTTCTCTTCGTGCTCGGGGTCGTGGCTTTCTTCCTGAAACGCGATCTCCTGACTCAATTCATGGCCGTCGAAGTCATGCTCAACGCCGCGAACCTGGCCTTCTTAGCCCTTTCGCACCCCCAAGACCGGGCCGAAGCCCAAGTCATCGTCTTTTTCATCCTGACGGTGGCCGCCGCCGAAGCGGTGGTGGGGACGGCGATCATCCTCCACGTCTTCCGTCAGCGGAAGACCGTCCGCACGGAAGACATGGGCGGGCTGAAAGGCTGAGATGGCCGAGAGCTTCTGGCTCATCCCCCTGATCCCCGGGCTGAGCTCGTTCGTTCTCCTCCTCGCTGGCTCGCGGTTCTCCCGGAGATGGATTTCGCTCCAAGCCTGCGTCGCGGTCTTGGCCTCCTTCGTCCTGTCCGCGGCCGCATTCGTCCGGGTTCTGGGAACCCCCGCGGCGGCGCTCGGGAAGACTTTTCTGGCCTGGATTTCGAGCGGCGTCTTTTTCGTTCCGCTGGCCCTGACGATGGACCCGCTTTCGGTCCTCATGTGTCTCGTCGTCACGAGCGTCGGTTTCCTGATCCACGTTTATTCGATCGGTTACATGGCCGAGGACTGCGATTATTCCCGCTATTTCGGCTTCCTCAACCTGTTTACCTTCTTCATGCTCGTGCTCGTCACGGCCTCGAACATCGTCCTGATGTTCATCGGCTGGGAGGGCGTCGGACTCTGCTCCTACCTTCTCATCGGCTTCTGGTTCGAGCGCCCGGCCGCCGCCCAGGCGGGGATGAAGGCCTTCATCGTCAACCGCATCGGGGACGCGGCCTTCATTATCGGGCTCCTGTTCGTGATGTTGAACGTCAGGAGCGGCGATTTCGCGGCCATCAACCGGGCGGCCGCGGGCGGGGCCCTGGCGCCAGGCCTAGCGACACTCATCGCCATTCTGCTTTTCGTCGGTGCGACAGGTAAGTCCGCGCAGATCCCGCTCTACGTCTGGCTCCCGGACGCCATGGAGGGCCCGACTCCGGTGAGCGCCCTCATCCATGCGGCCACGATGGTCACGGCCGGCGTCTACATGGTGTCGCGGCTCAACGGCTTATATTCGGCCTCCGCGGCCGCGGGCCAAGTCGTCGCCTACGCAGGCGCGGCGACGGCCGTCTTCGCCGCGACCATGGCCCTGGTCCAGACGGATATCAAGCGCATCCTGGCCTATTCCACGATCTCCCAGATCGGCTACATGTTCATCGGCTGCGGGGTCGGAGCGTACGCGGCCGGCATGTTCCATCTCGTGACTCACGCGTTCTTCAAGGCCCTTCTCTTCCTCGGCGCCGGAAGCGTCATCCATGCCCTTTCGGGCGAGCAGGATATCAGAAAAATGGGCGGGTTGCGAAAGCACCTCCCTCTGACGTTCTACTCGTTCCTGGCCGCGACTCTGGCGATCTCGGGCCTCCCCTTCTTCTCCGGGTTCTTCTCCAAAGACGCCATCCTGACGAGCGCGTTCTCGAGCGGCCACTATGCCGTCTGGGTCCTGGGCCTTCTGGGCGCAGTCCTGACGGCCTTTTATATGTTTCGCCTCTTCTTCATGACGTTCACCGGGAGCGAGCGGCTGAGCGAGGAGGCGCGCCATCATCTCCATGAGTCTTCCCCGGTCATGACGGTGCCTCTCCTCGTTCTCGCCATCCTCTCCGTCATCGGCGGGTACGTGGGTCTCCCCGCCGTCTTCGGGGTGAAGGCCGACGCCATCGGGCGTTTCCTCGAACCCGTCGTCGGTTCGGTAGGCCTCGGCTTCCCAGCCGCCCTTGAATGGAACCTCATCCTTGTCGCCACGGCGGCCGCTCTCGGCGGGCTGTTCGTCGCCTATCTTTTTTACATCCGGTATCTCGGGCTCCCGGGCCGTCTGGCGGGCCGTTTCCCGGGGCTCTACCGGCTCGTCTACGGCAAGTATTTCGTCGACGAGATCTATGACGCTCTCTTGGTTCGCTCCGCCGTCCGCGGCGCCGAGTTCGTCTACGACCATTTCGATCTGCCGGTCATCGACGGGGCCCTCAATGGCTCGGCAGGCGCGGCCGGCGCCGCCGGGCGGGGCCTCAGCCGCCTTCAAACGGGCCTCATCAAGGACTATGCGCTGTCGTTCCTACTGGGCGTTGTCGTCTTCGTCGGAGTGATTCTGTTCTGGGCGAGATGAGCATGCCGATCCTGAGCCTCGTGACGTTCCTGCCGCTCGCCGGCGCTCTCGCCCTCGTCTTCTTCCCCCGTGACGGGAGGAGGCCGGCGCGGATTTTCGCCTTGGCCATAGCCCTGCTGACCTTCCTCGTTTCCCTGGCCATATATTTCGGCTTCGACGGCGGGAGCGCGGCGGCCCAGTTCGTCGAGCACCGGCCGTGGATCGGGCACGGGATCGACTACCATGTCGGGATCGACGGCCTATCCCTTTTTCTCGTGCTCCTCACGACTTTCCTGACGCCCGTCGCGCTTCTCTCGTCCTGGCGGGCCGTCGGCGAGAGGGTCAAAGAATTTTCGTTCTTCATGCTCCTCCTCGAAACGGGCATCATCGGCGTCTTCGTCTCCATGAACCTGTTCCTGTTCTACGTCTTCTGGGAGGCCATGCTCATCCCAATGTACTTCCTGATCGGAGTCTGGGGAGGCCCTCGGCGCATCTACGCGACCCTGAAATTTGTCCTTTTCACGATGTTCGGCAGCCTCCTGATGCTCGTCGCGATCTTCGTCGTCTATGCGAAGTTCCACGAAGCGAGCGGCCGCTATTCCCTGGCGATCCGGGACCTAGCAGGCCTGAACCTGGCGCCGCACCTCCAGCTCTGGCTCTTCGTGGCCTTCGCCCTGGCCTTCGCCATCAAGGTGCCCCTCTTCCCGCTCCACACCTGGCTCCCGGATGCACACGTCGAGGCCCCGACAGCGGGTTCCGTCATCTTGGCGGCGGTCCTGTTGAAGATGGGCGCCTACGGCTTTCTGCGCCTCGGCCTGCCGCTCTTCCCCGACGCCGCGAGGGAACTCTTTCCGGCGCTCTCGATCCTGGCCGTGATCGGCATCATTTACGGCGGGTTCATGGCCCTCGTCCAGAAGGACATGAAATCGTTGGTCGCCTACTCGAGCGTCAGCCACATGGGCCTCATCATGCTCGCCGTTTTCTCCCTGACCGTGGAATCCACCGAAGGCGCCCTCTATCAGATGGTCAATCACGGCCTGAGCACCGGCGCTCTCTTCCTATGCGTCGGCGTCCTTTACGAACGGTCCCATACGAGGCTGATCAGGGATTACGGGGGGGTCAGCCGGCGCATGCCCGTGTTCTCGGCCGTGTTCCTGATCGCCGTCCTGTCGTCCATCGGGCTTCCCGGGCTTAACGGTTTTGTGGGCGAGATCCTCTGTTTCTTCGGCATTTTCCGGACGGACAAGCTCCTGGCCGCGTTAGCCGTCTCGGCGGTCATCCTGTCCGCATCTTATCTCCTATGGCTTTTCCGCCGTGTCATGCAGGGGCCCGTCCAAAACCCGAAAGTCCAGGAATTCAAGGACCTGGAGCTGCGGGAGCGTCTAGTGCTCGTGCCTGTCCTTATCCTCATGTTCTGGCTCGGGCTTTTCCCGGGCACGCTTCTGAGGAAAATGGACGCCTCCGTGACCGAATATCTCCGGAGCGTGAGGGCCTCATCTGCCGTTCTCGAGACGCGGACGTCCCCGCCGCCGCTCGCGCTGGCCCAGCCCGGAGGCGGCCCCGCCGCAGCGGCAGGAGGACGGAGATAGGGCCATGACGAGTTTCCTCGCTTTGGCTCCGCTGCTGGCCACGGCCGCCGGCGCTCTTGTCGTCCTGCTGATTGAGGCGTTCGGCCGGAAGGACAACAAAGACGCCCTCGGGTACATCTCCATCCTGGCGCTCCTGCTGAGCGGCTTTTTCTCTATGCGGGCCTGGGGACGAGGCTTTTCTTATTTCGGCTCGGCGCTCGTGCTCGACCGCTTTGCGCTCATCCTCTGCCTGGTCTTCGTCGCGGCCGGGGCCTTCATCATCCTCATGAGCCTCAAGTACATCCGGAATCAGGGTGCGAATTTCGGCGAATTCTACGCCCTGATTCTCCTCTCCGTCGCCGGGATGATGATGATGGCGAGCTCCGGGAGCCTTCTCGTCATATTCCTCGGCCTCGAGGTCCTGTCCGTATCGAGCTACGCGCTGACCGGCCTGAAGAAAAAAGATCCAAAATCGTCGGAGGCCGCGGTCAAGTATTTCCTGATGGGCAGTTTCGCCAGCGCCTTCCTCGTCTTCGGCCTGGCGCTTCTCTACGGCGCCTTCAGGAGCCTGGACATCGAGGCCGTCCGGGGGGCCCTATTGCGGGGGACCGGCACCGCCGGCGTTCCTGGCTGGGCCGGCTTGGCCCTCGTCGTCGCTGGGTTCGGCTTCAAGGTCGCGGTCGCGCCGTTCCACATGTGGGCCCCGGACGTTTACGAGGGCGCGCCGACACCGGTGAGCGCCTTCCTGACGACGGGTCCGAAGATTCCCGTGTTCGCCGTCCTTTTCCGGGTCCTGGCCCCTCTCTGGAGCCGGGCGGGCGGGGCGTCCGTTATGTTCTGGCTCGTTTCGGGAGCCGCTATACTGACTATGCTCATCGGCAACCTGACGGCCCTCAGGCAGCGGAATCTCAAGCGCCTCCTCGCCTACTCGAGCATCGCCCATTCGGGCTATATCCTCGTGGGGCTCGTGTCCGGCGACGGGCCGGGGATCATTTTTTATCTCGTTGCGTATCTGCTGATGAACGCCGGGGCCTTCGGCGCCCTGATCGCCGTGAGCCGCAAAGGGACGGAATACGTGGACATCGAGGATTTCGCCGGCCTCGGCTTCCGGTACCCGTGGATCGGCGCGTCGCTGGCCGTTTTCCTGTTCTCCCTGGCCGGCTTCCCGCCCACGGCCGGGTTCCTGGCCAAGTTCTATGTCTTTAGTGCCGCTGTCCGGCAGGGGCACGTCGCTCTGGCGGTTATCGCCGTGCTGGCCAGCCTCATCTCGGTCTTTTATTACCTGAGAGTCGTCGTCTTCATGTACATGAGGGACCCCTTGGCTTCGGTCGAGATCGAACGGGATGATCCGGCCTTGTACCTTGTCCTTTTTCTCTGCCTCTACGGAGTCATCCAGCTGGGCCTCTGGCCCGGCAACCTGATGGTCGTCATCCGTCAGGCCGCCGCGTCTCTTTTCTAGCTGTCTGTCCCGAGGTCTCCTCCCGGAATCTCGACGTGGGACGCAGATGCGCCGCAGGAGTGAGGCTTATATGAGTTCCCGGCCGCCCGTTTCGGGGATCCAGACCCATAGGACCGCGGCGGCGAGAAAGGATACGGCGATCAGGGCGAAAGCGATGGGGAAACCTCTCGTTTCGGCCAGCGACCCGACGAGAAACGGCGCCACGGCGCTCGCGATCCGGCCGGAGTTGTAAGTGATCCCCTGCGCCGTGGCCCGGACGGCCGTCGGATACAGTTCGGCGGTCAGAACGCTGAAGCCGCTGAAATGGCCGGTCCCGAAATATGCGACGAACGGCCCGAGGAGGAGGAGGACGAGGGGCTGCCTCGTGCTCGCATAGAGAAAGACGAAGACGGCGGCGGCAACGAGGAAGGCGACATAGGTTTTTTTGCGGCCGGCCCGGTCGCTGATAAAGCCGAAGCTGACGTATCCCAGCCACATGCCGATCTGCATGAAGATGACGAAGCCGGACATCGTCCGGGCGCTCAACCCCACGCCCCCCTGCCCGGAGGTCATCGAGAGATAGGAAGGGATCCAAAGGTTGAGGCCCCACCAGGCGAAGAGCGTCAGACCGTTCATCAGGGTCACGAGGGCCGTCAGCCGGAGGTGCCCCGGGCCGAAAATCAAGCGGAAGCCCTGTCCCTGCGAACGGCGTTCGATCCGCCTTGCTCTCCAGATTTCGGGGTCCTGTACCCGTCTCTGGATCCAAAGCGTGAAAAAGGCGGGAATGACGCCGACGAAGAAAACGGCGCGCCATCCCCAGCGGGGCATGATGATGGCTGAGACGGCCGCCGCCGCCGCGTAACCAACGGCCCAGGCGCTCTGGACGAGCCCTAGGGCCTTTCCCCGATGGGCGGCGGGCCATGTTTCGGAAACGAGGGCCGCGCCGCTCGCCCACTCTCCCCCCATTCCCAGGCCGAGAAAGACGCGGAACGCGGCGAGCATGAGGACCCCGGTGGAGAAGCCGCAGGCGGCCGTGAACACGGAATAGATCAGGATGCTCGCCATGAGCGCCCGGCGCCTCCCGAAGCGGTCGGCGGCGAGCCCGAAGACGAGGCCGCCGAGGGCCGACGCGAACAAGGTCAGGGAGCCGAGGAGGCCGGCCATGGATTTCCCGATGCCCAGGTCCGGGATGAGCGCCGAAAGGACGAGGGCGTACAGCATGACATCGAAGGAGTCGAGCATCCAGCCGAAGGCTGCCGCCACCAGGGCGCGCTTGGATTCGGGAGGAGCCTCTGTCCACCAGGCGAAACGGCGGGGACCGCCCGGCGGGGCAGACTCCTGGCGCGGCATCCGATCAGGCTTCGACGGCTCGGGCATGGCTTTCGAGACCGCTCATCGCCCTTCGATCATCCCGTCTTCGAAGGCGCCCACGTCCCGGTAATCGCGGGAGACGATCTCCTGTGTCGCGGGATTCGTGTACAACTCGGTCCGGGGACTGTCGATCAGCGCGCAGACGAGGTCGACCACCAGGGCCAAGTTCCAGCCTTCCACCCCGAGTTTGCGGGCGATGGCCGCCTCGATGCCGCTGCTTGCGCCCGTCACAACTGCCGCTCGTGCGTCCATGGATATCGACTCCCTTCTCTGTTACCGGCCGGAGGACGGAATCATTCCTCTCCGCCCGCTTCGTGTCAAGGCTGCCCGGCCGACGAAACGCGCCCGCCGGATAGAAGAAACGGCCGGAGCCGGACGTAAGCCGAATTCTGTTCCCGCGGAGGCGGGGGCGGTTATTTGTCTAGCTCCCGGATTGCTCCGGGATTCGAGCGGCCTACCCACCCCCTGGGACGGGCCATCCCAAAACGGGGTTCGTTTGGCCTTGCTCCGGATGGGGCTTGCCGTGCCCCTGATGTCGCCATCAGGGCGGTGAGCTCTTGCCTCGCCATTTCACCCTTGCTCCCCGGGGAGGCTGCGCCTCTCCCGGAGGGCGGTGTCTTTTCTGTGGCGCTTTCCTCCGGTCGCCCGGAGTCGCCGCTAGCGACCATCCTGCCCTTTGGAGTTCGGACTTTCCTCCCCTCCAGTTCCCTCACGGGATGGAGCGGCAACCGCCTCGCCGACTCCGGCCGTTATTTTTATGCCGTATTGCTCGAGTTTTTTGTAAAGATTGCTGCGCGGCGTGTCGATCTCCCGGGCCGTCTGGGAGATATTCCAGCCGTTGGCCTCGAGTTTGGCCAGGATGAAATCCCGCTCCGCGATGTCCCGGAATTCCCGGAGCGTCTGAACCCGCGCCGATTCGGGCACCTGGGGCTCTCCGGTCTCCCGGAACATCGGGGGCAGGTCCGTCTTTTCGATGGTGTCTTTGTCCGTCATGATCATCAGGCGCTCGACGATGTTCTTGAGCTCTCGGACGTTCCCCTTCCACGGATAATCGATCAGGGCGTCCAGAGCCTCCTTCGAGAACTTCCGGGCCTTGAAATTGTTTTCCTCGGCATAGCTCCGCGAGAAATAATCCACGAGCAGCGGGATGTCCTCCTGGCGCTCCCGGAGAGGCGGCGAGAACAACGGCACGACGTTTAGCCGGAAGAAGAGGTCCTCGCGGAAGCGACCCTCCTGGATTTCCGTCCGGAGATCCTTGTTCGTCGCGGCGATGACCCGCACGTCGACCTTGGAAATCCGGCTCGAGCCGACTTTCTGGACCTCCCCCTCCTCGAGGACGCGAAGGACCTTGGATTGGGTCTTGAGGCTCATGTCGGCGACCTCGTCCAGGAAGATCGTCCCGGCGTCGGCCTGCTCGAACTTCCCCGTCTTCTTCTCCGTCGCCCCCGTGAAGGCGCCTTTCTCGTGGCCGAAAAGCTCGCTCTCGATGAGCTCCTCGGGGATGGCCGCACAATTGACCTGGACGAACTTCTCCCGCAAGCGCAGGCTGTTCGCGTGGATCGCCCGCGCGATGAGCTCCTTGCCCGTGCCGCTCTCGCCGTAGATGAGCACGGTCGCGTTGGTCGGCGCGATCTTGAGGATCTCCTTCCAGAGGCTCTTCATGAGGGGATGGTTCCCCACGATCTCGTAGCGCTTCTCCGCCCTTTTCTTGAGGTCCAGGCATTCCCGGGCGAGGGTGTTCTGCTTGAGGGCGTTCCGGAGGCAGAGCAGGACCCGGTCGCGGTGCAGCGGCTTCTCGAGGAAGTCGAAGGCCCCGAGCTTGGTCGCCTCGACGGCGGCCTGGATCGTTCCCTGTCCGGAGATCATGATGACCTCGGGCGAATACGGCTTCTGCTTGATCTCGGTCAGAACTTCGAGACCGTCCTTCCCGGGCATCTTGATGTCGAGAAGGACGAGGTCGATGCCAACGGTCTCCCGGAGCATCTCAAGACCGTCCTCGCCGGTCGAGGCCTCGAAGAACTCATAGCCCTCGTACTCGAGGATCATCTTGAGCGATTTGCGGATGTTCTCCTCGTCATCGATGACGAGAATCCTGGCCGATCGTTCGGGTTTCATGGCCGCACCATTGCTCCTGCGGCATTGTAGCACAGTCCCCTCTCCGGGGCAAAAAGGTCTCCCCGGCCGGGCCGCAAGAGCTTCTATTCGGCCATCTTCTTGAAGTCTGCGTATCTTTTCCGGGCTTCCTCGGCGGCCTGGACGAAGAGCTCTTTGGCGATATCGGGGTAGGTCTGGACGAGCGTCCGGTAGCGGATCTCGTTCTTCAGGAATGTTTGGTAGTCGAGCTTGGGCTCCTTAGAATCGAGGAGGAAGGGGTTCTTTCCTTCCCGCGCCAGCATCGGGTTGTACCGGTAGAGAATCCAGTAGCCCGTATCGACGGCGAGTTTCTCCTCTTTTGGCGACTTGCTCATGTCGATGCCGTGATTGATGCAGGGCGAATAGGCGATGATCAGAGAGGGCCCGTCATAGGCCTCCGCTTCGAGGAAGGCCTTGATGCACTGGCCGGGGTTCGCCCCCATGGCCACCGAGGCGACATAGACATAACCGTAGGTCATGGCCATACCGCCGAGGTTCTTCTTGGCCGTCTTTTTCCCGGAGGCGGCAAATTTGGCCACCGAGCCGGTCGGAGTCGACTTGGACGCCTGTCCTCCCGTGTTCGAGTAGACCTCGGTGTCGAGTACGAGGACGTTGATGTTCCTTGCGTAGGCCAGGACGTGGTCAAGCCCGCCGTACCCGATGTCGTAGGCCCAGCCGTCCCCGCCGATGCTCCAGACGCTTTTGTCGACCAGGAAATCCTGGAGTTCCGCGATCTTGCTCAGGTCCGGTCTCGGCCCCTTGGCCGACTTCAGGGCGGCGGGCAGGGCCGCTTTAATCGCGCGGGAGGCGGCCAGAGCCTCGGCGTCGACTTTCGACCAGAGGGCCTTCATCTTGGTCAGGGCTTCCGTGAGGGCCGGCGTCGTTCCGGCCGCCAGGGCCTGATCGATGGCGGCAGACAGCTGCCCGCGATTGAAATCGACCGCCAGCCGCATGCCGAAGCCGTATTCGGCGTTGTCCTCGAACAGCGAATTCGCCCACGTCGGACCCCGGCCGAACTCGTCCTTGCAGTACGGGATGGTCGGGAAGGTCCCGCCATAGATCGAGGAGCAGCCGGTGGCGTTGGCCACGATCATCCGGTCGCCGAAGAGCTGTGTCACGAGTTTCACGTAGGCGGTCTCTCCGCAGCCGGCGCAGGCCCCGCTGAACTCGAAATACGGCCGCAGGAGCTGGCTGCCCTTGACCGTGTCGACACGCGTGCCGTCGGTCACCCCGTAGGGCAGGGCCTCGAAAAAGGCCTCCCGGGCGTTCTCCCCGGATTCCCGCGCTTCGGATATGGGGATCATCCGGAGGGCCTTGGTCTTGGCCAGGCACTCTTCGACGCAGTTCCGGCAGCCCGTGCAGTCTTCGACATAGACCTGGACCCGATACCGCAGATCCTTGTCGTTTTTCGTGTTGGCCTTGAGTGTCACGAATCCTCCGGGCGCTCCGGCGAGCTTCGACGGTTCGATCTGCTTGGCCCGGATCGAGGCGTGAGGGCAGACGAGAACGCACTGGTTGCATTGGATGCAGTTCTCGGGGATCCAGAAGGGGACTTCCGGCGCGACGCCGCGCTTTTCAAGGCGGGATGTGCCCGAAGGCACCTGCCCGTCGAAGGGCATCTTGGAGACCGGGATATCGTCGCCCTTGAAGCGCATGACCGGCTCGATGACGTCCTTCGTGAAATCGTCGGCGTCGTCCGGGATAAGCTTCGGCGCCGGCGCCGAGACCGTGATCTTGTCGGGGACGGGCACTCGCGCCAAGCCGGATGTGGCCTTGTCGACGGCGGCCCAGTTCATCTCGACGACGTCCATGCCCTTCTTGAGGTAGGTCTTCTTGATGGCACTCTTGATCAAGTCGATGGCCTTATCCTCCGGCAGGACGCCCGAGATCTTGAAGAAGCAGGCCTGCATGATTGTGTTGATCCGTGTCCCCAGGCCGAGCTCCTCGGCCAGCTTGAGGGCGTCAACCGCATAGACCTTGAGCTTTTTCGCGATGATCGTCTTCTGCATATCCTCGGTCAGGTTCTCGAAAACCTTGTCCGGCGGCCATTCGCAATTGACGAGGAACGTCCCGCCCTCGCTGATCCCCTCGAGGATGTCGTAGCGGCCGATATAGGACGACTTGTGCAGGGCGACGAAGTCGGGCGTATTGACCAGGTACTGGGCCTGGATCGGGCGCTTCCCGAACCGGAGGTGGGAGATCGTGACGCCGCCAGATTTTTTCGAGTCGTACTGGAAGTAGCCCTGCCCGTACAGCTCGGTGTTGTCGACGATGATCGTGATCGAGTTCTTGTTGGCCCCGACCGTGCCGTCCGATCCGTAGCCCCAGAACTTGCAGCGGACGGTGCCCTCAGGCATGGGGTCGAAAGCCGGGCCGAGGGGCAGGGAGGCGTGCGTAACGTCGTCTTCGATGCCGACGGTGAAGCCGGGCGCGCACTTGCCGTCGAGGTGATCGTAGACGGCCTTGACCATGTTGGGAGTGAATTCCTTGGACGACAGCCCGTATCGCCCCCCGACGACTTTGACGGGGCGCCCGCTCAGGGCGACGGCCACGTCGAGATAGAGCGGCTCGCCCAGGGAGCCGGGCTCCTTGGTCCGGTCGAGGACGGCGACCTTCTTGGCGCTCTTCGGGACGGCGGCGTTGAGAGCGGCCGCGTCGAATGGACGATAAAGACGGACCTTAACGAGCCCGAGCTTGGCTCCTCTCCCGTTCAGATAGTTGACCGTCTCCTCGGCCGTCTCGGCCCCCGAGCCCATGAGGACGAGGACTTTGTCGGCGTCGGGAGCACCCAAATAGTCGAAGAGGTGGTAGGACCGGCCGATGACCTTGCCGACCTTGTCCATGCATTCCTGGACGATGGACGGCGTGGCGGCATAATATTTGTTGACCGTTTCGCGGCCCTGAAAATAGACGTCGGGGTTCTGCTGGCCAACTTTGATCATCGGCCGCTCGGGGTTGAGAGCCCGTCGGCGGAACTCTTCGACATACCCGGGCTCCAGCAGCGCGGCCATGGTCTCGTAGGGAACCATCTCGGCTTTCTGGACTTCGCTCGAGGTCCGGAACCCGTCGAAGAAATTGAGGAAGGGGACCCGGCTCTTGAGAGTTGCCAGCTGGGAAACGATCCCCAGGTCCATGACCTCCTGTACCGAGCCTGCCGCCATCAGGGCGAATCCCGTGTTGCGGGCGGACATGACGTCGGAGTGGTCGCCAAAGATGGAGAGCGACTGGCAGGCCAGGGACCGGGCCGATACATAGAAGACCGTGGGCAGCATCTCACCCGCGATCTTGTGCATGTTGGGAAGCATGAGCATCAGGCCCTGGGACGCGGTGAAGGTCGTCGTCAGGGCGCCGGCCGTCAGGGAGCCGTGGACCGCCCCCGAGGCGCCCCCCTCGGACTGCATTTCGACGACGGTCAGCGAGTGGCCGAAAATATTCTTGCGGCCCTGCGCGGCCCATTCGTCGGCCATCTCCCCCATGGTCGACGAGGGGGTGATGGGATAGATGGCCGCCACCTCTGAGAAGGCGTAGCCCACGTGGGTCGCTGCGGTGTTTCCGTCAATCGCCTTGAAGGTCTTTTTCATGATATGAACACTCCTATGATTGCCGTGAGGCGTGATATGAGTTTCGGAATCAATCCTTCAGTTCGGTCCTTCCTTCGAGAGCTTTCTTGATGGTCACTTGGTCGGCGAAGTCCAGATCCGAGCCCACGGGCAACCCCATGGCCAGCCGCGTGATCCGGATGCCGAATTCCTTGAGGACCTTCAGAAGATAGAGCGCCGTCGCCTCCCCCTCGACTGTGGGGTTGGTGGCGATGATGATCTCCCGGAAGGCCCCCTCCGTGACGCGCTTGACAAGCTTTTCCAGCCTGAGCTCGTCCGGGCCGCGGCCTTTGAGGGGCGAGAGGGTGCCGAGCAGGACATGATAGCGGCCGTGAAACGCCCCCGTCTTTTCGATGGACGAGATGTTGAAGGGCTCCTCGACGATGCAGAGGACATCGTCCGAGCGATGCGGGTCCGAGCAGATCAGGCAGGGGTCGACATGGGTGATGTTGTTGCAGCGGGAACAGGCGAAAATCTTCTGCTTGGCTTCGCGCATGGTCTCGGCGATGCGCTCGACGTCCTCGGCGGGCAGCCCGAGTAGATAGAAGGCAATCCGTTGGGCCGTCTTGGCCCCGATGCCGGGAATGCGTCTCAGCTCTTCGATCAGGTCGTGGAGCGGCCGCGCGTATTCGAACATCAGACGATCCCGGGAATCTTCAAGCCCCCGGTGAGCCCGCCGAGTTTCTGGCTCAAAGCTTCGTCAACCCTGGCCCCCGCGTCGTTGAAGGCCGCAACGATGAGGTCCTGGAGCATCTCGACCTCGTCCCTGTTGACGACTTCAGGCTCGAACCGGATGGATATCAGGTGCCTCTGGCCGTCCAAGACGACCGTGACCATTCCGCCGCCGCTTGTCCCCTCGACCCTCATCTCGGCCATCTCTTTCTGGATACGGTCCTGCATCTCCTTGGCGCTCTTCAGCATCTTCTGCAGATCCATCATGCTCTTCATGACCTCTCCTCTTCGGGTCCGAAGCCCTTGGATTCCTTGTCCCGGGCCGATTTGACGGGATCTGCGGAGAGGACTTGGGCCTTGAACGTGTTTATGAAATACTGGACCGTGGGATCCTTGAGGGCCGATTCCATCTCCTTGCCCGGCGCGGCCCTCGGCGGGCCTTTGGCCACGCTGCCCTCCTCGGCGAATCGGACCGAAGTCTCGCGGCCCAGGACTTCGGAGGCCGCGCGCTCGACGGCCTTGACGTCCTTCTCCTGGATTGCAGAGCCGAAAAACCCCTTGCCTTTCTCGAAAAAGACCTCGATCAACCCCTCCCCGATCCGGACCGACGTGTACTGGGCCAGCAGGGCGGCCAGGGGGGCCCTCTCGCATGCCAGCCTCTCAAGCACCCGGCCGAACGTCCTCTTCTCGCTGGACACGGGCGGCCCCTGGGGCCGCGCGGGAGCTGCCTGGGCGGCACCGAGGGTCTCCCCGTCCGGACCGGGGGCTGGCCGTCCGCCGCGGTCTTCGCCTGCCGGGCCGTGGGACGTCGCGGCGGGTTTGAGCGGCGGCCGATCTGGGACCGGGTGGACCTGCCCTTCCCGGGGGCCCATCCCGGGCCGGCCGGCGGTATCGATTTTCCGGAGCAGATCTTGGATCGGGACGAGCTTGCGGAACTGACAGAGCCGGATAAGGAATGTCTCCAAAAAGATCCGGGGCTGTGTTGAGTACTTGAGGCCCTGCTCGCCCTGCTGGAGGGCGACGAGATATCGGAGAAATTCCTCCGCCGTGGCCTTCTTTGCCTCGGCCCGGAGCGCCTGAAGTTCCTCGGTCGTCACGAGGAGAAAATCCTCGGGTTTTTTTACGGACTCGACGAGGAGAAGGTTGCGGAAATGGCCGATGAGCCTGGACAGGAAGAAGCGAAGGTCGTTACCCCCATTGACGAGGTCCTCGACGAGGCCGAAGACCGCCTCGGGCCGCTCGTCGAGGACCGCTGAGGAGAACTTGAACAGGATGTCCGGCCCGATCGTCCCCAGGATCGTCTTGAGGTCCTCGTCGCTGACGTTCGCGCCGCTGAAGGCCACGGCCTGGTCGAGCAGGCTCTGGGCGTCCCGCATGCTCCCGTCGGCCGCCTCCGCGATCATGGACAGTGCCGCGGGGGTGACTGTGATGTTCTCCACTCGGGCGATGCCCATCAGGTGGTTGATGATGTCTTTGTGGGAGATCTTCTTGAATTCGAAGTGCTGGCACCGGGACACGATCGTCGCCGGGACCTTGTTGAATTCCGTCGTCGCGAATATGAAAACGGTGTTGGCCGGGGGCTCCTCGAGCGTTTTGAGGAGGGCGTTGAAGGCGTCCCGTGAGATCTGGTGGACCTCGTCGATGATGACCACCTTGTAACGGGTGTATATGGCCTTGTATTTCAGAGATTCGCGAAGGGCTTTGATGTCCTCGATGCTGCGGTTGGAAGCGCCGTCGATCTCCAGGACGTCGATGGCCCGGTCTTGCGTGATGGCCTGGCAGAACTCGCACTTGTTGCACGGCTGGGGGGTCGGCCCGTTGACGCAGTTCAAGGCTTTGGCCAGGATGCGGGCGACGGTCGTCTTTCCCGTTCCCCTCACGCCCGAAAACAGGTAGGCCTGGGAGATCCGGTTCGAGGTGATGGCGTTCTGGATGGTCTGGACGACAGACTTCTGGCCGATGACCTCCTCAAAGGTCTTAGGCCTGTATTTCCGCGCGAATATCTCGTAGGGCATGGATGGCGGCCGCCCGCCGCGAGCCGGAAACGCTGGTGTTTCGCGGATTAAGTAAAACATATCTTAACACAACCGGTCGAAATATCAAGAGAATCGTATTGCGGCCGAGGCCGCGTCACGGAATCTGGAATATCGGCCGGGGAACGGATATAATACATAGCTGCCATGGCTGCTCCCGAGGGGCCGGAAAGCGCCTCCGCCGCGCGGAGCCTGGCCATGATTCATCTGGCGGTTTTCCTCTTCGGCTTTCCCGGCCTCTTCGGCAAGTGGCTGCCCATTCCTCCACATCTGATCGTCGCCGGCCGCGTCTTTTTCGCCTCTCTCGCGCTCGGCCTCGTCCTGGCCCTGGGCCGCCGGTCCCTGCGCGTCCGGCCAGCGCTGGACCTGGCACTTCTCGTCCTCTGCGGCCTCATCCTGGCCGTTCACTGGACGATGTTCTTCCGCTCCATCCAGGTTTCCACGGTCGCAGTCGGGCTTCTCTGCTACTCGACTTTTCCCGTTTTCACCGCCTTTCTGGAGCCGCCGTTTTTCAGTGAGAGGTGGGACGCGGCGAGCCTTGTCTTCGCGCTGCTCACCATGGCGGGCGTTATCCTGATCGTGCCGCGGCCCGGGCTGAAGAACCCTATTTTCCAAGGCGTTCTGTGGGGCCTCGGCGCGGGCCTGACCTTTTCCGTCCTGAGCCTCCTCAACCGGAGGCTCGCCCGGAGCCAATCCAGTCTGGTGGTGGCCTTTTATCAGGACCTGTTTGCCTTGGCTTTTCTGTCGCCCTTCGTTGCCTCCTCCGGCACCAGGATGACAGGGCGGACGGTCGGCCTGCTGGCCGTGCTGGGCGTCGTGAGCACCGCCGTGGCCCATACGCTCTTCATTCACGGCCTGAAGCGGGTGCCGGCCCGGACGGCGAGCATCATCAGCTCGCTCGAGCCTGTCTACGGAATTCTCCTGGCCGTGGCCTTCCTCAAGGAAACCCCCGCCTCTGGGACCCTCGCGGGCGGGGCGCTGATCCTAGCCGCGGCCCTCGCCGTCACCTTAAAGGCGGGACGGCGATCCTAACGCCGGGCGGTGTTAATTCTTCTTCGGCTGCTTGGCCTTCGCGTTCTCGGCCTTCTGCCTCTCGGCGAGCTTGGCCTTTTCCGTTGCGTGCGTTTTCTGGAGTGCCGAGAGCCGGGCGTTTGTTTCGTTGTCGATTTTCTGCCTTTCCGCGGCGCTGCGGGCCGCAGCCTTCCGGGCGTTGGCCTGGCGCTGGATATCTTGGATCTCGTTCGCTTGGCTCTGTTCGAGCAGCCTCGATTCCCTCTCATGGTTTTGCTGCAGGACCGACTGCGTTTCCTCGGGAGTCCGATGGACGGGCCCCATCCTCTCCGCTTTGATCCGGTTCACCGCCTGGCTCTGATTGAGTATCACTCTCGGCCTGGCGGCCGGATTCTCGCGGACGGCCGGGCGGAAGAGGACGACGTCCTGCGCCCCGAGCCTGGCCTCGCCGGGCTGGCGGGCATCCACCAGCTGGCGCCTCTCGATGACTTGGTTCGTCACGCGGTGCACGAAGTCGACGTTGAGCCCTTCGTTGACCACACGGGTCCCGCGGACCATGATGTTGACGTTCAGGCGCGTGTAGTTGATGATTGTCACATTGCGTTCGACCGGCAGGATCCAGCCGCCGAGCGAGACTTCCATGAAATGCGGCCCGCCGACGAAATTCCAATACAGGCCCGGGATCGGGACGTCCCACCGCCTGAACCCGAACCCGGCGACGAATTCACCATCCGGGGGAAGGGGGGCCCAGCCGATGTAGGCATCGCTCCAGCGCCACGCGACCCAGGCGGGTCCCCAGACGGTGCCGGGGACCCAGAACCAACCGAGGTTCGCATCCCAGCTCCAGCGGCCGTAGTGGTAGACCAGCCAGCCCCAGTGTTCCGTGGACAGCCAGGTCCAGCCGCAGTCCGAAAGGACCCAATGCCCGAGGGTGTAGGGCCGCCATCCATATTCGATGCCGCGCGGGACCCAGACATAACCATAAGGCGAAAAAGAAACCCAGAGGCCGTAGGGACCCAGGTAGCCGTAGAAATCTGAAGTGTCCTGGTTGTTGTAGTTCCATTGGTCGGGCGCATAGCCTTGGTCTTGGGGGCCCGACTGGGGGGAAGGGGCCATGCTTTCCGCAGGAACATAGATCATGCAACCCGCGATAAGAGTGACCAACAGGAAGAACAGTCCGATGCTTTTTCTCATGCCCTAACCTCCATTCGCGGGTTTAGTCGAACGAAGTATACGACAAACTGACGTTCAGGGGAAGGGCCGGCCCGCCGTCAGGGCTTCTCAAGCCTCCGGAAGACCGCTTTGATGCGCCGGAGCGCCCAGTTGATGTCCTTGTCGCGGATGATGAGCGGCGGGGCGAAGCGGATCACATTCTCGTGGGTCTCCTTGCACAACAGCCCTTCCTTCATCAGCTCTTCGCAGTACCGGCGCGCCCCCCCCGCTTCGGGCTTCAACTCGACGCCGACGAGCAGGCCCCGTCCCCGAATCTCCTTGATCTTCCGGCTTCGGATCTTCCTGAGCTTTTCCAGGAAATAAGCGCCGCGAGCGGCCGCATTTTCGACCAGCCGCTCTTCACGGATGACCCGCAGGCTCTCCCGAGCCACGGCGCAGGCCAGGGGATTGCCCCCAAAGGTCGACCCGTGTTCGCCGGGCTTGAACACCCCGAGGACCTCCCGGTCGGCGAGGACCGCTGAGATCGGATAGCAGCCTCCCCCGAGCGACTTGCCGACGACGACCATATCGGGGCGGACGTCTTCGTACTCGCAGGCGAACAGCTTGCCCACGCGTCCGAGCCCGGTCTGGATCTCGTCGGCGATGAAGAGGACGTTGTTCTTCGAGCAGGTCTCCCGGGCTTTCTTCAGGAACCCGTCCGGCGGGATGAGGATCCCGGCCTCGGCCTGAATGGGCTCGAACAGGAACGCGGCCGTGTTCGGCGTTATGACGTTCTCGAGGGCCGCGGCTTCGCCGAAGGGGATGACGACGAACCCGGGGGTGAAGGGACCGAAGTCTTGGCGGTAGAGCGGCTCCGTCGAGAAGCTGATGGCGGTCACGGTCCGGCCGTGGAAATTGTTGGCGCAGGCGATGATCTCGGCCCTGTCCGGGGAGACGCCCTTCTTCTGATAGGCCCACTTCCGGGCCGTCTTGATCGCCGTCTCGACGGCCTCAGCCCCGGAGTTCATGGGCAGCACCATTTCGTAGCCCGTCATCTCGCACAGCTCCTTGGCGAGGAGCGGCCACTGGTCGTTTCGGAAGGCCCTCGAGGTCAGCGTCAGCCTCTTGGCCTGGTCCACGAGGGCCTTGATGATCCGGGGATGACGGTGGCCCTGGTTGACGGCGGAATACGAGCTCAGGAAATCCAGGTATTTTCGGCCCTCGACATCGTACATCCAAATCCCCTTGGCCTTCTGGACGACGACGTCCAAGGGATGGTAATTGTGGGCTCCGTAGAGGTCTTCCGTGAGAATGAGGTCTTTGCTGTCCATCATGAGGCTCCTTTCCGGCCGGCTTTCGTGATGGCGGAGAGGGCGGGATTCGAACCCGCGGTACGCCTTGCGACGCACACACGCTTTCCAAGCGTGCTCCTTAAGCCACTCGGACACCTCTCCATATCAGATCAGCCGAAAACCGTGCCCGCGAGAGCCCTAAGTTATCAAAAAAGGTACATCAGGTCAACGAAACCGGCACGATATCCGGGCGGGACTGAAGCCGGCCGCTCAGAAGGGGTCGCGGTAGATGTTGATCAGATCCTTGAGGAGAGTGGCGGCGGCACCCCGAGGATTCGACCGTCCTCCGGTCAGAGTCACGGACCCCATCGTGTCCGTGATGAAGGTGATCCCTTTTTCCGTTCCGTTGACATGGAAGAGCGGATGGGAGTCGTCGAGCAGCGAGGGCCCGACCTCGAGCCCCCATCCTCTTCCGCTTTTCTTCGGGAACGCGCTGGCGAGGAGCTTGACGGATTTCCCCGCCGCCGCGGCCTTGGCGGCGTAGTCGGCGGGCAGTCCGGTGATCCCTGAAACGCGGACGTCCGAGAGGCCGAAGTCCGTGTCCAGGCAGGCATTGGCGATAAGAAGGAGCTTGGCCGCGGAGTCCCAGCCTCCGACGTCGTCGGACGGATCAGGCTCGGCAATGCCCCATCCCTGGGCCTCCTGGAGAGCCTGCCTGTAGCTGAGCCCTTCGGCCATCTTGGTCAAGATGTAGTTGGACGTCCCGTTGAGGATGCCCTGGATGCCCTCGATGTCCGCTCCGGCCAGCGAGACGAGGGCGACGTCCAATGTCGGCAGGGCGGCGGCCGTGGCCCCGCTGAACTTCAGCGACATTCCCTGGCCGGCGGCGAGCGTCTTGAGCTTCCTGAACGCCGCGACTAGCGCCCCTTTGCTGGCGGTGACGACATTCCAGCCGCTTTCCAGGGCGATAACGATATAGGAAAGGCCCGGCTCTCCCGTCTTCAGGTCGGACGGCGTGCACTCGACCAGGCATCCTCCCCGTCCCGCCGGCTTGAAGATGTCCGAAATCCTCATGCCGGGCCGCCAGGCGGGGTCTTTTTCGATCTGCCGGCTCGCCTTCTCGGGCGCAGGCCCGATCTCCAGCGGCTCATTCGAGAACAGGCATCCGTCCGCCATGACGACGGCCATGATCTCGAAGCGCAGCCCGTAGCGGCGCTCGACGCCGGCGCGCTTCTCGCCGAGCAGGGTCGAAAAAGCCCGGCTGACGTTGCCGAACCCCGTGAGGGCGATGGGAACTGTCCTCATCCGCGTCTCAGCGGCGTTCCGAAGCCGGCCGGGAGGGGGTTCCGGAAGATGGCGGAGAGGGCGGGATTCGAACCCGCGATACCGATTGCTCGATATATCGGTTTTCGAGACCGACGCCTTCAACCACTCGGCCACCTCTCCTCTTCTTCAAGGATTCATATCAGACCAGAGATTATAGCCGAAATCATGGGGCCTGGATAGGTCCCGAGCGCCTTCGACGGTGAAAGAACTCCCGGACGAGAGCGCCGCATTCCTCTGCCAAAACTCCCGCCCGGACGGCCGGATGGTGGTTGGCCTTTTCGAAAGGGAAAACGAACAGAGACCGGATTGCGCCCGCTTTGGGGTCCGCGGCGCCGTAGACCAGACGCCGGATCCTCGCCTGGACCACGGCTCCCACGCACATCGCGCAGGGCTCCATGGTCACATACAGGTCGCATCCCGGCAGGCGATAGTTGCCCGATTTCCGGGCCGCACTCCTCAGCGCCACGATCTCCGCGTGCGCCGTCGGGTCCGAGGACCGGACCGGCCGGTTGGAGCCCCGCGAGAGGATGAGCCCGTCCCGGACGACGACCGCGCCGACCGGGACTTCGCCGCGGGCCGCCGCCCGGCGCGCTTCGCGCACGGCGGCGCGCATGAAAAGCTCGTCGTCGTGGACCGTCCGCCTCTCCATGGCGGCGCCGATTGTACACCGGCCGCACGGGTTTGACAACCTCCGCCCTCAGCGCCTCCACGCGTCCTTTGAGCGGCCCCTGTTTCGGGTTGTAATGCGTGTTGAGCCGAGATAGCCCCGATGGATCGTTTTGAATGCCTCTCCAGCCGGAAGACTATGGTCCCCGGAACGTTTCCCTTCCTCTTCTCGGATTGCGGAGAGCCGCTCTTCGTTGCTTCCAATACGGGCCGCAAAGCGCGGTGCGGTCGTGATCACAGTGGACGGGGATTATGGGCCCCTGTATGCGGCGACTTTCAGGCCGAAAGGGGCCGTTTCATAATGTGCTTGCCCCGCCGGTCACCGGTACCAGTAATCCTTGAGGATCGACGCCTGCCCGGCGAAGGATTTGCCGTCGACCACCAGGACAAACCTGTATTCGCCCTCCTGGGCGGGGAAATGGACGTAGTTGATGTCCATGCCCATTCGCATGTAGCCCATCTCACGGGCCCGTCTCATCTGTTCCTGAATGGCCTTCTTCTCCTCAGCCGTGCGCTCCCTCCGTCCCGTCATGTTCCAGAGGGCCGTGTTCAGCCCGGGGGCGGCGGAACCCGAGATCTCATCGAGCAGCATGTTCCCTTGATAGACCTGAACCCTGACCTCCTTCGGCCTGGCCTTGAGGAGGTAATTGATGACGATCCCCGAAGGTTCGCTCTCGCCGTTGAAGTTCGAGGAGCTCGAGTTCCGGTTGTCGAAGCCCTGCCAGCGGATCTTGGACTTGATCGGGAACAGATGGACGTCCTCGGCCAGGAGCGCGGGTGTCAGCTCCTCCAGGGGCGAGATGTCGGCGATGAACATGCCGCGGCCGTGAGTCGCGACGATGAGCTCGCTTTCCCGGGCTTGGATCTTCAGGTCGTGCACCGGCTGGGTCGGCATGTTGTTCTTCATCCGGACCCAGTGCTGCCCGCCGTCGATCGAGACGAAGACCCCGAAATCTGCGCCGGCGAAGACGAGGTTGGGGTTCTTGACGTCCTCACGGACGACGTTGACCGGCCCGACCGAAAGGTCGCCCACGATCGAAGTCCAGGTTTGGCCGTAGTCCGTCGTCTTGTAGATGAAAGGCCGGAAGTCGTCGCTGCGGAAGCCGGAATAGGCGACATAGGCCGTGCCGGGATCAATCGCCGAGGCCGCGACACGGCTGACCCAATACCCCGGATGCCCCGCGATCTTCTCGTTGAGCTTCGTCCAGTTCATGCCGTTGTCCCGCGTGACCCAGACATTTCCGTCGTCCGTCCCGACCCAGAGAAGGCCGGGGACGAGGGGAGATTCGTCGAAGGTCGTGATCGTGCAGTACTGGATGCCGCCGTCTCCGCCCTTGCCGTCGGCCAGCATCTTGGTCTTGTCATTCGTCGTCAGGTCGGGGCTGATCTCCGTCCAGGAATCGCCGCGGTTCGTCGACATGACGACGATGTTGCCGCAGTGGTAGATGGTGTCGCTGTTGTGGGCGGAAACGAGGATGGGCGCGCACCAGTTCCAGCGCGTCTCGGGCTTCTGGTTCTGGTAACCGATATTCTTCGTCTCCCCAGTGACGAGGTCTGTCCGTATCAGCGGGCCGAACTGGTACTCGTTGTAGAGGTAGCAGTTCGTGTTCCGGTCGAAGACGTTGTACTGGCCGTCTCCGCCGCCAACCATGAACCAGTCTTCGAGCCGGATCGGCGGCCCGCCCCGGCCTCCTGTCCCCCCGAAATCGAACATCCGTCCGCGGGCTTCTGCTCTTTTCGTACTCGGCCCCATGAGCGAGCCGTTGTCCTGCGTGCCGCCTGCGACGCGGTACGGGAAGGACATGTCGTAGTCGATGGCGTAGAACTGGGCCAGCGGGAGGAAGTCCGGATGATACCAGTTCTTGCCCCCGTCCCACGTGAGGCCCATGCCGTGATCGAAGCCGAGGAGCATATGATTGGAGTCCTTGGGGTCGATCCAGAGGGCATGGTTGTCGCCCCCGAACGGGAAGGCGGACATCCAGGTCCGCCCGCCGTCATGACTGGCCAGCACGCCCACGCTGAGGACATAGACGGTCTTGTCGTCTGCAGGGTCGACGACGATCTGGCCGTAATAGTAGCCCGGCGCGCCGCCGATACTCATTTTCTCGGGGCTGACTTTCCGCCAGGTCGCGCCGGCGTCGTCGGAGCGGTAGATCTCGCCGTCGATCATGCCCTCGCTCGACTTGCCCTCGAGAATCTCCTGCCAACGGTCCGCCTCGGACAGGCCTGGCTTGTTGGCGTTTTCGATCGACCCGTAGAGGATGTTCGGATTCTTGGGGTAGACGGCCAGGCCGATGCGGCCGAGGATGCCGCCCGGAAGCCCGCCGGAGAGTTTCGTCCAGGTCTTCCCCGCGTCCGTCGTCTTATAAATGCCGGAGCCGGGGCCGCCGATCTGATAGGTCCAGGGCTTGCGCAGCCTGTCGTAGGCCGACGCGTAGAGAACGTCCGGGTTCCGGGGGTCCATGACGAGATCGATGCACCCGATCGTCCGCCCGCGGTCGACGACATCCAGGGACTTGGTCCAGGTCTTTCCGCCGTCGGTCGTCTTGAAGACGCCCCGCTCGGGGTTCTCGGTGTAGAGATGGCCGAGGGCCGCGACATAGACGATGTCCGGGTCGGCGGGGTGAATGACGATCCGGCCGATGTGATGGGTGTCCCAGAGACCCATGTTCGTCCAGGTCCGGCCCGCGTCCGTGGATTTGTAGACGCCGTCCCCCCAGTACGTGGACCGCGAATTGTTGGCTTCTCCCGTACCCACCCAGACGATGTTCGGATCCGACGGGGCCACGGCGATGCCCCCGATGGAGATGACCTTCTCGTTGTCGAAGACGGGTTCGAAGGTCTGGCCGTTGTTGACCGTCTTCCACAGTCCTCCGGACGCGGCGGCGGCGTAAAACGTCCCCGGCTGCTGCAGGGGAACAGCGAGATCGACGAACCGTCCGCTCTGGCGCGTCGGGCCGATGGCCCGGTAGGAGATGCTTTTCACGAAGCTCTCAACGGATACAGGGGCCGCGGCCTTGGGCTTCTCTTTGGCGCGAACCTCATCATGGGCCCGCAGTCCTGCGGTCCCGAGAACCAGGAATGCCGCGGTCAGAAAAACGGGTAGCGTCTTGCGCTTGTGCATGAAGCCTCCTGAGAACGGATGGAATTGCCGAACGCCGGGAGAGCCCGGCGGAATCAGGGATGGCAACGTCTTGCGCATTGGATCTCGCCGGGCCGGAAATCTCTATTATATCCCGATCAGGGTCCGAAAGACACCGGACACCGCGGACCGGGCGGTCAGCTCCACATCTCGTAATGGACGCCTCTCGCTTCGAGGGCTTCCATTACCGAGCGAAAGGGCTCTTCCTCGGCGCCTATGAACTCCGGCGGGCAGATCCCTTTGCGGACGAATTTCTTTGCCAGAACGAGGCGGGCCACGGCCGTCGCCGCAAAGCCGGTCGTCCGGGCCATGGACGAGAAGCCCGTCTTCGGATCCTTGCGATCGAACAGGTCGTATCGATACGCGCGGCTCCGGCCGTCCTCCTCGCCTTCGATGACGATCCGCATGATCGTGAATTCGTCATCCTCCTCCCGCAGCCGCCACCGCTCGAACAGGATCGCGGACGTGACGTCGATAGGCCTCACGATACAGCCGCGGACATCCATGTCCTCCCGGCCGAAAAAGCCGCTCTCGCGGAGGACCTTGACGGCGTTCGCGTGGCCTGGGTAGCGGAGGGTTTTCTCGATCATGTTCGGCACGGACATGGTCTTCAGCAAAGACCGAAGGCCGTCCGAATTGAACGCTTCAAGAGTGCCGACGGGCGCGAAATCCAGCAGTTCAGCGTCCGACAGGGACGGCTTGACGACGAGCTGCCCGTTCGCGACGAAACGGGCCGGACGGATATATTCCTCGATGACATCGGCCGGAGAAAACGGGGCCTTATATTCGAACGGGAACTCCCTCTTGACGGGCAGGCCCCCGACATAGCACCTGAACTCGCGCACGACCATCCGGGCGGCGTGATAGCCGAGGATCATATTGCTCATTCCGGGGGCGACGCCGCAGTCGACGACGGCCGTGACGCCCTTTTCCCGGGCCAGCCCGTCCAGAAGGAAGGCGTCCTCGGGGAAAAAGGATATGTCGACCGAAGGTGTCCCCGCCTCGATCACGGCGCGCAGCGTCTCGAAGCCCATGAAGCCCGGCACGGCTCCGACCACCAGGTCCGCCTCTCCGGCCAGGCGACGTACGGCCCGCGCCTCCGAGAGGTCGGCGGCGACCCGCTTCACAGGGGCCTTCCGCAAGAGGTCGAGATTCGCGGGGCTGACATCCACGGATGTCACGTCATGACCGTTGGCAAGGTCGACCGCCATGACGCGGCCGACCATTCCGGAGCCGAGAACGACGATTTTGCTCACAAATCCTCCTCGATTTCGACTCAATCCTCTGTGTCGCCGAAGGATTCTGGAGTGGCGATTGAACCACTATATACCGTGCCGTTTTGCCCTTCAAGAATTTCCGCAGCGAAACGGCCTCAATGTGAGCCGGAACAGACGAAGAAACTGAATAGCCGGGGCTGAGGACTGGCCCGAAAGGCCGGCCGCGGAGGACGCAACTTTACTTTTGGTTATCGGGCCACTATTATGGTAGTCGTTTGAGGAGCTTGATCATGATGCTATCCGGGCGACGTGTGCTATTCCCCAAGGAGTCCGGGCCCCGAGCCGCCTCCGAGGGGGCGCTCCTCCTGGCGCTTCTCCTCGCCGTCCTGTTCTGGCCTCGGATGCTTCCGGGCCAGACCGCCGCGCCTCCGCAGGAAACCACGACAAAACCTCCCGAGGACGCTGCAAAAGATGGCAAGGACAAGAAATACAAGCCTTTTTTCATCTTTCTTCCGGATGTTTCGTACCGGCCGGAAACGAAGCTGGGCTTCGTCCTCGGCGGGTTCGCCCGATACAGGCTGGGCAAGAACAAGGAAAGAACCCGGCCCTCCTCCCTCGGGCTGACCTTCGCCTACACGATGAACAATCAGATGCGCATCGGCCTCAGGCCGGAAGTCTATTTCCCAGGCAACACGTACATCCTGAACGGCAACCTGAGTTACAGCTATTGGCCGACGGTCTTCTTCGGCATCGGCAACAATAATCCGGCCTCCGCCGCGGAGTCGTTTACGCCGAAGACTGTCAACTTCCTGCTGTCCCTCAAGCGGAAGCTCCGCGAGAGCTTCTTCGCCGGGATCGAGTATCAGTTCCGGAAAACGACCATCGAGGCAGTCGAACCCGGCAGCCTGCTCAGCTCCGGAACGATCCCCGGCAGCCAGGGGGGGATCATGTCCGGAATCGGCTTCAACCTCACCTCGGACACCAGGGACAACATCTTTTTCCCCCATAGGGGCCGCCTCATCATATTCAGCGCCGATTTCCTGGGCGGTCTTTTCGGCAGCGATTATAGGTATTCGGCTTTCCGGCTCGACATGCGCGCCTATCTCCCGGTGTTCGGGAAAAACGTCCTGGCTTTCCAGGCGCTCGTCAGGACGGTGGCCGGCACCGCGCCTTTCTATGATCTCTCTAGCCTCGGCGGCTCCAATATTATGCGGGGACTTTTTGCCGGCCAATACTCGGACAAGTCGATGGTCGTTCTTCAGAGCGAGCTGCGCATCCATGTCTGGTGGAGGTTCGGCGCCGCGGTCTTCGCGGGCACGGGCGACGTCGCCCCGACGCTCACGTCCTTCACCTTCAATCCCTTCAAGTATTCGTTGGGCGGCGGCATACGCTTTCTGATCGACAAGCGGGAGAACTCGAACATCCGGCTGGACTACGCCGTCGCCAACGGCGGTTCGAACGCCTTTTATTTCACGATCCTAGAAGCCTTCTGAAATCCCCTACTGCTTCCGGACGACCCGGATCGTCTTGATCTCCCAAGGCCCGAGCGGCACGGCGATTTCATTCGACTTCGCCGCCGATTCGAAAAGGGCGGGATTCGTAACGGGCCTCTCGATGAGGTCGCGCTCCTCGGCCGTGACGGGCCATGGGAACGAGATCCGGGCCGTCGTCTTGCGGCCCTGGCTTTCGTACAGCCTGACGATGAGGCTCCGGTCATTATATCCCGCGGCCATCTTCAGCGTGGAGAGGATGACGTCGGAGGGCGAGACCTCGATGAACGAGTCCTCCGCCGGAAGAGTCCCCTTGTGGCACATTTCCGTCCGGACGATCAAGGCGACGTTGAGCTCGTAGCCGTGGCGCACCGTGTCGGCCTCCCGCCAGGTCCCAGCGTGAGGATAAAGGGAGTAGAGAAATTCGTGGCGGCCGTGGTCGGCCTCGGGGTCGGGATAAGTGGCCCCATGGATGACGGACATCCGCATCACCGATCCTTTGACGTCGAATCCGTACTTGCCGTCATTGAGAAGGCTCAGACCCCACCCCGAATCGGGGTCCGAGAGATCGATCCAGCGCAACGCCGGGACCTCGGTCCCGTCGGCGGGTCGTGTGATGGAGCCGAACGGGATCTCGAAGTCGGCCCGGCCGCTCTTCATGTTCACGGGGAAAGCGGCCTTGATCATTAGATTCCGCTCCTGCCAGTTCATGGCCATCCGGCAATCAAGCCGCGGCATACCTGCGGCCAGGATAATATCTTGCGTGAAGGTCGAATTCGCGAAGGGCGTCGTGATCCGGATGACTCCCCTGACCGGTCCGGCCTCGATGACCTGGACAGCGGCCCCCGTTTCGCCGGTGTTCAGGGCGTTGCCCCTGAGGCCGAGATTCCAGGCCGACATGGATTCCGGCTCGTCGACGATCGACTGGAGGACGTTTCCCGGGCCGGAGAAAACTTCCCTATGGCCCCGTTTGTCGTAGAGGCTCTTGATCCAGCCCGTCTTCGTGTCGATGTCCACCTTCAGGTATTCGTTCTCGAGGCTCCCGGCGTCGACGACCAAGCGGGTCCGCGCCGGCTCCAGCGTCCCGCCGAATGGGACGGCCCGATAGATTCTGTATCCGAAGGACGGCACGTTCTCGGCAAGAAAAACGGCCCGGAATCGCGTTTGGTCGTCCCCGGGAGTCCGTTCCAGGACTTGAACCGGGACGCTCTCGCCCAGGGCATTGAGAATCTTCAGCGATGCCGGGGCGAACGGCAAGGCGATCTCGGCGGTCACCGTTTCGGTCCTCGGCCAGAAAAGAGAATTGATGACCGCCACGGGGACGCCCTCCCCTCTCGTGTCGACGGCCCCGAGGATGGTTTCGAGCGAAAAATCCAGGGCCCTCCGGCCGCGGGAACGAACCTCCCTGTAGTATCCCGAGGCCTCGTCGTAGACGGGCCCGATGGCCGAGCCTGCGAGAATGTCGTGGAATTGGTTCCGGAGGACGATCTTCCAGGCCTCGTCGAGGTCTCTGGCCGGATAATAGTCCCGGAAGCCGGAGGCCACGGCCAGCGCAGACAGGCGTTCGGCCTCAAGGAGGAGGCTTTCCGATGACCGGTTCCATTTTTTGGTTTCAGCCTGCGTCGTGTAGCAGGCGGGGAAGGTGAAATTGAGCTCCCGGGCCACGACCGGGATGTCGGCACGCAGCGACTCGATCTTTCTGAAGAATCCTGCCGGAGTGGCGAAGAGCATCCGCGGCTCCAGGGGTGATCCCTTGAGCTTCCGGTAGGCCGCCGCGTCCGAGTCGCGCGGGCCCCCGCCGTGGTCGCCCTCGCCGTAAAGAATCATGAAGTCCTTGATGGGCGTTTCCTCGGCGGCGTCTTTGAGGACCGTGGCCAGACCGTCCTTCAGGCCGACATCATACCAACCCGGAGGCGCGCAGGCGAGGATCTTTGATCCGTCCCGCCCTTCCCACCGGAAAAAGGGAGTTTTGTCCGGAGCACACCGTTCAAAGACATAGTCCGCGACGCCGGCTTTCGCCAAAATCTGCGGCAGCTGCCAGTTATGTCCGAAAGAATCGGGGTTCCAACCGACCGTGATGTCCACCCCGAACTTATCCAGGAAATAGCGCTTGCCGTAGAGGAGCTGGCGGGCGAGGGATTCGCCGTCCGGCATGTTGAGGTCGGGCTCCACCCACATGCCGCCGACGGGAATCCAGGCCCCCTCCCGGACCTTGCGGCGGATCTTCTCAAATAGATCCGGAAAGCGCTTCTCCACCGCCTCGTAGAGCGCCGCCTGGCTCTGGGCATAGGTCAGGCCGGGCGTCTTCTCCATCTCAGCCAGAGTCCCCTCGAAGGTGTGGAGCGCGACGTCGTCGACCGTCTCCTCCCATCGCCAGAGCCAGCTCAGGTCGATATGGGCGTGGCCGACGAGATAGGCCGTGTAGCTGCGCGGATTCCGGAGAGGCGGCGGCTGGGCTTTTTTCGGCTCCTGCGCCGAGAGCGCTCTGGACGCGAACAAGAAAACGGCATATAGAAAAATGGATCCTTTGTTCCTGCGAATGCCCTTCATGCGTTCCTCCCTTCCGTCGTTTTTCAACCGGATTTCAACCGGCGCGGGCTTCCAGCGCCGGGGGCTTCCGGCGACCCGTATCCCGCCGGGCGCCAGGCTCGCCGCGCGATCCGTTTATTTGCGGAGCTCCGAAGTGCAGTTCGGGCAACGAACGGCCTGGATCGGGATCTGGGTGAAACAGAACGGGCACTCCTTGGCCGTCGGCTGGGCCGGGACAACGGCTTCTTTTCTCTTCAGCCGGTTCACGCTCCGGATGACGAGAAAGAGGGCGAAAGCGACGATCAGGAAGCTGATGATCTTGTTGATGAACACGCCATAGTTGACGGTGACGGCGCCCCCCTGCTGGGCCGCGGAGAGCGACGCGTAGGGGCCGGCGGCCTTGCCCGCCGCGAGGACGACATAGAGGTTGGAAAAGTCCACGCGGCCGAGGATCAGGCCGAAGGGAGGCATGAGGACGTCGGCAACGAGCGAGGAGACGATGGCTCCGAACGCTGCGCCGATGATGATGCCCACGGCCATGTCCAGGACTGACCCGCGGAGAGCGAACTCCTTGAATTCCTTGATCATATTGACCTCCTCACGAGACGCTGATATCGGGGAAGCCCCGTGGCGTTATTTCACGACCCTCGGAAACACGGCGATCCTGAGCCGGGCACATCCCATGGGAACGAGCTCGACCTCCTCGACCGCCCCCTCACCTTGCGCGGGGCTCGGAGGGACGAGACCCGCCATCCGCCCTTGGGGGCGCCAGGCGGGGATTCTCCTGGCCTCGGCCGTCAGGACGTTCGGAGCCGCCTCGAGCGCGAACGGCTGGGCGGCGGGAGGGCGGATTTGGGCGACGCGGATCGAGGCTTCCGGCCGGGCCGCATCCACGACCAGCCCGTAGTTCCATGGCGTCGTCGGCAGAACCTCGAGAGCCGGCCACGCGTCCGTTCCTCCGCAGCGGGACCATCGCTCGCCGATCTTCAGGGAGTACCAGAGCGGGCCGCGGCGCACGGAGACGGCATTACCGACCCCCGGCCAGACGGTGATCCGGATCTCCATCGGGAAAGTGATCTGCACCCGGTCGCCCGGCCGCCAAATACGGCTTAGGATGGCGTATCGGCCGCCGCGGAAGTCGCCCGCGACCTCCCGGCCGTTGAGACGGATTCCCGCCCGGGCGGCCCAGCCTGGGATGCGCAGATATAACGGGAAGGAGACGGGCGTTCTGACGGAAACGGTGAGATCGATGTGCTCGCCGAACGGATAAGCCGTCTCCTCCGAGATCCGCACAAGCGCTCCCCCCGCCACAGAAGCTTCGACGGCCGAGGGCGCATAGAGCACCGCCGCCAAACCGTTGTCGGCCGTGGCCATCCACAGATGCTCGGCGAAGCAGGGCCAGCCGAAGGCCACGTTGTGTTGGCAGCACCTGTAACTCCAGGGGTCGTAGGACAGAAGCGTGCCGCTGTTCTCAAAATCGTGCTCGCCCGAGCTGTCGCAGGATATCAGATTGGGGGCCGTGAGATAGTGGAGGCCCTTGAGGTCCGGCGTCATGGAGGCCGGAAGGGAGTTGAAGGCCACCTCCTCGCACCGGTCGGCCCACACCGTGTCCCCGCTGATCTTGAGGAGAGATTTAAAGCTGGCCATGAGCTCGACCATGGTGCACGTCTCTGCGCCTTGACGCGGGTCTTTTTTGCCGGGCCGGATGTTCTCGTCCGCGGCGAACATCCCGCCGGGTTGCTGCCCGTATGCGTCCATGAGCTGGCGATAGTTACGTTCGACCGCGGCCAGGAGTTCGCGCTCATGGGTTTGCTCGTAATATACGGCCGGCTCCCGGAGCCCCATGGCGATGTTGACGCCATGGTAGAAGGAGCTGGCGGTCGTGTTCCTGTCGCGCTCGGGGGTGAGGATCGGGGACGTCCAGTCGGATGTCTTCTCGAAAACACGCGCGCCCAGCTCCAGCAGAAAGGCCTCGCCGGTCCGGTTGTACAGCCAGTAGATGCTCTCGAGATTGTCCCCCCCGCGGAGCTTCTGCCAGCTTCCCGGGAGGAGGTCCCGGAGGGGAAGGCCCTCCTCATACCGGAAGTAGCGGCTCATCAGAGGGATAACCCGGGGGTCGCCCGTAGCCTCGTACGCGCTCTCGAGCGAACGGAGCATGACCATGTTCGGCCAGAGGTCGGGCCCGGCCTTGTTTGCGGCGGGGCCGAAGTAGCCATCAGGTTGTTGGGACCCGAACACGGCGTCGAGCCATTTCCGGGTCGCCGCCTCGATCCGGGCGTCCTTCAGGATATAGCCGAGGTCGCCGTATCCTCGGAGCCAGTAGGGCACCTCTTCCCAACCCTTGCCCCGGGGTGTGAGCCAGCCGCTGTCCCGGCTCAGGAACGGGCTGATCTCCGCCAGATGCCCGGTGAATCCGTCCCTCATGAGACACAACTGGCCGAGGAGCCAGCCCCGCGGCTCGACGGCCCCTATCGGCAGCTTCACAAGAGGGCTCACAGCAAGAGGGCTCCGATTGGAAATGTAAAGGGCGTTCGGCCGCCTATCGGGAGGAAGCCTGACAGTCACGGCCTCGGGCGAGGCCTTCGCGCCCGACCCGTCTCCCGCGAGAGCCGACAGGAGCAGAAAGCAAAGAGGGAGGGCGGACACGGGGAGATTTCTCACGGGGCCATTCTCGGCCGCCTTTACCAGGCGATCCCGTAGTCATCTCCGTAGTTGCTGCTTCCGCCCCAGAAGGTGCCATGGGCCCGGTCGAAGAAGATGGCGTTGATGGGGCCCGAAGTGTATTTCTTGACGGTGATGATATAGCCCATGGACCTGAGCTTCTCACGCACCGCCTCGGGCACCTTTTCGTTGATGTCGATCTTGCCCGGCAGGGCCATGTGGTCGTTGAAGGAGTCGTGCATCTCGTAGCTCGTGATGTTCGGGGCCTCGCAGGCCTCCTGCACGGTCATGCCGAACTCGACGATGTCGAGGAAGAACTGGAGCAGGTTCTGGTCCTGGGTGTCCCCGCCTTGCACGGCGAACGACAGGAATGGGTGCCCGTCGCGGAGGGCCAGCCCCGGGGTCAGGGTCGACCGCGGCCTCTTGCCGGGCTCAATGACATTGAATGGGTCTTTGAAGGTGTCGAGGACGAAGCTCTGGGCGCGCTGGCTCATGCCGACGCCCGTCTTTCCCGCGATGACGCACGGGATCCATCCGCCGCTCGGGGTCACGGAAACCACCCAGCCTTCCTTGTCGGCCGCCTGGATGGACGTCGTCCCGGAGCGGAAGCTCTCCTCGTAGGCGGTCGATTCCTCGCGGCTCAGGGACTCCGTACGCTTCCTCCCCCAATCGAGCCAGGTTGCGAGTTCTCGGAGATAGGGGTTCGTCCTGTTCTCGAAGGGGTACGGATCGCCCGGTTTGACGTCTGGGTCGTTCCGGCTCCAGTCGATGAGCTTGACTCTCTGATGCGCGTAGTCTTTGGAGAGGAGGCCTTTGATGGGTTCGGCAGGAGGGAAATACGGGTCCCCGTAGTAGAAATCGCGGTCGGCGAAGGCCAGGTTCATGACCTGGTACAGAGCGTGGATGTACTCCGCGCTGTTGTAGCCGACGAACTTGAGGTCGAGGGTCTCCAGCATGTTCAGGGCCTGGAGCATGACTGGTCCTTGCACCCATGTGGTGAGCTTATAGACATCGATGCCCTTATAGTTCGTTACGACCGGGTCCTCGATGTGAACCTTCCATTTGGCCAGGTCGTCCATGGTGATAAGCCCGCCCTGCTCGCTCGAGCTGCGGACGAACTCGCGAGCGATATCGCCTCGGTAAAACCTGTCGTAGGCCGCGTAGATGGCTTCTTTTCGCGGCTTGCCGGCGGCCAGTGCCTGGGCCTCGGCTTCGACGAGCTTCCTGAGGGTTTCGAGGAGGTCGGTCTGGCGGAAGACCTCGCCCGGCTTCGGGGCCTCCCAGGCTTCCCCGAGATGGGGAAGGAAGATTTTTTCGGCATACGGCCACTGCTTGATCTTGGCCTTGTTCCGTTCGATTCTGTTGCAAAGGTCTTTTTCGATGGGATACCCTTCGGCCATCTGCATAGCCGGCCCGAGGACCTCCCGAAGGCTCATCGTCCCGAACTCGGCCAGCATAATGCACAGGCCCCCCGGAGTGCCGGGCGTCACCGCCGAGAGGGGCCCGTCGGGCGGCGGGTATTCGTAGCCTTTGGATTTATAGAAAGCGGCCGTGGCGCCCGACGGGGCGACGCCGAGGGCGTTGAGTGCGATGACCTTGCCCGTTTTCGGGTTGTAGATGAGGGCCTGTGTCTCCCCTCCCCACGTCAGGACGGCGTGCATCGTGCAGACGGCGCCCAGCATGGCGCACGCGGCATCCACGGCATTTCCGCCCTTCATGAAGATCATGGCCCCCGCCGTCGCGGCCAGGGGCTTGCCTGTGATGGCCACCCAGTTCCGTCCATGAAGGACCGGTTTCTCCGTCCTCTCAGAGGCCGATGCCGCCGACACGATGATCACCGCCAGGATGCCGATCGTCAACCGTCCAGGGTTCACCGTCCCCTCCTCTCCTCCCGTCATGGCGCGGAGCCATTTTCCTGCTTCTCGGCGCGGCCGGAGCACGAAGAGTTTCCGTCCGCCCGTCTCCCGCTTTTACCACAAGTGCGCCCAGCGGTCAAACGGCGGCCGAAGCCGGGACATCTTTCGAAATTCGTTTCTCTTGCCCCGTTCTCTGTGTTATAATGAACGCCTTTCCGAGGCCGGTCACGAGCGCTATGGACTCATTCACATCGGGCGCGTCAGGAACCCAAGGAGCCTGACCCCGTGGCGCGTATCGACCGCCATCCGATCCTCCCCGTCCCGGCGCGGACCGAGATTCCCTTCATCTGGCGAGGCCGGACATTCAAAGCTCTGGAGGGGGAGACGATCGCTTCCGCTCTCTTCGCCGGCGGCGTGCGGATTTTCGGCCATCACGCCAAGGACGGAGCCCCGCAGGGCATGTTCTGTGCCAACGGCCAATGCTCCCAGTGTCTCGTCCTGGCGGACGGCTTCCCGGTCAAGTCCTGCATGGAGTTGGTGCGGCCGGGAATGAAGGTGGAACCCGTGGACGGCCTTCCGGTCCTTCCGTCCGTCGACGCGGCCGCCGATCCCGCTGCTGCGTTCCGGCAGATCGAGGAGGTCCGGGTGCCCGTGCTGATCATCGGAGGGGGTCCCGCGGGCCTGTCGGCGGCGATCGAGCTCGGCAGGCTCGGGGTCGAGGCCTTGATCATCGACGACAAGCACCGGCTGGGAGGAAAGCTCGTCCTGCAGACGCACCGCTTCTTCGGTTCGATCGAAGCCGTTTACGCGGGGACGCGGGGCATCGACATCGCCACCCGGCTCGAAAACGACGTCCGGTCCTTCCCGAGCCTCCAGGTCTGGCTCCGGACGACCGCCCTGGCCGTCTTCAGCGATGGAAAAATCGGCCTTCTCGCCGAGGGCCGCACCTATGTCCTCGTCGTCCCCGAAGTCCTGCTCGTCGCCGCCGGAGCGAGGGAGAAGAACCTCGCTTTCCCGGGGAACACGCTCCCCGGGGTCTACGGCGCCGGAGCCTTCCAGACGCTGGCCAACCGCGACCTCGTCAAGCCCTCGAACCGACTGTTCATCGTGGGCGGGGGCAACGTCGGCCTGATCGCCGCCTACCATGCCCTCCAGGCTGGAATCCCCGTCGCCGGTCTCGTCGAGGTCATGCCGGAATGCGGGGGCTACAATGTCCACCGGGATAAGCTCGCCCGCCTAGGCGTCGCCATCCTTACGTCTCACACCATCCTCAGCGCCAACGGGAGCGACGCCGTTGAATCCGTGACCGTGGCCCGCGTCGACGAAAATTTCCGGCCCATGCCGGGAACCGAGAAGTCGTTCTCCTGCGACACGGTCCTGATCGCCGTGGGACTGGACCCCATCAGCGAATTCTACGAGAAAGCCCGAGAGTTCGGGATGACGGCCTTTGCCGCGGGCGATGCGGAGGAGATTGCCGAAGCGTCGGCGGGCATCTTCTCCGGCCGGATCCGGGGCCTCGAGATCGCCCGGGCCCTCGGCAGGAACGTCGGCCAGATCTCTCCGGACTGGTACGAGACTGCCGAGATCCTGAAATCCAAGCCGGGGAAAACGGCGGCCGAGTCGGTTCCGGAAGGCGAGACCGGCGTCTTCCCTGTCCTTCACTGCAACCAGGAGATTCCGTGCGACCCGTGCACCGCCGTCTGCCCGAACCGGCTCATCGAGATCGACAGGACGGACATCCGGAAACTCCCGACGTTCCGGACCGGCGGCGACGGTCCGGGGTGCTCAGGCTGCGAGAAGTGCGTCGTCGTCTGCCCCGGGCTCGCCATCACGCTCGTCGATTACCGCAAGGACCGCGATTTCCCGACGGTCGCCATTCCTCTCGAGTTCCCCAAGGAAACGCTCCGCGTCGGCGACAGCGTCATGGCCGAAGACACGGTCGGCGAGCCCCTCGGCCGGGTCGAGGTGGCCGCGCTCAAGGCGATCAAGGCCAACGACCGGACGGTGATTGTCAAAGTCCGTGCGCCCAGGGAGTACGCGAAGAAAATCGCCGGCCTCCGGCTGCAGCCCGAGGAGGCGAGCCGGCCGTTGCCGCAGTATGTCCAAAGGACGGCCGACGACACGGTCGTCTGCCGCTGCGAGCGGGTCACCGCCGGGGAGATCCGGAAGCTCATCCGCGAAGGGTCGCGCGACATCAACGAGATCAAGGCCGTGACGAGGGCCGGGATGGGCTCCTGCGGGGCCAAAACGTGCACGCCACTGCTCCACCACCTGTTCCGCGAAGAGGGGGTCCCTGAATCCGAGATCGTCGACCAGCCGAAAAGGCCGCTCTTCATGGAGGTCCCCTTGGGGATCTTCACAGGCGCTGCAGACGAGGGAGAGGATCGTGGGACCGGCTAGCGTCTTCGACGTCATCATCATCGGCTCCGGCAGCGTCGGAACCCCGGCGGCCATGGCCATGGCCGAGGCCGGGTTGCGGACCCTGGTCGTGGATGAACTTCCGAGCGTCGGGCAGGGGTCGAACAAGCGGGCCATCGGGGGCCTACGGGCGACCCACTCGGATCCCGCCAAGATCCGCGTCTGCCTCCGCAGCCTCGAGATCCTGGCCACTTGGGAGCGCCGTTTCGGGGGCAAGCTGGAGTGGCGCAAAGGCGGTTACGCGTTCGTGGCCTACCGGGAAGAAGAGGAAGCGGATCTGAAGGAGCTCCTTGCCTTTCAAAAACAGCACGGCCTGAACATCGACTGGCTCGGGGAAAACGATATCCTGCGGGCCGTTCCCGACCTCAATCCCCGGGGACTCAGGGGAGGGACCCTCTCGCCCGACGACGGCCATGCCTCTCCCCTCCTCGCCGCGCACGCGTTTTATCGCCGCGCGCTGGACCTCGGGGCCGTTTTCCGGTTCGGAGAGAGGGTCACGGGGTTGATCATCCGCGGAGGGCGGATCTCGGGCGTCCGGACGGACCGGGCGGAATACGGAGCGGACATCGTCATCAACGCGGCGGGCCCGCGGGCGGCCGAGGTCGCGAGGATGGCCGGCCTCGAGGTCGCGGTCCGACCGGATTCCCATGAGGCCGCCGTCACTGAGCCGGTAACCCGTTTCCTCGAACCGATGATTGTCGACATCCGTCCGGTCAAGGGCTCGGCCAATTACTACTTTTACCAGCACGACACGGGCCAGGTCATTTTCTGCATCACCCCGGACCCCTCCATCTGGGGGTTCGATATCCGGGAAACGAGCGCCTTCCTGCCGATGGTAGCCAAGCGCATGGTCGATATCATTCCCCGCCTCAGGAACATCCGGGTCCGCCGGACTTGGCGGGGCCTCTACCCGATGACTCCGGACGGGCTCCCGATCGTGGGCGAAACTCGAGAGGTCCCGGGTTTTGTGCTGGCCGTCGGCATGTGCGGACAGGGCTTCATGATCGGGCCCGGCCTCGGCGAGCTCCTTCTCCGGCTGGCGCAGGGTAAGCTCGACGGCGCGGACAGGGAGACGCTGGCGTACTTCAGTCCCTACAGGGATTTCAAAGGCCAGGAGAAGCTGAAGTGACAGGAGGTCCCATGGCGACTCTCTTCCCTCTCCGCCGGCTGGGGGCATCCGACCTCATGGTGACCCCGCTCGGCCTGGGCTGCTGGCAGTTCAGCAAAGGCCGTGGCTTGGCGGGCCGATACTGGAAAGTTCTGGACGACGCCGAGATCCAGCGGATCCTGGCGGCGGCGCTGGACGCGGGCGTGAATTGGTTCGACACGGCCGAGGGCTACGGAGCGGGCGAGTCGGAGAAGGCCCTGGCGAAAGGGCTCCAGAGCCTCGGAAAATCGCCCGGCCAGATCGTCATTGCCACCAAGTGGAGCCCCGTTCTGCGGCGGGCATCCTCCATTGCTGGAACGATCGAAGTCCGCCTGCAGAACTTGGCTCCTTTCCCTGTCGACCTTCACCAGATCCACAATCCCTATTCCGTATCGTCCATAGACTCGCAGATTCAGGCCATGGCCGGGCTCGTCGCGGAGAAAAAAATCCGCTTTGTCGGCGTTAGCAACTTCAACCGGAAGCAGATGGAGCGGGCCCACGCCGGGCTCCGCAAGGCCGGCCTCCCCTTGGTCTCCAACCAGGTCCGCTACAGCCTGCTCGACAGGAGGGTCGAAACCAACGGAGTGCTTGAGGCGGCCCGGGAGCTTGGGGTCTCGATCATCGCTTATTCACCCCTCGCCCAAGGCCTGGTTACCGGGCTCTTCCACGATGACCCGACCCTGATTAAGAGGCGGGGGGGCTTCCGTAAGTACATGGCTGCGTTCAAGCATAAAGGCCTTGAAAAGAGCCGTCCCGTGATCGACACTCTGCGCCGGATCGCCCCCAGGTACGGCGCGACCCCGTCTCAAGCCGCGCTCAATTGGCTGATCACGTTCGGGGGGGAAACGGTCGTGGCCATCCCGGGCGCGAGTGAGGCGGCACAGGTCCGGGATTTCGGCGCGGCGCTGTCCTTCCGCTTGTCCGAGGAAGACCGCGAAGAACTCGACGACGTATCGGCCCCCTTCAAGAAGCCCTGAACGAGCCTCTCGGACTCAGCCGGCCTTTCCTATTTTACGAAAAACTTCTGCCCCGCGCAGTCCACAATCCGCATCTCCAGATCGTAGACGTCCCGGAGCAACCCCTCGGTCAGGATTTCGCCCGGGGGCCCGAAAGCCACGACGCGCCCCGCCTTCATGAACACTATGGCATCCGAGTACTTCGCAGCCATTTCCAGGCTGTGGAGGGTGACGATGAGGGTCTTCCCCATTTCCCCCGCCAGCCGGCGGCAGAGCCTCATGATCCTCACCTCGTGACGGGGGTCGAGGAAGGAGGTCGGCTCGTCGAGCAGGAGAATCTCGGGCTCCTGGGCCAGGGCCCGCGCGATGAGCACGAGCCGCCGTTCTCCCGAACTGAGCTCGAGAAAGGGCCGGCGCGAGCAGCCCTCGAGCCCGACATAGTGGAGAGCCTCCTCGGCCATGCGGACATCATGCGGCGACGGTGAGGAGAATACCGAAAGGAACGCGGCCCGCCCCATCACCACGTAGTCCCGAACCTCGTAGTTGAAGCTGAAGGCCGGTTCCTGAGGGACATAGCCGATGAGCCTGGCCCGTTCCCGCCCCCCGAGCGCGGCCAAGTCGCGCTCGTCAACGAAAAGGCAGCCGCGATCCAAGGGGAGGACCGACGCGGCGCACTTGAGGAACGTCGATTTGCCCGCCCCGTTGGGACCGACAATCGACGTCACCCGGCCGCCGGCGAAGCCCAGAGAATCGATGTCTAGGCGGAACCCGTCGTAAGCGTAATCGAGCCTCTGCACGAGGATCTTCATTGCCAGACTCTTCCCGATTTCTTGAGGAGGACGATGAAGAACGGGACGCCGACGGCGCTCGTCAGGATGCCGATGGGGATCTCGAAGGGGGCCGCGCTCCGGGCGATGTCGTCGGCGACGAGGAGAAGGCTCGCGCCGAAGGCGGCGGACAGCGGGATGACCTTGCGGTTGTCCGCGCCGACCATCATCCGGACGAGATGGGGGACGATCAGCCCCATCCAGTTGATGACGCCCGTCACCGACGTTGCGGCGGCGGTCGTGAGGGTGGCCACGGCGATGACGAGGATCTTCTCCCACTTGACGTTGACGCCGAGCGTACGGGCCTCCTCGTCTCCGAGGGAAAGGACGTTCATCCGCCACCGGAGGAGGACGAGGACGATGACGCCCAACGCTATGAGCGGCAGCGTCAGGGCGAGGTCTTTCCAGACGGCCTGGGCGAGGCTGCCCATGAGCCAGAAAATGAGGGATTGGAGGGCATAGGGATTGGCGAAGAACTCGACAAACGAGAGGAAGGCCTGGAAGAGGGCCGAGACGATGATCCCTGCGAGGAGGATGGTGACGATCTGCGAGGCCGATTTCCCGGCGATCAAGAGAACAAGCACCACCGCCAGGACGGCGAAGGCGAAAGCGGCGAGCTGCGGGGGAAAGCCGCGGCCGAGGAAGACCAGGGACAGAGCGGCGCCGAAGGCCGCCCCGTACGATATGCCGAGGCTGAACTCGAAGACCAGGGGATTCTTGAACAGCGCCTGGAGAGACGCCCCGGACACCGCCAGCGCCGCTCCGGCGAACAGGGCGAGGAGGAGGCGCGGCAGGCGGATGCGGAAGAGGATGTCGGCCTCGGGCGAGCCGGCCCCCGCGCGTCCGGACGACAGCGCCCCAACGACGGTTGTCCAGACGGACTTGAGTGGAATATGATATGAACCGATGTTCAGCGATACGAGCAGCAGCACGACGGGGAGAACGAACGCCGCCGCGGCCAGCCAGCCGGTCTTCCTACTTGGGGAGCCAATCATCACAGTCGAGAAGCCTCCAAAGCTTGGTGAAGGCGCCGTCGAGGCCGTAGAATTCCCTGAAGACGGCGTCCCCCTCTTGGCGCAGGTCGAAGCGCGGGAACCGGTCGGGATGGAGGAGCCGGGCCAGATAGAGCGTTTCGACGAGGACGAGGGCCGGGTCCCACCAGTACCAGAAGCCGAACGTATAATGGACCCGCCTGCCCCTGACGGCCCGCAAAGAAGCCAGGCGCGCGTCTGACAGGATGCCGGCCGCCGTGACGGCCCGTTCTTCGGGCAGGTAGTTCCCCTGGATAAGGATCATATCGGGGTCCCAGCGGATGATGTCCTCGAGCCGGACCGTCGTCCCCGCCGTGCCGAGATAGGAGGGCAGGAGGCCGGCAGCGCAATTCACGGCCCCGGCTGCGTCAACGGGGTCGTAGGCCACCGGCGTCCTCAGGAGCGATCCCCAGAAGGCCAGGTAGACCCGCGGCCGAGCCGCCGCCGGCACGCGCCCGATCCGGAGCTCGATGTCCGAGATCTTCGCTCTGAAAAATTCGGCGAGCTCCCGGGCCCGATTCTCTCTCCCGATGAGCCGGCCGACGGTCCCGATCTCCTGCAGAAGGTTTTCGAATCTGCCCGTCGAGGCCAAAGCCGCCACGGGGATCCTGAGCTTACGTTCGATCCTCTCGGCCGATTGAAACTCCGAAGGCGAGGAGAACAAAACGTCCGGCCGGAGCCGGAGGGCCAGCTCGAAGTTCAGGTCCTGAGCCTGGTTTGAAACGACCGGAAGGTCCCGCCCCTGCGGAAAGACGACGGAAAACAGATGGTCGAAATGGCGCAGGAAAAAATCGACGCTGACGAGCTTGTCCCCGCCCCCCAGGGCCACGATGATCCGGGTGATCTCGGGCTCGAGAGAGATCACCCGTCTGACGGTGGCCGGGACTTCGACCCTCCGGCCCAAGCTGTCCCTGACGGCGAGCCGCGGGATTTCCCGGGCCCTGAGCCCGGCGGGTTCCTGGCAGAGAAGAAGAAGAAGGGCCGCGAGAAGGAGCAGGGTCGATCCCCTCCGCCGGCTCATGGGCATCTATTTTTCGGCCCCGGCGCAGGCGTTCACCAGCTCCTCGACGGCGCTCGTCACTGCGAGCTCGGCATGCGCCTTGGGCTTTTCGGCTTCTGCCAGAATCCGGCCTTTCGCTGACAGCCAGCCCGCCTCCGGGGGACGGCCGGACGTCAGAATATCCAGGGCTTCCAGGCCCGAGGCGGAAACGTCCGCGAGGGCTTGGGAGAGCGCCTCGATCTCGCGGAGGGCTGGAGACGCGGCGACGAGGGGCAGGACGAGCGGATGATTGTTTTCCCACTGCCGGAGTGTCGCTCTCAGCTCCTCCGCCACGGCCTGATCCCTCTCTTTCAGGTACTCATCGACCCGGACGCGGAAGGCGCGGACCGGCAGGGACTCGGGGAGGCAGGCGTCGACGAACCGCGTGAGAGGGGAAAGCGACGTGTACGTGATGCCCTGATCATGGCGCTTATACCCTTTCAGGGGCTCGACGGCGTCCGACAGGACCCTCAGGGGTTCTATATTTTCCGTCCGGGCCAGACGCCGCAACATCATGTCCCTGTTCTTGAGATGCGTCAAGCCCAGCTCCTCGAGGTCGACGGAGACGAGACCGAGCCTCCGGTACATGTCCTCGACATTGGCGACGGATTGCGGCGACCAGAGGCGCTCGGCGATCGCCGCCGTCCGCGGCCAGATCCGGGAATCGATGGTCTCCGGCGTGATGAGCTCTCCCCACATGCTCGCCTCGCCGCCGAAGATGAGCGCCCTTTGGGCGTCGGTCAGGGGCGAGCCGGTGGGGATCGGGTCGTTCAGGTAATGGCTCGCGGCCGGTTCGCAGAGATCGACGTAATACCCGTTGGAGAGGATGCCCTGATAGCCGTTCCGCGCCGCATCGACGAGGGCGTCGGGACCGCGCCACGATTGGATGACGATGTCCTTCGGCACGCCGGGCCTGTATATCTCATCCCACCCGACCATCTTTTTTCCGCACTTTTTCAGGATCTTCAGGATTCTCTCGTTGAAATACGCCTGGAGAGCCGGATTGTCGGCCAGGCCCTTCTTCTTCATGAAGGCCCGGATCCGGCGGCTGGTGTTCCACTGGTCCGGGTTGACTTCGTCGCCGCCGATGTGGATGTATGGATCGGGGAAGAGCCCGGCCATCTCCTTGAAGAACTTGTCGAAGAAGGAATAGACCCTGTCGTTCGTGGGGTCGAATGCCGGTCCGAAGACTCCGAAATGCCGTTCGATCACATAGGGCCCGGGCGAACTGGCGTACTCGGGATAGGCGACTAGCCAGCTCGTCGAGTGTCCCGGAATATCGAACTCCGGCATCACGCGGATCCCCCTGTCGGCGGCGTAGGCCACGACCTCCCGGACCTCGTCCTGGGTGTAATACAGTCCGTCGGAGCCGAGCTCCTGGAGCTTCGGAAAGACCTTGGACTCGACGCGGAATCCCTGGTCATCGGTAAGGTGCCAATGGAGGACGTTCATCTTGAGGGCGGCCATGCCGTCCAGGTTTCTGAGGATGACGTCGACGGGTTCGAAATGCCGGCTGACGTCGATGAGCAGTCCGCGCCACGTGAAGCGCGGCCTGTCCCGGATCTCGACGCAAGGGAAATAATACCCGGTCTCGTCGGCGTCGAGCAGTTGCAGCAGCGTTTCGAGGCCGTGCAGGACGCCAAGGTCGTTGGGCGCGGCGATGACCGCGCCGTCGGCGGCGACGGACAGAGTGTAGGATTCGTCCTCGCCGGGGAGAAGCCGGCCCACGGCCTGATAACGATAGACGACATTGGCTTTGCCCGCCGGGGACTGGCCGGCCAGGTAATCCTGTTTCAGGAAGAGCCCGGTCCGTCCCGAGAGCCGCGCCATGAACCGGGCCGCGGCCCGGAACGCCCGCGGGCTCGCCGGGCCCTGTCCGGCGATCGTTAAGTCCTCGCCGATACGAAAGCGGCCGGGCTGGATCGTGACCTCAGCGGGGACCGGCATGAGACCGATCACGCCGCGGCCCGAGGCCTGGAGACCGGGCGGCAGCGCCAGGAGACAGGCTGCGGCCCCGATGAGCCCGGCCGCCCGGGACAGAGTCTTGGCGTCGAACATGGCTCCTCCTTGCGCCGCCCGGCTGAGTTCAGATAATCGGATAGAAATTTTATATATCACAGACGCCCTCCAGTGGAAAATAGGGCGTGTGCTTTTCAAAGCGTTCAGACCCGGGGGTGCCGGCGTCCGTCCCGCGTTCAGCCTTCAATTCTTTCGACCACGATCGTCAGGTTCGAGGCCAGGGCGGCGACGGCCCCCACCGCGGCCAGGATCGGGGCGACCAGCGCGCCGACGACCCCCACGGTCAACGGGAGCTCCATGAAAACCTTGCCGTTTTCGTCCTTGAGGATGATCCTCCGGGCATTTCCCTCATGGAGAATTTCCTTGATCTTGTTGAGGATCTCTCCTCCTGTGACGCGAAATTCCTCGGTCCATGTCCTCTGCTCTGTTTTTTTCTCCGCCATCCTCATCTCCTTCAAAATTGATTCGGGGGGCCCGGCGCCAGGCTCCGGAACGCCGCTCCGCACTTATTCTACTCTAAAGGTCCGGAAAGAGCTGCTTCAGAATCTTCAGGGACTCCGGAAAGAGATCGGTCAGAGCAACCTCTTCCCACGCCGCGGACTCGACCAGCCAGTTCCCCTGCGGCCCCTTTCTCAGCCCGATATCAAAGCGATAACACTCCCCCGCGTACCGGATCAGCCTGCGGAACATCTCCGCCGCTCCCGCGCTCAGCATGGCCTCGGCCCGCACGGACGCCTTCCCTTCGGAATCGATGGTTTCAATCCTGACGCCGAGCAGATGGATCACGATCCCTCCCCGGCCGAGATAGTCGCGGATGAGAGATTCTGTGGCGGCCTTGTCCCGCCCTTCGAAATCCCGGTAATCCTCGGCCAGGCAGTCCATCACGGCGTCCAGATGTCCCTTTTCGGCCTGAGCGGTCGTTTCTTTGACGAACTCGCGGATCCGGCTTTCCTCGGACGGAGGGCGGCAGCCGAAGCCGGCGGCCGCGGCCGCCGCCAGCGCCAGCCAGGTTGTCAAGCGGTTCCGGCGCGTATGGGCCCGACAGCCGAGGATCATCCGGCGCCCCCTCCCCCGCCGCTGAAGCCTCCTCCCGCTCCCGACGAATAATGTGCGGCCGACAGGCTCACCTGGCTGACGGTGGCGGCTATGTGCCCGATGCTGCCGGCCATCGAGGCGATGCTGTCCGCGGAAGAGACGAACCCTGCCCGGCCCGCTGCCGAATACCATGCGGGAACGGTTCCTCCCCGTTCGCCGAGGATGACGGGCAAGGCTTTGAGGATCTTCTTGGCGTTGCCGAACAGGATGCCGAAAACGAGATAGGATTCCCAGAGCGTCAGAGCTTCCGGGGGCAGCTCCCGGAAGTCGGAAAAATCGTCCAGAAAGCGCTTGAAAGCCCTCCAGCGATCGTTCTCGCGGGCCCAAGCCTGCGTTCGCCGCTTGAGCGTGGGGATGATTACGGCGCACAGGACGGCGATGACGGGGCTCGCGGTCAGGACCGCGATCGGCCAGGAAACGGCCAGGAAGACGTTCCAGGCCCATACGCTCTTGGCCTCGAGGGAACCTAAGGGGGCCGCCTGGGCCGGCCCCAAGAGCGTCGAAACCATCAGGATGAGTCCGGCCGCTCTTTTCATCGGCGTCCTCTCACTCGAGGTAGATCTCGATCGTGGGAATTTCGATGTCCGGCTTGGGCACCGGCAGGCGCAATACCAAGGAGTCTGTTCCCGAATCGGGCCGCGTCCCTGGGAAAAAGCCGATCTCCGTGCCTTTGTCCGCGAATGGCACCTCGGAGCCGTCGTGAAGGAGCTGGGCATAGGCGGCCCGTCCGGCAAAGCCGTCCAGGCGGAGGGTTCCTGCGGGCCACTCGAGGACGTGGACGTAAAGCCGGCGCGCGGCCGGATGATAGGTCAGGAGGCAGTTGGCGGGCGCGGGAAATTGCGGCGGGGCCCCGCTGCATCCGTATACCGACCGGCCGTTCGTCCTCATCCATTCGCCGATGCCCCGGAGCCGTTCGACGGCTCGCCCGTCGAATGTCCCGCGAGCCGTCGGCCCGACGTTAAGAAGCAGGTTCCCGCCCTTGCTCACCGTCTCGATGAGCAGGACGAGCAGCTGGCGGACCGATTTCCAGGTCGATTCGTCCCGATGATATCCCCATGAGCCGGAAAATGTCTGGCATGTCTCCCAGGGAACGGGCCGCCCGCCCTCGCGGATCCCCTCGCGCGGCATGAATTGCTCGGGCGTCCGGTAGTCCCATCCCCCAGGAACGTCGAGGAGGTCGAGCCGGTCGTTGACGATGATGTCAGGCCGCAGGTCCCGGATCATCCGCAGCAGCCTCTCCGAGCGCCACTCGGCCCGCCCTTTCCCGCCCGGACCGGGGAACGAATAATCCAGGAAGAGGACGTCGACGGCCCCGAAGCCGGTCAGGAGCTCCCGGACCTGGTTCGACAGATAATCCGCGTATCTGCCGATGTCGCGGCCCTTCGCTCCTTCCACAAAGGCGACGTCGTCGCGCCGCGGGTGGAAAGCGTCGACCGTGTAGTCGGGATGGTGCCAGTCCAGGAGGGAGTAATAAAAGCCGAAACGGAGTCCTTCCGCCCGCACGGCCGCCGCAAGGGGAGCGAGCAGGTCTCTCCCCGCGAGCGTTCGGGTGGCTTTGTAGTCCGTATAGGCCGAGTCCCACAGGCAGAAGCCGTCATGGTGCTTAGCCGTCACGACGACATATCTCATGCCCGCGGTCTTGGCCGTCCGGGCCCACTCGGCCGGGTCGTAGAGGTCGGGGTCGAAATGTTCGAAATACCGCTGGTAGGCTGCGTTCGTGAGATGCTCGCGGCTCGCGACCCATTCGTGCCGCGCCGGAAGGGCGTAGAGACCCCAGTGGATGAACATGCCGAAGCGCGCCTCCAGCCACCACTTCATCCTGTCCCCGAGCGCGGCCGAGGCCCCGTCGTCTGTCAAAGCCTGAACGGCTTTCTTCGGCGTTGGATCCGGCATGCGAACTCCCCGGGCGGCACCCGTCCCGTTCTTTGTAGCTCAGGAGGGGGGAAAAAGCAAGACCGCGGGCTCAGGTTCGGAACCCTTTTTTCCCGTAGATGTGATCGATCAGCGCCAGTTCGGCCTCGGGATCGATGTCGACGAACTCGAGCCCCATGTCGAAGACGTCCTGCCCGAAAAGCTCCTTGACCCATCGGACACGGGCGACGGCCCGGATGCGTTTCCGCGACTTGGCCAGGGTGAGCTCGACCTTAATGCGCGAATCGACGGCCAGAGGCGCGTCCGTCATGACCCGGATCCCGCCCAGCGAGATGTCCTTGGTCAGCGAATGATACACCGATTTCGGTCCCTGGGGGCTCCCGTTGGCCAGCAGGTTGAGGGTGACTTTGTTTTCCTCGTTGACTCTGGGATCGCGGCGCCGTTCCTTCATCTTTTCCAACCCGTCTGCTCCGGCGCGTGCCCCGAACCCTTGGAGCTCCGGGCCGGGCCCCGAACTTCGGAATAAAAAATCATATCAAAGCCCCAGATAAAGGTCAAACTCGACCCCGGCAAGCATCTGCCGCCGGGACGGAGGCAGCGTCCCTCATTTTTGGGTCGGCCGGCAACTGCGGAAATTGACGCGCTGGCCGCGATCATAAGCATTTTTGACTTTGCCGGAGCCCCGAATTAGTATGCTCGTATCCATTGGAGTCGGAGGCCGCGAGATGACGGAAAGGACGATCCCCCGGCTATTCGAGACGAGCGTCAGGGCCTTCCCCGATAATGTCATGATGTGGGAAAAGCGCGGCGCGCGTTACGCGGGGACGAGCTACCGAGAGATGCGCGCCCTCGTCCGCAGGTTCGCCGCCGGGCTGAGGAGCCTCGGCCTCGGAAAGGGCGACCGCGTGGCCCTCATCTCCGAGGGGCGGAACGACTGGGTCATGAGCGAGCTCGCGATCCTGTACAACGGGGCCGTGAACGTGCCCATCTCCGTCAGGGTGGATGAGCTTTCGGACCTCAAGTTCCGGCTCGCCCACTCGGGCTGCCGGATGGCGGTCATTTCGAAGTCCCAGGTTTCCAAGCTCCGGATGGTCAAAGGGGACCTCCCGGATCTTGAATGGACGATCCTCCTGGATGAGATGCCGTCCTACGAAGCTGATGAGCTCACCGCGGGCGAGGTCCTGGCCAGGGGCGACGAGTATCTCAGAAGCCGCGCTGCCGAGTGCGAGGCTGCCTGGCAATCGGTCCGCGAAGACGACTATGCCAATATCTGCTATACATCCGGGACGACTGCCGATCCCAAAGGGATCATCCTGACCCATCGCAATTATGCGGTCAACGTGGAGCAGGGCCTCGCTCTTTGCCCGGTGCGCGAAGACAGCGTCACCCTCGCTATCCTCCCCTGGGACCACGCCTTCGCCCATACTGTCTGCATCTACGCGTTCATTCGGAACGGCAGCGCCGTGGCCTCCGTTGAGGCCGGCCGGACGGGCATCGAAACGCTCAAGAACATCCCCGGGAACATCCGGGACATACGTCCGACGATCCTGATGAGCGTCCCGGCGCTGGCCAAGAGCTTCCGGAAGAATATCGAGAAGGGCGTCCGGGACAAGGGGTCGGCGGCCGAGGGTCTCTTCAAGAGGGGCCTGAAAACGGCCTATCGATACAACGCCGACGGCTGGAACCGGGGCTCGGGTTTCCGGACGCTGCTCAAGCCGCTCCTCTTTTTTTACGACCGGATGCTGTTCCGGAAGATCCGCCAGAACTTCGGCGGCCGTCTCGAATTCTTCATCGGCGGCGGAGCTCTCCTCGACCTCGATCTCCAGCGCTTTTTCTACGCGATCGGCATCCCCATGTATCAAGGCTATGGCCTGACCGAAGCCGCCCCGGTCATTTCTGCCAACAGTCCCCATTTCCACAAGCTCGGCTCTTCGGGGCGCGTCGTCCCAGGCCTCGAAATCCGGATCGCCGACGAGGCCGGGAATCCCCTGCCCGTAGGGACCAAAGGCGAGATCGTCGTCCGCGGCGAAAACGTCATGGCCGGCTACTGGAAAAACGAGAGGGCGACGCGGGAGGCGCTCCGCGACGGTTGGCTCTTTACGGGGGACATCGGCTACCTGGACGCGGACGGTTTTCTGTATGTCCTGGGGCGGGTTAAGAGTCTCCTGATTGCAGGCGACGGAGAGAAGTACAGCCCGGAGGTCATTGAAGAAGCCGTCACGGACCATTCGCGCTTCATCGAGCAGTTCATACTCTACAACAACCAGTCGCCCTACACCGTCGCGCTCGTTGTGCCCAACCGGGAGGCCGTCCTCCGCTGGCTCCGGCAGAAGGGACTTTCTCCGAAAACACCGGAAGGCCGGGAGGCCGTGCTCCGTCTCTTGGACGCCGAAATCGCCGCATATCGCGAGGGCGGCCGCTTCGCCGGAGAGTTTCCCGGACGCTGGCTTCCCTCCGCCGTAGCCATTCTCGGCGAGGGGTTTACGGAACAGAACGGACTCCTCAACTCGACGCTGAAAATGGTTCGGGGAAAGATCGCGGACGTTTACCGGAACCGGCTCGATTTCCTCTTCACGCTAGAGGGCCGGGAGATCTGCAACAGCCAAAACCGGACCATCGTCAGCCGCTGGGAATGAGGCTCCCGCGTCGGTTGACAAGCCGCCCGGAATTAAGGTATGTAGGGGCCTCGCAAGAAGTCGCATGAGCGTCAAGTTCCGCCTCGGCGTCATGATGTTTCTCCAGTACGCCATCTGGGGCTCATGGGCGCCGGTGCTCTCGGCCTATCTCCAGAACACCCTAGGCTTCAACGGCGTCGAGCTCGGCGCCATCTTCAGCCTGCTTCCTCTCGCGACCATCATCTCGCCCTTCATCGGCGGCCAGTTCGCCGACCGCTGGTTCGCCACCGAGAAGGTCATGGGCGTGCTCCAGCTGGCCGGCGGAGCGATCCTCATCCTCATCGCGGGCGTGAAAGACTTCGGGCCGATGATGTGGCTGATGCTTCTTTACTGCCTCGTCTATGCCCCGACGCTCGCCCTGACGAACTCCATCTCCTTCATCAATCTCCAGAACTCGGAGAAGGAGTTCGGAGCCATCCGCGTCTGGGGGACGATCGGCTGGATCGCCGCCGGCTGGGCTCTGGCCGGATGGAGAGCCCTGGCCGGATCGCCGGAGGGGATCGCCATGAGAGGCGACACGCTCATCCTGGCCGGAGCGTTCTCGTTTCTCATGGGCCTCCATTCCTTCGCCCTTCCCCACACGCCCCCCCGGAAGGAAAGCGCCAGTCCGTGGGCTTTCCTTGAGGCTCTTAAGATGTTCAAGGACCGGAGCTTCGCCGTCTTCGCCGCCATCTCATTCGTAGTGGCGACCGAGCTCCAGTTCTATTACGTCCTGACGGCCCCGTTCCTCACCTCGGACCGGGTCGGCATCAGCCAGAAATACGTTTCCGCAGTCATGACGATTGCCCAAATGGCGGAGATCCTGGTCATGGCTTTTCTTCTCTCCTGGGCCCTGGGGAAGTTCGGCATGCGGAGAACTCTGACCCTGGGGATCCTGGCCTGGCCGATCCGCTACGTCATCTTCGTCATCGGGACGCCCGCTTGGCTGGTCATTGCCTCTCTGGCCCTCCACGGGTTCTGCTACGTTTTTTTCTTCACGGCGGCCTACATCTATGTGGACAGCATCGCGCCCAAGGACATCCGTCACTCGGCCCAGGGCCTGATCGCCATCATCATCCTGGGCCTCGGTAGCTTCGCCGGGAGCCTGTTCTGCGGCTGGATCCAGAACCTCTTCACGGTTTCGACCGTGAGCCCCGCCGGCGCGGCCGTGCGCAGCGTCGACTGGAGGGGCACTTTCGTCGTGCCGACGGTCCTGACCCTGTTATGCCTCGTCGGCTTCCTCGCGTTTTTCCGTGAAAGGAAACAGGCGCCGGAGGCCGCGACTCCGGCCTGAGCGATCGGGGCCGTGCGTCCCCGACGGCGGTTCGACGCCGGCTTCCATGAGGAGGAGAGATCATGAAAACAAAGAAGACGTTGGGCGTAGGGTTTGTCGGCGGGGGGTTCATCACCCGCTTTCACATCCGCGCCTGGGCGGGGGTCCGCGACGCCGATATCCTCGGCATCGTCGATCCCGATGACGGGCGGGCTCGGGAATCGGCGGCCTTGGCCGCGAGGCTCGGTGTCGGCCGGCCCAAGGTCTACAAGTCCCTGACGGCCATGGTCGCTGACCCCGGAATCGATGCCGTCTGGATTTGTTCGCCGAATTACACGCGGCTCGAGGTCATGGACGAGATCGCCGCGGCCGTTCTCAAGGGCCACGGCGAGCTTATCGGCGTCACCTGCGAAAAGCCGCTGGGGCGGAACGTCGGAGAGGCCAAGGCCATGCTGACCCTGGCCAGGAAAGCGAAGCTGCTGGACGGCTACCTCGAAAACCAGGTCTTTTCGCCGGCCGTGACGCGGGGGAAGGAGATCATCTGGGCCCGCGGCGCCAGCCTCTGCGGGCCGCCCTACCTCGCCCGCGCCGCCGAGGAGCACAGCGGCCCTCACATGCCCTGGTTCTGGGACGGGACCCTGCAGGGGGGCGGCGTGCTCAACGACATGATGTGCCATTCGGTCGAAGAGGCCCGGTTCATGCTCACGCCGCCGGGCGCGCCTCGGGACGTGCTCAAACCCCTCAAGGTCACCGCTTATGCCTCCTGCCTGAAATGGCAGGAGCCGAAATACGCTAGGGTCCTCGCCGGGCAGAGCGGCGGCAAAACCGATTACCTCAAGCGCCCGGCCGAGGATTTCGCCCGGTCCCTCGTCGAGTACAGAAGCCGGGACGGGAAGATCCTCGTCGTCGAAACGACCACATCCTGGTGTTACATCGGCGCGGGCCTCCGCCTGAGCATGGAACTTCTCGGACCGGAATATTCCCTCTCCATCAATACGCTGGACTCCGGCTTGAAGGTTTTCTTCAGCCGCAACGTCCGGGGCGAGGCCGGCGAGGACCTCGTGGAGAAGCAGAACGCGGAGGTCGGGCTGATGCCCGTCGTGAGCTCCGAGGAAACCGAGTACGGCTACACGGCCGAAGACCGCCACATGGTCCAAGCCTTCCGCGATGGACGGCGACCCGAAGAGAACTTCGACGACGGGCTTAACGTCACCGAGCTTCTTATGGCCGCCTATATGAGCGCCGAGCAGGACCGCACGGTCCCCTTTCCTCCTCCGGGGCTGGAGACGTTCATTCCGGCGGTCGCCCAGGGCAAATGGAACCCGAGAAAAAAGAGATGAGGAGAAGACGCCATGCGTAAGTCAGCTGCATTTTTCGTCCCGATCGTCCTTTGGAGGCTCCTCGCGGCAGGCCAACAGCCCCCGAACAAGATAGCCCCGTCGGCCCTCATTCCCCAGGACATCGTGAAGCAAGTCGCGGCGACCGATTACCGGGACGTCCGGATCGTGCCTTTCCCAGTGGCCGTTCAATGCTGGACGTTCCGGAAATACACTTTTTTTGAAGCCGTCGACAAAGCCAAGGAACTGGAGATCGTCAACATCGAAGCCTACCCCGGCCAGCCGCTGGGCAACGGGGATCCGAAGGCCGTCTTCGACGACAACATGTCCGAGGCCCAGATCCAGACCGTCCAGGCCAAGCTCCGCGACGCCGGAGCGAAGCTTGTCGCCTACGGTGTCGTCGATATCGGGAGGACCGAGGCAAGCATGCGGAAGGTCTTTGACTTCGCCCGCAAGATGGACATCGCGACCGTCGTATGCGAGCCTCAGGATGATGATTTCGGCCTGCTCGAGAGGCTGGTCAAGGAATACGACCTGCGGATCGCCATCCACAACCATCCCCAGCCCGCCAAGTATGCCCTCCCCATGACGACGTTCGAACATCTCAGGGGCCGGGACCTCCGGATCGGCGTTTGCGCCGATATCGGCCATTGGATGCGGGAAGGCCTGAAGCCCCTGGAATGCCTCAGGCTTCTCCGGGGAAGAATCCTGGACGTCCATTTCAAGGACCGGACTGATTTCGGCACCGGCAAGACGGCCGAGGACGTCGCCTGGGGATCCGGCCGGGCAGACGTTCGGGACATCCTGGCCGAGCTGACCCTCCAGGACTACGCGGGATACCTGACGATGGAGTACGAAAACGAAAAGGAGGCCGCGACCCCCGAGCCGGCCATCCATAAGAGCCTGGAATTCGTGAAAAAGGTCACGTATTACGAGGGCTACCAGCAGCTCCTCAGGAGGTACGGGTTCGAGTACGAAAAGAACGGCTGGAACCACTACGGCCCGGGATATTTCGAACTGGACGGCCGGACGGGCATTCTGAAATCCCACGGCGGCATGGGGCTGCTTTGGTACAGCGTGAAGAAATTCGGGAATTTCGTCCTCGAGCTCGACTACAAGTGTTCCCGGAAAGACACGAACTCGGGCGTCTTCCTCCGCGTCCCGGACGTGCCGACGAGCGACGACTATATCCACCACTCTTTCGAGATTCAGATCTATGACGCGGACCAGGGGATCCACGGCACCGCCGCCGCCTATGACGCCGAAGCCGCCAAGCCCGGGGCCGCCCGTCCCACCGGAGAATGGAACCACTTCAAGATCACGTTCCAGGGCCGGCACCTCGAGGTCGAGCTCAACGGAAAGCTCGTCCTGGACTGGCAGGCCGAGCCACGGGGCAAGGTCCGCGATTTCGCCGCCGAGGGCTACATCGGCCTCCAGAACCACGACAGCGGGTCTCCAGTCTATATAAGGAACATATTCATCAAGGAGCTGTGAGCGCCTCCCGACGCCCGGGCTCCGCTCCGGTTTTATGATAAGATAGGGTCGTGACGGAGTTCAGGGCGATGAAGATCAGGTATCTGGACGGCAACCGGCTGTATTACGCCTTTTTGGCCGGCGGCCGAGCCGTGATCGAGGACCAGCAGGATCTCGACAGGATCAACGTCTTCCCGATTCCCGATTCCGATACGGGAACCAATCTGGCGGCCACGATGCGCGCCATCGCCGAGCGGGCCCGGGCCTTCCCGAGCGCCGAGCTGACGCTGGATTCTATCGCCGACGCCGCCCTGGCCGGGGCGAGGGGGAATTCGGGGATCATCTTCGCCCAGTTCCTTTCCGGCCTCAGCCAGGAGGTCAAGAGCCACGTCCGCCTCTCCACGCGCCACTTCGCCGAGTCGGTCCGGCGGGCCGCCCAGCGCGCCCGCGAGTCCATCCTGTGCCCCGTCGAAGGCACGATGATCACCCTCCTTCACGACTGGGCCGAATCCCTCTACGAGCAGCGCCTGAAGATGAACGATTTCGTCGAGCTGCTGTCCTATTCGCTCCCGATCGCCGAAAATTCCCTGAAGGAGACGCCCCGGAAGCTCGAGATCCTGGCCAAAGCCGGCGTCGTCGACGCCGGAGCCAAGGGGTTCTTTGATTTCCTGGAGGGCATCGTCAATTTCATCCGCCGGGGAGACATCAAGGACGTCATCCGGGCGGTGTCGGCCCCGGCCGCCATCCCGACGGACGCGCACGCAGCGCGCAGCTCCGTAACCCGCCGCTTCTGTTCTGAAGCCCTGATCACGGGCCCCGCCCTGGACGTCGACGCCATCCGCGCCGCCGTCCGGGCCGCCGGAGAATCGGCCATCGTGGCCGGGTCCCCGGCCAAGGTCCGCCTCCACGTTCATACCGACGCCCCCGCCAACTTGTTCCTGAAGATCCGGGAATTCGGCACGATCGCCGAAATCAAGGCGGACGACATGCTCCGCCAGTACCAGGCGGCGCACATGCGGAAATTTCCCGTCGCCATCGTGACGGACTCGGCGTGCGACCTCCCGGCCAAGATCTTCGACGATTACCAGATCCACCTCGTCCCCTTTTCCCTCTCCTTCGGCGATAGCCTCTTCCTGGACAAGGTGACAATCACGCCGGAGGAGTTCTACCGGCTCCTCCGTTCGAGCCGCGAAGTGCCCAAAAGTACGCAACCGGCACAGGGGACCGTGAGACGGCTTTTCGAATTTCTGATGTCCCACTACGAACAAGTTCTGATGGTGGCCATCTCGGGCGGACTCAGCGGCTTCTACCGGCAGGCCCTGGCCGCGCGCGAGTGCGTCGCTCCGGACAGGATCTGGGTCCTCGACTCGAAGCAGCTCTCCGCCGGCCAGGGACTCATCCTTCTCCGAGCGGCCGAGGCCATTCAGGCCGGCCGCGGCGCCGGCGAAGTGGCCGCACTGGCCGAAGAGTGGATCGCCAAGACGAGACTCTGGGTGGACGTCCGGACGCTGAAATATATGGTGCGCGGCGGCCGGGTCAGCCCGCTCAAGGGTTTTCTGGCGTCTCTCATGAACGTCAAGCCGATCATCTCTCTCGATACCGAGGGCAAGGCCGTGGCCTGCGGCAGGTCTTTCAGCCGCCGCCGGAACATGCGGAAGATCATTCGCCTCATCGGGCGAGCGGCGGCGGGCCGGCGGGTCTGGAACTACGCTGTTGTCCACGCCCAAAACCCGTTTCGCGCCTTGCGCTACGCCGAGGAGCTCGGGCCCGTCATCGGCAAAGAACCGGCTTTCATCATGGATATCTCGCCGGTCATCGGCGTACACAACGGCATCGGCGTCGTGGGTATCTGCCTGATGTTCGAGTAGCGCTCCGGGCGGGCTGCCCGGGCCGTCTCGACGACGCCCCGGCGATCCAGGCTAGAATCCGGGGCTGATGTAGAACTGGAAATGCCACCCCGTCGCCGGGTCGGCGAACGGGTAGACGTAGTTCAGGCCCATGACGAGCATCCCGAACAGGTTTGTCCGGATCCCGATGCCCGTGCTCGTCAGAGGCTTGCGATCGCCTCCCAGGAACCAAGGCCGGACAAGCTTCGGGTCGGGATTTCCATTGGCATCGTACCCTCCCCACCAATATCCCGGTTCGTTCGCCCAAGCGATCCCCCAGTCGTAGAAGGCGTAAAATTCGAGGGGCCAGGCCCCGAAATAACCCTTGCCGAGGTGGAGAACCCGGAGCAGGGGGAAACGGAGCTCGACATTGCCCACGAGCATTTTGCTGCCGAAGAGCCGTCCGTAGTCAAACGTCGACGTGCTCGTGTATTCGTCGTATCCACGGACGAGATCCCAATAGCCGATATAGAGAGGGTAAAAGCGTTCGTCCTCGGCGTCCGGCCCGTAGCGGCCGATATGCATGGCCCGGAAGGCCAGGGTGAACGGCTTGATCGGGATGATGTACTTGCGCAAATCGGCGTACACCGACTCGAACGAGATGTTGCCGATCGCGGGAGAGATTTCCAGGCCGAAGCTCTGGCCGAGGATCGGGCTCGTCGCCCCGAAAATCCCCGTGTCGTAATAGAGACCGCCCGTCACGTATCCGTAGTTGAGGCTCGGAGGGGCCGCCGGGTGCTCCTCGGAGTAAAAGATCTCGGTCCCGGTCTCCATGGAGTAAGCCCAGGTATAGAGCGTGTTGCTGAAGCCGATGTTCCGGAAGCCGGCGGTCAACTCCACGCGCAGAACGGAATTGAAGGGGTATGAGGCGAAGACGGAAACATCGTTGTTGATAATCCTCTGAATGAGCTCCTGCTCGACGAGGGCGGGGACGCTGAACGTCGTGTCGTCTTCAGCGACTGAATAGTACGGGAACGGATAGACGATGCGCTGGACGGCGAGCCCCCAGTTCAGCCGGGTCCTCGTGTTCAGATAGGCCACCGCGCCGGAAGTGTCGATGATCTCCGGTCCGGTGATGGCCGTGGTGATGATCGTGCGGTAGCCCAGCATGTCGCTCCAGAAGGCGGAGATCCCTCCGGCCCCGTATGTCCCGTACCTGTCAACGGCGACGGCCAGCGTGGGCGGCTGGAGATAGTCCAGGGAGAGCCTCGGCTTGTAGTCTGTGACGGCGTAATTGGTCTCTCGGGGAAGCCCGAAGAGAGGGTTTCTTTGCAGCGCCAGCAAGGCTCCCTCGGGCTCGTTCCTCGGAGGCAGGATCGCCGGGTCCCGCTCGAACTTGGCCAGGAAGGACTGGCCTTCGAGCACGGTCTTGTCGCTGATGGAATATATGGAATAGTACCCGCCCTCATAGGCACTGTAGACGATCCTGCCCGTTTGCGAAGCCAAAGAGATGGCGGGGCTCAGGTCCGTGATCCCGCTGATGCCGGCGTACAGGTTCGTCACCTCGAAGATCTTCCCCGTCCCGAGGTCGATCCGGTAGAGATCGGTCTTGCCGCTCTGGTCCGAAAGAAAATAGAGGCCCTGAGAGTCCGCCGTCCACTGCGGGTCGATATTCTTCCCGTTGGGGAAGGCGAGGACCTTCTGGATCTGCCCGGATTCGACGTCGAGGAGGGCCAGCTCGTAGTGCCCCGGGTCGGCCCAATCCAGGTTGGCCGAAAATCTCTCTGTCACGAAGGCAATCTTCTTCCCGTCGGGCGACCAGACCGGCTGGAGATCTCCGTAGGCGTCGCGAGTCATCTGTTTGAGGACGTTGTGCTCGAGGTCGTAGATGAACAAGTCGGTGACGCCCCCCACGAGCGCCGAAAAGGCGATATACCGGTCGTCCGGCGACCAGCACGGGCTCAGGATCTCGCCGAGCTCGCCGAAGGGGATCTCCTTCACGACCCTGTCCCTCTTCATGTCGATGATGGTCAGCTCGGGCCGCCCCTTGACGATCACGCCGAAGACGAACTTATCGCCCTTCAGGTTCCACGACCCCGCGGACCGGATGAACTGGATGCTTTCGAAATGGGGGTCCAGCGCCGTCGAGATCAGCTTCCGTTGGACCTTGCCCGTCTCCGCATCGGCGAGGAACATGTCCATCGAGAACAGGTCCCGGCTCGAGAAAAACACGACTTCCTTCCCGTCGGGACTGATCGAAGGCGAGACGTTGTAGATGCTGTCCTCGGTCCCTTTCAGCAGCACGCGGCCGTACTTGTCCGGCGTCAGCGTCCTGTCGATGAGGGGTGTGTAGGCCTGCTGCAGGGACTTGTGCCAATCGGCCGCGAGCTGTTTGTTCCTGATCCCCAGCAAACCCTGGAGGATGATCTCGTAATCGCCTGTCCGGCCGATGGATTTCATGATCTTGCCGATGACCTCATCGCCCCAGCGCCCCGAGATATACGCCCAGAGGGCTTGCCCCCAGCGGTAGGGAAAGTATTTATAGATGTCCTCGAGCTTATTGATCGTCGGCAGGTCCTTGCGCCGGACTGCGTCCCGCATCCACATGGCCGTGTTGGCGTCGACAGAGCCGATGGAAAAGTACTCGGCCATGCCCTCGATGAACCAGAGGGGCAGGCGGAGGGTCTCGTCGTTGATCCGGGCCGCGTCCGAATGGCCCTGGGCCATGATGTCGTACTGGAAGGCGTGAACGAGCTCGTGGCCGATGACGTGGTCGGTTTCGGCGAGAGACGGACCATAGGGAAGGACGATCCTGCGCTTGAACGATTCCGTGACGCCCCCCGTGCCCTCCCCCATCAGCCCCGGAATCACGGTGGTCTGCTGGAATTGGGGGCCGCTGCCGTAGAGGATGAGGGGCTGGCGGCTCTTCAGCTCGTAGTTGAAGAGCCGGGCATACCGCGCGTACCAGCGCTCGGCCATCTGCGCGGCAATCTTGACCGTCTGCTCGTCCTCCAGATAAAAATAAATGTCGAAGTGCCGGGTCTTCATGACTTTGAAGTTGAACGTCTGGTACTGCACCTTGTTCCGGCCCCAATATTGGGCGTTCAGGTCCGGTGCCAGGGCGCCGGCCGCAAAGATAACGAGGACGGAAAGCGCGAGGGCTCTCGAAGCCAAGGTCATCCGCATAGGCGTGCTCCTTTGCCGCTTATTATTCTACCGGATTCGTGAGGCGATGGGAAATTCTCCCCGGGAGGGAGCGAAGGCGTGTCCATGGGCCGAAAACTCCTTCCGACCCTTTCCCATAAATATTTTATCCGCCCGGCTTCGAATTGTCCAGCCCTTCCCGCTATTCGCCGTCTCCCCGTTGACCGCGCCGCTTCAAATACAGTAAGATGCGTTGGGCGCAACATGACGGCGACGATTCTCATTATCCTGGGCGTCATGGTCGGGGCCTATGCTCTGGCCAAGGTCAAGGGCCTGTCGGTCGAATTGAGCATATTCGCCGCGGCCGTGGCCGGCGGGCTCGCGGGGGCGATCGCCAAGACGCCGCCCGCGGGCGAGCTCGGGCGGCACCTCGTTGAAGGTGCTTTCACCTATATCGACATCATCCTCGTTTTCTTCACGGCGACGCTGTTCATGGCCTTGGTCAACGAATCGGGAGGAATCGACTACGTCGTCCGGGCGACCGTCACAGTTTTCGCCCGCCGCAGAATCCTCGGCCTTCTCGTCCTGATGATCATCGTCCTCATCCCGGGAGCGCTGACGGGGGCCGGAAGCATCTCCTTGTTGGTGGTCGGGGCTCCCGCGGCTCTGGCCCTGGGACATTTCGGGGTTTCGAAAAAGAAGACCGCGGCCATCCTGTTCGTCCTGGCCGGCCTCAGTGCGGCGGCGCCGCCCGTGAACATCTGGGCCATGATCCTCTGCGCCGGGACGGCTATCCCGTACGTCGGCTTCGAGCTTGTCCTCGGGCTTCCCTGCCTGATCCTGGGCGCTTTCACCGTGCTCGTCCTCGCCTGGAAGCCGGACCCGACAGAGGCCGGGTCCGCCGGTCGAATGCCGGAAGTTCCGGCCGGCATGAGCTGGTGGCGGGTCCTCGCCCCGTTCGCCGTTTTTTTCGGACTCGTCGTCGCCGGGCGGATCTGGCCCTTCAGCCTCCCGATCCTCGGCCTGTCCCTGGAATTCGCGGCTGCCGCCCTGACGGTCCTGCTGTTCAGCCCGAGGAAGATCCCCTTCTTCAAGGTCTCCCTCGAGACCGTCCGTCGTCTGTTGCCCCTCCTCTCGACGATGGTCGTCGTCGGCATGCTGCAGCAGGTGATGACGGCCACGGGTGTGCGGGGGTTCCTGTCTTTCATCGTCATCTCGACGCCGCTTGTCCTGCTCTTCGTCCTGCTCACCATCGTCATCCCTGTTTCGGAGGGGGTGCTCACGTACGGCGGGGCGGCGATCATCGGCATCCCACTGATCTGGTTTCTGGATTCCCGCGGCTTTCACGCGACGGTCGTCATCGCCGGCCTCAGTCTCCTCTGGCCTCTGGGCGACGGCCTGCCGCCGACCGCTCTTATCGGCCGGCTGAGCCATATGGTTTCCGGATACCGCGATTCGTACTGGGCCTTCCTCAAATCGACCTGGCTGCCCTGGCTGGTCATCACGGCGGTGGGGCTCCTGATGGTCATTTTCAGCTCCAAGCTCGCCTTCCTGGTCCGGTGGAGCATGTGAGACAGGCGATGATTCCGTTCACTCGGAGGCTGCGATGAACCTGGTCATGATCGCATACTACGTCATCACTACTTTCCTTCTCGTCCTGCTGGTCTGGAACTTGGTCCTCGAGAAAAAGAGCCGCGACAATCTCGTCCTCTACATCCTCGTCATGATCCCGCTCATCCTGAGGCTCCTCCGGGTGAAATAGGCGAAGACCATGAAATGCGAGACGCTCTGGAAGATCGCCTTGGCGGCCGGCCTCGCCGGCCTCCTGGCTTGGGGCGGCATACCCCTGTTCGTGCACCGGCATTTCGACCTGCCGGTTGTGAAGGGGCCGGGCGTGACGGACGTCCTGCGCCTGAGCGACTTTTCGCCCCGCCTCAAAGGGACGGCTGCCGACACGGCCGTCTTCGTCCTGCGCGGGAAGAAACCGGGAGGGAAAGCCCTCCTGCTCGGCGAAACCCACTCGAACGAGCCCGAAGGCCTGCTGGCGACTCTCGTTTTCATCGAGAACGCCGTCGTCGAGTCCGGCACGCTGTACGTCATTCCCTTCTTCAATAACAGCGGCAGCCGGAACACCCGGCCCGGGGACGGATATCCGCTCTATTTTGAGATCCCCACGGACTGGGGCGCGGTCAAGCTTCGCTTCGGCAACCGCGATGCCTCGCCCCTGGACCAGTGGCCGGACCCGGACGTCTACGTCCATTACCCCGAAAGGCAACTCCTGTCCTTTGTCGACGCCCGGAACGTCAACCGGGCTTGGCCCGGCCGACCCAAAGGGCCATTGATGGAACAGGTGACTTTCGGCGGCATGGAGATCCTGCGCAAAGAGCATGTCGACGTGGCCATCGACCTGCATGGGGCCGAAACGATGTTCCCGGTGACGAACTGCATCGTGGCGCCCGAGAAATCGCTCCGGATTGCCACTCTGGCGGCCCTGACCGTCAAGGCCCGCGAGGGCTTCGAAAGCCATGTCGAGCCGTCTCCCGTCGGCTTCCGGGGTCTTTCGCACCGGGAGATCGGAGACTACTCCGCGACGCTCCCGTTCCTGCTCGAGGTGCCCATCCCGTTCCTGGACCAGCCGACGGGGCCAAAAACGGAGAAGCTCCTCCTCGACGGGAAGGACCCCTTCCTCCTGAGCCTGGCCAAGAAGAAAAAGCTCTTCGTGCCCTACGACGAATCGGGCTGGTCCATGGACAGGCGCGTGGGCCAGCACTGTTCCGTCAGCCTGGAGATCCTGCGCCAGTTCTCGAAGAAGACTCCCGAGCGCGCCATCGTCATCGAGAACGTCCCCCGTTATTCCGATATCGTCAAAAACACGCTGGGCCATTATTTCCTGAATCCCAAGACCGCCGCCCCGAAAGACATCGTTTGGGACTGAGGCGCGGGCACGAGAATGCCGGAGGTGAGACCGATGGACTCAAAAAAGCGAGCCGGCATGACGATCCTCGTGCTGACGGTCCTCGCGCTGTGCGGCGCGGTCTTCGTCCTGAGAAGCCCGGGGCGAATTTCCGGCCCCGTCGCGGCCGGACCGGACGGCTGTACGGTCATCATGGTGGGGAGGGACGCTTCGACCGATGGTTCGGTGATGACGACCCACGCCGCCGACTGCGGCATCTGCGATTTCACGTGGCGCCACGTGCCGGCCGCCGATCACAGGCCGGGCGAGATGCGGAAGATCTATCACATCAGCCAGATCCGGACATGGCCGCCCGCGCAAGGCTTGAAGTGGGACCTTGTTAAGAAGGATACGACGGGCGTCGAGATCCCCGAAGTCTCCCACACCTACGGCTACCATCACGCCGTCTTCGGCTACCTGAACGATCAGCAGCTGGCCATCGGCGAATCGACGGTCGGCAACCTGCGTAAGATGTCAAACCCCACGCCGTCGGGCATCATGGACATCACGATGCTCACGCTCCTGGCCATGGAGCGCTGCCAGACGGCCCGGGAGGCCATCCGGCTCATGGGAGGCCTGGCCGAGCGCTACGGATACGGCTTCCACGACGGCGGCGAGATGCTGGCCGTGGCAGATCCCAAGGAGGTCTGGGTCTTCGAGATCATGCCCGTCGGGCCGCTCTGGACGCCGACGAGCGGCAGGCCCGGGGCCGTGTGGGCGGCCGAGCGCGTGCCGGACGACGAGGTCTCGGTCTGTCCCAACGAATCTCGGATCGGCGAGATCGACCTCGGCCGCACCGACTATTTCATGGCCTCGCCGAATGTCGTTTCCTATGCCGTCGAGGCCGGGCTTTATGATCCGAAGAGCGGGCGGCCCTTCAGCTGGAAACGGGTTTATAACCCGGTCGAGGCGAGCGCGGCGAGCGAACCCCGGCGCGCCCGGCTCTGGCGGCTCTTCGACCTTGTCGCCCCCTCGGGCAAGTTCAGCCCCGACACACTCAACATGGACTTCCCGTTTTCGGTCAAACCGGACCGGAAGCTCTCAGTCCGGGACGTCATGGCCCTGACCCGGGATAAGTCCCTGGGCACGGAGTTTGACCCGGTCCAGGGCTTGCGGGGAGGCCCCTTCCGGAACCCGAATTATTATAAGGGCGCCCGGCTGATTAGCATCCCGAACGCCGAATACACGACGGTCACCCAGTCGCGCGCCTGGCTCCCGGACGTCATCGGCGGAATCGTCTGGGTGGCCCTCGGGTCTCAGGACACGTCCTGCTACATCCCCTTCTACGCGGGGGTCACCGACATTCCGAAGTCCTTTTCGGTCGGCGATCATTGGGTTCTTAACCGGGCTGCCGCCCGATGGGCATTCGACTACGTCGACTTCCACACACAGGTCGCTTACGACGCGGCCATCGCGGACGTCGAGGAGGCTCAAAGGACATGGGAGGACGGGGCCGTATCCCGGACGTCCGAGATCGATCGCCGCGCCGAGGAACTCTTCCGGAAAAGCCCCAAAGAAGCGGTCCGTTTCCTGACCGGATACTGCTTGAACAACGCGCAGAGCGTCATTGACGCCTGGTGGAAACTGGGCGACGACCTCTGGGTGAAATACAACCACCTCATGCTGTACAACACGGAGAAGCGCCAGAGCGGCCGGATCCCGGCGGCCAATCCCGATTGGTGGAGCCGCGCGGTCCGGGCGTTCGACGTTCTGTCGGAAGCCGGGGGACGAAAGTAACCCCGGCGCGCACGCGGGCGCGCTCTCATCGCCCCGCAGCGCGAAGGAGGAGCCTAATGACAAGACAAAGGTTGATCGCATTCGCCGGCATGTGCCTCGCGGCCCTCTTCCTTGCCCCCGGCGCCGTCACTTCCCGATCGGGGGCGCCCCAGGCGGACACGGACGCGGCGAGCCCGCCGCAAGCTTCCTGCACCTCGATTCTCGTGGGCCGGGATGCCTCCGCGGACGGCTCGGTCATGACGACGCATACGTGCGATTGCGGCATCTGCGACTGGACCTGGCGCCACGTGCCCGCCGCCGACCACAAGCCGGGCTCGATGCGCACGATTTATCACATCTCGCAATACCGGACCTGGCCGCCGGCGGCGGGCCTGAAATGGGACCTTTATAAAAAGGACCTGGCCGGGATCGAGATCCCCGAGGTGGCGCATACGTTCGCTTATCACCACGGCATGTTCGGCTATATGAACGAGAGGCAGGTGGCCATCGGCGAGTCGTCCATCGGGAACCAGCGGAAAATGTCCAACCCGACCCCCTCGGCGGGACTGGATCTGACGATGCTGACCCTGTTGGCCCTGGAAAGGGCGCGGACGGCGCGTGAGGCGATCCAGGTCATGGGCGGCCTGGCCGAGAAATACGGGTACGGCTTCAACGACGAAGGCGAGATGCTGGCCGTCTCCGACCCGAATGAAGCCTGGATCTTCGAGATCATGCCGGTGGGCCCGCTCTGGACGCCCAAGAGCGGCAAGCCGGGCGCGGTCTGGTGCGCCGAGAGGGTCCCCGACGATGAAGTCAGCGTCTGTCCCAACGAATCGAGGATCGGTGAGATCGACCTTGCGAACAAGGATTTCTTTATGGCCTCGCCGAACGTCGTCTCCTTCGCCGTCGAGATGGGCTACTACGACCCGAAGAGCGGCCGGTCCTTCAGCTGGAAGAGGGCTTATTCCCCGACCGAGGGAAGCGCGGTGAGCACCAACGGCCGGATCCAGCGCCTGTGGCGTTTCTTCGACTTGGTTGCCCCCTCGAAGAAGTTCCGGCCCGAGACGCCCAACATGGACCTCCCGTTCTCGGTGAAGCCGGACCGCACGCTCTCGCTCCAGGACGTCATCGACATGACCCGGGACCGGAGCTACGGCACACCCTTTGATCCCGTCATGGGGATCCGGGGCGGCCCGTTCCGAAACCCCAATTATTATCGGCAGACCCGGGTCATCGACGACGGCCGGGCCGAATATACGACCGTCACCCAGTGCCGCCGCGGCCTCCCCGACCCCGTCGGAGGCATCGTTTGGATCTCCTTCGGCTCGCAGGACACCGATTGCTACATGCCGTTCTACGCGGGCGCCACGGAGCTGCCGAAATCGTTCGCCGTCGGCGACCACTGGACGCTCAACCGCGACTCGGCCCGCTGGGCCTTCGATACCGTCGATTTCCACGTTCAGCCGGCCTATTCCGAGGCCATCAGGGATGTCCAGGCCGCCCAGGCAAAGTACGAAGCCGGGGCGATCGCCCGTATCCCCGAGATCGACCGGCAGGCCGTCGAGCTCTATAAGAAAAAGCCGGCTGAAGCGGCCCGGTTCCTGACCGGGTTCTGCCTGAACAATGCGCGCACGGTCATCGACGCCTGGTGGAAGCTCGGCGACGACCTCCTCGTCAAATACGATCACCTCTATCTATATGATACGCAGAAGCGCAGTTACGCGCGCAACCGGCCGGAGGAGCCGGAGTGGTGGAAAAGGGCGGTCCGGGCCTTCGACATCCTGATGGAGCCGGACAAGAGATGAACCGCTCGAGCGGTCGCAGAACGGCCCGGGAAGGATTCTTTGGAAGGAGACAACGATGAGAAATGATCCGAGGGCGTGGATTTCAATGTCCTGTATGCTCCTCTTTGCCGGAGCTTTGGCGGCCGGACAGACGCCCATGCCCAAAGCGGGGCTCCCGGTGCTGACGACCTCGGCCGGCCAGAGCGCCGACGTGACGACGCTCAACATCGTCCTCGAGGAAGCCGGCGTGAAATACGATTATTGCGACGTTCCGACGGTCGATATGCTGGCCGCCGGAGTCGGGCTCGGCGGGAAGGAATCAGGGCCGGGGTTCCACGTCGAGATCAACACCGACACGACGAAATTTCCGAAGGGGACTCCCTTCAAAGCCGTCATCTTCGCCATCGGAGCCAGCCTGAAAGGCATGGGCGCCTCCGGCCTGACTCTCGAGAGCGAGGAGGCCCGCCTCAAGTCCCTCATCGACTATTGCCGGCAGAAGAAGATCTTCATCATGGCCGTCCATATCGGCGGCGAATCCAAGCGCGGCGCCCCCGGCAGCGACAACGAGCGGATGATCGATGCCGTCGCCCCTTTCGCCGACTATCTCGTCGTCACCAAGGACAGCAATAAGGACGGCCGATTCACGAAGATCGCCCAAGCCCGGACGATCCCCCTGACCGAGATCGATTACGCGCTCGGCCTTGTGGATATCGTCAAACAGGTCCTGCTCTAGAATCCGGGCCGGTCCGCCGGAACGCCGGCCGTCGCCCGGTCCGGTCGGGAACGCGGGGATTCATCGAGGCCTCGGAGAGCGGCTTCTTTGCGCCCGGCTGGGAATTGTGATAAGAGTTCAGAGCCGGGGAGGATATCCATCATGTTTCACAAAGCCGCCGTGAAAATCGTCGCCGTTATTCTTGCGGCCGCTCTGACCGGGCCGCTCCCGGCGCGGGGCCGCGAACCCCGGCGCCGGATCAGCTATCTCGACTATGCGCGCGCGTCCGCCGATTGGGCGTTCCGCCACACCGCCGACATCGTTTCCCAGTGGAAGAAGAATTTTGACCCCGAGAACGTTTTCGGCTACCGCCCCCCGGGAGGTCTCCTCGAAACCGCCGCAATCTATTCGTATCTCTACGAAAAAGAAAAGAAACCCGAGTACGCCGCGCGGGCCAAGCAAATCCTTCTCGCCTACGGGGACTTTCGCTCCGCTTATCCCGAATCGTCCGCCCGGCTCCGGCCGGAATACGCCGACGGCGTGCCCGCGCTCCCCGACTTCTTCACCGCCATGCGCTATATCAAGGCCTACGACACGCTCCACCGTCTCGGGAGCCTGACGGCGTCCGAGAGCGTCAAGGCCAGGGGCATGATCGCGGCCAGCATGGGCTACCTTCTGAGGACCCAGGAGTGGGGCCCCATGAACCGCGCCGCTCTCCGAGCCGAATCCCTCGCCTGGGCCGTGCGGGCCCTCCCGGACGATCCCCGGGAGCCCGAGTGGGAGATGCAGCGCCGGGCCCTGGGAGACGACAACTGGGGGCACTGGGAGATCGAAGACGCGACGCTCTATAACGGCGTCTGGCTCTATTCGCTCCTCGGCTACGCCGACGCTTTGGGGAGACTCCCGGAGCTGTTCAAAACTCCCGAAATGCTCTATTATGCCCGCTACTATGCTCACCTCATGTGCCCGGCCGGGATGATCCCGGACTTCGGCGATTCCCAATGGAAGTCGAACGGGGCGCATTTCCTCGTTTTCTTCGAGGCCGCGGCGGCCCAGCTCAAGGACCCGGCTTGCCAATGGGCCGCGGACACGATCGCGGCGAAGTTCATCGATTTCGCGAACCCGACCAATGTCGGGCTCGGCGCCATGCTCCTCGACGCCTACCGCTGGGGCACGGACGACGTCCTGCCCGCCCGGCCGGAGGCCCTCTCGGAGGAAGTGATGGAGGACGTCGTCGGCAAGAAGATCGTCTTCCGGAACGGCTGGTCCCCCGCATCGACCTACATGCTCCTCGATTACCGCGACGAGGGCGACGGCGCCTCCTATTTCCGCGACTACCTGAGGGACACCATTCCTATCGAGGAGGAAAAAACGACCCACGGCCATGCCGACGAAAACAGCATTGTCCTGCTTATGTCGGGAGGGTCGGTCCTGCTCCATGATGCCGGCTACCGCGATTACATGCCCTCGGGCCCCTATGGCGCCTACCGGCAGGACTATTTTCACAACCGCCTCTGCGTCCGGCCCGAGAGGATCTGGAGAGGCCAGAAAGACGGGGAATTCCGCTACAGCCTGCGCGGGACCGTCCCCGGCCAAGCGCTCCTCGACTTCCTGCACGATGCCGGATCCTACCGGTCCGTGTCGACACGCAAGATCGACTTTCTGACTTTCCCGGATTTCGACTACAGCCGGACGCGGACGATCGACACGGACTGGGGATATCAGGCCGACCGGGTCGTCGTCTACATCAAGCAGCCGGAGTGCTTTGTCGTCTTCGATATCTTCAAGGCCCTGCGCGAGGGCTATTTCACGCTGGCGGACATCTGGCACGCCCAAAAGATTTTTTCTCAGGGCGAACACGAATACGACGTCGGATACGAGAGCATCGAGTCGGACGAGCTCCCGCAGGCCAGGCGGCTGCTCGTCGTTTTTCCTTCCCCGCACAACAGGATCGAGGGGACCGAGCCCCAGAAGCGCCACGCCCAGGACGAGTGGCTCATCCACCAGTCCGCTTCTGAGCATTTCGAGCTCGGCGGAACGGAGGTTGTCGTGACGGTGCTCGTCCCTCACGGGAGCGGCGAGGAGACACGGCCGTGGTTCGAGAGAATCGCCGCGGCGCCGGCCGGGCCGGACGGCAGAGCCGCCGGGGTGAAGATCAGAGACGGGGGACGCGACGTCTGGGTCGGCGTCAAGGCCGACCTGCGGATGGACATTGCCCGCGATTACCGGCGTCCCCGCTATACATACGAGGCCGGCCGGATCACGGTCGGAGATATCGAAACCAACGGAGATTTTCTTTTCGCGAGGGCCGAGGAGAACCGGCTGGCGTACACGATCGTCAACCTGACCAAAGCCTTCTTTAGGGGCAAGCCCCTAGTCGAAGCCCGGCCTGCCCTGTACGGGCTGGCCTTCGACGGGAGCCCCGGCCAGGCGGAGACGGGGAAACTGCGCTACTGGCGGGGAGAGGCCGTTTTGGGAAAATGACGGCCGTCAGACCGGAAGGCCCTGTTGTTTGCGCTGCGCTTTTTTCTGGAGCTCCTGGGCGTCCGCGTGGAGGGCGGCCAGCCTGTCGAGGGTCATCCGGATCTTGATGTTCTGGAGCTTTCGCTTGCCAGAGCTCTGGGTGGCGAAATGGACCTGGAGGTAGGCCTCAATCTCCGAAGCGCTCATGATCGTCTTGACGAATTCGTCCGCTTCGAGCTCGGCGGTCAGCTCTTCGATCGTCTCGCCCTGGACCACGATCTTGTTCTCGATCAGGAGCCGGGCCCTCAGCTGCTCGAAATCCTTCGGAGCGTAAACGGGGATGGGCCCCAGGAGTTTCTTGGCGTCGGCCAGCGTCTGGTCGAAAAAGGCCTTTCCTTCCTTGAGGAGATTCCTGGCCCGGTAGTATTCGGGATCGTCGGAGGCCCTCCGGGCCTCGAGAAAATCCGCAAAGGCCCGCATCGCCTGGGTGAGAAGCTCGAAGCACCGCCCGGCCCGGATGTAAATATCCCGCTCGATCTGGACCTGCACCTTCCCTATGAACCTCGGCGGTGACTCTACCATAGCCGCAAGGCCTTGTCAAAGGGAGCTTTCAAGGCTGTTCCCGCAGGATCGAGGCGGCAACGACGTTCGAAACTTCGCTCCGTAAGGAGATGATCTTGCCTGTATCGTCGGGATGAACGCGGTTGGTCAGGAAGACGACCGCCGTCTGCGTCTCGGGATCGATCCAGATCGACGTCCCTGTGTAGCCCGAATGACCGTAGGACCCGTACTCAAAGAGGTCGCCGCGAACCGTGCCGTAGTCGGAGGTCAGGTCCCAGCCCAGGCCGCGTCCCGAGGCCTCTGTTTTGGGAAAGATCTCGGTCATCCGTTCAACGGCGAGCGGGCTCAGGATGCGAACGCCGTTCCACTCGCCCCGCCCCAGCATCATCTGGGCGAAGACGGCCAGATCGTCGGCCGTCGAGAAGAGCCCCGCGTTCCCCGAAACGCCTCCCTGGAGCCGCGCCAGAGGATCGTGGACGACGCCCCGTAATGGACGGCCGTCGATGACCTGGGTCGGGACACAGAGCGGCAGGAACTCGGCCGGCGGATTATAAAACGTCCGCGACATGCCCAGGGGGCTGAAGATGTTCCCGGCCGCGAACTGGGCGATCGTCTGCCCAGTCACTTTCTTCACGATATAAGCCAGGGTGATGTAATTGAGGCAGCTGTACGTGAACCGCTGTCCCGGCGCCGCTTCTTTGGGGATACGGGCGATGACCTTGTTGACGAGATCATCGGTTGAGCACGGATTACCGAACCGCTGCGCGATTTCCTGAGGGTCGGTGTACGGCGGCAGCCCCGAAGTGTGCGTCAACAGATGATACAGGCGGGCGTTCTCGGCCGGACGGCCCGAGTCCTCGATGAAGGGCACGAAATCCGGGACGAACTCCTTGACCTGGTCCCACAGGCGGATCCGGCCCCGCTCGACGAGGATCATCACGGATGTCGCCGTAGCCACGGGCTTGGTGACGGAAGCCAGGTCGAAGATCATGCCGACGGTCATCGATTCTCGCGAGGGCACCCACTGGCTCTCGCCGAACGCCTTCCGGTAGACCGTCTTCCCCTTGCGGGTCACGAGGAGGACCGCGCCGGGGAAATCCTTCCGCTGGATGGCCTCGCCGATGATCCGGTCGAGCTCCGCAAGCCGCGGCGACGACATGCCGACATCTTCAGGCCTGGCCGGGGGAACGGATTGGCCGAAGACGGAAGCCAGCGTCCCGACGATGAGCAAGGCCGCGGCCAGGAATCCTCGAATGCTTTTCATCTTGCCCTCTCTTTCCCGGGTCCGGATTCGGATCGGAGCTAACGGCTCCCCGGCTTGCCGGCCTCGTCGCCCCAGACCAAACCGTCTTGCCGGATGTGCCACCGGGCGCCCCTCCCCTTCGGGCTGTAGACGGCCTCGAAGAGGCTCTGCGTCGTCTGGATGACGGGCGGATAATCCCAATCCTTGATCTTCATCTCCTTGGCATTCTTCACACCGAGTTCCCCGAGGTCGGTCGAAAACCGTCCCTGCGCGGCATAGAGCGCCCTTTCCTTGTAATAGATCTTGCGCAAGGCCCATTTGACCTTCTCTTCCGGCTTCTCCCTGAACTTGTCGACCCGCTCGCCGGCCGCTCTCCCTGAAAACTGAACATATCCCCACATCTCGGGGTAGTGGATGTTGATGAGGCCCTGCGGAGACCAGGTCCAGTTGTCCTCCGGAAGGTCCTGTCCAGAGACCGGGTCCTTGGCCTTGACATAGCGGCCGTTCTCGGCCTTCAAGTGGTATTCCACTCTCGAGAAGTTCATCCGCCACTGATCGCCCGGGGACGGCCGCTCGGGCTTCCCCGGGATGCATTCTCTGAGGACTTCGAAGGGAATGGCAATCTCCACCGTCCAGGCCTTGTCGCGGTCCGAGGGATCGTTGAGGGTCCCCATGACGCACACGGCTGTCTTGAGGCCCTTGATGTCCCAGGCGTTGACCGCTGGGCCGCCGTCGCGATACGGCTTGACGAGCAGGAGGTCCCAGACGGTGTTGAGGGCGTTCATTTCGAGCTCGTAATAATCGTGCGTGTCGCCGTCCGGGTCGATGAAGACTTCGAAATCGTTGTCCTCGAAGATCACGGAGTCCCTCGCGGTGAGGGTGGCCCAGACGTTCGGCTCCTCGAGATAAGCTCCGACGTACAGATAGTTGTCGTCCCAGAGCATCTGGACCCTGGTCCGGTAGCGCGGCTCCGGCTTGGCCGGGCCCTCGATGTCCCCGAAGACCTCCGTCCATTCGGCTTTCATCCACGAGTCCTCGTCGAGCTTCCCGTCGATCCGGATGGGTCCGGCGGCCCGCTGAACGACGTATTTCAACGGAGCGAAGGGGATGGCCGGCTCGGGGACCTTTTCGAGGGAGTCATGGGAAAAGGCCGTGCCGGACAGGAGAACGGCCAGCGCTCCGGCCAGGACGGAGGCCCGGGCCAGGCTCGAAAAGTGTTTCATGCGATCCTCCGGAACTCAGAGCTTTACGATGCGCACCTCGTTGCCGCACCAAGCCAGGAACCTCTCGAAATCGGCGACGGAAATGTCCAGAGTCGCCGTGTTGATGTTCGGGTGAAAGCCCGCCGAGCGGCTCGCCTTGAGATCCTTGTCCACGATAACGCAAACCTCCCGGCCGGCGTCGTGGATCAGCCCGAAGGGCGAAACGGAGCCCGGCTCAACGCCCAGGTACCTCCGGAGACGCTCGGGCGAGCCGAAGCTGAGACGGTCTTCATGGAGGGCGCGGTTCAGCTCCCGGAGATCCACGGCCTTGGACGTCGGAGTGATCACGAGATAATGGTGATTGCCCTTCTTGTTCCGGAGGAAAAGGTTCTTGCAGTGGGTTCCCCGGAGCTCCGTCCAGTACTGGTCGGCGTCCTCGACCGTGAAGACCGGAGGGTGCTCGTGGCGGACATACGACACTCCAAGACGGTCCAGGATGTCCAGAACCTCCCGCTCCGTTTCTGTGATCGGCATGATGCGGCGCCTCGGGCCTCCGGGCAACGATTACATTAGACCAAAAGGCGGGCCGGGCGCAAGCCCGGCGCCGGGGGTTGATTTCGTTCCGGATTCCTCTACAATGGTCGGAGGATCGCTCGATATTTTAGAAAACGACGCCCCATGACGACCGCTTCGATCCTTTTCACGCCCGTTGCTCTCGGGGCCGTCACCGTCCCCAACCGCTTCGTTCGCTCGGCGACGCAGGATTTTCTGGCCACCGACGCGGGCGAGGCGACGGACCGGCAGGTGGAACTCTTCGCCCGCCTGGCAGAGGGAGAGGTCGGGCTGATCATCACGGGGCACGCCTTCGTCAGGCCCGAAGGCAAGGCCAGCCCCCGCCAGCTCGCCGTTTCCGACGACCGTTTTGTTTCCGGGCTGGCGCGCATGGCCGCGGCCGTCCACCGTTTTCCGTCGCGCGTCTTTCTCCAGATCGCGCACGCCGGCCGGCAGACCAAGGAGAAACTCGCCGGCACGACGCCGGTCTCTCCCTCCGCAGTCTACGACCCGGTAACCAGGGTCATGCCGCGGGAGCTCAAGCCGGCGGAGATTAGAAGCCTCATACAGGATTTCGTACAGGCCGCGTGGCGGGCGCGCGAGGCTGGTTTCGACGGCGTCCAGCTGCACGCCGCGCACGGGTACCTCCTGAGCAGCTTCCTCTCGCCCCATACCAACCGGCGGCGCGACGAGTGGGGCGGGCGGCTCGAAAACAGGGCCCGCGTGATCGTCGAGATCCTCGGCGAGATCCGAAACCTCCTGGGTTCCGGCTTCCCGGTCATCGCCAAGCTCAATTCGTCGGATTTCCTTGAGGGGGGCTTGACCGTCGACGAGAGCGTCGAGACGGCCGTGATTCTCGAAGCCGCGGGAGTCGACGGGGTCGAGGTCAGCGGCGGCATGGCCGAGGCCGGGCGGGGCTCGATGTGGCCGGGAGTTCGGAAGCCAGCCGACGAGGGCTATTTTGTGGCCGTGGCGGCCCGCGTCAAGGCCGCCGTCCGGGTCCCCGTCTTCGGGCTGGGCGGAATCCGTTCGCTCGGCGTCGCCGAGGGCTTCGTCCAGGCTGGGCGGGTCGATCTCGTCTCGATGAGCCGGCCGCTTATCCGTAATCCCTTCCTCATCAGAGACTTCCATGAGGGGCGGATCACGCTGTCGGACTGTATATCCTGCAACAAGTGCATGAACCTGCGCGGCATACGCTGCGCCGCGCTCGAAGCCGAAAAGCGACCCCGAGCCGAAGCGCGCGCCCGGGAGAGGGCAAAATGAGCGAGACGGGTTCCCCGCCGATCTCCCGCCGGCGGACCGCGGCCTCTCTTCCCCGCGTAAATCCCCGACACGAGTCCTATCGCTCGATGGTGCTCTGCACGGTGATGATGGCCACCTTCATGTCTGTCCTGGACGCGACCGTTGCCAACGTCGCCCTGCCCAAGTTGATGGCCTCTTTCGGAGCATCGGTCGACCACGTGGAATGGGCCCTGACCGCCTGCCTCCTCATTTTCAGCGTCATGCTTCCTAGGCCTGGGCGTATCCGGCAGCAATTCCCTGCGGCCCGTCTATCTCCAGAACTCTCTAAGCAATACGCCTCTGCAGGCGGGGCTTGTCTTCCTTCCGGCCTGGGTCTGTCAGGGCATCGTTTCCCCGTTCGCCAGCCTGGTCTTCTTTCTCCGTGCGGTCCGCAGAAGGAGGGGAGAGAAAACGGCCCTCGCCGACTGACGAGGGCGGCTCGAATATCCGTCGCGAGGAGGCTGTCTGTGAACGGAACGCGCTCCACACTGACCTTGGTTCTGGTTCTCGTAGCGGCGACCACCGCCGGCGCCGCCGCGCCGCCTCAGGGGTTCGCGCCCGGTCTCTGCGTCTTCAACGTCAGGGATTTCGGCGCAACCGGGCGCAAGGCCGACAATGCCCGGTCCGCGATCCAAAAGGCCGTCGACGCCTGCGGGGCGGCCGGAGGCGGCGTCGTCTACGTTCCCCCCGGGGATTACAGCTCGGGGACGATCCACCTCCGGAGTCATGTCCGGCTTTTCGTCGAGGGCGGGGCAACGATCTTCTCGATCCACGACAAGAAGCTCTTCGACAAGGACTCCCTGCTTTTTGGAGAGGATCTCGTCGACGTGACCATCGAGGGCCGCGGCGTGTTCGACGGCGAGGCCCGCTATGATTGGCGCCCGTCCGGAGATTTCCGGGACGACTTCATCCGGTCGAACCAGATCGAGATGGAGAGGCTCGGCCTGCCCCTGCTCCGCTCCTTCCCCAAGCCGGACCAGACCGGCCACCTCGTCCTTCTCGTCCGGTGCGCCGACGTCCGGATCGCCGGCCTCTCGTTCGTCGACTCGCCCTCCTGGACGATGCACCTCGTGCAATGCCAGCGAACAGTCATCGACGGCGTCAGCATCCGGACGAGCCTCAAGGACGGCGTCTGGGCCGACGGCATCGACCCGGACGGCTGCAAGGACCTCAGGATCTCGAATTCGAACATCGAAACGGGAGACGATGCCCTCGTCTTTTATTCCATGGATGCGTTCGGCCCGGCCCGGCCGTGCGAGAACATCACCGTCACGAACTGCCGGCTCAGCTCGGCCTCGAGCGCCGTTAAGTTCTGCGACGGCAACATCGCCGGCATCCGGAACGTGACGATCGATAACTGCGTCATCACGAATTCGAACCGCGGCATCGCCTTCATGACTTTCGACGGCGGTCCGGTCGAGAACATCGTCCTCTCGAACCTGACGATCGAAACTGTCCGCTATGACTGGTTCTGGTGGGGCGACGGCGAGCCCTTCCACTTCAACATCCGCAAGCGGAGCGAGGTCCATGCGAACTGGCCCAGGGAGAAGGACAGGCCGGCGGGGGTCATCCGCAACATCAAGATCCAAAACGTCATTGCCCACGGTCGGGGAATGAGCATCTGCAACGGCCACCCCGATTCGTGGCTGGACGGCGTCTCGTTCGAAAACATCAAACTCACGATCGCTCATGACCCCAAGGCCCCCTACGACAAGGCCGTCGACGCCGTCCGCTTCGAGCTCGCCCGCAGCCTCCGGCTCAGGGACTTCGAGGTCGTCTGGGAGAAGCCTTTGTACAAGCGCTGGCGGAGCGCTCTCTCGTTCGACCATATCCGCAGCCTCGTGCTCGACGGATTGTCCGCCCGCCAGGCCCAAGACGGGGGAGACGCGCCGGCGGTTCTCTTCAGGGACGTCGAGGACGCCGTCGTCCGGAATTGCCGCGCCGCTGGGGGCACCGGCACGTTCCTGCTACTCTCAGGCTCCGGAACGCGCGATGTCGCTCTCTCCGGGAACGACTTCCGTCACGCCCGGAAAGGCTGGGCCGCGACGGGCGGCGCCCGGCCGGCCGAAGACATCGTGGATTGAATTTTCCGGCCCGATTTAATAAATTGTTCTGTCATTGGCACGCGAGGCCACATGCCGGATAGTCCGACATCCGAACCGATCGAAAAGATCCACGCCCGGATCCGGGCCCGCTTTCCGCTCCTCGACCGCGATGCGGAAGGCCGCCGCAGGCTCTACCTCAACAGCGGCGCGGGGAGCCTGATCGTCGACACGGCCGCGGAGGCCGCGGCCCGGGCCGGCCGGACGCTCAACCCGATGCCGGGGGCCATCACTCCCGGAGAGATCCAGACGGCCGGTCTCCACGACCGGGTCCGCGCCCTCGCGGCCGATTTCCTGCACGCGGCCAGCGGGCGGGAGGTCAGTTTTCATGCCTCGTCGACGGCGGCCCTCTTCAACCTCGCGTTCTCCGTGCGGGACATGTTCTCGAAGCCGGCCAACGCCGTCGTCACGGACCTCGATCACATGGCCAACATCTCTCCATGGGAGACGGTCCTTGGAGAGGGCTCCGGCCTCGAGATCCGGCACGCCCATGTCACTCGGAACGGGCGCCTCGACATCGACCACCTCGCGGCGCTTGCGGACGGCCGGACGAAGCTCCTGGCGGTCACCATGGCCTCGAACGGATTGGGAACCGTTCCTCCCCTACCCCGGATTGTCTCCGCCGTCCGCGCGAAATCCCCGGAATGCTTCGTCGTCATCGACGCCGTCCATCACGCCCTCCACGGCCCGATCGACGTCCAGACCATCGGTTGCGATTTTCTGGCTTTCTCGGGCTATAAAGTTTTCGGACCCATGCTCGGCGTCCTCTGGGGCCGGGAGAGGCTCCTTGAAAAAGTCCGCCCCTACCGGGTCGAGACGAACACGAACCAGCCGCCCGGGAAATTCGAGCAGGGCATGCTCAACAACGCCGCCTTGGCCTCGCTCGAGGCCGCCCTCGAATATATCCTCTGGGTCGCCCGCGAGGCGGCCGGCCCGGGCCGGTCCTTTCCTGGCCGCCGCGAGGCCTTCACTTACGCCATGACGGCGATTGCCGACTACGAAAGGAGAATTTCCCGGCGCGTCCTCGAAGGCCTCCAGGCTCTGCCCCCGGCTCGCTTCGCCGCGTACGGCATCACGGACGCCGCGGATTGCTTCGAACGCGATCCGACGTTCGCTTTCGAAGTCGTCGGCCAGACTCCTATCGAAACTAAGAAGGCGCTCTGGGAGCGGCACGCGATCCAAATCGGCGACGGCAACCATTACTCCGCCGCCGTCACGCGCCACCTTCAGAAGCCGGCCGTTTGCCGGGCAAGCTTCGCCCATTACGACGCGGTCGGGACCGCCGACCTCTTGCTCGAGGCACTTGGCGACGTCGTCAAACGGGGGACTCGATGAGAGCCCGAAGGCTCCGGGGATGGTCCGCGGCCCTCCTCGCGTTCAGCGTCCTTTTCTCCCCGGCGCTTCTCAGATCGCAGCCAACGGAGCTTCTCCGCAGGCCCGAACACTTCGAGAGGAGCCGGGACTATGTCCCCCTCAACTACCGCCTCGTCTTCGTCCTCGATACCGCCGCCAAATCCTATCGGGGCGAGAACACCGTCACCCTGGCCTCGCTCAGGGACCGGCTCGACACGTGCGTGCTGGACGCCGAAGACCTCTCGGTGGCCGGGGCCGCAACCGCAGAGGGAACGGCCCTTCCGTATTCTTATCAGGACGGACACCTGGCCGTCCGCCTGCCCCGGCCTCTGGGGTACGGGGAGAAGGCGTCGATCGTTGTCCGCTTCTTCCAGCAGGAGCCGAAAACGGGCCTCAAGTTCTTCGACGCCGCGCCGGGCCATCCGGCCCAGGTCAATACGTATTCCTGGCCCGAGGACGCCCATCACTGGTTTCCCTGCTTCGACGATCCGATCGGCAAAGTGACGGACGAAGTTTTTGCAACGGTCAGGAGCGATTACAAAGTCCTGTCCAACGGGCGGCTGGAGGGAGTCACCGAGGACAAAGCCGCGGGGACGAAGACCTGGCATTGGTCCCAGGACAAACCGCACCCGGTCTATTGCATCATGCTGGCGGCCGGGCCCTACGAAATCGTCAGGGACTCGCAGGGCGCCCTTCCGGTCGAAGCGTGGGTCTACCCCAAGGATGTCGCCGATGCCCCCCGTTCCTTCGGGAAAACGCCGAAGATGATCGATTTTTACAGCCGGACGTTCAGGTACCCGTATCCTTGGGCCAAGTACGACCAGGTGTGCGTGGCCGGCCGGGGGGGAGGCATGGAAGCGACGACGGCCACGATCCTCGACGACGGCACGATCCACGACGCGCGGGCCGACCAGGACTTCGCGAGCGACTCCCTCGTGGCCCACGAGCTCGCCCACATGTGGTGGGGAGACCTCGTCACCGAGCGCGCCTGGCCGGACGTCTGGCTGAGCGAGAGCTTCGCGACCTATTCGGAATACCTCTTTTGCCGTTTTGACCGGGGCGAGGACGAGGGCGCCCTGAATCTCGAGATCAAGAAGGACCAGTATCTCAACGAAGCCCGGGGCCGGTACGTCCGGCCCATCGTCTTCGACCATTACAACCTCCCCTGGGACATCATGGACGCCCATTCCTATCAAAAGGGCGCCGCCGTCCTCCAGATGCTCCGCTTCGTCCTCGGAGACGAAGCCTTCTTCCGGACGCTCGGGGCGTTCCTCAGGAAGTTTGCTTTCGGCAGCGCCGACACCCACGACCTCATGAACTGCGTTAAGGACACGGCCGGGCAGAACCTCGACTGGTTCTTTGAGCAATGGGTCGAGAAGCCCGGTCACCCCGTGTTCGACATTTCGGACCGCTGGGAGGCGAAAACCGGAGTCCTCCGCGTCACGGTCCGGCAGGTCCAGGACTTTTCGAGGGGGTTCCCCGTCTTCCGGACGCCCGTCATCATCGGTATACGGACAGCGGACAAAACCCTATCCGAAAAAGTCTGGATCCGCAAAGCCGAGGAGGTTTTCGAATTTCCGGTGCCGGCCGAGCCCCGGCTCGTCCGTTTCGACCAGGGGAACTTCCTTCTCAAGGAGGTCGTTTTCGAGAAGCCTCCCGAAGAGCTCGTCTTCCAGATGCGGAACGACGACGCCGTCGGGCGTCTCGGGGCGGCCCGGGAGCTCGGCAAGCATCTGGACAGCCCCGACGTCATCCAGGCGCTTCGCGCAACGGCGGAGAAAGACCCCTTCTGGGCGGTCCGGCGGAGCGCCATCGAGACGCTCGGCGCGGCGTTCGGAGCGAATCTCGAAGCATTCCTCAGGGCGAAGTGTACGGACGGCGATTCCAGGGTCAGGGCCGCGGCGCTTCGTGCTCTGGGCCTCACGAAAGACCCTCGCCTTGTTTCCTTTTTTGAAACCGTTTTCAGGAAAGACACGAGCTACATCGCTCAGGCCGCGGCCCTGGCCGCGATAGGAGAATGCGGCGGGCCCGGTCAGGTCCCTTTCTTGAAGCAGGCCGCGGCCATGCCCTCTCCGCGAGGCGTCCTCCGGAGGAGCGCCGAAGCCGCGCTCGCTAAGCTCTCCGCATCTCACTCGTCCAAGACCCGCAAGGAGGTCCCATGAAAAAGGTCTTGAAGCCGGCAGCTCTGGCCGCCCTTCTCCTCGTTGTTCTCGTCTCCGGCCCGGCGCTCTCTCAGACCAAGCCCGTCCGGACGGGTGAGATCACCGGCCGGGCGCTTTATGAGAAACTGCTCAGGGAACGCGACAGCCTCGTCAAGTATGAAGGCCTCTCCCGGCTCAACTGGACGCCCGACGGGAAGGGGTATTTTGTGTTCGAAGACGGGACCTTCAAGAGGGTCGACATCGCCACGGGAGAAAAATCTCAGCTCTTCGACGACGCCCGTCTCCTAGCGGCCCTCGGCGCCGTGACAGGACATCACGAGGACAAACTTCCCTTCCGACGGTTCGAATTCCTCGCCGGCGGGAAAAAGATCCGCTTCACCTTCCTCAACAGGGTTCTCATTTACGACCCCGTGGACGGGCGGCTCAGTTCCTATGAGCCGGAGCGGACCGTCACGGGCGTCCGCGGCCGTGGCTACAGCGACGTCCTCTCCCCCGACCTCAAGTACCGCGCCTTCACCCGCGACTATAACCTCTACATCAAGGACGAGGACGGCAACGAGACGGCGCTGACGACCGACGGCAGCGAGGACCTGCGGAACGGTTTCCCCGACTGGGTCTATCCCGAGGAGCTGGGCCAGTACCAGGCCTTCTGGTGGTCGCCTGACTCCAAGAGGATCGCCTTCATGCAGTTCGACGAGAGCCCCGTGGCGAAATATCCCATCGTCCACGACATCGACCCGATGCCGGACACCGAGCTGCAGAGCTATCCCGTTGCGGGGGCGAACAATCCCATCGTGCGGCTCTTCGTCGTCGACGTGAACAGCGGAACGATTGTCCGCCTGCAGGCGGGCGACGACCTCGATGTCTATTTCAGTGGCGGACAGTGGACTCCCAGCGGCCGGGAATTCATTTACGAGCGCCGGAACCGCCTTCAGAACAGGATCGAGGTCTTCGCCGCCGATCCCCTCACGGGGAAGACCCGGCTGGTCCTCCGGGACGAGGACCCCTGCTATATCGACGAGAAGACCGACCTTATCTTCCTCAATGACGGGCGGCGCTTCATCTGGAGCTCGGAGCAGAGCGGATGGCGGGAGATTTATCTCTACGATCTCTCAGGGGAGCTCCTCCAGCCGCTGACCACCGCCCGGCTTCCCGTTCAAGACATCCTCGGCGTCGACGAAGCCGGCGGCTGGGTATATTTCACGGGGGCCGCGGCCAACGGCACGGAGACCCACCTCTTCAAGGTGCGGCTGGACGGCACGAGCTTTACCCGGATGACCCGGGAGCCCGGCGTGCACATGGTCAACTTCGCCCCCGGCTTCGGCTTTTTCACGGATTCCTTCTCGAACTTCGATTCGCCGCCGAAGACGACGCTCTACGGGGCCGACGGCCGCGAGGTCCGCGTCATCGGACGGGCCGTGCCGAGCAAGGAATTCCTCGGCCTGAAGCTCGTCGAGCCCGAGCATTTCCTGTTCAAATCGGCGGACGGAGGATACGATCTTGACGGGCTTCTGTATTTTCCGGCCCACTTCGACCCGAAAGCGAAATACCCGCTTATTCTCGCGGTCTACGGCGGTCCGGGGTCCAAGGGCGTCGTCAACTCGTACAAGATGACGGACTCCGATGAGGCCATGGCCCAGCTCGGATTCTTGGTGGCCGTCTGCGACTACCGCGGCGTCTCGGGGCGCGGAAAAGCTTTCCAGAACCTGCATTACATGAAGCTGGGCCAGGTGGAGCTCGAGGACCACATCGCCTTCGTCAAGGCGCTCGGAAAGCGCCCCTACGTCGACACCGGCCGGGTTGGGGTCACCGGCCATTCCTACGGCGGTTATTTCACATGCTTGTGCCTGCTCAAGGCCCCCGACGTCTTTCAGGTGGGCGTCGCCGGAGCTCCCGTTACGGACTGGCGGAACTACGATTCGATCTACACGGAGCGCTACATGCGCCGGCCTCAGGACAATCCCGAGGGCTACCGGAAGGCCTCGTGCCTGACCTACGCCGGGAACCTCAGGGGCTGGCTGTTCATCCACCATGGCACCGCGGACGACAACGTCCATCTGACAAATACGGTGCAACTCGCCCAGGCTTTCCTGCGCCAAAACAAGCGCTTCGACCTGATGATTTATCCTGAACAGCGGCACGGCATCCGTTTCGACCGTTACCCCGAGAGCCGCGTCGAGTATTTCATCGAACACCTCAAGCCCGTCGTGAGATAGGCCGGCGGCGAAGGGCCGGTCGCGTTGAGCCAGGCCCCGGCCTTGTGATATAGAAGTTTGAGAGAAAGGGAGGCGGCGCGCGGCGCTCCTCCCGAGCCATCATAAAGGAGTCATTCAATGGCCAAGTTCGAAGGCGTGAAATGGGCTCCGCGCCAGATGCGGTACCTTTTGCCCGGCAAACAGTTCGACATCCTCGAAGCCGACGCCCAGGTTTTCGGGGTCTCCCGGTCGATCTTCTACGCGGTCTTCCTCTGCTTCGAGGGCGTCCGGTTCTTCGCCAAGAAAACTTCCGGGGGCAAGCTCGAAGTCGTCTTCCTCAACTGGCACCGGAACCTGGAGCGCCTCCAGAGGGGCATGGCGTTCAACCTGAGCCGGAGCCAGGCCGGCCTCATCCCGTCGGTCGAAGAGCTCGAGAACGTCATCATCCACCAGTATTTCAAGCACCCGGAGGTTCGGGCCTTCCTCGAGGAGATGGCCGCCACCGGGGCCCAGGGCTATCTGAGGCCCTTCACGGTCGATGAAGAGCAATCGATGGGGGTGACGTTCCCTTCCCAGCCTGCCGTGCGGGCCGCCTTCTGCCGCTACGATCAATATCTGGGCGAACCGTTCACCGGCGTCGTTATTCCCCGTCTCGTCCGGGCCGTCGCGGTCAACAAAACCGGGTGGCTCAAGCTCGGCGTCAACTACCTGATCAGTCTCAAGGCAGTCGACGCTGCCCGGGACGTCGACCCACAGGCCGCCGCGGCCCTCTTCCTCGATGACCGGACACATGTCAAGCTCGAGGACCGCTGCATTACGGAGTGGGATTCCTCCTGCTGTCTTTTCGGCCTCCGGGACGGCACAGTTATCAAGATCCCCGAGAGCGAGCTCATCCTGCCGTCGGTCACCATTCAGGGAATGGTGAACATCCTCGGCGGTATGGGCGTGCGCGTCGAAGAGCGGGATGTCGCCTACGGCGAGCTTATGGACCGCATCCGGAAAAAAGATCTCGTGGTTGCGGCGAGCGTCGGCACGGCCGGCATCCTGAATCGATGCCAGAAGCTTCTCTGTATCGACGACGAAGGGAAGACTTTGGCCACGCACCTTCCGGATACCGGTCACCCGGTCTACAGGAAGATGGCCGAGGCCAAGACCCGCTACTGGGACATTTACAGGGAGAAGGCCCCGCTTGCCCCGGGCATGAAGCTGTTCAAGTACGTCCTCTGAGAGAAAGGGGGGCTGGCTAGAGCCTCATGGCGACGAGCATCCAGAATTTGTCGCCGAAGGGCTTGTTCTCGAACTCGACGACGGCGGCCGGCGGCAGCCAGCCCCTGATCTGGATGATTATCGCGTAGGCGCACCCGGAGATGGGGATCGTCTGCTGCAGGGCGATGGTCCCCGGCTTAACGGCCTCGCAGGCCGTCGCGCAACGCTCCAGGAAGACCCGTTCGTAAAGGCCCCTTCGCTGTTGACGAGCTCCTGACGTCCCCCGATCATGATACCGCCGATAGCCCGGCCGCGCTCGTTCAGGCAGGGATAGGCCGTATTCAGGAACTGGCAGGTCTCCGGGACTTGAGGGATCTCCTCTGCTTGAATGATCCCCTGAAGGTCGGCCGGAGTCTCGGTGTGCAGTCTCCCCGAAAAGAGCTCGGCGACGCACTTGTCCGGCCATTTCCGATGGGGCACGATGTTCACCCACGTCCTGTACGGACCGTCGCATGTATGGCACGTAATGATGGAACCGCCCGCCGTCGCCAGCTGGCCGACCTCGATGGGCGTGCCGCCCTCGGAGCCGCAAACGGCTTTCGACGAGGCGGGATGTCTCACGCTTTGGCTCCGGTCGACGCCATGAGCAAGATGAGAGGGAGGCGGCGGGTCTCCGACCGGCGCGGGCGCCCGTGCGTTCCCCGTGCCCGGGCCGACGAAGCCGGGCAGCTATTCTTTGATGAGGGCCAGATCCCAGGGAGGCAGTGTGATCGCCTCCTCCCGGCCGACCCTCCGCCCCGAGAGAATCTCAACTCCGCTGGCCCCGCGGTATAGGAACCTCTGCGGGCGGCCGCTGAAATTGAAATAAGCCCGAAGCGGTGAGCCATCGGCGAGGACGGCGCGCTTGACCTTGACGCCCGCGGCCAGAGAGGCTGCCTCAGTGGAAATCCCCGCGTCGCGGAGAACCGCCGCGAGAGCCCGGCGCTGCAGGGCGTCCGAGAAGTACGTTCCTTCGTAGGTCAGAATCCCCTTGCCGAATCGGTTCCGCGTGACAGCCGGATACCGGCCGAAGACCGGGTGGTCGTAAAACGCCAGCGGCTCGGCCGTCTCCGGGAGAATGTATTCTGCCCAGACCGAGACGCTGTTCGCATCTCCGGCGGCGAAGGGATCGTTCTTGAGGCGGAGCAAGCCCCGCAGGTTCGTGAACTCCTGATAGGAGAAGCCACAGGCCTTCCGGAGCGGGCCGGGTGCCCGCGTCCAGCGGACCGTCGAATTCTCGTCGGCGAAGCCGCTCTTGAAGGACATGAGAATATGGCCGCCGCCGCGGACGTAGTCCGCGAGACGATTGAGGAGGTCGTCGCCCGCGATGTACAGCGGAGGCACAAGGATGAGGTCGTAGTCGGAGAGGTTGGGGCTTTCGGGAAAAACGAAATCCGTCTCCACGTTGAGCCCGTAGAGGGCCCGGTGCATCTGCTCGAGGACAGTCATGTAGGTCACGCGAAGGTCGAAGGGCATGATGTCCAGGCCGATCCGGGAATCGAGGCTGTAGAGGATGGCGACGCGGTTTTTCTTCTTCAGGTTGACGAGGACCGGTCCGACCCTTCTGAGCTCATGCGCCACGCGGGAGACCTCGTCGAAGATCCGGCCGGGCTCGAGATCATGGCCCAGGACGCCCTTCCAGTAGGTCTCCTGTCCGTAGTGGAGGGAATGCCAGTGCCAGTAAGCGACGAGGTCCGCCCCGCTCAGGATATGCGCATAGACCGCGAGGCGCAACTGCCCGTCGTAGGGCGGGAACTGGTTTTCGGAGTCCCAGCCGGTTGTCTGGGCAGTGGTCTCCGTGACCAGGTAGTTCGTCCCCTTGAGGCACCTGTTGATGTCACCGCAGGTGGCGATGAACTCGCCGTCCATCTCGTCCTGAAGCCCCATATAGACGTTGACCGCCGGGATATCGAGGCAGGCGGCGATCGCCGGCTGGCTGACATCCCCCGGAAACCCGCCGACGAAGTCGTGGGTGATGAACTGGCCCGGCCGCTTGAGGCTGCGGACTATCCCCGCCTGCCAGGCCAGGAAATCGGCCGCGATCTTCTGCTGGAACCGCTCCCATTCAAGCTTGTAGCCGGGGTTGAGAGCGCCGTCGCGGGGAGGCAGCTCGTCGAAACCGTTGATCCTCTGGCCCCAGTAGTTCAGTCCCCAGGCTCGATTGAGGCTTTCCGGCGTGACGAACTTCCGGCGCAAGTATTCGCGGAAGGAGGCCTGCACCCGCGCTTCCGCCGTACCGGACGGGTGCGTCTCGTTGTCGAGCTGGTAGCCGATGACGGCCGGATGGTCTCGGAATTCGGTGACGAGCCGGCGGATGATACGCTCGGCGTATCGCCGGTAGACCGGGTGGGTCAGGTCGGTCATCTGCCGGAGTCCGTAGGTGTAACGCGGCCCGTTGAGCGGCTTGACCTGGATCTCCGGGTGCTCCCTGTAGAGCCAGGCGGGAATGGAGTATGTCGGGGTCCCCAGGATGACTCGGATTCCGGCCTTATGGAGGCGGTCGAGGACGCGCCTCAGCCAGCCGAAGTCGAAGACTCCGTCGCTCGTTTCGAGCACGCCCCAGCTCGATTCGCCCAGCCGGACGAAGTTGATCCCGGCCCTTTCCATGAGCTCTGCGTCCTTGTCTAGGCGCTCATAGGGCGTGTATTCCCAGTAATAGGAGGCCCCGTAGAGGATAGTCGTGAACTTCGGCGTATCGGCCCGAGAAGCCTCCCCGGCGGCGGTCAGGATCAAAGCGGCCGCGAGCCAGGAACGCGGCCTGAGTATTCTTTTCATCGCGCGTCCTCCAGTCATAAGATTCCCCTTTCAACCGCCGCCGGGACGATGAGGTTGTACATCTCGGGCGCCGTCATCAGCGGCCCGACGGATATCCTGAAGACGGGAATTTCCCTGTTCTCGTAATACTCGATGAGCGGCCGGGTCCTCATCTGGAAAATCACCAGCTTTTTCCTGACCGCTTGGAGATCGTCGTCCGGCCTGTCCAGGCGGTCCCCGCCAACGTTGAGCCGGATCCTCTCGCGGACGACCTCCGGCGGGGCCTCGAGGCTGACCACGGCCAGCATCCTGATCATCTCGTCCATCATCCGCGCCTGGCCGATGTGCCGTGGGAGCCCGTTCAGCACAAGGAGTTCATCCTCGCCGAGGGATTTCCTCCTGACAAAGGCGCGCAGAACCTTGAGGGCGATCGGGAACTCCCCGTCTTCGAGGAGCGCGCCGCTCGAAAGGGAGCGCCGGACCACCTGGTAGTCCGTCTCGGAGAGTTCCGACGCCCGATCCCTCTCCGAGGCCGCGGCCCGGAGCTCCGCCCCGAAATCGAAGTGCCGGCACCTCCGGCCCCCAAGGCCTCTGTTCTCGAACAGGCGTCCGAGCGGCGATTTTCCCGAGCCGGTGGGCCCGACCAGTAGCCAGGAAGGCCAGGAGGAGCCGTCCGGTCGAGCTCTTTCAATCACGGCTGTCTCTCCGGTCGGATGGCGCCCGGGAGGCGTTCCCCCCAGGATCCCCATCGAGCTTATAGCACGGGAAAAATCCGGCCGTCAACACGCGGCCTTCTCCGAGGGAGTTCGGGCCCGGGGCCTAGCGGCAAGGGGTGAGGCGGAGCGCAGAAATCTCACCCCTCAATATCCCCCGGACCGACGATTGACCCGCCGGGGCGCGCGGCTAAACTGGACGCGTGCGTGGAAAAAGGAATTTTTCAAAGCCAAGAAAGGAGGTCTTCATGAAAAAATTCCTCGTCGTCCCGTTGACGCTCCTGTTCCTAACGGGCTTTCTAACCCAGACGGCCGGCGCTGCGGTGGGCTTCAAAGGCGGTCTGGCGCTCTCCAACTTCAACTATTCCGGCGAAGCGCCCCCCGAGCCCCTGACAAACCTCACGGCTCCCATGGGCGGCATCTTCTTCAGCCTGGGGTTCGGGCCCGTGTCCATTCAACCGGAGGTCCTCTATGTCCGGATGGGAACCCGGATGGAGGAAAGCCCGGACTGGGTGGAAGACCGCCTGGATTACGTCCAGGTCCCCGTCCTTCTCAAGATCAACTTCGTACCCGGCCCCATCAGTCCTATGATCTTTGCCGGCCCTTACGGCTCATACCGGCTGGCGGCCCACGAAGTCTCTTACATCGACGGCGTGAGCGGTTCCCTCGACATCAAGGACCAGTTCAAGTCCACGGATTACGGCGTCGTGTTCGGCGGCGGCTTGGACTTCCACCTGGGTTTCATTAAGATTTCTGGGGAAGCCCGCTACAACCTCGGCCTCGCCAACATCGAAGCAAACCCCACTCCGGGAACGTCGATCAAAAACAAATCCCTGATGTTCCTGGCCGGCATCGCCTTCTGAGGGCCGGACCTGGGAGGGAGACTCGAAGGACCCGAAGTCCTTCGGAACGTTGGAACGACACGGGGCGCTCCGCCCGGCGGTGCGCCCCGATTTTTTTAGCCCGGCCGCCGCACCCCGCCTCTCCTGTCAAGACGCGGCTCCTCGGCGGCTCTCCCTAACGTGCGAACCGCTTTGACGCCGGGCGCCGGAATCGGTTAAGCTGAAACCATGACGAAGCGATGCGGAGTCGCCGTCGTGGGCGGGGGAGCCGCCGGTCTCGCGGCTGCGATCGGCGCCGCACGCCGCGGCGCGTCCGTCATCGTTTGCGAGCGCATGCCGCGTCTCGGGAGAAAGCTCCTGGCGACGGGGGGCGGGCGCTGCAACCTGTCCAACGAGGGCCTCTCCGCGGCCGTCTTCACCTCGACGAGCCGGGTTCTCGTCTCCTCGGTCCTTGCCAGGTTCGACGGCGACGCCATCCGCGCGTTCTTCAGGGGCCTCGGACTCGAGATGAGGGCGGAAGAAGGGCGTATCTTCCCCGCCACCAACCAGGCGTCAACCGTGCTCAAACTCCTGGAGATCGAGCTCCGGAAGCTCCGGGTCGCTGCGGAACTCGGCTTCGAGGCAACGGCGATCCGTCGCGAGAAGGAGGCCTTCGTGGTAGTCGCCGGCGACGGCCGGACCATCGAGGCCTCTTCTGTAATCCTGGCCGGCGGCGGGAAGGCCTATCCTGCCCTAGGATCGAACGGCAGCGCGTACCGCCTGGCCCAGGTCTTTGGCCATCGCATCGTCCCGCCCGTCCCGAGCGCCGTCCCTCTCCTCGTCAGAGACCGGATATGCCATCTCCTCCAGGGGCTCAAGACTACGGCCAAGGCTACCGCAGTGGTCGGCGGCCGGGCCCAAGGTACGGCCGCCGGCGACGTCCTCTTTACCCAGTATGGTCTGTCCGGGACGGCGGTCCTCGACGTGAGCGAAAGCCTGTCTATCGCCGTCCACCGGGCGGGACGGACGGACGCGGCCGTCGTCCTGGACTTCGTTCCCTTCGTGTCCAGAAGCGCCCTGGCGGGGAAGCTCGCGAGAAGGATCAAAGACGGCTGGCCGGAGGCGGACCTCGCCGCCGGCGTCCTGCCGGAACGGTTCGGGACGGTCCTCGGAACTCTGATCCCGCAGGAAACCCGGGATCCGGGGGAGGCGGGAGCGCGACTTGCCGAGGCCCTCAAGGAGAGACGGTTCGGGGTCCTCGGCACGCGCGGCTGGAACGAGGCCGAGTTCACCTGCGGGGGCGTGGACGCCCGGGAGGTCGATCCCCGCACGCTCGAATCCCGGCATCAGAAAGGCCTCTATCTGGCCGGCGAGATCCTCGACGTCCAGGGGCCGCGGGGCGGATTCAACCTCGCTTGGGCCTGGGCCTCGGGTTCCGTGGCCGGACGGGGAGAATGATGCGGCGAAAGGAACGAGCATGACCTCGTTCAAAGCCGGTCTGACAGCCTGGCCGCGGGACATCGCCCGGGCCAGCAGGATCCAGGAAGAGTTGTCACAGAAAGTCCGTCTGAAGGCCCTCGCCGGGAAGCCTGAGCTTGTCGCCGGGGTGGACGCGGCTTTCTCGGCCAGCGAGGTGTTCGCCGTGGCCTGCCTATATGCTTACCCGGCCCTTGAGCCCCTGGAGGATTCGTCCGCTGTCCGCGAGGTTAGGTTCCCCTATATCACGGGGTACCTTTCCTTCCGAGAGGGCGAGGCCATCGTCATGGCCGTTCTCGGTCTGAGCCGGAGGCCGGACCTGCTGCTTGTCGACGGCCAGGGGGTCGCCCACCCGCGCGGAATCGGGATTGCCTCCCATCTCGGCGTGCTCCTCGGTCTCCCGGCCGTCGGATGCGCCAAATCGCGCCTCATCGGGGAATACGCCGAGCTGGATCGGGAAAAGGGATCGCGGGTTCCTCTCCGCCACCAAGGACGGGTCATCGGCGCCGTGGTCCGGACGAGGCGCGGAGTGCGGCCATTGTTCGTGTCCCCCGGGCACCTCATAGACTGCGATCAGGCCGTCGATATCACCCTGGCCTGCACGGGCGCGTTCCGAATCCCCGAGCCTCTCCGGCGCGCGGACTTTCTCTCAAAAAAAATGAAGGGCGAGCGATCCTAGCCCCGCCCCTCCCCCAGTATCGATCGCCTTTTTCGTGAAGGGATTGCGTTTGGCCGTCCAGGGCTTTCTCGCGACGTTCCCACCCCCCTCGCCGCTCATCGTCCCCTCCATGGAGTCGCCAAGGACCCGGGCATCGAATCGGACGGCCCCGGAGGCCCCGTGCCCGTCTTTTTCGGCCGAAAAGCTGATCCTGTCGCCAGAGATCTTGAGTTCCTTCAAGGGTATGTCCCGGTCCCCGACCCTGAACCGTCCGGTGAGCATCTGGAAGTGCTGCTCGATATCTAGTCGACAGGGCGGCCGCGTTGGATTTCCGGGCCAGGTCCATTCCCAGGTCCCCGAGACGTTGGCCGGGATGATCCAAAAGAAAATGCTGTGGGACCGCCCACCGGCCGTGACCGCATCGGACGCGTCCGGCGTCCACGAATCCATGGAAAAATCGTGGGATACGACCCGGGCTCCGGGCCGCAGTTGGGCGAAGAGGATCGGACGCAGGCGCAAGTTGACGGACGTCAGAAGGTAAAGGGTGACGACCGAAGCGTCATGGAAGTCCGTTTGGAAAAGGTCCTGTCGGACGAATCTCACGAGCCCGGTGACATTGGCCTTGGCGGCGTTCTCCCGGCTCTCATTGATCCGCTCTGGGTTGATGTCGATCCCGACGCCGCGCGTCCCGTAGCGCAGCGCCGCCGTGATCACGATCCGGCCGTCGCCGCATCCGAGGTCGTAGAGAACATCGTTCTTGCCGACCCCCGCCATCTCCAGCATCCTGGCCACGACCTCCGGCCGGGTCGGGACGTAGGGGACGTCCAGATGCAGTTCTATCTGGGCGGCGAGCAGCACCGCGCCGGCAAGGACCGAGTATGCGAAAACTACCGGAAGCCGCCTTCTCATGCCGCCTCCTTTCCCAGGCGCAGCGGCCTGGCCCCGGCGCCCGGATCCGAGGTCGGAGCGCTGCCGAGCCGCCTCATATCATCACCCCCCTCAACGTCGCGTCTCGGAAGGAGGATAACACCGATCGGCGGAGCCGTCAACGATCGCTTTCAGACCCGGACGCCGAAGAGGCCCTTCACGGCTTCGAGCAGGTCGTCGAAAACCTCGAGGGAGCGGGAGACGCCGGCGAGGTCGCCGGCCGGGATGCTCCGACCGTGGCCCGTCCGCACCAGGACGGGCCGGACGCCCGCGGACACGGCGCTTTGCAGGTCCTTCAGGTCGTCTCCGATGAAATACGAGCCGCGAAGGTCGAGATCGAGGTCGGCCGCAGCTCTGAGAATCAAGCCGGGACGCGGCTTGCGGCATTCGCAGTTTTCATCCGGCCTGTGGGGACAGTAGTAGACGGCGTCGATCCGGCCGCCGCTTCGCCGGACGGCTTCGCGCATCGACGCATGAATCCCGTCGACCGTCTCCCGGCTGACGAGCCCGCGGCCGATGGCGGACTGGTTGCTGACGACGATCACGGGATGCGGCCGAGCGGCGAGGATGCGTAACGCTTCCAGAACCCCGGGCAGGAACTCGAACCCGGCCCAGGACCTAACGTAATCGGGCCGGTCGCTATTGATGACACCGTCCCGGTCGAGGAACAGCGCCGCGCGGCCGGATGTCATCGAACGGCGTCCCCCTGAGGTCTCGGCCTCCGCACACGAGGCCCAGCGAGCCGGCCGGGGGTCTTCCCGGCGGACGAGAACCGCCGGGTCAGACGGCCGGCCTGGAGCGCCCGGACGAGCTGGTCCGCCGTGACGGCCGATGTGCCGACCTGCTCCACGGCCATTCCCGCTGCCAGGTTCGCCAACTCCGCCGTGACCGGCAGGCTGGCGCCCGCGGCGAGAGCCAGGCTGATCGTTGCCACGACCGTGTCGCCGGCCCCCGTCACATCATAGACCGTTCGCGCCATGGCAGGAAAATAAACGGGTCGGCGCCCCCGCTCGAAAAGCGTCATGCCCGCTTCGCCCTGGGTGATGAGCACGGCCCCGACCGGAACCATTTCGAGCAGGCGCGTCCCCGCGGCGGCGATTCCGTTGGCTTGGCCGGCAGGGATGCCGGCCGCGGCCAGGGCCTCCCCCCGGTTGGGGGTGAGGAGATAGGCCCCGCTGTAGCGCCGGTAATCGTGGGCCTTGGGGTCGACGACGACGCGCCGCCCGTGTTCGCGGGCGAGCCGGAAGATGCGGCCGAGGAGCGAGGGACTCATCAGCCCCTTCGCATAATCGGAGATCACCATCAGCTCGACCGCAGAAATCAGGGAATGGACGAGCTCACTCACTTGCGCGGCGATGGCGGCGCTCGCCCAGCCCGTTTCCTCCTCGTCCACCCGGATGACATGCTGGCTATGGGCGATGATGCGGGTCTTGACCGTCGTCGGCCTCCCGGCGTCCGTCACAACGTACTCGGGGCTAATGCCCCGGCCCTCCAGAATGGCCCGCAGCTCTCGACCGGCGTCGTCGGCTCCGGTCATCCCGACGAGCACGGGAACCCCGCCGAGCGAGGCGATGTTGGCGGCGACGTTGGCCGCCCCTCCGGGGGCTAGGTCGCTCCGCCGCTTGTTGATGATCGGCACAGGGGCTTCGGGAGATATCCGGTCCACCGCCCCGAACCAGTAGCGATCCAGCATAATGTCGCCCACGACGAGCACGCGGCGGCCTTTGAAGGAGGCCACGAGTTTCGGACCCGCGGGATGGTCGACCGGGAATTTTTTCATGATCTCCTCGACTTCAGGGCGCTTGTCCCGCCCGCTCCTCTGCCGTCATCCCGGCTTTCGTTGAGGCGGGCCCGCACAATCCGGCACCACAAGTGGCCGACGGCTAGGTGCGCCTCCTCGGTCCGCTCAGGCACGTCGCTCGGCACGAGAACGGCGATGTCGCACTCGGCGGCGAGAGCACCGCCCTTCGAGCCGATGAGCCCCACGGTCCGGCAGCCCCGCATCCGCGCGGCGCGCACGCCAGCGAGCAGCCCCGCCGAGGCTCCGCGCACGCTGAGGGCGACGACGCAGTCCCCGGACTTGGCCAGCGCTTCGACCTGCCGCGAAAACACCGCTTCGGGGCCGCGGTCGTTGGCAACCGACGTCAGCACGGAGAAGTCGCTCGACAGGGCCAAAGCCGGAAGGGGCCTGGATTCCCGGTCGAAGTCTCCGGCCAGCCCCGAGGCGAGGCTCTGGGCGGTCGCCGCCCCGCCTCCAGTGCCGAAGAAGAACACTGTTCCCCCGCCGGCGAGCGACTCGGCGAGCGCCCGGCCCGCCGCAAGGATCTGTTCACCGCAGACTTCGAGAGTCAGCCGATGAAGATCCGCCGACTCGGCCAGCCCGAACAGCGCTCCTTCGCCGGGCACCGGCCCACCCGTTCCTGGGCGCGCCTGTCCTGCGGCCTCGGCGATCTTCGCGGCCAGCGCGGTCGTTGAGTACGGCCGGCGGAACGGGAGCGAGACGACCTTCCCACCCCGGCGAAGCACGGATTCGGCGCCGACGATCCTGTCGACGGGCCAATCCCCTCCCTTGACCAGGACATCGGGGGCCAGCTCCTCGATCAGGCGTGCGGGCGTGGTCTCCTCGAAGATGATGACCTCATCGACCGCCCGGAGCGACCGCAGCACCAGGACCCGGTCCTCCTGGGGAACAAACGGCCGGCCCGGTCCCTTGATGGCCCGCACGGAGGCGTCGCTGTTGAGGCCGACGACGAGGCGGTCACCGAGGCTCCGGGCTCGCTCCAGGAGGTCGATGTGTCCCGGATGCAGGACGTCGAAGCAGCCGTTGGTGAAGACGACTCTCGCGGCCATCCGAACTACCTCAGCTTGGGGATATACCTGATGAAATTATAAACGAAAAAGAACGACAGGAGAAACAGGGCGGTCCCCAGCCAGTAATAAACCTTGCCTATCGTTTTCATCGGGATGAAGTGCTTGATCCGATACATGACGGCCGAGAGCGAAGCCAGGTACCCGCCCAGACCCACGGCGCCGCCCGCGATGAAGATGACCTTGAGGCTCGGCGTGAAGGGGTCGGCCAGGCCTAGGTGCTTGGCCAGAGCCGCCCCGTAGAGCCACGTCAGGATCATAGGCGGATTCGAGACGGCCAGAGAAAACCCCGTCACGTAGGCCCAGTGCTTGCTCTTGAGGGACTCCATGTTCAACCGCAGGTGGTGGGGCTTCTTGCTCTCTTTGATCGTCAGGTACGACAAGAGCCAGAGCAGGATGGCCCCGGCAGCGCTGAACGCGGCGATGACCCAAGGGATGTCGAGAAAGGGGGCCAGTCCGAAGAGGGCAATGGCCCCATACATGACATCCGAAGATACGGAGCCGAGGACGACCATCCAAGCGGCCCAGAGGTGCCCGTGGATGGCGCGCTTCGCTGCTTCGATCTGCGAGCCGCCCACGGGGATCGCGCTGAGGAAGCCCAGACCGACGGCCAGGGAAAAAAGGAAAAGGCCTTTCATCAGGCCGCCGCGGGCTCCCGCCGCTCGGAGGACCGGCGACCCAGGGATTCGAGATACGCTCCGGTCCAACCAGTCAGGCTCTCGACGTCGACCTCCTCGAAACAACGGACATTCCGGCAGGTCTTGAAGGTCTTGTTCAGGCAGGTGATGTTGCGGCACGGGCTCACCGCCGTATAGGCTCGGGAGGGCGCGTCTTGGTCGGCGGCGAGGTAGCCCGGCTCGTCGGAATCATAACCGGACATTCGCGCCGGGGTCGCCCCGAAGAACGACAGCACGGCCGTGCGGTTGCGGAACCGGTGGCGGCCGGATCCCGAATACTTCCGCGCGGCGGCCAGGTGGAGGGGGCCCGTGTCGCCGGTGATGAATACATCGCAGAGATCGATGAGGGCTGCGTACGCCGCCAGGGATAGGCTGACCGGAACGATGCGCGCCTTCGCGCGCCGACGGGGATCCAGGCGGTCGACGAGCCGATCGCCGATTCCCGCCTGGGTATGCCCGGCTCCCACAAGGACTTTGGGGCCCAGCCGGAGGAGAGAGTCCAGGAAAGCGAACTGGCGATCGGGCGGCATGCGCGTATAGAGCGAAGCGGCATCCGGGTTGTACATGATGACGGGGTCGCCGGGCCGGAGACCAGCTTGAGCGGCGAAGCGGCCGGCCTCTTCGATGGCGCTATCGCCCACGGTCAGGCGCAGACCTCTGAACCTTTCCGAGCCGAGCGGCTCCGCCGCCCAGGAGAGCCATCCCCGGGTGACCCTGTAGATCACGGCGGAAAAATGCATGACATCACGGGTCCGGTGCTCGTCTCGGATGACGGCCGGCGCACAGCTCAGGATATTGACCATCCGAATCCAGCCGAGGCCCATGTCCTTCCCGTCGATGTAGGGGCAAAAATTCAGGATGAGATCGTAGCCGCCGTCCCGGACCATTCTTCTCAGCTCCGCCAGGGTCCCGGAAGACAGGAACGTTCCGTTCGAGAAGAACGGAATGACTCGTGTCGCGTCGGGGTTTCCCTCGATCACAGGATAGGCGGTCTTGTTCACGATATAATCGACGTGCGCCGCGGGGAAAAAGTCGCGGAGCGCGCTGAGCGCCGGCTGGGTCATGACCGCGTCCCCAATATGGATGTCGGGAATGATGAGGAAGCGCCGGAAGCGCCGCAAGGTGCGCAGGACCTCCCTGTTGCGTCGGGCGCACAGAGCGGCGAGCAGAGGATGTGAGGCCAACGGTCTTACGAGGAAATCGATGAGGCGCGCCCCCGCCCTCGGATGGCGGTCTGTCAGCCAGCTCGAGGCGATAAAAAGCGCTTTTTGGATCTTGTTGTACAGTCTCACCCGCCCCGGCCATTCGGAAAAGCCTGGGGGTTCGCCCACCGCGAGTCCCGACGCTTGGCGCTGCTTCGAACCATCCCGGAAAGGAGTCGTTTCGTACTCTTCCATGCTGTTCGGCGAAATCCGCCGCCCTTCGATTGTATTGTATCCTGAGGTCTTGTCAAGGATAAGAGAAAATCCTGAATAAGTCTTCAGCGATCATGCCTCTCACCGGAAGGACGCCTGTGGAAAACTCTCCACCGTCAGGCCCGTCTCACGGAGCGGGCGGCCGCCATGGAGACAGGGCTACCAGTTCGTATCCGTACCGACTTGAACCGGCGTCGTGGCATCGGTGTTGGTTCCCGTTCCGAGCTGGCCGTAGGCATTCCAGCCCCAGGCCCAGAGCGTCCCGCCGCTCTGGATGGCCACCGTGTGGGACCCGCCGGCAGCGGCCAACGTCCACGTTGTGTCTGAGCTGACGAGGCTCGGTCCGAGGCTTTCCGCCGTCGTTCCCAGTCCGAGCTGGCCGTTGGCGTTGTTCCCCCATGCCCAAATCGACTCGTTTGTCATTATGGCCACGGCATGGGCGTCGCCTGCGGAAATGGACTGCCAGAGAGAGGACAAGCCGACTTGAACAGGAGTGCTCGTGTTCGTCGTGGTGCCGTTCCCGACCTGCCCGTCGTCGTTGTAACCCCAGGCCCAAATCGAGCCGTCGGTCTTGAGCGCGATAATATAGCCGGCCCCGACGGACACGGCCTGCCAGTCGGTTTCCGCGCCGACCTGGAGGGGGGTCGGGCTGTTCGTTGTCGTCCCGTCGGCGAGCTGGCCGTAGGCGTTCCAGCCCCAGAGCCAGAGCGTCCCATCGCTCCTGACCGCCGCCGTGTTCCCGTACCTGGCGGATACGGATTGCCAGTCCGTGTCCGTTCCGACCTGGACCGGCGTGTTGCTGTCCGTGCTCGTTCCGTTGCCGAGCTGCCCGTAAACGTTGTTCCCCCAGGCCCATATCGAGCCGTCAGTCTTGAGTACAACCGTATGGGAATCGCCCGCTGCGACGGACTTCCAGTGGTTGTCCGTCCCGACCTGGACGGGCGCATTGCTGTTTACGTTCGTTCCGTTCCCGAGCTGGCCGTTGAAGTTGTATCCCCAGGTCCAGAGCGTCCCGTCGCTCCTGACCGCCGCCGTGTGGTACGAGCCCGCCACAACCGCCCGCCAATTCGTGTCCGTGCCGATCTGCACCGGAACGTTGACGCCCGAGTTCGTCCCGTTTCCGACTTGGCCGTAGTCGTTGGACCCCCAGGCCCAGAGCGTCCCGTTGGTCCTGATCGCGACGGTGTGAGCGTACCCCGCGGAGACCATCGGAGTGACTGCACCCGAGATGTTGGAGGCCGATTCGTTCGAGCAGGCCGCATAGGCCAGCGCCAGCGAAAGGATCGTGATCCCCAGCGTCGGGAGCTTCATTGATCTTTTATGCGCCATGCCTCAGCCAGTATAGATATAGAGGGAAGAGAAGTCAAGGACGCCACCGCCATGGGAGCCGAGCCATTCGCCGGCTTCGCGCAAAGCTACGGGGCTGAGGGCGCTTCGGCCATCCTCCGTCTCTTTCCAGAGCTCCGTCGATCTCTGGGCATTGTCTGTTATTCAGGAACTTGTTAACGAATGGAGTCGTTGCCCGGGCGCAATTATCCCTTTGCGATGACCGCCCATCACGCAAGGGGCCGTCGAGGCAGAGATCTAACTCGCCGCAGGAACCAGGCCATAAGTCGCTGATTTCCTGGCTTATATGGGGGAAAAAGAGAGCGCGCCCGGGGTGACTCGAACACCCGACCTGCTGATTCGTAGTTTTCATGTCGGATGTTCATGCTTCCTCGCTAACTCACTGAGTTCAAATCAGATAGCGTCACTCTCTCATCCGGAGCGGACTTTCCATCATAAATATTCAATAAACTTTCGTCCGCTGGGTCCGGGGCAACCAGGGCGGCCACGGCCTCTTTCTTCAACGCCTCGTTCGGGTGGGTATACCGCTGCGTGATCTCGACGGAGCTGTGCCCGAGCAGGTCCTTGACCGTGATGAGATTCACCCCGCGCTCGATCAGCCGAGTCGCGAAGGTGTGGCGCAGGTCGTGGAAGCGCAGGCCCTTGATACCCGCCCGACGGCAGGCCGTCCCCCAGGCCGACCCGGCATCCACGAAGGGCTTGTCGGTGACAGGGCTGGTTAAAACAAATTCCGACTTGCCCCTCCCCTTTCGGAGCCGCAGAATCTCGGCGATCAAGACCTCGTTCATGTCCACGTACCGAATCCGGCCGCTCTTAGTCCGCTCGACCCGAATTCGAGCCGAGGCGAGGTCAACCTGGTTCCAGCGGAGCCCTAGAATCTCGCCGAGCCGCATGCCCGTGTTCAGGGCCACAATGATCATGGACTTTAGCCGAGGCGGGCAAACCTCCAGCAGCCGTTGTTCCTCCTGCTGGGTTAGGATGCGCTCCTTGAGGTTGTCCTTCTCCGGATAGAATCGGAACTTCGGCATCCGCGCCTCGTCTAGATAGCCCCATTCGACGGCCAACGAGAGCATCCGCCTCAGCAGGGCCATATCGCGGTTCACCGTCGTCTTCGTCACCGGATAGTTGACGATCCGCCAGGTCTTGTACTTTTCGAGCCGGTGCCCATCAATCTCATCAAGCGAGAATCGCCCGAAGTACCTGTCCAGATTCTTCATCGCGCCAACGTCCGTCCGCCAACTGCGCTTGTTCACCTTGGCATAATCGTCCAGGTACATCTTGGAAAACTCGGTGAACCCAATCCGCTTCGTCTTCGGCTTGACGTTATGGACGTTCTCGAAGACCTCTCGGACCTTAGCCTGCAGGGCGACTACGGCCTGCGCTCTGGTTAGGGCGTGCGAGATGACCCTTTGCCGCCACCTGCCGTCCACGTCCTTGAACTGCATGTACCATCGGTCGTGGCCTTTTGCAGTCCTTCGATCAAAAACACCTCCTATACCATAATTCCAGTACCGCGAGCCTTTCTCTCTCACGGTACTGCCTCCTTTTAGGAATTGCCTATCAAAGGCATCGAGGGTCACGTCGTAGTTCAGGATAAGCTCAGTCGCCGGATTCGCCTTGACCGACTTCTCCTCGACCCAGGCCTCAATTGCCCGACGATCGAACCGGATGGCATGCCCGATCTTGGAAAACGGAATCCTCCCTTGGGAAACAAGTTGATAAATAGTTGAAGGGTGGAGCTGAAGAAATCCAGCCACTTCCCTCACCGAAAGCAGGCCCTCGTCGAAGCAGGCATTAGCCACACCCCGGTCTGTTCATTGCTACCTCCTTAGTTCTCAACCGGCAGTCATATTATAAAATCCTATAACTGCCGAATCAATTGTTTTATCAACAACTTAGAAGCGCCCTCAATTTGCAGGAGGGGCGAGACTAAAGCCTGGCCCTGAGTTCCTCGGCTTAATCCTAACATTGCACTTTCCTCGGATAATTTACTTGCCCGTGAAGAATATAGCCATGTCCAAATTACTGGCTTGTCTTGGACATGATTTTTGGCCGCCCCCCTGAGACCGAAAATTTCTAACGCTAGATATTGTGCGCCGTTAAGACACGTATAGATCTATTAATCGCTAGGCCATAATTGCGGCGGTAGGGGGCAACCGCATCACGCAGCTAATGCATGATTAGGCTTTAGGGTGAATAGGCCAGAGCGTGAAATCCTCTCTCCGCTCTTCTATAGGCCATTTTGCTGATATGACGTTGAGGTCCTCAACTTGCGTCCAGGTCCCACAAAAACGCGCCTCCAAAAACATCATCTCTAACAGACATATTTTTTATAATGTCATTTCTATTCCGAAGGATTTTATCTATCGTATCCCGAGCTAGATTTAACACTTCTGAAAATACGCCTATCGTGAGCTCTCTGGGAGAATTTTCCCTAATAAAAGGAATGAACCGTGTTTCGTTCTTCTCCTCTTCTCTCTTTGCCCATTTTATTAGCAGTTCAAACCAAGGCTTGCCTATTAGGGTTTGTGTCGCTAACTTCTTTGCCCATGTTTTTTTAATTTCGTTCTCCAGCTTTCTGACGTCCTTAATTACCTTTCGCTTAGCTGTTATCTCTTTTTTTAAGCTCCTGATGGTGTTTAATATCGAATAATAATTGAGCATACAGTAGCATCTATTATCAAGAGATGAAAGATTTATAGAACCACGAAGCTTCTTCCCATATTTTCTTAATTCCGTTATCAACCTTTCGATTTTTGCCATGTCTCTTTCACCGCACCACTCCTGAATCTTCCCGATGACCGCGTTATGTCTAAAAATCCATGGCCCTTTTTTCTTTATGAGGTCAAAGATGGTATCCTCATTTTGGACCACTTTTTTTTCCAGCGATTCACCTTTTTCAAATTCAAATTTAGCTTCTGCCTGAACAGCATAGAGAAAATTATCCAGATCATATGCTAATCTTTGCTTGAAAATCTCCTGATAAGAATTCTCTTTGAGCATATTGATTATTGTTTTATGGCGGCTAAAAACCTCACGACTGATTCCCTCGTCCTCGTAATAAATATCATTGGCCTGGACAACGATGAAAGGATAAAAAAATCGGCGCGGATTAATTTTGATATGCAAGGAGGAAGTTGGTTCATTCGTAAATTCCGTGGTTACTTTAATTCTCCATTCATTCGGATCTGCAAACAGTTTTGGTGGCGTCATTTTGTGTCCTCGCTTTCCCCAATTGGTATCGATTCTATTATTATCCCTTCGAGTTTCAGAAATAAAGGAGTTATGGGTTGATTGAAAATAGTGGCGGTGGTTCCTCAGATCAAACACGTCTCATGTTATCCGATTTTACTCGACATGTTATTTTTTCGCCTTGGCCTGCCCTGACGTCACCAGAATAGCCTCCAGGCAACCGATGCCTGGGTTATATATCATCGCCAGAGGCGAAATGGGTCGAAGATCTCACGTCAGAGGTGGTATCGTGAGGGGGGCGGGTAAGTTTCCCCCGGACTAGGAGGGAACCCCGGTGGCCTTGGGATCGTATATTAAGTCGTGAGCGAAGCCAAGCGGCCTTGGGGTGGACCGGAATGGCTCATTGTCATCGGTGCCGGTATTTTCATATTCGTGCTAGGGCTTTCGGCGGCGTGGGAAGCGGACATCCGGTGGCTGCACTTCTTTCAGGCGTGGATGTACATTGCCGCGATTTGGCTCGGCCTGAGGAAGTCCAGGTGGGGCTATTTCGTCGGCATTGCGGCGGCGGGGACGTGGGATTACATGAGCGTTTTTGTCAATACGTTTTTCATGAGCGGGCTGCACCATCTCGCGAGCTGGGTTCGTACCGGTCACCTGGCGCAGCCCGACCAGCTGCTCGCGATCCCTGCTTGGGGCTCGAACCTCATCATGATTATCGGCTGCACCTGGGGCTATTTGCGTTTAAGGGATAAGCGGCCGAGTGACCTCCTCAGGTTCGCGGCCGCGTTTGCATCGACGACGATCTTCTTCGCGGCCGCTATGGCGATTTTTCAGCCCCGGTACTTGCCGCAGATTCGCGGGATGCTCCACCCCCGCTGGCCAAGATGGTAGGCGGCGATTGACCCTGCCTCGGCCTGCATCGACCTGAGGGCCAAGGCCCTGCCTGAAAAAAACAGCTTAACCTCTGAGGCATCCAAGGATAAGCCTGGCTTAGTACAGATCCACATCGATAGGTACGGATACGTGACTATTTCCGCCCAAATCCCGTCTCTGCTCGCCTCTGCGCCTCAAACGCCGTCCGGGCCGTATAAAGGGAGTGGGCTGGCAACGTTCTACCTCTGAACCGCCCAGGGCTAGGTGCTTTAGAGCCCAAGAAGGGGCGATTTGCCAGGTGTACAAGAGGATGGCGTCAGTTTGGCTATAGGCCGCCGGCGCCAGAAGCGAGAAGGGTTGAAAACGTTACTTCAGAGGTGCTATCGTTAAGGGGGGTATAATTTTGCTGATTAGAAATTGATTTAAGGAGCAGTGGTGAAAGAATATATTAAGCTGTTCCCGAAACCACTCCTAAGGGACTTAACAGAGGGTCTTTGGTTACCGATTGTCGGAGCAGGGCTTTCTCGAAATGCCGATGTGCCTGCCGGCAAGGCGATTCCCCTGTGGGAGGAGCTGGGCAGAGCTTTGTCCGAAGAAATACCTGATTATCCTTATTCTGGAGCCATCGATGCCATCTCGTCTTACGCCCACGAATTCTCAAGAACAAGACTGATTGAAAGATTGAGCGAGCTCTTACTAATTGCGGAATCAAGACCGTCAGAAGTCCATCGAGCATTTTGTTCCATTCCATTTAGCCTAGTTTGCACAACAAATTTTGACTTTCTTTTGGAGCGACAATATGCATTGGGCACCCGTTACTGTCGTGTTGTTCTTGATGAAGACCAGCTCTCTCTAAGCTCAAAGACGACAGAACTCCTCCTTCTCAAGCTCCATGGAGATCTTAATCACCCACAGCGTCTAGTCGTGACCGAGGAGGATTATGACAAGTTTATTGCAGGATATCCTCTATTGGCCACCTTCCTAGCAAACCTTCTCATAACAAGAACGGCCGTTTTGATTGGATATAGTCTTGATGACCCAGATTTTCGACAGATATGGCAAGTTATAGGTGAGAGACTTGGCAGACAGCGAAGGCATGCGTATGCTTTGGTCGTGAACGCAAAGCCATCCGAAATTGCTCGCTTTGACCGAAGGGGAGTTAAGGTGATTAATCTCCCCGGATCAAAGTCAAAGTATGCTAAAACACTCGCTGAAACATTCGATGACTTGCGGGAGTATCTTAGTGCCAGCGTAATTCCTGCAAGCCTTACAATTGAAGAGGATCCCTTACGAGAACTATCTCTTCCGCCGACGGCGATTAATCGTTTGTGCTTTTTTGCAATTCCTTACTCCCTACACCCTTTTTATAAGCAGAATGTATATCCCATTGTCGAAAAATACGGTTTCGTGCCGGTTACCGCAGAAGAAGTAATCTCGCCGGGTGACGTCCTGACCCCCAAAATAGAAGCTCTAATCGAAAGATCATTTGCCTTAGTGGCAGACGTATCAGCCCCAGCCTCTTCTTCGGAATTCCGCTTCGCCTTAAGTAAGAAAGACCCAAATCGGGTTTTAGGTGTCGTCGAAAAACCGGAATCATTACCAACTGATATCGCCAATCTATATTACATAACAAGGCCGAGTAAGTCTTATGCAAAGGCGGAGGAATTCTTGAGTCATATGGATGATTGGTTTCAAAGACTGGCCAGAGACATTGGGCCCAAATTGGCCGAAGAACCCCTTCGGTTACTATGGCAAAAAGAATACCGAGCAGCTGTTATATCTGCGATCACTGCACTTGAGATTGCCATTCGTAATCAAACCAGTCTATCATTTTGCAGTCCGGAAAAAATCAGAGGCCTCACTAGTCTTATAAGCCAACTAAGCGAACTAAAGGATTTTAGTCAGCACGAGATTAATAAGATAAACGAGTGGGTCCAAATTCGTAATAAGCTTGTTCATTCACAACAAAAAATCGGTGCCGAAAAAGCGAAGGAAATAGTGGAGGGTGTGAAGGAGATTATTGACAGACTTAAGAGTTAGGTTGCTTTATAACTTTGCTATTTTGACGATAGCCGTGAAGTCTAAGTAGGGGCGGCATGCATAAGTCGGACAGTATATCTGATTACTTAATTTATGGTGCCAGGATGGGCATTCGCTCATGAGTCTTTCACTCAAAGAATCGAGAGCAGTTGCTGGTTTGGCCGATCTGTTGTACGACTTCTTACCAGGTTCGGGGAACCCAGGGTGGAAGGGTCATGTCTCTTTTAAAAGCGTGGCCGAGAAAGTAGGCCTTTCGGACTTTTGGCAACCAGGAAGCAAGCGTCCAATGATCATAGCTTTGCTCCAAAGAACGCTCGAGTATCGTAGAAGCCTCTTCGAACGTCTAATCCTCGAGGTCGTCCGTGCTTCGATTGCTTATCGACAAAAAGAAGGACGACCTATCAAGGTGGATGAGATCGATAGGTTGAACGGTTTGTTACTTGAGGTTGGCTTCAAGTTCCCAGATTTATGGGACCCTGATTTTCTTGCATCGCTTCGAATGGATACCATAGAAATCGCAAGACAGCGTGTTGATGAAGCAATCGCTGACGAGCGTCTCAGGGCCACAGCGGAGAGCCGACGCTCATCTGAACTTATGGGGCTTCGTGAGGAGTTCTTCGAACTTCAGAAAGAGCCCTCTCCCCAGAAAGCAGGGCTTTTATTTGAGAAAATCCTAAACCGGCTATTCACTATCAACGGACTCGCGCCTAGAGGCCCTTTTCGAGCCGTCGGCGAACAGATCGATGGATCTTTTGACCTTGATCACGAAACTTATCTTGTTGAGGCGAAGTGGGAAAAAACGCCCGTGTCCGAGGGCCCATTGCTAATCTTTCGAGGGAAAATTGAAGGCAAATCTGCATATACTCGAGGTGTCTTTATCTCGCTGAACGGAATCACGGGTGAAGCCAGGCAGGCCATTGCTATAGGCAAACAACCCACTTTCTTTGTGATTGACGGCTACGACCTTGCGATGATCCTCGGCGATGAGGTAAGTCTTATGGAGTTTCTCCGCCAACGACGAAGAATTCTTGCAGAAGAGGGCCTGGTGGTCGTGCCCTTTCCCCAACTTTGGCTCGGAACACGTGGTCGTTAATCTAAAGAAGTAACAAGGCTTAGAACCAGCCAGCCCATCTCGGCAGGGCAATAAATAAAGGCCGTCTCCCTAGGCCAGGCCGCCACCCAAATCCAGGTGTTCTCTATAACCTTGCCTGATTAGCCTCATTTGAGATTGCGGGATCAGTCTGAGGTTCAGAATCCTGCTGTAAGAAGAGCTCAACCTCTGAGGGATCCGAGGATAAGCCGCGTTCAGCCTAAACCTCCATAATAGGCACGGAAAGACGATTATTCCCGCCGAATTCCCGCCTCTACTCGTCGCTGCGCGTTGAACTCCGTCCGGCCCGTATATTGGGGAGTATTTGATGGTTGTTTGCCTCGCAAACGCCCAGCCCTTAGGCTTTCGAGGGCCTTACTGGTCCGATTCCGTATCGATTTCCGCATTTATCAGCCTCGACGCACGATCTTCGACCCTTCGCAAAACTCCTGCAGCTCTTTTTCCGCCTCTTTCAAGTCCTCTACTTTTTGCCACTGTCTGAACAACGTATAAGGCATGGGATTGTGAGAAGTGATTGGAAGATGGGCCAACTTTTCGGCCTCAGTCCAGGGCCGTGCCGTTAGGAATTCTTTAGCCTCTTAAGCGCCAGAGAATAAGCAGAAGCCCACCTGGGCAAGTAACGGCTAGGCCCACCACTATTTCCATCAAAATCCCGCCTCTCCTTTCCTTTCCGCGTTGAACAGCCGCCGACACGTATAAATAGTGGGCTAGCGAAGTTGTGCATATGGAGGCAGGAATATGGTGTTCGGGCCAACACATGCCTAGCTTGGTCCCTTCAGACTGGACTTTTCTGGCTTAGCTGCCCTTAAGGCCGGCCAATGGCTCCCGGGCAACTTCAACTTCGAGCAAGCCGGGATGGTCATCCTTCCAGTGCAAACATTAATAATGCCCAATATGTCTTTTTTTCCCCTTTTCTGGCCACTCACCCTTTTTCGATTATCTCCAGATTAAATCTCCTCTTCAGCTTCATCCCAGCGGCGCCAAGAATAATTCTAATAGCTTGAGCAGTTCTTCCCTGTTTTCCAATAACCTTGCCTACGTCTTGAG
>CAZKFD010000005.1:0-183935 GCA_964551995.1 uncultured Eubacteriales bacterium
ATCGACCCCTTCTATCTGACCTGGAAGGCCAAGGAGGTCGACTACCAGACGAAGTTCATCGAGCTCGCCGGCGAGATCAACACCCTCATGCCCTATTATGTCGTAGAGAAGACGATCGAGGCCCTGAACGAGCGGGGCAAACCCGTCAACAGCGCCAAGGTCCTCGTCCTGGGCGTCGCCTACAAGAAAGACATCGACGACCCCCGCGAATCTCCGTCCCTGAAGATCATCAGCCTGTTCCAGGCGAAGGGGGTCCGGGTCTCGTACAACGACCCCTTCATCCTGCGTGTCAAAGGGCACCGCGAATACCCGGACATGGACCTCCGGTCCGTGTCGCTGACCGCCGGCCGGCTGAGGCATGCCGACGCGGTCATCATCGCCACGGATCATTCCTCCTACGACTATGACTGGATTGTGAGGCACGCCGCGCTCGTCGTCGACACGCGGCACGCCGTCAAGAGCAAGAGGCGGAACGTCGTCCGGGCTTGATTATTTAGCAGATGCGGGGCAGGAGTTCGGAGGTCAGGGGCTCGAGGAGGCGCAGGCCCCCGGACACGGTCGCGAGAAGCAGCTCGCCGGGCCGGCCCACCTTGTCCTGGACCTCGCCGATGATGGCGGCGCGCCGCCCGAGCGGGTGTCTCCGGATCCGGCGGAGGAAGTCCTCAGCCTGCCGCCGCGGGGCGACGACAACCGCTTTTCCTTCGCAGGCCATGTAGAGCGGGTCGATGCCCAGGAGTTCGCTCGCCCCGCGGACGGTCTTGGAGAGGGGGATGCGCCCCTCCTCAATGAGGACCGGGTAGGGGAGGCGCTCGGCGAGCTCGAAGAGCACGGTGGCCAGCCCGCCGCGCGTAACGTCCCTCATCCAGAGGGCGCCCCTCTTCCAGAGAGGCAGCAGGAAGAGAAGCGGGGCGCAGTCGCTCCGGACGCGCGACGTTATCCCGAAATCACCCCTCGCCATGAGCACCGCCAGGCTGTGGTCGCCGAGTGTCCCGCTCAGGATGAGCTTGTCCCCGGGCCTGATGCGCGCCACGGCCGGGCGGCCGACCGATTTGCCCACGCCGGCCGTATTGATGAAAATCTTGTCTCCCTGGCCCTGAGGCACGACCTTGGTGTCGCCGGTGACGATGCGGACACCGGCCCGCCGCGCCGCCGCCCGGATGGATTTGAGGACCTTTTCAAGGAGGTCCCATTCGAGACCCTCTTCGAGGATGAGAGCGAGGGACAGGTAGCGCGGAGCTGCGCCGGAGACGACAAGGTCGTTGACCGTGCCGTTGACCGCCAGGCGGCCGATGTCCCCGCCGGAGAAGAACAGGGGGTCCACGACGTAGCTGTCCGTGGTGAGAGCGATTCCTCCAGGCAGGAGCCCGGAGTCGGCCAGCTCGCTCAGGATGGGGTTTCCGAAGGTCGGCAGGACGTGCTCGGCGATGAAATCGCGCATGAGGCGCCCGCCGCCGCCGAGCTCGAGACTGATTCTCTTCATGAGGCGCGCCCCCGGCCGCGGTTGAATTTGTGATGGATGAGGCAGCTGCCTTCATAGGAGACCATGCACGGACCGAAGGGAGACTCGGGCGTGCACCGGGTCGCGAACAACGGGCAGTCCTTCGGCCGGATCCGAGCCCGGAGGACCTCGCCGCAGCGGCAGCCCGGGAGGTCTTTTCCGGAATCGCGGATCCGGAGCCCGAACCTCGCCCGGGCGTCGAATCGCGCATATCTCTTGCGGAACGTAAGCCCGCTCACAGGGATCTTTCCCAGCCCCCTCCACAGGGCGTCATAGGGCTCGAAGACCTCGCCCATGACCGCGCGGGCCCCCGGGTTCCCTTCCGTGCGCACGGCGCGGGTATATTCCAGGGCCACGCGCGGCTTCCTCTCGGCGTTCTGCCCGAGGACGGACCGGACGGCCAGCAGGATGTCTCCAGGTTCGAATCCGGCCACCGCCCCGGCCACTCCGAACTCCTCGGCGATGAACTCGTAAGGTTGAAGGCCGATGACGGCGCTCACGTGCCCGGGATAGATAAATCCGGAGATGGCCGCGTCACCGGATTCGAGGAGGGCCCGCAGCGCGGGCGGTATCAGCCAGAGGGCCGGAAGTACCGAGAAATTTCGGAGGCCCTCCGCGGCGGCCCTTTTCACGGTCAAGGCAATGGCCGGGATCGTCGTCTCGAAGCCGGCGCCGAAGAAGACCGCTTCCCGGGAGGGGTTTCCCCTGGCCTCCTCGAGAGCTTCCTCGGGCGAATAGACGATACGCGAGCGCGAATTCCGGGCTGCTACGGCCGTTTGGAGAGAGCCTTTCCGGGTCGGGACCCGGGTCATATCGCCGAACGTGGCCAGGATCAGGCCTTCTCGGCCGGCCAGCAGGGCGATGGCCGCCTCGTGGATCGCTCCGGGAGTGATGCACACGGGGCAGCCGGGGCCGGAGATCATCTCGACGCCCGCCTCAGCCAGCAGGGGCGTGAGGCCGTAGCGGAACAGAGCCATCGTATGGGTGCCGCAGACCTCCATGATCCGGAGCGGGCGGACCAAGGGCCGGGCCAGATTCGTGATATCCCGGAGAAGGGTGCGGATGGCCTTGGCGTCCCTGAGCTCTTTCATGATCAGGAGGACTTGGCCATCTCCCGGAAGAGCCGGAGCGTCCTGCGGGCCTCCTTCCTGTCCAGAAGGGAAATGGCGAATCCGGCGTGGATGATCACCCAGTCGCCGACCTTGGCTTCGGGGAGAAGAGTGAAATTGGTCTTGACCTCGTTGCCGAGGTAATCGACGATCCCCAGGCCCGATGCCTCGACCCGGGTGATTTTGGCGGGGACGGCCAGGCACATCGTTCGCTCGCTTTCCTTTCTAATCTACCAGAACCGGGCGGCCCGGTCCAGACCGGGCGGCGCGTTTATTTTCCCCGGCACCCCATGATATAATGGACAACCATGTGGCAGAATCTTGACGGCTACATCCAGCCCGGAAGCGAGGAGGAAGCTCTCGTCCGCCAGATCGATTTCTCCCGGCTGCCGCGCCACGTGGCGGTCATCATGGACGGCAACGGGCGCTGGGCCGCCCGGAGGTCGCTTCCCCGGATCGAGGGTCATAAGGCCGGCTCCGAGTCGGTCCGGGAGATCGTCGAGGCCAGCGCCCGTCTGGGTATCGGCTTCCTCACTCTCTACGCCTTTTCCAGCGAGAACTGGAAGAGGCCCCGCTTCGAGGTCAGCCGTCTCTGGCAGCTTCTGCGGGATTTTCTGAAGCAGCAGGATGAGACCCTCATGGAGAACGACCTCCGCCTGACGGCCATCGGGGAACGGAGCGCCATTCCCAGGATGGCCCGGCTGGAGCTTGAGCGCGTGGAGAAGAAGACCGCTGCGAACCGCCGCATGACGCTCGTCCTGGCCCTGAACTACGGCGGCCGGGCGGAGATCGTCAAAGCCGCGCGGAGGATTCTCCGCGAGGGCCAAGTCCGGCCGGCGGACCTCGACGAGGAGGCCTTTTCCCGCCACCTGGACACGGCCCTGATCCCCGATCCTGACCTCCTCATCCGGACGAGCGGCGAGATCAGGATCTCCAATTTTCTCCTCTGGCAGATCGCCTACGCGGAGATCTGGATCACGCCGGTCCTATGGCCGGATTTCCGCCGGAAGGACCTGTTCCGTGCCGTCGCGGATTACCAGAAGCGCGATCGGCGGTTCGGGGACGTTCCCGAGCGTCACGACGAACGGGCCTGACTCCCGGAGTCGGCCGGTTCCGCGGATACATCATCGGAGAGTTCGGAGAGGACATGAGCCTTCGGAAACGCTTGCCCACTGCGATCGTCCTGATCGGCAGTCTTTTCGTCGTCATCCAATACGCGCCCCGGACCGTTCTCTTCATCTTCCTCCAGGCGTTCATCGTCGCCGCTCTGGCCGAGTTTTATAAGCTGGCGGACCGCAAGGGCCTGCGGCCGCAGAAGATCCTCGGGATCGCCCTGGCCCTGGTCGTGAGCATGTCCTTCTACTTTCCCGATTTTCCCCTGGAGGTCGCCCTTTTCGGCGGGCTCCTCGTCGCCGCCGTGTATTTCGTGATTGATATCAACGGCCAGGAGAAACTGGAGTTCTTCCCGGCCTCGTTCGCCATCACCCTCCTGGGGACGGTTTACATCAGTTTCCCCTTCAATTTTCTCTATAAGATCCGGCTCGAGGACGGGCCGTTCTTCCTGTATTTCCTCTTCTCGGTGGTCTTCCTGGGCGACACCGGAGCGTATTTCATCGGCAAGCCCTTCGGCCGGAGGAAGATGACCCCCGTGGCCAGTCCCAACAAGACCTGGGAGGGGAGCGTCGGCGGCATCCTGTTCGCCGTCGGCGGGGCCATCCTGGCCCGGGAAGTCCTGCTGACGTCCATCCCTCTGTGGCGGGCGGTTCTCTGCGGCGCCGTCGTCCATGCGGTGGCCCAGGTCAGCGACCCTCTCGAATCGCTGTTCAAGCGGGCCGTGGGCGTCAAGGACTCCTCCAACGCCCTGCCCGGGCACGGCGGCTTCCTCGACCGCATCGACAGCCTGATCCTGGCCAGTCCCCTGTTCTATTTCATCGTCCGATATTTCTGGAGATAGGGACGACGGAGCGATGACTCGAACGGTCGCCATCCTCGGCTCGACGGGTTCCATCGGGACTAGCGCTCTGGATGTCATCGGCTGGATGGGTGACCGATTCCGGGTGGCGGCCCTGGCGGCCGGGTCGAACATGTCCCTCCTTTCCGAGCAGATCGAAAGGTTCAGGCCCGCCCTCGTTTCCGTTAAGACAAAGAAGCATGCGGAGGCCCTCCGTCCTCTCGCCCGGCGGCTGGGGATCCGTCTCGCCCACGGGCCGGAAGGGGCGGAGGCCGTGGCGGTTGAGTCGGGCGCAGACATCGTCGTCTCCGCCATCACCGGGATCGAGGGCTTCCGGCCCACGATGGCCGCCGTCCGGGCCGGCCAGCGCATCGCCCTGGCCAACAAGGAGTCCATGGTCGTCGGCGGAGAGCTTCTCCGCCGGGAGGCCGCCCGCTCCGGCTCCCGGATCATCCCCGTTGACAGCGAGCACAGCGGCGTCTTCCAGTGCCTGGCCAAGGAGAAGAAGACCCGGGTTCGGAGGGTTATCCTGACGGCCTCCGGGGGGCCGTTTCTCCGGACGCCGGTGCGCCTCGTCCGGCGCGCGGGCCTGGACGAAGTCCTCAATCACCCCACCTGGAGCATGGGGCGGAAGGTGACGGTCGACTCGGCCACGCTCATGAACAAGGGTCTGGAGCTCATCGAGGCCCGCTGGCTTTTCGGCCTGGAGCCGTCCCGGCTGGATGTTCTCGTCCACCCCCAAAGCATCGTCCACTCTCTCGTCGAGATGGAAGACGGCTCTGTCCTGGCCCAGATGAGCGTCACCGACATGAGGGTCCCCATCCAGTACGCCCTGACCTTCCCCGACCGGGTGTCTTCGCCGCTCGCGCCCCTCCGCCTGTCCGCAGTGCGTCGTCTGGAGTTCTTCGGCGTGGACGAGCGCCGGTACCCCCTCTTCGTCCTGGCCCGCCAGGCCCTGGACCGCGGGGGCTCGCTCCCCGTCGCGCTCAACGCGGCGAACGAAATCGCCGTCGCCGCGTTCCTCGAAGGGAAGCTCCGCTTCGCGGATCTCCCCGGGATCGTCCGGGGTGTCATGGACAGGCACGCGGCCACGGCGGTGGATTCGGTCGAATCGCTCTTCGAAATTGACCGGGAGGCCCGCGCGGCGGCCCGACAGCTGCTCAAGCAAAGGTAGGACCATGGGAACAATCTTAGGCACCATCCTGGCGTTCGTCATCGTTTTCGGCATCCTCGTCTTCGTCCACGAATTCGGCCATTTCTTCATGGCCAAGCTTGTCGGCATCCGCGTGGAGACGTTCTCGTTCGGGTACGGGAAGAGGCTCTTCGGATTCACGAAAGGGGAGACCGATTACCGCGTCAGCCTCATCCCGATGGGGGGCTACGTCAAGCTCCTGGGCGAAGGGATGTTCGAGCCCGGCCGGCCCATCGCCTCCGACGACATGATGGCCAAGAACCGCGGCCAGCGTCTGCTCGTCATGGCCATGGGCTCCGTCATGAACATCGTCTTGGCCGTCGTCCTCGTCGCCGTCATTAACATCGTCGGCGCGCCCACGGCCGTGTACCAGGACGAAAAGCCGGTTATCGGCTGGATCGATAAAGACTCCCCGGCCGCCCGCGCCGACCTCCGCATCGGGGACGAGATCGCCCGCATCAACGGCCGGCCGGTGAAGACCTGGAGTGACGTCGAGCTCGCCGTCGGGGCCAGGCCCGACAAACAGATCCGGGTCGACGTCGTAAGGGACGGCGAGACGATCCCCGTCGAACTCAGGACCGAATCCGTGACGCGCTACTCGTTCGGGTACGCGGGCTTCCGGGCGAGGATCCTGACCCAAATCCAGATGGTCAAGCCGAACTCCCCGGCCGAGAAGGCCGGGCTCCGGCCCGGCGACGTCATCCTCGAGATCGACGGCCAGCCCGTGTTCTTCTACCAGCTGACCCAGGTCCTCGAAAGAAGCCCGGGCAAGGCCCTCGGTTTCACGGTCGAGCGTGGCGGCCGGGACGTAACCCTGACGGTCACACCGCGCCTCGAGGGCGGCGTGGGAAAGATCGGCATCGCTCAGATCCCCCAGTCCGTCCTCAAGAGATACGGGCTTCCGGGGGCTCTCGGCCAGAGCATCCGGGAGAACGCGCAGAACGCCTTCCTGATCGTCCGTTTCATCCGGGACCTGTTCGTCGGAGAGGCCTCCGTGAAGCAGATCGCGGGACCGATCGAGATCGCCGATTTCTCTTACACCGCCCTGCGTCTGGGCTTCATGGCGCTGATGAGCTGGATCGCCATCATCAGCCTCCAGCTCGGCATTCTCAACCTGCTGCCGATCCCCGTCTTCGACGGCGGCCAGATCTTCGTCCTCCTCATCGAGACGGTCTTCCGCCGCGACCTCGGCCCGAAGGCCCGCAACATCTGGATGCAGATCGGCTTTGTGATCTTCGTCTTCCTGCTCGGCTTCATCATCCTCAACGATATCGTCAAGGGCCTTCCCCACGGGTGGGGGAGCGTTCTGCCGTTCTGAGGGGAGAAGGCGATGCTGCCGCGCCGCGCGACACGCCAGATCCTGATCGGGCCCGTGGCCGTTGGGGGCGGCGCCCCGATCGTCGTCCAGTCGATGACCAAGACGGAAACCCGCGACGTCATGGCCACGGCCGCGCAGGCGCGGCGCCTGGAACGGGCCGGGGCGGAAATCGTCCGGCTGGCCGTCCCCGACCTCGCGGCGGCGCGGGCGCTGCGCGAGATCAAGAAGCGGGTGCGGGTCCCGCTCATCGCCGACGTCCACTTTGACCACCGGCTGGCCCTGGCCGCGCTCGAGGCCGGCGCGGACGCCCTCCGGATCAACCCGGGCAATATCGGCTCCCGGGAGAAGGTGAGGGAAGTGGCCCGGGCCGCCGGGGACCGCCGCGTGCCGATCCGCATCGGGGTCAATTCCGGGTCCCTCGAAAAGGACCTTTTGGCCAGGTTCGGCGGCGTGACGCCCGAGGCCATGGCGGAGAGCGCCCTGCGTCACGTCCGCATCCTCGAGGACTGCGGCTTCTTCCTCATCAAGATCTCTCTCAAGGCTTCCGACATCCTCCGGACCTTGGCAGCATACCGGCTCCTCGCCCGCAAGGTCGACTATCCCTTCCATGCCGGCATCACCGAGGCGGGCCGGCTGCTGGCCGGGAGCATCAAATCCGCCGCCGGGCTGGCGCTGCTTCTTGCCGAGGGCCTGGCCGATACGGTCCGCGTTTCCCTCACGGCCCCGCCCGAGCGTGAGGTCTTCGCGGCCTACGAAATCCTCCGGAGCCTGGGCCTGCGGTCGCGGGGAGTGAACCTGGTATCCTGCCCGACGTGCGGCCGGACGGAGGTCGACCTCATGGCCATCTCGGCCCGCGTCGAAAGGGCCGTGAGCGGGATCCGGGGGCCGCTGACCGTGGCCGTGATGGGCTGCACGGTCAACGGGCCGGGCGAGGCCAAAGAGGCCGATATCGGCCTGGCCTGCGGACGGGGGACCGGGGTCATCTTCAAGAGGGGGCGTCTGCTGAGAAAGGTCCGGGGGAAGAGGATGGTCGAGGTCTTCCTGGCCGAAGTCAGGAAGCTCGCCGCCGGGACGGCGAAGGAGACATAAGGTTCCGATGCCGCGGAAAACCGCCGGCCCGCGCGTCCCCGCCGGGACGATGAAGAAATACCGGGCGCTTCGCGTCTCTCTCGCCGGGATGGGCCGCGTTCTCGTAGCCTTTTCGGGCGGCGTGGACAGCGGGCTGCTGCTCAAGGCGGCCCGGGACGTCCTGGGGAAGAGGGCGTCGGCCGTGACGGCCGCGACGGAAGTCCACACCGCCCGCGAGATCCGCGAAGCCAGGAAAGTGGCCGCGGCGCTCGGGGTTCCGCTCGCCGTTGTCCGGGCCCGGGTCCTCGAAGACTGCAACTTCGCCGCCAACCCTCCCGACCGCTGCTACCACTGCAAGATGCGGCTCTTCTCGGCTTTTACCGGGATGGCCCGGCGGCGGGGAATCCCCTTCGTCGTGGACGGGACGAACGCGGACGACATTTCCGATTTCCGCCCCGGGGAGAGGGCGTTGCGAGCCCTCGGGGTCCGGTCGCCCCTGCGCGAGGCCGGGCTCGGGAAGGCGGAGATCCGTCTCCTTTCAAAGAGCCTCGGCCTGCGGACCGCCGCCCGGCCTTTCCTGGCCTGCCTGGCTTCGCGCTTTCCCTACGGGACGCGGATAGACCGGGAGGGGCTGCGGCGGGTCGAGAGGGCCGAGGAGACCCTCCGGAGGCTGGGCTTCCCCCAGGTGCGGGTCCGCCACCACGGGGCCGTCGCCAGGATCGAGGTCGAGCCGGGGTGGATCGGGAGGCTGCTCGCCCGGGAATCCGCTGCCGTATCGTCGGCAAGCTGAAGAAGCTCGGCTGGACGTACGTGGCGCTGGATCTGGAGGGTTATAGGACCGGGAGCCTGAACGAGGTCCTGGAGAGGGCCTGATCGGGGGGAACGACAAAAAAACGGGGAAAGGAAGTCTGCCCTTCCTTTCCCCGTCCGTCGCTACGGTGCGCCCGCCTGCGGCCGGCAGGCCGCGGGCTCAATCGATTTTTTCCGTCTTCTTATCGGTGATGATGCCGACGACGTCAATCCCCGCGCCCTTGATGATGTCCAGGATGCGTTCGGCCAGGATGCCAAACTGCAGGTCCCTGTCCATCCGGAGGTAGAGGGTCTTGTCCGGAACCGTCAGGAACACATCCTCCAACTGGCTCCCCAGGTTGTCGAGAGTCACCCTGGTCTGGTTGATGTAGAGGGTGTATCCCTTCGGGTCCATGGCGTCTCTCTTGATGGCCAGGACGACTGGGGGATTTTCAGGGACGTCCGTGGTGTACTGCGCGGTCGGGAGACTGACGTCGACGCCTCTCTGGACCAGCGGCGTGACGATCATAAAGATGATGAGCAGGACGAGGAGAACGTCGCACAAGGGGACGACATTCGGCTCGGAGCGGACGGTTTCTTTTCCGCCCATGGACACTGAAAATGCCATAGTATGCCTCTCGTTCGCCCGGCGCTCCGCGCGCCGGACCGCAACTCACTTGGATTCGGACGTGCGGATAAAGAAATCGACGACCTGAGAGGTCGTGTTGGACATCTCGGCGTTGTAAACTTCAACCCGGGTGTTCAGCGTGTTGAAGCACCAGAGAGCGACGATCGCGACGCCGATGCCGAGAGCCGTCGTCACCAGGGCCTCGGCGATGCCGCCGGCCACGGCGCCGATGCCGCCCGACCCCGTCGCGGCCATGCCGCGGAACGCGTTGATGATGCCCGAGATCGTCCCGAACAGGCCGATAAAGGGAGCCGACGTGGCGATGGTTGCCAAAACGGCCAGGCCTCTCTTGAGCTCCTGCTCGAACATGTTCGCGGCTCTCTCGCAGCCGCGCGTCGCCGACTCCACCTGCTGATCCACGGAGAGCTTGGCCTCGCGGCCTTCCATGAACTGTTCGATGCCGGCGGCCGTGACGCGGGCGAGGTGGCTGCCCTTGTTATCCTTTTTCGAGGCGACGGCCAGAGCGTCCCGGATGTTTCCGGATTTCAGCAGGTCGGCGAGCTTGGGGGCCACTTCCTTGGATTTGTTGCGGGCCCGGGCAAACGTCAACTGCCGCTCGATGAACAGGTACAGCGTGATGACCGAGAGCGCCAAGAGGATGAAGGCAACCGTTCTGGCGACGATTCCCATCTGCTGCCACATTTGAATGAGACCGAATTGCATGGCTCATACCTCCTTTAAAATATCGAAAGCCTTCGGCTAGCTTTTCACTTCAACTGGAAGTGGACGGTGACGGTGAAGATCACGGGTCTGGGCCGGCCGTTGATGATCATGGGCTCGTAGACCCACTGCCGCACCGCGTCGATGGCCGCTTGGTCGAGCAGCGGGATCGACCGCATCACCTTCACCTGCTGGACATGACCGTAGATGTCGGTCGTGGCCTCGATGATCACAATGCCCTCGACGCGGGCCTGACGCGCGATATCCGGGTAGATAGGTTCTACCCAATGGATGCGCTTCGGCGGCCTGATCTCCCCGATGGCCCGGACCGGAGCCTCGACCTCGCCCACGACGCCCCCCAGGACGCCCCCGACGACGCCTCCCAGCACGCCGCCGACGACGCCGCCTTCGACGCCGCCCTCGACGCCGCCCTCAACCCCGATGTCCGAGAGCTTTTCTTCCGTGATCTGGTTCGGGATCTCGACCGGGGCCACGAGGCGGCCCGGCTCGATGGGCGCTTGGGCCTGGACCGGCTTGATGCGCGTCGTCCGCGTCGTCGATTTCCTCTTGGCCGGCGGCGGCGGGGGAGGAGGAGGAGGGGGAGGAGGGGCCAGGAACGCACTGTAAACCTCCACCTTCGGCAACGGGCCGGTGGAGAGCAACGGGATGACGATGAGGGCGATGATGAACACGGCGTGGACGATGATGGCGAACGGAAGAGCGAAGGCCTTCCTCTTCCCGGCTTTCTCGGCCGTGAAGAAAGAGTCCTTGAAGATCGCCGGAATCTCCGCCGTTGGCACTGGCTTTTTTGCTTGCGCCATTCCTCTCACCTCATGCTCGCGATATTAGAAAACAACGCAAGCCATAGTATAAAATAAAATATTCCTTTTGACAAGAAAAAAATTATCTCCGGGCGCGTTTTTTTGACTTGAAGATCTGAGTCCAGAAAAGGACCACCGGGCAGGACAGGTAGATGGTCGAATAGACGCCTTCGATCGAGCCGAAGAGCATGATGAAGGAGAAGTCGTTGATGCTCTTCCCCCCGAAGAGGAACAGGGAGAGGACGGCCAGGAACACGGTACCCGTGGTGATGATGGTCCGGCTGAGGCTCTGGTTGATACTCTTGTTGAGGATGAACTCGAACGACTCCTTTCTCATGATCTTCAGGTTCTCGCGGACGCGGTCGAAGACGACGACTGTATCGTTGATGGAGTAGCCGACGATCGTCAGGAGGGCGGCGATGATGGGCAGGTTGATCTCCCGGCTCGTGAAGGAGTAGACGCTGAGGGCCATCAGGACGTCCTGGGTCAGAGTGATGATGGCCGAAACCCCGTACTCCAGCCTGAACCGGAAGCCGATGTAGACAAGCATGCCGATCAGGGACCAGATAACGGCCAGGGTCGCCTTCCGGCGGAGGTCCGCGCCGGCCTGGGGACCGACGGTCTCCTTGCTGACGACCGTCATCTTGCCGAGGTAGGTCTTGGCCTCGAGGTCCTTGATGGCGTCGGGTCCGATTCCGGCCTGCGCGAGCTCGGAGTAGTCCTCGATAATGCCGCTGCCCGGCGTCTTGGTCGTCCGGAAACGGAGGATCTGGTCCGCGAGCCCTTCCGCCTTCTCCCCGAAGGCGGGCCGGAGCAGTCCGGCCAGGGTCGGGTGGTCGATGTTGTTGAGGTCCTTGAGTCCGCGGGCCGTCTCCGCCTTTCCGTCGTCGCCCTTGAGGGCCTCGATGACCCGGTTGGCCAGCTCCTGGTGGGCCTCGATCTCCTCCTGGGCGCCCTTAACGTTGATGACCTGCATCGACCGGATCATGTATTCCCGCTGGGGCTGTCCGCTCTCCTGAACGACGCTCTCGCCAAGCCCGGCGCGGAGCAGCTCGCTCCGGATCTCGGAAGTCGTCGTCGGGCTCTTGAAGACGACGCGGATGAGCGTCCCGCCGCCGAAGTCGACGCCGAGCTTGATGCCGTGGAAGGCGATGACGTTGATCAGTCCGGCGGTGATGACCAGACCCGTGAACGCCAGGGCGACGAAACGGTATTTCATGAAGTTGATGTTGGGGGTTTTGAAGAATTGCATGGCTAGATACTCAACTTTTGGGTTTTCATCGTGTGGGTGAGGTCAAAGATCATGTGGGATACGAACACGGCCGTGAACAGGTTGGCGACGAGGCTGATGATCAGCGTCACCGCGAACCCCTTGATCGGGCCGGTGCCGAACTGGAAAAGGAAGACGGCCGAAATGATGGTCGTCATGTGGGAGTCGAAAATCACCCGGAAGGCCCGCGAAAAACCCAGGGAGATGGAGTTGAGGACGGTCCGGCCGGCGGCGTATTCCTCGCGGATGCGCTCGAAGACGAGGACGTTGCAGTCGACGGCCATGCCGATGCCCAAAATGATGCCGGCAATGCCCGGCAGGGTCAGGGTGGCGTGGAAGTAGGCGAGAGTCCCGAAGAGGATGATCTGGTTGAGGATCAGGGCGACAATGGCGTTGATGCCCGAGACCCTGTAATAGAAGATCATGAAGGCCATGATCGAGAACAGGGCGACCAGCCCTGCGATCAGGCCCGCGCGGATCGAATCGGCGCCGAGCGAGGGGCCGATGGTCCGGTTCTCGAGAGTCTTGAGCCCGGCCGGAAGCGAGCCCGACTTGAGGACGAGGACCAGGTCGTCGGCCGACTGGACCGTGAAGTGCCCCTGGATGATGCCGCTGTCGCTGATGCGGGCGTTGATGTTCGGCGCCGATTGGACCTTGCCGTCGAGGATGATGGCCAGCGGCTTGCCGATGTTCTCACCGGTCACCTGCTCGAAGCGCCTCGCCCCGTCCGGCTTGAGCTGGAAGGAGACGGCGGGCTGACCCCATTCGTCCTGGCCGCGCCGGACCATGCGCAGGTCCTTACCGGTCACGGCGGCCACTTTGGTCACGAGGTAATAACCCTGGGCGCCCATCCTGGGATCGCCACGCACAACCTCCATGTCGTCGGGGACCTTGCCGCCGGAGTCCTTGAGGAGGGTCTCCTCGTCGGGCGCGGGTCCCGCCTTGACCAGCTTCCATTCGAGGACGGCCGCGGTCTTGATGATGCTCTGGACGCGCTCCGGGTTGTCCACGCCGGGCAGCTCGACGATGATCTGGTCCCGGCCGTAGCGCACGATGACCGGTTCGGCGACGCCGAACTGGTCGATCCGGTTGCGGATTGTCTCGACCGACTGCTCGACGGCCTGGTCTTTCATCAGCGCCATGGCGGCCGGCTTCATGGTGACCGTTATCGTCGGGCCGGAGAATGCATAGTCCCAGTCCCGGAGGTACTGGTCGAGCTGTTCGCGGATCTTGCCCTCGTCGTCGTAGTTGGTGCCCTGGATGGTGAATTTGCCGGAGCCCAGCTTCGTCATTCCCGTGAAGGGGATGGTGTTCTTCTTGAAAAGGTCCTGCAGGCGGAGAATCTCCTGATCCGTTTCCATCTGCACGGCGTCATCGGTCTGGACCTGCATGACCAGGTGGATGCCGCCCTTGAGGTCCAGGCCCAGCTTGATCTTGTCCTGGATGGGCCAGGCCATGAAGATCGCGACGGCTATGACGCCCAGGGTTAGCAGGACTTTCCACCGGAGTCGTTTCTTCATGTGAGCCTCTTCGCTTTCCGGAATGCCGGGATCAGCCGGTCTTATCCGGAGGCGCGTCGGTCGCGCCCAGGATGACGCCGACGGCGCTCTTGGCGATGTCGATCTTGGTGTTGGCCGCGATCTTGAGCTCGATCCGGTCCTTCTGGACGCCCATGACCGTGCCGAAAATGCCCGCCGTGGTGATGATCCGGTCTCCGGCCTTCAGCTTCTCGACCATCTCCATGTGCTTTTTCTGCTTCTTCCTCTGAGGGAGGATCAGGATCAGGTAAAAGATCCCGAAGATCACGATGAGGGGCAGGAGACTCATGAACATGCTGGGATGCGCCGCCGCTCCCGGCGTGGGCTGTTGGGCCTGTGATAAGAATGCGCCAAATATCATGTCTTCTCTTCCTTTGTAGTTTCTTCCGATAACAAATTCTTCTTCAGGGATGCAAACGATTTGGAGTGAATAGCATGCCGCATTCTCCGGAAGAAGTCAAGATAAAAATGAAGGTTATGGATCGTATGGAGGACCGCCGCGCTCACCTCTTGGCGTTCGAAAAGGTGCCGGAGGTAGGCCCGGGAGAAGTTTCGGCAGGTGTAGCAGCCGCAGGCCTCGTCGAGGGGCCTCGGGTCGCGGGCGTACTTGACGTTCTTGATCGCGATCCTGCCCCGGCTCGTGAACAGGGTCCCGTTGCGGGCGTTCCGCGTCGGGAGTACGCAGTCGAAGACATCAACGCCCCGCTCGACGGCCTCGACGATGTCCTCGAGGTACCCCATCCCCATGAGGTAGCGCGGCTTGTCAGCGGGAAAAAGGCCGTTTCCCCGGTCCAGGACCTCGAGGAGCCGAGTCCTCGGCTCGCCGATTCCGAGGCCGCCGTAGGCGAACCCCGAGAACCCCGTCTCGAGGAGGGCTTCGATCGACCGGCGCCGGAGGTCCCAGTCAATCCCTCCCTGGCTGATCCCCCAGAGGTGCTGCCGGCTCTCGTGCCGGGCGAACCTCTGCCGGGAGCGCCGGGCCCAGGCCGTGGTCAGGCGGACGGCCTCGGCCATCGTCTCCGCGGAATACGGGTAGGCGGGAAAATAATCGAGGCACATCAGGATATCGGACCCCATCCGGACCTGGATGTCAATGACGTCTTCGGGCGTGAGGAAGATCCGCGAGCCGTCGAGGTGCGAGGAGAAGAAGACCCCTTCGTCGGAGACCCTGACTAGCGGAGACAGGCTGTAGATCTGGAAGCCGCCGCTGTCGGTCAGGATGGGCTTCGACCACGAAATGAAGGCGTGAAGGCCGCCCAGGGACTCGATGACCTCGACGCCCGGGCGGAGGAACAGATGGTAGGAATTGAGCAGGATGATCTGGGCCCCCAGGCTTTCGACCAGGCCGTGCGTCATGGCTTTGACTGTTCCCTGGCTGGCCACGGGCATGAAGGCCGGCGTTTCCACGGGCCCGTGGAGCGTCTCCAGAATTCCGGCCCTGGCGGAGGAGGCGGGGTCTCGGGCCGTCGTTCGGAATCGCGGGCTCATTGGGCGAAACGGAAGTAGATGACGTCCCCGTTTTGGACGACATATTCCTTCCCCTCCAGCCGGACCGCACCGGCGTCCTTGGCCTGCTGGAGAGAGCCGAACGCGAAGAGCTCCTCCGCGCCGATGACCTCGGCCCGGATGAATCCCTTCTCGATATCGGAGTGGATGGCCCCCGCGGCCGTCAGGGCCGTCGAGCCCTTCCTGGCCGTCCAGGCGCGGACTTCATCCTTGCCGATCGTGAAGAAGGGGATGAGGTCGAGGAAGGGAAGGGCCCGGGCATAAAAGCGCCGGGCGCTCGGCTCGCTGAGGCCGTATTCGGCCATGAACGCGGCCTTCTCATCTTCGGCGCACTCGGCGATTTCATTTTCGATCCGGCCGCAGAAGGCCATGAGCTGGAGCCCTTCCCGGCCCCCTCCAAGCAGCTCGGCCGGACGGTCGAGAAAGGAAGCGTCCTTCTCGTCCAGGTTTATGAAATGAAGCAGCGGCTTGAGCGTCAGGAAGGCGAAGCTCCGGATGAGCTTGGCCTCGCCCGGTTGGAGTGGGACGTCGCGGAGAGCCTGGCCCGATTCGAGGTGGGGCCGGAGCCTTTCGAGCAGCAGGCGCTCCCTTTCCCCCTCGGGATCTTTCATTTTCTTCAGGTCTTTCTCCAGCCGGGCAAGGCGGCCGTCGAGGGCGAGGAGGTCCGCCAGAATGAGTTCTTCCTCCATGAACCGGATGTCCTCGGCCGGGGCGACGCGGTTCCGGGCCGAGACGACCCGCTCGTCCCGGAAGGCGCGGACGACGTGGACCAAACCGTCGGCCTTCCGGAGATGGTCGAGGAACGTGCTGTTCTTGACCTCGCCAAACGAGATGCCGACCAGGTCCGTCAGGTTCAGAACGGCCGGGACCTTCTTCTTTTCGGGGTACATGGCGGCGATCCGGTCGAGGCGCGCGTCGGGGACGGTGCAGGCCCGGACGTTGGGCTCCCGCTTGCCGGCCTCGTACGCCCTCGTCTCGATGTGCGTCCCGGCGAGGAGGTTGAAGAGCGTCGTCTTGCCGGTCTGCGGGTAGCCGAACAGCGTGACATTCACACGATTAGTTAAGCCCGAACAGCGCCGCCTGTCAAGGACGCCCAGAGAGGCCGTCTCCCCCCTAACCAAAAGCCATAAGAGCAGCCGAAATGTGAGAGAGCGGGGTTTAGCCGCAGAAAGCCCCAAAACGCACAAATTTGTTAAAGATGTCACCAGAAGAGCGGCTTCGAGTCGATCCGCCGCGCTTCTGGGAAATATCTGAAATGAGTGGCGTCCTTTTCATAAGAAAAGGCTGAGGAGACGGCGCAAAAAACTGCGATTTGGAGTGGAGGCAGCTGGAGGCGCGCAACGGCTATTGCCCAACGGCGCGTTTTTGACTATAGTAGGTGTTTCATACAGGGTGCGACATGGACAAAGAAACAAAAAAGCGGGACCGGAGCCTCTTCCGCGAGTATTTCGAGCTCATCGCCGAAACCGCCGTTTTCGTGTTTTTCGTCATGACCTTCGTCGTCCAGGCGTTCCAGATCCCGACCGGATCTATGGAGCCGACGCTGCTCGTCGGCGATTTTCTCCTGGTCAACAAGATGGCCTACGACAAGCCGGTCATCCCGCTCGAAGCCGCGATCCTGCCGTGCCGTCCCATCCGCCGGGAGGACATCGTCGTCTTCAAGTGGCCGAAGGACCTGACCAAAGACTTCGTCAAGCGCGTCATCGGCCTGGAAGGCGAAAAGGTCGAGATCAAGAACAAGCAGGTCTATATCAACGACCATCCGATCCAGGAGCCTTACAAGGTCCACACCGACAGCGAGGTCATCTCCAAGAACGATACCTATCACTACGACGACGTCATCAGGGACAACTATGGGCCAGTGATCGTGCCGCTGGGCCAGTGCTTCGTCATGGGGGACAACCGGGACAACAGCGCCGACAGCCGCTACTGGGGCTTCCTGCCCGTGAACTCCATCAAGGGTCGGCCCTGGGTCATCTATTTCTCATACGGCGCGGAGAGGGACGCCTGGCAGAAAATCGGCCTCCGCAACGGGCTGAAGAAGATCATCAGCTTCCTTCCGAAGGCCCGGTGGGGCCGCTTCCTCAAGATCATCCGCTGAGCCTGTCGGCCGAATGCCCTATTGTCCCTCCGGGTGCGCCCCGGAGGGCCGGGTTGACGGTGCCGTCCGATCGCGCTATATAAAAGAAAGATATTATCGCGTTCGCTTCAGGCCCTGATTTCGCCCCGGCGGGGAGACCCTTTCTTCGAGACGGCCGTCCGACATGGCGGTCGCCGTGGGGAAGGGGCGGCCCTCGTTCGCCCGCTTCCGGTTGCCGGACATCGACTCGGTTTGGAGATTCCTGAAGGCGGTATCGCAAAGGCCGCATGCCGACGGGCGGGCCCCTGTCTGACCGAATGGCGGAAAGGCGAAAGAAAATTAAGCGGGAGACGGACCGGCCTCTCAGGCCAGGTCCTTCTTTTTTTGCTCGAATTCCTCCTTGTTGATCTCTCCCCGGGCATACCTCTTTTTCAGGACGTCCAAAGCGGTCTCCTCCTGACGCGGCCCCGCCTGGCGGCTTCCCTGTTGGAAGAGCCAGCGGATGAAAAAGAAAATGGCCACGATGAGCAGCAGCCAGAAGATGAGGCCAGACCAGCCGTACATCGGCGACCAATGCCCTCCCCACATCATATTCCTAGCCTCCTTTCTCGGGGACTCCGATCAAGGGCCCCACGTCTATTATTATACTCCCTTCGACCCCTGCGGCCGGCTCGGGGCTCTCGGTTGACCGGCTTTCGGGAAATGTCTAAGATGGGAGGAGCGAAACCATGGCGAGGCCCCTGATCGCGCTCCTGACCGATTTCGGCGACCGGGATTTTTTCGTCGGGTCCCTGAAAGCCGTGATCGCCGGCATCCATCCGGAGGCCGCGGTCGTCGATATCACCCACAACGCGCCGCCCTTCAACCCGGCCGCGGCCGGCTTCATCCTCGGGGCCTGCTCCGGATTCTTTCCCCAGGACACGATCTTTCTTTCCATCGTCGACCCCGGTGTCGGGACCGGCCGGAAAATCCTGCTCGTCCGGACGCCCCGGTTCGCGTTCATCGCTCCGGACAACGGGCTTCTGACAGCCCCCCTGGAACGGGAGAAGATCCTCGAGGTCCGGGAGATCGCGGCGCGTCGTTTCTTTCTCGCGGCCGGGAGGACGACCTTCGAGGGCCGGGACCGCATGGCGCCGGCGGCGGCTTGGCTGTCGCTCGGAGTGGATCCGGCCGAATTCGGCCCCAGGCTCCGGACGTACAGGAAGCTCTCCCTCCCGCGGCCGGCCCGCGTGACGTCCGGAATCCGGGGCGCCGTCCTCTACGCGGACCATTTCGGAAACCTCATCACGAACATCCCGGCCGCGATGCTCGAAAGGTTGGGGGACGGGCATCCGGCCGCGAAGCCGGTCCTGCGGATCGCGGGCCGGGAGATCCGGATATTCCGGACTTCCTACGCCTCGGCGGCGGTCGGCCGCCCCTTCGCCCTGATTAACAGCCTGGGCCTCGTCGAAATCGCCGTCCGCGAGGACTCGGCGGCCGAGGCCCTGGGGGCCGGACCCGGGACGCCCGTGCGCCTCCTCGCCGGAGTGCCGCGGTGAAGTCCGAAGGCCAGGACACCATCGAAGGGACCATCGAGGAGATTGTCTTCTATAATCCCGACAACGGGTACACGGTCTGCCGCTTCGCCGTCAAAAGCGGCGACGTCCTGACGGTCGTGGGGTCCTTCCCGCCGCTGTCCCCCGGAGAGATGCTCAAAATCAAGGGGCAATGGGAGCTCAACCCGCGCTTCGGCCAGCAGTTCAAGGCCGATCGCTTCACCCTGACGCTTCCCGCCTCGGTCAAGGGGATCGAGAAATTTCTCGCCTCGGGACTCATCCGGGGAATCGGCCCGGTCCTCGCTTCCCGGATCATCGGCCGGTTCGGCCCCGGCACGATCGAGGTGCTGACGAAGAACCCGGAGCGGCTGAAGGAGGTCGAGGGCGTCGGCAGCGTCAAGCTCCGCGAGATCAAGAAATCCTGGGCCGAGCACCAGGAAATCCGGGACCTCATCATCTTTCTCCAGGAACACAACGTCTCGACCAACCTGGCCGCCAAAATCTACCGCCAGTACGGCGACCGGTCCTTCTCCGTCCTCAGGGCCAATCCCTACCAGCTCTGCCTCGACATCTACGGAATCGGCTTCAAGACCGCGGACCAGATCGCCCTTAAGCTCGGCCTGGACCCGGCCTCGATCGAGAGGGTTAAGGCCTATATCCTCTATGTCCTGGAGAAAGACATCGAGCAGGGCCACGTGTTTTCCTTCGCCTCCGAAGTCCGGGACAAGTGCGCGACGGACCTTGAGGTCGAGCCGGACAAAGCCGACCGGGCCGTCGACGAGCTCCTCAAGGGAAAGAGCCTCGTCCGCGAGGAGCTCGGGGCCGATGCCGCGCTCTATCTCCCGTTTTACTACCAGGCGCAGGAGGACGTCGTCCGGGGCCTCCACCAGGTCGCGGATTTCCCCTGCCGTCCGCCGGAGATCGACCTCGACCAGGCAATCTCGGCCACCGAGCAGGACCTCCGCATGAACTTCTCTGAGATGCAAAAGGAGGCCATCCGCCGCAGCTTCGAGAAGAAGATCCTGGTCATCACCGGCGGTCCCGGCACCGGGAAGACGACCATCATCCGCGCTGTCGTCGATATCTTCCAGAGATGGGGCCGGGAGGCGCTGTTGGCGGCCCCGACCGGCCGGGCGGCCAAACGGCTGTCCGCGACGACCGGCCGCGAAGCGCGGACGATCCATCGCGTCCTCGAATTCAAGCCCAAGCAAGGGACGTTCAAGAAAAACGAGCGGAATCCCCTGCGCGGCGAGGCCCTGATCATCGACGAGGTTTCTATGGTCGACCTGCCGCTGATGTACCACCTGCTGAAGGCCGTCCCCGCCCAGATGCGGCTGATCCTCGTCGGCGACAGGGACCAGCTGCCGTCGGTCGGCCCGGGGACGCTTCTCCGCGATATCATCGAGTCGGGGACGGTCGACGTCGTGCGTCTCGACGAGATCTTCCGCCAGGAGAAGGAAAGCTACATCGTCCTCAACGCCCATCGGGTCAACCAGGGGCAGTCGCTCGTCTACCCGCCGCGGGAAGACCGGAACTCCGATTTCTATTTCATCCGCCAGGACGATGAGAAAAAGGCTTTCGCCACCATCCTGAAGCTCTGCCAGACCAGCGTTCCGCGGAAGCTGGGGCTGAGCCCGCTTTCGCCCGAGATCCAGGTCATCAGCCCCATGTACAAGGGCCTCGTCGGCGTCGACAGTCTGAATCAGGAGCTCCAGAAACGCCTGAACCCGGCCCGGGAGGGCCTCACGGCGGGCCTCCGCGAGTTCCGAGTCCGGGACAAAGTCATGCAGCTGCGGAACGACTACGAGAAAGACGTCTACAACGGCGACATCGGGACCATCCTCCACATCGACAAGGCGAAATTCCGGATCTTCGTGGACTACGACGGGCGCACGATCGGCTACGAGAAGGACGAGCTGAACGACATCACCCTGGCTTACGCGGTCTCCGTCCACAAGGCCCAGGGCAGCGAGTACCAGGCCGTGATCATGCCGCTGCTGACCCAGCACTTTATCATGCTCCAGCGCAACCTCTTCTATACGGCCCTGACGCGGGCCAAGAAGCTCAGTGTGATCATCGGGTCTTACAAGGCCCTCTACATCGCCATCAAGAACGACAAGCCGGTCAAGAGGAACTCGCGCGTCAAGGAGAAGCTCATGCTCCTGCGGGGAGAGGGCTGAGGGGCCTTCCCGGCCGCGCGGCGGTTTGACAGAAGAGGGGAATTCAATATAATGAGCACGTCTCCGGGGACGACTGAAAATCGACTGGAAGGATGAGGCCGGAATGCCCAAACGCCGATTCAAGAACGTCAGCGACATCATCGCCTTCGCCATCGAGCGGGAGATTGCCGCGGCGGAAGGTTACGGCCAGATGGCCGGTCAGGCCACGACCCCCGGCCTGCGGGACATGCTTCTCGAGCTCAAGGCGGAGGAGGAAAAACACCGCAAGCTCCTAGAAGGCATGACGAATACGCAGCTGAAGGAAAGCGCCCTGCCGCCGGTCGAGGACATGGGGCTTAGCGACGCATTGGCTGAGGAGCCGATGACTCCGGGCATGACATTCCAGGACCTCCTCATCTTCGCGGCCAAGAAAGAGAAAAAGGCCGAGGAACTCTATCGGGGCCTGACGCGGCTGCCGGCGGCGGCCGGCGAGCGCCGCGTCTTCGAGTTCCTCGCCGGGCAGGAGCGGGCCCACAAGCTCAAGCTCGAGACCGAATACGAAAGGCACGTCCTGAGCGAGGATTGACGCCAGGAGGACTTCATGGACAAGTGGGAGTGTCAAGCCTGCGGCTATATCTATGATCCGGCCGTAGGCGACTCCGACAACGGCATCCCCCCTGGCACGAGCTTCGAAGACCTGCCGGACACCTGGGTCTGTCCGCAGTGCGGCGTGGGCAAGGAATTCTTCAAGAAGACTTCCTAGCCGGGCGGGGCGAGGCGCGACCGGCCGTGATTACTGCCGGGATAAGCGCCTTCCGGCGCCCGAGGAAGGTGAGGCCATGACGAAAAAACTGATCGCCTCCTTGGCCGTCCTTCTTCTCGCCGGGACGGCCGGCCTGAGGGCCGATGTCAAGTTCGGCGGCTATATGTCCTTTGAGTTCGACAAGGGACAGGCGGACAGCGGCTACAGCCGCGGCAGCCTGACAAACATCATGGGCGGCCTCACGGCCAACGGGACCGTGGCCTCCAAGTTCGGCTTTTCCCTCGAGGTCCGGGCCGTGAGCGAAACGGAGTTCGAGATCGAACAGGCCTGGGTCGGCTTCATCCCCTCGCAGGTTTTCAACATCAAGGCCGGAATGTACATCGTGCCCTTCGGGAACTGGAACGAGTCCAGCCGCCCCTACCAGACGCTCCTCGTCGGGACGCCCCTCAACCTGCAGTATCTCTACCCGCCGACCTGGCGGGACCTGGGCGTCGTGGTGAACGGCAACATCGGGATCCTGTCCTACGCCGCGTATATCGGGAACGGACTCAAGGAGGCCGACAACCTGGCGGACGGCCAGCAGTTCTCGGACAACAACAAGAATTTCGCCAAGGGCGGGCGGGTGGCGCTGAAGGTCGGCCAGGAAATCCGGGTCGGCGCGTCCTACTACACCGGCAAGTACGACGACCTCGACCAGCGAAACCTCACTCTCGAAGGAGTGGACATCTCATGGGTGACCCAGCAGTGGGAGGTCTGGGGCGAGGTGACCCGGGCGCTGATCGATAACCCCGAACCCTACGCTCAGGGCAAGTGTGAAGGCTATTCGATATGGACGGTCATGAGCTTCTCCAAGATCCAACCCATCGGGAGCTTTCAGCGGGTCAAGTACGTGGACCCCTACCACGGCGGCGGGATATCGCTCGACCTCAGCCGCTGGACTGCGGGGCTGCGTTGGGTGATCGGGCAGGGAATGTTCCTCAAGGGCGAGTACGAATGGAACAACGAGACTCCCAAGATCCCCAACAACATCATGAGGATTCAGGCGGCTCTGAGCTTCTGAGCCTTGAGGCCGCGGGCCCGGTTTGATACAATCCCCGGGCGGCATGGTCCGGACGCGCGTTGCCAGGAACTCACAGGGGAAGGAAAAGGCATGGCCAATCTGCTCGTTCTCGGGACCCAGTGGGGGGATGAAGGCAAAGGCAAAATCGTCGACCTGCTGACTCCCGCGTTTGATGCCGTAGCCCGCTATCAGGGCGGCCACAATGCGGGCCACACGGTCTACATCGGCGGCAAGAAGATCGTCCTGCACCTCATCCCGTCCGGAATCCTCCATCCCGACAAGCTCTGCCTCATCGGCAACGGCTTGGTCGTTTCCCCGGCGGCGTTTCTCAAGGAGATTGCCGACCTCGAAGCCATGGGCGTCCGGGTCGAACCGGCCCGGCTGGTTCTCAGCCGCCATGCCCATCTCATCATGCCCTGGCACCCCCTCCTCGAGCGGATCAGCGAGGAGAGCCGCGGCGAGAAAAAAATCGGGACGACCTGCCGGGGGATCGGGCCGGCTTATGAGGACAAGGCGTCCCGCTGGGGCGTCCGGGTGGGCGACCTTCTGGACCCAGCGGTGCTCGGGGAGCGGATCTCGGAGAACGTGGCCGCCAAGAACCATGTGCTGCAGAGCTACGGATTGGCGCCGCTCGAGGCTCGGCCCATCTTCGAGGAGTATGCGGCTTGGGGCGAGAAGATCGGCCCCTATGTCGGCGACGTCTCCGACATGCTCCACGGGCTGATGAAGGCCGGGAAGAACGTGCTGTTCGAGGGGGCTCAGGGAGCCCTCCTGGATGTCGACCACGGGACTTATCCCTATGTCACCTCCTCGAATTCGACGGCCGGCGGCGCCTGTACGGGGCTGGGGGTCGGGCCGAAGGCGGTCGGCGGCGTTCTCGGGATCACCAAGGCCTACACGACTCGGGTCGGAGGCGGCCCATTTCCGACCGAGCTCCGGGACGAGCGGGGAGCGCGGATCGCCGCCCGGGGCGACGAATTCGGCGCCACGACCGGCCGGCCCCGGCGTTGCGGCTGGTTCGACGGTTTCGCCGTCCGCTACGCCTGCCGCATCAACGGCGTCGACCGCATCGCCCTGACGAAACCCGATGTCCTGGAAGGGCTGGACGAGGTGTGCGTCTGCACCGGATACCGATACAAGGGCGGCCTGCTCAAGTCGTTCCCGTCGGAGCCCTGGATCCTCGAGCGCGTGACTCCCGTCTACCGGAGATTCCCCGGATGGCAAAACTCCGTCCACGGGGCGTCGGATTTCGAGCCTCTCCCCGAGACCCTCAAGGATTACGTGAGATTTCTCGAAGAGCTCGTGGAGACGCCCATCGGCATCATTTCGACGGGCGTCGAGCGGGACCATACGATCCTGCTGCCCGCCGCCCTGGAAGGTCTGGCCGCCTTCGGACGGATCGTCGCCGGGGCCGGGGAGCGGGAGTGAGGGGGTTGAGATGACAGATGAGGGACTCCAGCGGATCCTCATCAACCGGAGGGCCCTCGTCCATAACATTACCGAGTTCCGGCGCATTATCGGTCCGAAGCGGAAGTTCATGGCCGTCGTCAAGGCCAACGCCTACGGGCACGGGCTCCTTGAGGTCGCCCGGATCGCCGTGGAGAACGGCGTCGACTGGCTGGGGGTCAATTCCGTCGGCGAGGGCACGGCACTCCGGGCGGCGGGGATTCGCGTGCCGGTCCTTGTGCTCGGCTATGTCCCTCTGGGCGGGCTGGAGGAGGCGGTGGCCCAGGACCTGAGACTCATCGTCTATAATAGGGAGACGGTCGCGCGGCTGGCCGCCGTCGCGCGCCGCCTGGGCAAGACGGCGCGGGTTCATGTCAAGGTGGAAACGGGTACTCGGCGCCAGGGGGTGGAGGCCGCGGAGGTCTGGCTCTTTGTCAGCGAGATCCGCCGCCGGGGAGGCCTCATTGTCGAGGGGCTGTCCTCGCACTTCGCTAACATCGAGGATACGACCAAGCACGATTATCCCCTGGTCCAGCTCGAGGCCTTCAAGGGGGCTTCGAGGAGGCTCCGGGCCCGCGGCGTGCGCGTCCCGGTCCGGCACATGTCGTGCACGGCCTCGACCATCCTCTTCCCGGAGACCGACTTCAACATGGCCCGCGTTGGCATCGGCCTCTACGGCTACTGGCCGTCCAAGGAGACGTATCTCTCCTGCCTTCAGACCAAGAGGAAACCTCTCCGGCTCGAACCCGTCCTCTCCTGGAAGGCCCGGATCGCCCAGGTCAAGCGCGTGCCTGCGGACGCCTTCATCGGGTACGGCTGCACCTACAAGACGACGAGGCCGACCATCCTGGCCGTCGTCCCCGTGGGCTACTTCGACGGCTACGACCGTGGGCTCTCCAACGCGTCACACGTCCTCGTCCGCGGACGGCGGGCCCCGGTCCGGGGCCGGGTGGCTATGGACTTTTTCATGGCCGATGTCACGGACATCCCGGGGGTGCGTCTGGAGGACGAGGTCACTCTTTTGGGCGGCGACGGCCGGGAGAAAATCCTGGCTGACGACCTCGCCGCGCTCGCCGGGACGATCTGCTACGAGATCCTGGCCCGGATCAATCCCCTCATCCCGCGGATCGTGGTCTAGACTCTGGGCGCCGAGAATCCGCCGGGCTTCGATCCGGCGGGCGACTGTGATAAGATATTTAGGAAGAAGGTGGATTCTTGATCCTCAAGCCGACAAGCCAGCTCGCCCCTCTGATCCAGGCTTATCCGTTCCTCCTCGAATTCCTGGCCGGGCTTTCGCCGAGCTTCCGGAAGCTGAAGAACCCAATCTTGCGGCGGACGGTGGGGAAGGCAGCGACGCTCGATCAGGCCGCCCGCATGGGCGATCTCCCGGTCGATCAGCTTCTCGAAGCCCTGTCCGCCGAGATCCGCCGAGTCACCGGTGAGAGTATCAAGGTGGAGGGGAGCCGGCCGGGGAAGGGCGGGGAGGCCTTCGGGGATCGCGCGGCGCGCAAGGAAGTCCTCAAGGGCATCATCCGCGATCTCCATCGGGGCGGCGACCCGGACATCCTGAAGAGGCGCTTGTCCGCCCTCGTTCATGACGTCTCTGGGGCGGAGATCGGTTCGATGGAACAAGAGCTCATCGCCGAGGGACTTCCCGAGGCTGAAGTGAAGAAGCTCTGCGATGTCCACGTGCGGATCTTCGAGGACGCCCTCGAAGGCAGCAAAACGCCTGCCGCGGTTCCGGGCCACCCGCTCCACACCATGACCGAAGAAAACCGCGCCCTCGCGGGGCTCATCGCCGAGGTCCGGGCCGCGCTCTCCCAGGTCCCTCCCGACCGCGCGGCTTCGGACTGGAACGGACAGCGCCAGAGGCTTTCGGTCCTCATCGACTCCCTGGCCCAGGTCGAGAAGCACTTCCTGAAGAAAGAGAACCAGCTTTTCCCGCTTCTCGAGGCCCGGGGCATAAGCGGTCCCTCCAAGGTCATGTGGGCGATCCATGACGATATCCGCGCCCACCTGAAGGACCTCCGGGCGGCGCTCGAAAGCGGAGACAAAGACCGGACGCTCCGGGCAGCGAACCTCGTCCTCGGCGAGCTGTCGGACATGATCGCCAAGGAAGAGAAGGTCCTCTTTCCCATGAGTCTCGAGACCCTCGACGAACGGGACTGGGCCCGTGTCAAACGCGGCGAAGAAGAGATCGGTTACGCCTGGGTCACCCCCGGAAAAGAATGGAGGCCGGTCGCGATCGGCGGCCGTGAAGGAGAAACCGTGAAGCCGACAGAAACGGAAACGACGAGCCCACTCTTCAACCTGGACACGGGATCGCTGACGCCCGAACTCGTCAACCTGATCCTCAAGACCCTGCCGGTGGATGTCTCGTTCGTCGACGATACGGACACGGTCCGATATTATTCGGCGACCCGTGACCGGATCTTCACCCGGACGCCCGCGGTCATCGGCCGGAAGGTCCAGAACTGCCATCCCTCCAAGAGCCTCGACGCCGTGAACAGAATCCTCGAGGCGTTCAAAGCCGGGAAACGTGATGCGGCGGAGTTCTGGATCGAAACCGGCGGCAAGTTCGTCCACATCCGTTATTTCGCGGTCCGGGATGCTGCCGGTCGCTACCGGGGCTGCCTGGAAGTCACCCAGGACGTCACCCATATCCGGACCCTCAAGGGGCAGAAAAGACTCCTGGACTGGGAGTAGGGGTCTGGCCGTATCATCTTGCGGAAGGAGGAGAGTCATGGCCGACAAGAAAGCCAAGACCAAAAAGGGCGAAGCCTACGAGTGCGGCGTGTGCGGCTACAGGGTCGTCGTCGACGAGGCCTGCGGCTGCGAGGAAGAGCACGTCTTCGTCTGCTGCGGAAAGCCAATGAAGAAGGCCGCGGCGAAGAAGCCGGCGCAGAAGAAATAGGCGCTCCGGCCACGGCCGGAAAGAGCGCGCCGTCCGGCTAATCTTTACTAAATTTATAGGATTTATTGTATCGGCCGCGAAATCCGTGTACAATTTTACATAGAGGCCCGAAAGACCCCGGGCGTATCTTCCGGAAAGGGGTTGACAGTCGGGCCTATCCCTCAAGGAGTACGGTATGAAAGAGAAAGTCGAGCAAGCCCTGAACAGGATCCGTCCCGCCCTCCAAGGGGACGGCGGCGACGTCGAGCTCGTCGAGGTCAGCCCGGAGGGAGTCGTCCGGGTCCGGCTTACGGGCGCCTGCGGCGGGTGCCCCATGTCCCAGATGACGCTCAAGATGGGGATCGAGAGGATCCTGAAAAAAGAGGTTCCAGAGGTCAAGAGCGTCGAGGCGGTCTGAGCGCCCGGGAGCGGGAGCCGGCCGGCGCGGCGAGACGGGCGGGCCGGAGAAAGGGGAAGCAATCGTGAAAGCCTATTTCGATCATATCGCGGCGACGCCCCTTAACCCCGAAGCACTCCAGGCCATGCTCCCGTACCTGGGGGAGGTCTACGGCAATCCCCAGAGCCTGCATTCCACGGGCCAAAAGGCCCTGGCGGCCGTGGAGACGGCCCGGGAGGACGTCGCCGCGCTTCTCGGCGCCGAGAGCCAGGAAATCTATTTCACCTCGAGCGGCAGCGAGGCCAACAACTTCGCCCTCAAGGGCCTGGCCCAGGCCTACCAGGCCAAAGGCAAGCACATCGTGGCCTCGGCGATCGAGCACCAGTCGGTCCTGAATCCCCTCAAAAGCCTGGAGAAGCTGGGTTTCACCTCGACCCTGGTCGCCGTCGACAGGACCGGTCTTATCGATCCGGCCGATGTCGCCAAGGCCGTAAGGAAGGACACCATCCTCGTCTCCATCATGACGGCCAACAGCGAGGTCGGGACGATCGAGCCTGTTGCCGAGATCGCTGCCGTGTGCCGCTCGAAGGGCGTGCTGTTCCACTCCGACGCCGTCGCCGCCGCTGGGTCAGTCCCCCTTGACGTGCAGACGCTCGGCGTGGACGCCCTGAGCCTGGCCGGAGACCAGTTCTACGGCCCCAAGGGTTCTGGGGCCCTTTTTTTGAAGAAGGGAACACGAATCCTGCCCCTCATCGAGGGCGGGATCCAGGAGAACGGCCGCCGGGCCGGGACCGAGAGCGTGGCCGGGATCGTCGGCCTGGGAAAGGCCGCGGCGGTTGCCAAGCGGGACATGGAGGCCCGAACGGCCCGGTTCCTACCGCTCAGGGACCGCCTGATCCGGGAGTTGCCCCGTCTCGTAGAACACGTCGTCCTCACCGGCCATCCGGAACGGCGCCTGCCCCACCACGCCAGCTTCTGCATCGAGTTCGTCGAGGGCGAGGGCATGCTACTGTTGCTGGACATGCAGGGGGTTTCGGCCTCCAGCGGCTCGGCCTGCACGTCCAAGGCCTTGAAGGCCTCGCACGTGCTGCTGGCGATGGGCCTCGACCACGCCCTTGCTCAAGGGTCGCTCGTCTTCAGCATGATCGACGGGACGGGGCCGTCCGAGATTGACCATCTCCTCCGTGTCTTCCCTCCGGTGATCGAGCGCCTGAGAAAAATGTCCCCCCTCTATACGCAGTATCTGAAAGAGAGGAACACATGATGTACAGCGACAAAGTCATGGACCATTTCCAGAACCCCCGCAACGTCGGGACGATTGAGAACGCCGACGGGATCGGCCAGGTCGGGAACCCGGTCTGCGGCGACATGATGACGTTTTACATCAAGGTCAAGGACGACAAGCTCGCCGACGTCAAATTCCAGACCTTCGGCTGCGGCGCGGCCATCGCGGTGTCCAGCATGGTCAGCGAAATCGCCATCGGTAAGACCCTCGACGAAGCCATGAAGATCACGAACAGCCTCGTCGCCGAGGAGTTGGGCGGCCTGCCCAAGAACAAGCTCCATTGCTCGAACCTGGGGGCGGACGCCCTCCACGCGGCCATCGAGAACTACAGGAAGCGGCTGACGTCGCGGGGAGAGAAGGCCGAGCCCGAAGCCCCCGACCTTCACGAACACGAAGGAGCGGCCTGCCCTTACTGCGACGGCCCGCTCGACGAAGAGGCGGGGGAGTACTGCCGAGCCTGCCAGATCGAGCTCGAGGAGTGCCCGTCCTGCGGCGAAATCACGAAGAAGGACGCCGACGTCTGCATCCACTGCGGAGCACCGCTCAAGAAATAGAGGCCGTCCGCCACGGCCGGAGTTGCGATCGTGAAAGCCGACGTCACTCTTGATTGCTACGGACTTCAGTGCCCGATGCCTCTGATTCAGACTTCGAAGAAAATCAAGGAGATGAAGCCCGGCGAGGTCCTCGAGATTCTCTCCACCGACCCGGGAATCCGTCAGGACATGCCCGCCTGGTGCCGGAAGATGGGGCAGGAGTTCCTCGGGCTCGAGGAGGACGGCGGGATATTCAAAGCCTATGTCCGGAAGACCGGGGAAAGGGGCTGAGGGGTCGCATGGACGAGACGCGCGTCCTCGAGCGGATCGGGAGCCTTCGCCGCCGGCGGAACGCCGTCATCCTGGCCCACAACTATCAGCCTCCCGAAGTGCAGGACGCGGCCGACTTCGTCGGCGATTCGCTCGAGCTCAGCCGAAAGGCCGCCGGGCTCGACGCGGAGCTTGTCGTCTTCTGCGGCGTGCACTTCATGGCCGAGACGGCCGCCGTGCTGTCGCCCGGCAAAAGGGTCGTCCTCCCGGAGCCGGCGGCGGGGTGCCCGATGGCGGACATGATCTCGGCCCGGGAGCTCCGGGCGTGGAGGGACAAGTACCCCGGCCGCAAGGTCGTCTGCTATGTCAACACGAGCGCCGCGGTCAAGTCCGAGAGCGACATCTGCTGCACCTCGTCGAATGCGGTCGCCGTCGTCGAATCCCTGGGCGAGGAGGAGGTCCTGTTCGTGCCGGACAGGAACCTGGCCGCCTACGTCGCCCGCGAGACGGGAAAGAGGATCGTCCCCTGGGACGGCTATTGCTATGTCCACGACAAGTTCCGGCCGGAGGATATCCTGGCGAAAAAGGCGCTTCATCCCGGGGCCGAGGTCTGGGTCCATCCGGAGTGCCCTCCGGGCGTCGTCGATCTCGCCGATAGGGTCCTGTCGACGGGGAAGATGGTCGCCGAGGCCCGAGTGACGAAAGCGGCGGAAGTGATCGTCGGCACTGAGAAAGGAATCCTCCACCGCCTGCGGAAAGAGAACCTCGCCGTCGCATTTTATCCGGGCCGGGACGCAGCGCTCTGCGTCAATATGAAAATGATGACGCTGGAGAAGGTCCTGGACGCCCTGGACGACAAAGTGCCCGCGGTCGAGGTCCCGGCCGTAATCGCCGACAGGGCGCGCGGCGCCATCCAGGCCATGCTGAAAATTTCATAAAGGAGATCATCAATGAAGAAAATGACCGAAGAGAACGTCAGGGCCGCCCTGGCCGGAGAGAGCCAGGCCCATATCCGGTATCTGGCCTTCGCTGAGAAGGCCGCGGCCGAGAACCTTCCCAACATGGCCCGGGTGTTCAAGGCCAACGCCTACGCCGAACAGATCCACGCGACGAACCATCTTAAGACCCTGTCCGGGGTCGGCAGTACGAAGGAGAACGTCGCGGCGGCCGTGGGGGGGGAGAGCTTCGAGGTCGAGGAGATGTACCCCGCCTATCTCGTCGTGGCCGAGGCCCAGCAGGAAAAAACGGCCGCCATAAATCTCAACGCGGCCCTGCAGGCCGAAAAAGTCCACCGCGCCGCCTACCAGGCGGCCCTGAAGCCGGTGACGGGGGGAAAAGACATCCCCGCCCGCCCCCTCCATGTCTGCTCGATGTGCGGCTTTACCATGGAGGGCGAGGCCCCAGAGAAGTGCCCGGTGTGCGGCACACCCCGGCAGCGGTTTGTCACGTTCTGACGCTCGGGGACGGGCGCCCGCTCTTCCGGGTGAGGAGTGCGGCACCCGCGGCCGTCATGAGGACGGCCCATTCTCATTCAACGGCCCCGGAGGCGAGCGGCCGGGGCCGAGGGAGGTCGCGATGGCGCTCGATGCCGGATTGAAGCCCTGGGAGATCCTCAGCGTCGGCATCCGCTCGGAGGTCGACGCGGCGGGGTTCTATACCCGTCTCCAGGCGCGGGTGAAAAATGTCGTCCTCATCCAGAAGCTCAAGTTCCTGGCCCTGGAGGAGGAGCACCACAGGAAGATTCTCGAGCGGCTGTTCCACGAAAAATACTCCGACAGGGCCCGGGGGGCCCCCGAGGCCTCGTGGATGCCGCCGATCGCCGCGACGCTCGGGGACAACCCCACCGTGGCGGCCCTTTTCCAGGCCGCCCTCAAGGCGGAGGAGGCGGCGGAGCGGTTCTACGAAGACGCCAGCGGGCGCGTCGCGGACGAAGGGAGTCGGAAGATGCTCGGCTACCTGGGGCGCGTCGAGCGCAGCCACCAGGCGATGATCAAGTCCGAGATCGATCTCCTCGAGAAGTTCCCGGATTATTATAATGTCGAAGACTTCCACATCGGCGAGGACCTCTTTCACGTCGGTCCCTGATCCGGGACCGGCGGCCCGGCAGAGGGCCCCTCGCAGACAAGGAGGAGCCATGAGGCACGCTTGGCGCATCGGCCGGATTCTCGGCATCGACATCCGGATCGATTCGAGCTGGCTCGTCATCTTCGTCCTCATCACGTGGGCTCTGGCCGCAGGCTATTTTCCGAGCTCCCACCCGCACTGGCCGTTTGCGCTGAACTGGGCCCTGGGGCTCCTGACAAGCCTGCTGTTCTTCGGGTCGGTGCTTGCGCATGAGCTGACCCACTCGATCGTGGCCATCAAGCAGGGCGAGGAGGTCAAGAGCATCACGCTGTTCATCCTCGGCGGTGTCGCTCAGATCGCCGAGGAGCCCAACGAGCCGCTCAAGGAGTTCGCCATGGCGATCGTGGGGCCCCTCTCGAGCTTCGTGCTGGGGGCCGTCTTTTTTCTTCTCCATATGCTCCTCCTTCCCGTCAACGAGCCGCTGGGAGCCGCCGCGTCCTATCTGGCATTTATCAACGTCGTCCTGGGTGCCTTCAACCTGCTGCCGGGCTTCCCGATGGACGGCGGCCGGGTCTTACGGTCCCTCCTGTGGAAGGTCACGGGGGATCTCAGGAAAGCGACGCGGATCGCCACGCTGACGGGCGAGGGAATCGCCTTCTGCTTCATTTTCGTGGGCATCATGATGTTTCTGGGCCTCAAACAGTTCGCTTTCCTCGGGGGCGGCCTCGACGGGCTCTGGCTGGTCCTCATCGGCTGGTTCCTGCACAGCGCGGCGGCTCAGAGCTACAGCCATCTCATGCTCAAAACGGCGCTCGAAGGGCTGAAAGCCAAGGACCTGATGAACACGGAGTTCGAAACCGTGCCCTCCGGCCTGCCGATCCAGTCCCTCGTAGACGATTACATCATGAAGAAGAAGGAGCGCGTGTTCCTGGTCACCGTCGGCGGGGACCTCAAGGGCATCGTCTGCCTCGAGGACGTCAAATCCCTGTCCCGGGAGGAATGGCCCAATTCTCCGGTCTCGGCCGTCATGACGCCCAAAGACAAGCTCCATTCCGTGCCCCTCAACGCCGACGGCAACCTGATTCTGGCGGCCCTGACCTCGAAAGACGTTCACCAGGTGCCGGTGATGGACGGGGACCGCGTGGCCGGGATCATCTGCCGCACGGACGTCCTGAGGGTTCTGCAGCTGCGCTCCGAGCTCGGAGTCTAGGGCCGCGAGGCGCGCCGTGGACGACAAGAAGAAACGCGTCCGGCAGATCATCCGGCTTCTCCGCAGGCACTATCCCGAGACCCGCACAGCCCTCGCGTTCCGCTCCCCGTTCGAGATCCTCGTGGCCACGATCCTGGCCGCCCAGTGCACCGACGAGCGGGTCAATATGATCACGCCCGAGCTGTTCGAGAAGTACCCGACGCCCGCACATTTCGCCCGTGCCGACCGGAGCGCCCTTGAACAGGAGATCCGCTCCACGGGATTTTTCCGGAACAAGGCCAAGAGCATCGTCGCGGCCTCGCGGAAGATCGTCGAGGAGTACGGGGGTGCCGTGCCGGACTCTATGGAGAAGCTGATCACGCTTCCCGGCGTGGCCCGCAAGACCGCCAACATCGTCCTGTCCGCGGGTTTCGGCAAGGCCGAGGGGATCGCCGTCGACACCCATGCGCGGCGGCTGTCGCAGCGGCTCGGCCTGAGCCGGGAGGAAGACCCGGAGAAGATCGAACGGGACCTGCTCAGCGTCGTGCCGAAGGCGGACTGGCTGGATTTCAACTTCCTCCTTGTCGACCATGGACGGGCCGTCTGCCAGGCGCGGGCGCCGAAATGCCCCGAATGCTTCCTCCGGCGGCTCTGCCCGTCGGCGCTCAAATTCCATCCGGAGCTCCAGGGCCGATGATCAAGGAAGCCGTGCTGTGGGAACCGCAGGAGGGCGGGAAGGTCCGCTGCGCCCTCTGCGCCCACCGCTGCCTCATCGCCCCCTCGAAGGCGGGGATCTGCGCCGTCCGCGAGAACCGCGGCGGGACGCTCGTGAGCCTCGTCTACGGGGCGGTCGTCGCCGCGCACGTCGACCCCATCGAGAAAAAGCCCCTCTACCATTTCCTTCCGGGGTCGCGGGCCTTTTCGATCGCCACGGCCGGCTGTAATTTCCGTTGCGCCTTCTGCCAGAATTGGGAGATCTCGCAGGCGCCGAGGAGGGCGGACGGCGGGATCAGGGGAAGCGGCGAGCTGTCCCCGGAGGACGTCGTCCGCGAGGCCAAGGCCCATGACTGCCGGAGCATCTCCTACACCTACACCGAGCCGACGGTCTTCTTCGAGTACGCCCGTGACACGGCCCGGCTGGCTAAGGCGGCGGGGCTGGCCAACAACTTCGTGACCAACGGCTACATGACCGAAGAAGCCCTGACGGCGATCCGGCCCTGCCTCGATGCCGCGAACGTCGACCTTAAGGCTTTCAAGGATGACACGTACAAGAGAGTCTGCGGAGCCCGGCTCGAGCCTGTCCTCGACTCGATCCGCCTGATGAAGAAGCTCGGCATCTGGGTCGAAGTCACGACGCTGGTCGTGCCCGGGCTGAACGACGGCGATGAGGAGCTCGCGGCGATCGCGCGCTTCATCGCCGGCGTCGATCCCGACATCCCCTGGCACATCAGCCGGTTCCACCCCGATTTCGAATACAGGGAGGCCCCGCCGACGCCGGCAAAGACCCTTCGGGCGGCTTATGAGATCGGCAGGAGAGAGGGGCTTCGATACCTGTATATCGGGAACATGCCCGGAGAGGCCGAGGACACGCGCTGCCCGGACTGCGGAGAGCTCCTCATCCGGCGGCAGGGCTTCTTTGTCGCCCGAAACAACCTGCGACGCGGACGATGCCCGTCATGCGGCCGGGCGATCCCGGGCGTTTTTTCATCGCCGCCCCCCTTCGGCGCGCCGGCTTGACCGGCCGATGGGATATCATTATAAAAAAGAGGGACTGCAGATCCGTCTTCGCCCGGGAGGCTCGCGGGGCCCCCGTGTCCGTCGCGGCGACAGCGGGAGATGGACGATGAGACAGTACGAGATCCTGCCGCACACGGCCGACGGCAAGTTCCGGGCCTACGGCCGAACGCTCGAGGAGGCCTTTGCCAACGCCGCCCTGGCCATGGCCTCTCTCATGTGGGACTGGAGGACGATTAAGCCGGAGATCGCGCACGACATCCGCGCGAGCGGCAGGGACCGGGAGCAGCTCCTGGTCAATTTTCTTGGAGAAATCATCTATCTCCTCGACACGCAGAGGTTTCTCCTGGCCGGCGTCGACCGGCCGCGCATCCTGGAGGAGGGCGGCGTCTGGAGCCTGGAGGCCGTCGTTTCCGGAGACAGCCTCTCAGACCGGTATGAAATCTACGGCGGCGTGAAGGCCGTGACCTATAACGACCTGAAGATCGAGGACGGCGACCGCGTCACGGTTCAGGTCGTCGTCGACATGTGAGGTGCGCCATGGAGCTCCGCAAGATCAGCGACGATATCTGGGAAATCCCCCGTGAGGGGGAGATGAGGGTCCCGGCGCTCGTCTACGCGTCGGAGCGCCTGCTCGCCGACGTTCGCCGCGACCAGACGCTCGTCCAGGCCCGGAACGTGGCCTGCCTGCCCGGCATCCTGCGCATGTCCTACGTCATGCCCGACGCCCACCAGGGCTACGGGTTCCCGATCGGCGGGGTCGCGGCCTTCGACCTCGACGAGGGCGTCATTTCGCCCGGCGGGGTCGGTTACGACATCAACTGCGGCGTGCGGCTCCTGGGCACGGATTTCATGGAGACGGATATCGCCGCGCGGAGGAAGGAGCTCCTGGCGGAGATCTTCAAGGAGGTTCCGGCCGGGGTCGGGAAAGGGGGAGTCACCAAGCTCAGCTGGAACGTCCTGCGCGAGATCCTCGTCAAGGGCGCGCAATGGGCCGTCGAAAACGGCTATGGACGGGCGGAGGACCTTGAACGCACAGAAGAGCACGGACGGATGAAGGAGGCCGACCCGGACGCCGTTTCGGACCGGGCCATGGAACGCGGCATCCCCCAGCTCGGGACCCTCGGCGCCGGGAACCACTTCCTGGAGATCCAGAAGGTGGCCCGGGTCTTCGACCCGCCGGTCGCCCGGTCTTTCGGCATCGAAGCCGAAGGCCAGATCCTGGTCATGGTCCACTGCGGCAGCCGCGGGCTGGGACACCAGGTCGCCACGGACTCCATCGAGCTCATGGAGAACGCGCTCGGGACGCAAGGGCTTCCGGACCGCGAGCTGGTCAACGCCCCGTTCCGGTCGGACCTCGGCCGGCGCTACTACGCGGCGATGTCCGCGGCCGTCAACTACGCCTTCGCCAACCGGCAGATGATCGCCCACTGGATCCGCGAGGTCTTCGCCAAGGTCCTGGGAAGCTCGAAGGGGATGCGGCAGGTCTACGATGTCTGCCACAACGTCGCCAAGGTTGAGACCCATTGCGTCGCGGGAGAGCCCCGGAAGCTCTGCGTCCATCGCAAGGGCGCAACACGGAGTTTCGGGCCCGGCCGGGCGGAGATTCCGGAGGCCTACAGATCGGTAGGTCAGCCCGTCATCATCCCCGGGAGCATGGGCACGGCCTCGTATGTCCTGGTCGGGACGGAGGAGGCGGAGGAGCGGAGCTTCGGCTCGACCGCCCACGGCGCGGGGCGGGTCATGTCGCGCCACGAGGCCCTGCGGAGGTTCCGTGGCGAGAGGATCCGGGACGACCTCGCCCGGCAGGGGGTCGAGCTCAAGGCGACGAGCTGGAAAGGCGTCGCCGAGGAAGCCGCGGCGGCCTACAAGGACGTCGATGAGGTCGTTCGTGTGTCGCACGATGTCGGCATCGGGCGCCTGGTGGCCAAGGTCGTCCCCATCGGCGTCATGAAGGGCTGAGTTCAGTTCTTGCGGCGGGGCTTTCGCCCGGGGGGCTGAGCGGCCGGCCGGCGGCCGAGGAGTGCTTGGAGCCTGAGGCAGTTGAGAACGTCGCTTTGCGAGAGCCAGGCGCGCCGGGCGACGCCGAGCCCGAACCTCATCATGGACATTCCGCCCGGCGAGTGAGTGTCGGTGCCCAGGCTGATCCGCACGCCCTTCTCGCGGGCCTTTTTCAGCGCGAACTCGTCGAGGTCGAGCCGGTCGAAATAGGCGTTGAGCTCCAACGCTTTCCCATGCTCCGCCGCGGCGGCGATGACCCGGTCGAGGTCCACATCGTAGCCCTCCCGGCCGGAAATGAGTCGTCCCGTAGGGTGGGCGATGGTGTCGACGTAGGGGTTCTTCATGGCCCCGACCATGCGCTCCGTCACGTTCTTCTTGAAGCCGGAGTGGACGGCGGCGACGACGAAATCGAGCTTTTTAAGGACGGGTTCCGGACAGTCGATCGCTCCGTCGGCCAGGATGTCGGCCTCGATCCCCTTGAGAAGCCGGATGCCCCGCGCTTTCCGGTTCAGGGCGTCGATGTCGCGGATCTGGCGGAGCCGGCGGTCCGGCTCGAGGCCGTGGGCGTAGTGCGCGGCCTCGGAGTGATCGCAGACGGCGACGTACGAATAGCCGAGCTTGCGGGCCTCTTCGGCCACCGCCTCGAGCGTCATGTGGCCGTCGCTGGCCACCGTGTGAACGTGGAGGTCGCCCCGGATGTCGGCCGGCCCGACGATTTCGGGAAGGCGGCCGGCCATGGCCAGCTCGACCTCGCCCCGGTCCTCGCGCATCTCCGGGGGGATCCACGGCATGCCCAGGATGCGATAGCAATCCTCCTCTTCGCGCGCGGCAAGCCTCTTGACGCCACGGAAGACTCCGTATTCGGAGATCTTGAGGCTGCGGTCCTTGGCCAGCCCGCGGAGCTTGATGTTGTGGGCCTTCGAGCCGGTGAAGTACATGAGGGCGGCCCCGTATTCCTCCTCGCGGACGATCCGGAGGTCGACCTGGCGCTCCGTCCCCTCGGCGCGGACGACGATCGAACCCTTCGTGTCTCCCTGGGCCAGGACGCGGACCGTGCCGGGGAAACGGGAGAAATGCCCGATGAGGGCGGCGCCGTCTTTCCCGCAGGCGAGAACGTCGATGTCGCCGACCGTCTCCCGCATGCGGCGCAGAGACCCGGCGGCCGACACGCGGCTGATCCCAGGGGCTTTCGAGAGGTAGGCGATGATCTCGTCCGCGATGGCCGAGGCCTCGCAGATCGAGATGCGGCCGCTGACCCTGGCCCGGGCCTCGAGCGCCTTACGGATGTTGTCGACCTTCTTCTCGCCCATGCCGTAGAGCCCGGCCAGAGAGCCGTCGGCGATGACCCGCTCGAGGTCCCCGACGGTGTTGACGCCGAGCTTCTCGTGCATGAGATGGACGGTCTTCCCGCCGAGGCCCTGGATCTCGAGGAGGCCGAGGAGGCTCTCCGGGATTCCTTTCATGACCTCCCGGACCTTCGACATCTCCCCTGTCGCGAGATACTCCTCGATCTTTTCCGCCAGGCCGCTGCCGATACCGGGTATGGATTCGAGGCGCCCCTCCCGGGCCACGGTCTCGATGTCCTCCGTCATGTCCTGGAGAATGCGGGAGGCCTTCCGGTAGGCCACGACCTTGAACCCCGATTCGCCCTTTATCTCCAGGGCGTCGGCGATGCGGTCAAAGAGCCCGGCGATCTCCTGGTTTTTCATCGCCTCTCACCGGCTTCTAGATTAATCCAAGACGGTGCGGGATTCAAACCCCGAGCGGGGGACGGTTGACATTTCCGGCCGCCCCTCTTAACTTAGAGGCGCCCATGCGTGTCATCCTGGCCGGCTACAATGTCGACAGCACCGTCCTGGAAGAGCTCAAGAAAAACTCGCCGCGGCGCGACGACGTGACCCCGGAGACCCTCTCCGCATCCTACGCCCGGATCTCTCGCGATCCCCGTCCCGTCGACGAGCTGCGGGCCGCGGCCCGGGCCGAGGTCGAGCGGGCCCGGCGCTCGAACCGGACGATCATCTTCAAGATGGGCCACCACTCCGTGGCCGAGCACGCCGTGTTCAATTTCGACCTCATCGGTCTCAGCCGCCTGGCCATCGAAGAGATCGAGAGCTTCCGCCTCTGCTCGTTCACGGAGAAATCGCAGCGCTACATCACCCTGGGCGAGGACTTCGTCGTGCCGGGCGAGATCCGCCGCGCCGGGATGGAGGAGCCGTTCACGGCGACGATCCAAGCTCAGAACCTCCTCTACCACAGGCTCTATAACCGCCTGCGTCCCCACGTCTTCGCGAAGTTCGAAAAGGCGGCCGCCGACCCGAGAAACCACTCCGTGCTCGACGGCTGGGCGAAGGAGGACGCGCGGTACATCGCGAGCCTGGCGACCGAGGGGCAGCTGGGCCTGACTCTCAACGCCCGCAATCTCGAGCTCCTCATTCGCCGCTTCGCGGCCAAGGACAGCGAGGAAATCCGGACCCTCAACAGCCGGCTGTTCGCCCTGGCCAAGGAGATCGCGCCGTCGATCCTCCTGTTCACCGAGCCCTCGGACTTCGACGCCGGGACCTACGGAGAGGTGGGGAAGGCGGCCGCCGATTTCACCGCTGGCGGTCCTGCGATCCGGAAGAGGGGGGCCCGCAGCGTTTCCCTGGCCGGTTTCACCCCGGACGGCGACGACCGCATCCTGGCTGCACTCCTCCACACGGGTTCCCGCGATTCCTACGCCGACGGCCTCGCCCGGGTGAGGGCCGCCGGACCCGCCCAAAGGAAGGGCCTTGTCCGCCGGGCCTTCCGCTTTATGGAGTTCTACGACTTCCCCCTGCGGGAATTCGAGCACGCCGACCTGACCTATGACCTCGTCGTCTCCGCGTCCTGCTTTGCCCAGCTTAAGCGCCACCGCATGGCGACCCTGACCCGCCAACGATACGACCGGCGGCTCGGCGTCACCGTCCCGCCGTCGATCGTGGAGATCGGGGCCGAGCGGGAGTTTCTGGAAATGACCGACCGCACCAGCGAGGTCCACGCGCGGCTGGAGAAAGCCGTCGGCCCGGCGGCGGATTACGTCCTCACGAACGCCCATCGCCGCCGGGTGCTCCTCAAACTGAACGCCCGAGAGCTCTATCACGTGTCGCGGCTCCGCGAGGACGCCTCCGCGCAGTGGGAGATCCGCCGGGTGGCGGCCGAGATGTCGCGGCTGGCCAAAAAGGTCATGCCGCTCACCTGCCTGCTCCTCGGGGGCAAGGACGCCTACCCCGAGGTCTATGCCGCAGTCTTCGGCCGCCCGCCGAAGACGGCGCCCCCGCAGATCCTCGCCTAGCCGCTATTTCTTCAGGAGCTTGAAGGCGGAGTTCCAGTTGCGGGTCCGGATCGCGTGCCGGATGTAGATCAGGGCGAGCGGCTCGAGCAGGCGGGCCGCCTCGAGCCCGCCCATATCGATGACGCCCCGGCCGAAGTCGCGGCAGAGGCCAGCGACGAGCTTCTTGGCGTCGGCGTCGTCGCCGCATATGAACATGTCCGGCGGCGAGCGGACTCAGAGGGCTGAATTTGCGGGGGAGATAGCCGGCCTCGGAGCCGCCCCTGTCCCATGCTTCAAACGATGAAGACACGTCGGCCGCGGACCTCGAGGCGGCCCTCGAAGTAGAGCCGGACGGCCTGCGGATAAATCTTGTGCTCCTCGATGAGAATCCGATCGGCCAGCGTCTCTTCGGTGTCGTCCTGGAGGACGGGGACGACCGCTTGGAGGATGATGGGCCCCATATCGACCTCAGGGGCGACGAAATGGACCGTGCAGCCCGAGAAACGGACTCCCCACTCGATGGCCTTCTGCTGGACATGGAGTCCGGGGAAGGAAGGGAGGAGAGCCGGATGGATGTTGACGATACGGTGCCTGAAGGCGTCACAGAATTGTGGCGTCAGGACCCTCATGTAGCCGGCCAGGCAGATGAGGTCGATGCCCCTTTTTTCGACCTCCTGCGCGGCGGCCCGGTCGTAGTCTTCCCGGGCGGCGAAGGCCTTGGCGCTGAGGCAAGCCGTTTCGAGCCCCCATTCCCTGGCTTTCAGGAGCCCGGGGGCGTCCTCCTTGTTGGAGAAGACGAGGCCGATCTCGGCGTTGATGTCGCCCCTGCGGACGCCTTCCCGGATGGCCATGAAGTTGGAGCCCCGGCCGGAGAGGAAGACGGCGATGCGCCCTTTTTTCTTCGGGCTGCGGAACGTCGGTTCGTCCATGGTCCCTCCTTATCCGGAGGTTTTGAAGAATTCCGGGAGGCTGAGTTTCCAGGCCCGGCGGGCCTGCTCGACCCTCACCCGGACGAGTCCTCGTCCGCGGTGCCCGATGACGATCTCCTCGCCGCCGGTTTTGCCGATGACCGCGGCCCTCACTCCCGCTCCCGAGGCCAGGGAGAGGATTCGGCCGGCATTCGCCGGCCGGCAGGTGACCAGGATCCGGGACTGTGTTTCGCCGAAGAGGAGAGCGTCGGGACGGATCGCATCCTCGAGGTCCACGGAGGCACCGATTCCCTTACGGGACTGGAACGCGCATTCGGCCAGGGCGACGGCCAGCCCGCCTTCGGAAAGGTCGTGGGCCGAGCGGAGAAGGCCCGCTTTGGCCGCTGCCAAGCACACGTTCTGGACTCGCTTTTCGAGGTCCAGGTCCAGCCGCGGCGGCGCGCCTCCCGTGAGCCTGAGGACCAGGCGGGCGTATTCGCTGCCGCCGAGCTCCTCCAGACTCTCTCCGATCATGATGACGGCGTCCCCGCCCGCCTTGAAGCCCGGGCTGACGGCCCGGCGGACATCCTCGATGAGGCCCACGATTCCCAGGACGGGAGTGGGCTTGATGGAGACCCCCTCGGTGTCGTTGTAGAAGCTCACGTTTCCGCCCGTGACGGGAATCTCGAAGGTCCGGCAGCCTTCGGCCAGGCCGTCGATGACACGCTCGAACTGTCCCATGACCTCGGGCTTTTCCGGGTTGCCGAAGTTCAGGCAGTTGGTGACGCCGATGGGACGGGCCCCGACGCACGCCAGGTTCCGGCACGCTTCGGCGACGGCGATCCGTGCGCCCGCCGCCGGATCGAGCGAGGTATAAAAAGGATTGCCGTCCAGGGTCACGGCGAGGGCCTTCTTCGATCCCTGGATTCTCAGGACCGCCGCGTCCGCGCCCGGCAGAAGAACGGTGTTGACCTGAACCATGTGGTCATACTGGCGGAATACCCATTCCTTGTCCGCGATCGTCGGCGACGCCAGGAGCCGGAGGACGATCCCGTTGAAGTCCGCAGGGAGCGGACGGGGAGGAGCCGGCTCGGCCTCTGTGCGGGAGGCGGGGGCGAGGCTCGGCCTTTGATAGGCCGGGCACATGTTCACGACGGCGTCGACCGGAATATCGACGACGACCTCGCCCCGGAAGCGGACCCGGACCTGGCCGCCCGACGTCACGTGCCCGATGATCGGCGCGTCAAGGTCCCACTTGCCGAAAACCTCCTGGACCCGCCTCACGTTTTCCGCCGTGGCGACGAGGAGCATGCGCTCCTGGGACTCGGAGAGCATGATCTCGTAAGGCGTCATCCCGGCCTCGCGCTGGGGGACGAGGTCGAGGTCGATCTCGATGCCCAGCGCCGCCTTGGCCGCCATTTCCGTCGTCGAGCAGGTCAGGCCGGCGGCGCCCATATCCTGGATGCCCAGGATGAGCCCCCTGTCCATGACCTCGAGGCAGGCCTCGATAAGCAGTTTCTCTTTAAAGGGGTCGCCGACCTGGACGTTGGGCCGCTTGTGCTCCGTGTCCTTGCCGAACTCGGCCGAGGCCATGGTCGCCCCGTGGATCCCGTCGCGCCCGGTCTTGGCCCCGACGTAGATGACGGGATTGCCGACGCCCTCCGCCCGGGCGTAGAAGATCTTGTCCCTTTCGGCCAAACCCAGGCAAAGAACGTTGACCAGGGGGTTGGCCGCGTAGCCGTCGTCAAAATAGACCTCGCCGCCCACAGTGGGGACGCCGACCGAGTTCCCGTAGCCGGCGATGCCCGACACGACGCCCTCCATGACCGACCGGTTTTTCGGGTCGTCGAGCGGCCCGAAACGGAGCGAGTCGAGGACGGCAATCGGCCGGGCGCCCATAGTGAAGATGTCACGGAGGATGCCCCCGACACCCGTGGCCGCCCCCTGGTAGGGCTCGATATAAGAAGGATGGTTGTGGGACTCGATCTTGAAGACGACGACCCGGCCCTCCCCGATGTCCAGGATACCGGCGTTTTCGCCGGGCCCCTGGACGACGCGGGGACCCCGGGTCGGAAGCTTCTTGAGGTGGACTTTGGAGCTCTTGTACCCGCAATGCTCGGACCACATCACGGAGAAAATGCCGAGCTCCGTCAGGTTCGGCTCCTTGCCGATGAGCTTGACGATAAGTGCGTACTCGTCTTCGGTCAGGCCGTGCTGATCGAGGAGCTTCTTGTCAACCATGGCGGCCCCCGGCCCGCGCGGCTCCAGCCCGGGGCCGGCGGCGGGCGTCGAAGCCGCGGATCAGGGATTCGAAGATGACGCGCCCGTCTTCGCTGCCGAGGAGGGCCTCGGCGGCACGCTCCGGATGGGGCATGAGCCCGAGGACGTTGCCATCCCGGCTCATGAGCCCGGCGATGTTATGGAGAGAGCCGTTGACGTTGGCCTCCTCCGTCAGGTTCCCGGCGGCGTCCGAGTAGCGGAAGACGACCTGACGGTTCTTCTCGATCGCGGCAAGGGTCCGCGGCGGCGCATAGTAGTTTCCGTCGAAGTGGGCGATGGGGATCCTGAGCACCCGGCCCTTCTTTCCGGACCGGGTGAACGGCGTCCTGTCGTTCTCGATCCGGATGTGAACATGCTGGCAGAGGAACTTCAGGCTCTTGTTGCGGAGCATCGCTCCAGGGAGGAGGCCGAGCTCGAGGAGGACCTGGAAGCCGTTGCAGATGCCCAGCACCGGTCCGCCGGACCGGGCGAAGGCCTTGACCTCGCTCATCAGCGGAGAGAACCGGGCGATGGCTCCGGACCGGAGGTAGTCTCCGTAGGAAAATCCTCCCGGGAGGACGACGCAATCGACCCCGTGGAGATCGTGGCTTTTGTGCCAGAGCAGGACCGTATCCTGCCGCATGACGTCCCTCAGGGCATGGAAGGTGTCGTAATCGCAGTTGGAGCCGGGGAACTGGACGACTCCGAACTTCATCGCGTCCCCTATTCGGCCCGGAGGAACTGCCAGGTGAATTTTTCGATGATGGGATTCGCCAGGACCTTCCGGGCGATCTCCGGGATGAGGATCTCAGCGTCCTTCCGGCTGATCCCGTCGAGCTCGATCTCGAAGACCTTGCCCTGCCGGACGTCCCTGACGCCAGAGTAGCCCATGGTGTGGAGAGCGTTCTTCACGGTCTGGCCTTGGGGGTCGAGGACGCTGTCCTTGAACGAGACGAGGATCCTAACTCTCATCGGCGAGCACCCTTTCGAAGATGAGGTCGATTTTGTCGAGATAGGGGGCCAGGGAGAAACAGCGGTCGATCTCCGCCGGCTTGAGGACCTTGGCGGCGTCTGGGTCGGAGGCGATCAGCCCGCGGAGGCCGAGGCCCTCCTTCCAGGCCTTGAGGCTGTTGCGCTGGACGATCTGGTAGGCTTCCTCCCGCGCCAGCCCTTTCCGGGTCAGGGCCAAGAGCACGCTCTGCGAGAAGATGAGCCCCCGGGTCGCGTCGATGTTGGCCCTCATCCGGTCCGGATGAACGACCCAGTGGCCGATGATGTCTGCGGCCTCGGCCAGGAGGAAGTCGACGAGGATGAAGGAGTCGGGGAAGACGACGCGCTCGGCCGAGGAGTGGGAGATGTCCCGCTCATGCCACAGGGCCACGTTTTCGAGGCCGACCTGGGCGTTGGCCCGCACGAGGCGGGCGAGCCCGGAGATCCTCTCGCAGCGGACGGGGTTTTTCTTGTGCGGCATCGATGAGGAGCCTTTCTGGCCCTCGGTGAAGGGCTCCTCGACCTCCATCACTTCCGTCCGCTGGAGATGGCGGATCTCGACGGCGAACTTTTCGATGGAGGAGGCGAGCAGGGCCAATGCGGCCAGGACCTCGGCGTGACGATCGCGCTGCAGGACCTGCGTCGAGACCCGGGCCGGCGCGAGCTTAAGCTTCCTGAGCGCCATGGTCTCGACCCTCGGATCGAGGTGAATGTACGTCCCGACGGAGCCGGAGATCCGGCCGACGGAGATCGTGTCCCGGGCCCGCTCCAGACGGCCGATGTGCCGCCGGACCTCCTCGTACCAGACCAGGATCTTGAAGCCAAAGGTCACGGGCTCGGCGTGGACGCCGTGCGTCCGTCCGATGCACACGGTCTTCCTATACCGCAGGGCCTGCTTCTTCAGCACGCGCCGGAGGTCGTGCAGCTCGCGGAGGACCAGATCGAGCGAATCCCTGATGAGGAGCGACAGGGCCGTGTCCACGATGTCGTAGGACGTGAGGCCAAGGTGGATGAACCGCGAATGGGGCCCCACGTTCTCCGCGACGGAGGTGAGGAAGGCGATGATGTCGTGCTTGACGACCTTCTCGATCTCTTCGATCCGGGGCACGGAGAAGGCGGCTTTTGCCCGGATCTCGGCGAGGGCGGATTTGGGGATCTTGTCCAGCCGCGCCCAGGCCTCACAGACAGCGATCTCGACGTCGAGCCACTTCCGGTATCTGTTCTCATCGGCCCAGACGGCGCCCATCTCGGGGCGGGTGTAGCGTTCGATCACGGCCTCATACCTCACGCGGGAGAGAGTCAAATCATATCAGCACGCGGAAGGCCTTGTCAACGCGACCGCTCCTGTCCAGAGAGCCAAGGTTTAGCTATAATATTTGTCTAAGAGGTTGTAGAGAGATGCAGGAGCGTCCGGACGAGGTGCTCGTTTCGGAGGCGCGGCAGGGAAAGGCGGACGCTTTCGCCGAGCTCGCCCGGCGCTATCAACAGAGGATATACCGGCTCGTATTCAGCATGACAAGGAACCATCCAGACAGCGACGACTTGTGTCAGGAAGTCTTCCTGACGGCGTTTAAGTCGTTGTCCGGTTTCAACCAGAGATCGAGCTTTTACACCTGGATCTACCGGATCGCCGTCAACCGCTCCCTGAATTTCCTGAAAAAGCGGGGCCGGGAAAAAGAGCGGGCGGAGTTCGACGACAACCTGGCCCTCGACGGTGTGGCCACGGCCCAGATCAGCTCGCCGGAAGGCCGTTCGATCCGCGGCGAGCTGCGCGACAGAATGCGGGCCGCCGTGGATGCCCTGCCGGCCCCCTACAAGGCGTCGTTCCTGCTGGTCGTCGACCAGGGGATGAGCCACGCGGACGCCGCCCGGGCGCTCGGCTGCTCGGAGAACACCGTGTCGTGGCGGATGCATAAGGCCCGGAAGATGCTCCAGGAGAGGCTCAGGCCTTATTTGACCGAGGCGGAACCATGAGGTGCGAAACAGCGAGGAAATGGATCTCCGACGGCCGTGACGGAGCGTTGAAGCCCGACCGGAGGCTCCGGCTCGAGCGTCACCTCAGCGGCTGCCGGGCCTGCCGGTCCTATGAAGCGGACTTGGCGCGGATCGAAGACGAGGCGAGGGCCGTCTCCGACCCCGGCCTGGCCCGGGAGGATTGGGAGGACTTCGGCCGCCGACTGGAGGCCAGGCTGGCCGCCGCTTCCGGCGGGCGGACTTCGGCGACTCCGGCGGCGCCTTTCCGCTGGAAATGGGCCTGGGCCGGCCTGCTCGTCCTAGCGGCCGTCGGGACGTATCTCGCCGTCCTTCGGCCCAGAACGGCGCCGTGGCCGGTCGTTTTATCGCCGGACGACGCGGTCGCGCAGGTTCTCCGGGACATCGGAAACAACCCAGACCTTGAAGCGGCGTTCAACCGGCAGATTCTGGTTTCGATTCAGGAATCCGTGCCGGCCCGGCCGGAAGAGGCCTTCTTCCGCTTCGAGGACAATCCGTTCGTCTGGCTGGGGATGAGCAATGAAGAGCTGCGGCTGATAGAGGCGGATTTGAAGAAGGAACCCAACCGTGGAGGTCTGTCATGAACCGACGCAAGATCGTCGCTGTCTTGTTGTTCTGCCTGATCCTCGGAACGCGGGCCCTGGCCCAGGTCCCTCAAGGAGATGCCCAGGTGAAGTCCAGGCTGAGGAACAACATCAACACCTTGAGGCTCCTTCGGCTGACCGAGGCCCTGAACCTAACGGAGGACCAGACCGCCAAGCTCTTTCCGGCCCTAACCAGGATCGACAGCGCCAAGCTCGAGCTGCAGCGCCAGATGGGCACGGAAATCCAGGATCTCAGGGTATACCTGAGCAAGGGAGACGTCCGGAACGAGGAACTGCTGGGAAGGGTCAAGACGATCAAGGAGCTCCGGCAGCAGATCCGGGCCAAGGACGAGGAAGTGGATGCCGTCCTTGACGCCAACCTGACGCCGGTCCAGAAGGCGAAATACATGCTCTTCCTGGTGGATTTCGCCCGCGGGTTGGGCGAAACGCTCAATCGGGCCCGGGGTCTTGGGGGGAAAAATTGAACGAAAGCCTTGACAAGGGGGCCGATTTCGTATAGCATATTTTTTGCGGTTCTGTATATCAGATTAACCCTCTGAAAAAGAACAACTTCGAGCTCGAGGAGAAAATTTTCTTATTTTTCACCTCTTCTCCTGTACTTCCCCGTTTTCAAAAACTTTTTTTAACGGGTGACGGAGCGCCAGCGTAGCTCAGCAGGTAGAGCGGCTGATTTGTAATCAGCGGGTCAGGGGTTCGAATCCCTTCGCTGGCTCTGAAGCGGCGATTGAACGGGCTGCCGGACGATGGAATATCCTTGCGACGAACGGAGGCTCGGGCCAAGCGGTCACAGCCGTCGAGGATGAAGCATATGGCGGGCAGGTTCCAGAGTGGCCAAATGGGGCGGGCTGTAAACCCGCTGCGGAAACGCTTCGAAGGTTCGAATCCTTCCCTGCCCATTTCCGCGGGAATAGCTCAGTTGGTAGAGCGTCAGCCTTCCAAGCTGAATGTCGCGGGTTCGAATCCCGTTTCCCGCTCTTGCTCGAGCGTGTCGGGCCCAAGTAGCTCAGTTGGCAGAGCACGTCCTTGGTAAGGACGGGGTCACCAGTTCAACTCTGGTCTTGGGCTTTTTCTTGAGATGACGGTGGTTCTTCTGGATAGGGCCCCGGAGGTGCGAGAGAGATGGCCAAGAGGAAGTTCGAAAGAACGAAGCCTCACGTCAACATCGGGACGATCGGTCATGTGGACCATGGCAAGACGACCCTGACGTCGGCCATCACGCGCGTGCTGTCACGGAGCCATGACGGCGTCGAGTTCCGGGCCTACGACCAGATCGACAACGCCCCCGAAGAGCGGGAGAGAGGAGTGACGATCAATATCGCCCACGTCGAGTACGAGACCGCGAAGAGGCATTACGCCCATATCGATTGCCCGGGCCATGCGGATTACATCAAGAACATGATCACGGGGGCGGCCCAGATGGACGGATCGATCCTGGTCGTGGCCGCCGACGACGGTCCCATGCCCCAGACACGCGAGCACATCCTGCTCGCCCGTCAGGTCAATGTCCCGGCGATCGTCGTCTTCCTGAACAAAGTGGATCTTGTCGGCGACCCGGAGATCCTGGACCTCGTGGAGCTCGAGATTCGCGACCTTCTGACGAGGTACGGCTTCCCGGGGGCCCGGACGCCGATCATTCGGGGCTCCGCGCTCCTGGCCATGCAATCCGACGGCGATCCCGGGTACGAGTGGAACGGCCGCATTCTCAAGCTCATGGAGGCTGTGGATGCGTTCGTTCCGGACCCTGTACGGGCCGTGGACAAGCCGTTCCTCATGCCGATCGAGGACGTCTTCACGATCTCCGGGCGCGGGACGGTCGTCACCGGCCGCGTCGAGCGCGGGAAGGTCGTCGTCAACGACGAGGTCGAAGTCGTGGGCTTCGGCGAAACGAAGAGGAAGACCGTGACAGGCGTCGAGATGTTCCGCAAGATCCTCGGCGAGGGGATGGCCGGCGATAACGTCGGCGTCCTCCTGCGCGGCACCGACAAGGACGAGGTCGAGCGGGGCATGGTACTGGCGCAGCCGGATTCGATCCGGCCGCACCGGAAGTTCACGGCCGAGATCTACGTCCTGAAAAAGGAGGAGGGCGGGCGCCACACACCGTTTTTCGCCGGCTACCGGCCGCAGTTCTATTTCCGGACGACCGATGTGACCGGGTCGGTCAGGCTCCTCGACGGCAGGGAGATGGTGATGCCGGGCGACAGCGTCAACCTGGAGATCGAGCTCATCGCGGACGTGGCCATGGAAAAGGCCTTGCGCTTCGCCGTCCGCGAGGGCGGGCGGACGGTCGGCGCCGGAACGGTCACGGAGGTCCTGGAGTAGGGGTGCGGCCCAGGAGGAGCCCCCGGGAAAGGTTGGAACATGCGCGAAATCATCACGCTCCAATGCGGCGAATGCAAACGCCGGAATTACTCGACGACGAGGAACAAGAAAAAGCAGACGGACAAGCTGGAAATCAACAAGTTCTGCCCCTCCTGCCGGAAGCACACTCTTCACAAGGAAGTCAAGTAGGGGCGCGGAGCGGGAGACGGACAGGTGAGTAGCTCAATTGGTAGAGCAGCGGTCTCCAAAACCGCAGGTTGCGGGTTCGAGCCCTGCCTCACCTGCCATATGCATCGCGCGGCGCGGGGGCGGAGCGGTGAGATGGAAGACCGGAACGGCCCGGTCCGAAGACAGGGAACAGGGGTGGCCCAATGAATGACAAATTGCCCTGGTACAAACGGTTCGCGAATTTCCTGAGGGACGTCCGCTCGGAGCTCAAGAAGTCCACCTGGCCGGGCCGGACGGAGATCATCAACACGACGATCGTGGTCATTCTGGCAACCATCTTTTTCGGCTTTTACCTGTTCTTCATGGATGTGGTTTTCTCCTGGGCCTTGAGCCAGATCAAGTCCCTGTTCGGGTGATCGAGGAATCGTATGATGGCAAAGAACTGGTATGTCGTTCATACCTACTCGGGTTTTGAGAAATTCGTGGCGGAGTCCATCAAGCAGAAGGCTGCCGAGCTCCACATCGAAGATCAGGTCGGGCAGATCATCATCCCGACCGAAGACGTCATCGAGATCCGAGGAGGCAAGAAAGTCGTCTCCACCAAGAGGTCCTATCCGGGATACATCCTCGTCGAAATGGAGATGAGCGATGAGAACTGGCTGATGATCCGCCAGGTCCCCAAGGTGACGGGCTTCGTCGGCTCCGGGCGGACCCCCACCCCCCTGAGCAAGAAGGAGGTGGGCCAGATCGTGGAGCACATGGAAACGACGTCGGAGAAGCCCAAGCCGAAGCATTCGTTCGAAAAGGGCGAGGCCGTCCGGATTATCGACGGCCCGTTTTTCAACTTCAACGGAATCGTCGAAGAGGTCAACCACGAGAGGAACACGCTGAAGGTCCTGGTCACGATCTTCGGCCGGTCCACGCCCGTGGAGCTCGAGTTCCTGCAGGTCGAGAAGCTCTAGGAGAAGCCATGTCGAAAGAAATCGTCGCCAAAGTCAAGCTGGAGATCGTTGCCGCCCAGGCGAGCCCCGCTCCTCCCGTCGGCCCCGCCCTGGGCCAGCACGGCGTCAACATCATGGAGTTCGTCCGGCAATTCAACGACCGGACCAAGCAGATGGAGGAGGGGACCGTGGTTCCGGTCCTCATCACGATTTTCAAGGACAAGTCCTTCAACTTCCTGGTCAAGACGCCCCCGGCCTCCTATCTCCTGAAGAAGGCCGCCGGGATTGCCAAGGGATCGGGAGCGCCGAACAAGGACAAGGTCGGCAAGGTCACCATGAAGCAGATCGAGGACATCGCGCGGACCAAGCTCCCCGACCTGAACGCCTACGACATCGAGGCGGCCAAGAAGATCATCGAGGGGACCGCCAGAAATATGGGACTGGAGATCGTCAGTGAGTAAACGCGGCAAGAACTACCTGAAAGCCAGAGAGCTCAAGGGGCCGGAGCTCAAGGAGTATTCCGTCGAAGAAGCCGTCGGCCTGGTCAAGAAGGGCCATTACGCCAAGTTCGACGAGTCCGTGGACGTGTCCATCCGGCTGGGGGTCAACCCCAAGTATTCCGACCAGATGGTCCGGGGCACGATCGTCCTGCCTCACGGAACGGGCAAGACGAAGAAGATCTGCGTCATCGCCTCGGGCGAGAAGATCAAGGAGGCCGAGGAGTCCGGGGCCGAGTACGCCGGGGGCGACGACCTCATCGAGAAGATCGCCGGCGGATGGATCGACTTCGACGTCGTCATCGCTACCCCCGACGTCATGAGGGGCGTCGGGAAGCTCGGCCGGATCCTGGGGACAAAGGGTTTGATGCCCAACCCCAAATCCGGCACGGTGACCTTCGACATCAAAAAGGCCGTCGAGGAGACCAAGGCCGGCAAGGTCGAGTTCCGCGTGGACAAGACGAGCATCGTGCACACCACGGTCGGGCGGGTGTCATTCCCCGAGAACAAGCTGGCCGAGAACGTCCGAACCTTCATCCAGGCCATCGTTCACGCCAAGCCGCCGGCCGCCAAGGGCAAGTACATCCGAAGCATGTTCATCTCGTCGACCATGGGGCCGTCCTTCAAGATTTCCGAGGACATCCTGGAGAAATAGGAGCCGCAGCCGTGAAGAAGGAAACCAAGAAACAGATCGTCAAGGGCCTCGAGAGCGCCTTCGCCGCGAGCGATTCGTACTACCTGGTGGATTTCAAGAGGATGAAGGTGTCCCAGTCCGTGGAACTCAGGAAGCTCCTGCGGAAGAATTCTTATTCCTTCAGGGTGGTCAAGAACCGGCTCGCCCTCAGGGCCCTGCAGGAAAACTGCCCTGAGGAGATCAAACCGCTGTTCGACCAGCCCACGGCTGTCGCCTTCGCCCCCGAGAATCCCATCGGGCTGGCCCGGATTCTCCGGGACTTTTCGGCCCAGGGAAAGGTCCTTGCGGTCAAGGCCGGCGTCCTTGAGGGCCAGTACCTGCCGTCGGCGCGCTTCGACGAGATCGCGAAGCTCGCCTCGCGGCAGGAGCTCATCGGCCGGATCGGTCTTATGATGGCTTCGCCGCTGACGCGGTTGCTGAGGACGTTCCAGGCCCCCCTGGGCCACATAGGGAACGCGCTCGGCCAGCTCGAAGGCCGCAAACAGGATGGAAGCCCAAAAAACTGAGGTCACTATGACCCAAGCCCAAATAAAGGAGACTCGTGACATGGAAAAACTCACCAAGGAACAGTTTTTCGCGCACCTGGACAACCTGACGATCCTGGAGCTCTCGGACTACATCAAGGAGTTCGAGACGCGCTACGGGATCAGCGCCGCGGCCCCCGTCATGATGGCCGGCGGAGCCGCTCCTCAGGCCGAGGCCAAGCCGGCCGAGGAGAAGACCCAGTTCAATGTCATCCTGAAATCTGTCGGCGACAAGAAGATCAACGTCATCAAAGTCGTGCGGGAAGTCACCAACCTCGGGCTCAAAGAAGCCAAGGACCTCGTCGACGGCGCTCCCAAGCCGCTCAAAGAGGGCGTGACCAGGGAAGAGGCGGAAGCCATCAAGGCGAAGTTCGCCGAAGTCGGAGCCGCGATCGAACTCCAGTAATGGGCACGGCCCGCCGATCATCCATTTGCCGAAATGGAGTCAGGATACGAAAAACTCTTTCATAGAGAGTGAGCATGATTACAGAATCTAAAACGTCTTGCCGTGAGAGGGTGGATTTTTCGAAGATCAAGCAGGTCTTCCCCATGCCGAACCTTCTGGACATCCAGAATGAGTCGTACGCGGAATTCCTCCAGATGGAGCTCCTGCCCGAAGAGAGGAAGGAGACCGGCCTCCAGGCCGCGTTCAAAGATGTCTTTCCCATCTCGGACTTCAAGGAGACGACGGAGCTCGAGTTTCTCAGCTACTCAATCGGGACATGGGAGTGCAAGTGCGGGCGGCTCAAGGGGGTCGAGAACTCCCGCGCCCGCTGCAACGCCTGCGGCACCTTGCTCCCGGTGAACGCCGAGCTCACCGAGAAAGAAATCTGCCCGTTCTGCGGGGCGATGCGAAAGATCGAAATCCCCGCCTGCGACCACTGCGGCGACCGGGTGGGGCTCAAGATCAAGTACAGCGCCATGGAGTGCATCCAAAAGGGCTACACCTATTCCGTGCCGCTCAAGCTCAAGGTCCAGCTCGTGTCCTGGGAAAAGGACGCCGCCACCAAGACCAAGCGCCTCAAGCACATCAAGCAGCAGGAAGTCTATTTCGGTGATATTCCCCTAATGACGGAAAAGGGGACGTTCATCTTCAACGGGATCGAGCGGGTCGTCGTCAGCCAGCTCCAGCGGTCGCCCGGCGTGTTCTTCCGCCCGGCCGAGGCCAAAGGGTTCTTCATCGCCAAGATCATCCCGTACCGCGGGGCCTGGGTCGAGTTCGAGCACGATTCCAAGAACCTGCTTTGGGTCCGTCTGGACCGGAAAAAGAAGTTTTTAGCGACCGTCTTTCTAAGGGCCCTGGGCTTCAGCGCGGACGAAGAGATCATCAAGCTCTTTCACAAGTCCTGCAAGGTCCTTGTCGAGGACGGCAAGCTCTACTGGGAGGTGTCCGAGAACCTCGTCGGCCGGACGCCCGCGGACGACGTCACCGACGCCAAGGGCAGAAAGGTCCTGGCTCCGGCTAAAAGGAAGATCACGCCCGAGGTCTGCCAGGCCCTCCTGGAGGCCAAGGTCGGCAAGGTCCCGCTCCAGAAAAAGGAGCTCCAGACCGCCTATTCCCTAACCGCGATCAAAGGCAAGGTCCAGGTGGGCGAGGAGATCAGCGACATCCAGCTCGACCTTCTCATCGGCCGGGGCGAGCCGTTCGAGGTCTTCTACCCCGATGAGGACCGGGCCGGGCAGATCATCATCGCGACCCTGAAGAAGGACCTGCGGAAGGACACCAGCCAGGCCCTCGGCGAGATCTACCGCAAGCTGCGGCCCGGCGAGCCGCACACGATGGAGAGCGCCCACAACCTCTTTCGCAACCTGTTCTTCAATCCCCAGAAATACAATTTTTCCCGAATCGGCCGCCTCAAGTTCAACATCAAGCTCAGCCTCGAGACGCCGATGGACGAGAAGACCCTCTCGCCTCTCGATTACGTCCAGGTCATCCGCTATCTGCTCAACCTCCGTTACGGGGAGGGCGCGACCGACGACATTGACCACCTGGGGAACCGCCGTGTGCGGTCCGTGGGCGAGCTCGTCGAGAACGCTTTCCGCATCGGCCTGACCCGGATGGAGCGGACGATCAAGGAGAAGATGACTGTCACATCCGACCTGGCCGCGGCCATGCCCCAGGACCTCATCAATTCCAAGCCCGTGATCGCGGCCCTCAAGGAATTCTTCGGCAGTTCGCAGCTCTCCCAGTTCATGGACCAGATCAACAGCCTGGCCGAAATCACCCACAAGCGGCGCCTGAGCGCCCTCGGGCCCGGCGGCCTCAGCCGGGAACGGGCCGGGTTCGAGGTCCGCGACATCCAGACCTCCCACTACGGGAGGATCTGCCCGGTCGAAACGCCGGAGGGCCCGAACATCGGCCTGATCTCGTCGCTGAGCTGCTACGCCCGGGTCAACAATTACGGGTTCGTCGAAACCCCCTACCGGAAGGTCCGGAACGGCCGGATCATCGATTATGTCAAAGTCCTCCATCCCGGGAGCGGGAATTACAAGGTCGGTGACATCGTCGAGAAGGACGAGATGCTCAAGGCTGTCGAGAAGCTCAAGGATCAGAAGGCCCGCCAGCTCCCCGTCGTCGAGCCCCACTGCTTTTATCTGACCGCCTGGGAGGAGGAAAAGTACAACATTGCTCAGGCGAACGCCGCCGTTGACGAGCGCGGGCGGTTCACCAGCGATCTCGTCAGCGCCCGCGAGCGGGGGAATTTCAAGTTCGTCCCCAAGGACCAGATCCACTACATCGACGTCTCCCCCAAGCAGCTCGTGTCGCTGTCGGCCGCCCTGATCCCGTTCCTGGAGCACGACGACGCCAACCGGGCCCTGATGGGGTCGAACATGCAGCGCCAGGCCGTGCCCCTAATCCGCCCGGAGTCTCCGCTCATCGGAACTGGGATCGAGGACCTCGTAGCCGTCGGTTCGGGCGACGTCATCGTCTGCCGCCGGAGCGGCGTCGTCGAGTTCGTGGACGCGGAACGGATCCTCGTCCGCGTCGACGAGAAGGAAAACCCGCGCGGCCACGAGGTCGGGACCGACCTCTACATCCTCACCAAGTTCCTCCGCACGAACCAGAACACCTCGACGAACCACCGGCCCATCGTACGCAAGGGCGAGAAGGTCGGTCGCGGCCAGGTCTTAGCCGACAGCTCCTGCACGGACGGCGGCGAGCTGGCCCTTGGGCGCAACGTCCTCTGCGCCTTCATGCCGTGGCGCGGGTACAATTACGAGGACGCGATCATCGTCAGCGAAAAGCTGATCAAGGAGGACATCTTCACGTCCCTCCACATCGTCGAAGAGACGATCGAAGCCCGGGACACCAAGCTGGGCCCTGAGGAAATCACCCGGGACATCCCCAACGTCCCCGAGAACCTCCTCCGCAACCTGGACGAGAACGGGATCGTCCGGATCGGAGCGCACGTCAAGTCCGGCGACATCCTGGTGGGCAAAGTGGCGCCGAAGGGCGAAACGCAGCTCTCCCCCGAGGAGAAGCTGCTCAAGGCCATCTTCGGGGAGAAGGCCCTGGACGTCAAGGACGCCTCCCTCTACTGCTCGCCCGGCGTCGAGGGGACGGTCATCGACGTCCGCATCTTCTCGCGCCGCGGTATCGAGAAGGGGCCGCGCGCCAAGGCCATCGAGAAGGACGAGATCGCCAAGATGAAAAGAAACCTGGACGACGAGATCGTCATCCTCGAGAACGAAAGATGGCAGAAGGTCAAGGTCCTGATCAAGGGAGAGGTCGTCGAGAAGCCTCAGAAAATCGCGGGCCAGACCCTGGAGAAGGGGACGAAGATGACGGAAAAAGTCCTGGACGGGCTGACCTTCGAGGACGCCATGAAGCTCAAGCTCGGCGAGAACGAGGAACTCGACCGCAAGATCAAGGATCTCGACAAAAAAGTCAAGAGGCAGATCGAGGCCCTCCGTGCCGTCTTCAAGGAGAAGGTCGACAACCTGAAGAAGGGCGACGAGCTCGCCCCCGGCGTCATCCAAGCCATCAAGGTCTTCATCGCCATGAAGCGCAAGCTTTCCGTGGGCGACAAGATCTCCGGCCGCCACGGGAACAAGGGCATCGTCGCCAAGATCGTCCCCGAAGAGGACATGCCCCGGCTGCCCGACGGGACGCCGGTCGAGATCGTCCTCAACCCCCTCGGCGTGCCCTCCAGAATGAACGTCGGCCAGATCCTGGAGACCCACGCCGGCTGGGCGGCCCGGAACCTGAACCTGTGGCTGTCGACGCCGGTGTTTGACGGGGCGAGCGAGGCCGAGGTCAAGAAGCTCCTCAAGGAGGCCGGCCTGCCGGAGTCGGGGAAGACGCCTCTATACGACGGCACGACCGGCGAGTTCCTCGACCAGGAGGTGACCGTCGGCTTCATTTACATGATGAAGCTCTATCACCTGGTCGATGACAAGATCCACGCCCGTTCGACCGGACCGTATTCCCTCATCACCCAGCAGCCCCTGGGCGGGAAGGCCCAGTTCGGCGGGCAGCGGTTCGGCGAGATGGAGGTCTGGGCCCTCGAAGCGTACGGGGCGGCCTACACGCTCCAGGAGCTCCTCACGGTCAAGTCCGACGACGTCGAAGGACGGGCAAAGATCTATGAAGCCATCGTCAAGGGCGATCTGGATTTCACCCCCGGGCTTCCCGAGTCCGTCAATGTGCTCATCCGCGAGCTCCAGAGCCTCTGCCTGAACGTCGAGCTCGAGAAGGGCGACAAGGAAGAAGTCCTGCCTTGGGGAATTGCCGTTCCCCAGGCCGGGAAAGGAGAATCCTAATGGAAGTCAGGGCATCGGTCGGTCCACGGCCGCGAATCGATTTCGACCGCGTCCGGATCAGCATCGCCTCCCCAGAGAAGATCAAGAGCTGGTCCTGGGGCGAGGTGACCAAGCCCGAGACCATCAACTACCGGACCTTCAAGCCGGAGAAGGACGGCCTGTTCTGCGCCAAGATCTTCGGCCCCATCAACGACTACGAATGCCTGTGCGGGAAGTACAAGAGGATGAAGTACCGGGGCATCATCTGCGAGCGGTGCGGCGTCGAGGTCACGAAATCGAAGGTGCGCCGCGAGCGGATGGGCCACATCCTGCTGGCCTCGCCCGTCGCCCACATCTGGTTCTTCAAGAGCCCCCCGAGCCGGATCGGCCTCGTCCTGGACCTGTCGATCAAGGACCTCGAAAAGGTCCTCTATTTCGAATCCTATATCGTCATCGACCCCGGCGACACCCCTCTCAAGGAGAGGCAGCTGCTCAGCGAAGAGGAGTTCAAGGACGCCCAAGAAAAATACGGCGATAAGTTCGAGTCTTCCATCGGCGCCGAGGCTATTAAGGTCCTGCTCGAGAAGGTCAGCATCCAGAAGGAGGCCGAGCGCCTGCGCAAGCTGATGAAGAAGGAGACGTCCCAGCAGCGGAAGCTCCGCTTCGCCAAGCGGCTCCGCGTCTTCAAGGCCCTCAAACGCTCCGGGAACCGCCCGGAGTGGATGGTCCTGAACGTCATCCCGGTCATTCCGCCCGACCTCCGGCCCTTGGTCCGCCTGGACGGCGGGCGTTTCGCCACGTCAGACCTCAATGACCTGTACCGCAGAGTGATCAACCGCAACAACCGGCTGAAAAAGCTCATCGAGCTCAAGGCCCCCGAGCTCATCATCCGCAACGAGAAAAGGATGCTCCAGGAGGCCGTCGACGCGCTCTTCGACAACGGGAAGCGCGGCCGCGTCCACTTGGGCGCCAACCGGAGGCCGCTGAAGTCCCTGAGCGAGGCCCTCCGCGGCAAGCAGGGCCGGTTCCGCCAGAACCTTCTCGGCAAGCGCGTGGATTACTCGGGACGGTCCGTCATCGTCGTCGGCCCCGAGCTCAAGCTGAACCAGTGCGGCCTGCCCAAAAAAATGGCCCTCGAACTCTTCAAACCGTTTATTTTCAACCGGTTGGAGAAGGAGGGCCTCGTCCCGAGCGTCAAGGTCGCCCGCGAATGGCACGAGCAGGAGCGGCCCGAGGTCTGGGACTATCTCGAGGAGGTCGTCCGGGAGCATCCGATCCTCCTCAACCGGGCGCCGACGCTGCACCGGTTGGGGATCCAGGCCTTCGAACCCATCCTCGTCGAGGGCAAGGCCATCCAGATCCACCCCCTTGTCTGTGCGGCCTTCAACGCCGACTTCGATGGCGACCAGATGGCTGTCCATATCCCGCTGTCCGTCGAGGCCCAGATTGAAGCGCAAACGCTGATGCTCTCGACCAACAACATCCTCTCCCCGGCCCACGGCCGGCCGCTGACCATCCCGAGCCAAGACATGGTCCTGGGTTGCTACTATCTCACCCTGGACAAGAAGGGACAGAAAGGGGAGGGGCGGATCTTCGCCAGCGGCGAGGAAGCCCTCCTGGCCCTGGAAAACAAGGAGATCGCCCTGCAGAGCAACATCAAGCTGCGCTTCAACGGGCCCTTCATGAATCTGGCTACGTACTATGACGATCAGGCCGTCATGACCTGCCCCATCCAGGATTTCAAGAACGAACTCGCCGAGACAACCCCGGGACGGATCATCTTCAACAACGTCCTCCCCAAGGACTTCCCCTATATCAACGGGACGTTCAGAAAAAAGGGCCTCGAGAATCTCGTCTTCTACACGTATCTGAAGGTCGGCCTGTCGCCGACGGTCGAGATCCTCGACGCCCTGAAGGAGCTCGGGTTCACCTACGCGACACGGGCCGGCTTCTCGCTGGGCATCGACGACTTCGTCATCCCGAAGGAAAAGAGCTTCCTCGTGGAAAAGGCCCAGAAGGAGGTCCAGGATATCGAGAAGCTCTACCGGGACGGCACGATCTCCTCCGGCGAGCGCTTCAACCGGGTCGTCGAGATCTGGGGAACGGTCACCGACAGGGTTTCGAATGCCATGATCGAGGAGATGCGCAAGATCAGCTTCGAAGGCAAGGAGCTGAACCCGCTCTACGTCATGGCCGACTCCGGCTCCAGGGGCAACAAGCAGCAGATCCGCCAGCTGGCCGGGATGCGCGGCCTGATGTCCAAGCCCTCGGGCGAGATCCTTGAGACGCCCATCACGGCGAACCTCCGGGAGGGCCTGAACGTGCTGCAATACTTCATCTCGACCCACGGCGCCCGCAAGGGCCTGGCCGACACGGCCCTCAAGACGGCCAATTCCGGCTACCTGACGAGGAAACTCGTCGACGTCAGCCAGGAGGTCATCGTCGACGAGCATGATTGCGGGACCCTGAAAGGGATCAACGTCTCGGCCATCGTCGAAAACGGCGAGATCATCGAGCCCTTCATCGACCGGGTCGTGGGCCGCGTGGCCCTGGAACGGGTCGTGAACCCGGACAACGGTAAGGTCATCGTGAACATGAACGAGGAGATCACGGAGCAGGCCGCCCACGAGTTCCAGAACCTGGGCATCGAGCGGGTCAAGATCCGCTCGCTCCTGACCTGCGAGTCCAAGCGCGGCGTCTGCCAGCTCTGCTACGGCCGGAGTATGGCCAGCGGGCGGATGGTCGAGCTGGGCGAGGCCGTGGGGATCGTGGCCGCCCAGTCGATCGGTGAACCCGGGACACAGCTCACCATGCGGACGTTTCACGTCGGCGGGATTGCCATGGGCGGCGCGGAAAAATCCAAGCTCGAAGCCAAGAACGACGGGGTCATCCGCTTCACCAACCTCAAGGCCGTGGAGAACAAGGAGGGCACGCTGGTCGTCGTCAACCGGAACGCCAACATCGCCGTCCTGGACCACAGGAAGCGCGAGGTCGAGCACTATCAGGTCCCGTACGGAGCCAAGGTGATGGTCCGCGACGGCGCGGAGATCAAGGCCCGTCAGGGGTTCGCGGAGTGGGACCCCTTCAATACTTTCATCCTGACCGAGGAAACGGGGTCGGTCCGCTTCCACGACGTCGTGCTCGGCGTGAGTATGGAGGAGGTCCAAGACGAGTTCACCGGGCTGATCACTCAGGTCATCATCGACCCCAAGGACGAGAAGCTCCAGCCGCAGATCGAGGTCTTGGACGAGAAACGCAAGGACGACAAGGGCCGCCCCGTCCTTCTGAGGAAGTACTTTCTGCCGTCCGGCGCGAACCTTCAGATCAAGGACGGCGAGCGGGTCTTCGCCGGCGACGTCCTGGCTAAGATCCCGCGCGAGGCTGCCCGGACCAAGGACATCACCGGAGGCCTGCCTCGGGCGGAGGAGTTGTTCGAGGCGCGGCGGCCAAAGAACCCGGCCGTCATCTCGGAGATCGACGGCACGGTCCAGATCGGAGGGCTGGTCAGGGGCTACCGTAAGATCACGGTCCGCAACGAGCGCGGCGGCGAAAAGGAATACCTGATCCCGAAGAGCGCCCACCTGAGCGTCTCCGACGGAGAGCGGATCCGCGCCGGCGACGCCCTCATGGACGGCCCGGTGAACCCCCATGATATCCTCCGCGTCCTCGGGGAAAAGGAGCTGGCCGAGTACCTCCTCAAGGAAATCCAGGCCGTCTACCGGCTCCAGGGTGTCGGCATCAACGACAAGCACATCGAGACGATCATCCGCATGATGCTGCGCTGGGTCAAAGTCGAGGAGGTCGGGGACACGGAGTTCCTGGTAGACGAGCAGGTGGACAAGTTCATCTTTCAGGAGGAAAACGAGAAGGTCATGAAGAAGAGCGGCAAGCCGGCCAAGGCCCGGCCGCTGCTCCTCGGGATCACCAAGAGCGCCCTGAGCACGGACAGCTTCATCGCCGCGGCCTCGTTCCAGGAAACGACGCGCGTCCTGACCGAGGCCAGCCTGTACGGCAAGGTGGACCATCTGAGGCGTCTGAAAGAGAACATCATCATGGGCCGGCTTATCCCGGCCGGAACGGGCTACAAGTTCTACAGGAACGTGGAGCTCAAGGAGGAGGCCCCCTCGATCTTCCCCGAAAAGGAGGAGGAAATCGTCCCCGAGGCCTGAGGGGGTCTGCCGCCTGAAAAAGTGTCGAAAAATCTTGACAGATATGGGTAATTTTGCTATGATTCGTCCATTCGCCGTGGGACTATCCCCCCAGGGATGAATAAAGCTCAATCTGGACATTGCATAGAGGAGTATTTTTAATTGCCGACCGTCAACCAACTTGTCAGAAACGGCAGGACGCTCAAGAGGTTCAAGACGAAATCTCCGGCCCTGGAGTCCTGCCCTCAGAAGCGAGGGGTCTGCACGCGCGTCTTCACGACGACGCCCAAGAAGCCGAACTCGGCCATGCGGAAGGTCGCCCGTGTGCGCTTGACCAATAACATCGAGGTCACGGGATATATTCCAGGCGTCGGGCACAATCTCCAGGAGCACTCGATCGTCCTGATCCGGGGCGGCCGGGTCAAGGACCTGCCCGGTGTCCGGTATCACATCATCCGCGGCACGCTGGACTGCGAAGGGGTTCAGAGCCGCTTCAAAGCGCGTTCCCGGTACGGGGCCAAGCGGCCCAAAGAGAAAAGGGTCGCCTAGTCGAGGAGGAACGCCATGCCGAGACGCGGAATCGTCAAAAAAAGGAAGGTCCAGCCCGATCCCTTTTACAACAGCACCGTCGTCGCCCGCTTCACCAACCTCCTGCTGAAGAAGGGGAAGAAGACGACGGCCGAGCGGATGGTCTACAACGCGATGGAAATGGTCAAGCAGAAGACCAAGGAAGACCCGCTCAAGGTCCTGGAAAAGGCCCTGGAGAACGTCCGTCCGCTGCTCGAGACAAAGTCCCGGCGCGTAGGCGGGGCCAACTACCAGGTCCCCATCGAGGTCGGGCCGGGCCGGTCGTTCTCCCTGGGCGTCCGGTGGCTCCTTCATTACGCGAGGGAGCGGAGCGGCAAGAGCATGGAAGAAAAGCTCTCGGCCGAGATCGTCGACGCTCTCAACAACCGGGGCGGGGCGATCAAGAAAAAGGAAGACACGCACAAGATGGCGGAGTCCAACCGGGCCTTCGCCCATTATAAATGGTAACCGGCTTTTGAGAGTCCTTCGAGTGATTCGGTCCGATATGGAGAGAAGGTTTTATGCGGTCATACCCGATCGAGCGAGTGAGAAACATCGGCATCATGGCCCATATCGACGCCGGGAAGACCACGACGACGGAGCGGATGCTGTACTACACGGGTGTGACCTACAAGATGGGAGAAGTGGACGAAGGGACGGCTGTGATGGACTGGATGCCCCAGGAGCAGGAGCGGGGGATCACCATCACCTCGGCCGCCACCGCGTGCGCATGGAAAGACCACCGTATCAATATCATTGATACTCCTGGTCATGTGGATTTCACCGCGGAGGTCGAGCGCTCCCTGAGAGTGCTCGACGGCGCGATAGCCATACTGTGTGGAGTTGGAGGTGTCGAGCCTCAGTCCGAGACAGTGTGGCGCCAGGCCGACAAGTATCGGGTCCCCCGCATCGTGTACATCAACAAGATGGACAGGGTCGGGGCCGAGCCCGAGAGGGCCATCGAGCAGCTCGAGGCCAGGGTGGCGGCCAAGCCCCTGCCGGTCCAGATTCCCCTCGGACGGGAAGACGGATTCCGCGGCGTGATCGACCTCATCGACGAGAAGGAGATCGACTGGGGTCCGGACATTCTGGGGCGGGATTTTGTCGTCCGGGACGTCTCGGATGAACACCGCAAAGACGTGGAGAAACAGAGGCAGAGGATGATCGAACGGTTGAGCGAGACCGACGACGCCCTGATGCAGAAGTACGTCGACGGCGTCGGCCTCACGGCGCAGGAGATCCGGGCGGCCGTCCGCCGGGGCACCATCGGTCTGCGCTTCGTCCCCATCCTCTTCGGCGCCTCCTTCCGGAACAAGGGCATCCACCCTCTCCTCGATGCCATTGTGGATTACCTGCCCTCGCCCGTGGACATCCCCCCCGTGGAGGGCCGTCATCCGAAGACCCACGCCGCGGAGATCCGGGCGGCGGCCGACGACGCTCCCTTTTCCGGGCTGGTATTCAAGATCATGACCGACCCGTTCCTCGGCAGCCTGGCCTACTTCCGGGTGTACTCCGGAAAGACCAAGCTCGGGCAGGCGGTTTACAATTCGACCAAACAGGAGGACGCGAAGCTTTCCCGCCTTTTCGAGGTCCACGCCAACAAGAAGAAGGAGATCAAGGAGATCAACGCGGGCGACATCGCCGCCCTGGCCCTGACGAAGAAGGTCGATACCGGCGACACGCTCTGCCTCCGGAGCCATCCCATCGTCCTCGAGTCCATCCGCTTCCCCGAGCCGGTCGTCTCGGCGACGATCGAGCCCAAGACCAAGGCGGCCCACGCGAAGCTCGACGCGGCCCTGCTGAAGCTCAAGCAGGAGGACCCGACGATCCAGATCGTGCCGGACCCGATGACCGGCCAGACCCTGGTCCGGGGCATGGGAGAGCTCCATCTGGAGATCCTCATGGACCGGCTGGAAAGGGAGTTCGGTGTGCAGGCCAACTTGGGCAAGCCCCAGGTCGCCTATAAGGAGACGATCCAGGTCGAGGCCGAGGGGGAAGCGAAATATTCGCGCCAGATCGGCGGGAAGGAGATCTTCGGCCACTGCGCCCTCCGCGTCGAGCCGCTCGAGAGAGGCCTCGGCTTCGAGTTCGCGGACGAGACGCGCGGCGCCGCCATCCCGAGGGAGTTTGTCGGCGACATCGAAAACGGGGTCCGAGAGGCGATCGAGGCCGGCCTTGTCGCCGGCTATCCCGTCACCGACCTCAAGGTGACCCTGACCGACGGGTCCTACCGCGAGGTGGAGTCCACCCCGCTCGCCTACAAGGTCGCCGCTTCGCTGGCGTTCCGCGAGGCCGCTAAGAAGGCGAGCCCCGCCCTCCTCGAGCCCGTTATGAAGCTCGAGGTCGTCTGCCCGGACCAGTACATGGGCGACGTCGTCGGGGACATCAACGCGCGCCGGGGCAAAATCGAGGGCATGGAGATGCGCAGCGGCTCCCGGGTCATCCGCATCCTGGTGCCGCTCGCGACCATGTTCGGGTACGCGACGGTCCTCCGGACGCTGACCCAGGGGCGGGGCGTGTTCACCATGGAGTTCTCCCAGTACGACAAGACGCCCGGCCAAGTGCAGGACGAGATCGTGGCCCGGATCGAAGGACGGACAGCGGTCCGGGACCAGGCATAGAGGGATTCGCATGGTTTTTAACCCAGAGTACGCCAACAGGAGGTGAACGATGGCGAAGGAAAAATTTGCACGGACAAAACCCCATGTCAATGTCGGGACGATCGGGCACATCGATCACGGCAAGACGACGCTGACGTCCGCCATGACAAAGATCCTGGCGACGAAAGGCCTGGCCCAGGCCAAGAGCTATGACGAAGTGGCCAAGGCCGACGCCAAGATGTTCCGCCGCGATGCAACGAAGATCCTGACCGTGGCCCTGAGCCACGTGGAATACGAGAGCGAGAAGCGGCACTACGCCCACATCGATTGCCCCGGCCACGCCGACTACATCAAGAACATGATCTCGGGCGCCGCCCAAATGGACGGCGCGATCCTGGTCGTGTCGGCGGCCGACGGGCCGATGCCCCAGACGCGGGAGCACATCCTTCTGGCGCGGCAGGTCAATGTGCCGGCGATCGTCGTGTTCATGAACAAGTGCGACCTCGTCGACGACCCGGAGATCCTGGATCTCGTCGAGCTTGAAGTCCGCGAGCTCCTGACCAAGTACCAGTTCCCGGGCGACAAGACTCCCGTCATCCGCGGCAGCGCGACCAAGGCGATGGAGGACATCACGGGCGAGGCGGGGAAGCCGATCTGGGACCTGATCCGGGCCATGGACGATTTCATCCCCGAGCCCGTGCGCGAGATCGACAAGCCGTTCCAGATGGCGATCGAGGACGTCTTCTCGATCACCGGCAGAGGGACCGTCGTGACGGGCCGCGTCGAGCGCGGCGTGGTCAAGGTCGGCGACGAAGTGGAGATCGTCGGCCTCCGGGAGACCCGGAAGACCGTCGTCACGGGCGTCGAGATGTTCCGCAAGCTCCTCGACCAGGCGCAGGCCGGCGACAACATCGGCTGCCTCCTCCGCGGCGTCGGCAAGGACGAGGTCGAACGCGGCCAGGTCCTGGCCAAGCCCGGGTCCATCACCCCGCACCGCAAGTTCAAGGCCGCGATCTACGCCCTGACCAAGGAAGAAGGCGGGCGTCACACCCCGTTCTTCAAGGGCTACCGGCCGCAGTTCTATTTCCGGACGACGGACGTCACGGGGTCGGTGAAGCTGCCCGAGAACGTCGAGATGGTCATGCCCGGCGACAGCGTCACCCTGGAGATCGAGCTCATCGCCGACGTCGCTATGGAGAAGGCTCTGCGGTTCGCCATCCGCGAGGGCGGGCGGACGGTCGGTGCCGGCACCGTGACCGAGATCATCGAGTAGGCCTTCCGCCGGCGGCGCCCCGCCGGGCGACGGAGTTCGAGAGAGATCATCGGAGAACCGAGGAACGAACGATGGAAAAAATTCGAATCAGACTGCAGTCCTTTGACCACCGCCTCCTGGACCAATCCGTGAAGGATATCGTCGTCAAGGCGAAACGGACGGGCGCAAACGTTTCGGGTCCCATCCCGCTGCCGACGCGGATCCACAAGTTCTGTGTCCTCAGATCTCCGCACGTGGATAAGAAGTCCCGCGAGCATTTCGAGATGAGAATCCACAAGAGGCTCATCGACATCAGCGAGTACAACAACGAGACGATCGAGGAGCTCCAGAAGCTGGACCTCCCGGCCGGGATCGACGTCGAGATCCAGGCCTTCGGGACGGGAGAATGACCATGGTGGAAGGGTTGATCGGCAAGAAAATCGGCATGAGCCAGCGGTTCGACGACGACGGCAACGCCATCCCCGTCACGATCATCAAGGCCGGGCCCTGCACCGTGATCCAGAAAAAGACGCGGGAGAAGGATGGCTACGCGGCCGTCCAGCTCGGGTTCGTCGAGGAGAAGGGCGTCCGTCGGCCGGCCAGGCCCCAGGTCGGGCATTTCAAGAAATCCGGGATCCCGGTCGTCCGCAAGCTCCAGGAGGTCGGCTGCGCGGATGCTGCGAATATCAAAGAAGGAGACCAGGTCCTGGTCGATATCTTCGAGATCGGCGAGACGGTCCATGTCGTCGGCACGAGCAAGGGCAAGGGCTTCGCCGGTGTCGTCAAGCGGCACCATTTTGCGGGCGGCGACGCGGCCCACGGGTCCATGTTCCACCGGGCGCCGGGCTCGATCGGGGCCTCGTCGTTCCCCTCGCGCGTCGTTAAGGGCATGCGCATGGGCGGGCACATGGGCGACGAGCGGGTGACAGTCCGCAACCTCAGGGTCATCGAAATGGACAAGGACAACAACCTCCTCGTCGTTAAGGGCGCGGTGCCCGGGGCCCGGGGCGGATACCTGCTGATCAAGAAGGGCCGGTTCGGCGCGACGGGCGCCAGTTAGGCGGAAAGAGGGCACCATGGCCAAACTTCAGGTTTTCGATCGAAGCGGCAAGAAGGCCGCCGAACTGGACCTGCCGGCAGGCGTTTTCTCCGCTCCGGCGCGGGGGCACCTGATTTACGAAGCCGTCGTCAACTATCGGGCCAACCAGAGGCAGGGAACCGCGGCCACGAAGACCCGGGCGGCCGTCAGAGGCGGAGGGCGGAAGCCGTGGCGCCAGAAAGGCACGGGCCGGGCCCGCGTCGGCAGCACCCGCTCGCCGCTGTGGCGGAAGGGAGGCACGGTCTTCGGGCCCCAGCCGCGGGATTATTCCTATGAGCTGCCCAAAAAGGCCCGGCGCAACGCCCTGCGGTCCGTCCTTTCGGGGAAGCTCTCCGATCATCACCTCCTCGTCCTCGACGAGATCGAGATCCCTGCGCCCAAGACCAAGGAGGCAGCGACTCTGCTCAAGACATTCCAGTTGGATTCCGCACTGATCGTCGACAGCCGCGAGAACGCGAACCTCTTCCTGGCCGTGCGGAACCTGCCGGGCGTCAAAGCCGTCGACGTCCGGACGCTCAACGTCTACGACATCCTCGCCCACGAGTGGCTCGTCTTCAGCCGGCGGGCCCTGGCGTCCATCATGGAGAGGTTGAAGTGATCAAAGATCCGCACAAAATCATCCTCCGGCCGGTCATCACGGAAAAAACCACTCAGCTCAAGGACGCCCACCGGGTCGTGTGCTTCGAGGTCGCCCGCGGGGCCAACAAGATCGAGATCAAGAGGGCCGTGGAGCTCCTTTTCAAAACTAAGGTCGCACGCGTCCGGACGGAGAAAAAGACGGGCAAGGTCCGCCGCGTCGGCCGGAGCATGGGAAAGACCAAGGACTGGAAGAAGGCCTACGTCCAGCTCCGCAAGGGCGAGAAGATGATCGAATATTTCGAGGCTGTGTAACATGGGCATCAAAACATTCAGGCCAATCACGCCGGGACTGCGCCACCGCACGGGCAACCGCAATGAAGATCTCACGGGGGACCGTCCCTACGGGCCGCTGCTCGTCTCCCTGCCCAAATCCGGCGGCCGGGACAGCCGGGGGCGGCTGTCGATCCGGAACCGGGGGGGCGGGCACAAAAAGCTCTACCGGATCGTCGATTCGCGGCGGGACAAGATCGGCATTCCCGGCGTCATCGAGACGATCGAGTACGACCCCAACCGGTCCTCCTTCATCTCTCTCGTGAAGTACAGGGACGGCGAGCGTCGCTACATCCTGTCCCCGCTGGGCCTGAAGGTCGGCCAGGAGATCATCTCCTCCGAAGCCCAGGCCGACATTCTCCCGGGCAACACCATGCCCCTCCGCTTCATCCCGCTGGGCACGGTCATCCACAACATCGAGCTCCGGAAGAACAAAGGCGGACAGGTGGCCAAGTCGGCGGGCGCGGGCGCTCAGATCCTGGCGAAGGAGGGGGACTACGCCCAAGTCCGCCTGCCTTCGTCCGAGATCCGGAAGATTCATCTCGACTGCCGGGCCACGATCGGCCAGGTCGGCAATCTCGACCACCAGAACATCAGCGTCGGCAAGGCGGGCCGCAGCCGGTGGATGGGCTGGCGCCCCCATGTCCGCGGAACGGCCATGAACCCCATCGACCATCCCCACGGCGGCGGCGAGGGCCGCTCCAAGGGCGGCCGTCATCCCGTCAGCCCGGAAGGCATCCCGACCAAGGGCTACAAGACGCGGCGGAACAAGAGAACCCAGATGTTCATCGTTAGGCGGAGGAGTAAGTAACCATGAGCAGATCCCTCAGGAAGGGCCCCTTCGTGGACGCCTATCTTCTCGAGAAGGTCCAGGCGACTGATCCGCACAGCGGAAAGAGGCAGGTTATCAAGACATGGTCCCGCCGCTCGACGATCATTCCGGAGATGGTCGGGCTGACGATCGGTGTTCACAACGGGCGGAAATTCATCCCGGTCTTTGTCACTGAGAACATGGTCGGGCACAAACTCGGGGAGTTTTCCCCGACGCGGACCTTCCGGGGGCACACGACCAAGACCGCCAAACAGCTTCAGTTAGGAAAATGAGATGAGCGAGCCCAGCCACGTTTCCAGCGCCTCCGCCAGGTTCGTGAGGATGAGCCCCCAGAAGAGCCGCCTCGTCGCCGATCTCATCAGGGACCGGTACGTGGGGGAGGCCTTGACGATCCTCCGGTTCAACGACAAGCAGAAGATCAGCACCGTCCTGAAGAAGGTCCTCCGCTCGGCCATCGCCAACGCCCAGCAGAAGTCGCCCGACATCGATGTCGACAACCTGTACATCGCGGATATCCAGATCGGCGGCGGCCCGGGGGCAAAGCGGATCCGCCCGGCGCCCCAAGGGCGGGCCTACCGGATCATCAAGCGGACGAGCCACGTCCGGATCACCTTAGACGAGAAAGGGAGATAAGCGGTGGGACAGAAGACACATCCATACGGTTTCCGGCTCGGCTTCAATAAGCCCTGGGCGTCGCGGTGGTTCTCCAAGGGGGCCGAGTATGCGCGGCTCATCCACGAGGACCTCCGGATGCGCAAGGCCATCAAGGAGAAGTACTACCACGCGGGGATCGCTCAGGTGGACGTCGAGCGGGTGGGCCCCAAGATCCGGGTCATCATCCACACGGCCCGGCCGGGTATCATCATCGGCCGCGGCGGAAAGGAGATCGAGAGCCTCAAGGCTTTCCTGGAGGGCATCGCCCGCAAGGACGTCTATGTCGATATTCGCGAGGTGGACCACCCCGAGCTCAACGCCCTCCTCGTCGCGGAGGGGATCGCCGTGCAGCTCGAGAAGCGGATCGCCTACCGCCGGGCCATGCGGAAGGCCGTCGACATGGCCCTCAAAATGGGGGCCAAGGGCATCAAGGTGATGTGCTCCGGCCGGCTCGGCGGCGTCGAGATCGCCCGCACCGAGTGGTACCTGAAGGGGCAACTGCCTCTCCAGACCCTCCGGGCCGACATCGACTTCGCCTTCACCGAGGCCTTCACAACATACGGCCAGATCGGCATCAAGGTCTGGATCTACCGGGGCGACGTCGAGAAGCCGAAGATGGCCGCCCAGATGGCCGAAGTCGAGGAGATCTGACCATGCTCATGCCCAAGAAAGTCAAGTTCCGCAAGCAGCAGCGCGGCCGCATGCGGGGCAAGGCCGAGCGCGGCGGCTCTCTGTCCTTCGGGGAGTTTGGCCTGCAAGCCCTCGAGCCCTGCTGGCTGACTTCCCGGCAGATCGAGGCCGGCCGCATCACCATCACCCGGCATATGAAGAGACGAGGCAAGCTCTGGATCCGCACGTTTCCCTGGAAATCGGTCACCAAGAAGCCGACCGAGGTCCGGATGGGGAAGGGCAAGGGAGACCCGGAGATGTGGGTCGACGTCGTCCGCCCCGGCAAGATCCTGTTCGAGATTGAGGGCATCGACGAGCCGCTCGCCCGGGAAGCCATGCGCCTCGCCGCCCACAAGCTGCCGATCAAGACACGCTTCATCTCCCGGGAAGAGAGGGAACTGCGATGAGGATGCAGGAATTGAGGGAGATGTCGGCCGACGAGCTCAAGGCCAAGGAGACGGAACTTGTGGACCAGATCTTCAAGCTCCGCTTCCAGAAAACGTCGGGGCAGCTGGAAAATCCGATGAAGATCAAGAACATCAAGAGGGACATCGCCCGCATCAAAACGCTCTTGAACGTCATGTCCCGAAAGACGGAGTAGAGAATGGACACGAAGGGACAAAAACGCAAGACCACGAAAGTCGGGACCGTCATCGGGAAGAAGATGCGGAAGACGGTCACGGTCCAGGTCGAACGCCAGGTTCGGCATCCGCTGTACAAGAAGATCCTCCGCAGAAAGAAGACCTTCCTCGTCCACGACGAGACCGAGACGTGCAAGGTCGGCGACACGGTCCGGATCATCGAGACCCGGCCCATCAGCAAGCTGAAGCGCTGGCGCGTCCTCGAGATCATCGGACTGACGTCCGGCGGCGCGGACCGCGAGACGGGGGAGCGGCCATGATCCAGATGCGAACCATGCTCAGGGTCGCCGACAACTCCGGCGCGCGGAGGATCATGGCCATCACCCCCCTGGGCGGCGGCGTCGGGCGCGTGGCCCGGATCGGGGACGTCATCTCCGCGACGGTCAAGGAGGCCGACCCGGAGAGCAAGATCCCGAAGGGCAAGGTCGTCCGAGCCGTCGTCGTGCGGACCCGCAAGGAACTCCGCCGCAAGGACGGCTCGTACATCCGTTTCGAGGACAACGCGGCGGTGATCATCGATAAGGCCGGGGAGCCGGTCGGGACGCGCGTCTTTGGGCCCGTCGGACGGGAGCTGCGCGAAAGGAAGTTCACGAAGATCATCTCCCTGGCGCCGGAGGTCCTGTGATGGCTAAGATCCAGATCAAGAAGAATGACGTCGTCGTCGTCCTCAAGGGGAAAGACAAGGGCAAAACGGGCAAGGTCCTCAAGCTCTTCCCGGGCGAGAACCGGGTCATCGTCGAGAGAATCAACTTCGTCAAGCATTTCGTCAAGGCCGACCCGGGGAAAAACAGGCAGGGCGGCATCATGGAGAAGGAATCGCCGATCAGCATCTCCAACGTCTTGCTCTTCTGCGCCGGCTGCGGCCAGGGCGTCCGGGTCCGGAGCCGCGAGCTTTCGGACGGGACGAAGGCCCGGATCTGCAGCAAATGCGAGTCCCCGATCGAAAGGCAGAAATGAGGGCGCCATGAGCCGCTTATACGAACGGTACAAGAAGCAGCTCCTGCCCGAGCTCCGGAAAGAGCTCGGCATCGAGAACCCGATGGCCGTGCCTCGCCTGGAGAAGATCGTCGTCAACATGGGCGTGGGCGACGCCATCCAGAACATCAAGCTCCTGGACACGGCCAAGTCGGAGCTAGCGCTGATCACGGGGCAGTTCCCCGCCGTCGGCCGAGCCAAGAAGTCGATCTCGGCCTTCAAGCTGAGGAAGGGCCAGCCGATCGCCTGCTATGTGACCCTCCGGAGCCGAAGGATGTATGAGTTCTTCGACCGGCTGGTCAACATCGTGCTGCCCCGGGTCCGCGACTTCCGGGGCGTCTCCGACGCGGCCTTCGACGGCCGCGGCAACTACACCCTGGGCCTGCGGGACCAGCTGGTGTTCCCCGAGATCGACTACACGAAGGTCGAACGGTCGCGGGGGATGAATATCACGATCGTGACGACGGCCCGCAACAACCGGGAAGCCCTTGTCCTGCTGAGGAAGCTGGGCATGCCCTTCCGGGAGTCCTGAAAGACGAGGTGAACGTGTCGACCATTGCACGCATGGCCAAATACGCGAGACAGCCGAAGTACGAGATCCGGGTGCGCCGGCGCTGCCGCCTCTGCGGCCGCTCCCGGGGCTATTACCGGAAATTCGAGCTCTGCCGGTTGTGCTTCCGGCAGCTGGCCCTCAAGGGCGAGATCCCGGGCATCACGAAGTCGTCGTGGTGACATCGAGGAAAGGACGGAACCATGGATTCGATCGCTGATATGCTCACCCGGATTCGGAACGGCGTCGGGGCCCGGAAGCGGGAGGTCAACATCCCGTCATCCCGGATGAAGGTCGAGATCGCCAAGATCCTCAAGGAGGAAGGCTATATCCGGAACTTCAAGGTCATCGACGACAATAAGCAGGGCGTCCTGAACGTGAGCCTGAAGTACGGGGAAGACGGGACAAGCGTCATCAGCGGCATCGAGCGCGTCAGCAGGCCCGGCTGCCGGATCTATTGCACGAAGGATTCCGTGCCTCAGGTCCTGGACGGGCTCGGGCTGGTCATCGTATCGACGTCCAAGGGCGTCCTCACGGGGAAGAAATGCGAGGAGCTGGGTACGGGAGGCGAGGTCCTCTGCAGCATCTGGTGAGCGCGAGGAGAGATCAAGATGTCAAGAGTTGGAAAACGCCCCATCGCGATACCGGCGGGCGTCAGGGTGACGGTCCAGCCGGACCGGATCGAGTTCGAGGGCAAGAAGGGACGGCTGACGTCCCCCGTCTACAAGGGGATCCAGGCCAAAATGGACGATGGGCGGCTTGTCTTCTCCCGGGACGACGAGGTCAAGACGACCCGCAGCCTTCACGGCCTGTGCCGGGCCTTGGCCCACAACGCCATCCTCGGTGTCACATCGGGTTTCTCCAAGCAGCTGGAGATCGTCGGCGTCGGCTACCGGGCCAAGGTCGAGAAGAGCCGGCTCGAGATCAGCCTGGGCTATTCCCGTCCGGTCGTCTACGACATCCCGGCGGGCGTCGAGATCGTCGCCGAGAAGCCGACGCTGCTCACCGTCCGGGGCATCGACAAGCAGCAAGTGGGCCAGGTGGCGGACGACATCAAGAAGCTGCGCCTGCCGGACCCCTACAAGCAGAAGGGCGTCCGCTACGTCGGAGAGAAGTTGATCAAGAAAGAACGCAAGGCGGGGGTGGCTAGTGCTTAAGAGCAAGATCATCGCCAAGCGGGTGCGCGACGAGCGCCTCCGCAAGCGCATCCGGGACAGGGTGAAGGGGACGCCGGACCGGCCGCGCGTCCACGTCTTCAAGAGCAACGCCTACGTGTATCTACAGGTCATCGACGATTCGGCGGGCACCGTCCTCCTGACGGCCTCGACGCTCGAGAAGGACCTCAGGGAGAAATCCAAGAGCGCGAAAAACAAGAAGGTCTCCGGACTCCTCGGCGAGACGCTGGGCAAGAGGCTCAGGGCCAAGAAGATCGAGCAGGTGGTGTTTGATCGGGGGGTCTATCCCTACCATGGGCGCATCAAGGCCGTGGCCGAAGCCATGCGCAAGGAAGGCATCCGGTTCTAGGGGAGACAGGCAAGGAGGCATGAGCGTGGACGATCGAAGATTTGAAAAGGCAGTGGCCGTCGACGAGGACGGCTTCGAACTCAAGGACCAGGTCATCTCCATCCGCAGGGTCACGAAGGTCGTCAAAGGCGGCAAGAACCTGAGCTTCTCGGCTTTGGTCGCCGTCGGCAACGAGCGGGGCCGCGTGGGCATCGGCAAGGGGAAGGCCCGGGAGGTCCCGCAAGCGATCCGCAAGGGCATCGAAGTCGCCAAGAAGAACATGATCCGCGTGCCTCTCGTCGAGACGACACTGCCGCATACGGTCAAGGGGGTCGACGGGGCCGGCCTGGTGATCCTGAGGCCGGCGGCCAAGGGCACGGGTGTCATCGCCGGGGGCGCCGTGCGGGTCATCATGCAGCTCGCGGGGGTCCGGGACATCCTCACCAAGTCCCTCAAGAGCAACAACCCGATCAGCGTGGCCAACGCTACCCTGAACGCCCTTCGGCAGGTCAGGAATCCCGAGGACGTGGCCCGCAGCCGCGGAAAGGCGAAAGGTGGGCAATGACCAAACAGGCGATCAAACCCGGGAAGAAGCCGAAACGCGAGGCGAGGTCCGCGGCTCCGGCGCGCACCCTGAAGATTACGCTCATCGGGAGCCTCATCGGGTATCCCCGGCGGCAGCGGGAGGTGGCCAAGGGCCTGGGACTCCGGAAGCTCCATTCTCATGTCGTCCGCAGGGAGAGCCCGGAGATCCTCGGCATGGTCCGGAAAATCTCGCACGCTCTGAAAGTGGAGGCGGTGGAGAAGCCATGAACCTCAGCAACATGAAACCGGCCCGCGGCGCGAAAACCGCCCGGAAGAGACGGGGACGCGGGCCCGGGTCCGGACTCGGCAAGACGTCCGGCCGGGGCCACAAAGGACAGCTCTCGGGCAGCGGCTATTCCCGGAAGCGCGGCTTCGAGGGCGGCCAGATGCCCCTCGCGCGGCGTATCCCGAAGCGCGGCTTCACGAACATCTTCCGGGAGGCGTACGCGGTCGTCAACCTGGACGCCCTCTCGCGGATCGCCAAGGACGAGATCGGGATCGAGGACCTTGTCGCGTCCGGCCTGATCAAGAAGGATTCGGACCGCGTGAAAGTCCTGGGCCGCGGGGCCCTGTCCTCGCCGAAGACCATCCACGCCCACGGATTTTCCGAGTCCGCTCTGAAGAAAATCAAGGCAGGGGGCGGCAAGGCCGTCACCATCGGGAAACGCTGATGTGGGAAAGCATCCGTAACATCTTCAGCATTCCGGAGCTGCGAAAGAGGGTCATCTTCACGCTTCTCCTTCTGGCGGTCTACCGGATCGGCGGCCAGATCCCGAACCCCGGGATCAGCGCCTCCGCCCTGGCGGAGTTCTGGCAGAACCAGAGGGGCTCCCTCCTGGGCTTCATCGACATGTTCAGCGGCCGCAACATGTCGCGCATGACGATCTTCGCCCTGGGCATCATGCCCTACATCAGCTCGTCGATCATCCTCCAGCTCCTGGCCGTCGTCTGGCCTTATCTCGAGCGGCTCTCGAAAGAGGGCGAACTGGGTCGGAAAAAGATCACACAGTATACCCGCTACGGCACGATCCTCATCTGCGTCATCCAGTCCTTCGGCATCGCCGCGTTCCTCGAATCCCTAACCACTTCGACCGGCGCCAGGATCGTTCCGTCGCCGGGCTGGGGCTTCCGGCTGATGACCGTCCTGACGCTGACGACGGGGACGGTCTTCGTCATGTGGCTCGGCGAGCAGATCTCGGCCCGAGGGATCGGCAACGGCATCTCGCTCATCATCTTCGCCGGAATCGTGGTCCGGTTCCCGGCCGGCCTCAACAGCCTGCTCGGCGGCCTCCAGGGCGGAGCCATGGACCCGCTGAAGCTCATCGTCCTCATGGGCATGATGATCGTCGTCATCGCCTTCATCGTCTACGTCGAGCGCGGACAGCGCCGGATCCCCGTCTCCTACGCCAAGCGGGTCATCGGGCGGAAGGTCTACGGCGGCCAGAGCACCCACCTGCCGCTGCGGGTCAACACAGGCGGCGTCATCCCGATCATCTTCGCCGCCTCCGTCATCACCATCCCGGCGACCATCGGCCAGCTGATGAAGATCCCCGCCATCCAGTCGTTCGCGAACCAGTTCCGGCCGGGCATGCCTCTCTACGAGCTGTTCTACGTCGTGGCCATCATCTTCTTCACGTATTTCTACGTGTCCATCATCTTCAACCCCGTCGATGTCGCCGACAACCTGAGGAAATACGGCGGCTTCATCCCCGGCATCCGGCCGGGGAAGAACACCTCAGACTACATCGACGAAGTCCTCACGCGGATCACGCTCGCCGGCGCCGTCTACCTGGCCCTCGTCTCCGTCCTGCCGGATTTCTTGATCAACGGCTTCAAGTTCCAAGCCCTGCCGTGGGTCGGAACGTTCCTGGAGGCCAACCTTCCCAAGTTCATCACCCAGGGGCTGGGCATCGACTTTTATTTCGGCGGGACGTCGCTCCTGATTGTGGTCGGCGTGGCCATGGACACGATGCAGCAGATCGAGGCCCAGCTCGTCATGCGCCACTACGACGGGTTCATGCGGCGGAGCCGGATCAGAGGGAGGAGGGGATGAGGGTGATTCTCCTCGGCGCCCCCGGAAGCGGAAAAGGGTCCCTGGCCGGCCTCATCGGCGCGGCCTACGGCTTTCCCAAGATCTCGACGGGGGACCTTCTCCGGGACGCGGCGCGGGAGAAGACACCTCTCGGACTCCAGGCGGCCGCCCAGCTGGGCAAGGGTGGCCTCGTCGACGACGCGGTCGTCCTTGGGCTTCTCCGGGAACGGCTCGCCCGGCCGGACTGCCGGGCCGGGTATATCTTGGACGGCTACCCCCGCAACCTGGCCCAGGCGAAGGACCTCGAGACGCTAGACGACGGCCGCCGGGAGATCGTCTTCCTGATCGAAACCCGGGAGGCCGTGGTCATCGAAAGGCTGTCGAGCCGGAGGATATGCTCCGCGTGCCAGGCCGTCTTCAACGTGGTCACGAAGAAGCCGAGCCGGGAGGGGATCTGCGACGTCTGCGGCGGCCGGCTCGTCCAGAGAAACGACGACCGGGACGAGGTCATCGCGGAGCGGATGAAGACCCATCGTCAGAAGACCGAGCCGCTCATCTCGTTTTATCAGGGGAGAGGTATCCTCCACCGCGTCGACGGCAACGGCCGGCTCGAGGAGATCTTCTCGGCCGTCCGGCCGGTCCTGGACGCCGAAATCCGGGTCGCGGAGGCCTTTGGGAAGCGGCCATGATCATCTACAAGTCCGCGGCGGAGCTCGAGATCATGAGGCAGGCGGGGAAGATCGTTGCCCGGGTCCTGGCGGAGCTCGAGCCCCTGGCCCGGCCGGGCATCCGGACGCGTGATTTGGATCTCTACGCCGAAAAAAGATGCCGGGAGCTAGGCGCCGTGCCGGCTTTCAAGGGCTACCGGGGCTATCCGGCCTCGGTCTGCATTTCCGTGAACGAGGAGATCATCCACGGCATCCCCTCGGGCCGCCTGATTCAGGAAGGCGACATCGTCGGCCTGGATTTCGGCGTCCTTTTCGAGGATTTCTACAGCGACGCCACGATCACCGTGCCCGTCGGCCGGGTGAGCGATGAGGCCCTGAAACTCATTGCCTCGGCCCGGACGGCGTTTTTCAAGGGCTTCGAGCAGCTGAAGGAGGGCGGGCACGTGTCTGACATCTCGGCCGCGGTCCAGCGGTCTGTCGAGGCCGACGGATACTCGATCATCCGGCAGTTCGTCGGCCACGGCATCGGCCGCTCTCTCCACGAAGATCCCCAGGTCCCGAACTTCGGCGCTTCGGGGCGCGGGCCGCGGCTCAAGTCCGGTATGACGCTGGCCATAGAGCCCATGATCGCCCGGGGCGGCTGCGAGGTCGAAATCCTCGAGGACGGCTGGACCGCCGTGACGAAGGACCGGAGCCTTTCGGCCCACTACGAGCACACGGTCGCCCTGACCGAGGACGGGGCCGAGATCCTGAGCGCGGGGCCGGGCCAGGAAGCCCGGCCGCGGCAGCCGTTCCTCAAGGAGAGATCTTATGCCTAAGCAGGACATGTACGAAGCCGAGGGGGTCGTTTTGGAGACGCTGCCGAACGCCATGTTCCGGGTGGAGCTCGCGAACAAGCATGTCATCCTGGCCCACATCTCGGGGAAGATGCGCAAGCATTTCATTCGCATCCTCCCGGGGGACCGTGTCCTGGTGGAGCTCTCCCCGTACGACCTGACGAAGGGGCGCATCACGTATCGATACAAATAAGAGGACGGGACGATGAAAGTCAAAGCATCGGTGAAAAAGATCTGCCGGAACTGCAAGATCGTCCGGCGGAAGGGCGTCGTGCGAGTGATTTGCACGAACCCGCGGCACAAGCAAAGACAAGGCTGAGGCGAGGTCAACATGGCAAGAATCGCAGGCATCACGCTCCCGCCGGAGAAGAGGGTCGAGGTTGGGCTGACATACATCTACGGTATCGGCCGGTCCAAGTCGAACACCATCCTGGCCGAGGCGAAAATCGATAAGAACAAGAAAGTCAAGGCGCTGACCGAGGACGAGATCAATAAGATCCGCCAGATCATCGAAAAGCGGGAGAAGATCGAGGGCGACCTCCGCAAGGAGGTCACCATGAACATCAAGCGGCTCGTCGACATCAGCTGTTACCGGGGCCTCCGGCACAAGAAGAAACTTCCCGTCCGGGGCCAGAGGACGCGGACGAACGCCCGCACGCGGAAAGGCGTTCGCGGCTCCAAGATCAAGAAACTCAAGGAAAAGCAGGCCTAAGGAGGGATCGCGGCCATGCCCAAAGCCAAAGCCAAGAAGAAAGTGCGGAAGGAGATCGGGTACGGAGTCGCCCATATCCAGTCCACCTTCAACAATACGATCATCACGATCACGGACCATCAGGGCGGGACGCTCTGCTGGGCGAGCGCCGGCACGTCGGGCTTCAAAGGCGCCCGGAAAGGCACGCCTTTTGCCGCCCAGCTGGCGGCGAAGGGAGCGGCGACGAAGGCCAAGGAATACGGGGTCCGGTACGTCGATGTCCGCATCACCGGGCCCGGCGCGGGCCGCGAGTCCTCCATTCGCGCCCTCCAGGCCGCCGGCCTCGAGATCAAGTCGATCAAGGACGTCACCCCGATCCCGCACAACGGCTGCCGCGTCCGGCGCAGGAGGCGGGTCTGAGGCCCGAAGGAGAGGACTATGGCGAAATATCAAGCACCTGACTGCCGGCTGTGCCGGGTCGAGAAGACCAAGCTGTTCTTCAAAGGCCACAAATGCCTGACGGACAAGTGTCCCCTCGAGCGGCGGGCTTACCCCCCCGGACAGCACGGCCGGAACAGGAAGCGGATCCTGGGCTACGCGATCCAGCTCCGGGAGAAGCAGAAGCTCCGCCGGTACTACGGGATGTCGGAGAAGCAGTTCCGGTTCTTCTTCGAGCGCGCCGAGCGGCAGAAGGGGATCACGGGCGAGAACCTCCTGTCGATGCTGGAGAGGCGGCTGGACAACGTCGTCTTTCTGCTGGGCTTTTCCCACTCCCGCGGCCACGCCCGCCAGCTCATCAGCCACGGACATTTCCGGGTGAACGCCCACAAGGTGGACATCCCCTCCGCCCTCGTTAAGCCCGGCGACCTCATTGAGTTCAAGGAGCGGACGGCCAAGAGCGAGGACATGCGGGCCATCGTCGCCGCGAACAAGACCAAGACCGTTCCCGGATGGCTCGAGGCGGACGGGGAGAACTTCAAGGGACGCGTCCTGGCGCTGCCGACGCGGCAGGACATCACCCTTCCCGTCGAAGAGCATCTGGTCGTCGAACTTTACTCCAAATGACGCCCTGAGCGGCTGCGTTCAGGACATGCCGAGAAGGAGGACACATGACGGACACAGGTTTTCAGAGGCCAAGGTATCTCGAGTGCGACAGTGAGACGCTGACCGACAAATACGGCCGTTTCCAGGCGCAGCCGTTCGAGCGAGGCTACGGTATCACGGTGGGCAACGCCCTGCGCCGGATCCTCCTCTCGTCGATCACCGGCGCGGCCATCACGGCCGTCCGCATCCGGGGCGTCCTCCACGAGTTCTCGACGATCCCCGGGGTCGTCGAGGATGTCACCGATATCATCCTTAACCTCAAAAGCATCCCCCTCAAGCTCCAGGGCGATGGCCCGAAGCGGATGACCCTGAAGAAGGCCGGTCCCGCCGTGGCCGTGTCGTCGGACATCGTCCACGACTCCGACATCGAGATCCTCAAGACCGACGTCCCCATCGCGTCGCTCGACACCGACGGGACCCTGGAGATCGAGATGATCGTCAAGAACGGCCGGGGTTACATCCCGGCCGACCAGAATTTCGACGAGGACCTGAGCCTGGACTACATCCCGCTCGATTCCTCGCATTCGCCCGTGCTGAAGGTCAATTACAGGGTCGAGCCGGCCCGCGTCGGGAAACGGATCGACTACGAGGGCCTGACCCTCGAGATCTGGACGACCGGCGCGATCCGTCCGAAGGACGCGCTCTCCCAGGCGTCGAAGATCATGCGCGACCATCTGGCGATCTTCCTGAACGTCGTCGACGAGCCGCTCGAGGTCGAGCAGGCGCCGGCCAAGAAGGATATCCCTTATCTGGCGCAGGCCGACGTCCTGGCCAAGACGATCGATCACCTGGAGCTCTCGGTGCGTTCGAACAATTGCCTCCGGGCGGCCGGCATCGAGAGGATCTACGAGCTTGTCCAGAAGACCGAGGACGACCTCCTCAAGACCAAGAACTTCGGGCGCAAGTCTCTCGCCGAGATCAAGGAGACCCTGGGGAATCTGAACCTCGGCCTCAATCTGGAGCTCCATCCCAAGCTCATCGAGCGCATCCTGGCGGAGATTAAAGAAGTCAAGACCGGCAAGGAGCAGGACGAATGAGGCATCAAGTCAAGAAGGGATACCTGGGAAGGAATACGGCCCACCGGCGGGCCCTGCTCCGCAATCTGGTGACGTCGTTCATCGAGCGTGAGCGTGTCACCACGACGCTGGCCAAGGCCAAGGCGGCCAAGCCGGTGGCCGAGAAGATGATCACCCTCGGAAAGCGGGGGACGCTTCACGCCCGGCGCCAGGCTCTGGCCTATCTGACAAAAGAGTCCGCGGTGAGGAAGCTCTTCGACGAGGTCGCCTCTCGGTTTTCGGAAAGGCCAGGCGGATACACGCGGATCGTGAAGCTCGACCGGCGGATGGGAGACGGGGCGGCGCTGGCCGTTCTGGAGCTCGTCGGCTCCGAGTATAAGAAGAAGGCCAAGAAGAAGAAGGAAGCCAAGAAACCGGCCGGAAAATAGCCGCGGCGGGCACGGACAGCCGCGATAGATGGGCCCGGCGCGGGGGGGGCCTTTTTTACCCTTTTTCCCGGCGGCGGCCGGCCGCCGCGCGCCCCGGTAGAGGCCCCGCCAATAGGGATCGGCCAGCTGGGAGATCTGCACGACCGGCTTTTCGTGCGTCGTGGCGCTGATGAACTCCCCGGCGCCGATGATCATGCCGACGTGGGTGATCTTGTCCTTTACCGGGCCGAAAAAGACCAGGTCCCCGACGGCCTCGCTGCCGTGCGGCACGTCGAGGAGCCCGCTTCCCTCGAACTGAATGTCCGCGTCCCTAAGGATGGGGATCCCCCCCATCCTGTAGATGAGCTGGGCAAAGCCTGAGCAGTCCAGGCCCAGAGGGGACATTCCGCCCCAGAGGTAGGGGAGGCCGACGAACCTCTTGGCCAGGGCGATCAGCGCCTCCGGGGCGAGCCTCGGCCAGAACATCGGCGCGTCGCGCAGCTCGCCGTCGCCATTCTGGACCCAGGCTGGGGCACCCGAAGGGAGCATGATCTCGATCCACCGCGCGTTGCGGCGGCCGCGAACCTCAAGAACGGCGCTGATCGGGGCGGCCGTGAGGGGCCTTCGCGCGGTGACGTCGGGCTCGGCGTAAACGTAAGCCATCAGGGCGGTGACCGCGAAGATCTTCCCCCGAGACGCGTACGCCCACTCGCCCTCCCTGATGAGCCGCAGGGCGGACGCGGCGATCCAGCCCCTGTAGGTGTCCGGCGTCTCGATGTTGTACCATTCCCCGCCGTCCGGGTTTTTTGCGGCCCTGAGAATTCTGACGTTCGTCCCGAGAAGGGCCTGGCTGACGACGTCGGACCCGGCGGTCGGCCGGCTGTACATGTTTTCGGCCGTGCTGAGGACCACTCCCGCGGCCGGCGCGGCCGTCCTGCCGGCCGCGGCAAGCGCAAGAAGGGGCGCGGCGCAAAAAAGCAGAAACGCGGTCAGGGCCTTCATGGGATAACCTCCTGAGCGCTTATTATAGCCCCGAACAGGGGCCGCGCAAAGCCGCCGGGTCCGCTCCGGGCGCGTCGGAGCCTCCGGGAGCCGTCCTCGATCCGGGCCGAACCCGGCGGCCCCGCGGCGTTTTCTCCGGTGACGCCGGGCGGCCGAGCCGGGTCGACGGTCTTGGAATAGCCCCGGAGCCTTTTTTATTATGGAGGGCGGAAGAAGCGGCCATGAAGAGGAAAGAATTCTTAAGGGTCTCGGCCGCGGCCGGCTCGCTCGTATCCCTCCGGGGCGGGGTCGCCCGGGCCATGGGCCTGCGGCTCATGATCGGGTGCATGATCGAAAGCTCCCTGGGAATATCGGCGGTGGCGACCCTAACGCCGCTCTTCGACCTGGCCGACCCCGACGGGAACCTGCTGATCGCCAACGACCCCTTCCGGGGCGTCCGCACGGTCGGGGGAAGGCTCGTCCTCGGCGACGGCCCGGGCCTCGGGGTCACAGGCGACGTTTGGCCACCGGTGGCGGAATCGTGAGAGCGGCCGGAGAGCGCTATGAGCGCCCGGCCTGGATGACCAGCTTCTGGCCAACGACGAGGTCGTCCGAGGCCAGCTTATTGTCGGCCTTTATTTTCTCCACCGTGGTGTTGAAGGTCTTGGACAGCTGGTAGAGGGTGTCGCCCGGCTTGACGATGTAGGTCATGGAATCCCCGGGCTTGACATTGGGCGGGGGAGAGTCCCCGGCCTGGGGGGGCGTGAAGCCGCTGACCGGGATTCTCAAGACCCAACCCTCGCGGATGAGGGTCCGGCTGTGCAGGCCGTTGAGCCGGACGATGGCGTCGACCGATGTCCGGTATTTCCGGGCGATCTCCCCGAGCGTGTCGCCTTTCCGGACCATGTAGCGGTCGGTGACGACGTCGGGGGGCACATACTGGGGGAGGGTGGCGATGCAGGCCAGGCACTTGGCCCCGTAGGCCTCTGGGACGCGGAGCTCGTAATCGTAGTTCGGGGTCGAATCGAAGCGCAGCTCCGGGTTGAGAATGGTCAGGACCAGCGGGTCGAGCCCTAGGGCCTGAGAGAGAGTGGCCAGCTTAACGGGCGTGCTGATGCGGATCTTTTCGAATTTCAGCGGCGGGTCGGGGGTCGGAAGGTCGAAGCCGTACTTGGCCGGATTCTGGATGATCAGGAGGGCGGCGATGAAGCGGGGCACGTACCGCGCCGTCTGCCACGGGAGGTTGTTGAACAGGTCCCAGAAGTTGTCGAGATAGTTGATGCGCTGGGCCTCGATGACCCTCTGGACGTAGGCCTCGCCGCAGTTGTAAGCCGCGAGGGCCGTCGTCCAATCCCCGAACATGTCGTGCAGCTCGCTGAGATACTTGATGGCCGCCTCGGTGGACTTGACGGGGTCCATCCTCTCATCGATGTATTTATCGCGCTTGAGGCCGTAGCGGTAGCCCGTCGAGGGTATGAACTGCCACATCCCCAGGGCCCGGGCCCGCGACAGGGCCCGGACCTTGAACCAGCTCTCGATCATCGGGACCCAAACGAGCTGTTCCGGCAGGCCGGCCGTGCTCAGGTCCTTGGAGATCATATCCTTATAGAGGCCGGAACGCTTGTAGCCCTCGAGGAAATAGGCCTTCTCCGGCCCGGTGAAGGAGTCGATCTCTTTTTTCACCCACTCGTTCTCGACGAGCGGGATGGAATTGTTGACGGACGTGCCGGTTCTCAGGCGGCTGCGGCTGAATTGCTGGCTCAGGGCGTAGACCTGCTGAACCCTCTGGGCGACCAGGAACCGCAGGTCGTTCTTCTCCTGCAAGAGCGACGAATCGGCGGCGAGTTTCACCCTGGGGACTATGGCATAGGCCTCGTCGAGCTTGACCAGGGCCGCTTCGAGCTGGCCGTGGTCGATGTCCGCCAGGGCCTCCTGATAGGCGGCGAATCCCTCCTCGAGCAGGGCCGAGGCCTCCTTCTCTGAATCCGCGCTCTTTTCCGGAGGGGCGGCCTGGATGTCGCCGTTGATGTCCTCGTTGCCCAGGTCCGGAAGCTGGCCGGTCGGTGTGGTGCCTTTGGCCGGTTCCTGAGTATTCGGCCCGGCGGGGGCCTGTTTTTGGGCCGGCTTCTCGGCGGCCTGGGGGGCTGTCCGGACGGCGTTGGGGGAGGACGAGCAGGCGGCCATAAGGACGGCCAGGGCCAGGGGCCAGAATGCGCGGCGGGTTTCTTTATGAATCACCATTTCGTTTATTACATATAACATGAGCTGGCCGGCCAGTCAAACGGTCGTGCGGCGCCCGGGACCGGCCACCGCGGCCCGCCCCCGGGCGGGCAAGGGGTCAGCCCTTCCTGTGCCAGTTCCAGGCGGTTTCGATGATCGTCTCCAGGGAGGAGAGCCTGGGTCTCCAGCCGAGGTTCCGATCCGCCTTTTCCTTGGATGCCAGGAGGACGGGGACGTCGCCCTTTCTTCTCGGCCGGATGTCGTACGAGACCTTCCGGCCGGTCACCCGTTCAGCCTCCCGTATGACCTCCAGCACGGAGAAGCCCGCATTGGTCCCGAGGTTGATGGCGTCGCAGGGCCCTCCTGCAAGAAGGGCCTTCAGGGCCAGGACATGGGCCGCTGCCAGGTCGGTGACGTGGATATAGTCGCGAACGGCCGTCCCGTCCGGCGTCGGGAAATCGTTCCCGAAAACGCCGAGGCGCGGGCCCTTTCCAAGAAGGCTGAGGAGGATATTGGGGATGAGATGGGTTTCAGGATTGTGGACCTCGCCCGTCTCGCCCTCGGGGTCGGCGCCGGCCGCGTTGAAATAGCGGAGGGAAATAGACCTCAGGCCGTACGCCCGGTCGTAGTCCTCGAGGATCTGCTCGATCATGAGCTTCGTCCGGCCGTACGGATTGGCGGGGTTGAGGGGATGGGTTTCGGTAATGGGCGTTTCGAGAGGGACCCCGTAGACGGCCGCGCTCGAGGAGAAGATGAGCGAGCGGACACCCGCCTCGAGCATGGCGTCCAGGAGGTTGAGGGTGCTCGAGAGGTTGTGCGTGTAGTACTTCCGCGGGTCCGCGTAGGACTCGCCGACCTGGATGAGGGATGCAAAGTGGAGGACAGCGGCCACGGGCCCCGCCCGGAACGCCTCCCGGACGGCGCCCCTGTCCGTGAGATCGCTCTGGATGCAGGGCGCGTCCCCGATGAGATCCTTGCGGCCGCTCGAGAAATTGTCGAAGACAAGAACGTCGTAGCCGTTCCGCGCGAGCTCCTTCACGGTGTGGGATCCAATGTATCCGGCGCCGCCGGCCACGAAGACGGTCATGCCGTTTTCCTTCCGACGAGCTGACGCGCCTTTTTCAGACCCCGGGTCTTGGTCTCGAATGCGCCGTCGAGCTGCAGTCGGTAGAGCTTTTTCAGAATCCGCCCCATGTCCGGCCCCGGCGGCACGCCCAGCCCGATGAGGTCCCGTCCCAGGACCAGGGGTTTGATCGTCTCTCTGTCGACGCGGAGCTCGCGGAACCGCTTGAAGAGCCAGCGGGCTTCGCGGTCGAGCCCGCGGAGGAGCCTTGTCCGGCGCCCGGCGCGGTCCGCGGCGTCCAGATAAATCAGGAGGTCGATCTCGCCGTGGAGCTCTGCCGCCAGCCGATTGAAGGCCTTCTTGGTCACGGACTCCCGGTTCTGCCAGATTTCCGCGGCGCGGTGGTGGGTCCTGATCAGGAGAGGGACCATCTTTTCGAGCCTGCAGCCGTTCCAGGAATGGATCCGGGAGCGGGCCAGGGCCTTCGCCGCCAGGCGGCTGCTGACGATGTCGTGCCCGCAGGAGGTGATGGCCATGCGGCCGTGCTTGTATTCCCAACGCGTGGTCTGCCTTTTTCCGAGGTCGTGGTAGAGGGCCGCGAGAAGCAGGGCCAGGCTCTTTCCCGGTTCCAGTCCCGACACGCGGGCCAGGGCGGCGGCCTGGTCCACCGCGAGCTTGGTGTGGTGCCAGACCGTGTGGTGGCCGAAGGCGTCCTTTTCAGGATGGAAGACGGAATCCTGCATGACAAGGGCCAGGGCCTCGAGCTCCGGGAAGAGCTGGTCCAGGGCGCCGAGCTTGAAGAGCTCCTCGAGGCCGACCGACGGACGCGGTGAACGGAGGAGGATTTTGAAGAGCTCCTCGTTGACGCGCTCCCGGCTGAGCCCGCCGAGGTCGACCCTCCGGGCGACTTCGTAGATGCTTCGGTCGACGGAGAACGAGAGGACCGAGGCGAAGCGGGCCACCCTGAGGACGCGAAGTGGGTCGTCGGGGAAGGCCGCGGGGTTCGTCAGCCGGATCTTCTTCGCCCGGGCGTCCTCGCGGCCGCCAAAAGGGTCGATGAGGAGCCCGTCCCTGAGGCGGAGGGCCATGCTGTTGCACCGGAAGTCCCGGCGCACCAGGTCCTTCTCGACGGGGAGGTCCGGGTCGAACGAGACGGCGAAGTCCTTGTGGCCCCGGACCCCGGTTCCCTTCGGCACGTCGGTCCGCGGCAGGGCAACATCGTAGGTTCTCCCGCCCGTATGAAATTTGATGATGCCGAAGCTCCGGCCGACGAGATTGACGCGGCCGCAGCGGCGGAGCCGGGCGGCGACTTCGCCGCCGGGGTGGCGGGCGACGAGGATGTCGACCTCGGAGGAGGGGACCCCTCGGACGAGGTCCCGGACGAACCCGCCGACGGCGTAAACGTCGCCGGCAAAAAGGGAGACAAAAAGCTTCCGGTCCTCGAAATCGAACTTCAGGCTGGCCATGGCGGCCCTTATTGTATCAATTTTCTCCGGCGGCACAAAGGACGGCCGAGCGGCGGTCTTCAGCGAGACGGAAATCTTGCCAGGACCTCCTTGACGGCCTCCTTGTGGACCAGGAACGACAGGCATTTGAGCTTGATGAAATCGTCCCGGCAGAAGACATATCCCGGATGGCTGCCAGGGCCGGCGTTCTCGAGAGTATCTTTGATCAGGTACCAGACGGCTTTGTTTTCCGTGTAGCCCACGCAGTGGACGGCATGGTCGCCCGAGCTGGCCGCCGAGACGAACCGGAACTCTCGGCTTGAGGCGTCGATGAAGTTCTGAGGAATATCGAAGGACGGCACGAAGGCGAGGCCGTTTTCGCCGGCGTAGAAGGGCTTGGAGGAGTCCACGGCCAGGACGGCGGTGAAACCGCGGCGCAACGCCCCGAGCAGGGAAAGCCGGAAATCGTAGAGAGGCAGGTTGAAGTAATCCCGGCTGTGCGACCAATTGCCCGGGGTCCGGTACTCGCCCTCCGTGTAGGGGGGCAGGTACTTGAAGCTGATGAACGAGACGTAGTCTGAGGGATCGAGGCCCAGGGATTCTCTGAGATATTCGAGGGGCGTCAGGGAGCGTCCATCGACGACGATCTTCTCCGGGGGCTTCCCCAGGCCCCGGTCGAGGATGGCCCGGACCCCGGCCACTGCCCGGCCCTCATCCCAGTCCCGCCGTTCTTTCAGCTCGCCGAGAAAATCCCTGATCTGCCCGGCGAGGACGAGCCGGCCCGCTCCCGGGCGGGCGGCGTCGAGGCCCGGATAATCTGATTTGCGGACGATCCCGTGCTCACGGAAGATCTCCAGCGCGAAATCGGGTTCCGAGAGCCCGATGAGGCCGAATTCTCCCTTCTCTCCGACGAACATGCGGGTTTTTTCCACGCAGTCCCAATAGACGAGATATATCTCGGACAGCCTGACCGGCGTCCGTCCTTGCCGCCGGACTTCCGATTCGAGAAAGGAGACCATGGCGGACGACCAGCAGACCTCGGGCCCTTGCGGCGGGCCGGGCGGGAAGTGGAAGAACTGGATAAAACCGGCGGGGTTTGCAGGCTTGTCGAGTTTCGTCAGGTCCATGCCCAGAACCGTCTCCGTGCGGCCGGGCGCGCCGCTCGTCACATACACGGCCTCATCGCGGCCCAGCCTCTCGGCGACCTGCTCACCCCGGGATTCCGACGGCTGCCGGCAGGAGATGCCGAAGCCCAAGACGAGCGCCCCCCAGGCCAGGAAAAGCCAAACAGTTCCTTTCCTCATGACGCCTCCTTACCGGTCCGCACAGCCGTCCGGCGCGGGTTCATTATAGAAAAGCCCCGCAGGGAGTTCAATGGCGGCCCCGATTCGGCTTGCCACCGCCCCCGCCTTCGTGTATCCTATGGACTCCGCCATAAGAGCCTGCGAGAGAATGAAGATGCTGTTCGGACGGGCCGCGCGCGGCGCTCTCGTCGTTTCCGTCCTGGCCGGGGTGCTTCTGCCGGCCCGCGCCGCGGGGGCCGCACGAGAGGACATCTCGCTCGCCCTCAAGGACAAGGTCATCACTGACCTCAGTTCATCCGGCCTCGTCCTGTCGTTCCGGATTGCCGTCACGAACCGCGCCGCGGCGGACCTGGCGCTCGTCCGCTACCATTATCGCTTCGTCGTCAACAGCCTGGAGTATCTCAACCTGACCGTCCGCCTGGACAACCCCATCTCCGTGCCGGCGGGTCAGGACACACTGATCGCGCTCCCCGTGAAGATCTCGTACGCGCTGCTCGTCGCAGCCATAGGTCCGGTCGAGTCGAGGGCCCTCTGCGACATCATGGGGGAGATGGACTTCGCCGACGAGAAGGGGAGGGAGGACAAAGTCGCTTTCGCTTTCCCGGGCGAGTTCCCGATCTTCAAGGACCCTGAGATCGCATTCCGTCCGCTCGCCGTCAGCGAACTCAGCTTGGGCGGAGTCGACGTCGTCTTCCGGCCCTCGTTCAGGAACCTCAATCCGTACGAGCTCGTCGTCGACCGGATCCGATTCCGGCTCTATTTCGGAGAGCGGGAGGTCCTGACCGGGGATATCGCAGGCGACAAGAGTCTCCCCGCGGGCGGGGAGAAAAGTTTCGACCTGGCGCTCCTCATCGATTTTTTCGAGGCCGGGCAGACGATGCGTGGCCTTTTCGACAAGCCGCCCATTCTCTGCCGCTTCACGGGCGAGATCGAAATCGATTCGGCCTGGGGGAAGCTCGTGGCCCGCTTCGATAAAACCGAGTCCGTGCCGCTCGAAAAGAAGACCTGAGCCGGGGCGGCGAGGACGGGAAGACCGCCGGAATCAGAACCAGTAGTTGAACCCGAGGCTGAGCGTGAGTCCGTTCATCTCGAACTTGCCGAAGCCGACGAAATTGGAGAAGGTCGTGCTGACCCAGCGGTAGCGGGCCTCCGCCTCGAGAGTCATGCGATAGCCGATCGGGAACTCGACGCCGGCGAACGCGTGGCCGCCGAGAGTCAGCTTGGTCTCGGAGATGGCCGCGCCCTGGACCGGATAGACCGTGATGTTGCCCAGGATCGGATCGGCGTACGTGGCCGGCTGGCTGAAATCGATGATGCTGCCGAAGATCGCGGCGTGAACGAAGTAGGCCCCGAGCCCGCCGCCGACGTAGGGAATGAAACGCGTCCTGCGCCCGAGGGGGGACAGCTTGAGGGAGAGCTCGACCGGCACCATGGAAACATGAAACGTCTGCAGGATATCCGAGCCGCTGTAGAGGTTGGACGGGAAGGCGTAAACGCCCTCGTTCAGCTGGTTCGAAACATAGGACGTATAAAAGCCTCCGTTTTCATGATCGAAATAATCCACCGACAGGGCCACGCTGACCCGGCTGCTCACGAAGAATTCGTAGCCCAGGCCCAGGATGGAGCCCCTGTAATCGCTCGGCCGGAGGCTTGTCTGCCCGAACTCGATGGCCCAGAGGCTGTCCGGGTGCGACGCGAGATAACTGTCGGTGACAGCCTGGGGCATATAGTAGCCCAGGCGGATCGTCAGCATGTCGGAGAAGCCCAGCGCCGGAAGAAGCAGGATGAGAGCCGCAATCAGGATAATCGTTTTTTTCATATTTATACTCCTTGTGTTCTTTACCCATTATTATAGCAAAAAGTGTGCCATAAATATCCCAGGGCGCCGTCCCGGCGGTGGGCCCCCGGGGTGTGGCCAAAAAAGGTCACCTGTCCTCCGCCGCAACCCGTCCGCGAGGCGCGCCGGTTGACTTTTGAGCCGCCCCTCCTTACCATTGGCGCCGACAGGAGCGGGAAGCGATGAGAACGCGGATTCTGCCTCTCGACGCCAGGGAAGCGGATCCCCGTCTGGTCAGGGAGATCGCCGCCGTTCTCCTCGAGGACGGGATCGTAGCCTACCCGACGGAGACGTTCTACGGCCTGGGAGCGGCCGCGCTCTCGCCGAAGGCCGTTTCGAACGTCTACGGGCTGAAAAAAAGGGACAGCGGCAAGCCCCTCCCGCTCATGGTCTCAGGCCTCGACATGGCCCGCGAAATCAGTGCTTCGCTGCCGCGGGTCTTTTGGGGCTTGGCGGCCGAGTTCTGGCCGGGCCCGCTGACGCTCGTCGTCAAGGCTTCACTGTCGCTCCCGGGCTTCCTCACGGGCCTGGGGGGCTCGGTCGCCATGCGCGTTCCTCCCGCGGCCTGGATCCGGCGCCTGGTCGACGAAATCCGCCAGCCCCTCACGGCGACGAGCGCCAATATTTCGGGTCGGAACGAGCTCTCCGACCCAAGGGACGTGGAAGCACAGTTCAGCGGCCGGATCGCCCTGATCGTTGACGGCGGGCCGACGCCCGGCGGGGCGCCGTCGACAATCGTCGATCTTACCTCGGGGAGCCCCCGCGTGCTCAGGGTGGGAGTGATCGCCGCAGAGGAGATCCTCGCCCTTCCGGGCGACTGAAAGGGCTCCTGCCCCTCACTTCACGACGGCGCCGGGCGCGACGTCTCGGTCGAAAAAGGGGATGACGGCCTTGTCGTCGACGACCGCCGCCAGCAGCATGGCCTGGGACTCGACGCCGCGGATGACGGCCGGCTTCAGGTTGACGATGACGATGAGGCTCCTGCCCGCAAGGTCCTCGGGCGCGTAGGTTTCGGCGATGCCGGCGACCATCTGTCGCTTCTCCGTTCCGATGTCCACTTCGAGCTTGAGGAGCTTGGTCGCCCCCGGGATCCTCTCGGCCTTGAGGATGCGCGCGACCCGAAGGTCCATTTTTTTGAATTCGTCGTAGGTGATGATCTCCATGGCGGTCTGTCCCTCCTTTTTCTGCCCGGGCCCGGCGGCGGCCCCGTCCCCGGTCGCCTCTTCGCCCAGGAATTCCTTTAAGCTCACCCTCGGGAACAATGGCTGGGGCGCGCCGACCCGGCGTCCCGGCCGGAAATCTTCAAATTTTAGGTTCTCGTACCGGACCTCCCCGGGTTTTCTGTCCTCTCCGAGCAAGGCCCAGATCTTCTCTGCCGATGCGGGCATCACCGGAAAGACGAGATAGCTGATCCCTCTGATGGCCGCGGCGGCCTGGAGGAGGATGCGCGCGAGGCGCGGTTTGCGGCTCGGGTCCTTGGCCAGCATCCACGGCTCCTCGTCGGCCAGGTATTTATTGACCTTGTTGACGTAGCTCCAGATCTCCTCGAGCGCCCGGTTCGTCGCGCAGGCGTCGTAGAGGCTGTAGACCGCGGACTGAAGGGTTCCGAAGTCCTCGCGGAGACGACGGTCGGGGTCCGTCTCGGCGTCCGGACCGGCGATCGCGCCACCGAAGTAATTCCGGATCATCGCCAGCGTCCGCTGGACGAGGTTTCCGAAGTCGTTGGCCAGGTCGGAATTGACCCGGTGGAGGAAGCCCTCGTGGGAGAAGTTGCCGTCCTGTCCGATGGGGATCTCCCGGAGCAGGAAATAGCGCAGCGGGTCCGGGCCGAAAACGTCGAGGATGGTCCGGGGGTCCAGGACGTTCCCCCGGGATTTGGACATCTTGGTATCGTCCCGGAGCCACCATCCGTGCCCGAAGACGGTCCCGGGCAGGGGGAAACCGGCTGCCATCAGGAAGGCCGGCCAGTAGACGGCGTGGAACCGGAGGATGTCCTTGCCGACAAGGTGGATTGTCGCCGGCCAGAATTTCCGGAATAGCGCCATGTCCCAATCGTAGCCGATGCCCGTCAAATAGTTGTGGAGGGCGTCGAACCAGACGTAGATCGTGTGGGCCGGATCACCGGGCACAGCGACGCCCCATTTGACCGTGGTCCTCGTGATGCTGAGGTCCTTGAGCCCCCCGCAAACGAAGCTCACGACCTCGTTCATCCGGCTCGCCGGCCGGACGAAGTCGGGATGGGACTCGTAATAATCCAGAAGCTTTTGCTGGTAGGCCGAGAGGCGGAAGAAATAGGTCTCTTCGGAGACGGCAACGGCCTCCTTGCCGCAGTCCGGACAGATCTTATGGCCGCTCTCGTCCAGGGGGACGTCCTCGGCCAGGTAGTTCTCGTCCGAAACGCAGTACCAGCCCTTGTATTCGCCTTTATAGATGTCCCCGCGGCTGACGAGCCCGCCGAAGATCTTCTGGACGCCCCGCTCATGGAAGTCCATAGTCGTCCGGATGAAGAAATCATAAGAAATGCCGAGGTCCCTCCAGAGGTCCTGGGTACGGCCCACGACGGCGTCGGCCAGCGCCTGGGGGGTCTGGCCCTTTTCCGCGGCCGCCTTCTCGATCTTCTGGCCGTGCTCGTCGGTCCCCGTCAGGAAAAAAACATCCTTGCCGGCGAGCTTCTGGAAACGGGCCAGCGTATCGGCGATGATCGTCGTATAGGCATGCCCGATATGGGGCACGTCGTTGACATAGTAGATCGGGGTCGTGACGTAAAACGTGGGTTCAGAGTTCTTTGCCACTGATCGCTCCTCCTCGGATGAGCATCATGGCTTCGGCCCGCGTGGCGGGCTTGGTCCGGAAGGACCCCCGGACGGCCGAAGTCACGGTGATGGATTTGGGTTTCTTGGCTCCCCGCATGGACATACACATGTGCTCGGCCTCGATCACGACCATGACACCCAGGGGCTTCAGGTGTCCGTTGAGGAGGTCGGCGATTTGCTTCGTCAGACGCTCCTGGACCTGAAGCCGCCTGGAGAGCTCCTCCACCACCCGGGCGATCTTGCTCAAACCGACGATCCTCCCGGCTTTGGGAATGTAGGCCACGTGGGCCACTCCGGCGAAGGGAAGGAGGTGATGCTCGCACATCGAATAGAGAGGGATGTTCTTGATGAGGACCATCTCGTCGTGCTTCTCGTCATCGATGATGCGCAGATTCCGCGTCGCGTTCTCTTCGGTTCCGCCGAGGATCTCGGCGAACATGCGGGCCACCCGCTGGGGCGTGGCCCTGACACCGGCGCGCTGTGGGTCCTCTCCGACGCCCTCGAGGATGAGGCGCACCCCTCTTTCGATCTTCTTGATGTCCATCTCCGCTCCTTCGCCCGGCTCCGGCGGCGCTATCTCCCCCGGAGATATTCGCGGACGGCCCGCTGGGCGATCTCCTTCAGGGGCCGCCCCGTTTTCCGGGAGGCCCTCACGCAATCTTCGTATTCCGGCTGGATGTTGATCTCGTGCCCGCCGAGGCGACCAACCTTGATCCCGACGGCCTGGCCAGCGACGCGGACCTTCTTCACGTCCCGGTCGAGAACCCGCCGTTCGACGGGATAGTACCGCACGCCGATGGTCGTGGTTTCCCGGAAGACGGCCTCGATGAGAGCGTCCATTCTATCAGTTGCCGCGAGCAAGGTCAATTTGGTCCCGAGCCTGTTCTTCTTCATGACGACGGGCGACAAGGTGGCGTCCAGAGCGCCTTCCTCGAAGGCCCTCTCGAGGAAATGGGCTAGGAGCTGGGGAGAGGCGTCGTCGAGCGTGGCCTCGACGACGAAAACGCGCCGCATCGGCCGCAGCCGCCGCGCCTCGCCCGAGAAGGCCCTGAGGACGTTGGGCAGCGCGGCGAAGTCCCGGCTGCCGGCGCCGTAGCCGATGCGGTCGTAGATGAGCTCAGGGAGCCCGGTGAACGACTGGACGATCGTGGATGCGATCGCCGCACCGGTGGGCGTGACCAGCTCGGATTCGACCCAGGCCGAGTACACCGGGATCCCCTTGAGGAGCTCCGCGACGGCAGGGGGCGGGACAGGCAGGATTCCGTGCGAGGTCCTGACGGCCCCGGATCCGACGTTGAGAGGGGAGGAATGGAACTCGGCGACGCCCAGCTCGTCCGCAAGGAACACGCTGCCGACGACATCGACGAGCGCGTCGTCCGCGCCGACCTCGTGGAGATGCGCGTCCCTCAGCCGCCGGCCGTGGACGCGGGCTTCGGCGGCGAACAGCCGCCGGAAGATGGCCACCGACCGGTCCTTGACGTCCGTGGGGAACCGGCTGTCGAGGATCAGGCGTTCGACGTCGGCCAGGGTGCGTTCGACCGGCTTTTGCCTGCGGACTCGGACGTCCACCTTGAGTGCGGAGAGGACGCCGCGCCGGACGCGGCGGACCGAGATGTCGACCGGGAGACGGAGACCCGATATACGCTCCTTGAACAGGGCGGGTGCGACGCCGAGGTCGATGAGGGCGCCCAGGATCATGTCTCCGCTCAGCCCGGCCGAAGCGTCGAAGTAGACGTATTTCATGCGGGAAGTCCTTTCTCAGCGTGTCTCGCGGGACCCTTCCGGCGGCGCCGGCAGCCTGGCGCGCAGGCCCCGGTCGATCTCGGGGAGGATCTCCCCGGCCTTGCCGGCTAGGAAGAAATCCGCGTACGGAGTGAGCGGAGTCGGCTCCACGTTGATCTCGACGATCTTCGCGCCGGCCCGGGCGGCCGTCAGCGGCAGGGAGGCCGCCGGCTCGACGACGGCCGACGTGCCGATGACGAAAATGACCCGGCTCGCGGCGCTCAGGGCGCGGGCGCGCTCGAGGAGGGCGTTTTCGAGCGGCTCACCGAGCCAGACGACATGCGGACGGAGGAGGGCTCCGCAGTCCGCGCACTTCGGGGGGATCGCCGGCAGAGGGGTGTCGCGGACCTCGCGCACCGTGTTCTCCTGGGTGCAGCGCAGCTTCCAGATGTTCCCGTGGAGCTCGAGGACGTCGTGGGAGCCCGCCTTCTCGTGGAGCCCGTCGACGTTCTGAGTGATGACTGCGAAACTCTCAAACAGGCTTTCCCACCCGGCCAGGACCCGGTGCCCGGCATTGGGCTCAACCGGAGCGATTAGGCCGCGCCGCCAGTCATACCACTGCCACACGAGGACGGGATCGGCGGCGAAGGCCTCCGGCGTCGCCAGCGTTTCCGCCCGGTATTGCCTCCAAAGGCCGTCTGAGCCGCGGAACGTCGGGACGCCGGATTCGGCGGAGATCCCCGCTCCCGTCAGGACGGCCACGCGGCCGCCTGCGGCCAGCACTGCGATGAGCGGAGCGATCTCGTGGCTTTTCATGGGCTTTCGCGCGCCCCTTAGGATATCGCGTTCGGGGCCAAAAAGCAAAACCGCGGCGCCGTTTGCAGGGCCCGCGGGCTTGACTTGGCTTCGCGGAAAAGGTTATATGATGGCGAGGAGGATCGGTGGCGGGAAAGACAGAGGACCAGGACGCGGCCGCGACCATCGGCATTCTGGGAGGGACGGGACTCTACGAAATCGACGGCCTCCGCGACATCCGGGAGGTCGTTCTCAAGACCCCATTCGGAGCCCCTTCGGACCCTTACGTCGTCGGGGACCTCAAAGGCAAACGCGTGGCCTTCCTGAGCCGGCACGGCCGCGGCCACCGTCTTCTCCCGGCGGAGGTCAATTACCGGGCTAACATCTACGGCTTCAAGAAGCTCGGCGTCGAGCGTGTCATCTCGGTGAATTCCGTCGGCTCTCTCAAGACCGAGATCCGCCCCCGCGACATCGTCCTCGCCGACCAGTTCGTCGACCGGACGCGGCGTCCCTGCACGTTCTTCGGCGGCGGGCTCGTGGCCCATATCAGCTTCGACCGCCCCGTCTGCCCCGAGCTGTCCCGGGCGGTCTTCGACGCCGCCGCGGGCCTGGGCCTGCCAGTCCACGCTTCCGGGACCTACATGTGCATTGAGGGCCCGGCGTTCTCGAGCCAAGCCGAGTCCATGCTCTATAGGTCGTGGGGCTGCGACGTCATCGGCATGACCGGGGCCACAGAGGCCAAGCTCTGCCGCGAGGCCGAGATCTGCTACGCGACCATGAACCTCGTCACCGATTACGACGCCTGGCACGCCGAAGAGGCAGCGGTGTCCGTCGAACTCATCCTCCAGAACCTGCGGCATAACATCGGGAACGCCAAGGCCGTCATCAAGAGGGCGGTCGCCGCCCTCGGCCCGGAGCGGAGCGACGCCTGCGGCTGCGGCCGGGCCCTCGAGAATACGCTCGTGACATCGCCCGAGCTTGTTCCCGCTGAGACTCGGCATCGGCTCGGGCTTCTTGTCGATAAATATCTCAGACCGTGAACGCCGAGGCGCCCATGAGCCTAGTCATCGTCGGTTCCGTCGCCTTCGATACCGTCGAAACCTCCTTCGGCCGCCGCGAAAAGATCGTGGGTGGGTCGGGGACCTACTGCTCCCTGGCGGCGAGCTACTTCACGCGCCCGAAGGTCGTCGGCGTCATCGGTCGCGATTTCCCGAAAAAAACGCTGGCCCTGCTGAGGTCCCGCCGGGTGGACCTCCTCGGGCTCCGGATCAGGCCCGGGAAAACTTTTCATTGGGAGGGGCGCTACGGGGAGGACCCGAACGTCCGGACGACAGTCCGGACCGAGCTCAACGTCTTCAGGGACTTCCGGCCCGAGATCCCTGCCGCTTACGCGAAGGCCGACATCGTCTACCTGGCCAACATCGACCCCGACGTCCATGGATTCATTCTGCGGCAGTTCGGGACGCCGAAGGCCGTGGCCATGGACACGATCCGCTACTGGATCGAAACAAAGCGGGATGCGCTCGTCCGCGAGCTGGGCCGGGTCGACATCTTCTTCGCCAACGACGAGGAAGCGCGCCTTCTCTCCGGCGACTCCAACCTCATCGCGGCCGGGAAGACCCTGCTCGGGTTCGGCCCGGCGCTCGTGGTCCTGAAAAAGGGGGAGCACGGAGCCATCATCTTCGGCCGGGAGTTCATTTTCGGCGTCCTGGCACACCCCCATGCCCGGGTCGTCGATCCGACCGGGGCCGGTGACGCATTCGCCGGAGGCTTCCTTGGATACCTCGACAAGGCCGGGAGCTTCGCCCGTCGGGAGGTCCGGCGGGCCGCGGTCTATGGCAGCGTCCTGGCGTCCTACGCCATCGAGGACTTCGGTATCGGCCGTTTCTTGACGCTCGACCGGGCGGCAATCGAGTGCCGCTTCCGGGAGTTCAGGAAGCTCGTCTCATTTTGACGGATGCCCGGCCCGGGAGACCGGAGGGGAGAGGGAGGGTGGCATGGCTGATCTCAAAATGCCGCTGGAACCGTTCCGGATCAAGGTCGTCGAGCCGATCCGCTCCATCCCGCGCCGGGAGCGGGAAGCCATCCTGGAGCAAGCTGGATTCAACCTGTTCGCCGTCCCGGCTGAGAAAGTCGCCATCGACCTGCTCACCGACTCCGGGACCTCGGCCATGAGCGACGATCAGTGGGCCGGCCTGATGACGGGGGACGAGTCCTACGCCGGGGCCCGGAACTTCTACCACCTGGAGAAGGCCGTCCAGGCGATCTTCGGCTTCACCCACGTGATCCCCACTCACCAGGGCCGGGCCGCGGAACGGATCCTGTTCGGGGCCACGGTCGACAATGGGGACATCGTCCCCAACAACATCCATTTCGACACCACCCGGGCCAATATCGAGTTCCGGGAGGGCCGGGCTGTCAACCTGGCCTCCCGCGCGGCCTACGACCCGGACTCCGGCCTGCCGTTCAAGGGCGATATGGACGTCGCCGCGCTGAAGAAGCTGATCGAAGCGAAGGGGGCGCGGCGTATTCCCCTGGTCTTGATGACCGTGACCAACAACAGTGGCGGCGGACAGCCCGTCTCGCTCAAGAACATCAAGGAGGTCAGCCAGGTCTGTGCCCACTATGAGATTCCGCTCTTTCTGGACGCCTGCCGGTTCGCCGAGAACGCTTATTTCATCAAGTCCCGCGAGAAGGGGTACGCGAAGAAGAGCGTCCTCGAGATCTCTCAGGAGATGTTCTCCTACGCCGACGGGGCCACGATGAGCGGAAAGAAGGCCGCCCTGGTCAACATCGGGGGCTTCGTCACGCTCGACGACGACGGGCTGGCCGAGAAGATTAAGAACCTCCTCATTATCAGCGAAGGCTTTACGACTTACGGGGGCCTGGCCGGCCGGGACCTGGAGGCCATGGCCCGGGGGCTCGCCGAGGGGCTCAACGAGGAGTACCTGGAGCATCGCATTTCTCAGGTCGCCTACCTGGGCGGGCTGCTGGACGCGGCCGGGATTCCGGTTTTCAAACCCTTCGGCGGGCACGCCGTCTATGTTCTGGCCGACCGCTTCCTGCCGCACATCCCCAGGACGCAATATCCGGCCTGGGCCCTGACGGTCGCCCTTTATCGGGAGTTCGGGATCCGGGCCACCGAGATCGGGGGGGTCATGTTCGGGGAGAAGACGGGGGCGCGGAAGAAAGAAGTCTTCCCCGAGCTCGAAATGGTCCGGCTGGCTCTTCCCCGGAGGGTCTACACGGCCTCGCACGTGCAGTTCGTAGCCGACGCTCTCGTCGAGCTCTTCAAGAACCGCGACAAGATCCGCGGCCTGCGGATCGTCCGGGAACCGCCCTTCCTCCGCCACTTCACCGCCCGCCTCGAAGAGATCTAAGAGAGGCCCGGCAGGAAGGGGCGATGCGACCATCGTCCGGGTTTAGCCTGTCCGATGCGTTTTTCGAGGGAATCCGCTAGAGAGGCCTTGTCTTTAGGGGACGGCGAGGATGTCTGAGTAAGATCCATCGAGGTCCAGCGAACCGGAAAAGACGGGAAGTTGAAATCCCGTTTTTGAAGCGCAGAGAAGGGCCTGCGCTGCCGAGCGAGTTCCGCAGACGCCGAGAAATAACGCTTCGGAAGGCGTAAAGAACTTGGATAGGGAGCGAGGCTTTTCTGCCGGGCCACTTATTTTAGAACCGGGCGCGGTCGCTGGAGCCGACCCTGAGGTCCAGGCTTCCGATTCCGGCGCTGATGCTGACGTCGATGGTCACGTCGCTCCGGCCGTAAGCGTCGTTCGTGTAGACGCCGTGATCCTTCGTCAGGCCCCGCGTATTGACGGACCCGATGCCGCCGTCCACGCGCACCCGGACGCCGACTTCGGAGGGGAGATAGATCGTGCCGCTGCCGACGCCGCCGTCGACCTTGACCCTGAAGCTCCTGGGTCTCGGGCCCTGGAGGTCCAGCCTCATCTCGCCGACCCCCATGTTGACGTCGAGGCCGGTGAGGTCCACGTCCCGGAGATCGAGCTGGCTCTCCCCGGCGCCGAGGTCAACCCGGAGGTCGATGGGGACGGAACGGCTCAGGCTGAGCTCCCATTCATTTCGCACCCGGCCGAAATGAATGCCGCTCGAACGCCTCGCGCCCACCTTGAGATATCCCTTGTCCCCGGACACCCTATAATCAACCTCGGGCCTGAGACGGGCCCGGTTGTACCGGAAAGAAGCCTCGAGGAGCGCGCCCTGGTCGGAGCCTTTCAGGCGGAGTTCTCCGGCGCCCATGCGCAGATCGACCCGGGCCGTCTTCGCGCCCTCAGCAGCCACCGTGTGCCTGTCCGTGCACGTTTCTATGGGCTCGTCGCAGGCGACGGACAGGCCGACGAGGAGCAGAGGGATGATCAACAGGGGAAAGCGAGCGATTTTCATATCATAACCTCCCGGATCGTCGTTCTTCGTTATATACGAAGATAGAGCGGAAGGAGTTCCCTTCGCTCCGGGAGGCTCCGGGCCTTTTCCGGGCTTCCAGCGCCCCTCCCCGGGCGTTTTCCGCCGGGCGGCCGCGCCGGCGCTGGTCCTACTTCTTCACGGCCTCTCCAGGGAGCGGGTGCCTGTAGACGGGAAACGGCGGACGGACGAACTTCTGCGGTGGGTGCTTGGCCAGCAGGTCGAGAACCTCCTGGACGGCCCGCTCGAGCTGGGGGTCGTGCCCCTCGCGCACCAGCTTCGGGTCCTGCTCGACCTCGATGTCGGGCGCCACGCCGTGGTTTTCGACTTCCCACTCCCCGTTGAGGCCGTAGATCGCCCAGCGCGGGGCCGTGATCGTGCCGCCATCCATCAGCACTGGGTAGTTCCCGATGCCGACTAAGCCGCCCCATGTCCGGACGCCGACGAGCGGGCCGATGCCGGCCTTGCGGAAGTACCACGGCATCGCGTCGCCCCCTGAGCCGGCGAACTGGTTGATGATCATCACCTTGGGCCCGTAGATCGACTCCACGGGCTCAGTGTAGTCCTCGCCCTCCCGCGTGGCCACGCGGCTCATGGGCGGGCGGCGCAGGCAATCGATGATGTAATCGGCTAGGTCGCCGCCGTGGTTGAAGCGCTCGTCGATGACGGCCGCCTCCTTGCCGACCTGGGCGAAGAAGTAGCGGTTGAAGCTCGTGTACCCGCCGTAGGCCGTGTCGGGGAGGTGAACGTAGGCCACGCGGCCTCCGGAGAGCTGGTCCACCTTCTTGCGGTTCTCCTCGATCCAGGCCAGGTGGCGCAAGGTGCGCTCACTCGCGACGGGCACGACCGTGACCTCGCGGGCGCCCTTTCCATCGGGCGTCGGCCCGACCCTGATCGCGATCTGCTTGCCCGCGGTCTCGAGGAAGAAGCTGAAGACATTGTCCGTGCCGCGGAGCTCCCGGCCGTTCACGGACAGCAGGTACTCGCCCGCCTTAACGTTGACCCCGGGCTGGGTGAGCGGGGCCCGGAGGCGAGGATTCCAGTTCTCGCCGTCATATACCTTGGCGAAGCGGTAGCGGCCGTTTTCGATCGCGTAGTCGGCCCCGAGCAACCCCACCCGGACCACGTCGACCTTCGGCTCGGCGCCCCCGCGAACGAACATGTGGCCGACGGAAATGTTGCCCGTCATCTCTTCGAAGAGGGCCGTGAGGTCGTCGCGGCTGGCGATGCCGTCCAGGTACGGCTCGTAGGCCTTCTCCGCCGCCGCGAGATCGAGACCATGGAAATGGGGGTCATAGAAAAAGTCCCGCTGGATGCGCCAGGCTTCGTGGTACATCTGGCGCCATTCGGCGCGCGGGTCCACGTACACTTTCAGGTCCTCGAGCGCGAGCGCGCCCTCGCCAGGCTTGGCGGGTCTCTCGGAGGGCGCGATGCACCAATTTTCTCCGCTCCGGTAGAGCATTTTCTCGCCGTTCGCCGAGAGAGCGAAAGCCGAGACCCCGTCCACGAGGCGCTCAGGCCTGCGCTTCTCAAGGTCGAACCTCGAGATCTCGAGCCCTCCCGGTTCCTCCTGCTCCATCCCGAGGGACGGACCGGCGACAAGGAAGAGCTGGCCGGCCTTGCCCGCGGCGAGGCCAAGGTAGTTCTTTGCGGGAATGGGCAGGGCCACGATGCGCTGGCCCAACCCCTCGAAATCGATGGCGACGTCGGCCGGCTTGGCTTTCGCTTCCGCCCCCGGCTTTTCCTCTGCGGGCTTCTTCGGCGCGGGCCGGGACGGCGTCTCGCCGCCCGCCTTTTCGGGCTCCGTCACTTTCTCGTCATCGCTTTCGGGCGGGATGGGGGAGGGGAGGTCTTTGCGCAGCACGGCGGCGTAGACGCTGCGGGTGACGGCGTGGCCGATGCCCGTCATATCGAGCCAGCCCGCGGCCAACCCCATGTTCGTGCTGGCGGTGAAGAAGAGATATTTGCCGCTCTTGTCGAAGACGGGGCTGAGCGCGTCGCTCATACCGTCGGTGACCTGGGTGGCCTTGCCGGCGGCGAACGAGTAGACGAAGACCGCGTGGAGCTGGCTCGGTAGCTGCTTGGTGTAGGCCAGCCAGCGGCTGTCGGGCGACCAGGCGGCGTCGAACCTTTGCGTCGGCGAATCGTAGCGGTCGGTGTCGACCTTGACCGGTGTCGGTTTCTCGAGATCCACGACCCAAAGGTTCAGGCGCTTGTCGCTATAGGCGATCTTCTTGCTGTCTGGCGACCAAGTCGGATTATAGAAAAACGACGGCGGCTCGCCGAGGGAGATCGTGCGAGCTTCCCCGAGCCCGTCCTGGCTGCGAAGCTCCAGCGCATATTCGCCTGAAGCGTCCGAGAAGAAGGCGATCCACCTGCCGTCAGGCGACCAGGCCGGGTCCCGTTCCGCCGCGCCCGGGGTATTCGTGATGTCCCGGATGCTGCCTTTCTCGGCGGGCACGGTCAGAATCTCTCCGTGGGCCTCGAAGACGGCGCGCTGGCCGGTCGGCGAGATGCCGGCATTGACGATGTCTGAGGCCGGGTTGAGCTTCAGGAAGTGCGGGCGGACTTGAGGCATATCGGCCGCGAGCCGGATCTCGACGGTGCGGTCCTCGCCCTTCGCCACGTCGTAGACGTGAAGCGATCCGAACTGGTCATAGACGATCGCCCCCGCGCCGGCCGAGGCCGAGTCGATATCGAGGCCGTTGTTGGCGAGCACCGGTTTCACCTGGCGCGTCGCGATGTCGTAGGCGAAGAGCGCCGCCGGGCCGCTGCGGTCGGACAGGAAATAGATCGTGCCGCCGACCCACATGGGGTTGCGGTCGTTGGAGTTGGCGGCCTGCGGGATCTTCACGATGCTCGAGTCGGCGAGGTCGGCGATCCAGATCGTCTTGGTCTGGCCGCCGCGGTAAGACTTCCACGCCGGCTCCCATTGAAAGTTCGGCTCGTAGGCGAGATGGGTTCCGTCCGGCGAGTACGAGGCCTCTTGGACCCGCGGCAGCGGCACCTCCGTGGGGAAACCGCCCTCGACCGGCACGCTGAACATCTGCTCGGGGTCGGCGTAGCTCGCCCGGCCGGAAAGGAAGGCGACCCGGCGGCCGTCGGGCGTCCATCCCAGAGCCACATCCGGCTCCGGGTGGTAGGTGAGACGGCGCGGTTCGCCCCCGGCGGCGGCGACGACGTAGACGTCAAGGTTGCCGTCGTAGTTGCCGGTGTAGGCGACCATCGCGCCGTCGGGAGAGAAGATCGGCCCGGACAGCCGGCCGGTGCCGGTGACCAGGCGGCGGGCCTCGCCGCCCTCGCGGGCGACGATCCAGATCTCTCCGCCGTAGCTGAATACGATCTGGGTCCGGCTGATACTCGGCGACCGCAGCAGCAACGGCTTGGCCGCGGGAGCGGCCAGACTGTCGGCCGCCGCGGCCACGCTCAAGGCAAGGAAAAGAACGATGACATTTCGCTTCATGATATCCTCCTTGTTGGGGCGGGGGATTGCTTTCCGTGCCGGACTTTCTTTATGCAAGCACGCATGGGGCTTTCCATTAGGGCGGAATGATATCCCCGGCCGCAGACGCATGTCAATGACGGATGTGCCGCGGCCCGGCGGCGGGCTCACGTGCCATTCCCTCGTCCGTCGAAGGCGCTGCAGCCGCGCAATAGGGTCTCCCGCCGCGTTTTGACAAGAGGCCGGATTCTCTGGTAAAAATCCCGTCATCCCCAGGATGGAGGGCTCACATGACCATCGCTTCAGAAAGAACGATACGGACGATCGCGGCCATTTTCGCGGCTGCACTCTGCTTCGCCGTTCCGGCCCCCGCTCGTGATGCTGGTGTTCATGACAAGGCTGTTTCCGGCCCGGCCCCGGCCTTCCGGCCGCCCGCCGTGCCGCTCATGACGCATGATCCGTATTTCAGCGTTTGGTCGTTCAGGGATAACCTCGCCGACGACTGGCCCCGCCACTGGACGGGAACAGCCTATGAGCTCTCGGCCCTGGCCCGCGTCGACGGCTCGCCGTACCGGATCATGGGCCCGAACCCCCGGGATGTGCCGGCCTTCAGACAGACCTCCGTGGAAGTGAAGCCCACCCAAACCCTTTACACCCTCGCGGCCGCGGGGATCGAGCTCACCCTGACGTTTACGTCGCCGCTCCTGATTCAGGACTTGGATATCATGTCCAGGCCCGTCACATACGTCACGGTCGCGTTCCACTCTACGGACGGGAGACCCCACCCGGTGTCCTTCTATTTCGGCGCCCCGGCCGGACTCTGCGTCGATGCGCCGGACGAAGCCGTCGTCTGGGGACGCCTCGGCGTGCCGGGACTCGAGGTCATGGCCATCGGCTCCAAGGACCAGCCCATTCTCGAAAAAAAAGGCGATAACCTCAGGATCGACTGGGGCTGGCTCTACCTGGCGGCCCCGGAGAAATGCGTTTCGTGGACGGCCATGGCCCCGGCGGACGCCTGCCGGGAACTTTTTGCCCGGAGCGGCCGCCTTCCGGAGGCGGACGAAACCGGAATGCCGCAACCGGCCGGCGACGGCCTGGGCGCGTCCGTCGTTTTCGACTTCGGGGCAGTGGGGGAGGCCCCCGTCTCCCGCCATCTGATGGTGGCCTATGACGACGTCTTCTCCATCGAATATTTCGACCGCAGGCTCCGGCCGTATTGGCGCCGCGCGGGCTGGGAGGCCGGGGACCTCCTGGCCGCGGCCGAGGAAGATTATCCTGCGCTCCTCGAGCGCTGCCGCTCTTTCGACGCCGCGCTCACGGCCGACATGGAGAAGGCCGGAGGAGAGAAATACGCGCGCATCGCCGCGCTCGCCTACCGGCAGTCCCTTGCGGCCTGCAAGCTGGCCGTGGACTTCGACGGGACGCCCCTCTTTTTCCCCAAGGAGAATTTCAGCAACGGCTGCGTCTCGACGGTCGACGTGATCTATCCCGCGGCGCCCGAGTACCTCCTCCTTAGCCCGGCCCTCGTCCGGGCCCTGCTGACGCCCGTGCTGGAGTACGCGAGAAGTCCGCATTGGCCGTTCCCTTTCGCCCCGCACGACCTCGGCACCTATCCCCGGGCAGACGGGCAGGTCTACGGCGGAGGGAACAGGACCGAGGAGGACCAGATGCCGGTCGAGGAGAGCGGCAACATGATCATCCTTGCCGCCGCCCTGGCTCAGGCTGAGGGCCGGCCGGACTTCGCCGTCCGCTACTGGGACCTGCTGGCGCGCTGGGCCGGCTATCTCAAGGAGAAGGGCTTCGACCCGGAAAACCAGCTGTGCACGGACGACTTCGCCGGGCACCTGGCCCATAACGCGAACCTGTCCCTCAAGGCTATCTTGGCCCTGCGCGCCTACGCCTGGCTCTGCGACCAGACGGGCCGCAAGGCCGAAGGTCGAGACAACCGGCTCCTGGCCGGAGGCTTCGTCCGAAGCTGGATGGCGAAAGCCGACGGCGGGGACCATTATCGGCTGGCCTTCGACCGCTCCGGAACCTGGAGCCAGAAATACAATCTGGTCTGGGACAAGATCCTGGGCTTCGGCCTCTTCCCGGCTTCCGTGGCTCGCAAGGAGCTCGACTATTATCTCGGACGACAGCTCCGGTACGGGCTCCCACTCGACAGCCGCCGGACGTATACGAAGCTCGATTGGGTCTTTTGGACGGCAACGCTTGCGAACGACGCCGAGACCTTCGAACGTCTGACCGCGCCCGTGTTCGATTTCCTGAACGAGACGCCCGACCGCGTGCCGTTGACCGACTGGTACTGGACCGACACCGGCCGGAAAACGGGCTTTCAGGCGCGGCCCGTCGTGGGGGGCATCCTCATTAAGATGCTGGCGGACCCGGCCCTTCGGGCGAAGTGGCGGAAGAATCAATAGCGACTATCCCCGCAGGGGGCAGTCCCTCTTTGGCCCTTAGTGGCCGGTGATCTGCAGATAAAAAACGAGGTTGACGCGGTAGGCGGCCATGGCCTCCGTCAGCTGGTCGTTGGCCTGCTGGAGGAGGGCTTGGGCCTCGAGCAGGTCGGAGATCGTGCTGAGCCCGTTGTCATAGCTGTCCCGGTTGACTTTGAGATTTTCCTCAGCCTGGGCCTTGGACTCGCGGCTCAGGAGGACCTGCCGATAGGCGTCCGTGAGGTCCTGCCAAGCCCTCTCCATCTGGAGGAGGAGCAGGTCGGCGTTGTCTTTCAGGTTGTTCCGCGCGATCTGTTCCTGCGCCCTTTGTGCGTTTAGGGCATAAGACCCGCCCCACCAGCCGGACAGGGGGATGGAGAGCGTGCCGAAGACGACACCGTTCGTCCGCCCCTCCGCCGTGTCCATCTTCATGTAGAGACCGGCGACACCGATGCCGACCTGGGGGAGGTATTCCCCGAGCTTCATGCGTGTCTCCAGTTCCTCCCCGCGGACGGCGTCCTCGAGGAGGCGATACTCGGGCCGGGTCTTGAGGGCCTCCGCGGGGTCGGCGCGGTAGGCGTCGGGCGGCCCGTCCACGGCGAGGGGGTCGGAGAGTTCGACGGACGGGTCGTAGCGGATGCCGATGTATTGGCAGAGGGCCATGGCCGCGAGCGCTCTGCCGTTCTCGACCTTGGACTTATTGATCAGGAGCTCGGACAGCTTGAGCCGGACCTTGAGGACATCGTTCTTCATGACCAGGCCGGAGGCCCAGGCGTTCTCGACCTGTTCGAGGAGCCGGCGGAGGAGTGCCTCGTATGTCTCGGCCGTCCGCATTTTTTCGTCGAGGGAGACGACCCGCCAGTAATCCTCCTCCGTGATCCGCAGGACCTCGTGGCGGGCGAGCCTGGCCTTCTCGTCGGTGGCCTCAACGCCCAGGGCGGCAAGCCGGTTGCCGTTGACGATGCGGCCGCCGGCGAAGACCGGCTGGACGGCGCTGACCAGTCCGAGCTTAAGGGAGCCGAGGACACCCATTGTCGTGCTGGGCATATAGGCGAACTGGGTCGACGTCGGCAGGTTAGCGGGGTTCCCGTTATAGACGGGCAGGTTCCCTCCTGGCGTCGTGATTTCGAGCAGGGAACGGCTGGCATCGAAGATCGTGCCGGAGGCGCTGACGGAAGGAAAGTAGCGCGTGAAGGCCTCCCGCTGCGCCTGCCGCGCGGCTTCGGATTCGAGAGCGCTATTCTTCGTCCGGACATTGTTCTGAAGGGCCAACCGCTTGCTTTCCTCGAGAGTCAGCTTGCCTCCGGCCCGGGCGAGGCCGGTTAACAGCACGAGGATGATAACCGCGGCCCGGAGCTTTTTGGTGTTTTTCATGCGGGTTCCCCTTTGGCCGCGGATTCTTTTTCGGCCGGCGTCGGCGGTTCGTTCTTGTGGAGGATATAATAAAGGACCGGCAGCATGAGGAGCGATAGGACCAGCGCGAAGAGCAGGCCGAAGCAGATGACCGCGCCGAGCGGCCCCCACAGGGAGGAGCCGCTCAGGATCATGGGTACGACTCCCACCGCGGCCGCCATGGCCGTCAAAAAGATCGGCCTCATCCGGCGCTTGCCGGCGGCGATCGCCGCCTCCTCGGGGCCGTAGCCGCGGTCCCGGCGCAGCTCGTCGGCGTATTGGACGTAGATGATGCCGTTGCGGATGACGATGCCGAACAGGGCGATCACCCCGACGAACGCCGTTATGCTGAAGGGATACCCGCTAACCAGGATGCCGAAGGCCGCCCCGAAGATTGTCAGAGGCATGATGATCATGATCAGGAGCGATTTCTTCAGGCTCCGGAACTCGAACATCAGGATAAGGAAGACCAGGATGATGCTGGCGATCAGGGCATAATAAAAGGGTGTGAAATATTCGACGGCCGCCTCGATCTCGCCCCCGTACTCGATCCGCACGCCCGGCGGCAGGCTCAACCGGTCAATGAGAGGCTTGACTGTCTTGGTGACCCCCGAGGAGTAGACGCCGCGGTCGAGTTCCGCCAGCACGGTCAGCGTCCGGATTCCATTCCGCCGGACGATGTCGCCTTCGGTCCAGGACGGCCGGAGCTCGGCGAGCTGGCGGAGCGGGATGGACGAGCCGAGAAGGGGCGAGGTGACATAGAGATTCTCGAGCTCGGCGGAGCCGGGCTTGCCCATGCCTTCGACCTTCAACAGGACCTGAAGCGGGTAATCGCCCTCCCAGACAGTGGCCACCGGCAGGCCCTTGGTCGCGGTCATCAGCGAGTAGTCCAGCACGGCGTTCGGGTAGCCCAGCCGGTCGGCTTCGTCCTTCTTGATCGCCACGTCGGCGGCCTGGAGGGGCTGCCCGAAGTCGGTCCGGAGCCTGACGACCCCCGGGATCGGCCGCAGGATGTCCATGACCCTGGCCGCCGTTCTCTTGAGGTCCCGGAGGTCGTCCCCGGAAATTCGGATCTCGACGGGTTCCACGAACAGGGCCATTTCGAGCTGCTTCCATTTGACCTCGGCGCCCGGATAGCGGTCGGCGTATTTCTGGCTGTATTCGTCGAGGATCTCAGCCGTAGATTCCTTGGAATCGGTCAGGATGACGAGCTGGCCGATGTCCGTCGACGGAAAGCGCGGGGCGTATACGGCATGAAACCGGGGGGAGCTCGTCCCGACGAACGACGTGACCACCTTAACCCTGGGATCTTTCTTGAGCAGGGCCTCTATATCCTTCATGACGGCGTCGGTCCGTTCGAGGGCCGTGCCCGTGGGCATGGTGACCTCGACCGCGAATTGGTTCCGCTCGACCTTGGGGAAGGGCTGCGTGGGGACGATGGAGAGAATGGCCAGGCCCAAAAGAAACGACAGCGTGCTGACCGCGATAATCAGGCTCTTCCGGCGGAAGACATTTTCGACGAGCCGGTCGTAGCACCTCTGCAGGCCTTTCAAGAAGGCTGTCCTCCCGCCGGCCTGGCCGGTCCTGACGCCGTGTTTGATGAAGGCATGGCACATGAGGGGGGTGATAAGTGAGGCGGCCAAAAGCGAAGCCGTCAGGGCCGTGATCACGGTCGGGGGCATCGTGCGGAGGAAGTCCCCGGCCATTCCGCGCATGAAGAGCCGGATCGGAATGAAGCAGCACATGATGATTATCGTAGCCGCGAAAACCGAGGGGAAAAGCTCTCCAACGCTCCGGGACGCCGCCCGGCGGCGGTCGAAGCCGTTGTCGAGCTTTTCGATGTAATTGTCGATGATGACGATCGGATCGTCGACGACCAGACCCAGGACGATGATCAGCGAGGCCAGGGAAACGGTCTGGAGGTCCATACCGAAGGCCCACAGGATGCCGAGGGTTGAAAGGATGGTGATGGGGATGGTCGCCGCCGCGGCCAGAGCCACCCGGACCGGAAGGAGGATGAGGGTCACGGCGATGACGGCGGCAACGGCGATCGCGAATTCCCTCATAAAATCGTCGATGGACTCGGCCACGGCTTCGGGGATGCTGGATAGGGTCTCGATCTTGACGTCGGGAGGCAGGGTCCTGCTGAAATGGCCGATGACCCGGCCGACGTCCCGGCCGAAGTCGACGATGTTATTCCCGTCCTGCATCTCCAGTGAGACGACCAGGCATTTCTTGCCGTTGACCCGGACGAAGGACTGGGGCTCCTCGTATTCCCGGACGATCCGAGCCACGTCCTTCAGGCGGACGACGGTCCCGGCCGGGTCGGCGTAGACGATCTGTTCGGCCAGGTCATTCTCGGTCTTGTAGTCGGCGGGGATGTGCAACGGGCGGATGAGCCGGCCGTCGTCGAGCTCTCCGGCATAGCCGGCCGTGCTCTGGGGCACGATCGCCGCGGCCAGGGTCAGGGGCCGGATGCCGTAACGGGCCAGCTTGGCGTTGTCGAGGTAGACGCCGATCTCCTCCTTCTGGACTCCGTAGCGCCTGATTCTCGAGACCGAGGGGAGGCGCCGGATGGCGTCCTCCAGCTTCTTGACGTAATCCTCGAGCTCCCGGTAGGTCTTGCCGTCGGAGCGGACGGACAGGAGCACGGCCGAAGTGTTGCCGAAGTCGTTGTCGGCCGTGAGCGAGGTCACGCCGGCGGGGAGCCGCGTCTTCAGCTCGTTCAGGCCATGGCGGAGCTTCAGCCAGAAGCCGTCGGGGTCCTTTTCCTGGTCCGAGACCTCGACATAGATGACCATCATGTCCTCGCGCGAGACGGAATAGGTTTTGGAGCGCTTGATCGACTTATACTGGAAAAGGTATTGTTCAACTTTGTCTGTGACCTCGGCCTCGACCCGCTCCGACGAGGCTCCGGGATAGACTCCGATGACGACCCCTTGCCGGACCTTGAAGGCGGGAAATTCGTCCCGGGGCATCTTGACGAGGGCGGCGATGCCCGTCAGGACGAGGATGGCCGTGAGGATGATGATCGGCTGCCGATAGCGCAGGAGGATCTCGATCAGCGAACGTTTTTTTCCCATGACGGGGGCCTCCAGGTCCGGACCTATCTCTCGACGACCATGACGGCCGACCCGTCGACGAGCTTCTGCTGTCCGGAAACGACGACGGACTCGCCCTCGCGCAGGCCTTCGGCGACCCGGATCCCGTTCTGGAGCAGTTCTCCCAGCCTGACGTAGCGCACCGAGGCCCTGGTCCCGGACTGGTCCAAGCAGTAGACGTAGTTGCGGCCGGTCTCGTCGACCAGCACGGCCTCGTTGGGAATGACCAGGCCGGAGCTTCTTTCCAGCCCCTTGATGACGGCCGTGCAGACCATCCCCGGCTTGATGGCCCTGTCGGGATTGGGGACAGCGATGCGGACCTTATAAGAGTGGGCCAGGGGGTCGGCCACGACCCCGATGTCCTCGACGGTTCCCGCGAATTCCCGCGAGCCCAGGGCTCCGATCCTGACAAAGGCCTGTTGGCCCTTGCGGACGAGGATGATGTCGTTCTCGGGAACGGGGATGCGGGCGAAGACGGTATCGATCCGGACGATGGTGATCGAAGCCACGCTGGGCATGGTCACCATGCCCGGGTCGATGGAGCGCTTACCGACATAGCCGGATGAGCTCGCGACCAGGCGACAATCCTCGAGGTTTTTCCTGGCCAGGGCCGCGGCCGATCGGGCCCGTTCGAGCCCGGTTTGGACCTCGACGTACTTCACTTCGGGCAGGTCGCCGTTCTTGAACATACGGGACAGGCGGTTGAAGGCGTCCTCGGCCTGCTTTTCAGCCGCCTGAGCCATCCTGTAAGTATTCCGGTAGCTCGTGTCGTCAAGCTCGGCCAAGACGGCGCCGTTGGCGACCGTATCGCCCTCGTTCACCATGACCCGAGTCACGGTCCCGGTCACGCAGAAACTCTGGGGCAGTGTCTCGGATTCGGTGATTGTCCCGCTGTAGGCGAACTCGCGGCCGGTCTCAGCCGGGGCGACCTTCTGGACCACGACCCTGATGGGTCCGGCCGCCGTTCCCGCCTCATGGTCGGACCGGCAGGCGGGGAAGATCACGGAAAGCGTGAGGGCCAAGGCGCAAAGAGGTCTCGTTCCTGGGGTCATTTCCGTCTCCTTTTTGAAGCCACGTGCAGAACGGGAGCTCGGTTGAAGGCTGATTCGCGGCGGACATGTGCTCCGGACAAGCAATCACGGACGTTCCGAAGACCTTCGGATAGAAGCTCGATGATTAGGTCGATGAGCTTTTTGTCCTCGTTCTTGATAAAGAGGTCCACAGTCAAGCTCCTCATGATCGTGACAATGGCCCGGACGGTGCTCTCGACGTCGCGTGTCCCGATACTCCTGAATTCCTTCCGTTCGTTCCCGAATCGGAGGATCTCCTCGACCATCTTCTTTTGCAAGTCGTAGTAGTTATCCATGACCTTCAGGATGAGCCTGGTGTCGGCTTTGATTTCGCCCTTAGCGATCTCATAGAGCGTAATGGCCCGCCGGCTTTCCCTGAAGGAGGTGTAGACGTAGGTCAGGAGCTTGGCCTTGGCCGTCTTCTTCCGGCTGATCTCCTCCTGGACGATGCGGGCGATCCGATCGCCCTGGAGCATGGCCACGGCCTCCATCACGGCCTCCTTGCTCGGGAAATAATAATAGAGCGAACTCTTGCCCTTCCCGGCCTGCCGGGCGATGTCCTCCATGGTCGTTTTTTTGATGCCCCATTTTTGGAACAGCATCTCGGCCGCCCGGAGGATCTCGCGGCGCATAATCTCGTCTTTTTTCATTTATGGACCTTTCGACCAAAAACGTATTTTGTTCCAATATAAGCCGAGGCCGCCTGCTTGTCAAGCCCCAGCCGGTTCACGGGGACCCGAAGTGCTCGGCCTGCAGAGAGACGGTCCCCGCGAGCGGTCAGGCCCTTTTTCCCATGCCGGGCCGGAGCCCGGTTTCCGGCCCTTGCGAAGGAACGCCCAATCTGCTTAAATGAGGGGCTGAGCGGCGCGGGGACCGCGTTTCCCGCGGCCGGACGCCGCCTCCAGCAAGGAGGTCCGATGAGCGAGAGCGGGAAATCGCAGAGCCGGAGGGATTTTCTCAAGATCGGGGCCGCGGCCGGCCTGGGCGCGGCGGTGGTGGGGCTGAACCTGAGCGGGTCGGACAAGACTCCCGGCTCGGGCGGCGCGAGGTCCCAGTTCAGGGTCGCGCCGATCCCCAGGGTCCGGGTGGGCTTCGTCGGGGTCGGGGGGATGGGATCGGTCCATGTCCAGAATTACCTCAACATCGAGGGCGTCGAGGTCAAAGCCATCTGCGACATCGTCCCGGAGAAAGTCTTCCGGGCCCAGAAATGGGTTGTGGCCGCCGGCCAGGCAGAGCCGACCGGCTATTCCCGGGGACCGCATGATTTCGAGCGCATGTGCGAAACCGAAGAGCTGGATCTCGTCATGACGGCGACCCCCTGGGAATGGCACGTGCCGGTCTGCCTCGCGGCCATGAAAACCGGCAAGCACGCCGCAACCGAGGTCCCGGCGGCCATGTCGATCGACGACTGCTGGGCCCTCGTCGAGACGGCTGAGAAATACGGCAAGCACTGCCAGATGATGGAGAACTGCTGCTACGACCGGATCGAGCTCATGACCCTGAACATCGTCCGCAAGGGCGTCCTGGGCGAGGTCCTCCACGCCGAGGCGGGCTATCTCCACGACCTGCGCGACGTCAAGTTCTCGAGCCAAGGCGAGGGCCTCTGGAGGCGGGCCTGGTCACGGAAGCTCAACGGCAACCTCTATCCGACGCACGGCCTCGGCCCGGTGTCCCAGTGCCTGAACATCAACCGGGGCGACGCCTTCGACTTTCTCGTGTCTCTGAGCTGCCCCTCGCGCGGCCTTCACGAATACGCCGTGGCGAAGTTCGGCCCCGGCTCGCCGCAGGCCGCGGAGAAGTTCGTCCTCGGCGACGTCAACACGAGTCTGATCAGGACCAAGCTCGGCAAGACGATCATCCTCATCCATGAGACGAACCTGCCCCGGCCGTACACCCGAATCAACCTTGTCCAGGGCACCAAGGGCATTGCCCGGAAGTGGCCCGACAAGATCTACGTCGAGGGCCGGGCCGCGGAGGCCGACGAATGGGACGATTTCGAGAAATTCGCGGCCGAGTTCGAGCACCCTCTGTGGAAGGCCGTCGCCGCAAAGGGGGAGGGGCGCGGTCACGGCGGCATGGACTACATCGAGGATTACCGGCTGATCCGGTCGCTTCACCGCGGTGAGCCCCTCGACGAGGACGTCTATGACGCGGCCGCCTGGAGCTCCATCGTCGGGGCGAGCTGTGCGAGTGTCGCCGGCAAAGGCAAGCCGGTGTCCATTCCCGACTTCACGCGCGGGCTGTGGAAGACGAATCCGCCGCTCGGGATCGTCGAGGCCTAGGCGGGCGCGGGGGAGGAGGCGCCCGAGGGCCCCGAGCCGCTGTCGCGCCCCGTTGGGGCCGGCCGAAGGCCGGACCGGCGGATTGGCCTGAACCCGGGTGCTCTTTTTACGTATAATATCTTTAAAAGACGGGATTCTCGCCAGGCGTCGGGAGGGAGAAGCCGTTTTCATCCGCCGGGAGGGAGGCCATGCTCAGAGACATCATCAAAAAGGAAATTCTGGACACCATCACCAGCCCGAAGTTCGTCTTCACCTTTCTTCTCTGCACGATCCTCATCCTGCTCTCGGTCTACACGGGGGTCGTGAACTACGGGGCGGAGAAAAAAGAGTACACGGCGGCGGTGGCGTTGGACAGGAAGAACCTGGAGAGCCAGCCGAACTACAGTTCGCTCGCGGGAATTGGCGTCAAGATCAACAAGCCGCCCCAGGTCCTGGGAACGGTCGTCAACGGCGTCGAGGAGGCCGTCGGGCGGGTCGCCCCGGTCAACATCGTGGCCGATCCCAACCTCATCGAATCCAAGTACAGCAGCAACCCGGTCTTTGCCGTTTTCGGCCCGCTCGACCTCATGTTCATCGTCAAGATCGTCCTGAGCCTCTTCGCCATCCTTTTCACCTATGATGCCATCGTCGGCGAGAAGGAGAAGGGGACTCTGAAGCTCGCCTTGTCGAACGACGTGCCGCGCGACCGCCTGATCCTCGGCAAGGCCATCGGAGGCTACATCAGCCTCCTCATGCCCCTCCTCATCCCGCTGGTTCTCTGCATGATCGTCCTGCTCGTCGCCCCCAACCTGGCCCTGAGCGGAGGAGACTGGACGCGCCTCCTGCTCATCTTCCTGATGTTCTTCCTCTACCTCTCGGTCTTTTTCAGCCTGGGGCTTTTCGTTTCCGCACGGACCTCGCGCTCCTCGACGAGCTTCCTGGTCCTCCTCTTCCTTTGGGTCGTGATCGTCATGGTCATCCCCAAGGTCGCCGTCATCTCGGCCGGACAGCTCGAGCCCATCCCCTCGGCCCAGGAGATCACGGCCAAGAAGGACGCCTACCTCCAGCAGGTCCAGCAGGAGGCGCAAAAGGGCATGCTCGACTGGATGAAGAACAACCAGCCCGCCAAGGGAGAAGACGCCAAGATCTACCAGGACAAGCTCAAGCAGTTCATCCAGGACTACCAACAGCAGCTGACATCGAAAATCGATGCCAACAACGCCGCGCTCGAGCGCGATTATCAGCTGAAAAAGGGAGCCCAGCAAAGCCTGGCCGTCAACCTGTCCCGGGTCTCCCCGGCCTCGGCCCTGACGTTCGGCACCATGACGCTGGCGCGCACGGGCGTCGACGAGTACAACCGTTTCCTGGCCGCCGTCCGGAGCTACAAGCCGATCTACACGAAGTGGCTCAATTCGAAGCTCGGCCAGAGCATCAACTTCCAGACGGGGGAGCAGGGCAAGATCAATGTTGAGGGCATGCCCCAGTTCTCTATCGAGCTGGAGAGTCTGGGACGGTCGCTGGCCCGGACGCTCCCGGACTTCGCCCTCATGGCCGTCATGATCATCGTCTTTTTCGCCGGGGCCTACGTGTCCTTCCTTCACTACGACGTCCGCTGAAAGGTGCCGCCATGCTTGAAGCCATCAATCTGACCAAACGCTACGAGGACGGCGAGCTCGCCGTCGACGGCCTGACCTTCAAGGTCAAGCCGGGCGAGATCTTCTGCATGTTCGGCGCCAACGGGGCGGGGAAGACGACGACCATCAACCTCTTCCTCAATTTCATCCCGCCGACCTCGGGGACGGCCCTCATCGAGGGCGTGGACGTCGCCCGGGAGCCGCTCAGGGCCAAGAAGTACGTGTCATTCGTTTCCGAGAACGTCATGCTCTACGGGAATTTCACGGCCGTCCAGAACCTGGACTATTTCAGCCGCCTGGCCGGCCGCCGGAACTTGGCCAAGAAGGACTACGCCGACGTTCTGACCCGCGTCGGCCTCCAGAAAGAGGCTTTCGACCGCCGGATCAAGAACTTCTCCAAGGGAATGAGGCAGAAGCTCGGCATCGCCATCGCCCTCGTCAAGGATGCTCCCAATGTCCTCCTCGACGAGCCGACATCGGGCCTCGACCCGAAGTCGGGTCGCGAGTTCCTCGAGATTCTCGTTCAGATGCGCGACCAGGGGAAGTCGGTCTTCATGTCGACCCACGACATCTTCCGGGCCAAGCTCATGGCCGACCGGATCGGCTTCATGAGAAAGGGCCGGCTGGTCATGCTGAAAACGGCCAAGGAGCTGGCCCACGATGACCTGACCGAGCTCTATATCCAGTACATGGAAGAGACGCCGGGCGCGTCAGCCGCCTGAGCTCTTGTTCGAGAACGACTTGACAAAATTAATTTTTTGCCGATAATAAAACTGTGAAAACCAAAATAGTTTTTTCAGTTTTTAAGGCTCGCGCCGAAACCCAGACCGTGCTCCGCCGAAGGATCCTCAAGGAGTCGGGCGAGCTGTTTCTTGACCGCGGCTTTGTCCGCGTCACGGCCGACGACATCGCTGGCCGGCTGGGCATCAGCAAGGCCACGCTCTACAAGTCGTTCCCGAGCAAGGAGGCCATCCTGCGGGCCGTCGTTCGGGGCATCCTGCGGGAGACCGGGGCCCGGGTGGAGGAGATCCTTGGGGACGGGGAGATGGGCTTTGTCGAGAAGCTCGTCGTCCTGTTCTCTTATGTCGGCGGCCGGATCTCGCGGCTCGGAACGGTCATGGTCCGGGATCTCCAAAAGAGCGCGCCCAATGTCTGGCAGGAGGTCGACGACTTCCGGCGGGAGAAGATCTTCAAGAACTTCAAGATCATCCTCGAATGCGGGCGGAAAGAGGGGCTCTTCCGCGGCGACATCGACGAAGAGCTCCTGCGGCGCATCTTCTCCTTCCTCATCGAGGAGTTCGTCAGCCCGGAAGCCGTCCTCCGCTCGGGCGGGTCGCCCGCGGACGCATTCGAATCGGTCATCAAGGTCTTTTTCCAGGGGATTCTGACGGACAGAGGCCGCCGGAACTTTTCAGCTAGGACCCCGGCCCTGTTCGAACCCCGCAGGGAGAGCGTCCGATGAGCATGAAATATCTTCCTTTCAGCCTCGTCCTTCTGGGCTTCTTCTCGTGCTCGGGCCTCGGCGGAAAGGACATCATCTCCGCCTCCGGGACGATCGAAGCGACCGAGGTCAATGTCGCCTCCAAGGTCACCGGTCAGATCAAGGAGCGCCCCGTCGACGAGGGGTCGAGGGTCCGCGCTGGCGACATGCTAGCCGTCGTCGACCATGACACTCTCGACATCCAGCTCCGCCAGGCTGAGGCCGGCGTCGACCTGGCACGGGCCCAGCTCGCTCTTCTCCGTGAAGGGGCCCGGCGGGAGGACATCCAACAGGCAGAAGCCGCCCTCAGGCAGACCGAGGCGTCCTTCACGGTAGCCGATGACGACGCCCGGAGGATGCGGGCCCTGGAGGCAACCGGGAGCGCGACGCCGAAGCAACGGGAAGACGCCGAGGCCCGTCTGACTGTCGCCCAAGCGGAGCGGAACGCGGCGGCCGAAGCCCTCCATAAAGTCCGGACCCTCGCCCGCCCCGAAGAGATCAAGGCCGCGGAGGCCCAACTCGCTCAGGCCATGGCCGGGGCCGACCTTCTCCGGAAAACCATCGCCGACTGCACCATCACGGCGCCCGTCGGCGGGACGGTAACGCACAAAGCCGTGGAGGTGGGGGAGCTCGTGACTCCGGGATCGACCATCGTTCAGATCTCGGAGCTCGACAGCGTGTACGTCATGATCTATGTCACGGAAGTCGAGCTCGGACGCATCCGGCTCGGCGCCCGGGCCGAAGTTAGCATCGACGCCTTTCCGAAGCGGGCTTTCCCCGGCCAGGTCACCTATATTTCCCCCGAGGCGGAGTTCACTCCCAAGAATGTGGAAACCAAGGAGGATCGCGTCAAGCTTGTCTTCGGCGTCAAGATCGAGATAGAAAACAGGGAAGGCCTGCTCAAGCCCGGGCTTCCGGCCGACGCTTCCATCCGCGTCGGTCAGGGCGCCCGGCCGTGACCGCGGAGGGTCGGAATGGCGGGTTTGGCCGTCGAAACCAGGGGACTCGGGAAAACGTTCGAGTCTGTGGAAGCCGTCCGTTCGCTCAACCTGACCATCCAGGAGGGGGAGATGTTCGGCCTAGTCGGACCCGACGGCGCCGGCAAGACGACGACAATCCGGATGCTCTGCGGGATCCTCCAGCCGACCTCCGGCCGGGCCCTTGTCCTGGGCCGTGACGTCGAGACGGAGAGCGCGTGGATCAAGAATCGGATCGGGTACTTTTCCCAGAAGTTCAGTCTCTACGGCGACCTGACGATCGACGAGAATATCGAGTTCTTTGCCGAGATCCATATGGTCAGGGATTTCCGAAGCCGGCGGGAGGATCTCCTCGAATTCACGCGGCTCCGCCCCTTCCGCGACCGTTTGGCCGATAAGCTCTCCGGAGGCATGCGGCAGAAGCTGGCTTTGGCCTGCACGCTCATTCACACGCCCCGCATCATCTTTCTGGACGAGCCGACGACGGGCGTCGATCCGGTCTCACGCCGGGATTTCTGGAAGATTCTGTCGAGCCTGCTGCGGTCGGGCATCACGATCGTCATGACGACCCCGTATATGGACGAGGCCGAACGCTGTTCGCGGGTCGGACTGCTCAACTCGGGCCGGCTCTTGGCCGCGGACACACCGCAAGGCGTCAAAGGGCTGATGCGCGGCACGGTCGTGGAGATCGTCTGCCCCGAGATTCGCCGGGCGTTTGCCGTTCTGGGGAAGCTCGACGAGGTCCGCGAGGTCCAGCTGTTCGGCGACCGCCTGAACGTCGTCGTGGACGACCCCGAAAAGGAGATGCCGTTCATCGAGGCCGCGCTCGACGGGCAGGGGATTCCGGTCCTTCAAAAAAGGATCCTTCCCCCGTCGCTCGAGAACGTCTTCATCTCCGTCGCTCAATCCGCCGGAACGGAGGCCGGACATGTTTAAGAAGATGAACATCCTGGCGGTTGTCCTGGCCGTCTTGGCGGGAGGGGGCCTTTTTGGTCCGTCTCCCCTCCGGGCGGGAGACCGCAGGGCGCTCAGCCTCGACGAGGCCGTGGCTCTCGGGCTCGAGACGAGCCCGGGCCTTCACGCCTCCCGGGAGAAGGTCGAGTCCTCGGCTGCGAAAGCCCGGGAACTCCAGGCGGGGCGCCTGCCGTCGCTCAAGTTCGCGGGCGGATACACCCGCCTGAGCGAGGTCCCCCCCTTCCAAGTGTCGCTCCCTATCTTCCCGAGCCCGATCGTCGTCTCGCAGAACTATTTCAACACCTACAGCCTCCGATTGAGCCTGGAACAGCCGCTCTTCACGGGCTTCCGGCTCGAGGCCGGCACGGAGTCGGCGCGGCTCCTCGAGAGGTCCGCAGACATGGACTTGGAGAGGGACCGGGCGGACTTCATCTTCGCCGTCAAGAGCGCTTACTGGGCGCTGGCCAGGGCCAGGGAATACGAGAAAGCCGTGGCGCAGAATATCGACGATGTTGCCGCGCAGCTCAAGGACGTCAGGGCCTTCTTCGACCAGGGCCTGCTCACGAAAAACGAGGTCCTGCGTGCCGAGCTCCAGCTCTCTAACACCGAGCTGATGGCAATCGACGCGCGGAACGCCGTCGAGGTCGCCCGGACGGCCCTCAACACTCTGATCGGGCTTCCGCTCGAAACCGACGTTGACCTAACGACGACGGCCGAGAGCCTGGCGGGGAGCCTGCCGGCCGAGGAGGCTGCGGGCGGGCCCACGGCTTCATCGATGATCCAGACCGCGCTCTCGGGGCGGCCGGACCTGCGCTCGGCTGATTTCCGGATCAGGGCGTCAGAAGCCGGGGTGAAGGCGGCCAAAGCGGGCTGGTACCCGCAGATCTTCCTGTCCGGGGATTATTATTATCTCCGTCCCAACCCGAGGATCATGCCGGCCCAGGACGTGTTTACCGGCACCTGGGACCTCGGCCTCTCGGTCTCCTTCGACATCTGGAACTGGGGGCAAACCAAAAGCCAGACCGTCCAGGCCGAGGCCCAGCTGGCTCAGGCGAAGGACGAGCGGCGGCTCCTCGCCGACCAGGCCGTGCTCGAAGTCACGCAGAGCCGGCTCGCGGTCAGCCAGGCGAGGCAGAAGATCGACGTCGCCGGGCAGGCGGTCGCCCAGGCCGAGGAGAACCTTCGAGTCACGCGCGAGACGTTCCGTCAGGGCATGGCCCTGAACCGTGACGTGCTCGACGCCGATACGGCGCTTCTCCAGGCCAGGATCGAACGCATCCAGGCGGCCATCGACCTTGTGCTGGCCCAGGCCGGACTCGAAAAGGCCTTGGGGCGCTGAACGGAGAAACGGACGGCGGAGCGCCATGCCCGGATATTCCATCACCGTGAAGTCCCTGACCAGGAAGTTCGGAGACTTCACCGCCGTCGATGCCGTCAGCTTCGAGGTCGGTGACGGCACGATCTTCGGCTTTCTCGGCGCCAACGGCGCCGGCAAATCGACGACCATCCGCATGCTCTGCGGCCTTCTCGACCCAACCTCGGGGACAGCGACCGTGGGGGGCTTCGACATCAGGAGGGAACCGGAGAAGGTCAAGCGCGTCATCGGCTATATGTCGCAGAAATTCTCCCTGTACGACGACTTGACGGTGGACGAGAACATCATGTTTTTCGGCGGCGTTTACGGCCTGACGAAAAAGGCCGTGGCCGCGCGGATGTCCTGGATCCTGGAGATGGCGGACCTCAAGGGGCGAGAACGGAGCCTGGCCCGGACGCTCTCGTTGGGCTGGAAGCAGCGGCTGGCCCTCGGCTGCGCGATCCTCCACGAGCCCCGGATCGTCTTCCTCGACGAGCCCACCGGAGGCGTTGACCCGGCCTCGCGCCGCCGTTTCTGGGAGCTCATCAACGAGCTGTCGGAGGAGAAGGTTACGGTCTTCGTCACGACCCACTACCTGGACGAGGCGGAATACTGCAACGACATCCGGCTCATCCACGCCGGGAGGATCGTGGGCGGCGGGAGCCCTCAGGAGCTCAAGACGAAATACATCCGAAACCCGATTCTCGAAGTGTCGTGCGACCGGCCGGTGGACGCCCTGGAGGCTCTCCAGGGAGAGCCGTGGGTCTTGGAAACGTCCATCTTCGGCACGACGTTCCACGTCAGCGTCTCCGACGAGGAGGAAGGCCGCCGGCTCGTCCGGCAGCGCCTCGAGCGGGAGGGCATCATGCTCCGCCGCGCCGACCGAATCATGCCGTCCCTGGAGGACGTCTTCATCCACAGGATCGAGGAACGCTCGCGGCCGGCGTCCGGCGCGGAGGAAAGGACATGATCGGGTCTCTCTTCCACGGCGTCTGGCCCTTCATGAAGAAGGAGCTCCGCCAGATCCGGAGGGACACCCGGTCGCTCATTTTCATGATCTTCATCCCCGGCTTCATGCTCTTCATGTTCGGCTACGCGCTGAATTTCGACGTCAAGCACATCCCTCTCGCGGTCGTCGACCAGGACGGGAGCCGCGCCAGCCGCGATCTCATCGACAAGTTCCGGACGACCGAATATTTCGACCTCAAGGCCGTTCTGCCGAAGACCTCCGGGATCGACCCGCTCATGGGCCGGGAGCGCATCCGCGCCGCGCTCGTCATTCCCGTCAGGTTCTCCGAGGACCTGCTGGCTGGGCGGAGCCCCGCGGTCCAGTTCATCGTGGACGGTTCGAACGCCATGAGCGGCGAGACGGCCGCCGGCTACGCCGGCGCCATTCTCCAGAGTTATTCGACGAACATCACGCTCGCCTCCCTCGAGAGCCGCGGCGTCGCGGCCGGGGAGGTGCCGTTTGACGCCCAAATCCGGGTTTGGTACAACCCTGAGCTCCGGAGCGCCAAGTTCCTCGTCCCCGGCCTCATGGCCTTCATTCTCATGGTCATTCTCACGGTTTCGACGGCCTTCTCGGTCGTGCGCGAGAAGGAAAAGGGAACGATGGAGCAGATCATGGTCTCTCCCGCCCGGCCCGCGCATCTCATCTTGGGCAAACTCCTGCCTTATGTCCTGATCTCCCTCGTCGCGGCCCACCTCGTCCTCGGCCTCGGCTGGCTCTTGTTCGGCGTGGATATCAAGGGGAGCTACCTCCTGCTCCTCATGACCATCGTCCTGTTTCTCTTTTGCGGGCTGGGCCAGGGAATCCTGATTTCCGCCCTCACCCAGACCCAGCAGGTGGCTTTCCTCATCTCGGTCTTCACGACCTTCCTGCCCACGTTCATCCTCTCGGGCTTCGCTTTTCCGATCAGCAACATGCCGGCCTTTGTCCAGGGCGTCACCTACCTCGTGCCGGCCCGCTATTTCCTCGTCGCCCTCCGGGCCATCATCCTGAAGGGAGCGGGCTTCCGAGCCTTCTGGGACCAGACCCTGTTCCTGTCGGGGTTCACGGTCCTGGCGCTGGGGATCAGCATGTGGAGCCTCCGGCGGCGCGGGGTACGCGGGGGCGGCAAGAACAGGAGGACCGCATGAGGGCCGTTCTGGTCATTCTCTGGAAGGAGTTCATCCAGCTCCGGCGCGACCCGCGCCTCCTGCCGGTGATCTTCATCTCGCCCGTCATCCAGCTGCTCCTCCTGGGGTACGCCGCGAACCTCGATGTCAAGAACATCCCTTCGGTCATCTGCGACTTGGACCGTTCGGCGGCCAGCCGCGACCTCATCGACCGGTTCGTCAACTCGGGGTACTTCACCGTCAAAGCGCGGCTGGACCGGATGGACGTGATTGACGGCTACCTCGATAACGGCGCGGCCTCCATGGCCTTTATCATCCCCTGGGGTTTCGGGGACAAGAGGGCCGGGCTCAAGGACGCCTCGGTCATGATCATCGCTGACGGGTCGGAAAGCCAGTCTGCGACAATCGGCGTCAATTACGCGGTGATGATCCTCAATGATTATGCTCAGGGGATTATCCTGAGGGCCTTCGAGAGGCGGACGAGCCGGGGAATCCGGCCGGTCGTCGTCAGTCCCCACGTCCGGGTCTGGTACAACCCCGCACTCAGCAGCCGGAACTTCATGGTGCCCGGCGTCCTCGGCCTCATCCTGATGATCGTGACGACGTCGCTCGCCTCCATCGGCATCGTCCGCGAAAAGGAGACGGGGACCATGGAACAGCTCATCGTGACCCCGATTCGGCCCTACCAGCTCGTCCTCGGCAAGCTGGCACCGTTCGTCCTCATCGGGCTCGTCGATGCGATGTTCGTTGTCGCCGTCGCCAAGTGGTGGTTCCTCGTCCCCCTCCGGGGGAACGTGCTCCTGCTTTTCGCCCTGTCCCTGGCCTTCATGCTCAACACCCTGGGCATCGGACTTTTCGTCTCGACCATCTCGAGAAACCAGCAACAGGCCATGCTCACGTCATTGTTCTTTATCCTGCCCATGATCCTTCTCAGCGGTTTTGTCTTTCCGATCGAGAACATGCCGAAGTTCTTCCAGTACGTCACCCTGATCGTCCCCATCCGCTATTTCTTCGTCATCATCCGCGGCCTCATGCTCAGAGGCTCGGGGTGGCGGGAGCTGTGGGACCAGGCCACGGCGCTCCTCATTTTGGGGGCCGTCCTCTTCGGCCTGAGCGTCGCCCGCTTCCACAAGAAGCTCGATTAGAGGGCGCGGACACCCTGCGCTCGCTAAAGGATCAGCATGCAGTCGCCGTAGGAAAAAAAGCGGTAGCGCTCCCGGACCGCTTCCCGGTAGGCCTCCAGGAGGAGCTCCCGGCCCGCGAAGGCCGAGGCGAGCATCAGGAGGGTGGATTTCGGGAGATGAAAATTCGTCAGGAGCCGGTCGATGACGCGGAACTCGAACCCCGGATAGATGAAAAGGGAAGTCGCGCGCCGGCCGGAGCGCACCGCTCCGTCGCGCCAGGCGCTTTCAAGGGCTCGGATGACCGTCGTCCCGACGGCCGCGACGGGCCGCCGCCCGGCTTTCGCGACATTGATCCGCCGGGCCGCCGCCGGCGGCACGGAGTACCATTCCTCAAGCATCCTGTGATCCGTGACGATCTCCGCCCGGACGGGCTGGAAGGTCGCCAAGCCGACGTCGAGGGTGACCTTCGTGATTCCGGCCCCGGCGCGCTCGAGCCCGGCCAGTGTCTCTTGTGTAAAGTGGAGCCCGGCCGTCGGCGCAGCCACCACGCCGTCTTTCCTGGCGAAAATGGTCTGGTATCGCTCGAGATCCCCGGCGCGGAGGCTCTGATCCTGTCGTCGCCTCTTGATGTAGGGCGGCAGTGGGGCATAGCCGATCGATTCGAGGTGCGAGCGGACGTCGGGCCGGCCGAAGCGGAGGACACGCCGTCCTTCGGGCCCTGCCTCCTCGACTGACGCCTCCCATCCCCGGCCGAAGCTCGCCCGGTCGCCCCGGTGGAGCTTCCGGGCGGGGCGGCACAGGACCTCCCAGGCTCCCGGCTCGATCTCGCGCACGAACAGGAACTCGATCTTCGCCCCGCCGCGCTCCCCCCAGGCCCTGGCCGGGATGACCCTGGCGTCGTTCAGGACGAGAAGGTCTCCGGCCGAGAAAAATTCCGGGAGCTCCCGGAATCTCCGGTGGCTCGTCCGTCCGGTCCGCCGCTCGACGACCATCATCCGTGAGTCGTCACGGCGGGGGAGGGGACGCTGGGCGACGAGTTCGGGCGGGAGGTCGTAATCGAAGTCCGCGACCTTCAGCGGGGGGCCGGCCGCGCCGCGTCCGGGCGCGGGGGGCCGGCACTCCGCCTCACCGGTCTTCATCGGAATCGTCATCTCGGGGCTCGGGAGATCGGGGCTCTGGTCCCCTCAGTCCTTGAAGAGCTTCTTCTGGGCTCCTGCGGGCGGCTTTCCGCGGGGCCTTCCGGCGCCCCGGCTGCGGGCCGTGTCGTACTCATAGCCGAGGTGGGCGTAGGCCCGCGGGGTGATGACCCGGCCGCGGATGGTCCGATCCAGAAAGCCGATGCGCATGAGGAAGGGCTCGTAGATCGACTCGATCGTGTCCTTCTCCTCGTCGATGGCGGCGGCGATCGTGGCGATCCCGACGGGCCCGCCGCCGAAGCTCTCGATGATGGTCGAGAGGATCTTGCGGTCGACGTCGTCCAGGCCGAGCGCATCGACCTCCATCATGTCCAGGGCCTTGCGGGCCTCTCCGGCCGTGATGACGCCGTCACCCTTGACGTCCACGTAGTCGCGGACGCGCCGCAGCAGCCGGTTGGCGACGCGCGGCGTGCCCCGCGACCGGAGGGCGATCTCGCCGGCCCCCGCGTCGTCGATGCGGACCTTGAGGATCCCGGCCGACCTTTGAATGACCTTCTTCAGGTCGTCGTCCCGGTAGTAGTCCAGTCGGTGGATGATGCCAAACCGTCCCCGGAGCGGGGCCGTGATCCGGCCCGCCCGGGTCGTAGCCCCGATCAGCGTGAATTTCTTGAGCTTGAGCTTGTGGCTGCGGGCGCCGGGGCCTTGGCCGATGACGATGTCCAAGCAGAAGTCCTCCATGGCCGAATAGAGGATTTCCTCGACTGAGGGCTGCAGGCGGTGGATCTCGTCGATGAACAGGATCTCCTGGGCCTGCATGTTCGTCAGGATGGCCGAAAGGTCGCCCGTCCGCTCGATGACAGGGCCGGCGGTGGGCTTGATGGGCACGCCCATCTCCTTAGCGATCAGGTAGGCGAGGCTGGTCTTGCCGAGGCCCGGGGGGCCGTAGAGAAGAACGTGGTCGAGTTGCTCGCCGCGCTTCTTGGCCGCCCCGATGAAGACCCGGAGGTTGGCCTTGATGTTCTCCTGGCCGACGAACTCGTCGAACGTTCTCGGCCGGAGGCTGTCCTCGAAAAGGACGTCCTCCCTCGTCCGGATGGGGCTGAGGATCGCGGGCATCGGAGCTCTTCTCTATCTCATTGATATTGTACTCAAGAAGGTCCGGAAAACAACTGGGAACGTCGAGAGGGATGGCCGCGTCCGGCGAGCCTCCGGGCCGTCATCAGAGTTTCGCCAGGCGCCTGAGGCAGTCCCGGAGCAGCTTTTCGAACCCGGAGTCCGCCTTCAGGGCGGCCACGGCCTGGTCGACGGCCCGCTCGACCTCCTTCCGCCGGAAGCCCATGTTGAGGAGGGCGGATACGAGGTCCTCTTTCTCCGGCGAGCCCTTGACGGCCAGGAGCTTCTCCTTCTCCTCGAGCTTTTCCTGGAGCTCCATCGTGATCCGGAGAGCAGTCTTCTTTCCGATGCCGGGCACGAGCGAAAGGCGCGCGAGGTCGCTTTTGCGAATGGCCTCCTCGAGGTCTCCCGGCTCGATGCCGGAGAGGATGTTCATCGCGAGCTTGGGTCCGATCCCCGAGACCCCGATGAGCTTCAGGAACATGTCCTTCTCTTCCCGGGCGGCGAAGCCGAAAAGCTGCACGGAGTCGTCCGTGAGGTGCGTGAGGATGTAGAGCTCCGCGGGTTCACCGACCGCGCCGAGCCTGAAAAAGGTTGACAGGGAGATCAAGGCCCGGTATCCCACCCCTCCCGTGTCGATGACGGCCTCGCCGGGGGCCTTGGCGATGAGGATTCCCTTGAGATAGGCGATCATCGGGGCAGAAACCCTTCCTGTCTGAGCCGAGAGAGCCGGGTGTTGAGGTGACAGATGGCCGCGGCCAGGGCATCCGAGGCGTCCAGGGGGATACTGTCGTCTGCGAGGCCGAGAAGCTCCCGGACCATGGCCAGGACCTGCGCCTTGTCGGCCTGGCCGTAGCCCGTGACAGCTTTCTTGATCTCGAGCGCCGAGTATTCGAAAAAGCCGCAGCTCGTCCCGGCTATGGCCACGAGGACGGCCCCTCTGACTTGGCCGAGGAGGAGGGCGGTTTTCACATTCCGGGCGTAGAATGGGTTCTCGATGGACGCCTCGTCCGGCTCATACGAACGGATGAGCTTTTCGACCTCCTCGCGGATCTCGTTGAGTTTCCGGTGAAAAGGGGATCGGGCCGTGGTCCGGATGACCCCGAACGCGAGGGGCCGGGTGCGGTCGCCGTCCCCCTCGATGATGCCGAATCCCGTGGACTGGAGACTGGGATCGATCCCGAGGACCCTCATGGACCTGGACAGGCCGTCAGCCGGCTTGGGAGAAGCTGGCGATTTCCTCTTCCGAGATGTCGAAGTTGGACGAGACGTTCTGGACATCGTCATGGTCCTCGAGCTCCTCCAGCAACCGCAGGACCTGCTGGGCCTCCTTGCCCTCGACCTTGACGTAGTTCTGGGGGAGGAAGCCGACCTCGGAGGCAGCGACCTCGATCCCCGCCTTCTTGACAGCCTCGAGGACGGGTTCGAAGTTCTCGGGTGTCGTGATGACCTCGTAGTTCGAGCCGTCGTCCTTGATGTCGTCGGCGCCGGCGGCCAGGGCGGCGTCCATGAGGATGTCCTCGGAGGCTTTGACCTTCTCGATGCTGATCGAGCCCATCCGCTTGAACATCCAGCCGACGGAGTTGGATTCGCCGATGCGGCCGCCGTTCTTGGTGAAGATGTGGCGGAGCTCGGAAACGGTCCGGTTCTTGTTGTCGGTCACAGCCTGGAGGTAAATGGCGACGCCTCCCGGGCCGTAGCCTTCGTAGACGACCTCCTCGTAGCTGGCGCCCTCGAGCTGGCCCGTCCCTTTCATGATGGCCCGCTTGATGTTGTCGGCCGGCATGTTCGCCGCCCGTGCGTCGTTGATGGCCTTGCGCAGGCGCGCGTTCTTATCGGGGTCGCCACCGCCGGCCCGGGCGGCCATGCTGATCTCCCGGATGAGCCGGGTGAAGATCTTGCCGCGCTTGGCGTCCGTGGCCGCCTTTTTATGCTTGATCGAAGCCCATTTTGAATGTCCGGACATTGCCCTCTCCTTGTAATGCGAGCGCGAGAATTTTAGCATAAACGGACGGACGGTGCAAACTCCGGGCCGCGGCACCCGGGGGAGGATCGGTCGGGCTTAATTCCTATATATTCTATAGGAATCGCGTAATATAAGCGGTTGTGCTATAATTTTTTTGCTTCAGCGCGGCCGGAAGGAGGAGCTATGAAAACGAACATGGGAGGAATCGACCGCATTCTAAGGATTGTCCTGGCGGTCGTCGTGGCTGGCCTGCTTGTCCTCAAACAGATCACAGGGACAGCGGCCATCATCCTGGGGATCATCGCCGTCATTTTCTTCCTGACAAGTCTCGTCGGGTTTTGCCCTCTGTATGTTGTCCTCGGGGTCTCAACGAAGAAGAAGCCGGCAAGCTCGGGACCGACGAGGCTGGATGTCTGAACTCTCCAAACGCGAGGAATCCGGCCAGGCCGACCTCTCCATTCTCGAGATGACCTGCGCCGGCTGCGCAGCGAACGTGGAGCGGGGCCTCCGGGCCGTCGCCGGCGTCCGGGAGGCGAATGTCAACTTCGCCAGCGGCCGAGCCTCCGTCATCTTCGATCCCGACCTCGTCGACGTCCGCGCCCTGGTGGCCGCGGTCCGGAAGTCCGGCTACGCGGTGGCCGTCTCTTCCTCGGAGCTCCGGGTCCAGGGCATCTCCTGCGCTTCGTGCGCGATGAAAATCGAGACCGCCCTGTGGGGCCTGGCCGGTGTCATCGACGCGTCCGTCAACCTGGCCACGGGCAAGGTCAGGGTCGACTACCTGTCCGCTACCGTCGGTCTTCCGGAGATCGAGCGGACCATCGCCTCGGCCGGCTACACGGTCCTGGACCTGCCCGAAGGAGTCCCGGGCGCCGACGAGGAAACGATCCTCAGGAGGAAGGAATACAAGTCCCTCCGGGCTAAGGTGGCCGGCGGCGGGCTGCTCGCGGCCCTGATCCTCATCGGCAGCCTGAGAAGCTGGTTTCCCTGGGTGCCCGGCGCCTTCCAGAACTTCTTCGTTCTCTGGGCCCTGGCGACGCCCGTCCAGTTTCTCATCGGATTCCAGTTCTACCGTGGCGCCTGGGGAGCGTTCCGGCACCGGACCGCGGACATGAACACGCTGATCGCCGTGGGCACGTCTGCGGCCTATCTCTACAGCGCCGCCGCGACCGCGTTCCCGTCCGTTTTCCGCAGCGCCGGGATCGTGGCCGACGTCTATTTCGACACCTCGGCGGTCATCATCGTCCTCATCCTCCTCGGCCGGATGCTCGAGGCCCGGGCCAAGGCCCGGACGTCTGAAGCCATCAAGAAGCTCGTCGGCCTGAGACCGAAAACGGCGCGCGTCGTCCGCGAGGGCGGAGAGAAAGAAATTCCTGTGGATGACGTCGCCGTCGGCGACACGATCATCGTGCGGCCCGGCGAGAAGATCCCGGTCGACGGGACGGTCGTAGATGGGCGCTCGGCGGTGGACCAGTCGGTGATCACCGGCGAGAGCCTGCCCGTGGACAAGGGGCCCGGAGACGAGCTCATCGGAGCGACACTCAACACATGGGGCAGCCTCCGGTTCCGCGCCCTCAAAGTCGGGAAGGACACGGCCTTGGCGCAGATCATCCGCCTCGTTCGGGAGGCCCAGGGGAGCAAGGCCCCTATCCAGAGGGTCGCCGACCGGGTCGCCGGCTATTTCGTGCCCGCGGTCATATCCATGGCCATCGCGACGTTCGTCGTATGGTTCGACCTCGGGCCGTCGCCGCGCCTGACCTTTGCCCTCCTAAATTTTGTCGCCGTCATGATCATCGCCTGTCCCTGCGCCCTCGGGCTGGCCACCCCTACGGCGGTCATGGTCGGAACGGGCCGCGGCGCCGAGCGCGGGATTCTCATCAAGAGCGGCGAGAGCCTCGAAGCGGCCCACAAGATCGACACTGTCATCTTCGACAAAACCGGGACGCTGACCAGGGGAGAGCCGGAGGTCACCGATGTCCTTCCCGCCCCGGGATTCGGCGCCGACGAGGTCCTGGCATGGGCCGCTGGCGCCGAGAAAGTCTCGGAGCATCCTCTCGGCCGGGCCATCGTCCGCAGGGCGGAGGAGCGGGGCCTCGAGGTTGGCGAGGCCGCCGGCTTCAAGGCGCTGGAAGGCCTCGGCGTCGAGGCCGACCTCTTCGGGAGAAGAGTCCTGGTCGGCAGCCTCGCCCTCGTCCGCCGCACGGGCCTGGATTTCGGGACGATTCTCGCCCGGTCGGACGCATTGGCCCAAGAGGGCAAGACGAGCGCTTTCGTCGCCGTCGACGGCCGCCCGGCGGGGCTTCTGGCCATCGCCGACACTCTCAAAGAAAGCGCCGCGCCAGCGGTCGTCAGGCTCACTCAGATGGGCCTGGACGTCATCATGCTTACCGGAGACGGCCGGAGCGCGGCCCGGGCCATCGCCGGGAGAGCCGGGATCGGTCACGTCATCTCCGAGGTCCTCCCCGGGGAGAAAGCCGGGGTCGTGCGGAAGCTCCAGGCGGACGGGAAGCGGGTGGCCATGGTCGGCGACGGCATCAACGACGCTCCGGCCCTGGCCCAGGCCGACATCGGTATCGCCATCGGCACCGGCACCGACGTGGCCATGGAATCCGCGGATATCACCTTGATCGCAGACGACCTCGGAGGAGTGGCCTCGGCCATCGATCTGAGCCGGAGGACCCTGCGAACCATCCGGCAGAACCTCTTCTGGGCTTTTTTTTACAACGTCGTGGGGATCCCTGTGGCGGCCGGCGTCCTCTATCCCTTCCTCGGCCTCCTGCTCAACCCCATGATCGCATCGGCGGCCATGGCCTTCAGCTCGGTATCGGTCATATCGAACTCGCTGAGGCTCAGACGGGCCAAGATCTGAAGGAGCGCGGCGGAATGGCGGATAAACTCCTGGTCGCGGCGGCGGGGCTCTTGCTCATCGCTGTGGTCAACTGGTATTTCCTGCTCCCGGGAAGCCGGCGGCCCCGCAAGCCTAGAACCTGAACCGGATGACGACGTTGATCCTGAAGAACGACGGGTTGATCCTCAGGCTTCCGAGCTGGAGGACGCTTTCGATCCCCGGGACGGTCTCCGGGCTGAGGTTGGGGTCGTTGACGATATTTATCTGCATGTCGCGCGAGGGAAAGAAGAAATACCGGACGTCCACGGCCAGGATGACGCTTCGCATGAATGTGTACGAGATCTCGCCCCCGCCGTTGAGGCCGTGCATCGTCTCGGGGCCGAACGCGTAGACCATCTGGAGCGTCCGCAGGTATAGGGTGTACATCGTGTCGACTTGCTCCAGCCAGAACCGCGAGAAGCCGATGGGCGCGGCCTTCCCTTCTACATTCGTGACGCTCCAGCCGGCCGAAAGGCTGAAATCGAGGTCCTGAGCGAGAGGAAAACGGACGAGCCCGTTAAGGCTGAACGTCGTCTGCGTGAGGTAGCCGCTTGTCGCGGGCCAGCTGTTACTGGCTTGGTAGGTCTCGGGTTGGTAGGTCGTGTAATTGAGTGTCAGGTCGTACGGGGAATTCGTTCCCCCCAGCCCCGGCCTGGCGTAATCGGCCAGGACCTGAATCCCGAACCTCTCCCCGATCAGGACGTCGAGAAAACCAGACATCCCGAGCGAGGTCTTTCCGTTCAGGCAGATCGTCTGCGAAGCCGAACTCGTGTAAGCCCCGGGGGAGTAAGGAGGAGAAAACGCGTTCGTGTAGGACGTGTCGAGCGTAGGCGTGAGCAACGACCATCCGAAGCCCAGTTCGACCCGAACCTGGGCGCCCAGAGGGGTCAGACCCCCGACAGCCGCGATCAGCAGGAAAATAGAGACAAAACTACCACACTTCATAGCCACCGCCTCCTTTCCTTCCCTGGAGATTAGCACGGCTCGCGGCCGGAAGTCAATCCTCCTCTCCTGGGGCGAAATGGCCATTTCCCCCCTTTTCCTGCCCGCAGGGGGCCGTGTTCTACAGCGGGGACACCGTCCTCGGTGGGGGGAGGATCGAGACCGCGCTCGATTGAGGGGCTATCCGAAGAATACGCGGGCTACAGCGTAGAGGTCCTCGTCGACGGTCTTGGGTTTGGCCAGCGCCTGGGCGAACGGGACCGAAATGATCTTGTTGCCGCGGATGCCGACCATCAGGCCGAACTTTTCTTCTTTGACGAGGTCGATGGCGGCAACCCCGAGCCGGGTCGCCAGGACCCGGTCGAAGGCCGTCGGCGTCCCGCCGCGCTGCACGTGGCCGAGAACGGTCACGCGCGTTTCGATCCCGGTGCACCTTTCGATTTCCTTGGCGATGACGTTGCCGATCCCTCCGAGCCGAACATGCCCGAAGGCGTCCTTCTGGTCCGATTGCATGCTCAAGCTGGCGTCCACGGGCCTGGCGCCCTCGGCCACGACGACGATGCTGAAGAGCTTGCCGCGCTCCCGGCGCTTGAGGATCTGGCCGCAGATCTCGGGCATGTCGAAGGGGAACTCGGGGATGAGAATGATATCGGCCCCCCCGGCGATGCCGCCCTCGATCGCGATCCAGCCGGCGTGACGGCCCATGACCTCGACAACCATGACCCGGTGATGGGCTTCAGCGGTCGTGTGGAGGCGGTCGAGGGCCTCGGTCACGATCGAGATCGCGGTGTCGAAACCGAAGGTGTAATCCGTGCCGGCGATGTCGTTGTCGATCGTCTTGGGGACCCCCACGCAGCGCAGCCCCCGGTCGGAGAGTTTCCTTGCGACGCCGAGAGTGTCCTCGCCGCCGACGGCGATGATGGCGTCAATTTCGAATTTCTCGATCTGGGCGAAGATCTTTCCCACGCCGTCTTCGACGGAGAAGGGATTGGTCCGGGTCGTGCCCAGGATGGTCCCGCCCCGCGGGAGGATGCCAGAAATGGAGTCGAGATCGAGTGGGATGATCTTCCCTTCGATAAGCCCCAGCCAGCCGTTCTTGATGCCCAGGACATCGTAGCCGTAGACGGTCATGCCCTTGCGGACGACGGCCCGAATGGCCGCGTTGAGGCCGGGACAATCTCCGCCGCCCGTCAGAATTCCCACTCTCATTCCTGTGTCCTCCTCGGCAGCCGGTTTTCCCGACGGCGGCAGCGGGCACCCCCGCCCCGGGGGCCGCTCGTTTTGTCGGACGCCGTGCCGCCTCTCCGGGGCTCCTCCGCCCGGGCCAGGGGAAAACCTCGGAAGATTATACTCCCGGGGCGGCCGCGCTTTCAAGGCGCCGCGCGGAGCGATAAAGGCAGGTGTATGTCCCGGCACCCGCGCGGCGCGGGGCGACTTCAGAATTCGTCTTGAAAACGGCGGCGGACTATTCTATATCTAATTCGGCCGGCGCGCCTGTTTTCCGCAGCGACCCCCGGGCGCCGGGAAGGGAGGCGACGATGCCCGCAAAGATCATCAGCGGCAAAGAGATTTCCGGAACGATCCGCGAGGAGCTCAAAGCCCGGGCGGCCCGGCTGCGGGCCAAGGGGGTCGTGCCGGGCCTGGCGGTCGTCCTCGTCGGTGAAGACCCGGCGTCCGTCTCCTATGTGACGGCCAAGGCCAAGGCGGCCGACGAGATCGGCATCCTTGAAGCGACGATCCGGCTTCCGGCGACGGCGGCCGAGTCCGAGATTCTCGGGACGGTCGACGACCTCAACCGGGATACCCGGTACCATGGCTTTCTCGTCCAGGTTCCGCTCCCGAGGCATGTCAGCTCGGAAAAGGTTATCAACCTCATGCGGCCGGAAAAGGACGTCGACGGCTTCCATCCCGTCAACGTCGGGAAGATGCTCCGGGGCGAGCCCTGCCCGCTGCCGTGCACGCCGTACGGCATCGTCCAGCTCCTCGTCCGCAGCGGCTACAGCCCGGAGGGCAAGCACGTCGTCATCTGCGGCCGGAGCAACATCGTCGGCAAGCCCCTGGCCGCCCTCCTCGTCCAGAAGAGGAAGGACGCCAACGCCACGGTGACGGTTTGCCACACGGCGACGCCGGACCTGGCCCGGTTCACCCTGCAGTCCGAGATCCTCGTCGCGGCCATGGGCGTCCCCCGCGTCATCACCGCAGCCATGGTCCCGCGCGGTTGCGTGGTCATCGACGTGGGAAACACGCGCGTGGAGGATCCCGCCGCCGCCAAGGGCTACCGTTTTGTCGGCGACTGCGATTTCGAGCCGATCAAGGAAAAAGCGGAGGCCATCACGCCCGTGCCGGGAGGCGTCGGGCCGATGACCGTGACCATGCTCATGATGAACACGATCGAGGCCGCCGAAAGGAAGGCGGGGGTGCTTCCCGCCCCGTGATCCGTGGCGTGAAAGCCGGCGCGCCGCGGAGCCCTCCGAATGCGGCCCGTCAACGGGCTCTGGACCGCGTCTTCTCCGCGGGCCTCTTTTTCTTGTCCGCGAGCTCGACGAGGTCCCTGAGAGAGATGTCCTGAAAATAATTCTTCAGAATCTCGGACGCGCCCTTCCAGATGTCGAAAGTGGGGCAGACGCCGATGCGGTCGCAATACTCCGGGTCCTCGACGCATTCGACGAGGCAGCAGCTCCCTTCCAGGGCCTGGAGTATTTCGCTGAGTTTGATGTCCTCTGGGCTGCGGGCGAGCGTATAGCCGCCGCCGGCGCCCCGGATGCTCTTGACCAGCCGGCCGATTTTGAGGGGGATGATGATCTGTTCGAGATAGCGGATCGAGATGTCCTCGCTCGTGGACACCTCTTTCAGGATGACCGCGCGGCTCCCTTTCCCGTAGTGCTGGGCGAGGTTGAGCATCAAACGCGTCCCGTAGCGTCCTTTGGTCGACAGCCTGAGCATGCGAATCTCCTTCCGCCGCGGTCACACCCGAGAATTATTTTATTCCTTCGCTGGGGTTATTTCAACATAATAATATGGGATTTATCAGTTTAGTCGACATCGGCCCCGCCCCGCGTCCGGGCGCCGGAAAGAATGGGGGGCCGCGGGCTTGACACCCCGTCGGGCGGGTTGTATCCTAAATTTTTAACCTATGTTTGACTCACCCCTTTTTTCGCCCGGGCCCGCGGCGTTCGTCCGTGAAAACCAAAGAGCGAGGGAAACCTATGGCGCAACAGGTCCTGCTCGGCGATGAGGCCGTGGCCCTCGGGGCCGTCCACGCGGGGCTGTCCGCCGGCTACTCCTATCCGGGCACGCCGGCCTCGGAGATCATGGAGTTTCTCGTCCGCATTGCGGAGACGGAGGGCGGTTTCACGGCCTCCTGGGCGGTGAATGAAAAGGTCGCCTACGAAGAAGCCCTGGGCGCCTCTTTCGCCGGCAGGCGCGCCCTCGTCTCGTTCAAGCATGTGGGCCTTAACGTCGCCGCCGACCCCTTCATGAACTCAGCCATGACCGGGGCCAACGGCGGGCTGGTCGTCGTCAGCGCCGACGACCCCGGAATGCACAGCTCGCAGAACGAACAGGACAGCCGCTTCTACGCTCGATTTGCCCAAATCTTCTGCTTTGAGCCGGCGGACCACCAGGAATGCTACGATATGACCCGGGAGGCTTTCGACGTTTCGGAAAAATTGGGCCTGCCGGTGTTGATTCGCCTTGTCACTCGGCTCTCTCACAGCCGCTCCTCCGTCGAGACGCGGGAGGCGAGGCCCCAGAACGGCCTCCGCACGGGAGACTGGAAGGACTGGACGCTGCTGCCCGTCAACGCCCGGCGGCGGTTTGCTCTCCTCCTCGACAGGCAGGCGGAGATGGTCCGGCTCTCGGAGGCCTCCGCGGCCAACGCGCTCCGGCTGAACACGGGGGACCGTTCGCTGGGGATCGTCGCCTCCGGGATCGCGGCCAATTATTTCCAGGAGGCCGAGGCACAGGCCGGGATCTCGCCGTCCTTCCTCAAGGTGTCCACGTATCCGCCGCCGGAGAAGCTCATCCGCGAGCTTGTCGAGCATGTGGAGACGGTCCTGGTCCTCGAAGAGGGCTATCCGCTGATCGAAAGGGACATCATGGGCCTGTTCGGGGTCCCCGGGAAAAAAGTGACCGGGCGGACGAGCGGGGCCGTTCCGGCCTCGGGCGAACTGTCCCCGGACATCGTCCGCAAAGCCCTCGGCTTGGCGCCCCTCGCGGCCCAGCCCCGGCCCGGCATCCCCCTCGCCGGGCGCCCTCCCCAGCTCTGTGTCGGCTGTCCCCATGCCGATACGTTCAAAGCCCTGAACAAGGCCCGCGAGGACCGGCCCGGGTCAAATGTGTTCAGCGATATCGGCTGCTATACGCTCGGAGCTTTTCCCCCCTACAACGCGGTCCAGAGCTGCGTCTGCATGGGCGCCAGCGTGGGTATGGCCCGGGGCGCTTCCGACGTCGGCGTCCGCCCCGCGGTGGCCGTGATCGGCGATTCGACGTTCGCCCACTCCGGCATCACCTCTCTCCTCGACGCGGCCACAGCGGACACGGATATGACCGTCATCATCCTGGACAACGGCACCGTCGCCATGACGGGCGGGCAGCCGAGCTTCGGGACGGGAGACCGCCTGCTCCGGATCATCGAGGGCGTTGGCGTCCCGAAGGAGCACATCCGAATCATCGAGCCACTTCCGAAGAACCATGAAAAGAACGTCGGCATCATCCGTGAGGAGATGGACCACCATGGCCTGTCCGTCATCGTCGCCGTCCGCGAATGCATCCAGGAAGCGCGGAAGAGAAGGGGTTAGGCCATGAAACAGGACATCATTCTCGCCGGAGTGGGCGGCCAGGGGATCCTGTCCATCGCCTACGTCATCGACAACGCCGCCCTGGCCGAAGGGCTGAGATTCAAACAGGCCGAGGTCCACGGCATGGCCCAGCGCGGCGGGGCCGTCGTTTCCCATCTTCGCCTCTCGAGCGGGCGAATCTGGAGCGACCTCATCCCCAGGGGAGAGGCCGACATGATCCTGAGCGTCGAGCCCCTGGAGGCCGTTCGATATTTCGATTACCTTGGTCCCGACGGCGTCGTCGTCACCAGCTCGACACCCTACACGAACATCCCCGATTATCCGGACGTCGATGCGATTCTCTCGGCCGTGAGGACAGCGAAGCGGAGCGTCGTCGTGGACTCCGAGACGCTCGCCCGGGAGGCGGGAACCTCCAAAGCGCAAAACATGGTCATGCTCGGCGCGGCCTCGGGCTTTCTCATCCTCAAGCGCGAGAGTCTTCTTTCGCTCGTCGAGAGCCTGTTCAAGGCACGGGGGCCGGGGGTCGTCGAGGCCAACCTCAAAGCTTTCGAACTCGGCCGCCGGGCGGCCGCGACATCATGAGCTGGAGAGCCGTCCATGAAACTCAATGTTCCCTGCATCGACCGCCTCTTCGAGTCCGCCGAGCGGGACGGCCGCGATTTCCTTCTCGAGCCGGAGGTCTATGAGGTTTTGGGCCGGGCCGGAATCCGGCCGCCCCGGTTCGTGTTCATCCCGGCCGGCGCCAAGATCACGGCCAAGGAGCTGACCGGACTCGGACCGAACTCGGTCGTGGTCAAAGTCGTTTCCCCGCTCATCATTCACAAATCGGACGTCGGCGGCGTGGCGTTTGTCCAGGCGGCCGCGGCGTCCGTCAACCGGGCCTGCGAACGGATGCGGCGCGCCGTCCCCCAACGCTACCTCCAGTGGGAGAAGAGGGGCCGACAGCGTGACTCCGGACCCCTCCCGGACCTCAAGTCCGTGCGGGCTTCGATCCGCGGCTTTCTGATCATGGAAAAGGTGGCCTTCGGGAACGTCGGATTCGGATCGGAGATCCTCCTCGGAGTCCGGAATTCCCGGGACTTCGGCCCCATCCTGACCATGGGCGCAGGAGGGCTGGACGTCGAATACATGAACGAGCGCCTCCGCGAGGGGAGGGCCGCGGCCGCAGGCTCCGCTCATCTCACCCTCGACGGCGAGGTGGAGGGACTCCTCGAGCCCTTGACGTTCTTCGGCAAGCTGGCTCGAGAGTTCCGCGGCCGCAAGCCCCTCGTCGCGCCGAAAGTCCTGGCCGAAGCCTTCATCCGTTTCCGAGACCTGGCCGCCGCATATTCGCCCTTTTCCAGAGAGTCGCCGTTCGTCATCGAAGAAGCCGAGGTCAATCCCTTCGTCATCCGCGCCGGGAAGCTCGTCCCGCTCGACGGGGTCTGCCGTTTCTCGCGCGGGAAGCGGGAGGTCGCGGAGCGCCCTGTCGAGAGCATCCGCAGCCTCCTCCGTCCGGAGTCCATCGGCATCATCGGCGTTTCCGAGAAGATGAACCTCGGCCGCATCATCCTCAACAACGTCCTCAAGAACGGCTTCCCCCGGGACCGCATCGTTGTCGTCAAGCGCGGGCTTGAAGAGATCGACGGCTGCCGCTGCGTCCCGTCGGTCGGGGACATGCCCGACGCCGTAGACCTTTTCGTCCTGACTCTGGCCGCCGACCAGTGCGCAGAGGTCATGCGCGACCTCGTCGCGGCTGGCCGGGCCCGCTCGGTCATCATCATCGCCGGGGGGATGGGCGAGAAGGAGGGCGGCGGCTTGATCGAGGAGGAGATCCGGGGCGTCCTCGCCCGCGGCCGGGCGGAGGGCCGGACGACACCCGTCGTCAACGGCGGAAACTGCCTGGGCGTCTACTCGAAGCCGGGCCGCTATGACACGACGTTCATCCCCGAATTCAAGCTTCCGCGGCCCAAGAGCTCGCGCTCGAGCCTGGCCGTCGTCAGCCAGAGCGGCGCCTTCATGGTCTGCCGAATGAGCAAGCTGCCCATGATCGAGCCGCTGTATGCCGTTTCCCTTGGAAACCAGCTCGACCTCACGGTCTCCGACTACATGAGCTTCCTCCGGGGAGAGCCAGACGTCCGCACGTTCGCGGTGTACATGGAGGGCTTCCGGCCCGGCGACGGTCTGGCGTTCGCCAAGGCCGTCCGCCGGATCACCGCCGAGGGCCGCAAGGTCCTGGTATACAAAGCGGGGAGGACCGCCGAGGGCCGGTCCGCGACATCGAGCCACACGGCCTCGGTGGCCGGGGACTACGCCGTCTTTCGCGCCGTCCTGGAGCAGGCCGGAGCGATCGTCGCCGCCGACCTGTTCGAGTTCGAGAGCTTCATGAAGGGCTTCGCCCTGCTTGAGGGGAAAAGGACGGCCGGGCGGCGTGCCGGGCTCATCAGCAATGCCGGCTTCGAGTGCGTCGTCCTGGCGGACAACCTGAAAAACGGCTCGGGGCTCGACCTGGCGAGTTTCGGGAGCGAAACCCGGCGGAGGCTGGCCTCCATCCTCAGCCCGCTGGGCATCGACCGTCTCCAGGACGTCCACAACCCTCTCGACGTCACGCCGGTCGCCGACGACGCGGTCTTCTCCGAGTGCGCGCGGACGATCCTCGAGGATCCCGGCGTGGACTGCGCCGTCGTTTCGAACGTCCCGATGACGCCGGCCGAGCAGACGCTTCCCGCCGGGGCGGGGTACGGGGAAGACTTCCTGAGGCCGGAGAGCTTCGCCCGCCGGATCGTCGACATATCCCGCGCGACCGACAAGCCCTTCGTCGTCTGCATCGACGCCGGCGAGCTTTATACACCGCTGGCCGTATTCCTCGACGGCTCGGGCATTCCTGTCTTCCGGCGGGCGGACGAGGCCGTGCGGTTTCTGAGGGCTTACGTCGGCCGGGAGCTCCGGGCCGCGAAATAGAGCCTTCGCCCGCCGGGCCCGGCGCACGGCGGGGAATTCGGGATCAAAGGAGGTTGACCATGGACATGGCATTCAAGGCCGGGTTCCTTGATCTCTGGAAGAAATATTTCGCCGCGGAGGAACCGCCGATCGTGTTCTATTACACCAACGAAGAGGCCCACGGCGGCCTCGTTTCAGCCGGTACGTCGAACCGGTGCCTCGTGGCCAACCTGGACCGGGTTCGCCGGGGGGACGTGCTTCGCTTCGGCGCCGACTCCATCGGCTGCCCGGGCGGAAGGAGATATGTCGGCTTCTCGGACGCCCTCCAGCCCGGGTTCGAGCATTTCCTCTCTTGCGGCATCCCCGGCCGTATGGAAGGCGAGCGCTACAAAAAAACTCCGGAGCTTGTCCGGGAGATCATGGCCCGCATGCCGTCATTCCGGGCTCCGGCGAAGTTCATCGTCTTCAAGCGCTGGGACCTCCTCGAAGCGGACGAGGTGCCCGACGCCGTCGTCTTTCTCGCCAGGCCCGACGTCCTCTCCGGCCTCTTCACGCTGGCGAGCTTCGACGTCGCGGAGACGAGCGGAGTCATCGCGCCCTTCTCCGCGGGCTGCGGGTCCATCGTCGCATATCCCTATCTCGAAAAAGCCTCCCCGGCCCCCCGTTGCGTGTTCGGGATGTTCGATCCTTCGGCCCGGCCGTATCTCGAGCCGGATAGGCTGAGCTTCGCGGCCCCCACGGAGAAGTTCGTCACCATGGTTGGGAACATGGACGAGAGCTTCCTCATCACGCCGACCTGGAAGAAGATCCGGGAACGGATTGCCCGCCGCGGATAGCCCGGCGGTGGGAGCCGTTCCGTATTGCCTCCGTGCGGGGGGCGTGATACAATCGCCTCAAATGAAAAGGGCGGCCGGTTTTATTCTTTTGGCGGCGCTTGCCGCCTGGGGGGCGGGCCCGGCGTTTTCAAAGGCGGGCCCCGCCGCGGTCCGCCTGGCCGCGTTCATCCCCAGAACGGCCGGCCCTTGGGTGTCAGGGCCGGACCGCGTGTATGACTTCCAAACGATCTTCCAATACCTCGACGGGGCGGGGGAAGTTTACCGCTCGTATAACATGAAGCTGGTCGTCTCGCGTCGTTTTCAGAAGGACGGCAGGGCCGACATCGTCGCGGACCTCTTCGACATGGGCTCCTCCGAGGATGCCTTCGGCGTCTTCACGCACGATGTCGACGGCGAGGACGCCGGAATAGGCCAGGGGTCAAGCTATCAGGCGGGAGTTCTGGCTTTCTGGAAGGGGCGCTATTTCGCCTCCGTCACTGCCGAGAAGGAAACCCCGGAATCCAAAGCCGCGGTGCTCGAGATAGGACGGCGGATCGCCGCCGCCATACCCAAGAACGGGCCGACGCCCAGGCTCCTCGCCGTTCTGCCGCCCGAAGGTCTCGACGGCCGCCACGTCCGTTACCTTCATGACTGGTCGACCCTCAACTATCATTTTTACGTCGCCGACAGGGATATCCTCGGGCTCGAGGGGACGGCCTCCGTCGTGCTCGCGCCTTATGGAACGGCCGGCGGGACGAGCTTTCTTCTCATCGTCTCCTATCCGAGCGAGGAACGGGCCGTCCGGGCCTTCGAGTCCTTCTCCAAAGCCTACATGCCGGAGGCCAAGAAACCGGCCGTCGTCCGCAACGCGGGGAAGAAGTGGACGGCTTCGGCCCGGGCCGGGGCCATCGTCATCGTCGTCTTCAACGCGGACTCGGACGAGTTCGCCATGAACCAGCTGGCCGCCGTCCAGGAACTGATCGAAGCGGGGACCAAGAAATAGCGGAGCGCCGACTGAAAATGCCCATCTACGAGTACCGCTGCTCCGACTGCGGCCGGAAAACGCAGGTTCTGACCCTGTCCGTGAATTCCCCCGTCGAGGCCAGGTGCCGGCACTGCGGCGGCGCCCGGCTCGTGAAGCTCATCTCCCGCGTCGCCGTCCTGCGATCCGAGGAGAGCCGTCTCGAGAGCCTCGCCGATCCGGCATCGCTCGGCGGGCTCGATGAGGACGACCCGGGGAGCGTCGCCCGGTGGATGAAGAAGATGGGCCGGGAGATGGGGGAGGAAGCCGGCGAGGACTTTGAGGCCGAGGTCGACCGGGCCATGGAGGAATCCGAGGTCGGCGGCGAAGGGGAAAGCGGGGGAGGCGGCGATGACGACATCTAGCGAGCAACCGGCGCCGGGCGAAGGAGGCGAAAGATGACGGGTTTTGTTGGAGTTTATCTGTTCATCGGCGGCGGCGTCTTCGGTGCCGCGGTCGTTCTCATCATCCAGATGGTCAAGAGGCGGGAGGCGCGGGAGATCGCGCACGCGCTCGTCAGCGAATCCGAGGCCGAGAAGCTCAAGGACCTGGAGATCTTTCTCAGCCGGGTCAAGGACTCCCTCGGAGCCATGTCCTTCGACGCCCTGAAGAGGACCCAGGAGGAGTTTATGAAGCTCGCCGAGTCCAAGCTTGGCCAGCAGACCCAGTCGGGCGAAAAGGATCTCGAGGGCAAGAAGAAGCTCATCGACCAGTCCCTGGAGGCCATGCGCGGCGACCTGCAGAAGATGCAGGACCTCGTCTCCTCGTTCGAGAGGGACCGCGTCCAGAAATACGGCGAGCTCTCGGCCCACCTGCGGACGGCGGCGGAGCAGACGGCCAAGCTCCAGGACACGGCCAACCACCTCCGCCAGGCCCTGGTCAGCACCAAGGCCCGCGGCCTGTGGGGCGAGCGGATGGCCGAGGACGTGCTCCAGCTCGCCGGCTTCGTCGAGGGGATCAATTATCTCAAGCAGAAGGCCCTCGAGGGCGCAGGCTCGCGGCCGGACTACACGTTCCAGCTTCCCCAGGGACGCAAGCTCAATATGGACGTCAAGTTCCCCATGAACAGCTACTTGCGCTTCCTCGAAACGGAGAACGAGATGGAGCGCGAGGTCCAGAAGGGTCAGTTCCTGAGGGACGTCCGGAACCGGATCAGGGAGGTGACGACCCGGGACTACATCAATCCCGAGGACGAGACGCTGGACTACGTCCTGGTCTTCATCCCCAACGAGCAGGTCTACGCCTTCATCAACCAGAACGACCCCACGGTCATCGACGAGGCGCTGCGGAGCAAGGTCGTCCTCTGTTCGCCCATCACGCTGTTCGCCATCCTGGCCATCATCCGCCAGGCCATGGACAATTTCAGCACGGCCAAGGCGGCCAACGACGTGCTGCGGCTCATCGGCCAGTTCAACAAGGAGTGGGAGAGGTTCCGGGAGTCCATGGACAAGATGGGCCGCAAGATCGAAGACGCGCGGGACGAGTTCGAGCGGTTGAAAACGACCCGCTCGAACAAGCTCGAGCGTCCTCTGCAGAAAATCGAGGACCTGAGGCGGCTCAAGGGGATCGAGCCGGAGATCGCCCTCGGCGAGGCCGAGGTCCTGGCCCTCGACGCGGCTGAGGAGAGGGAAGAGGCGGAATAGAAACGGCAGCATCTCCGCCCCGGCTTGCCCATCCTCCTCCGTACGGGTTTCAGCAAGGCGGTCCGGGAGGAAGACGCCAGGCGCATAGGCATCGCCGGCTTCATCCTCAAACCGTTTTCCGTGAGGGAGATCGCGGAGAAGATCCGGTCGATTCTGAAGCCCTGAGCACGCCCCCGATCGATGCGGCCGGCCGGCGCGGGATATCTGTTACCCGCCCGGGCGGGGGCCGAAGATGGCCGTTCCGATCCGGACCATGTTGGCACCCTCCTCGATCGCGACGCGCCAGGAGTTCGTCATGCCCATGGAGAGATGGCGCATCTCGACGCCGGGAATCGCCGCGGCACGCAGGCCGTCCCAGACCTTTTTCGTTTCCCGGAAATAAGGTCTAGCGTCCTCAGGGTCCCCTTCGAACGGCCCCATGGTCATCAGGCCTGCGACCTCGATGTTCCGCAGGGGCGCGATCTCCCGGACGAGGCCTTCGACCTTTTCCGGGAGGATGCCGAATTTCTGCGGCTCGTGGCCGCTGTTGACCTCGATGAAAATGGGCATGGCCTTGCCGGCCGCGGCCGAGCGCCTGTCGAGCTCCCGGGCCAGATCGAGGGAATCCACGGTCTCGACCAGGTCGAAGATTTCGACGGCCCTCCTAGCCTTGTTCGACTGCAGATGGCCGATGAAATGCCAGCGGGCCCTGCGTCCGACGGCCGGGAAGACGGCGCCGGCTTCCTGGACGTAGTTTTCGCCGACGATCCGCACGCCGGCCTCGATCGCTTCGAGGATCTCCGCGGCCGTCCGCGTCTTCGCCGCCGCGACGAGCTCGACGCCGGGTGGCAGCTCCGCCAGTATGGAGCGGACGTTTTCGGCGATCACCGGCCGTTGTCCTGTCGGAGACAGCGGGGGAGACGCCCTCTGTGTCCGTGATGGCCGAAGCATTCCCGGCAGCGGCCCCTGAGCTCGCACCTGACCTTCGGACAGGAGCAGTCGGCCCTGAACTCGGGCAGCGGCCAGGGCCAGCTCGCAAGTGGTTTCTTCATTGTCTCGCCCTTCATTTTATCATAGGGACGACCTTTTTTTGCTATAATATGGGCCGTTCGAGGAAGAGCCCGTGACGATCCGAGAGGAGCTCGAAAAGACCGAGGAGAAAATCCTCTTCCCGAAAGCCTGTCTCAGCTCCCGATCGAAGGGGCGGGTCCGGCCCGAGGCGCCGCACACCATCCGCACCGTTTTCCAGCGGGACCGCGACCGGATCATCCACTGCAAGTCGTTCCGCCGGCTGAAGCACAAGACCCAGGTCTTTCTCTCGCCGTTCGGCGACCACTACCGGACGCGTCTGACACACTGCCTCGAGGTCTCGCAGATCGCGCGAACGATCGCCCGCGCCCTCCGCCTCAACGAGGATCTGACGGAGGCCGTCGCTCTCGGCCACGACCTGGGCCACACGCCGTTCGGACACTCCGGCGAAGAAACGCTCCGGCAACTCCTGCCCGGCGGCTTCCATCATGCCGACCAGAGCCTCCGCGTCGTCGACAAGCTCGAATACGAGGGCAAGGGCCTCAACCTGACCTTCGAGGTCCGGGACGGCATCGCCCGGCATTCCAAGGGCCGCGGCGAGATCTTCGACGACGCCGCCGAGGACATGCCGGCGACGCTCGAGGGCCAGATCGTCCGTGTTTCGGACGTCATCGCCTACGTCAATCACGACACCGACGACGCGGTCCGGGCCGGGATCATCCGCGACGAGGACATCCCGCCCCAGCTGATCCGCATCCTGGGCAAGTGGCCGGCGACGCGGATCGACCGGATGGTCATGGACGTCGTCGAGGCCAGCCTGGGGACGGGGCTCTCCCGGATCGCCATGAGCGAACGGATTATGAAGCCCGTCCTCGAGCTCCGCGAGTTTCTCTACCAGAGGGTCTATTACAACTCGACGGCCCGAGAGGAGCTGAGGAAAACGGAAAAGGTCATCCGGGACCTCTTCGCCTACGTTCTGGAACATCCCGAAGGCTACGTCAAGGACTATCCTCCGGGCGACCCGCTCGTCGTTCGGGCAGGGGATTTCGTCGCCGGTATGACCGACCGCTATGCCATGGCCCTTTACGAACAGCTGTTCTTTCCGAAGTCCTGGCCGATCCTCTGACCTCGAGCTTCGGCCCCGCGGGACCTGACGGATAGACGGATGCGGGCATCGCCTCGAAAAGGCCGGCGCCGGTCTCCTCGTGCGGCCGGCTCGGGCGGAAGTGCAGAGGCGCGGACGCCCCGGGGATGATATTCCGGACAATGCAGATCCTAAAATCACAAGGAGGTCGGTGAGATGGCGCGGGAGGAAAAAGCGGCCCCGAATGGCCGCCGGGCGGTCCTGGTTGCGGTCTTGCTGATGGCCGCGGCCGCGGGGGGAGTCCGCGCCGCCGACCGTCCGTATCTCGAGGCCGCCGAACAGGCTGCCGCCTGGATCCGTGCCTCCGAGATCAAAACCCCCGACGGCCTGCTCTGGCCCGCGGATCCCAAAGACCCCAAATCGGTCAACAGTACCCTGTATGCCGGAACGCCAGGGGTCATCCTGTTTTTCCTTCAAGCCTACGGCTCCACGGGAAACAGGGAATATCTCAACGAAGCCAGAGAAGGGGCCGACGCCCTCCTGCCGCTGGTCGCCGGCGAAGAAGGGATGGGCCTTTACGAAGGGCTCTCGGGCATGCTTTTCGCTCTGGAGGAGACCTTCAAGGCGACAGGAGACCGGGAATACCGCCAGGGCTTCATCGAAGGGTTGGGAAGGATCCGCGACTCCGCCGTCCGGAAGGGCGCCGGGATCGAATGGGGCCCGACTACCGACGTGATCAGCGGGAGCGCCGGGACCGGCCTCTTTCTGATCTACGCCTATCACGAAACAAAGGATAGGGCCTGGCTCGACCTCGCCGCGGCGGCCGGAACGAGGCTCATCGAGCTCGGCCGGCCGGAGAACGGCGGGCTCAAGTGGGCTATGGACCCAGGCTATCCCGTCCTGATGCCGAATTTTTCCCACGGGACGGCGGGCATCGCCTACTTCCTCGCCCGGCTCTACCGGGAAACGAAAAAGAGGGAATTCCTGGATGCGGCGTTGTCGGGAGCGAGGTACCTTCTTTCGGTCGCCGACACCCGGGGGGAGTCGTGCCTGATCTTCCACCACGAACCCGGCGGCCGTGACCTCTATTATCTCGGCTGGTGCCACGGTCCGGTCGGAACGGCGAGGCTTTTTTATGCGCTGAGCGAGACGACGGGCGACAAGGCTTGGCGGGGATGGGTCCGGAAGGCGGCCGACGGGCTGCTCGAAAGCGGCATCCCGGAGAAGGAAACGTCCGGCTTCTGGAACAACGACGGCATCTGTTGCGGGCTGGCGGGGGTGGGGGAGTTCTTCCTCGACCTCGGCCGCGTCTTCGAGGACGGCACCTATTCCGGCTTCTGCACGCGGGTCGCGGCGCGGTTGCTGGCCAAGGCGTCGCTCGAGCACGGCCGGATGTCATGGCTCCAGGCCGAGCACCGAGTGCGCCCCGATTATCTCGTGGCCCAGACCGGCTACATGCAGGGTGCGGCGGGAATCGGCATGTTCTTTCTCCGGCTGGACGCGGCCGGGCGGGGCGGGAGATCGAAGATCATTTTCCCGGACACGCCTTTCGAAAAATGAAACAGGACTGCGAATCTCGGAGGACGAGGGAAACGCCCTTATGAGGGGAGAACGTCCTGTGCCGAGGACAGATACGTCCGGTGCCGGCCGGATTCTCGGGGTGAATCGTTGGCCTGCTTCTTGCTGGAATATAATCAGAACCCGGATAAAGTGCTTCGGATCTCACGGGCGCGCTGGGGCCTCCCACGGACCGGGAGTTTGGAGCGCCGGGCCGGAGCGAGAAGGACAACGCCATGGATAAAGCCAGAATCTTCGGCCGGCTGTCGTTCCTCACCGCCTGCGCGTTCCTGATGGCGGGCCTCCGTTCGCAGGAGCTCCAGTACACCGCTGGGGTTGTCAATGTCGAAGTCCCTGTGCGCGTTTTCGACGGCGACCGGTTCGTCGATAACCTGACGATCAACGATTTCGAGGTCTTCGAGAACGGCAAGCCCCAGCGCGTCGTGAGCCTCTACCTCGTCCGGAAAACAAACATCCAAAAGGAAGAGACTCCGGTTCCCGCCCCGCCGGCGTCGGCCAGGCCCGCGCCGAAGACGACGCGGACGATCGTCCTCGAGTTCGAAATCCTCGACCCGATGCCCAAGCTGGACGAGGCCATCGACTACTTTTTCAACCAGGTCATCGAGCCCGGGGACTCGCTGACCGTCATCACGCCGCGGGCGACGTACCGGTTCAGGCCGGAAGCTCTGACCCGGCTGCCGCGGCCCGTGATCGCCGATCAGCTCAAGGGGCGGCTGCGGAAGGACATCATCGCGGGGGCCACGGAATACAAAAGGCTCCTAAAGGAGGTCAAAGACGTGCTCGATATGCCGGGACTCGATGCCGACCAGCAGCTGATGATGCTGAGCGATGTCGTCCGCCAGCTCCGGGACCGCGTCGGGATCGACCCGGCGGCGCTCCGCCGGACGGCCCAGGCGCTGAAAGCCCTGGAGGGGCCGAAATACATCTTCCTTTTTTACGAGAAGGAGCTTATCAGCGATCCCTCGTCGATGTTCGGATATTTTGGGGGTGAAGGTCTGCCGCCGGAGGAGCGCAACCTCGCTGATATGGCGGCCGCGGAGGTCGACAGGGGCACGGATTTCAGGCCGGAGACGATCGAGAGGATGTTCTCCGACGCCTCCATCACGGCCCACTTCATCTACCTCACCCAGTCCAAGATGAACGCCGCGGGACTCGACACTGAAGAGCTAAGACGAGACGAACCGCCCCAAAAGGACGTATCTTCGCAGATTTACAACGTTTTCAATGGCATGGCCCGGGCGACCGGCGGGATCACCGAGGCCTCCGGGAATCCTTTCGCCGCCTTCCGCAAGGCCGTGACCGCCACGGAAAACTATTACCTGCTGTATTACTCTCCGGAGGATTATCGGGCCGACGGGAAATTCAAGGAGATCAAGGTTTCAATCAAGGGAAAGAACTACCGGGTCTCGAACCGGGCCGGCTATTTCGCCAACTGAGGTTTCGTCCCGGAAGCGGCAAGCATCCGCGGCCGGCCGCAACGCTCCTGAACCTCTCTGTCCCGGCGGATTCCTATTCGATGATCTTCCTGAAGCTCGCTGAGGCCGCAAGGAACATCAACACGTCGAAGATCAGGATGGAAACGACATCGGTCTTGAGGCGGCCCAGGTCGCCGCTGACCGTCAGCCCCCGGACAGCGTCGACCGCGTAGGTCATGGGATTGAGCAGGGCCGCTCTTTGCAGCCAGGGCGGCATCATTTTGATCGGGTAGAGGGCGCTGCTACTGAAGAAAAGGGGCATGATGATGGCCTGGCCGATGCCCATGAACCGCTCCCGGGTCTTCATGAACGAAGCCACGAGGATGGAAATGGCGGCGAAGCCGCCGGAAACCAGGAAAAGAACGACGAGGGCTCCGAGGATAAAGAGCGGCGAGGCGATGACCTTGACGCCCAGGAGAAGCGCGACCGGGATGATGATGAAGGCCTGGAAGATGGCTCGGATCCCTGAGGCGATGGTCTTGCCGATGACTGTGGAATAGCGGGGGACCGGCGCGACCAGGAGCTTCTTCAGGATCCCCGTGTCTCTCTCCCAGACCATGGTCAGCCCGTAGAAGACGGAGACGAAGACGGTGGACTGGAGCAGGATTCCGGGCGTGATGAAGGCGAGGTAGGAAATTCCGCCCGTCTGGATGGCCCGGATGGCGCTCATGATCGTGCCGTAGATGATGAGCCAAAGGATCGGCTGGACGGCCCGGGTGTAGATTTCGGTCCGGTCGTGCTTCAGCCGTCGGAGTTCGAGCTCCATCATGGCCAGCATTTCGCGAAGAGCGCTCATGGGCGTCATCCTTTCTTGATCTGGGTCCTCATCCGGCGAGTCTCCCGGTATCCGGACCCGGAGAGGAGAGAGGTTCCGGCATAGGCCAGGAAGACGTCGTCGAGCGTCGGCTTGGAGGCCGAGATCCTGTTGATGGCCAGACCTTCTTTCCTGACGGCCTCAAGCACGGCCGGAAGGGCGGTCTCCGTATCGGTCACGGAGAGTTGGAGCACTGAATTCTCGAAAGTCGCCCCGGTCACCAGAGCCAGGCTCCGCATCCTGTCGGGGAGGCCAGGGGCGGGCGTCCCGGGCCCGAGCGTGAGCTCGACGATGTCCCTCTGAATCGAGCGTTTGAGCTCCTCCGCGGTGCCCTTCTTGACGAGCTTGCCCTGGTCGATGATGGCGATCTCGTCGGAGTAGAGGTCGGCCTCGTCCATATAGTGTGTATTGAAGAAGACGGTCGTCCCGAGGTCCCTTTTGAATGTCAGGATCTTCTCCCAGACCGCTTTCCGGGCGGCCGGATCCAGGCCGATGGTGGGCTCGTCAAAAAACATGATCCGCGGCCTGGTCAGCAGGGCGACGGCGATTTCGAGCCTCCGGATCATGCCTCCCGAGTAGTTCTTGACCAGTTCGCCGCCGAAGGAGGCGAGGCCCATGCTCTCCAGGATGTCCCGGATCATCTTTTTTCGGCCGCGGCCGGGGACGCCGTAGATTTTGGCATAGATCAAGAGGTTTTCATAACCGGTCACGTCCGTCCAGACGCTCATCTCCTGGGGTACATACCCGATGTACGAGCGGACTTCAGCGGACTTTCTGACGACGTCGCGATGGAAGACGAAGGCTTGGCCCGCCGTCGGCCGCAGCTGTGTGGTCAGAATGCGCATGAGCGTCGTCTTGCCGGCGCCGTTGGGGCCGAGCAGGGCGAAGATCCGGCCTTCCTCGACGCTCAGGTCGACGCTGTCGAGGGCCTTGATTTTCGATTGATAGACCTTGGTCAGCCCGAGGACTTCAATGGCTCGTTCCATGGGGTGACTGTCCTTCCTGAAGAGCTTTCGAGAAGGGATATTGTAGCATGTTGCGCGGGCCGGGAGAAACGTCGCCGCGCGGGCAATGCGGGTGACCGTTCCCGGCCGGGAACCGTCACCCGGAAGAACTCTCGCGGCTTTCAGTAGACTTTCAAGGGCGAAAACGGCGCGAAAGGGGAAAAGTCAAACTCCTCGAGCCGATGTCCCTATTTTACAAAATAACGCGAACGGCTCCCGTCTCCCTGGAAATCCGAGTCGCTCTGCCTGAAGTCCCTGGGTCGATTTGCAAGAAAGTTCCCCGGATATTTCAGGCGCAGAAGCCTATAGTGAGTTAAGCAGGCTGAGTTCCGAGATGCCTATCTTGGCGCTTCTCGCCGGCTGCGTCATCGGTTCGGTCTATCCCGCCTATATCCTGGGCCGTTTTCTCTCCGGCATCGATATCCGGCAACAGGGCACGGGAAATGCCGGCACCCGCAACGTGTACGCGGTTCTCGGGCTTTGGCCGGCCGTGGCCACAGCCGTCTTCGATCTATCCAAGGGATTTCTGGCCATCTTATCATTCGGGCTCTGGCACACCGCTGGCTTCCTCCCGATATCTTCATCCCCCTGGCACCGCTCGTCGCCGTCCTCCTATTCGTCGCCAGGGCCAGCGAACCCGCGGGCTTCTTCGCCGTGCCCGGCACGGTCCTTCTCCTGTGCCTGAAGGCGCCGTTCAATGCGACGATCTTTTTCATATCCGCCATCCTTGGTGCAGCTCTTTTATTTCTCGGCCCTCAACGTCAGGAAAGGGGGATTGCTGGCCTTCGAGATCCTGCTCACGCGACATCCAAGGACGTAACGGGCTTCCGGCGGTTTCCAGGCCTTTTTTGAGCCGGACGATAATGATATGATATCAGCCTTAAGACCCGATTCCCCAAAGGAACAAGGAGGCTCGCCCCATGCCCAGAATCGACGACCTGCGCAAGATCGCCACCCGGCTCCGCGTCCATTCGCTGCGGATGACGACGATGGCCGGGTCAGGTCACCCGACGTCCTGCCTGTCTGCGGCCGACCTCGCCGCATGCCTGTTTTTCAGCGAGATGCGGTTCAACCCGAAAAATCCCCTGGATCCGGCCAACGACGAGTTCGTCCTTTCCAAGGGCCACGCGGCCCCGCTCCTTTGGGCCGTTTACGCGGAAGCCGGCCTCATCCCGATGAAGAGTCTGACGACCCTGAGAAAGATCGACAGCGACTTCGAGGGCCATCCGACCGCGCGCATGAAATGGGTCAAGGCGGCCACCGGTTCGCTCGGCCAGGGGCTTTCGATCGGCGTCGGCCTGGCTCTCGGGCAGCGGTTGGACGGGTCGCCCGCCCGGACGTTCGTCCTGATGGGGGACGGGGAATGCGCCGAGGGCGCGGTCTGGGAGGCGGCCAACTTCGCCGCCGGAGCCGGGCTCTGTGGGCTTTGCGCCATCGTCGACGTCAACCGCCTCGGGCAGTCCGACCCGACCATGCACGGGCACAACCTTCGGGCCTACGCCAGGAAATTCAGGGCCTTCGGCTGGGATGTCCTGACTGTCGACGGGCACGACATCGGTCGCATCCTCGAGGCATTCCGGAAGATCGGCCGGGGAGGCCGGCCCACGGCCATCCTGGCCAGGACGATCAAAGGCAAGGGCGTTTCTTTCGTCGAAGATAAGAACGGCTGGCACGGGAAGCCCCTGAAGACCGATGAACTGGCGCGCGCCCTGGGGGAGCTGGGCTGTCTCCCGGCCGTTGACGCCCGGAAATTCGTCCGCCGGCCGAAGCCCTTCGGGAAAGCCAGAGCCGCCGCCAAGCCCATTTTTTCCCGGACTCCTTACACTGGAAAAACCGCTACGCGCGCCGCCTATGGGAACGCCCTCGCCGCCTTGGGGAAGGCCGACAGGACGGTCGTGACCATAGACGGCGACGTCAAGAATTCGACGTACGCCGACAAGTTCTTCGAGGCCTTCCCGGGACGCTCGTTCGAATCCTATATCGCCGAACAGAACATGGTCGGGATGGGCATCGGGCTGGCCGCCAAGGGCTATGTTCCGTTCATTGCGACTTTCGCCGCCTTCCTAACGCGGGCGCACGACCAGATCCGGATGGCCGCCTGCTCCTTCTCGAACATCAAGCTCTGCGGCTCTCACGTCGGGGTAAGCATCGGGGAGGACGGCCCGTCCCAGATGGGGCTCGAGGACCTGGCCCTCTTCAGGTCCATCCCGGGCTGCGTTGTCCTCTATCCAAGCGATGCCGTCTCGGCCGAGGCGTGTGTGGCCGCGATGGCGGCCCACCGGGGGATAGCCTACATCCGGACGACGCGGCCGGCAACGTCCGTCCTCTACAGCCGCCGCGAGCCTTTTCCGATCGGCGGCGCGAAGGTCCTGAGAGCATCCGAGCGCGACGCGGCCACGGTCGTGGCGGCCGGGATCACCGTCCACGAGGCCCTGAAGGCCTGCGAGGAGCTCGAGCGGGAAGGGCTGGGGGTCCGGGTCATCGACGCCTATTCCGTCGCCCCGTTGGACGCTGACACGATCGGTCGCGCGGCTGCCGAGACTGGCGGACGGGTCATCGTCGTCGAAGACCATTACCCCGGCGGAGGGCTCGGTGAAGCCGTAGCCGCGGCCCTGGCCGGCAAAGTCGCGCTCAAACACCTGTGCGTCCGCGAGCTTCCGCGCTCTGGGAAGCCCGACGAGCTGCTGGAAAAGTACGGCATCAGCGCGGGCGACATCGTCCGGGCCGTCAAGGACGCCCTGGCGAGATGAGGCGGGCCGCCTCCCTTCTCGTCGTCGTTCTCGCGGGCCTCTTGTGCCCGGTCTCGTCGAGCGAGCTTCCCGCGCCCAAGGCCGCGAAGCCGTCGGGGGCCCTGTCCGGGACTGTCGTCTACGTTTACGACGGGGACACGATCAAGGTGCGGCTAGCCTCGGGAGAAGACATACATGTCCGGCTCATCGGGGTGGACTCCCCTGAGCTCGACGATGCGGCGGAAGGGGTCCGCTTTTCGGCCTTTCTGGCGCAGCGCTACGTCCGCTGGAAGCTCTTTGGCCGCTCGGTACGCCTGACCCGGGATGCCCAGCCGACGGACGCCTACGGCCGGCTTCTCGCCTACGTCTGGACGGACGAGCCCTTGATGTTCAACGAGATCCTGCTCAGGGAAGGATATGCGCGGGCCTACCTGAAGTATCCCTTCGACGAGGCCAGGATGAGATTGTTCCGCGCGGACGAAGCGGGAGCTCGCCTGGCGGGGAAGGGGATGTGGCGCACCCAGCCGCTGCCCGTCGTCGGCCCCGAAGCGGCCTGGAGGCGTCTGGGGGAGGTGGCGGCGGTTCGGTACCTCTGCCGCCGGACATTCAACCGAGGCCGCTTCCGGATCCTGCCTTCGACCGCCGGCGGGTTCGAGGCCGTTATCCCCCGGGACGTCCTCGAAGCTCTCCCGGACTCTCTAGATTTCCAGAACAGGGTGATCGAAGTCTCCGGTTTCCTCGAGGGGCACGAGGGGAGGCCGCAGATCATGGTCGGCGTCCCTCTCCAGATCCGGGCCGTCTCCGGCTCGTGAAGCCCGGCTTTCCGTTTGACACGGGCTCCCTCATGGTTTATATAGATTTCCGGAGCCGGAAGCTGGTCTGCCGCTCACGGAGTCATGATCATGTTCGAGAAAGTTAACGCCGAGATCGCCGACGCCGTCGCGGCCGTGGTCGGTCCGGAGAACGTACTCTCAGGCCCGGAACGGACCGCCGATTACAGCCACGACGAGTTCTCTCTGCGGGAGATCGCCCGCGAGCCCGAAATCGTCGCCATGCCCGAGACGGAGCATCAGGTCTCCGAGATTCTCAGACTCGCCACCGAAAGGAAGGTCCCGGTCACTCCCCGGGGCGGGGCGACCGGCCTGTGCGGCGGCTGCGTCCCCGCATTCGGGGGGATCGTCCTGTCTCTCGAGAGAATGAGCCGGATCCTGGAGATCGACGTCGATAACCAGATGGCCGTGACGGAGGCCGGCGTGAGGCTCTCAGACTTCGCCCGGGCCGTCGAGTACGCAGGCCTGTATTTCCCGCCGCACCCCGGCGACGAAAGCGCCATGATCGGCGGCCTCATCGCCACCAATGCCGGCGGGAGCCGGGCCGTGAAATACGGCACCATCCGGAACTACATCCGGGGCCTCGAGGTCGTCTGCCCCACGGGGGAGGTCCTTAAGCTCGGCGGCAAGTTCGTGAAGTCCAGCGCAGGGTACAGCCTCATGCATCTCTTCGCGGGCTCCGAAGGGACGCTCGGTGTCATCACTAAGGCGGTGATCCAGCTTATCACCAAGCCGGCCCTGACGCGGTCCCTCGTCGTGCCGTTCGCGGACTTGGAACCGGCGATTGATACGGTGCCGCTGTTCTTCAAGAGGGGTATCGTGCCGATGGCCGTCGAGTTCCTGGAGATCGAACCCATCATCCTGGCCGAGAGCTATCTGCAGAAGGCATGGCCGACCAAGCTCGGCCGGATTCACCTCCTGATCATCCTCGACGCGAACTCCGAAGAGGAGATGGATCGCCTGTCCCAGGCTATGGCCGACGTCTGCCTCGAAAAGGAGGCCCTGAACATCTTCATCGCCGACACGCCCAGCCGGCAGGACGATGTCCTCTCGATCCGGTCCAACATCTATGAAGCCATCAAGGCCGGGACTGTCGAGATCCTGGACATCTCGGTTCCGCGGGCGGAGATCGCCGGCCACGTGCGGAAAGTGTACGAGATCGCCAAAAAATACGACATGTGGCTGCCCACGTTCGGGCACGCCGCCGACGGCAACATCCACACGCACATCATGAGGGCCCGGTACATGGACGGCAAGATGGTTCCCATGCCGGTGAGGGAGTGGCAGGAGAAGATCGAGAGCGTCCGGAATGAGCTCTTCCGGGATTGCCGGGAGAGGGGAGGGGTCATTTCCGGAGAGCACGGCATCGGCCTGGTCAAGAAGCCCTACCTGCCGATGGTGCTCGACGCAAAGCAGATCGACCTTATGCGGAGCATCAAAAGGGCTTTTGACCCGTCCGGCATCATGAATCCGGGGAAAATATTCGATTGAGCCGGAGCGCCGCTGGCCCGGGGGCGCATTTGCATCTTCCCTCCGCTCGTGCTATAAAGCGGGTGCGCGGGCCCGCCGCCCGCGGGGAGACGGACGGGCCACTTCCGATGCCGGCCGATTCTGTGGAGGGGGTAAGGCAATGATCGAACGCGTCACGGAGATTTACGTCATCCTCGAGAACAAGCCGTCCGTCCTGGGCGACCTGTGCAGCTTTTTGGCCGAGAACGAGATCAACATCGAAGCCATCGGCGTCTTCCACGACACGGCGAAACTCTATGTGCCAAACCTCAACAAGACGGTCAAGCTCCTGGGGAAGCGCAACTATATCATCGAGCTTCGTGACGTCCTCAAGATCGACCTCGAGAACCGGCCCGGCGCGCTGGCTGAGATCGCGACGAAGCTCGGCGACGAGGGCATCAACATCGAATACTGCTACGGGACCCTTTTCCGCAAAGGAGACGTCGTTTCGGTGATAATGGACGTTTCCAACATCGACAGGGCGGTCCAAGTCCTGGGTGAGTGAGCCAGGGGAGGGCTGACCCGGCGTCGGCCTTCGGCCCGCGGGCCGCCGGAGCTTTGACATCGCGCCGCATTGGACTACAATAGGCGGTAACCGAGGAGGGAGACCTTATGGGAAAGCAGTCTGAGCGGTCGCGGACAGGGCGGGCGGCGGCCATCCTCATCCTCATCGCGGTTCTATGCGGCGGGAGCAATGCCGCGGGTCGCGGCGCGGAGCCGGCCGGTGACCCGCACGACCTCGTCTTCAACGACCTGGCGAAGAGCTGGGACGAGGGGATTCCCCTGGGGAACGGGCTTCTCGGCGCCCTCGTCTGGCAAAAGGGGGATTCGCTTCGTCTCTCGCTTGACCGGGCCGATCTCTGGGACTTGAGGCCGGTGGCGGGGTTCGACAAGCCGAATTTCCGCTTCTCTTGGGTGCGGAGCCACGTCCTGAACAAGGATTACAGTCCGGTGCAGGATATGGGGGACGTTCCCTATGACCGGGACCCCGCGCCGACGAAGATCCCGGCCGCGGCCCTCCAATTCGACATCTCGGGACTGGGTGAAATCGAATCGGTACGGCTCATCTTGAAGGACGCCGTCTGCGAGGTCCGCTGGAAGAGCGGCGCCCGGATGACGGCCTACGTTCATGCCGTCGAACCGGTCGGCTGGTTCAAATTCGACGACGTTCCGGAGTCGCTTGAACCTCTTCTTGTGCCGCCTTCCTATGTTGCGACGCCTCTGGCAAAAACGGGGACGGAGGTCATTGCCGCCAAGTCCCTGGCCAGCCTGGGCTACCCGGCGCCGGAAGTTTCGCAGGAAAAGAACTCGGTCCGCTATCATCAAAGGGGCTGGGGGGGCATGAGCTACGACGTGGCCGTCGAGTGGGCGAAGTCCTCTCCTCATTCGCTCATTGGCGTCTGGAGCATCAGCTCTCGTGTCCCGGGATGGAATTCGGAGGGAGACGCCTCGGCATCGACGGCGGCCGCCTGGAAGCGTCTGGCGGCGATAGATCTCGAAAGCCACGAAGCCTGGTGGAAGAGGTTCTGGGCCCAGTCCGCGATCGAACTTCCGGACAAGGTCATCGAAAAGCAATGGTACCTCGAGATGTACAAGTTCGGTGCGGCTTCCCGGCAGGGCGCCCCGCCGATCAGCCTCCAGGCCGTCTGGACGGCCGACGACGGCAATCTTCCCCCTTGGAAGGGGGATTTCCACAACGATCTCAATACGGAAATGAGCTACTGGGCTTGCTATGCCGCCAATCACCTCGACGAAGGGATGGCGTTTCTGGACTGGCTCTGGGAGATCCGGAAGGAGGCCAAGCGGTACACGAAGCTCTACTTCAGCCTCGACGGCCTGAACGTTCCCGGAGTTTGCACCCTCACCGGCGAGCCCATGGGCGGCTGGATCCAGTATTCGCTCGGCCCGACCGTGGCCGCTTGGCTGGCCGAACATTTTTATCTCCACTGGCAATTCAGCCGGGACCGCGATTTTCTCAAGGACAGGGCCTACCCTTGGATCAGCGACGTGGCCGATTTCCTCGATGCGCTGTCCGTGCGCAGGGCCGACGGAAAGAGACAGCTGCTCCTGAGCTCGAGCCCCGAAATCAACGATAACCGGATCGACGCCTGGTTCCTGGAAACGACGAATTTCGACCTGGCCCTGGTCCGCTGGTTGTACGGAGCGGCGGCTGGGCTCGCCGGGGAGCTGGGGCTCAGAAAAGACCGGGACCGCTGGCTGAAGGTCCTCTCCGAATGGCCGGGGCTCGCCCTATCTCCCGAAGACGGCCGGCTCCTTGTCGCTCCCGGCTATCCGCTTAAGGAGTCGCACCGCCACTTCTCCCATCTCATGGCCATCCATCCCCTTGGGATCGTGGACTGGGCGAACGGGGAGGCCGATCGGAGGACGATCCGGGCCTCCCTCGCGGACCTGGACCGAATGGGAGCGGACTGGTGGTGCGGCTATTCCTATGCCTGGCTCGCGAACCAGGCGGCGCGCGCCAGAGACGGGGAGAAGGCGGCCCGGGCGCTCCGGATTTTCGCCGACTGCTTCTGCCTGCCCAACAGCTTCCATGCGAACGGCGACCAGTCGGGGACGGGCAAATCCAAGCTGACCTACCGCACGTTCACGCTCGAGGGGAACTTCGCCTTCGCCTCAGGCGTCCAGGAAATGCTCATCCAGAGCCATGCGGGGACCGTGCGCCTCTTCCCCGCCGTGCCGGATTCATGGCAGGATGTCGCCTTCGACCTGCTGAGGACCTTTGGAGCGTTCCTGGTATCGGCGAGACGAATTGGAGGAGCCGTCCGGGAGGTCAGGGTCGTCGCGGAAGCGGACGGCGCTCTCAAGCTCGAGAACCCCTTCGAGCTCGGCGCGACGCCCGAGGTCGTCGGCCTTCCTCTCCAGAGGGTCCGGAAGTCCGCGGACGTTTTCGAGATCGATATGAAGACCGGCGAGTCGGTCGTTCTCGCCGTCAAGTAGCAGGCCGGCCCGTTCCCCTCTCTTCAGGCGGGTCCGGCCGCGCCCTCGTCCGGCCTGCTCGCGTGTGCCGGCGGGCCGTTACTGCGCCGGATAGAGAAGGGCGTTCAGCAGGAATTTGTAGGTGCCGTGCGACTGGGCCCGGTTCTGGCACCGGATGCCGATGAGGATGATATGCCCTTCCTTGTCCTTCGTGTCCACGACGACCGCCTTGCGGCTCAGGTTCTCCTCGCCGAGGAGCCAGCCGCTGAGCAGGATATTGTCCTCGGGATAGGTGGCGACGACCTTGCGGTCCCAGTCGTACGGCGGAGAATACGTGTCCAGCGCCATGCTGTTGACGAACATCGCCGCCGCCTCCTTGGGCATGCCGTAGCCGATGGGCGTCTCGTTATCCACGAGAATCCTCAGGATCGATGTCGGGCAGAAGAACTTCGTCCGGTCGACGCCCTGTAGGGCGTCGCGGGCGGGCGCGCCAAACTCGTTGATCGCGAACTCGCAGGCGCGGTTGAGGGCGACGAGGATCCCGCCCTTTTCGACGAAGACTTTGAGGGCGTCCACGCCCTCTTGGCCGATGCCGCCCTCATACTCGGGCGGCAGGACGGACATCATACGGAACATGCGGGCCATCGGCGATTCGGCGCCTCCCGGGCCGCCGAATTCCGCTCCGGGCCTCGTGCCCTTGATCATGGCGTCGCTCTCGTCGGCGAAGACGATGACGTCGTAATCGGCCCGCAGGTCCGGCCTTTTATCCTTGGTCCCCTTGATGTCGTCGTTGTGAAGGCTCTTGAAGGAGATGCCCATATCGTCGAAGACATAACGCGTCCAGCCCTCGTCCATGTTGGCGTGCCAGGACTGGAAGAGCCCAATCCGGGGGTTTCTCACGGGCGCTTTGGCGATGGCGCCGACGTCGTCGAGGTCGAGGACGGCCATGTGGAATTTCTCGGCGATGGCGGGCAGGGCTTTTCTCACGGCGGCCGAATTTTTGACGATGAAGCTTCCCGCCGGAACCTCGGTCCCGCGGACGGAAAGCCTCGTTTTCGTCCTCCAGATCTCCGCCTGGCCCTTCAGAAGGGCGAAGGCCATGGCATAGGACGCGTTGGCGCGTGAATCGAGGACGAAATACGCGTGCTCGCCCTGCTGGGCGGGCGCTTTGGGGTACGGGAGCCTGTCGATCTTCTCGAGCCTGGCCTCGAAGGGCTCGTCCACTCGGTCGCAGGCGACGCCCATCTGCAGGGGGAGGGTCCAGGCCGCGTTGTCATAGGGGGGAACGGGAGGGCCGCCGGGATATTGGCGGAGGTCGGGATATTTCTGGCGGTCGAGCAGCGCCCAGGCGTAGGCCTTATACGGCTGAGCCATCTTGACGACGAACGATCCCGCGCCGTAGAACCGCCCCGCGGCCACGAAGTCGGCCGGGGCCTCATGGATCTCGACGCCGCCCATCATCAAAATCTCGAGCATCTTCCACATGGTCGGATAATCGCGCTGCTTCGCAGGGATGACGAACGCGTAGGGCTGGCCCTGGTCCACTTTTTCGAGCGAGTCCTTATACATCTGGTAGAAGTTGAACAGGAAGTCTTCCTTGTTGAGGGCCGCCGTTTTGACCAGGCTCTGGGAGAGGACGAGCTCGTAATCGACGATGTCGCGGAGATGCCACCAGCCGCCGGGCCAGGGGTCGATGAAGTCAACCCGTTTGTTGGTGAAGGCATCGGTGAGCTCGCTCGGCTCAATAGAGATCGGCGTCGCGATCCGGCAGGAGGCCGCCTCGCTCAGGATGCCTATGATGTTATGGAGCCAGGGCGTGTCATCGCAGGCCCCGATCCACCAGGCGGTATAGGACCGGCCGTTGACGACCCCGCTCATGTCATGCTTCTCGAGGTCGTAGGCCATCGCCGAACCGATGAGGTTGACGCCTCTCCAGACCATCGGCCGGACGTTGGGCAGGGGAGGGTCCATATAGGGAGGGATGAAGAGCCGGGCTTGGTTCGTGCCCTGCTGGTGCTCGTCGATGTGGATCTGGGGCAGCCAGTCCTGATAATCGACGCGGCTGATGGCCCGGGTCTCCGGCAGGTTGAACATGAACCAATCCCGGTTGTCGTCGTGGCCGGCATAATAATGATAAAGCCAGGGCATCATGCCGCCTTCGTACTTCGTGCCCAGGTACTTTTTATACCAATCGACGACCATCTGGTTCCCGTCGGGATTGCTGGTGGGCACGAGGAGGACAATGACGTTGGAGAGGATCTTGTCGGCGTCATAAAACGTCTTGCCCGCCGCGAGGTCGTAGGCCAATTCCATGGACATCTGCGAGGCGGCGATCTCGGTGGAGTGGATAGAACAGGTGATGAGGACGATGGCCTTGCCCTCGCGGGCCAGCTTCCGGGCCTCTTCGGACGTGGTCAGGCGCGGGTCCCTGAGCTTATGGGTGATCGCGCGCCAGCGGTCAAGGTTGGCCAGATTCTCCGGCGTTGAGATCGCGGCCATGAGGATCGGCTTCTTCAAGACCGATTCGCCGATGGTGAAGAGCTTGATCTTCGGCGACTCCGCCGCCAGCTGCTTGAAGTAGGCCGTGATCTGCGTGTAGTCGGCCAGCTTCCTGTCCTCGCCGATTCTGAACCCGAGGAATTTTTCGGGGGACGTTTGGGCGGGGAGGACGGAGGCCGCCGCGAAGAAGGCGGCCAAGAAAACGGCTAGACGCTTGACGGGCAGATGATTCATGGATACCTCCAGCCTGAGATCGTGATACTCTACATATCATTCAGCCTGAAGGCTGTCAAGACATCTTCCTGCCCGATAAAAAGGCCTTTTTTTCGCCGGCTCCTCGCCGCGCGATGTGCGGCCCCGTCCCTCACCCTGGCCGCGGACGATGAACAGAGGTCAACCGCTACTCGAGCGTGACCTCCACTTCTCCGGTGAGATTGGGATTGTTCTTCGCGACGACCCTGATCGTCAGCTTATCTCCCTTTTCGAAGCCGGGATTCTTGAAATAGCACTTGGTCCGGAAGCCGACGAAGCTGGACATCGATCCCTGATCAACGGCCGCGGCCGCATGGGGCGTCAGCGGGGGGAAGAAGTCCTGCTTCCTGGGAAATTCATAGAGCTTGATCCACGAGGAGATGAGGCCGGCCTTGGCGAGGTTCCGGTAGAAGGTGACGTCGTGTATTTCGCCGTTGTAACTCTTCCTCAGCTCATGAAGGGAAGGCATCTTGTACTCCTGACCTTTGTACAGCATCGTTACTCCATCCCGGGAAACGACGATGTTCTGGTTATCCGAGCCGGCCGCCATGTAGACGACGAACATCACATAGGGGCTTTTCAAGTCCAGGTCGACCAGGCTGGCGTCGACCGCCAGCTTGATGGCTCCCTTCGAGTTGGCGAAGGCGCCCATGCCCAAGTCCTCGGTCTGGCCATATGCGGCGGCCGCGCAGAGGGCCATGATGATAAGCGCCGTTTTAAGGGTCTTCATAGCATTCTCCTTTCTTCGATATTGATCACAGCAAACATCGTGCCAACTTTAGCAAAGACGGCCGCCGAGGGACGCTTGTCGTCTGTAAAGAATCCCCGGCCGTCCTCTTTGGTGGACAGAGGCCTGTCGTTTGCCGGCGCCTGCCGTCCCGGCCGGGCCGGCGCGGGCTAAGGCAAGGCCAGGACCTCGTGGGCGGCGATGAGCATGCCTCGGACTGGGACGTTATGGGGGCAATGCGCTTCGCAGGGACCGGGACATTTCAAGCATGTGTCCGCCCTCAGGCCGGGGATCCGGGCGTAAAGCTCCATGGCTTCCTTCTCCCGGCCCTGACCCAAGAAATACTGGGTGTAGCGCATTATGGTGTTGACAGGCACGCCGCGAGGGCAGCGCGGCTCACAGAGACCGCAGGCATGGCGGCAGTAGAGATCTCCGCAACCTTCTTCGTAGGCCTCAAGCTTGGCCTTGTCCCGGGCCTCGAGCCGCGAGCCCGAGAGCCGGACAAAGCCTTCAAGCTCCGTGTACGTCCTCGCGAGGCAGCAGGCCGTGTGGACGTTCGGATTGCTGAGGACAAATCGGACCGCCGCGGCCTTGATCTCCTCGGGATTCTGGAGGTTGTGCTGCCGGATGAACTCTTGGGCCGCCTCGAACTTTTCCTTATATCTCCGGAGCCCGTCGGCGTAGAGCGGGTCGATCTGCTCCTTTTTGGCCTCCATCTCCTCAATCCGGCTCTTCAGGGCGCCGTAGACGGCGATGGGCGTCGTCTTCATCAGGGCGACGCCGATCCTGCGCTCCCGGCAGAGGGACATGACCTTCTCTGCCTGGTCGCGGCGGAGAAAATTGTAGGCCATGAGAAAGACGTCGAAACGGCCGTCCTCGGCCGCCGCGGACAGGACTTTTTCCATCGTTTCTTCCGGGTCGCGGAACCAGAACGAGCCGTGGTTGGAGACGCCGACGAACCGGACGCGGTCCTCCGCCTTGAGCTCGGACATGGCGGCATGGAACCCCTCGGTCTTCAAAGTCGCCGCCTTCTCGGGCATGTGCATCATCAGGCAGTCGACATATTCGGTCCGAAGATCCTCCAGGGCCTTGCGGGCGCGCTTGAGGAAGCCCGCCTTCGACTTGTCCTCGAGGACTTCGAGCTTGGTCGAGATGAAAATGGATTTTCGTTCGAGCCCCTCCATGGCCTTGGCCACAATCCGGTGATGGCCGGGATACTGCTCGGCGGTGTCGACATAATTCATGCCGGCCTCGAACGCGGCGCGGAGGATGCCGTCGTCCATGATCGAGCCGCAGCCGAGGTCGGAAACCTTGAACCCCGTCCGTCCCAGGATGCGGTAGTCCCTGATCCTTGGGGGGGAGTCGTCGGGGTCGAGCCCGGGGGCTCGGCGCTGACGGGCGGCCAATCCGGAGCCGACGAGCCCCATCGCGGTTTTTTTGAAGAATTGCCGCCGTTCCAGAGTCGGCTTGAAGCTCATGAAACTCCCTCCCGAACGCCGGCGAGCCGGCGAGTCTTCGATTTTTCAGGGGGACAGCATAGCAAGGAGGGCCGAAGGCGGTCAAATGTTTTTGGCGCGGGGCGTCAATCGCGCGACTGCCGCAACAGGAACATCCGCAAAAGCTCCATGGCCGCCATCGCCGTCGACGCCACGTAAGTCAGGGCCGCCGCCTGGAGGACCTGCCGCGCGCCGTCGAGCTCTCCGGGCGTCAGGAAGCGCCGCTCCTCGAGGAGGACCAGGGCCCTTTTCGAGGCGTTGAACTCGACCGGCAGCGTGATCACGGAGAAGAGGACAGCGGCCGAAAAGAGCAGGATGCCGACGTCCATGAGAACCCGCGGCGCGCTGCCGCTGAAGATGAAGCCGACAAAGAATAGCGGGAAAGCCAGCGAGGAGCCGAGGCTCGCGGCGGGATAGATGAGCGTCCGCAGATACAGGGGCTGATAATGGTTCCGGTGCTGAATGGCGTGCCCGGCCTCGTGGGCCGCGATTCCCAGGGCGGCCACGGACGGGCTTCCGTAGACGCCTTCGGACAGCCGGAGGACCCGTTTCCTCGGATCATAGTGGTCCCGCAGGTCGGCTCCCGGGATTTTCTCGATCCTGACATCCCCGGCCCCGTCGGCCTGGAGCAGCTCGTGGGCGGCCTGGGCCCCTGACATCCTGGAAGAGGAGAAAACCCGGCTGTATTTTTTGTAGACCCTTTTGACTTTAGCCTGGGCATATAGGGCCAGGACGAGGGGCGGTATCAGCAGAAAAAAAGTCCAATCCCAGAAAAACATTGAGCTCATCCTCCGAAGAGATAACAGCCCCATTTTACACGAGTCGGGGCGAAAAGTGTATAATGCGGCTTGACCGTGCTAGATGGGGAGCTAGCGGTGCCCTGTCACCCACAATCCGCTCCAGTGGGGTCGAATTCCCTGCCGAGGCGGCTCCCTTTCTGGGCAGTGCCCGTGCACGTGGCGATGAGGGCCGGGGCCCTGCGCAAAGAGTCCCCCGTGAACCCCGTCAGGACCGGAAGGTAGCAGCGGTAGCGGGGCGATTTCTTGTGCGGCAGCCAGCCTCGCCTGAGCCGGCGGCGGGGGACACGCGGGGAGGGCGCTGTCGGAGCCGGGTGCACGGTCGCTTTTTTTATGGAGGCCCGTCAATCGGACGAGAGACGAAGAGCCCGGAGCAGGACGGCGATCTCTTTTTTCGACGCGCCGTCCAGTGGTAGCAGGGGAGAGCGCACCGGGCCGCCGTAGTAGCCCATGAGGTCCTGGGCTGCCTTGACGCCGGCAATGCCGTATTTCTCGACGATCGTGCGGTTGAACGGAATGAGGTCCAGCTGCCGCTGGCGCGCCTCGCCCCGTTTCCCCGCCCTGAAGAGCCTGAAGATCTCTGCGCAGAGCGCCGGGACGGCGTTGGCGACCGCGAGGATGGCGCCGGCGGCCCCCATCTCCAGGCTGGGGTATACGACGTGGCCGGAACCGGCGAAGTAGCGAAAATTCCCGGGGACGTCCCGGATGACCTCGCCCAGAAATCCCAGACTTCCCGAGCTTTCCTTGAGCCCGGCGACATTCGGATGGCCGGCGAGCTCGACGACGAGCCGCGGGTCCAGCGAAATCCCGGTGTTCTGGGGGATGTTGTAAACGAGTACCGGGACCGGACTGGCTTCGGCCACGGTCAAAAAGTGGCTTTTCAGGGACTCCCGGGTCATCTTCGATTTGAAATAGGACGGCGGCCGGACCAGCGCTGCGGCAATGCCGAACCGGGCCGCGCGCCGCGTGAACTCGACCGTGGCCTGCGTCGACTCCCGGGCCGTGCCAGCCAGGATCTTCCGTCCCTGTGCGGCGGTCCCGGCGACCGCCTCGACGAGCCTCTCCGATTCGCCGTCGGTCAGGAGAACGCTCTCGCCCGTAGAGCCCAGGACGAGATAACCCGCCAGGTCCGCCCGGTTGTATCTGCGGACGTTGGCGCGCATCCTGGCCGGGGAGATCTTCTCTCCGGCGAAGGGGGTCGTCAGGGCGATAAAGACGCCTTCGAGAAGGGGATTCACCGGTCATCTCCTTTTCGTGAGCTGCGGACGGCCCTCTCGATCTCCCGCAACTTCTCTTCGCCGAGCCCGAAGTAGTGGCCGACCTCATGGAGGACCGTGTCGCGGACGTTGTCCTTGATATCTTCGGGGCTGCGGGAGATCCTCTCGATCGGGCCCTGGTAGATGACGATGACGTCGGGGGTCGTATTCCCGTAATAAGATGGGCCGCGCCTGGTGTAGGGAACGCCGTGATAGAGGCCCAGAAGCGGCTGGCCGGGCGGCGGCTCCTCTTCGACCATGACCGTGACGTTCTCGATGAGCTTTCGGAAGCGGGCGGGGATCCCGGCGAGGGCCTCCTGCACGAGGCGCTCGAAGTCCTCTTTCGACAGCAGCGAGGCGAACGGGCTCCGTCCGAAGGGCTTGGGAATCCGTCTCACTTTTCGATCCCTTCTCGGGCCCTGACGCCGCGGTCCGAGTAGTGCTTCTCTTCCCGCATCTCCGTTATGAGGTCGGCCTTCTCGAGGATTGCCGGGGGCGCGTAGCGCCCCGTCAGGACGAGCTCGACGCCCTCGGGCTTCCGGGCGACAACGTCCAGGACCTCGGCCTCCGGCAGCACCTTCAGGTGGACGGCCGTATTGACTTCGTCGAGGACGACGATCTGGAAATCTCCCGAGAGCATGGCCGCGAGGCACTTGCGGAGGCCGTGGCGCGCCCGCTCGATGTCGGGGTCGCCCGGGCTCTCGGTGACCTTGACGAACCGTTTGCGGCCGAACTGTTCGATCCGCAGGAAGGGGGAAAGCCTCTGTGCGGCCTGGATTTCGCCGGACGGCCGGCCTTTGAGGAACTGGCCGATATAAGTCCTCATCCCGTGCCCCGCCGCTCTCATGGCTAGGCCGAGGGCCGCGGTCGTCTTGCCCTTGCCGTTTCCCGTATAGACTTGGATATAGCCGAGGAACGGCGGACGTTTCGGCTTCGCGTCCATGCCGTCTATTGTTGACTATTTGGGGCCCGTTGTCAAAAGAACCGCGTCAAGAAATCCTTTCTTGAGGGGACCGGACCTGTGCTATAATCGGGGCTATGCTGGACGCGAAGTTCGTTCTGGAAAACATTGATTCCGTTCAAAATAGGCTCGCGACGCGCGGCGCCCGGATCGACCTCGGGGATTTCGTCAGAGCCTGCGGCGAGAAAAAGGATGTCCTGCGCCGCGTCGAGGAGCTCCGGGCCGAAAAGAACCGGGCCTCTGAGGAAATCTCCAGGATGAAAAAGGAAGGGACGGATGCGTTGGCGCGGATTCAAGAGATGCGGACGGTGGGGGACGGGATCGCCGCGCTCGAGGAACGGCTTACGGCTCTCGAAGAAGAGATCCGGGAGACGCTACTCTCGATCCCCAACATTCCGCACGAGTCCGTGCCGGTTGGGCGAGGGGCCGAGGAGAACCGCGAGGAGAGGCGGTGGGGTCGGCCACCGGACTTCGGCTTCGAGCCGCAGGCGCATTGGGACGTCGGCGAGCGGCTGGGCATCCTGGATTTCGGGCGGGCGGCCAAGATCGCGGGCTCCCGGTTCACGGTCTACATGGGCGCCGGCGCCCTGCTCGAGCGCGCCCTGATCGGCTTCATGATCGATCTCCACACCCGCGAGAGAGGCTTCACCGAGGTCCTGCCACCGTTCATGGCCAATGCCGAGACGCTGGCCGGGACCGGGCACCTGCCCAAATTCAAGGAGGACCTCTTCAAGCTCGAGGGCTACGATTGGTATCTTGTCCCGACGGCCGAGGTGCCGCTGACGGGCCTCTACCGGAATGAGATCCTCGATGGCGCCACGCTCCCCCGTCGCTTTGCGGCCTACACGCCGTGCTTCCGGAGCGAGGCTGGCTCCTATGGCAAGGACGTCCGGGGCCTCATCCGTCAGCACCAGTTCAACAAGGTCGAGATGATGATCTTCAGCCTTCCCGAGGCGTCCTTCGACGAGCTCGAGCTCATGACGGCCTCGGCCGAAGAGGTTCTGAAGAGGCTAGGCCTCCACTACCGCGTCGTCCTCCTCTGCACGGGCGACATGGGCTTCGCCAGCGCCAAGACCTACGACCTCGAGGTCTGGATGCCGGGCCGGAAGGCCTTCATGGAGATCTCGTCCTGTTCGAATTGCCTGGACTTCCAGGCGCGCCGGGCCAATATCCGGTTCAAGCGCGGGCCCAAAACCCGTCTCGAGTACGTCCACACTCTCAACGGCTCGGGACTCGCCGTCGGCCGCACGGTGAGCGCGATCCTGGAGAACTTCCAGCAGAAGGACGGGTCGATCGTCATTCCCGAAGCCTTGAAACCTTATATGAACGGGCTCGAGCGGATCGCACGCCCTTAACCCCCCTGCCCGCACTTTCCTGCGCTTCTTCAGCACCTCTCCTGGCTCCGGCCGGACGCCGCTCTGGCCTCCCGGCGCGGCTTTCCGCGGCCGGGAAGAACCGCCCTTAATCAAGGCTTGCCAGGCGTCGCCCCGGCAAGTACAATTGTCTCGTTATGCGGAGGGATGGCCGAGTGGTTGAAGGCGGCGGTCTTGAAAACCGCTTTCCGGTCTCCGGAACGGGGGTTCGAATCCCTCTCCCTCCGCCATGTCGGATTTCTTTCGGGCGGCCGGAATTCCTGGTCGGAGATTGTCGCTCGTTCCCGGCTCCGGTCCGCGGCCCGGGGAGATAACTCGTACGGGAGCCCGGCCAGGTTCCCATCTCTTTGGAAACATGATAGAATAACGGTGCGTTTCTGAGGCCGCGGAGAGGTGCTGGAGTGGTCGATCAGGAACGCCTGCTAAGCGTTTGTCTCGGCTTAAACCGGGACCGCGGGTTCGAATCCCGCCCTCTCCGCCACTTTCCCCTCTCCCTTCCTTGACTTTGGGGCTTCGTTTCCATAAATTTGGTGACGGAATATTTTTACGAGGACATCGCATGAACGACCGCCGGAACTTTCTCCCACTATTTCTTGCCGTATCCCTGACCACCGTGGTGATCTCCTCCACGGGCTGCGGGCGGTCGTCTTCCGCCGAGACCTACGAATCGATCCTCAGAGACTTCCGGAATCCTCCCGCCGCTGATCGAAGTGCTCCCCTTTGGGTCTGGAACGACCAGATGACCCGGGAGGAAATCCGCACCGAGCTCGCCGGGTTCAGGGACCGCGGCATCGGCGGCGTTTTCATCCATCCCCGGCCCGGCCTCATTACGCCCTACCTCTCGGATGAGTGGATGTCTCTCTGGAAATACGCCGTGGAAACGGGAAAATCATTGGGGCTGAGGGTTTGGATTTATGACGAATACTCCTATCCCTCCGGTTTCGCCGGCGGCCGGGTCCCCGCCGAGATGCCGGACGCCGCTCTGCGCGGCCTGCGGATGACCCGGGTCCAGGGGACCCCGAAGACCTTCGCCCGGCCCCCGCTCGTTGTGCTCAGGCAGGTCCTCTCCCATTTCGAGGATGTGACCGGGAAGGTCCCAACGGGCCATCCGGATCAGGGGGCTTACTATGTTTTCGACATCGTCCGACAGGAGCCGTCTCCCTGGTTCGGAGGCTATACCTACGTCGACCTCATGCGCAAAGACGTCACGGACAAGTTCCTGGACGTAACCCTCAACGCGTACAAACAGGCCGCCGGCGGCGAATTCGGCCAGGCCGTCCCCGGCGCTTTTCAGGACGAGGCGGAGATCGCTCTCCCGGGCGGCGCGGACACGGTCAACTACACGCCGGCCCTCTTCCAGGCCTTTCTGGCAGACTGGGACTACGACCTCCGGCCCAACCTCGTGTCCCTCTTCGACGAGGTCGGCGACTGGAGGCGCGTCCGGCACAATTACTACTCGACGCTGCTCGACCTTTTCATCGAGAACTGGGCCAAGCCTTATTATGCCTACTGCGCCGACAACAACCTGATCTTTACGGGACACTACTGGGAACACGAGTGGCCCAACCCCCGCGTCGGCCCCGACAACCTGGCTATGTTCGCCTACGCCCAGATGCCCGGGATCGACATCCTGATGAACGAATGGCAGACGGGCCCGCACGCGCAGTTCGGCAGCGACCGGTCTGTCCGTGAAATCCGAAGCTCGGCTAACCAGCTCGGGCGCCGCCGGACGCTGTCCGAGACATACGGCGCCGGGGGCTGGGACATGACGTTCTTCGACCAGAAAAGGATCGGCGACTGGGAATACGCCCTGGGAGTGAACTTCCTGACGCAGCATCTGTCCTACGCCACGATCAAAGGGGCCCGCAAGCGCGACCATCCTCTCTCCTTTTCCTACCACGAGCCGTGGTGGGCCTCCTATAATCTCTTGGCCGACTATTTCGGGCGCCTTTCGGCGGTCCTGAGCGCCGGCGAGCAGGTCAATCGCATCCTCGTCATCGAGCCGACGACCTCGGCCTGGATGCACTATTCTCCGGTCCGGGAATCCGAGGACCTCCGGTCGATCGGAGAGGACTTCCAAAATTTCGTCCACCTCCTCGAAGCCCACCAGGTGGAATACGACCTGACCAGCGAAAAGACGCTCGAGGAGTTCGCCTCGGTCGGGAACCGGACCCTGATCGTCGGGCGGAGGGCCTACGGACTTGTCCTCCTCCCTCCTGGAATGGAGAACCTCGACGATGCGACGTTCGTCCTCCTGCGCGATTACCTCATGCGGGGCGGGAAGATCATCTGCTGGCCGGCCCCGCCCGATTATGTGGACGGAAAGCTCACGGAAGATGTCCGGACGCTGGCCTTCGGCTATTCGGACCGGTGGCTCAACTCCGGCCCCGGCGACGGCTTTGACAAGATCCGGCACCTGAGCCCTCCCCCGGTCGTTTTCTCCGGGCCGGCGTCCCATCCGGGGCTCCTCCACCAGCGCCGGGAATTCGACGGCGGCCAGCTGGTTTTCCTGGTCAACACCGACCCCGGGAACCCAGCCGAGGGGACGATGACGCTCGAAGGAGGTTCCGTTGAACAGTGGGACCCCGTCACGGGGAGCGTCCGGCCGCACGCCTTTTCCCGTCAGAAGGGCGGCGTCGAGATTCCGTTCTCCCTTCCCCCGGGAGGCAGCCTTCTTCTCTGCGTCCTCGCGAAACGGGCCAGGCCGGTCGCGACACCCGTCCGGCGCTTTGAAGAGGTCCCGGCTCAGGGCGAAATGTCGGTCGTGAGGCAATCCCCGAACGTCCTGACGATCGATTACTGTGACCTCGTCATGGGTGGAAAGACGGACCGGGATCTGTACTTTTACGACGCCCAGAAAAGGACGTTCCAGTTCCACGGGCTTCCCAGGAATCCCTGGGACAGCGCCGTCCAGTACAAGACAAACATCCTGGCCCGAGACAAGTTCCGACCGGACTCGGGCTTCGACGCGGTTTTCTGGTTTTCGGCGCTTAAGGGCGATGCCTTTGACTATGATTCGCTCAAGGCCGTCGTGGAGAGGCCCGCGCTTTTTCGCGTCTCGATCAACGGTCACGGCGTGGAGCCCGCCCCGGGGGAATGGTGGCTCGACCGGGACTTCGCCGTCTATCCCATCGGCTCGTTCGTCGTCGCCGGGAGGAACCGGATTACGGTGTCGGCGAAGCCGTTCACCATTCATTCCGAACTCGAGCCGATTTACGTGTTGGGCGATTTCCGCCTGACGGCCGCGGCCAAGGGCTTCGAGCTCCGGCCTCCGGCGCCCATTTCGCCCGGCTCATGGGCGGCGCAGGGGCTTCCCTTCTACGGGGAGGCCGTCGCGTACCGGAAGACGTTTACGATCCCGCCGGGCGCCGGCGCCAAAGGCGTCCGTTATATCGTCCGGCTCGGGTCGTGGTGTGGCTCTGTCGCCGAGGTCCGCGTTGGGGGGCGCCCGGCCGGCCTGATCGCATTTCCTCCCTACGAGCGGGACATTACGGACGCGCTGTCGCCCGGCCCCAATGAGGTCACGGTCGTCGTCACCGGCACGCTCAAGAACACCCTCGGCCCCTTCCACAACAACCCGCCGCTCGGCAGAGCCTGGCCCGTGTCGTTCCAGCAGGGGGCCGGGGGAGGATACCCGCCGGGCTCAGAATACTCGGTCGTCTCCTACGGGCTCTTCGAGGATTTCAAGCTTTTCGAGGAGGTGGGCGGGTGATGAGGCGAGCCTTTGCCGGCTCCGAAAAGAAGACCGCCGCAGCCAAGATCGGCCGTCTTCGGCGGGGCGGCACGTCGCCGGCGAAAGTGATGAAGAAACTCCTGGAGACGCCGCACTCCCTTCGGATCGCCGTGCAGGCCGTGGGCGCGGTGGCGGTCCTCTACGCCCTGGCCTCGGTCGCTCTCGCAGCCTGCGGCGCCGTCCCGATGGCCCCCGTCCTGGTCAGCATCTCCACGGACAACTATTATTTCTGGCAGGCGATTTTCGTCATCCCGCTCACCTTCCTGGCGTGGGTGGCAGTCAGCGGCATGATCCGGCTCCTCCTCAGGAGGGGCCCCGGATGCGCGTCCCTGGACAAAACGGCGGCACTTTCGGGGGTGGCCCTGGCGGCGGTGCTCTTCGTCGCCTGGCTCCCTTCTGCGCTGTCCGCCGTGCTGATGGTGTTGGGAATGGGCCAGGAGGAGCTGGCCGATCTGCTCTCGCAGCCAGGTCTCTGGCAGGCCTTTGACATCGCCTGCTACGTCGCCGCTGCCGTCGGCGCGGCCCTCCTGCTGACCCTGGCGTCCCGGTTTTCCGAACGGCGGGCGAAGGTCCGGGCGGCCGCGGCCGGAACGGCGGCCGCGGCGGTGCTGGCGGCCCTGTTCGTCCTGTTCATCCGCTAGGAGATGCCGGAGCGAGCCTGGGCGATGATGAAGAAAGCGGGGAAGGGTTGAGAGTTCGAGTTCCGGCGGAGGGCGTGGCTATAAGGGAATATCGGCCGGACGACTACGACTGGGTGATCAAGCTCTGGAAGGAAGTCGGCCTTCCCGCGAAACCTGGGGGTCGGGACAGCCGCCGGAATATCGAGAAGCAGATCGGCCTGCCCAATGTCCTTTTCCTCGTCGCGGAAGCCGGAGGCCGGATCGTCGGCACCGTTCTGGCGACCCACGACGGCCGGAAAGGCTGGATCAACCGGCTGGCCGTCGAAGCCGCTCTCAGAAGGCGGGGCCTCGGGAGCCGCCTCATCGCCGCGGCCGAAAAAGGGCTCGAGGCCATGGGCATGGAGATATTCGCCTGCCTGATCGAAAAGATAAATACGGCCTCCATGGGGGCCTTCGAAAGGCACGGTTACAGGAAACAGCCCGAGATCTGCTATTTCGTCAAGCGGCTGTTCCCCGAAGTCTGAGCGGTGTCAGGAATCCCCTGGGATGGCTCGCTTCCGTCCGTCTCCGTTTGCGCGCCCGCGTTAAATACGATAAAATAAGTCGGGATTAACCGCAAAGGAGTGATAGGTTCATGAAACAGAGAGAAATCACGAGCGGCGTTTCCTGGGTCGGCGCCCAAGACTGGGACCGGAGGCTTTTCGATTCTCTGATCCCGCTGCCCGACGGAACGAGCTACAACGCCTACCTTGTCCGCGACCGCGACAAAACAGCTCTCCTGGACGCCGTCGACCCGGCCAAGCTGTCTGTCCTCGAAGCCCATCTCCGGGACGTTGACAAGGTCGACTATATCATCGCCCACCACGCCGAGCAGGACCACTCGGGTGGGCTCCCCTGGGTCCTTGAGCGGTATCCGGACGCCGAACTCCTGTGCTCGAAACCGGCGAAGGGCATGCTCCTCGAGCATCTGCCGCTCGCCGAGAGCCGGATCCGGGCCGTCGGGGACGGCGAGATCCTGCCGCTCGGCGGAAAGTCGCTGAGGTTCATCTATACGCCCTGGGTCCACTGGCCGGAGACCATGTCGACCTATCTCCCCGAAGACAAGATCCTTTTCAGCTGCGATTGGTTCGGCTCTCACCTGGCCTCGTCGGAGATCTTCGTCGACGACGCCGATGGCGTCCGGGAAGAAGCCAAGAGATATTACGCCGAGATCATGATGCCGTTCCGCAAGATCGTCCGGGCGAACCTCGATAAGATCCGGGACCTCGATCTGCGCTGGATCGCGCCGAGCCACGGGCCGGTCTACAGAGACCCGCAGTCAATCATCCGGGCCTACCGGGACTGGACCGACGACACACCCCACAACAGCGTCGTCCTCCCCTGGGTGACGATGCACGGCTCGACGGCGGCCATGGTCGACCGGCTGATTGGGGCACTGGCCGAGCGCGGCGTCCGGGTCCACCTCTTTAATATGGCCGTGGCGGATATTGGCCAGATGGCGATGAGTCTGGTCGACGCGGCGACGGTCATCTTTGCCGCTCCGACGGTCCACGTTGGGCCCCACCCGGCGCTGCTGACCGCGGTGGCCCTGACGAACGCGCTGCGCCCCAAGGCGCGCTGGGCCTCGATCGTCGGCTCCTACGGCTGGGCGAGCAAGATGGTTGAGATGATCAAAGCCGCCGTGCCCAATCTCGGCGTCGAGTTCCTGGATGGGGTCGTCTGCCGCGGCCTGCCGCGGGATGCGGATCTCGCGGCCTTGGATAAACTCGCCGACGCCGTGGCGGCCAAGCACCGGGAGTTCGGACTGAAATAAGGTTCGGGGCCTCCGCGCTTCCCGCACCCCGAAGGGCAGGATCAGGCCCTGGCCCTCCGGCCGCCCCCCGAAAGAAGCTCCACGATCCGAACGCTCGCCGATGGAAGAGGATAGCGGCGGACCGAAGCCAAAGTGACCCATCGCCGGTCCGGCCCGGGGGAAATGCGGCCGCTCTTGAGGCGGCAGGAGAAGACGCGGAGGGCCACCCGGAAGCTTGTGTAGGTGTGGCGGACGGTGGCGAGATTGCGGATGTTTCGGATCTCCACGCCGATCTCCTCCCGGACTTCCCGCCGCAGGGCCGCCTCGAGTCCCTCGCCGCGTTTCCTCTTCCCGCCCGGGAATTCCCAGAGTCCGGGGAAGAGCCCGGCCGGGGGTCGCCGCTGGATGAAGAACCGGCCGCCTTCCCTGATGACGGCGACGACGGCCTCGACGCTCCGGCTGGCCCGCCGCCGCGGGCGGGGGATCGTGTCCTGCCGGCCCTCCCTGGCGGCGGTGCAGAACCCGATTACGGGGCACGACAGGCACAGCGGGTTGCGACTCCGGCAGACCAGGGCGCCGAGCTCCATCATGGCCTGGTTGAAGACTCCCGGGGTGCGGCGGGGAAAGAATGAACTCAAACGTCCGAGAAGGAGGCGGTCCTTGCGGGAGGACGCCTCGTCGTCCAGGCCCGTGATGCGCATGAGAGTGCGCCGGACGTTGGCGTCGATGACGGGAAGAGGCCGGCCATAGGCGAGGCTCAAGACCGCGGCCGTTGTGTACGGCCCGAAACCGGGGAGCCTCCGGAGCATTCTTTCGTCGTCGGGGATGCGGCCGCCATGTTCGCGGACGATGACCCGTGCCGCGCGGTGCAGGTTTGCGGCTCTCGCATAGTATCCCAGGCCCTGCCAGGCCCGGAGGACCCTGATCAAAGGGGCACGGGCCAATGTCTCGAGATCAGGGAAAAGGCGAAACCATCTGTCGAAATAGGGGAGGACGGCCCGGACGGTCGTCTGCTGGAGCATGATCTCGGAGACCCAGATCCTGTAGGGGTCTCGGGATTCCCGCCACGGAAGCTTTCGGTGATGCCGGGCGTACCAGGTCAGGAGAATGCTGGCGAAACGCCTCTGCCGGGGCCGCGTACCCCGTTCGCTCTTCGGCGCGACCGGCCGGCGGAGGCTCATGAGGTGACAGCCGGCCCTATTTCTTCTCTCTGGCGGCCGGAGCCTGGGAGGGCGTCTGTCTCCAGTCCTGGACGCTCTTGGGGAGATCCTGGAGGAAGGAGGAGTCGACGCGGAAGAGGTAATCGAGCTTCTCGTCCTTGACGATGACCTGCTTCTTGGTTTTGTCTTCGTTCCCCACGAGAAGGCCGATCTCCTTGACCTTGTTGTCGTAATCCTTGGCCCTGATCCGGATCTCGGCTGCCGGCTTCTCGAGTCCGTACGCGGCCAGGCGCCGCGGATTATCGATGAAATCCGCGGCTTCGAGACCCTCGATCTTGCTCAGGAGAGCGTCGATCTTGGCTTGGTCGGCCGGGCCCGGCGAGGGCTTTTCCAGGACCCAGTGCTCCTCGTCCTTGACCTTTTGCTTGGCTGCTTCGAGCGCGAAGCCGGGCGTTTTCAGGGAGATCCGGTCGGCCTCCCAGCTGTAGAAATCCGCCACCTTCGGCTCCCGAAGCTCGTCCGGCTTCCTGTCGAGATCCGCGAGGAGCGAGCCTTCGAAGGACACGATCTTGTTGGATTGGGAGGTCATGGCATAGGATGCGGCGGCGTCCTTGTGCAGGGAGAAAATGATGTCCCTGTTCGCGGCGGGCAACCTCAGGGTGACCTCGTATTCCGGCTTCTCGAGGCCGTATTTCTTGATGTCCGCTGGGGACTTGTCTTCGGACAGGAAATCCTTGGCCCTCAGCCCGGAGAGGGACTCGAGCAGCGTATCGATCTTGCTCTTCGCCGCCAGCGCCCGGACAGGGGAAACGAGGCGCCAGGAGTCCCCGTCGCGCACCGCCTCCCACAAAACGCCCTTGGCCCTCACGACGACGGACTTGACGTCGGCCGTCTCGTACTTGAAGAGGGTCTTGTCCCGGAAATCCGAGAGTTTCTTGTCCAGGGTGGACTTGAGTGAACTCGGGAGAAGGACGATCCGGGGATCATCCTGGCGCTTGGCGAAAAAGGTCTGGTCGAGGGGGTTTTCCATGCCGATGAGGATTGTCACCGGCGTATCCTTTCCCTTGATCCAGAACGAAAACTCGTCCCTGGGGATGCCATAGGTCTTGAGATCGACCGCTGTTTTCTCGATGACCCGCTCGATGTGCAGATTCGAGAAGGCCGCCGCCAGGCCGTCGACTTCCGTTCCGTCGGCCTTGGCCTCGAGCGGAGCGGAGATCCTCCATTCGCCCTTGTCATCCTTCACGAAGGAGATGGTTCCGTCCGGCCTCTTGAGCTCCATTTTCCGGATGTCCGAGGACCGCACGTCGACGAGGGTCTGCTCCTTCTCCTTGACCGCCTGTTCCTTCCGGCCCCGCGACTCGAAGACGAGGACAAAGGCCAGCAGGGCGGCGAAGACCGCCAGAAGGATGAGCGTGCCCTTGAATCTCACAGCGATCTCCTCCTCAGCCATACGGAAACGCCGACGGCAAGAATAACAAGCGGCAGAAAGATGACACTCACGAGGAAGATCAGCCGGCCCTGGGAGGGCGTGAGCTCGATCGTGCGGGGCGTCTGCGTCTTGGGCTGGATCGAAACGAGGTCGGGCTCTTCGGTCAGCCAGTTGACGATATTGAGAAAGAAGTTGCCGTTTCCGGACAGGCCGTAGTACCGGTTCTTGGCGAAGTCCGAATCCCCGACGACGGCGAGCCGCGCCTCCTTTTCCTCCGGCTTCACCTCGTTCGGCGGCTTCCCGCCGGGCTTGGCGGCGGGGGCCGGCGCGGCCTCCGGCTGGACCTTGAGGGTCGCGACGGCGGCCAGAGTGATCGGGCCCTGGCGGTCCTTGTCCTTGTTGAACCGGACCTCCTTTTCCTGGAGCTCCCGCTCGGCCCAGGAGTTGGGGCTCGTCTTGGCCAGCGCGGTGAGGGTCGCGCCTTCGGGCTTCTTGTCACTGATCTCGACAGACCGGGCGAAGGGAAAGAACGTCGCGTAATTAAAGTTGCGGGTGATCGGGTGCTCTTCGTATTCGGTCACCACGGGCATAAAATAGTCGCCGCCGAGAAGACGCGAGACAGTGTCGACGACGACGTCATTTTCGAGCTTGAAGCCGTATTGGGCCAGGAAGGGCGTCATCCCCGGCGCCGTCTCGGGGTCGATCATGAAGAACACGCGGCCGCCCTCGGCGATGTACTTCTTGATCATCTGGAGCTCGTCCGGCAGAAGGTCCTTCTGCGGCCCCGGGATGACGAGAAGCGAGCAGTCCGGCGGGAAGTTACTGGGCAGGGCCAGGGTCAGCTCCTTGACCTCGTACCCCTGCTTCTCGAGCTCGCTCTTGACGGTCGAATACCCGTCGTCGCCCGTTTCGTTCAGGACCGCCTCGCCGTGTCCGCCGAGGAAAGAGATGGTCTTTTTCCCGGCCCGCGTGACTTTGATGATGGCGTTCGTCACGTCCTCCTCGGTCACGCCGGTGATCCGGCTCTCCTTCTCCCCGGCCTCGACGACCGTCGTTCCGTCCTGGGTGATGTCGTAGCGCTTGACGAGGCCCGGGTTCTTGTCGGGGTCGATGAAATCGTATTTGATCCTCGGGGAATGGTAGGTGTAGATCTTCAGCAGGTTCTCCATGGCGGCCCGGCTGTAGTTCGTCTCGCGGAAGAAGCACTTGAGGGAGATGTCGGTCTTCAGGTTTTTCAGGACCATGACCGACTGGTCGGACAGGCTGTGGATTTTGGAGGCGGTGAAATCGATCCGGTAATCGTGCTTCGAGAGGAAGTAGTTGGCGACGACGAGGATGGCCAGCACGAGGACGACGACGAGCAGCATGTTCCCCGAATAGACGAACGACCGCCGCCGGAAGCCCCTTTTGAGCGAGGCAAGGTTTACGAGGACGTAGAGCGCGAGAGCCAGAAGGCCGCAGGCGCCCAGGGCCACGATGACGGCGCGGCGGTACGGCCAGATCGCCCAGGCCGCCAGGGCCGCCAGGATCAGGATCATCGCGATAACGTTGAGGTTGCTCTTGATGGCTTTCATGGCTCACCTCCACCGCCTCGACTGGATCACGGAATGCGTCAGGAAGAGCCCGAAGACGGCGAAGCTCAGGTAATAGACGACGTCTTTCGTGTCCAGGATGCCGCGGGTCATATCGTCGAAATGCTGGAAGAAGGAGAGATAATTGAGGATGCTCTGCCACAGCCCTCCGGCGGCCGATCCCGCCCAGTTGAGGATCCAGAAAAGCAGGAGTGCGCCGAAGGTCAGCGTAGCCGATACGATCTGGTTCTCCGTGAGGGACGAAAAGAAGATGCCGACGGCGATGAACGCGGCGCCCATGAGAAACAGACCGAGATAGCCGTTGAGGAAGGGCGCGACCTCCGGATTTCCATAAAGGAAGGCGAAGAGCGAGAGGACTCCGGTGAGGCCGAGCATCACGACCAGGATGACCAGCGCCGCGGCGTACTTGCCGGCGATGATCTCGCCGACGGAGACCGGAGACGTGAACAGGAGCTCTTCGGTGCCGGCCTTCTTCTCTTCGGAGAACAGGCGCATCGTGAGCAAGGGCAGGACGAGCAGCAGGATGATGCTCATGTTGTGGAACAGTGGACTGAAGACCATCTCGTTGATGTTGACCTGCTGGGCGTAATAGGGATTCTGGGCCATCTGCATGGCCTGGGCGTTGAACCACCAGATCAGGCTGTAATAGAAGAAGCCGATGAGCAGCATGAAAACGGCGATGACCGCGTAGGCAATCGGTGAGTTGAAGTACGCGCAGATTTCCTTCTTGGCGATGGACCATGTGTTGTTCATTGTCCGAGCCCTCCCGAGACGATCTTCAGGTAGAGATCCTCGATGTTCATAGCCAGGGGCCTCATTTCCTGAAGGCCCAGGCCCTTGTCCACGGCCAGCTTCGTGACCTCGTCCCTGAGGTCGCGGCCGCGGGCCCACTCGATCCGGATCTCGTCCCCGTCGGACGTGACGCCGTCGGCGCCGGGGACGTGCCGGAGAAGCTCCAGCGCCTCGGGGACCGGACGGCGGACCCGGAGGACGACGCCGTCCTTCCTATGGAACGAAGCGGTCAGATCCTCGAGGGACCCCGAGGCCATGAGCTGCCCTTCGTTGATGATCACGACGCCGTCGCACACTTGGGTGACCTCGGCCAGGATATGCGTCGAGAGCATGACCGTGTGCTCCTTGCGGAGGTTCTTGATGAGATCCCGGATCTCCCGGATTTGGGCCGGGTCCAGGCCGATCGTCGGCTCGTCCAGGATGAGGACTTGCGGATCGTTGATCAAGGCCTGGGCGATGCCGACGCGCTGTCGGAACCCGCGGGAGATGTTCTTGATGAGCCGGCCCTTCACGTCCTCGAGGCCGGCCGATTTCATGACCCTGGCGACGGCCTCCTTCCGCCGTGCCGACGGGACCTGCTTGATCTCGGCGACGAAGTCGAGATAGCCTCCGACCGTCATTTCCGGGTAGAGGGGGACCTGCTCGGGGAGGTAGCCGGTGACCTTCTTGACGTCGTCCGGCCGCTCGAAGACGTCGAAGCCCGCCACCGCCGCCCGGCCGTCCGTGGCGGGCAGGTACCCGGTCAGGATGCGCATGGTCGTCGTCTTGCCGGCCGCGTTCGGTCCGAGAAGCCCCCAGATCCTGCCCGTTTCGACCGTGAAGCTCAGGTCCCGAACCGCAGTCAACTCTCCATATTTCTTGGTGAGGTTCCGAACTTCGATCATGAAAGCCTCCCTCTCAGGTTGAGAAGCGCCTGCGCCTCTCCAGGCGCGGCGTCACATGCGGTCGGGCATGGGAATGCCCATGAGACCCAGCGCGCACTTGAGCTGCTCCTTGATATACCGGACCGTCAGCAGCCGGATGGCCCTGACCGCCTTGTTTTCTTCGGCGAGGACCGGATAGAGATGATAATACGAGTTGATCTTTTGGCAAAGGTTGAAGGCGAATTTGGCCAAGTGGGCGAACTCGAGGGAGCGGGCCGAGTGCAGGACCTCTTCCTCGAACGTCGAGCCATACAAAACGAGGTCCCAGAAATCCGCCATCTCGCCGTCAGAGAGGACGGAAAGGTCCAGGGCGCCGGCGGAGGGTGGAACGATGTCCGGCTCCGCCGTCCCCTCCCGCTCGCGGAGCTTGCGGAAGATGCTGCTCAGGCGCACGTACGTGTACTGGAGATAAGGACCGGTCTCGCCCTCGAAGCTCAGGGCCTCCCCGAAGTCGAAGACGATGACCGAGTTCCGGGCGTACTTGAGCATGAAATATCGGAGGGCCCCGGAGGCGATCTCCCGGGAAATCCGCCTCTTTTCCTCCGGCGGGAGCCCGGGGTTCCGCTTCTCGATCTCGACCAAAGCCTTCTCCTCGAGGCGGTCGAGGAGGTCGTCGGCCTTGACGCCCAGCCCCTTTCGGCCGGAGACCTCGAGGAACGACCTGTCCTTTTCCTCGTCGCTGGCGGCGTAGCCAAGCTCTTTTAGGCTCTTGGGCGAAAGGGCGACCATCTCGTAAGAGAAGTGCACGGACTTGTCCGCCGCGGCGAAGTATTTGAGGGACCTGAGTCCCTGGACGACCACCTTCTGGAGGTAGGACTGGCGGGTGTCGATGACGTTGTAGACCTTGCTGGCCCCGCCGAAGGACGGCTGGTCCGGGCCCGGGACGTCCGTGGTGATCCAGAGGGTTCGCCCGCCCTCCGCGGCGAACGGCTCATAGTAAAAGTCCCGTCCGAGCAGCCCGAACTTCCAGAGCTGGTAGGCGATGTCCTTGCCGACGTAGGTCACCGTGCCGTCGGAGCGGACGATGATCTTCTCCCGGTCCGACTCGCCCTCGAGCTTCATGACCCAGCATCCCGTGTTGTCCCCTTCGGTGACGTAGACGATGGCCTGCCGGTCCTTGAGGAGCGAGAAGGCCCTTTCCCAGAACCTGAGATGGAGGATCGTGCTTTCACACGGAAGCACGTCGTACGCGATTCCCAGCCTCCCCATCGTCGCCAGGTGAGCCCGCGCGATGCGCCGGGAGACCGTCCGGGACATGGCGAACTCGGGATCCTGGCCGTACTCGATTCTCTTGAGCACTTCGGCCTTCCGTGTCTGGGCCTCGGGGTGCTCAGCCATGAAGGCCGAGACACGGGCGTAGAGGTCCCAGCAGTAATAATCGAATTTGCCCGAGATCTTTTCCAGGTCGGCGAGGGATTGGCGCTCCATTTCCATCAGGCCGAAGACGACGTCGACGACCTGCACGCCGGTGTCGTCGATGTAGTTTTGGACCTCGACGCGCTCGCCCTTGTAGCGCAGGCAGCGGGCCAGCGTGTCGCCCAGGCAGGCGTTGCGCAGGTGACCGATGTGGGCCGCCTTGTTCGGGTTGATGTTGGTGTGCTCGATGATGATCTTCTTTTCTTCCGGGACGAGTTCCGTGCGGCCGAGAGAGCGGAGACAGACCGTGAAGTATTCCTCGCGGTCCAAAAAGAGGTTGATGAAGCCCGCCCCGGCAACCTCGATCCTCCCGATGCCGTCGATGTCCTTCAGACGGCCGGCGGCTTCCTCGGCGATCGCGCGGGGCTGTCTTTTCAGCCTCTTCGCGAGCTGCAGGGGAAAGGCCAGCGCCAAGTCGCCCAGCTTCCGGTCGGGGGGGACGGCCATCTCGAGGTCTTCGGGGGACAGGGGATAGGCCGACCGCAGCTTCTCATAAATCGTTTCTTTCAAACGAGTTTTAAGCGCGACCATGATGATCCGGTATTATAGCAAAATTCCGGCTGGGCGCAAAACCACTTTTCCTTTCTCTTGAACGGCGCCCGGGAATATGATAATTTTGGCTGTCCTTCGTGAAAGGACGAGGCATGAAAAAGACGCGGTTCAACGACCTGCACAAGCAGTTAGGCGCCAAGATGGTCGAGTTTGTCGGCTGGGAGATGCCGATCGAATATACGGGCATCATCGACGAGCACCTTGCCGTCCGGACCCGGGCCGGCCTTTTCGACGTCAGCCACATGGGGGAGATCCTGGTCAGCGGCAGGGACGCCCTGGACTACGTTCAATGGCTGACGCCGAACGACGCCGGACGCCTGGTGCCGGGCGAGGTTCAATACACCGCGCTCATGACTCCAGAATCCACGTTCGTAGACGACATGCTCGTCTATTGCCTCGGGCCGCGCGAATACCTTCTCGTCATCAACGCGGCCAACGCCGACAAGGATTTCGCCTGGGTCTCCGGGCATACCAAGGGATTCAGGGTGAAGGTCGAGAACCAGAGCGATGCATATTCCCAGCTCGCCCTGCAGGGCCCCCTATCCGAAAAGACGCTCCAGCCCCTGACGGACGCCGACCTCGCTGCCATGAAGCCGTTCACCTGGTCGGCCGCGAAGGTGGCCGGGCTGAAGGTTCTTGTTTCGCGGACGGGCTACACGGGCGAGGACGGCTTCGAGATTTACACGACCGACCCGCGCCCGGGAGCGCTCTGGACATCCATCGTGGAGGCCGGAAGGCCGCAGGGGCTCCTCCCGGTGGGGCTGGGGGCGCGGGACACGCTCCGGCTTGAGGCCAAGCTCATGCTCTACGGGAACGACATCTCGGACAAGACGACGGTGCTCGAGGCCGATCTCAAGTGGATCGTCAAGCTGCAGAAGGGCGATTTCCTCGGCCGGCCGGTCATCGAGAGACAGCTGGCCGAGGGCCTCGAGAGAAAGCTGGCCGGGTTCGAAATGACCGGTCCGGGCATCGCCCGGCAGCACTATCCGGTGTTCGTCGGCGGCCGCAAGGTTTCAGAAATCTGCTCCGGGACGTTTTCTCCGTACCTGAAAAAGGCCATCGGGCTGGCCTATCTGCCGATCGGGGCGACCGGCGTCGGCACGGAATTCGAAATCGGCATCCGGGACAGGACGGTTGGCGCAAGAGTCGTCGTGACGCCGTTCTACAAACGGGCCGGCAGAAAATAGAGAGAGGACGGCAGGGCGGGCCGGGCCCGCTCCCTGAGATCATGGAGGAGGTTTCGATGTACCCCAACGATTTCGTCTACACCAGGGATCACGAGTGGATCAAGGTCGAGGGGGACGAAGGTCTGGTCGGGATCACCGACTTCGCCCAGCACCAGCTCGGCGATATCATCTTCGTCGAGCTGCCCCAGAAAGGCACGGAGTTCGGTGTCCACCAGTCGCTCGGCGTCGTCGAGTCGGTAAAGTCGGTTTCCGATATCTTTTCGCCCGTGGCGGGGAGTGTCGTCGCGGTCAACGAGATCCTGTCTCAGACGCCCGACCTACTCAACAAGGACCCGCACGGCCTAGGTTGGATCGTGCGCCTGAAGATCAAGGACAGGAAGGGCCTGGACGGCCTGATGAAGGCCTCTGACTACGAAAAATATTTGGAAGGGCTGGAGGCCTGAGCTTGTGCCGGGACGCCGGGAGGGTCTGAGTCCATGAGCTATCTATCGTTGAGCGATAAGGACAAAGAGGAGATGCTGGCGGCTGTCGGCGTCTCCGCGATGGGCGATCTGTTCGCCTGCATCCCGGAGGCGGTTCGGCTCGAACGGGACCTGGACCTCCCCGAGGCTCTCACGGAGGTGGACCTCGTCCGGGCGTTTGAGGTGATGGGACGCCGGAACACCTATCCGGGGTATCTGTCCTTTCTGGGCGGCGGAGCCTATGATCATTTCATCCCCGCGGTGGTCGATTACCTCGGCTCGCGCGGAGAATTCGTCAGCCCCTATACGCCTTACCAGCCCGAAGCGAGCCAGGGGACCCTCCAGACCATCTTCGAGTTCCAGACGCTCATCTGTCAACTCACGGGCCTGGATATCGCCAACGCCTCCCTTTATGAAGGAGCGACGGGAACCGCCGAGGCGATCCTGATGGCCCACAGGCTGACCGGACGGCCGAAGGTGCTTGTCGCCGGCAGTCTGCATCCTCAATACCGCGAGGTCGTCCGGACCTATATCCGGGACCTCGCTATCCGGGCCGTGGAGATCCCCTGGGGCCGGGACGGGCGCGTCGATCCCGGCGCGCTGAGCAGTCAGCTCGGCGAGGACGTTTGCGGCATCGTTTTCCAGTCGCCCAATTATTTCGGGGTCGTGGAGGACGTCGAATCGCTGTCCGGTCTGGCCCGCGGCCGGAAGGCCCTGTCGGTGGCCGTCGTGGCCGAAGCCCTCTCCCTGGGGCTCCTGGCAGCGCCCGGAGACCTCGGTGTGGACATCGTGACGGGCGAAGGACAGTCTTTCGGCATCCCTCTGAGCTTCGGCGGGCCCTACCTCGGCTTCATGGCCTGCCGCAAGGAATACCTCCGGCAGCTGCCGGGCAGGATCGCCGGACAGACGACCGACATCGAAGGCCGGCGGGGCTTTGTCCTGACCATGGCGACCCGGGAACAGCACATCCGCCGCGAACGGGCCACGTCCAACATTTGCACCAATCAGGCCCTCTGCGCCTTGAGGGCCACGATCTTCCTGGCCAGCCTGGGTCAGCGGGGATTCCGGGAGATGGCCCGGCAGAACGCCGAGAAGGCCGCGTACGCGCTAAAGGCTTTGACCGCCGTCAACGGCGTCAGGAGAAAGTTCAGCGGTCCCGTCTTCAACGAGTTCGTTATCGAGTTCCCGAAGTCCTGGGCGGCCGTCGACGCCGCTCTCCGGGAGAGAGGGATTGTCGGCGGCATCGGCCTCGAGGCGGTTTCCGCAGGGCTTCGCAATTGCGCCCTTGTCTGCGTCACGGAGATGAAGCGGAAAGAGGACATCGACCGGCTGGGGCAGGCCGTCAGGGAGGCCCTGTCATGATAAAGGAAACCGTAGAGCCCCTGATTTTCGAAATCGGAGCCCGAGGCAAGACGGCCGCGACGCTGCCCCCGCTCGATGTGCCCGAAACCAAAGACCTCCTGGCGGGCGTCCCTCTCCGCCGCGAGATCCCCGGCTTCCCCGAAGTGTCCGAGCCGGAGATCACGCGCCATTTCACGCGCCTGTCCCAGAAGAACTACTGCGTAGACATGGGCATCTATCCGCTCGGGTCCTGCACGATGAAATACAATCCCAAGGTCAACGAAAAGGTTGCGGGCCTTGCCCCGTTCGCCGCCTCGCATCCGGAGGCGCCGCCCGAGCTCGTTCAGGGCAACCTGGAGGTCCTGAAACGGCTCGAAACGTTCCTCGCCGAGATCGCCGGCATGGACGCCTTCACGCTCCAGCCGGCGGCCGGGGCCCACGGTGAGCTCACGGGGATGATGCTCATCCGCGCCGCTCTCGAGGAGCGGGGCGATCCGCGGAAGTTCGTCCTGATCCCTGATTCCGCGCACGGGACGAACCCGTCGTCGGCCCACATCTGCGGCTACGCGGTCCGGGAGATCCAGTCGAATGAGGACGGGAGGATCGACCTCCGGAGCCTGGACCGCGAAATGGACGGGGACGTCGCGGCGCTCATGGTGACCAACCCCAACACGCTCGGCGTCTTCGAGAGCGACATCTGCCGGATCTCGGAGATCGTCCACGAGCGGGGGGGGCTGGTCTACATGGACGGGGCGAACATGAACGCCCTGACTGGCATCGTCCGCCCCGGCGATGTGGGCGTCGACGTCCTGCACATCAACCTGCACAAGACTTTCTCGACGCCGCACGGCGGCGGCGGACCCGGGTCCGGTCCCGTGGGCGTGAAAAAGGAGCTCGAACCCTACCTCCCGGGTCCCGTGATCCGCGAGGCGAAGGGGC
>CAZKFD010000006.1:0-97035 GCA_964551995.1 uncultured Eubacteriales bacterium
CTTAGTGCTTTCCACGCGCAGGCGCGCATCAACTCCAGGAGGCGCGCAAAAGCAGCTAACGTCGCTTACGTTTCCTCCTATCCCGTTTTCTGTTTTCGTTTAGGAGAAATGCGAAGAGCCGACTCACCATCGTCTATTCTCCGCGCGAGGCAAATGTTCATTGTGACTTCTTGAATGTTAGGGAGGCGGAGTTGAGGCAGTACCGAAGTCCGGTGGGTTTGGGGCCGTCGTCGAAGACATGGCCGAGATGCGCGCCGCAGACCGCGCAGCGGACCTCGATCCTCTTCACCAGCAGGGAGTAGTCGTCCTTGAAGACGAGGTTTTTTTCGGAGACCGGGCCCGTGAAGCTGGGCCAGCCCGTGCCGTGGTCATACTTCGCCTCCGAGCGGAAGAGGGGAGTGCCGCAGCCGGCGCACGCGTAGACCCCCTCTTCCCAAAAATCGTTATATTTTCCGGAATAGGGCGTTTCGGTCTCCCCCTGTCTCATGATGCGGAACTGGTCGGGGGTTAGAACCTCGCGCCATTCGCCGTCGGTTTTCCGGATCTTCTTGGGCATGCCGCACCGCCTCGGGCCATTTTTGTCTTACCACACGGTCGGGCGGAGGTCAAATTTCGTCCGTCCGACTGGAGTTGAGTCGTGAGAGAACGCGGTCGCCGGAAAATGAAATATTTCATATTTGACCGTTGACTTTTAGTAAGCGGCTCAATTATAATGAAATTGCTGGCTGGAGAGGGATCCTCCTTAGCCCCGCTTCCTTTTCCTTTGAAACCTTGGCGCCTCACCAGCCAGCCTCTTGATTTTGAGAGGCCGGCTGAAACCACCCTTCAAGCGGAAAGCGGGGAGTCCATATGACGGGGCCGGAGACTAAGGAGCGGCCGTGGCTTTCCTGCGCTTCTGTTGGTACATCAGAAAATCCGCGTGGGCCAGGAAATCTTCGAGGGATTTGAATTTCCTCGTTTCGTAGCGGACGATTCCCAGGCTCAGGGTCAGGCGCAGCTTTCGCGGGTTCCGGAGGTTGTGAGCCTGAATCCGTTTCTCGAACCGGCCGAGGACGGCCTTCTCGCCGCCGCGCTTCGAGCGCAAGGCAAGGACGGCGAACTCGTCGCCGCCGATCCGGGCGATGATATCGGATTCCCGGAGCGTTTCCCTGAGAATCGCGGCCAGGGACGTGAGAAGCCGATCCCCCGCTTTGTGGCCGTAGGTGTCGTTTGTTTTCTTGAGGTCGTCGAGGTCGATATAGAGAAGGAAGCTCTCCTTCCGGAGCCGTTTGGCGATCTTCAGTTGCTGCTGGCCCAGGGCGAAAAAACCGCGGCGATTGTTGAGACCGGTCAGGTCGTCTCTAAGAGAGAGGCTCTTGAGCTCTTCGTTCCTCGCCCGGAGCTCATGGAGGGCCTGTTCGAGCTTCCTCTCGGTGGTTTTCCTCTGCGTGACGTCCAGGAGGACGCCGTCGATGAACAGCAGCCGTCCGTCCCGCCCCTTAACGGCCTGGCAATAATCGCGGACCCAGAACCGTCGCCCCGCCCTGTTGCGGAGCTCGAACTCCGTGAAATAGCGGGGCCTGCTGGTGAGCCTCTTGAGGTGATTCGAGCGGTCCTCGCGGTTGATATAGAAGTCCTTCGCGTTCGAGCGGAGGAGGCCGGCGGGGCCTTTGACGCCCAGCATCCGGATCAGGGCCGGGTTGGCTTCGACGAATCTTCCGTCCGTGGTGGTCCGGTAAACGCCGACGGGAAGGTTCTCGACCAGGACGCGGTAGCGCTTTTCGTCGACGCGGCGCTCCTCTCTGGCCAACCGACGTGAACGTTTGTCCGTCATTTGTCCTCATCCCCCTCCCGGGTCAGGGCGAATGTATCAAACTGGGTCCGGAATGTCAAAGGCCCCGGAAAGGCCGGCGCGGCGGCTTTGCCTCCCGGTTCCCTTTCCTGCTATAGTGATGTCCGATGCTTCGTCGCTCCTTCCTGCAAGAGGGGACGGTTTGCAGAGTCCGGGCCGTCGCGTTTCTCGCCGGTTGGGCCCTGATCGCGGCGGCGTGCGGCCCGCTGACGAGAGTGGCGACCGTTTCGGTCACGGACCAGGACCTGAAAATCCGCGAGGCCGAGGCCCTCGTCCGGAAAGGCCATTACCTGGCGTTTAAGGAGGCCGTCCGGATCTACGGAGAGCTCTTCGCGAAACCACCGCTCCGGCCGAAAATCGCCTCTCCGTATCTCGAGGCCCTGTTGTTTCTCGCTCTGCGGGAGAAGGATATCGGCATCGACAACCCCGCGACCCTCCAAAGCGCCGGGGAGCTCGTCGCGGCGAACCCCGGACTAGCCGGGATGAAGCCCTACCTGACGCTGATCTCGCGGATTCCGGAGCGGACGAAAGGCGTCATGCGGGACATCGACACGAGCGGCTGGAACAAGGCCGGGGCTGACGAGCTCAAGGCCGCGGAGACGGCGGTCGCGAAAAGCGCGGCGACGAGCGAGTTCGCGGCCTGTATCCAGGCGGCCTGGTCCTGCTCCTATGGCCGCTACTCCGAGCAATGGCGCAGCGCCTCGGAATACCTGAAGCTCTACCCGGACTCCCTCCTCATCAAGTACGAGATCGCCGTTTGTGGAGAGGAGAATACAGACCTGCTCCGGGATCTCCTGGCCCGCGAGCCGGATTTCGCCGAGGCCCACTTTCATCTCGGCGAAGCGGCGCTCCGACAGGGGAAGCTCATCGAAGCGGAGTCGGAGCTCCTCAAGGCCTACGCGGCCATCCCGGAATCGCCCCAGGCGCGGATCCTCCTCGCCGGCATCTATTTCGCCACGGAGGAATTCGACAGGGGCCTCGAATTCTATGACCTCACCCTGGCGATCTCCCCCGAGTACCGGGACGCCCTTCTCGGCAAGGCCATCTGCCTGAGCTATCTCGGGAAATACGAGGATGCGATCCAGGTCCTCGACCGGATGCTCGATCTCGGCTACTGGCTCTTGGGCGAGGCCCATTACTGGATCGCCTGGAACCTCCACGAGCTCAAGCGGGACGACGAGGCCCTCCGCCACATCGACGAAGCGAAGGGCCGCCTGCCGACCAACTCCGAGGTCTTCGGCCTCGCCGGCACCATCGCCCTCGACCTGGGCGAGGACGGCCGGGCGGAGAAGGACTTTCTCGAAGCGCTCAAGTACAACCCCGACAACAGGGAGTCGCTCTTCGGGCTCAGGACCCTGGCCGGCCGGAAGAATCTCTGGCGGGAATCCGGCGCTTATTATGAGAAGGCGGCCGGGGCATGCGCGGCCTCCGAGTCCGCCCTCCAAGCCAGGATCGAGGAGATCAGGAACTCGGCCCTTTCGCCGGAGAGGAAGGAATGGCTCGTCCGGAAGCGTGAAGCCCAGATCGACGGCCTCCGCCTGACGGAGGCGACGTCCTATTACAATGCCGCCGCGGCCTACCTCAACGGAGATCTCAAGGACAAGGCCGCCGTGTGCGCGGGCCGCGCCGCCGCTCATCCCGTCCTCAAGGCTAAGGCCGAGGAGCTGCTCCGGTCAATCAAGAAATGAACGCCGAAAAGCCGCCCGCCCCGGCCTGCCCATTCCTCCGTCCGCCCCTCTGCAGGCCTGCCCCGCCGGAACATCCCCGCCCCGTTTTGCCTTAAACGCCCGGACGGCGGTCGGCGTATTCTCTAATGGATGGCGGAGCCGCGAGCTCCATGGATGAGAGAGAGATCGTTTCGGACTGTCTCGGGGGAAGGGCCGGATCCTACCGGACGATGGTCGAGACCTACGGGCCTCTGGTCATGGCGGTGGCGCTGAACGTCCTGGGCAACAGGGAGGACGCCGAGGATGTCTTCCAGGAAACGTTCATCCAGGTCTTCAGGAACCTCGGCCGCTACGACCCCGGACGAAGCTTCAAGACGTGGCTCCTGACCATCGCGACCCGGAGGTCGCTGGATATGATAAAGAAGAAGCGCCGTTTTTCGGAGTTCAAGGCCAGGGCCGGGTCCGACCCCGCCGCGACCACGAACGCTTCCCGCGCGCCGTCCGGCGATCCCGAGCCCCTCCCGTGCCGCCTCCTGAAAAGCCTCTCGCCCAAGGAGCGGACGGTCCTCTGCCTGTGGGCCGAGGAGGGGTGCACGGCCCGCGATATCTCGGAGATCCTGGGTTGCGCGGCGGGCACGGCCCGGGTCACCCTTTTCAACGCCCGCCGGAAAATCAAGATGCTTCTGGAGAGCGACCATGGCGTTCTGCAAAATCGTTGACCTCTTTTACGCCGCGATCCCGTCGCGGACCGTCCGGGATTGGCTTATCCGTGGCCACGCGGACGGATGCGAGCGCTGCCGGGCCCGGCTCGCGAGCCGGGAAGAAGCCCGGGCTCTGCTCGTCAAACCCGAGGACGCTGGGGCGCCAGGTGACTTGTGGCGCCTCGTCGAGCCGCAGAGTGTCTGGGCGGCGGTTCCGGCGGCTCCGGAAAGGCCGTCCGGGCGCCGCAGGGAGTGGGCCGCCGGCGCGGCCGCGTTTCTCGTCTTCGCGGCGGCCGGCTTCTGGCTTCTCCGCGGCCTCCAGAACGGAAGACCCGAGGCCGGGGCCGCGCGAGTCACGGTGCCCTTCGAAATCAACTATATCAACGTGGGCGGATCGCCCGCCCAAACGTTCATCTATCAGCCCCAGGGATCGGACATGATCATCATCTGGGCGGAAAGGACATCCTGAATTCTGATGGAGGTGTCACTATGAAAAAAGCGGCCATGTGTCTTGCGGCCTTAATTCTCATCTGCCTTTGGTGCCCGGCCCGGAGCGCTGAGCTCAGTGCCCGGCTTCCGGCCGATGAAGGCGGGGGCTACCGGGCTGGTGACTTAGACCTTTCCCGAAGCCTCTCGCAGGAACAGGCGATGGCCAGCCGGGTCATCGAGTGGGAAATGAAGCTCAGGGTGCTCGTGGGTGTACGGGAAGGCCTGCCCCTGACGCCGTCGGTCGTGACCTCGTCGTTCCTCAAATATACCTTCTCCGCGAACTTCCGCTCCGATGAGGAGTTGGCCGAAGAGCAGAGTCAGATCCGGCGCATCTTCAACCTTAAGGACGTCAAGCTGCTGACGGAGGGGAACCTGAGCTGGAAAGCGGGCATGGCGGCCAAAGTTCCCTTCGTCTTCCGCCTGGACGGCAGGGAATATTCGATCTCCGTAAGGGGAGGAGATCTCGTCACGCGGCCGGGGTCCGTCGGGACGCAAACCTTCGGGGTCGAAGTCCTCGAGAAGGCGAAGGGTGAAGCCGTAGAAACAACCAAGGAGGTTGGCCACCCGGTGGAATGGGTCAAGACCGCCAACCTCCTGGACACAGAGTTCAGCGTTTCGAGCCTGAAGAATGTCACGGTCTTCGGCTTCGAGGACAGCCAGGGCACTCCCTATTTCATCTCACTCCAGCAAATGGATGTGTACACGGAAGGCCCGATCGCGGAGAGCGCCGCGATCGGAGGAGTCGTCGGCGGGCTCGCGGCCAAGGGACCAGCCCCAGAAGTCAAGGCGCCGAAGCGCGTCAAGATGGTGGAGCCCGTCTATCCTCCCGAGGCCAGAAAAGCGAGGCTCTCCGGCGTCGTCATCGTCGAAGCCAGCGTGGGAACCGACGGGCACGTCGTCAACGAGAAAGTTCTCAAGTCGATCCCGGGGCTGGATGAGGCCGCGCTCGCCGCGGTTAGGCAATGGGTCTATGAACCGATGACCGTCAACGGAAAACTCCAGCCTTTTATCACTACGACGACGGTTCAGTTCAGCCTCTCGGAGAACGAAGCCGGGGTCGTCGGCGGGGTGGTTGGCGGTGTTGTCGGCGGCATTGCCGGAGACGTGTCCGGCGGGGTTGAAGGCGGAGTCGTCGGCGGCGTTTCCGGCGGCGTCGAAGGCGCAATGATGAGCCAGGAGCAGAAAGAATTCGAGAAGGGTGCCGTGAGGGCCGTCGGTGCCATCGAGCCACCCCGGCGGGTCAGTTCGGTCGAGCCCGTCTATCCGGAGATTGCCCGCCAGGCTCTCGTTGAGGGGGACGTCATCCTCGAAGTCCGGATCGACGAGGGCGGCAGCGTCAAGGCCGTAAGGATTCTGCGCGCGGTTCCGCTTCTCGAACAGTCCGCTTTCGACGCCGTCAGGCAGTGGAAATACGAGCCGCTCGTCATCAACGGGAAGGCCTGCGAGGCCGTTTTCCCGGTGACCGTTAAGTTCGCGCTCAGCCCGCAGGATAAGAAAAAGGAACTGGAAGAGTTCTCGAGAGACGCGGTGAGGGCCGTCGGTGCCATCGAGCCACCCCGGCGGGTCAAATCCGTCGAACCCGTCTACCCGGAGATCGCTAGGCAGGCCGGGGTCGAGGGCACCGTCATCTTCGAGGTCCGCACGAGCAAGAAGGGCGCCGTCGAGGCCGCGAGGATCCTGCGATCGATTCCCCTCCTCGACGAGGCGGCGATAGACGCTGTCAGGCAGTGGAAATACGAGCCGCTCATCATCGACGGGAAGCCGAGGAAGGCCCTGTTTACAGTGACCGTCCGGTTCATGCTGAAGACGGGGGACAGGGAGAAGGACTTTGAAAAATCCGCCGAGGGAGCGGTCAAGGCCGAGGGCGCCATCGCGCCGCCCCGCCCCGTCCATTCGGTCGAACCCGTCTACCCCGAGGACGCCAGGCAGGCCGGCGTCGAGGGCACAGTCATCCTGTCCGTCAAGGCCGACGGTGAGGGGAACGTCATCGACGTCATGGTCCTGCGGTCGATCCCCCTCCTCGACCAGGCGGCCATCGACGCCGTCAGACAGTGGAAATATGAGCCGCTCATCATCAATGGCAAGCCCACGCCCGTCGTCTTCACCGTAACCGTGAGGTTCCAGCTGAAATAATGCGGATTATTTCTTCAACCCGAGGACCCAAGATTTGAGGACCTCGATGTCCGCTTTGGGCATCTTCCTAAGGCGGGGCATTCGGGCTCCGGTGATGCCCGGAGCGCCCAAGATCTTCTTCAGCAGGTAGCTCGATTCCGGGTTTTCCGCGTCGATGATCTTGAGCGACTGGACCTCCCGACTCGGCGCGCCGACGGCTTCGAGGATCTTGTCCGGCGAGAGGTTCAGGCTCTCGGCCGCCTCCGCGCCGCTGTGGCACTCGACGCAGCGCTTCTCAAGGACCGCCGCCACGTTATCGGAGACGCTCAGGGGCGTCTTCTGGGCGGCCGCAAAGAGCGCCGCGCCCAGGGCGGCGAGAACGGCTGAGCCGGCGATTAGGACTGCTGTCTTTCTCATTTTCCCATCCTCATTTCATGCCCGAATATTTCAACTCGGACCCCAGAACGCTGTGCGGGATCAGGAAAACGATGAGGGTGGCGGCGGAGGCTGTGAGGACCGCGCTGCGGGCGGGGCGGCCCTTCCGGCCGGCGATGACGGCCGCGAGCCAGAAAAGGAAGGCGAAGAGGGTCTTGCTGTCGGTCAGGTCCGTCCCCAAGGGGAAGCCGCTCCAGAACGTGCCGAAAGCATATCTCTGGACGAGCGGCCCGAATACGAATCCACCCAAAAAGATCAGGACCAGCGCCCCGAGGGCGAAGCGCCGCGGGTTCCGTTCCCGGTCGAGAGCCGCGAGGCCGGCGGCCGTCGAGGCCAGCATTCCCCCGAACATCACCACGATGTGGATGAAGAGCAGGAGAAGGGGGACCGGCTCTTTGAAGCGGATGACGACTGGCTTGTCTCCCGTGATCGAAGCCGTCCGGCCCCCAGAAACGACGAACACGCGATAAGCCAGCTTTCCGGCCGCGGGCTGCTTGGGCAGGAACCCGACGAGCTCCATGCCCTGTCGAGCGAAGTCCGCACGCCTCCACGGCTCGGCCGACTCATAGTGGCGGTATTCGAGATAGGCCTCGGCGCGCGCGGGCAGGGGCAGCCGGACAACCGCGTCCGTCGTGCTCTCGGCGCTCCGCGGAAGCTCGATGTGAACGGCCCGGCTCTCGACGACGGCCGTGACCCTCTGCGGGTGAGTCGGACCCGTCATCCTTTGAAAGACGGCCGAAGCCAGCGTGACGGCCACGGCCAGAAGCCAGAACGGGAGCTTCTTCATGCGCCTTTTCCTTGAGTCAGACTATCATCGGATGGTGATGGAACCGAAGACGGCCGAGGCGTGGAGGTGAAGCGTGCCCGCCGCCGCGCCTTGGTCCGGGGCCGGCCTTTTCTGCTCGATGGTGCCGAGAAACGGGGCCCCTTCGATGACGACCCGCCAATCGGGCCTGACCCGAAGTTCGATCGACCCCAGCACGGCCGAGACCGCCAGGACGGCACGGCCGCCTTCGAGCCCCGCACCGGTGAGGTCGATTTCGGCGTTGCCCAGCACGACCTCCACCGTCCCGCCCCTGAAGTTCGCGGATGTGACGCGGCGCGACGTTCCGGACAAGGCCTGCGAGATCCGGAACTCGTCGGCGGTCAGCTCAGGGGTTTTTTTTTACCCGCCGCCAAGGCCGGCCAAATCAGGATCCAGATGCCCATGCCTATGATGACGAGGGGCCAGAAATAATGCCAGGCGGTGTGGTTGAAGATCCGGATGCGCATCAGGAGGAAGAAGGCCCCGAACAGGATGAAGAAAACGCCGGGCCCGACGTTCTGAAAATTGTTGCCGAGGATGATCGCGACGCCGATGAGGATGAAGACGACGGGCCAGTAGCGGCTGAAGAGGTAGCCGAAGTTCAGCTGCCCCATCTGGTCGAGCAGGAAAAGGACGCCGATCCCGACGAGGACGAGCCCCCAGAAGATGCGGCCCAGCGGTCCCTTCGAAGCGGCCATCGTTCCCTCCTTCGCGGCCAGGATACCAGAAACTTCTCCTTCTGTAAACCGAAGGAGGGATGGGGATGAGGGCCGTCCGGCTCCCCCGCGCTAGCGCTCCCCCGGGAACCAGTCCCGTCGGTTCCCCCGTCGGAAGCCGACGGGACCCCCTCCGCTACGGGGGTTCCCGGACGGCCCTCATCCCCATCCCAATAAAAGGATAAGCCTTAAAGGGTTGATATGTTCGAAGCGGCGGCACGCCCGCGGCTTGAAAGCCCTTTTCCGGCGTGATATACATTCCGGCGGCGGGCCGCTCGCCGAAAGGAGGACGCCATGGCAGAAGACCGCATCGTCATCGATCACGCGGCCGTCCTGGACGTCGTCGCCGGAAAGCTCCTGCCCGACAGGCGCGTCATCGTCCGGGGGGCGGCGATCGAAGCCGTGGAGCCGGCGTCCACCCCAGGCGTTCCGGGGAGCGCGGCCCCGGCCGGAGCTGCCGTGATCGACGTCCGGGGAAAAACCGTCATGCCGGGCCTGTGCGACGCGCACGTCCATGTCACCGCCTGGTCGGCCGCTCCATCGGACCTCGCGCGGAGCTCGCCGTTCTACACGGCCGCGCGGGCCGCCGCTATTCTAAACGCGATGCTCATGCGGGGCTTCACCACCGTCCGCGACGCGGGCGGCGCGGACTTCGGCCTGGCTCTGGCCGTGCAGGAGGGCCGGATCGTCGGGCCGAGGACCCTGTTCTGCGGCCGCGGACTGTCCCAGACGGGCGGCCACGGCGACGGCCGCGCCCGCGGCGAGGATGTCCTTGAGGGCGTGGGTTCGGCGGCCACCCTCAGCCGGATCTGCGACGGGGTCGATGCCGTCCGCCTCGCCTGCCGGGATGAGATCCGCAGGGGGGCGAGCCACATCAAGCTCATGCTCTCGGGCGGAGTCGTTTCGCCCACCGACCGCCTGACGAACGCCCAGTTCTCCGAGGCCGAGATTCGCGCCGCCGTCGAGGAAGCCGAGATGGCCGGCCTGTATTGCATGGCCCATACCTACACCGCCCGGGCCGTGAACCGGGCCATCGCCTGCGGCGTCCGCTCGCTCGAACACTGCAACCTCATCGACGCGAACAGCATCGAGCTGTTCGTGAAGCACGGGGCCTGGATGGTTCCCACACTGGCGACCTATGAAGTTCTCGGGAGCGAGGGGGGGTACCTCGAAGACGTCCTGGCCAAGCTGGCGGAGGTGAAGGACAACGGGCTTCGCGCCCTGGCCATGGCCTACCGGGGAGGGGTCAAGCTCGCCTATGGGACGGACCTCCTCGGCCCGATGCATCGGCACCAGCTCCGGGAGTTCGCCATCCGGGCGGCCGTCCAGCCGGCGGCTGAGATCATCCGCGCTGCCACGTGCTACGCGGCCGACCTTTTCTGCGAGACCGGCCGGACGGGCATCGTCGCGGCTGGAGCGCGCGCGGACCTCCTCGTTGTCGACGGCGACCCTCTCGAGGACCTCGGCTGCCTCCAGGACCCCGAGAAACGTCTCCTGGCGATAATGAAGGGAGGCGTCTTCTATAAGAACCGGCTTTGAGCCTCGAAGGGACAGGACTGACTTTCCTCCTCGCGCGATCGGCCAGTCCTGAGGCCGGATTTTCGGACGATCGTCGTCGGCTCGCCGCGGAGGTTCCGCCCGGAAGTCCCGGCCTGCGCGCCGGCCGGCGCGGCTCTAGAGCCGCCGGATGTTCATGCCGCCGCTGACTTCGATGACCGCGCCCGTCGAGAAGGCGAAGGCACCCCTGGCGAGGGCGGCCACGGCCTTCCCCACGTCCTCGGGCTGTCCCCACCGTGCCTGCGGCACGAACCCGTCGGCGATCAGCAGGTCATACTTGGCTTTGACCGGCGCGGTCATGTCCGTGGCGATGATTCCCGGCCGGATTTCGTAGACGGCGATGCCGACAGGAGCCAGGGCATCCGCGAAGAGGGTCGCGGCCATGCTCAGCGCGGCCTTGGAGATGCAGTATTCCGCGCGGGACGGCGAGGAAGTCACCGCGCTCACGGAGGTGATGAAGATGATCGACGGCGGGACGATGTCCCCGCCGGTCCTCTGGGCGCTCATCCGCCGCGCCACGTTCTGCGTCAGGAAAAACGTCCCTCTCGCGTTGACGTTCAGAACCCGGTCGAAGCTCGCCGGCGTCGTCTCCAGGACGTTCAGCCGCTTTTCGGGCGCGACCCCGGCGTTGTTGATGAGGCAGTCCACGCGACCGAATCTTTCGAGGACCGCCTCGACAGCCCGGTCGTGCTCGACGATCGCGGCGATGTCGCAGCGGACGGGGAGGAAGCGCCGCCCCAGGCGCTCCACGCGGCCCTTGACCTCGAACAGGCCTTTCTTCCTATTCCGCGGCTCGAATACGATGTCGACGCCCGCGATATCGAAACCCGTCCGGGCGAGCGCAAGGGCCGCGGCCCTCCCGATTCCCTGCCCCGCCCCAGTGACTAGGGCGACGGGCCTTCCGGCGGTGCGCGTCTTGGGCACGGTCACTCCTCCTCGCGGACGATCCTGTCGTTTAGAAAATCGTTCCAGACGTTTTCAAACCAGCTCTCGCCCTCGGGAAGCGGCCGGACGGCAACCCATTCCTTCTTAATCTTGCCGCGCGCGTCGAGCCCGATCTCCAGGATGTTCCGGCTGACGAAATCGCCGTCGGCGGCGAGCGAGAATTTCCATCGGGGGTCGAGGCCGGGGCAGGGGAGGCAACCCTCGGCGTCCGGGACGAGGAAGGAGCCGCGGCTCCTCCCGCCGCGGTCGAGATATTCCCGGACGGCCTCGAGATAGATCGCATGCGTCAGAGCAAGGTCCAGGAGACGAAAGGCCGCGGGGAGCGCGCGGAAAGAGGAAACGCGAAGGTCGCGCCTGAGCCGTTCGACGAGGGTCCAAGCCCGCGGCGTCTCGCGGCGGACGTCCGCGGGATTCCGCACAGGCCCGCCGCAGGCCGACATCCGGTCGCGGATCTCGTCCAGCGCCTCCTCCAGGAGTCGCGGGCTGCCTCCCGCCTCGCCGGCGAGCCTTCGGGCGAGGGCGTATTTTTCCGCGACGCGCGTCCGCGCCAGCCGGGCGAACTCGTCCGCCGGCGGGGGCCCGTCCGCATATCTTCTCGCGATGAAGCGGGCCGCCCGCAGGCTCCCGACCTGCCCGGAGTTCAGGGCCGCGCCTCCAGGCCGGCGGACTCCGTGCGTGCCGTTGGCCTCGCCGACCGGGAAGAGATGGCGGAGGCCGGATTCCCACCAGATGTTGCCCTGGAATCCGCCGTTGTTGTGCTGCGCGCAGACGGCGGCTTCGAGCGGTTCCCGGCGGAGGTCGATGCCGTGCCCGCGGAAGAGCTCGACCGCCGGGCGATTCATCTTGAAGAGGCGGGCGATGGGGGTCGGGAGCAGGGCGCCCGATTTCTCCAGATAGGCCAGCGCCTCGGGGGCCAGGAGGCCGAGATCGAAGTCCCGAAGCTTTCCGGCCCCCGACGGGTTGCAGCGGTAGTCGAGAAAGACGCGCCGTCCCCGGACGACCGTCTCCTCGTAGACAAGGATGTCGATGAGCGACGACCCGTAGTCGAGCGCCCGGTCCGGGTCGAAGGGCCACTCGTAGCCCTTGAGGAAGATGGCCGTGGCGAGCTTCCCCATGTCGGGGAAATGATCGTTCAGGAATTCCCGCTCGCCGCCGCCGTCGCGGTCGGTCGAAAAATAGCGGGGCACGGCCTGCTGGTAGGTGCCCGAGAGGTTCCAGCGGAACTTGACGGCGGCGATCCCGTACTGTGATTCCGTGATGTTGCCGGCCACGGCCCCGGCCTCGAACGCGAGGCCGTGGGAGCCCGTTTGCCCCGCGGGATAGACCGAGTGGCGGTAGAGGCCGCCCGGCCCTCCTGTCGCCAGCACGACGTTGACGGCGTTGAAGAGGACGAAGCCCAGGTTCTTCGAGGCGAGTTTTTCGGCGTCCAGGGCGACGGCCCCGATGACGCGCTTCCTTCGTCCCCGGCCCGCGGAGAGCAGCGCGATCACCCCGTGACGGTCGAAAACCGGAATCTTCTTTCGCTTGGCCTCCCGCTCCAGCGCCTCGACCATGAGGCGGGAAGTGAGGGGCCCGGCCGACGTGGCCCTCTGCCGCGGGTCGTTGTCGGACTTGTAGCCCACGAAGGCTCCGTACTTGTCCTGGGGGAAGGGAACGCCCAGGCCGGCAAGGTGGAGGAAGGCCTCGACCGAGTTCTGGGCTTCGCACAGGGCGATGTCTCCGTGCATCGAGCCCCCGGCGGCGAGGTCCCGGGCCATCTCGAACGGCGAGTCGGCCCGGTCGCCGGCGAGCGAGAGTTTGTAGTACGTCTGCTTGTCGGAGCCGGAGTTACGCGAGGCCCCGCCGCCGGCACGGTCGGTGGCGATCGCGACGTCGGTTTGGCCCTCGTCATGAAGGCGGACGGCGGCATTGAGCCCGGCCGCTCCGCTGCCGATGACGAGCGTGTTCAGGGAATAGACGGGGTACGATACCCCGCCGACACGCACCCGCGTTTTCTTCATCGCCGCGGCGGCCCTTCTTGGAGATCGGCCCCGCGGTACTCCGGGTCCCTGACGACGCACCCGACGGGTCTTTGCTGGCGGAGAAGATGCGAACAGAGCGAGCACGTCGTGCACACCTTGCGGGAGATGAGCCGGCCCTTATTCTCCAGGTCCCGCGGGTAATCGGGATAGGCCAGGGCGCCTCGGCCCAGGCCGATGATCGAGGTCCGGCGGCCGCGGACCATGGCCGCGCCGACGTTCGGAAAGAAGCCGCGCAGCCAGGAATAGCCGGCGCCGACGACGGCCATTCCGGGCGACGCCCTCTGGATCTCGGCGGCGAAGGTCAGGTGCCGGGCCACGCCCTCGAGCGGGTGCTCGTCGGGGACGGCGCCGCCGGGGACGGGCTTGTCGAAGGGCCGGCCGAAATGGGACTTCCAGGCCGGGATTCCCATAGACAGGGCGAGAATCCGCACGCCTTCCTGCCCGAGCCTGAAGACCAGCTCCTTCGGCTCCTTGAGGTTCGGCCTGTTCCGCCTGTTCGGGTCCATGCCGAAGCCGTAGGGAAAGGGGACGATGTCGGCGACGCTGAGGCGGCTCGTCACGAGGAGGCGCGGGACCTCCTCCCGGATCCGGCGGACCGTTTCGAGAAGAAAGCGCGTCCTGTTCTCGAACGAGCCCCCGTAGCGGCTTCCCGTCCTGGTAAACGCGGCCAGCAGCTCCGAGACGAGGTAGCCGTGGCAGGCCTTGATGTCCACGCCGTCGAAGCCGGCCGCGGAGGCGAGGTCGGCGGCGTTGACGAAATCGTCCTGAATGGCCTCGAGCGCTTCGTCGGAGAGGAGCGACGTCTCGGCTCCGAGCCCGTGGAGGGGGTCGAGGACGGGGCTGTGGTGCACGATCTGCGGCTCGGGCTTCCCCCCGGGCTTGGCGAAGCGGCCGGAGTGGGTGAGCTGGAGGATGAGGAGGAGCTCCCGGCCTTCGCCCCGTTCTCGGGCCGCAGCCGACCGTACCCGTGCGGCGAGCTGCCGGAAGGCGGCCTCGGTCTCGTCCGTGAGCATGAGCTGGTGGGGGTTCGAGCGCCCGTCGGGCCGGACGGCGGTTGCTTCGACCCAGACGGCGCCGCTGCCCCCGGCCGCGTATCTTTCGTAGCGCCGGAACGTCCATTCCGTCGGCGACCCGTCCGGGGACGCGTCGGCCGCCTCCATCGGCAGGACGGCGAACCGATTTCGGAGCCGGCGGCCGGCGACGGAAACCGGTTCGAGCAGGACGGCGGGGTCGTCGGCGAACGGGATGTCGAGGCCGAGCTCGCGGACCTTCCCGAGGAGCTCGTCCGCATCGCGGAAGGCGAACCTCTCGTGGGCGGCCATAGGGCTATTTCACCCCCTGGGCGACGATCCTCCGGACGGCCCGGAGGCCGCGCTGGACGCGCCGCTCGCAGATCTCCGGCCAGCGGTCCCGGGCCACGGCGGCGAGCTTCTTTTCATCCTTCAGGGCGCGGCTCTTCGCGGCGAGGCCGAGGAGCCGGGCCAACTCGGCCACCGTGACATCCGGGAACCGCAGCAGGAATTCGGGGTCAAAGACGGGGAGCAGGAAGTCGCCGGCGTGGTCCTCGAGGGAGAGGTTGACCGTTCGGGGGACGGTCGAGAGCCTCTCGAAGATCGCGGCGAAATCGACGACTCCGGCCCCCGCCTCGGCCGTGAAGGACACGAATCCCTCCGGCGTGAGCAGGAGGCCGCCGTCTTTGATGTGGGTCGTCACGACCCAGGGCAGGAGCCGCTCGGCGGCGCTCGCGGGGTCTTCGAGCATGGTCAGGAGGTTCATGGTGTCGAGGCAGATGCCGACGGTCTCGCCGGGGCTCGCGCCGCACATGTCGAAGAGGCGGAGGAGCTCGAAGGACGTGAACTCGACGTGGGTCTCGATGGCCAGGGCGACGCCCGAGTCCCTGAGCATCGGGCGCTGTTCCCGCAGGCTCGCGGCGGCGAGCCTGAGGAGTTCCTCCGTCGCAGGAGAGTCCTTCTTCCAGCGCATCAGACCGCCCGAACAGGACCGCACGGTGTGGACGCCCAGGATGCGGGCCTCGGCCGCGGCCCTCCTGTTGACGCTGACGATGTCCTTCTTCTTGCCCGTGGCCAGGTCGAGCGGGATGTGCTGGCCTCCGCCCCACTCGACGTACAGCCCGTTTTCCGAAGCGTAGCTCCTGAGGTCCTCCAGCATGGCCTTGTCGGGCGGGGAGGAGGCAGGCGGGGCGCCTTCGGAGAACTGGACGCCGTCGGCCCCGTTGATAATCGCCCACTCCAGGAGCTCGAAGGGAGAAAGGTCGAGGGGCTTGAGGCTGTAGCTGTCGACCCCGACCTTGAAGGGCTTCATTTCGGCCTCCCGGTCCGCGCCCTCATCATAACAGAATCCCGAGACCGTCCACAAGGAACTCGCGCCGGCCACCCCGAATTCTTGACAAGCGACGGCGAATTGTTGTGAGATAGGGCGAACCCAGGAGCGTGCGAGGAGAGGCGAGATGCTCAATGAGATGCAGGAAGCGCTCATCGCGGGGAAGAAGGCCGACGTCGAAGCCCTGGTCGGGCGGGCCCTCGACTCCGGGCTCGCGGCGGCCAAAATCCTCAACGAAGGCCTGATCCCGGGCATGGAGCGGCTGGGCGAGATGTTCAAGAACAACGAGGTCTTCATCCCCGAAGTTCTCGTCGCCGCCCGGGCCATGAACGCCGGCCTGGCCAAGCTCGAGCCGTTCCTGATCAAGGACAAGGTCCAGCCCAAGGGTGTCGTCGTCATCGGGACGGTCAAGGGGGACCTGCACGACATCGGGAAGAACCTCGTGGCCATGATGCTCCGCGGCAACGGATACAAGATCGTCGATATGGGCATCGACGTGTCTCCGGAAAAATTCGTCGAGGCGGCGCGGACGAACGGCGCCAGCATCGTGGCCTGCTCGGCGCTGCTGACGACGACCATGGTCCAAATGAAAAATGTCGTCGCCGCCATGGGGCAGTCGGGGCTCAACATCCCGGTCGTGATCGGCGGAGCGCCCGTGACAAAGGAATACGCCGACCAAATCGGGGCCGGAGGCTACGCGCCGGACGCAGCCAGTGCGGTCGAAGAAGTCGGCCGGCTCCTGGGCCTCTGAGGCCCGCCGCCCCGGCGGCCCGAACACTTGGGGGGCCCGAACGTAGACATGACGCCCCGCGAGCTCGTCATCAGCTCCTTGGAGTTCCGGTCTCCCCCGCGGGTCCCTCGCCAGCTCTGGCTCCTTCCCTGGGCGGAGCTGACGTATCCGCGCGAGCTGGCGGACATCCGCAGGAGATATCCCGACGACATCGTCAAGTGTCCCCCTTTCCTGAGGAAGCCCCTCAGGACCGTCGGCGAAGAATACGGCGTCGGGCTTTTCGTCGACGAGTGGGGCTGCCGCTTCGAGAACAGGCAGTGGGGCGTCATCGGCGAGGTCAAGGACCCTGTCCTCAGGGACTGGCAGGACTTGGATAGCCTGCGCCTGCCCGAAGAGCGCCTGAGCGTCGACCCGGACCGCGTCGACGAGTTTTGCGCCTCGACGGATGTTTTCGTCCATTCCTGGGCCTCCGTCAACCCCTTCGAGCGGCTCCAGTTCATCCGCGGCCCCGAGAACCTGTACGTCGACCTGGCCGAACGGTCCGACGGGCTCTTCCGGCTCCTCGGACTGCTGCACGCGTTCTTCAAGGAGGAGCTCGAGCTCTGGGCGTCGACGGACGTGGACGCCCTTTTCTTCGCAGACGATTGGGGGAGCCAGAAATCGCTTCTCGTCTCGCCGGGCCTCTGGCGCGAGGTTTTCAAGCCGCTCTATCGCGAGTATGTCGAGATCGCCCACCGCAAAGGGAAATACGCCTTCATGCACAGCGACGGCTACATCATGGACATCTACCCCGACCTCGTCGAGATCGGGGTCGACGCCGTCAATTCCCAGATCTTCTGCATGGACGTGGCGGAGATCGGCCGCCGCTTCGCCGGACGGCTCACGTTCTGGGGGGAGGTCGACCGGCAGCAGCTGCTGCCCTATGGGACGCCCGCGCAAGTCGCGGCCGCGGTCCGGACGGCCGGAGGGGCCCTGTGGAGGAGGGGAGGCGCCATCGCCCAGTGCGAGTTCGGCATCGGGGCCCGGCCGGAGAACGTGGCTGCGGTTTTTGAGGCGTGGAATAATATTGTATAATATTCGTCTAAAGGCAAGAAGGAGATTGCGCGGATGCCATCGAAAACGCCGCGATGTGACACCAGGAGGTGGCTATGACACGGAAACTGATCGCGCTTCCCGTCATCCTGGCGATGGTCGGGGTCCTCGCGGCCCCCGGCTGGGCCAAGGAAACGACCATCGACAGCCGGTGGGCCCCCGTGCCCATCCGGGTCGACGGAAACGACCAGGACTGGCAGAATGTAACTCTTCTGACCGACGAGGAGTCCGGGGCGCAATACGCCCTCGAGAACGACGGCCGTAACCTTTACATCCTCTTCATCTTCCGGGATGTCATGTCGGCGTCCACGATCGACTACACGGGGATGAAGATCTTCTTCGACACCGCAGGCCGGAAGAGCAAGGACCTCGGGATCTCTTTCACGAGGAGAGACGTTAAGCCCGACGAGCTCATCGCCGCACTCGAGAAGAAGGGAGAGGTCCTGACCGACGAGAGGAAGGCCGAAATCCGGAAGCAGAGATCCTATCATCTCTTTGAAGCCGGCGTCATCAACAAGAAGAAGGTCCCGGCCCCGACGGACCCGGCCTTCAAGAATGAGCCGCCCATGTATGCGGCGGGCGTCCAGCACCAGGCGCGCGTCTACGAGTTCCGCATTCCCCTCAGCCGCGTCAACGAGGCCGGCGGGATCGGCTCCGAGCCCGGCAAGACCATCAAGCTCGGCTTCGAGTGGGGCGGTCTGACCTCTCAGGCCATGAGGGCCATGATGGCCGACGAGTCCGCTGGGGGAGGCGGAGCCCGGCAAGATCTCGGCATATCCGGCTCCATAAGTCCCGAAATGGCGACCGCCGGCGGTATCGGCGGCAGCGCCGATTTGCAGCGCGATCCCCGGACGCGCCTCCATTCCTTCTGGATCGACGTCAAGCTGGCCGCCAACGGGTCCTGATCTTCGCCCTATTGAAGGTTCGGCGGTTTCCCGGGAGACCAGGAAAATAAGGAGGGTATCATGCCGCGCCGCATCCCCGATGCCCTGACCGTCATCCGCTCCCGGAGGAGCGTCCGTGAATTCACCGGGGAGCCGGTGTCCCGCAAGGACCTCGAGACGATCCTCCGGGCGGCCATGGCCGCGCCGTCCGCGGTCAACTGCCAGCCCTGGGCGTTCGTCGTCGTCACCGAAAAAGCGGCCCTGAACGCGCTGGCCGACGGCCTGCCTTACGCCCAGATGCTGCGGCGGGCCGGGGCCGGCATCGTGGTCTGTGCCGTTGTGGAGAAGGCCTTCAACAAGATGGCCGAGTTCGCCCTCATCGACAGCTCCCTGGCCGCCGGGAACATCCTCTTGGCCGTCGAAGCCCTGGGCCTCGGCGGGGTCTGGACGGCGGCCTATCCCGACATGGGCAAGGCCGCCTTCGTCCGTGAGGCCCTGCACATCCCGACGGACGTGATCCCGCTGGCCGTCATCCCCATCGGCCATCCGGCCGGGTCCGACGCGCCTAAGGACAAGTTCAAGGCGGAGAACATCCACTGGGAGCGCTGGAGCACGCGCGCCCTATAGCGGCCGGGCCGCAAGGAAGGCCCCGAGGAAAGCCAGCACGACGGCGGCGGCCTTCCCCAGGCTCAGCTGTTCTTTCAGGAAGAAAGCCGCGAGGACGACGATAAAGATCGTGTTCAGCTGATTGAGGGCCGCCGCGACCGAGGCTTGGGCGAACTTCATGCCGCCCATCCAGAGGATCAGGGACAGATAGGAACCGAAAAACGAGGCGGGGACCATCGCCTTCCAGTTGGCCATCCGGAGCAGGGGTTCGAGGATGGCTCGGCGTCCGGGCAGGAGGGGGACCACCACGAGGAGCGGGACGGCGCCGCCGACGAGGCGGATGAGCGTCGCCGAGATCACCGATTCCTCCGCCAGGACGGGCTTGGCGATGACGATCCCGACGGCGACGAAGAACATCGAGAGCACGCCGTAGACGAGCCCGAGAACGAGGTCGCTACCCTCGATCCGCGGGCCGTCGTGGTCGGACCGGGAGGCTCCCAGGACGCCGAAGATGATCAGGGCAACGCCCGTCAGCTGCCAGGCCGCCATGTGCTCGCCCAGAAGGATGGTGGACAGGGCGATGACGAAGGGGCTGTACATGCAGTCGACGACGGCGACGAGGCTCGCCCCCAGCCTGTTGAGGCTGTAGAAGAAGAGCGTGTCGGAGACGGCGATCCCGAGGAAGCCGCTGAGCAGGAGGATCCAGAGGGAGTGCGATGAGATGCCCGGGCGCAGCGGCTCGCCGAGGATGACGATGGTCGGGACCGTGAAGCCCAGCGCGAGGACATTTTTGAAGAGGTTGAGGCCGAGGGGATGGACCGTCCGGCCGCTGATCCTGTAAAGGATGACGGCCACCGCCCAGACGACGCCCGAAGAGACCGCCAGGACTTCGCCGAGCGAGTGGAAGCTGCGGAGCGAATCGAAGAACGCCATTGCGGATCTTGTCTCCTCGAGGGCCGGACGAAAAACGAGTTCCCTTTATACCAGAGAAACCGCCCTGGGTCAAAACCCCAGAATTTCCTCCGCCACCCGCGCTCCTCGCACGGCCGCCTTCTCAGGGAAGGGCAGAAACATCCGGTTTATATCAACGAACTTTGGAATATAATTTCGATGGTTCCCCGCCATAAGGAGCTCGAGGACTTTCTGGTACGAAAGATCGGCCGGGATCTTGAGATTGCCGATCATCCGAAACGCGGTCTCCGGCTTCGGGATTCCTCTCGCCGGGGAACAGGAAGCCTGCCTTTATTGACCGCCGCGGGACGGGCGTGCTATAAACGGGGCTGATCGCGACGCGATGAATCGAACGAAGAGCTCCTCCATGAAAAAATCCCGCGTCCTGATCCTGGCGGCCGTGGCCGCTTACTGGAAGCTCGCCGGGGAGATCTGGGTCAGGTATTCGGGCAATTTTTGATTATAATTATGGGGACACAATACTCATTTCCGAATTTCCTCCTGCCAGGCGCCTCTGCGCCAGCCATCCTTCTCAGTCGTTTCTCGTCGGACGCAGGAGCGTGCCTCGGCGCAAGAAATCGGGAAAAGAGTATTGTGTCCCCAAATTAGCGCAAATTAGCGATCATGACGATCTTTGGACTGCACTGGCTCGACTTCACGATCGTCGTCCTCTTCGTCCTCGCCGTCCTCTGGCTCGGCCGCCTGGCCGGCCGCAGGACGCGGAGCGCGGAGGATTTCTACGTCGCCGGGCGCCGGCTTGGGAAGATCTACCAGTTCTTTCTCAACCTGGGGACCTCGACCAACGCCGACCAGGCCATCGTCGTTTCCCGCGAGGTCTACCGCCAGGGCATCGGCGGCATGTGGATCCAGTATCTCGTCCTCTTCCTGACGCCCTTTTACTGGTTCACGACGGGGTTCTTCCGCCGCGTCCGGCTGGTGACCATCGGCGATTTCTTCGAGGAACGCTTCAAGAGCAAGTTCCTCGGCGCGTCCTTCGCCGTTTTCACGCTCTTCATGGCCTTCCTCGGGAACGGGGTCGGTTACATGGTCGCGGCCAAGACGATGATGGCCCTGACGCCCAAGCCGGTTGCCAAATATACGGCCCAGGAGAAGCTCAGCGTCGACCTTTTCCACGAGTACCGGGCGCTCGAGCTCAAGGCGGAGTCGGGGCTCACGCCCGCGGAGCAGAAACGCTTCGACGAGCTCGCCGAGCGCTCGAAGAAGGACGAGCTCAAGGCCATCATCTCCTACACGAACCCCGTCGCGATCTACTCGACCTACACGGTCATCGTCGCCGTCTACACGATGATGGGCGGGTTCCTGGCGGCCGCGATCACGGACGTCATCCAGGGGATCCTCCTGACGGTCTTCTCGATCATACTGATCCCCATCGCCCTGGCCCGGATCGGCGGCTTCGCCGGCCTGCACGCCCTCGTGCCGGACTTCATGTTCCGGCTTTTCGGCTCGGCGGCGACGAGCGAGTACGCCTGGTACACGATCGTGGCCATGGTCCTCGCGAACCTGGTCTCCATCATCGCCGTCGCTACGGGCATGCAGACGGCCGGCTCGGCCAAGAACGAGACGGCGGCCCGGGTCGGCATGATCGGCGGCATGTTCTTCAAGCGCTTCATCATGATCTTCTGGGCCCTGACCGGGCTTCTCGCCATCGCCCTCTACGCCGGGAAGCTCCACGACCCCGACCTCATCTGGGGCCACATGACGATGGACCTCCTCTTCCCCGGCGCCATCGGGCTGATGATGGCCGGGATCCTGGCGGCAAAGATGTCGGCGCTGGCGGGCTCGAGCGTCTCCTATTCGGCTCTCTTCATCCGCAACCTCTACCAGCCGTTCGTCAAGCCGAAGTCGGACCGGCACCTGATCAACGTCGGCCGGGCCGCGATCGCCGTGACCCTTCTCGGCGGCGTCGGGGTGGCGCTCTTCGTCGGCAACCTCCTCGACCTGTTCAAGTATTTCATCTCGCTGCCGGCGATCTTCGGCGCCGCGATCTGGCTCGGCTTCATGTGGCGCCGGCTGACGAAGGCGGCTGTCATCATCCAGGTTTTCCTCTGCTTCACGATCTACGCCCTCGTCCCGACCCTCTTCCAGTCGCTGGACTGGGCGAAGACGCTGCCGGCCTTTCTCCAGGAAACCGAGGCCCAAGTCGTCACGATCACGACGCGGGCCGTACGCGGGGACGTCGAGGCCGGGCGGGCCTCCGCCGTCGGCGAGATGATCAAGAAGACGCGCGTCAATCCGCCGACCGGCATCTTTTTCGAGAAGGTGGCCCTGACCGACCCCGAGAACCCGGAGTCGCCGCGGATCGGGATCGGGCGCTTCCAGGCGGAGGTCTGGGTCCTCAGCCGGCTGGGGATCGATTTCTCGCGCTTTTCCGCGGCCCAGCTGAACGCCGTGCGCTTCGGCTTCGACGCGCTCTTCCCGTTCGTGCTGCTCTTTCTCCTGAGCGCCGTGACGCGGCCGGTCCCGAAGCGGGACCTGGACCGGTTCTTCGCCAAGGTCCACACGCCGGTCCAGCCGACGAGGGAGGGCGAGGAGGGGGCCCTCCGGCGCGCGGCCGAGGACTACGGCGAGATCGAAAAACGGAAGCTCCGTCCGGGCTCGAGCTGGGAATTCATGAAGCCGGCCCGGAGCGACGTCATCGGCTTTCTCGCGAGCTGGCTCCTCGTCGGCGTCATCATCCTGCTCCTGTGGCTCATGGTCAGCATCAAGTAGCCGGCCCTCGCCCTGCGTCCGCGGGCAGATTTCATCGCGGCTTCCCGATATTTCCCTTGACAAACCCCGATGGCCGGCCTATTATACTCGGAGTAAAAATTATTGTCTTAGAGTAAAAGCCCTGAGCCTAGGCCGGTTCGGGAAGGAGGTCTGCCATGACGCGCCATCGCATCGTCCTGTTCTCTGCACTGGTGATTCTGCTCGGGCCGGCGGTCGCGGCAAAGGCCCAGATGTCGTCGGAGGCCCAGGCGCTCAAGATCGTCCGTACGATCGACAACCTCTACCGCACCAGCGGCAGCTACGCCCAACTCTCGATGGAGGTCATCACGCCGGACTGGCAGCGGACCCTTGCTCTGCGGGCCTGGTCCAAAGGCCTGGATAAGACATTCATCCGCATCGTCGAGCCCAAAAAGGAAGCCGGGGTCGGAACGTTGCGCATCGGGAGCGAAATGTGGAACTACCTGCCCAACACGGACAAGATCATCAAGATCCCGCCGTCGATGATGATGAGTTCGTGGATGGGGTCAGATTTCACTAACGACGACCTCGTCAAGGAATACACATTCGTCAACGATTTCACATTTCGGATGATCACTCCCGAAGACGCCCAGGCGGACCTGGCTTATGTCGAATGCCGGCCCAAGCCGGGGGTCCCGATCGTCTGGGACAAAATCATCGTCGCCGTGCGCCCGTCCGATGACCTTCCGGTTTGGGAGAAATTCTATGACGAGAAAGGCCGGGTCGCCCGGCTCATGACCTACAGAGAGATCAAGACCTTCGGCCGCCGGACGATCCCGTCCGTCATGGAAATGATCCCGCAGGGCAAGCAGGGCTACAAGACGGCTCTTCGCTATAGGGACGTCCAATTCGACCTCGCTCTGGCCGACGGCCTTTTTTCGCTGAGGAACCTGCAGTCCGGCAAATAGGAGCGCCCCATGCTGAAGATGGCCTTCCGCAACATTTTCCGCCAGAAGCGGCGCTCCGTGCTGACGGGCCTGACCATGTTCGGCGGCTTCGTGCTCGCCGCCCTCGCCATCGGCTTCTCGGAGGGCACGTTCAACGGCATCGTCACGACATTCACCCGGACCCGGCTGGGTCATATCCAGATCCACGCCCGGGGCTATCTCGACAGGCCGACGCTCAATAAAACAGTCGCCGATTACCGCCGCATCGGCCGGGCGATCGACGCCGCGGCGGGGGCCGAGGCCTGGGCGCCGCGGGTCTACTCGGCGGGTCTGGCCTCCGACGGCGACCGCACCGAAGCGGTCCGCATCATCGGCATCGACCCGGCCCTCGAATACCGGGCCACGCATCTTGACAAGGACGTGACGGCGGGCCGCGCCTTCGGTCCGCCGCCCGCCAAAGACATCATCCTCGGCAAGGGACTGGCCGAAAATCTCAAAGCCGCCCTCGGCGACGAGGTCGTCCTGGTATCGCAGGGAGCCGACGGCTCGCTGGCCAATGAAAAATACAGACTGATCGCGCTGATGGATACGGGAGATCTGGCCACCGACCGGATGACCGCCTATCTCCACATCGACGACGCCCGGAGCCTCCTCGTCCTCGACGACCGGGTCCACGAAATCGTGGTCATCGCCCGGTCGCTCAAGAAGGTCCTCCCGCTCGAGGCCGAACTCAAGAAGGAGACGGCCGGTCTGCCCCTGGACATTCAGCCCTGGCAGGTCTTCGCCAAGCCGTTCTACATGGCCATGCAGGCCAAGCTCAAGGGCAACAACGTTCTCCTCCTGGTCCTGTTCATCGTCGTGGCCATCGGCGTCCTGAACACGGCCCTGATGGCCGTCCTCGAGCGCCGCCGAGAATACGGCGTTCTCAAGGCCCTGGGCACGCGCCCGCGTCAGATCTTCGCGTTAATCGTGCTCGAAACATTGTGCCTGGCCTCGCTCAGCATCCTCCTGGGCGTGGGCTTCAGTTTTCCCGTCAACACCATTCTCTCGCATCATCACATCCCGCTCAGCGGCCTCTTCTCGAAGCCCATCACATTCGGCGGCATGCAGTACACGACCTTCACGTCCGAAGCCAACCTCAGGAGCGTCCTCGTCCCGACTCTGACCGTTTTCTTGTCCGCGTTCCTGGTGAGCCTCTTTCCCGCGGTCAGGGCCGCGAGGACCGACCCGGCCAAGTCGATACGGATCTTTTAGGAGGGCCGCCATGAGCCTGTACACGAAACTCGCCTGGCGCAACATCTTTCGCAACAAGCGGCGGACCTACATCACCGGAACGGCCATCGCCATCGGCCTGGCCGCCCTGATCTTCCTCGACGCCCTGTACATCGGCATGGCCAACAACATGATCGCTTCGGCGACGGCGTCGTTCACCGGAGAAGGCCAGATTCATGCCCGTGGCTTTCTCGGGACGCAGGATGCGAACAAGACGCTCGCCGGCCTGGACATCCTCACGGCCCGTCTGGGCCGCGACGCGCGGGTCAAGGCTTTCACCGTGCGCACCTTGTGCCAGGGGATGATCACGTCGACCTCGAACGTCAACCCTGTCCTCCTCGTCGGGGTCCGGCCGGACACCGAAAAGGCCCTGAGCCAAGTCGACGACGTCATCACGCAGGGTGCATTCTTCAGCGGCGACGATCCCCAGAATATCGTCATCGGCAGCCGGCTGGCCGAGCTCCTTGAAGTCGGCGTGGGGGACCGGATCGTGGTCACCGTCGCCCAAGCCGGCGGCGGGGAGCTCTCCCAAGACCTGTTCCGTGTTTCCGGGATTTACCGCTTTAATATCCAGGACCTCGACGGGGGCCTGGCGTTTGTCCGGATCGAGAAGGCCCAGGCCATGCTCGGCCTCGACCACCGAGCGAACGAGATCGTTCTTGCCTTTAAAAATCCGCAGATTTCACAGAACGAGCAAGACCCCTTCTGGGCCGAGTACTCGAACGCGGACAACGAAGCCCTCGGCTGGACGAAACTCTTTCCGGCCCTGAAGTCGATCTACGACCTGACGCAGGTCGGGACGCTCATCGTCGGCATCATCCTCTTCGCCGTGGTGGCCTTGGGCATCATCAACACGCTCTTCATGTCGATCTACGAACGAATGTTCGAATTCGGTGTCATGCGGGCCGTGGGGACGCGGCCGTGGGGCATCCGCAAGCTCGTCATCCAGGAGGCCGGGGCCCTGGCCCTGCTCAGCATCGGACTGGGGGTCGCCCTCGGTTTTGCCCTGACGGCCCTCGTTTCCCACTCGGGGATCAACTATGAGGGCGTGGAGTTTGCCGGCGTGACGATCCGGAATCTCATCTATCCCGTGCTTCGCCTCCGCCAGTTCATCCTCTACCCGTTGAGCGTCCTCGTGTTCACGCTGCTCGTCGGGCTGTATCCCGCGGCCTACGCCGCCCGGATGTCGGTGACCGGCGCCATGAAACGGGCCCTGTGAAGGAGAACGACCATGATCGAGCGTGAGCGACCCCTGATTCAGACCGAGGGGCTGAGGAAGACCTATACCGACAACGGCGTCGAAGTGCCGGCCCTGCGCGGCATCGATCTGACCATCCGGGCCGGGGAATTCACGGCTATCGTCGGACCTTCTGGCTCAGGCAAGACGACCCTCCTCAACATCATCTCCGGGCTCGACAAGCCGAGCGAGGGCAAGGTCTGGCTCGACGGCAAGCTCGTTTCGGCCATGAGCGGGGCCGAACTGTCGGATTTCCGGCGCGATCACATCGGCTTCATCTTCCAGGCGTACAACCTGATCCCGGTGCTGAAGGTCGAGGAAAACATCGAATACACCATGCTCCTGCAGCACGTGCCCAAGGTGGAGCGCGGCCGCCGCGTCGGCGACATCCTTCGCGACGTGGGGCTCGAGGGCTTCGCCTGGCGCTTTCCTTCGAAACTCTCGGGCGGCCAGCAGCAGCGGGTCGCCATCGCCCGGGCCATGGTCACGCGGCCGCTGATGATCCTCGCCGACGAGCCGACGGCCAACCTCGATTCGAAGACGGGCGCCGAACTCCTTGACATGATGCGCCGTCTCAACGAGGAGCGTGGCATGACGTTTGTCTTCTCGACCCACGACCGGATGATCGTGGAGAAGGCCCGCCGGACCGTGACCGTCCGGGACGGTCTCATCGCGAGCGACGAGACCAGGAGCTAGGCCGTGGCGGCGCGTTGGGCAGGCTGGAGAGCGGCGGGCGCGCTGGCCCTCGTCTCGGCCCTCGCCGGACGCGCCGCCGCCGACGAGGGCCCGCTGACGCTCAGCGGCTATGTCAAGAACTACTCGATCGTCTTCCGCCTGGCTGAGCCCCTGGACGCCGGGGGAGCGGCCCAGCCGCTGCTGGCCCAGTCCGACACGGAGCTCAGGCTTTCGCTGACATACTCGCCGAGCATGTCTGTGACCCTCCTCGCGGCCTATGACATCTCGCCGCGCATCCAGGACCCTTTCTTTTTCCGGCCGTCCGCGTTTGCCGTCTCGGTCTCGACCGGGAATTATCGGGTCGCCGATTTTCGGTCGCCGCTCGTGCCGGGGCCGGATTCTCCCGCCGGCAGCTTCGGGCTCTACCAAAACCTCGACCGACTCTCGGTAACATTCAAGACGGGCTTCGGCGATATCATCGTCGGGCGCCAGCCGGTGGCGTGGGGAAGCGGCAAGGTGACAAACCCGACGGACATCATCGCGCCTTTCTCCTTCTATGATTTGGACAAGGAAGAACGGCTGGGCGTCGACGCCGCCCGGATGCGCATCCCGCTGTCGGACCTGAGCCAAATCGACGTGGGATACGTCTTCGGTAAGAGCTTCCGGTTCGACCTGAGCGCCTTTTTCCTGCGGGGCCAGTTCCATCTCTTCAAGACGGACGTGAGCCTGCTGGGTCTCGGCTTCCAAAACGATTTCTTGATCGGCCTCGACGTCGCGCGGTCCGTCGGCGGGTCGGGCGTCTGGCTCGAGGCGGCCTATGTCCTGCCGGGCGCCCTCGCTTCCGCGCCGGCGAAGCCCGCGAACTACGGCCGGCTCACGGCCGGCATCGACCGCAGCCTCAGCGCGAAGGTCTACGGCTTCGTCGAGTACCATTTCAATTCGGCCGGCTCCTCCGAGCCGTCATCCTACGCGGGATTGTTCACGACGCCTGCCTATACCCGGGGAAGCGTCTATCTCATGGGCCGGCATTATCTCAGCGTGGGCACGACCTACCAGGCCTCGCCGCTCATCCCCGTCACCGGCCTCGTCATCTGGAACGCCAACGACGGGTCGTTCGCCCTCTCGCCCCGGGCCGATTACAATGTCTCCCAAAACATGTATCTCGGCGGCGGCGTTTACCTCGGCCTCGGCCGGCGGCCGGTGTCGCCCCTGTTCGGGGGCACGGCCCCGCCCGAGCTTCGCTCGGAATTCGGGAGCTACCCGGATTTCCTCTATCTTTCGTTCCGGTTCTATTTCTAAGACGGAGAAGGGAGGACGCAGATTTCCGCTTCGCGAAAACCCGGCGCCTCTAGGGATAAGGGCAAGCCCCAGAACCTGGAAGAGCTGATCCGCCACTTCATCCTCGACCACAGCGAAGATCTGTTCATCGCCAAAGGCTACATGAAGACGTCCATGGACTCGATCGCCAAGGCCTGCGGGCTGTCGAAGCCGACGCTCTACAACTACTTCCACGGCAAACACGAGATCTTCACGGCTCTTTATCAGCGGCTGTACCGCGGCCTCTATGACAAGATCAAGGTGCTGCTGACGCTGGACCAGGACAAGGCCCACATTTTCCAGTCCGTCATCGACGAATACTTCGCCTGGCTGGCGGCGAAGAAGGACTTTTTGCAGATGTACTTCCGGGAGCAGCACCTCGTCATCCACGAGGACATCGAGGAGCACATGGAGTGGCACGTGCGGAGCAAGCAGGAGATGGTCGGGCTTCTCACTCAAGCGCTCGGGGGGATCATCCGCCCCGACGTGAAAAAGAAGTTCGGCGTGCCGATGGCGGCCGCGATCCTCCAGAATATCTTCGAGGGACTCATCGCCGAGCCCAACCCGCCGAGCGCCGATGGCCTGGCCGCCGAGAAGGCTTTCCTCGTCGAATTCCTGCGCCAGGGCCTCCTCGCCGGAGGGCGGTGAATCCATGAAAAGGGAAATCCGCGACCTGACGCTCGAGGAGCTCCAGGCGGAGCTCGCGGCCCTCGGCGAACGTCCATTTCGGGCCGGACAGATTTTTTCCTGGCTTTACCATAAGGGCGCATCGGATTTCGGGGAATTTTCATCGTTGTCCAAGGGCCTCCGCGATATGCTGGCCGCGCGATTTACGATCAGCCGGCTCGAACTCGAGGCGCGGCTGGAATCCAGTGACGGAACGGCCAAGTTCCTCTTCAAGCTGGCCGATGGCCCCTGCGTCGAGGCCGTCCTTATTCCGGCCGGGAAAAGAAAGACCGCCTGCATTTCAACGCAAGTCGGCTGCAAGTTCGCCTGCGGCTTCTGCGCCAGTGGCCTCCACGGCTTTAGGCGGAACCTGACGCCGTCGGAGATCACCGGCCAAGCGCTCGCGCTCCGGGCCGAGGCCGGCGGCGAGATCACGAACTATGTCTTCATGGGCATGGGCGAGCCTCTGGACAACTTCGACAACCTGGCCAAGGCCCTGCGCATCATGAACGCGCCAGAGGGCATGGGGATCGCGGCGCGCCGCATGACAATCTCGACGGCCGGCTACGTCCCGGGCATCGCGCGGCTCAAGGAGCTCGACCTGCAGGTCAATCTCTCGGTTTCTCTCCACGCCGCGAACGACCGCCTGCGCGACCGGCTCATGCCGATCAACAGGAAATACCCGCTCGAAAAGCTCGTTGCCGCCTGCGAGGATTACATCCGGTCCGGCGGCCGGATGATTACCCTCGAGTACGTCGTCATCCAGGGTGTCAACGGCGGGCTCAACGATGCCGACGGGCTGGCCGGGATCGCCCGCCGCCTGAGGGCCAAGGTCAACCTGATCGTCTACAGCCCGGTTCCCGGCCTTGCCTTCGATGTCCCGCCCGAGGCCGACGTGGCGCGCTTCACGCGCTGGCTCGAAGAGAGGAAGGTCCGCGTCACGCGACGCCGCTCCAAAGGACAGGACATCCTGGCCGCCTGCGGACAGCTCGCCGGCCGCTTCACGGAAAAGGCGGAGACGGCCGGACGCCCGAGACCGGTCAAAGAGAGCTGAGCACGGCCAGCGTTTCTATGTGCGGCGTGTGCGGGAAAAAATCGTAGATCTTCAGGTCCCGGACCCCGTAGGCCTGCCGCAGGATCTTCAGGTCGCGCGCCAGCGTCGTCGGGTTGCAGGAGAGGTAGAGGACGAGCGGGACGCGGGCCGCGGCCAACTCCCGCAGCACCTCGGGGTCCACGCCCTTGCGCGGGGGATCGAGGATGACGACGTCGACGCCCCGTTCGAGAAGCTCCGGCAGCCACGCCTCGCTCGTCCCTTCGCAGAGGCTGAAGTTTCCGGCCCGGTTGAGCTCGATGTTCTTCTTGAGATAGCGCAGGTTGGCGGGGTCCGGCTCGACCCCGAAGACCTCTCTCGCGCCGCCGGCCAGGAAGAGGCCGAAGGTCCCGAGGCCGCAATAGAGATCGGCGACCGTCGCGTCCGGCATCCCCTTCACGGCCTCGGCCATGTCGTCGAAAACCTTCTCCAGGATGGCCACGTTGACCTGGAAGAACGACCGGGCTCCGACCCTGTAGGAAATCCCGCAGACGACCTCTTCGAGCCGGCCGACGCCGCCCATCGTTTCCTCCCGGACGCGTGTGCCGTCCTTGACCAATCCCACGATCCCCGACAGGGGATAACGCAGGTGGAGGCCCGAGAGTTTGCCCGACATCTCCTCAATCCTCGCGGCCGACTCGAGATGGAAGATGACAAGGGACCGTCGCCGCGACCGGCTCTCCCTGATCTCGAGGTCCGATACGGCCTCCCACTCCTCGCGGCCGACGAAGGCGACGAGCTCGGCGGCGAGGTCGTTCACCGCGTCGGAGACGAGATAACAGCGGTCCACCGGGACGAAGGACTCGCGCTCGCCCGGTTCGTGATAGACGGCCCGGGCCGTCCCGCCCTGCCGCACGATGCGCAGCCGGATCCTGTTCCGGTATCCCCAGATCTCTGGCGATGGTGTGACATTGAGAGCGCCGGAAAAGGCGTCCAGCGCGTGGCCGACGATCTCTTCGACCTGGGCCTTCTTCACCTCGAGCTGGGTGCCGTAATCCATGTCCTGATAGGGCGAGCAGGCGAGGTAATGGCGGCACCTCGGATCGACGCGGGCCGAGGACTTCTCGACGATCCGGACGGTCCGTGCCTCGGCGAAGCTCTTCCGCTCCCGGACGACCTCGGCCTCGACCGTTTCGCCCGGGAGCCCCCGGTCCGCGAAGACGACCTTCCCGCCGTCATGGGCCAGACTCCGCCCCGGGTAGACGATCTTTTCAATCTTCAATCCAGTCAATAAAGGGGACATAATACTCATTTCCTAATTTCTTCGGCCGGCGGAGGCGCGACTCTCATTTCCGGCCCCTCCCGGCGCCCCCTCGGCGTCATGGCGTCTCAGCCGGACGGCCCCGTTCCGGCCCCCTTGTCGAAATTCGGAAATGAGTATTGTGTCCCCAATTTGATGTGGCGGCCCCTGCCGCTCCAGGGGACACCCATTTCCGACGGCAGGGCGTTCGCCGCATAGCAGGCCTCGAGCGCCTCGTCCAGACCATCGACCCAGATCCTCTGCGCCCCGCCGCCTTCCACCCCTCCCCCTTCCGCCCCTCCGCCTCCCTCCTCAACGCGCCGCAGCCCGTCCGGGAATTCCCGGATCTCCGGCATCGAATCCTGCATCGCGTTGACGCAAAGCGTCTGGCTTGCGGCCGCTTTGAGTCCGCAAACCGGAAGTTTGCCGCTTCTCACGCCCCGGACGGTGTCCCAGAGCTTGTTCATGCGACCCTCGTCTGGAACCCCGTACTCCCGCCGCGTCCCGTCCGCGAACTCGGCCTTCAGGCCCGACACGCGGCTCTCGCATCTCACCGTCCCCCTCTCGAACTCATACGAGAAGACCGGGCCTCTTTCGGCTCGTCCGGCGTGCGTGACGTAAAACAGCACTTCGACGCCTTCTTCGGTCGCGGCCCGCATCGCCGCCGTGTCGTAGTTTTCGATGGGGTAGGCGCGGTAGAGCTCGGCTTCGACATCGACCGGGCGCGCCGCCTCCCGGTGCCCTTTCCCCAGCACGTAGAACATGTTGTGGAGGTCGTGGGCCATGGCGTTCTGAGCCGGGCTGTCGAGGATCCACCCTCCGGCGTCGTCGCGCTTCCTCCCGGCCCACCCGTTCCTCCGGTAATACGCCTCGTCGCGCGGCCAGAGGTACAGGCACTTCAGCCGCTTCGCCCGGCCGAACCGCCCGGCTATGACGTCGCTCTTCAGCGCCTGAACCGCCGCGCTGAACGACCACTGGTAGCCGACCGCCGCCCAGCGCCCCGCGCTCTCCCTCTCGGCCTCGATCATCTCCCGTGCTTCCCGGATCGTGCCTGCGAGCGGCTTCTCGCAAAGGACGTAGCTTCCCCGCTCCAGCGCGAGCCGCGTCTGGCGTGCGTGGAACTGGATGGGGGAGGAGAGGACGGCCAGTTCCGCCGTCCTGTTCCGGTAGAAATCCTCCAGCGCCGCGTAGAGCGGAACGCGCATGGCCCGCAGCTCCTCGAGCCACGGGCACCGCTCCGGTTCGGGGTCGACCGCCCCCGCGATCCGGAAGAGGCCCGAGTCCTTCGCGTTGAGGAGCTCTCGCACGTAGACAGCGCCCATGCCGCCGATGCCGACGAGGACGAGCGATACGGGGGCCCTGCTCATGTTTTCCGGCGGCTCAATATTCGCACAGTTTGCCGTGCTCGTCCAGCATGGCCATGTAGTTGTCGTACTTCGTCCCGACGGCGACGCTGTGGCTCGAGCCAAGGATGAAGCGCCCGCCGGGCTTAGCGCACGACATGGCCCGCCGGACGTCTTGCCGGACGTCCTTCGCCGTCCCGCCGACCAAGTGCTCGACGGCGACGCCACCCCAGAGCGTGATCTGCCGCCCGTACGCCCTCTTGAGCCTGCAAATGTCCATTCCGGCCGTGGGCTGGATCGACTGGTAGGCGTCGTAGCCGATCTCGATGAAGTAATCCATCATGGCGTTGACGTTGCCGCAGCAGTGCTTGAGGATCTTCTTGCCCAGCGCCTTGACGTTCCGGGCCCGCTCCTTGTTGGCCTCGAGGAACATGTCGCGGAACGTGTCCCGGCCGACGAAGGGGCCGCGGTTGTAGGCGAGGTCCTCGTCCCAGAGGACGCCGTCCGAACCCGGATGGATCCGGACGCCGTCGGCCTGGTTCTGCTGCCTGACGAGAAAGGCCGTCGCCGCCCGCACGACGTCCGGGCTCGCGGCGATCTCCGTCAAGCCTCTCTCCATGCCGCCCAGCAGGACGATGCCGACGGACCCGCCAGACGGGCCGCAGATGAATTTTTCCGTCCCGAGCTCTCGGATGACGGCGTCCAGGATCCTCCAGGACCGCTCGTCGCGCCGCGGCGGCTCAGGCTCCCGCTCGAATTCTGCCGCCGTGAAGATCTTCGCCTGCGCGACCGGGTCCCGGATGCAGGTGATGTCCTGCGTGACCTCCGAGAACTTGTAGACCCGGCCGTATTTGTCCTCCCACGTCTCGGGATCGATGCGGCGCGGCGGAGGGTCGCCGGTCTCCGCCGGCATCTCCCAGGTCGCAGCGGGAAAGGTGACGATGTCGAGCGGCAGCCGCCGGTGGAGCTTGATGTGGTCTTTGAACCAGCTTTCGGCGACCTCGTCCCGCCGGCCCTCCCAGAAGGCGATCTGCGACCGAGCCTTGGCCCGGAGATAGGTCTCGCGCCCGATGATCCTCTCGACCGTGTCGAAGTCGATGGCGAATTCCCCATAGGGGACCCTGTCGGGGATGCGGCCTTCGAGGACCGCGAGGACCCGCTCTTTGGAGGTCATTTCCCCGTGAGCCGCCTCTCCATGAGGTCCGTCTCCGCCCATTGCCGGGACCTCGGGATGAAGCGCAGCGTCTTGACCTCGAATGGGCCCATCCGGACTTTCTTCCGGGCTCCGAAGGCGGGCAGTCGGAGCCCGACGGTCCGGGGCTGTCCCGTCGGCTCGTAGAGGCGGACGACGATGTCGTTTCCGTCCTCGGCTTTCTTGAAGGCCGCGAGGATGACGGCCGGGCCGTCGAGGAGCACTCCGGCCTTGACCCTTTTACCCGACCCCGGCGGCGAGAACGCGAGGACGTACGGCTTTTCGTTCCGGACGAGGGCCTCGCGCTCGACGGCCTCTAGCCGCTCGTCGAGGGGGCCGCCGTTGATCCAGAAATGGAAAAGGCGCTCGCCCTGGTCCTGCCTGGCGATGAAACGGTCGGGCGCCACGGCTAGCCTATCCTCCCACGTGTCGGCGGCGTAAGCCGGCGAGCGGAGGAGGGAGAGCCTCAGTTCGCCGTCGCAAAAATCAGACCCGTAGACGCAATCATTGACGACCGAGAGCGCCGCCCCGTCCCTTTCCGAGGTCACGGCGAGCCACTTCTGGGCCACGGCCTCGTCGCCGTTCGAGAGGAGCTCGTCCGCGCCGAACGCAACCTGGCCCATGAACCTTGACTCCCGCAGCGCCAACGGCAGGGCCAGCTTCAGCATCCTGTCTTTTTCGGCCCACAGAACGCGGACCTCGACCTCGATCTCGGCGCCCCTTTTCGGAATCTTGTAGCGCAGGAGGGCCGCCGACTTCCCGTAGGTCAGGATCGCCTCGACGACCGTCCGCACCTCGCCGTCTTCGACGACCCTGACTGCTGGGACGCTGCTTTCGCCGCCCGACCCCGCAAAGGCCGAGGCCTCCTCCGGCGAGGCCAGACGGAACTCCCCGGCCGGCTTGCGGAAGCTCCGCACTTTCATCCCCCACGGGTCGGCGTTGTCGAGGATGACCAGCGGCCGGAACGAGCCGCTCCCGAGGAAGGCCCGGCCCCCGGCTTCATACCGGTCAAGGAGGCCCGTCCCGGCGTTGACAGCGGCGGCGAGGTCGCCGGTCACGACGGTCACGAACCCGCCCTCTTCCCGGACCCTCCCGGCGGGCTTTTCGGGCGCGGGCTCGAGCCGGCAGTCGAACCGGCTCAGCCGCGACGGCGCGAGCACGGCCTCAAAGGCGACGCGCTTCCGCCATTCGAGGCTGATGTTGCTCGTCTCCTTCTCGACCTGCGAGGGGAGATCCTTGCCGCCGGCCGCGACCCTCGGGTCCCAGAACTCTGTCCGGGCGTAATTGGGTTCCCACGGCTCGAATTCGCACTCGACGATGGTCCGGACGGGGAAGGGATGGGGATTGAAGGCGAAGACCGGGATCACGCCGGCCGCGGCCTCGGGCTCGCCGGAGGCCAGGGCGAAAAAGGCCCGGGCCTTGAGACGGGCCAGGACCTCCAGGCCGTGATCGATCCGCCGCACGGCCGCCTCCTCGCCCGCCGGGATGGCCGAGCCGGGCAGGATGTCGTGGAACTCGGTGAAGGCGAGGTCCTCCATGGCCTCCGCGAGCTCCCCGCCCGGGTAGGGCAGGAGCTTCTGCGCCCACGCGGCCGTGACCATCTTCTCGGCGGTGTAGAGCTCGTTTTCGAGTCGGCGGTGGCCCTGCTTGACCCGGCTCATGGACGTGTAGCAGCCCACGGCCCAGGGATTGAGGTCCCGCGCTAGCCTGGGGAGCGATGGCTTCCTGGCCGCGAGCTCTTCGAAGAAGGCGTCGGGCGTCGAATGGACGATGTCAAGGTCGGGGCGGTCGCGCTCGAGCTCGTCGAGGTCGAGGAGGTCCCGCCGCGACGGGCCGCCGCCGTGGTCGCCGATGCCCCAGAGGTGGATGACGAGTTCCTTGCCGGGATTCCTCGCCAGCCATTCCTCGAGGCGCGCCCGCTCCTTGCCGCCGACCGAACAGTAATGAGCCGAGGCCCGGTCGGCCAGGACCTCGGAGCCGTCGTAGCCGACCCAGACGAACTCGTCGGCCGGGAGCGTGCACCAGGGCTCGCCCGGCCGGCAGCAGAGGTAAGCCTCGTAGCCGCTCTTGGCCAGGATCTGGACGAGGCCGCGGGTGTGGCCGAAGGGGTCGAGGTTGACGGCCGTCCGCGGCTCGACGCCGAACTTCTCGCGGAAGTACCGCTTCCCGAGCATGATCTGGCGGACGAACGACTCGCCGCTCGGCATGTTGCAGTCGGGCTGGAGGTACCAGCCGCCCATGACGTGCCACTTGCCGGCGCGGACGAGCCTCCTGATCCGCGCGAACAGGGCCGGCTCGTACTCCTCGACCCACTTGTAGAGGACGGCCTCGTTGTGGCAGAAGACAAACCCCTTGTGTCGCTCGCAGAACTCGGCGGCCTGGCGGAAGGTCGACAGCGCCTCTCCGGCGCCCTCCTCCCATTCCCAGAGCCAGACTGGGTCGAGGTGGGCGTTCGCCACCAGGTGGATCCTTGTCCGGGCCATTGTCAATCTCCTTTCGCCGCGCCTCTCATCGTCGCTTCTCGGAATCCTCTAGCTGCCGGATGTGTTGCATCCCGGCGCGCCCCGTCCATCCTCGCATCGCTCCGATCGCATCGCAACCCGATTCCTGAATCCCCACTCGCCCGCTTTCGGTGGCGCTGCTGCGCTCTCTCGCTTGGCGTCGCCATGACGTTTAATGGCTTCACTGCCTTTAACGGCGCCGTAGGCCGGAGCGCCCAACTCGGCTGCGGGTGGGCGGGGACTCGCACCGTGCCACTCATCAGGATTTGCTAACCTTCGGGCCATATTTGCGGCCCTTGCTATTTTGTCTCAACGCCGCTCGCCTCGGCAGGACCGCCTCCAATCTGAGTGTCTCGCCGTCCGCCGGCAGGGGGAGATCGATGCCGCTCTTTCTGTACCGGCGATATGACCTGCCGGCCCAGTAGCCCGGCTCCTCGCCAGGCCGCGCTGTTCTGACAAGGATGTCGAGGCGCCCGCCGCGGAGCCGCAACGAGGCCTTCGCCCACGGCAGCCCGCAGAGCAACCGCTCGACGACGCGGTACGGGCCGCTCCGCCAGGTCACTTCGACCATCGGGAAACCGACGCGGGGCACCCAGCGGGCCTTGACGGCGCTCGGCCCGGGCCGCAGGGCCGTCCGGCCTTCGACGAGCTCGATGCCGGTCGGGCCGAGTCCCCCTGCCGGGTCGAACGTCAGCGCACGGCGCTTCGGACCCAGGCGCTCCGGGTCCATGACGAGCAGGCCGACGGGCGTGGCTGCGCCGGAGCCGCAGACCTGGACGGCCGCCTGAATGAGGCCGTTGCCGAGGAAAAAATATTCGGCCCCCGGGATCGTCGTCCGCGCGTCGGCGGGCTCCTGCGAAGGATCGTCCGCATAGAAGTGCTCCTGGACTTCCATGAGGAAGGATTATCGTACATGCGCCTGGCGTGGTCAAACAGGCAGAATAATAGAAACGCCGCTCAGCCTGGGCCGGGCCTTTGGCCTGAATTTCGGATCAGGCCCGGGACGGGCCGCGGAGGACCCTGGCCGGGAGCATGATCAGGGCCGCGAAGAGAGCCAGGGCGGCCGTGACAGTGATCCCGAGAAGCCGGAAGGGCAGGAGGAGGAGCCAGATAATCGGATAGAGGATCAGGGCGAGGAGCGCCAGGGGCCAGCAAATGACAAGAAGGATAAGCCAAAGAAGAAACTTAAGCATCTTCGCTCTCCACTTCTTTATTATACGATGACGGCGTCTCAAAAGTTCACCCCGTCCCCCGCGCTCTGGACCCGTCTAACTCGATTCCTCTTCGAAGGCCGGACCCCCTGTTCCCGGGATGTCCCCATATTAGCGATGTCCCCCAATGAGGGGAGCGCCGCTCGGAACAGTGCCCTCGGGAGATGTCTGAAATGGGTTTCGGCAGGGGAGGAACGGATCAGCCGCCCCGCGCGAATTCGTCCAGCGCCTCCCGGAGCGCGATGACGTTCTGCGGGTCGGTGTCGTAAGCCACGACCCCGCAGCCGAACAGCAGCCCCGGCTGGTCCCTCGTTGCCTCGAGGATCCGGAGCGCCTCCCTCCGGATCTCCTCGGGCCGTCCGCGGTGGACGAGGCGCGCGTCGACGCTCGCGCGGAAGGCCCGGCGTTCCTGGCTGCACCTCCTCTTGAAGAGCTCGAGGTCCGAGCCGGCGTCACACAAGAGTTGCGTCGCGCCCGTCCGGAGGAGGTCTTCGAGAATGCCGGTCGTGTCCCCGCCGACGATGAGCGGCACCTGGGACGCGCCCGCCTTCCGGAGCTCGGGCACGACGAGATCGCGGTAGACCGGGAGGACGAAATCTCGGAAGACCCGTGGCGAGGCCGCGCCCGGCGAGGCCTTGGAATCAAAGATGACGACCCCGGCGCCCCTGGCCAGGAAGGCTGCCCCGAAGCCCGCCGTCACCCGGCCGCGTCCAGGAAGAGAGGCATGCGGCCGTCGCATTCGGGGTCGGGGAGCCGCAGCCTCGCGAGGTCCCCGTGCCACCGGAGAAGGGGAGAGACGATCGCGGGCACGTCGTTCGAGCCGTCGAAGAAACGGACCTCGCCGCCGAGGGCCTCGGCCTCCACGTTGTAGACGTCCACCCCGACGGTGAGGATGTCCGGGTCGTAGGCCTCGAGCTCGCGGAGGCAGGCCTCTCGGAGGAGGCCGCCGTTGCGGCAGATCTCCGACGGCGAGCGGCCGAGGAGGCGGCCCTTGTGCTCATAGATCGCTGGAACGAAGGGAGGGCGGTCGGGGCGTCCGAATCCGCAGGTCTCTTCAACCCGTTGGCGCTTGGTCATGGACGTTCCGGGAAGGTTGCGGCGGCGGCCGCTGAGCCGCGCCGCTCGCGGCGCCGTAGCGCCCCGAGTGTACAGCAGTCCCCGTTGAGCGTCAATGGAATGGCAGACGGGGAGGGAGAGCGGAAAGGTGGGATTCAGGCGGAGGGAGGCCGCTCGGGGCGGCCCGGCCTGCAGGCGGGACCGTTACATTTTGGCCGACGCAGACGCCGAATCGCCGTTCTCCTCTTCTTCGGCTTCGACCTCGATGCCCAGAAGCTTGGCCGTGCCCTCGTAGACCATTTTGAGCGACTTCTTCGATTCCTGGAGCTCGGCGAGCCGCCTCCGGACCTTCTGGAGCTCTTTCTCCACTTCGTCGTCGAGGTTGTCCAGCTGCCTCTTGACCTCGTCCATCGTCCGCTTGTACAGCTCTTCCTGATCCTTGCTCAGACCCATTTCCGTCTCCTTTTGTTGATATTCGTTCTTTTTCATATTTGTTGCTAAGCTCATGGGGTCTGGCTTCACCGGCTCATCTTGAAAGTGATGACGATCGGCTTCCAGACCTTGACAGCCACGCCGTCCTTTTTCGCCGGCTGGAACTTCCATCTCTTCACGGCGTCCTGGGCGGCCTGTTCCAGGCCCATATCGTCCTGCAATCCCTTGAGGATGCCGGTCCGGATGACGTTCCCGGTTTCGCTGATGAGAGCGTTGATGGTGACGGACCCTTCCTTGCCGAACCTCAGGGCCGCCGACGGATACACGGGCTCGAAGGACTTGATGACCTGTGGCGGTTCGTCGACGGTGTCGAGATCGACGAGCTGGCCGAAGATGGCTTTGGCCGTCAGCAGGGACTGGTTCTTGAGCTCATCGCCGCCCACCGTCGAACCCTGGGCCGCCGTCTGGGCGGGTGTCTGCTGGGGTGTCTGCGTCGGCGGTTGAGCGGGGCCCGTTTCCGGCTTGGCGGGGGCCGCGACCGGCTGTCCGGCCTGGCCCTGGGTTTGTGCCTGGGCGCTCTTGTCCTCTCCCGCGCCGGTCCCCGCCGGCGTCGTCTCCGCGGGCTTCTGCTGGGCGGTGGTCGTGGCGGTCTTCTTCTGCGGGCCCGCCGCCGGCAGCCTGAGGTGATCGACGCTCGCGGGCTGCGCCGGGATGATGGCATCGGCCGGGCCGGGGAGCGGCTCCTGCCGGGTCTGCACTGCGGCGGGCGCCGGCTTGGGCTTCGGGCTCACCGCCTTGAGCTTTTCTTCCGGCAGGGGCGGGATGGCATTGTTGGCATTATCCGCCGTCTCTTCCGAAGGGGTCGATTGGGTCACCGCGGCGGGGTTGTGCGTGACGACCTCGGCCGGCTTGGCGGCGTGCTTGGGCCGGAGGATGAGGAAGCCCACGGCCGCGACCACGACCAGGCCCGCGGCGACTGCGAGGACGGGCGAAACAGATTTTTTCTTATCGATCTCGTAGATGTCCTTGAACATCCGCGGCTCGGGTCCCCTCCTGGGCTCGGCAGGCCGGACCGGCTCCCCCCTCGCCGGCGTCTCCGCCCTTTTCTCCGGCTTTTTGGGCTCGGCCCAGGGGCTTGTTTCGGTTTCGAGCCTCTGGAACGGCGCGGGCCCGACCGGGCGTGCGGCGGCGGGAGGCTCGGGAGCGTGTGCGTGAGCGGCGGGCCGCGCCTGCGGCTGGGCCTGCATCGAAGGCGGCGCGGGCTTCTGCTTCTCGGCCACGGCGGGAGGCATCGGCGGCGGGGGTGTCGGCTTCAGTTTCTCGGCGAACGCGAAGGGCGTCGGCGCCGGATGGGCCTGAGGGCCCGGTTTCGGTTTCTCGAAAACAGAAGGAGCGGGAGCGACGGGCGCAGGCGCGGGTTTCGCCTTCAGCGGCGCCGCCGGCGGCGGGGGCTCGATCTTCGGCTTCTCCGGGACGGGCTCAGGCTTCAGCTCGGGCTTCGGCGGGGCCTTGGCGGCTCTCTTCTTCTCGTGCTCGAGCCCGAAATCCGCCAGCGTCTCCTTGAGGAGCGCGTCGATATCCTCGGTCTCAGATTCTTTTTTGACGGCGTCGTGGGCCCTGCCGCCGTGGTCCTTCGGCACCGCGGGAGGGTGTCCGGCGGCCTTGGCCGGTTCGGACCGGCGCCCTTCCTCTTTTTCCGGCCTGATGTTGAGGAGGCTCTCGAGCCGGATCTCTCCGTCCCCCGGCAGCTTGGACGCGGGAGCGATCCTGATTTTCGGCAGCGACTCTTTGACGGGCCTGGGCTCTGGAGCAGCCTCGGCGGGCTCGCGTTCCTCACGCCCGGGGGCGGAATGGGGCCCCGTCTCGAAGCGCGGCCGCTCGTCCCGCGATAGCCTTGTCTCGAAGGCCGGCTTGACGCTGGCCGCGCGGACCTCCGGGGCCGGCTGCGGGCGCCGCGGCTCTTCCTGGATGGGCTTCATCGCCGAGATGGCCTGAAGCGCCTCGTCCTCATCCTCCCGGGTCTCCGGCTTGATGTCCGGGACCGTGAGGACGCCGTGGATGGAGGCCAGAAACTTGGGCATGTCGAGGGGCTTTTCGAAGTATTCGGAGGCGCCGTAGGTGCGGAGCGCTTCCGTCCGGTAGATGCGGTCCTTGTAGACCCCCGTCATGATGAAGACGGGGATGTTCGTGGACGGATCCTTCGTGATGCGGTCGCAGAGCTCGAAGCCGTGGATCTTGGAGAGCATGGCCTCGAGGAGGACCAGATCGGGCTTTTCGCTCTGGTACTTCTCCCAGCCGGCCTGCCCGTCCCCGGCCAGGACGACATCGAAGCCCTCCTGGACGAGGACCTGCTCGAGCGCCTGGAGGGACGCCTGGTCATAATCGATGACGAGAATCTTCTTCTTGCCCATCTCGCAGGCCTTTCAGGCTTTTACTGCGTCCTTTCGGCTCTATTCTGTCTCACCCCCAGACCCGGTCAATCACCCCTTAGGGTGATTTCAAGGATGATATTCCCCCCCGGCGCCTGAGGAGGGAGAATCATCAGCTTTCGGACGGCCCTTGCCGCCCGGCGCCGCGGTCCCGGCGGCGGCGATTATTAATTTTTCTTTGCCCCGAGCTCTCCTTTTTAATACAATGCCGGCGGACAACACGTCGAAGGGAGGGTGTGAACGATGAGCGAGGCGACGAAACGCGGTTTCGGATGGATCCCGGACTATCCCGATTTCCGGGATTTCACCGAAGACACGCCGGGGGTCCGCGAGATCCTGGCGGCGGCCGGGATCCGCGCGGCTGCGGGAACGCGGGGGACGGCGGTGAATGGGGCGGGGCGCGCGACGCCCCCGGGGGCGCCGCCGGCCGCGGTGGACCTCCGCGAGTGGGCCTCGGCCGTCGAGGACCAGGGCGCCCTCGGCTCCTGCACGGCCCATGCCGGGGCCGGGGTCATCGAGTATTACGAGCGCAAGTCGTTCGGCCGGCACATCGATGCCTCGCGCCTTTTCCTCTACAAGGCCACGCGTAACCTGATGAAGATGAAGGGGGACACCGGCGCCTACCTGAGGTTGACGATGGGGGCCATGGTCCTCTTCGGCGTCGCGCCTGAGGAATACTGGCCCTACACGGACGATGATCAGGAGTTCGACAGGGAGCCGCCGGCGTTCTGTTACGCGTTCGCCCAGAATTATAAGACGATCAAGTATTACCGGCACGACCCGCCCGGGCTGGCGCGGCGGCGGGTCCTCGACCGGCTCAAGACCTACATCGCGGCCGGCCACCCGGCGATGTTCGGCTTCACCGTCTACAGCTCCGTTAAAGCAGCAGTTTTTCGTAGGGAAATATCAGTCGCTATCGACAAAATACCGATAAATACCGATAATTTCAATTAAAGGCCAGTTATTATACCTCCCTCTATAATAAGACCTATGCTCCGAGTACCCGCCTCCAAGGACTGCATAAAATACTTAAATTTACGCTTTTTTTAACAATAAAGGTCCGAAAAGGCACGGCAAAATAGCGATAGAAAATGTGGGAAATAAACCCTTATCCGGTAATATAAATAACGCCGATAAAATGGTAAAGGGAGGAGATTTTGCCCGCCCTAAATAGGGGATTGCAAAATGCAATAAGAAACAAAGTTTTTAGAGCCCGAGTTTTATAGTAAGTCATGAAGAACCCCCGACCCACCTGTCTTAAAGGGGGCGAGGTTAAATTGGAGAGAAACGTAGACCGATTTAAAGAGAGCGGACCATGACCGTTCTGGTTTGCGTTGGACCTCAAAATAATAGACGCCCGACGGTATTCGGGGATCCCTCCCATTACAAAGGTCCATAGGTTCGCCTTTCGTGTTTGGAGAACAGGCTAAAGCTGCATCCTTACCCTATTAGCTGACAATTCCGTCGTGCAGACCGTCGGGGCGGGTAAAATTAGACGAGTTCTTAATGGTTCGGGCCGAGGAGGGCGTCCGCCTTTTCTGCGGCTTTTATAAAGGTCTCAGCCGATGGGTGAAGATATTTTTGGGTCATTAGGATATTCGCGTGGCCGAGGATTCGGCTCACAGTCGCGATATCCACTCCGGCTTCGATAAGCCCCGAAGCATAGCTGTGCCTCAGGTCGTGAAATCTGAGATCCTCGATCTGGGCCGCGACGCAGGCATTATGGAAGCTATCATAAATTGACTGGAGAGGACGGCCTTTTTTTTGCCCGGGGAAGACGAATTCGGAGCATCGGGGGAGGGCGTCGAGAGCTGCGGCGACGGCAGGGCCGAAAGGAACCTTGCGCGACTTTCCTGATTTTGATATCCGGACGATTATGAGGCGTCTGTCGAAATCGATGTCCTTCCACCTCAAAGCGAATAGCTCACCCCTCCTTAAGCCAGTCGCCAACGCTGTAATGATGATAGGCCTTATCCTCTCGCCCGCGGCAGCGAGGAGCCTTGAAGTTTCGTCTTTGGTTAATATCCGGTCAACAGGCGGTGGTTCTGGAAGTTTCCTCACTCTTGCCGCAGGGTTCTGATCGAGCTTCCCCCACTCGACGGCTTTATTGAAGACCATCTTCAGAAAGCTCAAGTCCCTGTTAGTCGTCGAGTTCGATACCTGAGCGGCCCGAGTAGCTGTGAAAGTCGCCACTTCCTGAGTGGTGATTTGATGGAGAGACTTGGCCTGGAAGAACTGGCAGAGGATCTTCAGGTGGCCCTCATCGCCCTTCCAACTCTTCTTATGGGCTTTCGAGTAGACCTCAATGACCTGACGGGCGAATTTCTCAAACGGGATGTTCTCGAATTCGGGCTTTGCGAGCCCGACCAGCTCGTCCATCAAGCGTGTCTTCATGCGCACCAGAGCGGCTTCTGCTTGGGCTTTGGTAAAGAATCCCCCGTGGCGGTGGCGGACACCTTTAAACGTGAAATCAAACGCCCAGCCGTTAGAAGTTCGGTAAAGAGTCCGGGTTCTGCGCTTTTTCCGTTTTGTCATTTTAATCTTGCCCTTTTAATCTAAAGCATTCGCCTAATAAAGACTATATATGACTAATTATAACACATCTTATCATAAATTAGAAGGGATTTCTTGATTCAATTATCATTGCCGGATATCATTTACCCTAATGGAAAAAACCGGACTGATGACCAAGGAAGAAGTCCAGGAATATCTAAGGATTTCTCACCAGACACTTCAGCGCTATATGAAGGAATATTGCCTTCCCTATATAAAGCTTGGTCGTCGCGTCCTCTTCGACCCCGTGGCATTGAGGGCATGGCTTAAGACAAAGACGATTGTCTCAGGAATAACGGCGAAGGCTTCGCGACGGCGAACTAATCGTTGATAAGCGGGCATTTAGATTTATAAGAAAATCTCCCCTTTCTCAGTAATACTTTTGTTGAAGCACTGAGTCGCCGTCACTTTATCACGTTCTATATTGGTGAGAGTGGGTGAAGATTAATCCTACCACGTAAGCCCATGAAGATGATCCTGATCCTTTCCTCGGCGCGCACATCCTCTAGCGGACTTGCCGGTGGATTTCCTAGACGACCAATTCAGTCTGTAGGTGTCATTCTACCGTCATTCATATTTCCTGATTTGACGATAGCTTGCAAGAGATGATTGGACCTTAGAATCGCACTGACGCAAATCAACTCTGTCAAGATCCGAATTAACAGTAATCGGCCGTAGGGTTTCTCTTAGGCCGGTTGTTGCTCCTCGATGAGGATCTGGAGGATTTCGAGTTCATCGGCGTCGAACCAAATCCGGGAGCAAGCGAGGCACTTGTCCACAGGGACGAAGTACTCGTAGTTGTACGGCCGGGCGACCATCCCGTAGCCGCAGTACGGGCAGGGGATCCGTTCGGTGAGGGAGTCGTTGATTTTCCGCCGCTCGACAGGGTTTAGCTGGACACGGTTCCGGAACGCCTGGGCCTTAGCCAGGAGATCGTCCGAGAACGCGACCTCCCGCCGGACGATGATGCGGTCGACGGTCGCCATCTCGACGAGCTTGCCGGTGCATGAAGTGCAGAAGCCGACGGGGACGCCTTCGTAGTAGGTTTCTGAGAGCGCCACGTGGCAGCGGGGGCAGAGGTTGCGGCGGCCGGAGGCGAGGGGCTTGTTCGCGGCCGGGTCGTGGAGGGCGACGCGGACCTGGGGGAACTCCCGGGCCTTGGCTTCGATCCTCTCCTGCGTGTTCTTGATCCTTGAGAGCAGCGTGAAGCGCGGGTTCGAGAGGAGCTCCGACATGGTGAACGGCCCTTCCCATCTCTCCGGGAGGTTCGTCGCGAGCAGCCAGATGTGCGAACCGGATACGGCCGGGCCGCCGCCCGGCGCATTGAGGGGAGACGGGGCTTCGGCCGCGCCGATGGGCGCTGGCGCTGCCTCGGCGTTCGCCTCGCGCTTCAGGTCCGGGAAGAGCTCGAGTTGGCGCTTCCGGATCTCGTCGAAGGAGTGGATGACGCCGCGGGCCTGCTCGCGCTGGGCCTCGCTTTCCCGGACCTCGGCGATGATTTCCTCCGGCGTCTTGGCGGCCATGGCCGCGAGAAGGCCGAGGCGCTTCATGAAGGGCGGGTGGGTGTTGAAGATCCGCCCGGCGGGGGTGTCGGGGATGTCCCGGGAATCGGGCGGGACGATGAAGAGGGGAGCGTAGGTCATCGAGAAGTTGCCGATGAATGAGTTCTTGACCTGCGCCTTATAGATGATCCGGGCGAGGGAGTCGGGCGAGCGGCAGAACTCGACGGCCGCGGCGTCGGCCAGAAGCTCCCTCTCGCGGCTCACGAGCGTACTCAGGAGATGCATGATCAGGGCTGAGAGGCTGACGGCGAAGTAGAAGAAGGCGGGTGAGATACGGGAGGTTCCAGATGAGCTGCCGGGCGCGCGCGTGCCGCGGAAGTCGTCGTCTTCTGGCTCGAGCGCCTCGCAGAGCTTCTCGAAAATGTTGGCTAGGGAACAGACGAGGGTCAGGGTGAAGGCGTCGCCGCGGGCGATGTGGGCGAGCTCGTGAGCGGCGACGGCTTGAAGCTCGTCGCGAGTGCCGTCGGCGAGGAGGCCCTCTGTGACGGCCACGGCCGGCGTCCGGCCCTCCTCGACGAGGGCGAGGGAGTTGATGGCGAAGGAGGGGAGGACATACGCGTTGACGCGGGGCAACCCGGCCGCGATCCGGATCTCGTCGAGCGTGTCGAGAAACTGCTTATGGTATCGGTCGTTCGGGTCCGGGATGACGGCCTGAAGCCGCTTGAGGATGTAGCGCGGGCCGTTGCGCTTGGCATCAAGGAAGTGGAGGCCGCCGGAAACGGTCGCGGCGGCGAGGTCGATGACGAAGAAGCGGAACCAGAAGGCCGACGACGCCAGCATCCCGCCTCCGAAGAAAAGGCTGACGACGAGCAGGAAGATCAGGGCGATGAAGCCGAGCGCGGCGAAGTAGAAGGCGATGACGGCGATGAACAGAAAGAAGCTCTTGGCCCGCTGGCTTTTCTGGATCTCGTAGAAATCCCTGGCAACCGCTGGCATGATGCTCCCCGCATGATAACCGAAATAAAATCTCCTCGCAAGTAGCTATTTTATGCCTTGGCTATGGCAACTAGCTGAGGATAAATAAATTAGAAAAAATTTCGGGGCATCTTCGGGCCGTATTCGCAATTTTTGCTGACGAAGATCGAATTTGAGCATATGAGTGCTGGACGGCTTTGCTTTCTTGTCCGCGAAAAACGCTCTTAAGGGCAAAAACGGCTATATATTTTTTCTAATTGCTGCATTTTCAATGAGATGCCACAACCAAGGCGTAATGAGCAGAAGGGATAGGGAAACTTTTGCCGCCAGCGATGCGTATAAACTGACGAGAGAGATAAGACAATGCGGAGGGATTTAAGGTTTCATTCGGACTGGGACAAAGGCGCCGCGCGAGTGGCTGCGCTCGACAATTCGTGCCCTCCAGAGCGGACAAATGACGCAAGGAATTTACATTTTGTCTTGGCTCCGGACACGTTTCCAGGCGGGATGAAGTGCGGCTAATGTGGCACGGACTTTGCATTATCGTGTAGTGAATATGATGAATAAGGTGGCCTGATATGAAGAAAGCACTTATGGGATTTTTCTCTGTCCTGCTCATCTTCGCTTCGCTTTGGGGCGTCAAGACCCTTAACGTCCGATCGCGATCAGAGCACAGGTCCGACACCGCGATGTGGGTCTGAACATCGGCTCCACAAGGCGAGCGGAGGAAACCTATGATGCCCGTAGAGCGTATATATAAATGAGGGTTTGAGATGATGATCGAAAAGAGCGCGATCATGACAATCGGGGCGCTGACCGCAGCCGAGATGGAGCGGCCTATGCAGATCCGTCTCTCCCTGAATCCGGGCGCGCCTGTGATCCATCAGATGTCGGCCGCCGTGGACAAGAAGCTCCGCGCCGGCGCACACCGCATCTCCGTGAAACACTTCTCCTATAAAAAGCGCATCCAGATCGAAAGGATCAATTGAAGAGGCGCCCTGAGTCGAAGCCGGAGCGGCTGATTTTCGATCTCCACGAGCAATTTTCCCGGCCGGACGCTTGACTAGTCTTGCCAGGCGACAATCCCTTGGATTTCCGCAGGCCGTCGTGCGCGCTGGCGCCGCCCTGGTTGATTTCTCCCGCGGCTATTGGTTAAATTAAGATAAGCGAGGGCGGATATGAGACGAAACCCCGGCGCGGCGGAGCGGACGGCTCGGGCCACCCGGAGGGGTGCGCAGACGGGAGCGAGGACGCGGATCGAAAAGGACTCCCTCGGCCGCAAAGCCGTTCCAGCGGGCGCCTACTTCGGCATCCAGACTCAGCGCGCTGTCGAAAATTTTCCGATTAGCGGACTGAGGGCCCCTGCCGTCCTCGTCGATGCCGCGGCCCAGATCAAAAAATGCGCAGCGCGGGCCAACGCCCAACTTGGGCGTCTCGATCGCCGGCGTGCCGCGGCCGTCGTCAGGGCCTGCGACGAGGTCCTCTCGGGGAAGTTCCGTGATCAGTTCGTGGTCGACATCTTCCAGATGGGCGCCGGGACGTCGTTCCACATGAACATGAACGAGGTCCTCGCCAACCGCGCAGAACAGATCCTCGGCGGCCGCAAGGGGCAATACCGGATCGTCCACCCGAACGACCACGTCAACATGGGCCAGAGCACGAACGATGTTTACCCGACGGCGATGCGATTGGCCGCTCTCAAGCTCCTGCGCCGCGACCTCGCTCCCGCCTTGCGCGATTTTTGGCGCGGGCTCGAGCGCAAGGGTCGCGAGTTCGCTCACGTCGTCAAATCCGGCCGGACCCATCTCCAGGATGCGGTACCCATCCAAATGGGCCAGGAGTTCGCTGCCTACGCTTCCGCCATTCGCCAGGCCTCGGGCACGCTGGAGCGGGCGGCACGCGGGCTCGAGCGGCTCGGGATTGGCGGCACTGCCGTCGGCACGGGCATCAACGCGGACCCGCGCTACGCTGCGCTCATGGTGCGGCTCCTGGCTGCGGAAACACGCCTGCCTCTTAGGCGGGCGGCTGACATGCGCGAGGCTATGCAGAGCCTGCGCCCCTTCGCGGACGTCTCCGCGGCCCTCCGCAACTTGGCCCTCGAACTGACGCGGATCGCGAACGACCTGCGCCTCCTCTCGTCGGGGCCGCGGACCGGCCTCGCGGAGATCTCGCTGCCCGCCGTCGGCCCCGGCTCGTCCATCATGCCCGGCAAGGTCAACCCAAGCATGCTCGAGATGCTCAACCAGGTGTGTTTCCAGGTGGTGGGCTGCGACTTGGCCGTAGCCGCTGCGGTCCAGGCGGGCCAGCTCGAGCTCAACGTCATGATGCCGGCAGTCGCCTTCAACCTTCTTTTCATGATGGGCATTTTAGCCAACGCGCTCCGTGAGGTCGGGGCCCGGTGTATCGCGGGGATCGAGGCGAGCGTCGATCGCTGCCGGATGTATGCCGAGACAAGCCTCGGGCTCGTAACCGCCGTCTCCCCGATCATCGGGTATGCGGCCGCGGCAGAGGTGGCCAAGGAAGCGGTGTCGGGCGGCAAGCCCGTGATTGACGTCCTCCGCGAGCGGGGGCTCCTCGACGCCGCGACTCTCGCTCATCTTCTCAAATAGGTTATAATTTAGGCATCATGGCGTTGCCGCCTGACGCATCGTATTCACAGCCCGGAGCTTCCGCCTCGGCGGCCGCGCACCTTAGGCGCATCCGGTCGCTCATCCCGCGGGCCATGCTCCGTGACCAAGAATATGCCCGGCGTGTAGTTGCCTCACTCGAGAGCCGATATCGCGCCCGCAGCGAAGGCGCGCGTGCGGGCGGGGCCGAGAGCCACGGCAGCGCCGGCCCGGGCCGCGTGACGCCCGACCTCCTCGATGACCTGGCCGCGCTTGAAGCCCGTCTCGAAGCCTCTGCCGGCCGGTGCCGCGACCGCGCCCGCCTCCGTCCCCCCGTCTCCTACCCCCACGATCTGCCGATCACGGCGCGCGCCCCAGCCATAATCGAGGCCATCCGCTCGCCGCGCCATCGCGTCGTCATCATCGCCGGCGAGACCGGCTGCGGCAAGAGCACGCAGATACCCAAGATGTGCCTCGAAGCTGGCCGCGGCATTGCGGGTCTCGTCGGCTGCACACAGCCTCGTCGCATCGCCGCCATCACCATTGCCTACCGCATCGCGGAGGAGTTCGGGGAGGAACTTGGCCGCTCCGTGGGCTACAAGATCCGGTTCCAAGACCGCACCTCCGCTTCCGGCTACATCAAGATTATGACCGACGGCATCCTCCTCGCCGAGACGCAGGGCGACCGCCTCCTCAATGACTACGACACAATCATCATCGACGAGGCCCACGAGCGCACGCTTAACATCGACTTCCTCTTGGGCATCCTGCGCCGTCTCCTCGACGCGCGCCCGGACCTCAAACTCATCATCACCTCAGCGACACTCGACACCGAGAAATTCTCGCAGGCCTTCCGCAACGCCCCCGTGATCGAGGTGAGCGGCCGCCTCTACCCTGTCGAAGTCGAATACCGCCCACCCGAAAAGGACGAGGCCGAGGACAAGGATTACGTCGGCCAGGCCGTCGAGGCCATCGCCGACCTTCGCCGCGAGAAGCCCCCCGGCGACATCCTCGTCTTCATGCCGACCGAGCAGGACATCCTCGAGACCTGCCGCCTGCTCGAGGGGCGCAAGCTCCCGAACTCGACAGTCCTGCCGCTCTTCTCGCGCCTCCCTGCCGGTCGCCAGCGCATGGTCTACACGGTGACGGGGCCGAAGATCGTCGTCGCCACGAACGTCGCCGAGACGTCGCTCACGATCTCCGGTATCCGCTACGTCGTCGACACGGGTGTCGCCCGAATCGCCCAGTACCAGCCGGGAACGCGCATCAAGAGCCTACCGATAAGCCCGATCTCGCGTGCCTCTGCCGACCAACGCAAGGGCCGCTGCGGCCGTGTTCGTGAGGGCCTCTGCGTCCGCCTCTACTCAGAGGCCGAGTACGAGGCACGAGACCGGTTCACGCAGCCCGAGATCCTGCGCTCGGACTTGGCGGAGGTCATCCTGCGCATGCTCGACCTCCGGTTGGGGGCGCCGCAGGATTTTCCGTTCATCGACCGCCCGGCGTTTAAGGCCGTCCGCGACGGCTACGAGACACTCCTCGAGCTCGGCGCGATTCGCCGTATTAATTCGGGGACACAATACTCAATTCCGAATTCCCCTCGCCTCCGGGAACGCGGGGAAACAGCCGGCGACGGCATCGATTCCCGCGAGCGGCGCGGGAAGGCGGGAGACGGCCGGGGACGGCCCTTTAAGAAATCGGAAACGAGTATTGTGTCTCCGATTTGGGCGCTCACCGACAAGGGCCGGCTGATGGCGCGCATGCCGCTCGATCCCCGCATCTCGCGCATGCTCATCGAGGCCCGGCGCGAGAACTGCCTCTCCGAGGTTGCCGTGCTTGCGGCCGCCCTCAGCATCCGCGACCCGCGCGAGCGCCCGCCCGACCAGGCCGCCCAAGCCGACGCTGTCCACGCCGCCTTCCGCGACCCACATTCCGATTTCCTCGTCCTGCTCAATATCTGGAACCGGTACCACGGCGACTTCGAACGCCTCGGGAGCGGCACCCAGCGCCGCAAGTTCTGCCACGACAACTTCCTGTCCTTCCCGCGGATGCGCGAGTGGACCTACCTTCACGAAGAGATCGGCGCCGTCCTCGCCGAGCAGCGCCTCTGGTCGCCGAAATCCCCCGAGACCGGCAAATCGTCCCTCGCCCCGCACGCCGACATCTCGCCCGCGCTCTACGCCGGCATTCACCGCGCGATCCTGGCCGGATTCCTCTCGAACATCGCCGCCCACAAGGAGAAAAACCTCTACTCTGCCGCCAAGAACCGCGAGGTGATGCTCTGGCCCGGCTCGGTCCTCTTCAACAAAGCGCCCGGCTGGGTCGTGGCGACCGAAATGGTCAGGACCTCGCGCCTCTTCGGCCGCCAGGCCGCTCGCATAGACCCTGCCTGGCTCGAGGAGCTCGGCGGCCCGCTCTGCAAGCGCTCCTACTCCGACGCCGCCTGGGACCGCGCCCGCGGCGAGGTCGTGGCCAAGGAGCGTGTTGCCCTCTTCGGCCTCGAGATCGTGCGCGACCGCCGCGTCTCTTACGGCCACATCAATCCTTCCGAGGCACACGAGATCTTCGTCATGTCTGGCCTCGTCGAGGGCAAGATTGACGAGCCGCCCCCCTTCCTCGCCCACAACCTCGCCCTCCAGCGCCGAGTCGAAGCCATGGAAGAGAAGCTCCGCCGCCGCGACATCATGGTACCTGAGGCCGCGATCGCAAAGCTCTACTCCGAACGCCTGCCTCTGATCTCCGATGTCCGCTCGCTCCGCAAGCTCATTAAGGACCGCGGTTCCGACAAGTTCTTGCGCCTCACCGAGGACGACCTTTTGAGCGTCCGCCCCGACGCGGCGGCCGTTGCCTCCTTCCCCGACACGGTCGAGGTCGGCGGCCGCCCCTTCGCCGCGCTCTACAAGTTCGCCCCCGGCGAGGACGATGACGGCGTGACCCTGACCGTCCCCGCGAGCCTCCTCAGCGCCATCCCGCCCGGACGCCTCGAGTGGGGCGTGCCGGGCCTTTACAAGGACAAGATAGTCGCCCTTATCAAGGGCCTGCCCAAGCGCTACCGGAAACTCCTCGTGCCCGTGGCCGAGAAGGCCGAGACGATCGCCGAGGAGATGCCGCGCGCGCCCGAGGAGGTGCCGCTTTCGAGGGCCGTGGCTGAGTTCGTGCGGCGGCGCTTCGGCGCCGACATCCCGCCCCGCGAATGGGCCCTCGCTGAAGTCCCGAAGTATCTGCGAATGCGCGTCGCCGTGACCGATCCAGTGACCGGCCGTGTTATCGAGACCGGGCGCGACGTCGAACTCCTCCGCAAGGTCATCGGCGCGGCGGACACAGCGCTGTCGAAGGTCGAGTCGCCGGCCTGGCAAGAGGCGCAGCGGAAATGGGAGAAGACGGCGCTTGAGGCCTGGACGTTCGGCGACGTGCCTGAGAAGATTGCTGTCGGAACGTCGCTCACGGCTTATCCGGCGCTCGTCGTCGAAAGGGAGCCCGCGGGGGAATCGCTTGCCGTCCGCCTCTTTCCGGCGCGTGCCGAGGCCGAGGCCGCCCACTGTCAGGGCGTGCGCTGGCTTCTCCTCCGGAAATTCGCCAAGGAGCTGGCCTTCGTCCGCCGCTATCACAAGATCCCAGCCGAGTTCGAACGGGCGGCGCAAGCCTTCGGCGGGCGGGAGGCCGTCGAGCGCGCTATTGAGGCAGCGCTGGCCCGCGAAGTATTCGAGCGGGCGCACATTCGCACAGAAGCTGACTACCGCGCCTATGAGGCGTCGGCCGGGCGAGCGCTCTTCGAGAAAGGCCACGCCCTCACCCAGGCGACGCTCCGGGTCCTCGAACTCATGCTGGCGGTCCGGATGGAGCTCGGCCGGGGAGGGCTCGCCGTTCAGCGCGCCGCCGCCGCAGCCAAGGCGCGACCGAGGGAGACGCTCAGCCTCTACGAGCTCAGCCGCCTCAAGGAGCCGGTCGTCCCGGCTTACTACGAGCAGATCACGCGGGACCTCGACGTGCTCGTCCCGCCCGACTTCCTCGAGGCGTACCCGGTCGAGCGCCTCATCCGGCTGCCGCGCTACATCGAAGCGTTGAAGCTCCGGCTGGAGCGCGCCCGGATCGACCCGGAGAAGGACCGGGCGAAGTCCGCCCAAGTCGAGCCGTACGCTTCTGCGCTCGAACGCCTGCAGGGAAGTCCGGATCCGGAGAAGCGCCGGGCCGTCGAGGATCTGCGCTGGATGATCGAGGAGTTCAAGGTCTCGCTCTTCGCGCCCGAGATCAAGACGGCCTTCCCGATCTCGGCCGTCCGCTTGGCGCGGAAGATCAAGGAAATCGAAGCCATGGTCTAGCGCCCGGCGCATGGCCCGCTTCAATTCGCCGCAGGAAGGAGTCGCTATGGCCGCCAACACGGAATCCATGGGCCCGAAATCGCAGGACGACTTCGCCCGCCTGGCGCTCGGCGCGCCGGCCTACGACCTCGTCGTCGTCGGCAGCGGCGCCGGTCTCTCGATCGTCGAGGACGCCGTCGGCCGCGGGCTCAAGTGCGCCCTCGTCGAATCGGGGAAGATCGGCGGGACGTGCCTCACCCGGGGCTGCGTTCCCTCGAAGATCCTGACCGTTCCGGCCGACGCCGTCCGCGAGGCCGAGCACGCGCGCAAGATCGGCATCGACCTCCGCCTCGAGCGCGTGGACTGGGCGACTGTCGCCCGCCGCATGTGGGCCAAGATCGACGAAAGCCGCGAGATTGACCGGGTCCTGGCCGAGGCGCCCGGCCTCACCATCTACCGCGGCACCGGCGAGTTCACCGGCGACATGCGGATGCGTGTCCGCCTCAACAACGGCTTGTACTCGGAGGAGTTCAGCGCCGCGCGCTTCGTGCTAGCCACGGGGGCGCGGTCGTTTATCCCGCCCGTCCGCGGCCTGGCCGAGGCCGGATACGTAACGAGCGAGTCGTTCTTCGGCGACAGGTTCCCGGCCGCCGCGCCCTGGAAAAGCCTCGTCATTATCGGCGGCGGAGTGATCGCCGCGGAATTCGCACACATCTTCTCGGCCTTCGGGACGAAGGTCACGGTCATCGAAATGGAGCCCCGCCTCCTGCCCCTTGAAGAGCCCGAAGTGAGCGCGTTCGTCGCCCGCGAGTTCCGCAAGACGATGGACGTGCGGTTGGGCGCGCGGGCCGTCGCGGTCTCGACGCGGCCCGGGCCCGGGACGGGCGCGAAAGTCGTCACCTACGAGGACGCCGGGACCGGCGCCACGGCCGAGGTCGAGGGCGAAGAGGTGCTCGTCGCCGTCGGGCGCCGCACGAATTCCGACCTCCTCCACCTCGAGAAGACCGGCGTCAGGACGGACGGGCGCGGCTGGATCACGGTCAACGAGTATCTCGAGACATCGCGGCCCGGGATTTGGGCCATCGGCGACGCCACCGGCGGCTTTCAGTTCCGGCACCGGGCGAACTACGATTCGGACATCTGCGTCCAGAACATATACGCGGAGGGGGAGGTACAGCCAAAGATCCCCGTCGACTATTCGGTCGTCCCCTGGGCCGTCTACACGTACCCACAGGTCGGACACGTCGGGATGACCGAGCGGCAGGCGCTCGAGCGGGGCCACGAGATTTACTCCGGCATCCACCGCTACTCCGAGGTCGCGCGGGGATATGCGCTCGGCTACGAACCCGGGGACGATGACGACGGTTTCGTTAAGCTCATCGTCGACAGGTCGTACCGAATCCTAGGCGCGCATGTCGTCGGACCGCACGCCTCGACGCTCGTCCAGCCGTTCGTGTATCTCATGAACGCGGGCTTCGAGTGTATCCCCGCGGAGAAGAGGGGAGAGCCCGTCATCCCAAAGGAGCTCAGGGTCTGCCCGGCGGCCGGCACTATCATGCCCATCTACCGGTCGATGGTCATCCACCCGTCGCTCAACGAAGTCACGGCCTGGGCCATCCGCGCCCTTTTGCCTGTCAACATCAAGCGCGCGAGCTGAGTTTTGTATAAGACGATTTAAGACGTGCCCGAAGGCCAGCGCAGCAGAATAGCGGTAAGGCTTGCCTCAAACGCGCTTTTGGCCACCAAAATATCGATCAGCGCGGGAAAACCAGCCCCGAGAATTGACGGACTTGTTTATTTTCAGTTGAGAGCCCACAGCCTCGATAGAGACCCCCTTCACCGGCGCGCTTCGCTCGACCCTGAGCCTGTAGAGAGCGCTTGCGTGCGGCGCCAGGGGAACGCGGATCGCGTTTTCGACCCGGCCCAGCGTTTTTCCCGTCCATAGGTCCTCGATCGTACAGGCGCGAAGGTTTGGGTTGAGACTAAGCTCGGCCAGGTTGAGCGATACCGTCGCCGGCGCGTCGGTCTTGTTGAAGAACGCCGCGTACACGTCTTCGCCCTCTTGCGCGTCCGCCGCATAGACCGTCAGGTCCCCCTCACGGACCAGGCGGCTGTTCCGGCTGTGCTGGTCGACCTCGATGACCGCCCGGTTCGTGAGCAGCGACGTCGTCCACTCGTCGTTGTCCGGCAGGTTCGCCCCGATCATGAGAGGCGACCGGCAGATGGCCCAGAGGTTCATCAGCGTCTGCCGCTCGTCTCGCGTCAGGCGGCAGTTACGGTCGAGAGTGCTGAATGTGTCGCTGTCCCTGTTGTAGCGCGCAGCGATCCTGCCGAGCGGCAGCATGTCGAGATCGGGCCACGCCTTCGCTCCGGAACGGCCCCGCCACTCCTCGGCGCTCCGGAACGCGTCCCGGAGCATTGCCCAGCTGTCCCACATGTCCGAGGTCACGCGCCACATGTTGGCGTTCGCCTCGAGGAAACCCGCCTTGCTCGCGTCCACCGGCCCGCACGAGAGGCTCAGCACCATGGGACGGCCGCTGTCGTCGATGGCCCGGCGATAGCCCTCGATCTCCTCCCTGTGGAAGGGCGAGAGGATGTCGTCCACCTTTACGAAGTCCACGCCCCACGACGCGTAGAGCTTGAAGACGGAATCCAGGTAGGCCTGCGCGCCCGGCTTCGCCATGTCGAGGCCATACATGTGGTCGTTCCACTCACAGATGCTCTTAACGTCCGCGACCTCGTCGGCGGTGAAAGGGGTTCCCGACACGGGCGTCTTTTCGAACACGGCCTGCCGCGGGATGCCGCGCATGACGTGGATGCCGAACTTGAGCCCGAGAGCGTGGATGCGACCGGCCAGAGCGCGGAAGCCGCCGCCCCCCGCCGATGAGGGAAAACGCCCGGGGTCGGGTAGCAGGCGCCCGTCGGCGTCCATAGCCAGCCGGAACCGCGGCCTTCCGTGCCGCCTCCATTGCCGGTGGCTGAATGTGTTCTTCCGAAGGGGCATGGACCACAGGAAATCCACGACGACGTATTGCCAGCCATAAGGCTTCAGGCGCTTTGCCATCCACTCGGCGTTCGCCATGGTTTCGGCCTCATCGACGGTCCAGTTGTAATAATCGTAGCTGTTCCAGCCCATGGGTGGCGTCTCTGCGACCTTATTTCGGAGCGACGTTCGTCCCGTTTGGGCGCAGAGAAGCGAGCCCGCCAGCGCGACAAACATAACGACGCGCGCTTTTGCAAAAACTGAAGCCGGGCGGCCGCGCATAATCATCATGAGCCTCCTTCGACGGGCTGATGATATTTCCGGCGGCTCCCGATGTCAAACGCCCTCCCAATACCCCCGCCGCGGCGTCTGGACTCGCATCAGGATTTGTCATAAAATCCGCTTAAGAAGAGAGGTGCGCCATGAGAAAGATGAAAAAATCGTTGTGGCCGATCCTCGTTTCGTTGGCCCTCTGCGTCCTCATCGCCTCGATCTCCGGCCGGGCGCCGGAACGACGTGTTTCTCCGGTCCCGCCCCTCGATCCGCAACAGGTCCAGGACCAGGACCTCATGACGTGGGCGGATTATCATCCGATCCCAGGCCACGATTGGGTGGACCCGTCGCTCACTCCGAAGCGGGCCTTCCGCCTCGCCGTCGTGGCCATCGATTTCCCCGACCAGCCCTTCGTCATCACGCTGCCCAAGGGCTCGGATCCCTTCGGAAACCCCCAGATCGATCCCATCGCCCGCAAGGACGTGCCCCACTTCTACGCCGATTTCTTCATGAAACCTAGCGCGATCAATCACGGCCACACGATCAACGGCTACTGGATGGAACAGTCGCGGGGCGGGTTCGGCATAACGAAGGTCGACGCCTTCGGCCCGTACCGCATGCCGAAAGCCCACTGGGTCTACGGCCTCAACGAGTGGGGCCAGAACGCCTACACGCCCGACGGCAGCCGTGCCAACGGGCATATGGAAACCGACTGTGACGCCCTGTGGCGCGCGGCCGCCGGGAAGGACATCGAGAAGAACTACGACGTCGTTCTGCGCATTTACGCGGGCTACGACGAAACCGGCGTCTGGCAGGAATTCGGGGAGATGAAGTTCAACACGCGGGACGATATCACGCCCGAATGGGGCAATCCCAACCCCGCCAAGCCCCGCTGGGTGCCGACGCGCTATGTGGCTTGGACGAGCTGGCTGGCCGGCTCGCAGCAGTGGGGCCTGTCCTCCATAAGGCAGGGCGAGAACTCCGGCACGATCACCCACGAGCTTGGCCATTACGCCTTCGACCTGCCTGACCTCAACAACAACCCCTACGTCAAGCCCTACCGGCGCGCCGCCGTCGGGCCATGGGACATGATGGACCGGGGGAGCTTCAACGGACCGGGCGGCCCCCACAGACGTTGGGTCGTGCCGCCGACCCAGGGCGCCGCTATGCCCGCCGGCCTGATGGTCCGAAACCGCCTGGAAAACAAGTTCATTACCGACTCCCAGCTCGTACGGCTGACCAGGAGCGGGCTCACGGAAACCGGCCTGGCCGTGTCCGACGTCACGGCGCGCGCGGTCGATCCTCTCCCCGGCACCGCGGCCGGGATCTTCGTCCGGCTCGACGGCCCGCCGCCCGTCGACAAGACCCCGCCCGACGACCCGTCCGTCGATCCGCTCTCTCCGGGAACTCCGAACTACAGTTTCTATTCGCTCGAGGTCGTCCAGCGGATCGGCTACGATTCGTTCACTCCCGACAACGGGGTTCTCATCGCCAAGAGCAAGGACGGCCTGCGCGGCTGGAACGGCGGCCCCAACGCCTTCAACAGCTACATTTGGATCATCGACGCCCATCCCGAAGATATCAACCGCGTGGACTACGTCAAGCCCAACGGCGAAAAGGTCATGCGGACGATCGCCGACTACCGGCAGCTTAACGACGCCCTCTTCCACGCCGGGCTCGATTCCGGGAGCCTCTGCGAGTGGCAGGACACGCCGAACCGCCTACATTTCTATGTCGTCGACGTGCACCACAACAAGGATGGCATCCTTTATTACACGCTGGCCATTCGCTCGCTCGACGGTTCGGGGCCGCAGCAGAGGGGCGTGTCGCTCAGGGCGGTAGGCCGCAAGACCGTTGGCAGGCCCCATGCCGGAGTAGTATTCACGCTGACCAATACCGGTGCGGCCGCGGCCGCCCCCGCAACGACGGGAGCGCCGACGGGCCCTTCGGCGGCCCCTCAGGGAGCCGTCGCGCGCTTCGATTGCGATGTCTATAGGCTGTCGGTGTCCGTCGCGGCCAAAGGATGGACGGCCCAGCTGCTCAACGGGCTGGCCGCAGTCGAGGCCGGCGGGTCCCGGACGGTTCCGGTCTATGTCTCTAGGGAGAGTGGGGCCTCACCGACCGCCGAAGTGACGCTACGCGCGGTTTCTGAAAGCGATCCTTCCAAGGTCGCGGAGGCCACCGTCAAGCTGACGAGCCGCTGAGAATCGTGCGCAGTCCGGATGGCTTTCAAGAGGGCGCCGGGCTTTGCTCTTTGAGATCATCAAGAACGTCCCGGCTCGCTCTCAGAAGGATGTCTTCGATGTCGGGCGTGAACGGGAACACCGTATAGAACATCGGCGCGCAGTAACAAGCGTAGTCGCCCGGGTCCTCAAACGCCCCGCGCGTCGGGAAATAACCGATGTCCCCGTTGGCGTAGCCGACGGGGACGAGCGTGGGGTAGGACTCCTTGAGGCTCGAGCCGAACAGGGAGAAAGCCTCCCCGGGCAGGCCGATGATTTCGAGGCCACCGATGCCGACAGCCTGGATGGGCACCCCCTCGACATAGGGCCTTGCGGCGAGCGCCTCGTGGGATTCTAGGGCCGTCTTTTTCCATTCCTCGGCGAACCTCTCGGCCATGGGGAAGCCGCTGTTTTTTTCGAGGAAAAGCGCGGCCATGCGGCCGATCTTTTTTTTGGGCGGCACAGAGAGCGGAATCCGGACCCTGCGCTCCGTGATCCTGAGGAGCGCGCCGCCGCCAGCTCCGCCGCCGGCGCCGGCCTCCGCGCCGCTGTGGCCGCTAGCTACGGGCTCCGCCGCATAGCGCCGGCTCTTGGCTGCCCGGTCCGAGACGATCCGGCCGTATAGGGCCAGGTCGTCCGCCGTCCCTTCGCCCCAGCGGTTGAGCTGGGTCACCGGGTCGATGTCGCCGCAGAATCCCTGAAAAAAGATCGCCCGCCGCCCTGTCGCCTCGACGGCGCGGACTGCGGCCCCGGGCCAGTCGGCCGAAACCCGTGTCGCCCGACCCAGGATGACCGCGTGGCAGGCGTAGGAGAGCAAGAGGATGTCTCCGCCTGCGCTTCCGTGCTCGAAATATGCGATCTTGAGGTAGGGATCTATCCCCTCGAACGACCCATCCCTGCGGTTGTACCCCAGCGGCTCGAGGGCTTCGAAGGAGTATGAGAACTCGGCCGGGGCGGCGTCGGCGACGGCGCTTGAGGCCGCCGCGACGATCGCGTCCGGAAGACTCTTCACATAGCCGGTATCCATCTCTCCGATGCCGGGGAGTGGCATCGTGGCTGGCCCAGTGTGGGTATGCGTGCAGGCGAGCATGATGTTTGCGGTCGGGATTCCGGCGGCCTTCGATACAGCGCCCCGGATCCCGTCCGAGACGCTTACGGTCAAGCCCACAAGGTCGCATGAGATGAGCATTATCCTCCGTCCGCCGTCGTCGAGGTAGAGGGCCCGTGCCTTGAGGTCGTCGAGAACGGATTCCGCCTTCCTTTTGAGATAGAATCCGTAGCCCGAAAGCTCGACCCCCATGGGCGGAGTGATGACTTTTTCGCCGTATCCGGCCTGAAGTTTCGCCATGGCTTCTCCTATGCTTTTCCCGGCAGGCCCGTCCCGGCCGTTGCTGGTTTCCTGCCGACCAGGACGCGTCTCAACAGCCACCAGCTGAAACCGGCCGCACCCGCCGCGCCCGCTCCGGCCGTGGGCCAGGCCCGGGCGAAGACCGCGTTCGTGGCCACGACGAGTCCCAGGCAAGCCGCGATGCCGATGACACCATCCACGATCAGCCGGCCGGTGGGCGGATCGCCGTCGGGAGGCAGGTTGGCCGCTCGCCGGATCTCCCCCCAGAGCCCCGGCGGGCGGCACTTCTCGTAAAAGCGCACGAGCGTCTCGCGCGATTCAGGCGGCGTCAGGACCGTGACGATGAGCAGGACTGCGAAGCTCAGGACGAAAAGGAAGCCCGTCGCCTGCCAGAAAGGCTTATTTTGATAGCCCAGGATAAACCACACGAGGATCGAGAGCGGCAGCCCGAGGACGAAGGCCGCGAGCTCGCCCCAGACGTTGAACCGCCACCAGAAAAACCTCAGCCAAGAGAGGGGCAGGAGGAAGATAACCATCACTGAGTTGATGAACAGGAACCAGCTGACCATGCCCTTGACCCAGAGGATGGCGACGGCGGCGGCGAGGATAAAAAGCCCCAGCACCGTCAACCGGCTGACCGTGATCTGGCGTTTGGGCGGATCGTCCGGCCTGAGGGAGCGGTAGAAGTCGTTGACGACGAGCGAGCTTCCCCAGTTGATGAGGGAGCTCAGGGCCGACATGAACGCCGCCAGCTCCGAGGCGACGAGCACGCCGACGAACCCGGCGGGAAGGCGGCTGGCCTTGATCAGCTCGCCCCAGGCGTACGCCGGGTCGGCGAGGACCTTCATGCCCGCCGGGGCCGGACCGACCTGCGCCAGGAGGTCCTTCGTCCAGAACAGCGAAAAACAGAGCACGCCGAGGCCGATGAGCGGAATCGTCCGCAGGGAGAGCGCCAGGAAAGAGTTGAAGAGCTGGCCGGCCATGGCGTGCCGCTCGTTCTTGGCAGCCAGGAAGCGCTGCGCCGTCCAGCCCTCGCCGGCCGTCGGCGAGCCCGCGAAGAACAGGCCCTGGACGACGAGCATGCCCAGCGTCAGCAGAGGGATGAGCGGGGTCGGCGGCACCTGCTGGAGGACATCCGGGCGGACACTCGCCGCGCGGGACAGGATCCGGGCCCAGCCGCCGTGGCGCGGGACGGCGACCAGGAAGAAGATGAGGTTTCCTGTTAGGAAGATCCCGAACTGCATGATGTCGGTGAAGACAACGCCGATGAGCCCGCCGAAGACGGTATAAATGACCGTGATCCCTCCGAAGATGAGGAGGATCTGAGCCTCCGAGAGCGGCACGAGCGGCTTGACCGTCTTGGCGAAGAAGCCCGTGACGTAGCCGATGATGAGGATCGCGAAGGAGAAAAGAAGAAAGGCATAGACTTTGCGGGCCAGCAGGGCCGGCTTGCCGCCGTAGCGGAGCGTGAGGAGCTCGGCGGTCGTCACGATCTGCATCCTCCGCCACATCCGGGCCCAGATGATGGCCACGAGCGGCATCCAGATGATCCATGCCCCCCACCAGAACCAGTTCCCGACCAGGCCGAAGACGAGGATGAGCATGACGAAGCCCCCGCCGCCGGAGGAATACGTGGCCGTGTTCGAGAGCCCGATGGCCCACCAGGAGAGGCTGCGGTTCCCCGTGAAGTAGCCGGCGGCGCCGTGGCGCGCCGACCGCTTGGTGAAATAGAGGCCGACTCCGAGCGAGAGCGCACAGAGGACGGCGACGACGAGCCAGTCGATGCCGGTCATGCCGCGGGTTTCCTCCGACCCCTGGTGTAGAGCTAGCCGAGCCGAGGAAGGAGTTTTTCAGCTCCTGATTCCCAGTAAGAAGTTATCAGCGTACTGCCGCGGCGTCAAGTTTCCCAGCGGGCCAACTACAATTAGTGGGGTTTCGGATGGCGGGACGCACTATATATTGGCTACGGGCGAATTTTCTGTAACTAATTGATAATATTGGACTTGACATTCAGGCAATCGTGTGAGATATTTAATATGTTTTTCGAGTATCGCAATAGCTGACAATACACAGGCAGATTGATGAAACCGTTCATGGTGGTTTTCATCTGTTCCCTGATAGTCCCCGTGTATTTTATCCTCCTGATGGCGGACGGGAGGAGGCTCAGGAGGCGGCTTCGCGGAGTCCGATCAGCATCGGCCGGAGAAGCGCAGGAGGAGGAGCTGTTCATCACGTCCGACTACGCCATGTGGACGGCGCCTGCTTTTCGTAAGGCCGAGCTTGCTGGCGGCGGTAACGGCCGCTCTTATGCGCTGGGGATCGAACGTCCCAGCGCCGAATGAGATTATAGCTCGATCACTGAAATTGCAGTCGGGAATTTTCGTGTGCTCTCCCCTAAGTCTCTAGGTTCAACCGAAGTTGTAGCCAGGATTATTTGGCATTCCCCTCTTAAAAAGCCACTTCTGCGGTGAAGCTTTCGACCCATTGAGCCCGTCATCGTCGATAACAAACCCTTTCCTGTCATTTTTACCGTACATATTGCGTTCACATTGAGATGAATGACCAAAACCCTCCAGCATTACCAGCAATTTTTCGGCCTCCGGAAGGACGCTGACCCGGGCCTGCCCGAGATTGAGGACGCAGAGATGCAGCTTTCCGGGCCGAAGAGCAGCGGACTGTGATCCTTCATATCCTCTTGGACAATATTTCAATTATTCTAAGGTACTCTTTAATGCTTCTTAGGGTGTTCTGCCCTTAAATGTTCCGTGAGGACGTTCAAGGTTATAAAACCTTTCCCACTCTGCTCATAAAATGTCGACCTCGGCACCTCGAATGTGGGCAAGTCTGGGTCACACTTCGAGTAATCTCGGCATACCTAAGAACTGTCCGTTTGTAATGGATTCTGAATGCGTCTCGGACTTCTTTCTTCATCTGTCAGACCTCCTTTATGTAGCTTAGCAAATAGCATAAAGTGTCCAAGAAGATCTGACATATCTACACTTCCCTGTATTCCCTGGCATAGTTTTCAGGGTTGAGGTCCGCTTGGTCCCAGATTTGGCCCGTCTTTCAGGAGAGAACTCCTCTCCTTTATTATCACGCCCCTTAGGTACGTGGTTGTCTGTTATTTTTTTTCATTCCAATCTTAAACGCCGGTCACCACCCCCGTTTTATCCAGGCCTTTGACGTATTACCCTCCTTCCCATAGATTTCTTCACGCAGTTCTTCTTCGGCTTCGCGCACGATCTCCTCATATTCTTTTTCATCGTCGGTTTTTTTATCGGCTTGTCTCTTTGCGTTGTTGCCCAAGAGCCAGTCCATGCATTCGCTTGCCAAATCCTCCTCTGGAGATGTTGGGATTATCGGCAGAGGGGGAGGAATGAAGCCATCACGAATATAGGGATGGTAGGCTTCAACAATACTGATAGCGGCGGCGTTGGCAACGTCGTCATGAAGGCCTGGCCAGTGGTCTATGATGTCCTTTTCTCTGCCTTTCCGCCGTTGAAGGCTGAGGAATTCAAGGAACTGCTGTTGATTATCTAAGAGCTTACAACCTCGTTGCATAACGATCGGCAAGAACTCCACAAAGTAATCCGACTTGGAAAGCCGCGGCACATTGTAGGTAATGCCTTCTTTCAGGAACAGCGAGCTGGGCCATTCTCCAGCGTAGTGGTCTCCGGTTACTGAGTGAATCCTATAGCGTAGAAGAAGAGCAGCAAACTCTTTGACACAGGCGGCTGGGTCAAACCCAGTGGTGCCCGGCTGTCTGACTCTTATGGCGTCTTGGACGACTCGGTCCCCTTCCAGGTGGGCGATGCTAAGCGTCATGGCATCTCCTCCGGGAGAGCCCCCACTTGGGTCGACTCCAGCAACATACTGGATGCCGGGACGCGGTTCAAGTTCAAACCTGTCACGGACAACGCAAGCTGCCAAAGCCTCACGTGCGAGAAACGTTTCCAAGTCTGGCCTGAAAAACGGACCAATACCATATTCAACGGAAGCGGCCTGAGGATCATCCATCAGGGCCTTTTGAATATGCTCTTCTGGATAAGTAGGGTTCATATCACGAGTTCCTGCTGCCCAGACCAGTGTGTCTGGGTCCTCCCGGCCGTACTTATCACGAAAGGCTTCCCACAGAGGTCCCAATTTTCGATAACCAGTGCTGATGCATAGGAGTTTTGAGCCCGGTTGACCACCCAACGATGGTCGTAGCCCGGTCAGGATTTCCGCTGCTGGATTCTGTCCCTCAACGTTGTAGAAGGCGATCTCGTCGCAGACGGCGGCTAGGATTTTGAAGCCGCGAAGGGTCCGGTAGCTGCAGGTCTGGACCGAGATGATAACATTGTTCTTAAGTCGCAACTCCTCCGCAGAAGCGCCCGCAACCATTCCCTCAAAGGCTGGGGTCTCTAGGATTTTCCGGATGTAATTGAACACGACCTGAGCCTGTTTCCGGTCTACTGCTATGGTCATGATATGACCGGGTTCCAAGCCAAGATGCCAATCCACGAATATCGCCAGAAAAACGCTGATCACCGCGGCAACAAGGCTCTTCCCGCCGCGCCTTCCCACAACCAAGAAGACCTCGTTGAACACGTCGTTAGGTGGGTTGACCCGCCCTGTGAATTTTCGAAAGATTTCGACCTCCTCAGGCTCAAAGACCGAAAATTGTTTTTAGGCAGACCATCCAGGCTGTCCAAGTGGATAGATCCCGGAATTCGGGCAACGCTCCGAAGAGGTTGCGGTCTTTAATTGTGTCAATAATATTCATGTTATCTCCTGTGGACCATAAGGTCCCAGTTTCGTTCTTAGTTTTCGGAACACATACGAGCACCGGACTTTGTACCACAAAGCGAAGAGAACGGGCTCAGGGCGCTCGTTCGTCCTAGAGCTTGTTTTTTCACTTGGAGCCATCCTCGCCTTCCTTTGCTTTTTGTGCATCCCGGGCTCTCTTGTCGAAATCGGCGATGTAGGAAGTCACATCGAAAGCCCGATTGCCTGCTCGCCTCTTAATCCCGAGCGTCAACAAGTCGCGCCTGAGACTCTCGGCATAGGTGATGTAACTCTTGATCAGGACAGGGGACAGCTCTTCACCCTTAAAGACCCCATTCTCCGCTACCCAAATCTCCATGCACCTTAGGATACCTAGCTTCGAAATTGCTCGATCGAGAATCACCAGCTCACCACATGTCAGGTCAGATTCTGTAGGACCAAGGTCACGAATCAAACATTGCCTCGCCTCCGTCAGAAATTGCCTTAGGTATGGGCGTTTTCGACGTATTTCACCCAACCTGGTCATAATGCTATAAGCACCGTTCAAACCGGGTCTACCATGCTTTGTTGTCTTCGAATTTACGTCATGCTGCATATTAATTTTTTGCCTCACCTCTTAAATACCCCCCTCCCCATAACATGTCAACCCGCTTCTTGTTTAGGTGGGAATTCAATAATAACGTGTAAAATTCTGGGGAGTTTTTTTGGGGAATGCTATCCTAAGTGCAAGAGGGGAAATACTTTAGACACGTAATTTTAAGCTGGTGCGAACGTCTTGCGAGAATGCAGCATTATAGCCTTGCCGAGACGCTTTCAACTCGCCGCCGGAACTGGAGCGTCCATCGCTTAAGGATAGAACTCGGGCGGATATCCGGAACGCCCCTTTACATCCCTCTGCCAACCCCGAGTTTGCGGCGATGAGGGCCTCGGAAGGCCAGTCTTGTGCTGCGCATCAGCACAGAAAGAATCCGATCATAAATTTTCGAAGTCTTTAACTAAGCCGTTAGAAACTAAATGCACATCTCTAAAGTCGATTACGGAAAGGAAAAAGCTTGTATACGGCCATATTGTCCCTAGAGAGATCCAGCAGCCGCGGCACATTGGGTATATATCATGCTAGAATAGGCGAGGAGTATTCGATATGGAGAAGGATAAGAAACCATCCCCTTGGGCCGCCGAGCGCGACGCCGCGATCTCGGATTTCCTCGACCGCTTCGCCGACTCGCCCGACCGCAACCTCCTTGCCGACATCATGGTCACGATCACGCGTCTCGCCCGCGACCGCGCCGACCGCGGTGACATCAAACTGATGACCTCGTCGTTTAAGGAGCTCCGCTACGCCTTCAAGGTCTTTGCCCCGTATGCAGACATCCGCAAGGTCAGCATCTTCGGGTCAAGCCGCACCCCTTCCGACCACCCGGACTACATCCAGGCCGAGGCCTTCGCTCACATCATGCGCTCGCGGCGTTGGATGATCATCACCGGGGCGGGGGAGGGGATCATGGGCGCCGGCCAGCGCGGGGCCGGCCGCGCCGGGAGCTTCGGCGTCGCCATCCGCCTCCCCCACGAGCAGAAGACCAACGAGGTTATCGTCGCCGACCCAAAGCTCATCACGTTCAAGCACTTCTTTACCCGCAAGATCCTCTTCCTCAAGGAAGCCTCGGCCATCTGCCTCTTCCCCGGCGGCTTCGGCACGCACGACGAGGGCTTCGAGACGCTGACCATGGTCCAGACGGGTAAGACCTGCCTCATCCCGATCGTCCTCGTTGACTCGCCCGGCGGCACGTTCTGGCAGCACTGGCGGACCTACATCAAGGCCGAGCTCCTCCACAACGGCATGATCAGCGAGGAGGACATGAACCTCTTCAAGCTGACTGACGACGTCGCGGCGGCCGCCGACGAGATCACGGGCTTCTATCGCCGCTACCACTCGATGCGCTACGTGGGCCCTCAGCTCATCCTCAGGCTCTCATCCGCCCTCCCGGCGCGGACGCTCGAGAAGCTCAATGATACCTTCGGCGGGATCCTGAGCGCGGGACGGATCGAGCAGTGCGCCGGTCCCGTGGCGGGCGAGGGCGACCAGTATCCCGATATGGTGCGTCTCACGCTCCAGTTCAACCGCAAGAATGTCGGCACTCTGCGCCTCCTCATCAACGAGATCAACAAGGCGTAGCCGCTCTCTTGTCGTCCTCTGCCTGGCTGTCGCATCCCTACGTTTCTCCCTGAAAAAACGGAATGTTCGATCGTTGATAAAATGTGGTGAAAATTACAACAATTATGGCAATATTATAACAGTTGAGTTCTCAGGGGCAGCGCTTGGTTCTGAATTCAGCCGATTGGCCATCAGGACCAACTAGATGCGGCAGAAGCGGCATGCGTTTATTTATGAAGCAGAAAAACCCGTATCACGGACAGAAGCGGAGAAATCATCAAAAAGCACGAGAGAATTCGTAGCAGAGATTGCGCGCAGAGTGGAGAACCCGGTTTCGCCTAATCGCGCGATTCAAAAGCCGAGATACAGGTCAAGCTAACAGACAGTGGTGACCAAGCCTTCACGGCTCACTGAGAAGTCGAAAAAGCGCGCCTTGTCGTTGGGCGGCTCCTTCTCGAGCATCCGCCGCACCGCGGCCGCATCGTCTTCCGACTTGCACGCCATGAGCAGAAATCCTCCGCCCCCCGCCCCGAGCAGTTTAGCCCCGTGCACGTGCTTCGCAACCTTCTCACGCAGCTCTTCGATCTCCGCTGTCGTGTGGTCCGGGTCGAGGTCCACGTTGAGCCGCCAGGCGACATCGATAAGCTCGCCGAACCTCGCCTCGTCCCTCATGCCCATGGCCTCGGCCATTAGCGGCGGGAAAGCGCGGAGACGCCTCAGCGTCTCCATCGCGGCCCTGTCCCTGTCCAGATATCTCCCGACGACTTCCTGGAGGATGTTTTTAGCGAGCCGCCGCAGGCCCGTGTAGTAAAGGAGGGTCCGACCGCCGTTCCCCGCCGGGTCAAGCACGTCTGCCGGCACGAAACGGATCTGGGGGTCCGGAACGAGGCCCTTCGCGACGCTGATCATCTTCACGCCCCCGACCGCACCGCCTATCTGATCCTGCCAGCCGCCGCCCGTCGTCATCTCCTGCTCGAGCTTCAGGACGGCGTGAAAGAGCTCGCGGGAGGCCAGCCGCCGGCCTACGACGCGGCCCATGATCGATATTAAGACGGCACCCATGATGCTCGATGTCCCGAGCCCGCTGCCGCTCGGGATCGCCGCGAGCGTCGTCAGCTCGATCCCGCCGCCAAAACTCTTCAGCATCCCCTCGAGCGTCTTCATGCCGCGCGGCCAGGCGGCCGCCTCCGGCGCGAACCCGGTGAGCGCCAGGGCCGCCTTCGCCAGAGCGAATTTGCTCGCCGGCTTCCGGTAATCGAGCAGTTCGTCGAGCTCCCTAACGGCGACGCGCGTGCTGTGGTCGATGGAGTTGATCCGGATCTCATGTTCTTCGATGACCCGCGCGTAGGCCTGGATGGGTGCCTGCCCGTTGAGGTCGACGGCCGCGTTGATGACGCACCCGCCCCGCTCGAGAGAGTAGGGGGGAGTGTCGGTCCAGCCGCCGCCCAGGTCGAGCCTGGCGGGCGACCTGCCCCAGACGATCTCGTCGCTCCTCAGCATGTTCTTCGGCGGCGCGGGCATCGCCCCGCTGCTCGAAACGATGGTTCGGCTCAGGTGGCGGAATGCCGCGTCGTTCAGTTCCCTGGCCCAACGTCTTGGGTCCCGGGCGCGTTCGACAGGCAGACCCTGCTCGCGGAGACGCCTTTTTTCCATGCCAGTCAGTCCCGCCTCGAGCGTCGTGGCGATGTCGCTGCCGTAGCTTCGGTTCCGCCCCTCTCGTCGGTCGCGCCTGTCTCCTGCTCCCGCTACAACGAGGACGACCGACGCGAGCGTGTGCAGGATCCTAGGGATCTCGAGCGACTCCAGCCCCGGGCGTTTCCGCCCCGCTTCCGCCTCGAAGGCCCTGGTCGCTTCCTTCGCGATCGCGACGATCCACTGCGCCCTCCCTGCGCCGCCTTTACCGCCCTTCGCGCTCCGGGCCAGGAAGGAGATCTCGGCGGCGGAGAGCTCCCCCTCTGGGCTGAATATCCGGGGCAGAGTCTCCCGGATCTCATCTCCTCGGATATCTAGCCGCCTTGAATCGAAGGCCTCGAGGTCGGCGCGGTGCGCGATCTCTTCGAGGCTGTACCGGTCTGCGGCGAGCCACTCCCTTTTCTGCCCAACGTCCGCAAGCCGCGGGTCGAGCATCCACAGCCATTTCAGATATTCTCCCGCATCCGGCCCCAGCCGTTGCGCTCCCGTCAGCGACCTGGCCTGCGCCCGGTGCCTCGTCCCCGCTCGCGCCCGCACAAAGGGAAAGATCCGGCCGTTCCATACCGTCATCTCCCCGGGAGCGAGCGCACTGTCCCAGACATCAGCCGGTTCGGCGCCCATCGCCCTTAGCCATTCGCGCATCGGCAGGCCGCACAGGCCGGACCCTTTATTGACCGGGACATGGAACACGTCCCCCACCGCATAGAGGCGGACGAACCAGCCTTTGCCCCCGTTCCTTCCCGTCCCCTCGATGATGTCTAGGCAGCCGCCCTGCGGGAGCGCAAAAGGCGTCGCGACGTCCACGCCGACGACGACATTATCTCCGCCGAGTTTCAAGGGCGCCTCAATCCGGCAGCCTTCGACCCAGGAGTCCTTCCCGGAAACGCTTCCCGCTCCTGTCATTCTCGAGTTTATGAGGACGGCTTCTCCCTTTTCCGGCTCTTCCATATCGGCGCCGAACAGCACCCGGCCGCTCTCGATGAGGTCCCGGAGCGTGCCGAAATGCAGGAACCTGAAGCTCGGCACGACGCCCACGTGAAAGGGGAAATGCCTCAGCCCGTCATAAAGTCTGCGCAACACTGCGCTCCCGGTCCGAGAGCCGGCCGCCCGGACTTCCTCTTCGTAGCCGGCAAAGCTCGTGCCTTCGCCCAGGGCACAACAAACTTCGAGGTAGATATCGAGGCCCGTGGTTGCGATTTCTTTCAGGGGCCCGCAGAGATCGAGCAGCCGCGCGGCGGCCCAGGGAGCGAAGCTCAGGATCCCGAGATCGAGCACCGCCCGTCCGCGCGCATCGACGGCCCCGAGTTCCTTCTGTTTCTCGACAGGCGGCTTTTGGAGGAACCGGCCGACGCTGCCGTCCTCCCGCCGGCAATAAACGCCGTGGTTCTTGGCGACTTCGGGAGCCACGAACCCCCCGACGCCCGTGATCCCATCCCTCGCGAACATGACTCCGCCGGGGTCGAAGTCGAGGAGGACGTCGCCCGAGGCGACGACGACCTGGCCGCTGCCGGACTCCGGCCTGGGCAACTTGAGATACGCCGGGATCAGGCGGTCGAAGATTGTCGTTCCCGCGGCGCCTCCCGAATCTCCCGGCACCGGAACGAATATCTTGCCCCGCGGCCCGTAGGGAGGCAGACGCTTGGAATCACCCCCCGCGTGCACGATCAGAATACGAAGCCCATCGAGAGTATCCGCCCACGCTTCGGGGCCCGCGCGTCGCCCTCCACCCCTATGCTCCGCCCCTCGCTCGAGGCCGAGGATGTGATGGAGACAGTGAACGGTGCTTCCCCCCGAGCCGATGCGTCGGCCGCCGGGGTCCGGGACAACGAGGATTCTCTTTGCGCCGCTAGCCAGACCGAGCGATCTTCTGAGATCGATCTGCTTCTTGTAGGCCGCTGCCTGCTTTTCGTTGGAGGCAGTGACGACCAGGTAGTCCCACTCGGGGGAAAAGCCGATTGTCTTGCTCTCGGACACGATTTTTTTCGGTCCTTGGCCAATTCCGTAGGAGATCGGAATTTATCAGAGGGTCAGCGGCAAGTCAAGGTTCACTGCCTCTTTGTCGGCTCTGAAATAAACGTGCGCTGTCCCCGTTTTATCCCTTGACATCCCGCCTCGGCTTTTAATAAAATTCCCACATCTTTTTTCCCATCCGGAAAAGGACGAGGAAGGGTATTAAGTTGGGAACATCCGTCACTGAGAAAAGGGCAGCACGGGTTTCCTCCATCAGTTCCGGATCTTCTGATGCGCGTGTCGCCGTACCTATCTTCACACCGCCACTCGCCACGGCATTCGCACGCGCGTTTGCGCTTGTATCCGTGCGTCGCCCTTTAAATCCCCGGGCTCGCCTGATTTAGATCTCGGTGACGGTTCGGCGCGGCGTTATCAAGGCCGCGCCCGATGTAGGACTTATGGACATTGGCGCCCGAAGTCCAGACGCCCTTTGGCGCCCAACGGCGGTAGCCTGCCGGAAATTCGGGATATGGCAAACGGGGACATGTAACAATTCTCTTGAATTGGTACGTGTCCCAAGTTTGCCTGCACCTTTCCCGTGAATTTTCGTGCGTGTCCCATGATTGCCGCGCCGCCTGATGTCTTGCTTATTGCATGTCCCGTTTAGCTAGAATCACCATTGCCGGCTATCCCCACCAGGTCACCCAGCGGGGGAACTACGAGCAGCGGGTCTTCGAGGAGGATGCGGATTTCGAGCTCTACCTCAAGTGGCTCGCCGAATGCGCGGCAAGCTACGGCGTCGATATCTGGGCCTACTGCCTGATGCCGACCCACGTCCACTACGTATGCGTCCCCAAGGCCGACGGCGCCCTCTCCCGGGCCTTCAACACGCTCCACATGAAGTACGCCCAGCACTTCCACGGCAAAAAGAACATGACCGGCCACCTCTGGCGGGGGAGGTTTCTCTCCTGCGTCCTGGACGACACGAGCGTCTTCGAAGAGGTCCGTTTCATCGAGAACAACCCCGTCCGTGCTGGCCTCGTCGAGCTCCCCGAGCAATATCCCTGGTCGAGCGCGCGCCACCACGTCCGTGGCACGCCTGACCCAGTCGTCGGCGACGCCTGCTTCCTACGACAGGCGATCGACGACTGGCATTCTTACCTCGCCGCGGAAGCAGACAATTCGGTGCTCGATCGAACCTGGCAGAGCCTCAAGACCGGCCGCCCGGCCGGCGACGAGAAATTCGTGCACGGGCTTGAGCGGATCGCGGGGCGCCGGCTCTCGGCGCTTCCCCGAGGGAGGCCGCGGAAGATAAACGCTAGAGTGTCTTTAGGTTGATCATGGACGCGACAAGCTCTTCGTCGAATATCCAATCGGAAAATCACCTGTTAGAGAGGAGCCTCCGATGAAAAGGGCAATGGTCTGCGGGGCCGGCGGGTTCATAGGCAGCCACCTCGTCAAGAAACTCAAAAAAGAAGGCTACTGGGTCCGGGGCGTCGACATCAAGAAACCCGAGTTCTCGCCCACGGCCGCCGATGAATTCCTGCTCCTCGACCTTCGCGAGCGCCCCAACGCGGTCAAGGCCCTCTCCGGCCGCCTCGACGAGGTTTACCAGTTCGCCGCCGATATGGGAGGCATGGGCTTCATCCATTCGGCCGAGACCGAGATCATGCGCAATAGCCTTCTCATCAACATCAACATGACCTACGCGGCCGCCGAGGTCCGCATCCCGCGCTATTTTTTTTCCTCCTCGGTCTGCATCTATCGGGACATGAAGCCGGGCGAACCCGAAATGACCGAGGAACAGGCCTATCCAGCCTTCCCGGACAATGAATATGGCTGGGAAAAGCTCTACTCGGAGAGGATGGCCCTGGCCTTCGGCCGCCGCTACGGCATGGTCGTCCGGATCGCCCGCTTCCAGAACTGCTACGGCCCCGAGGGGACGTGGACGGGCGGCCGCGAGAAGGCCCCCGCCGCAATCTGCCGGAAGGTCGCCGAGGCGAAAGACGGCGGCACGATCGAGGCCTGGGGCGACGGCTCAGCCATCCGCTCCTATACCTACATCGACGACATGCTGGAGGGCATCTACCTTCTCATGCACTCGGACATCGGTGTGCCGGTCAACATCGGCTGCCCCCAGTACGTCTCGGTCCAGGAGCTTATCGACACGGTCTCGGAGGCCGCGGGCAAGAAAATCCGCGTCAAGTGGATCGCCGGTCCCGTAGGAGTCCAGTCCCGCAACTTCAGCAACGAAAAGATCTATTCTCTCGGCTGGAAGTCCCGCTTTTCCCTGAAGGACGGGATCGCGCTCACCTATCCCTGGGTGGCCGAGCAGGTCCGGAAAACCAAATAAGGAACGCCGCATGTCAGACAAGAAAAAAGCACTTATCACCGGCATCACCGGCCAGGACGGCTCCTACCTCGCCGAGTTCCTTCTCTCCAAAAACTACGAAGTCCACGGCATCGTCCGGAGGTCGAGCTCGGTCAACCGCACGCGTATCGACCACCTCCACCGCGACCCCCATCTCCCGACGACCCGCCTCTTCCTCCATTACGGGGACCTCGCCGACTCAGGCCAACTCACGGAGATCATCTACAACATCAAGCCCAACGAGATCTACAACCTCGCCTCCCAGAGCCACGTCCGCGTTAGCTTCGACCTCTCCGAGTACACGGGCGACATCACGGGCCTGGGGACGACCCGGATCCTCGAGGCCGTCCGCCGCAGCGGGAACAAGGCCCGGTTCTACCAGGCTTCGAGCAGCGAGATGTTCGGCGACGCCCCAGCCCCCCAGAGCGAGACGACGCCGTTCCAGCCCCGGAGCCCCTACGCCGTGGCCAAGGTCTACGCCTACTGGATGGTCCGGAACTACCGCGAGGGCTACGACCTCTTTGCCTCGAACGGGATCCTCTTCAACCACGAGTCCCCGCGGCGCGGCGAGAACTTCGTCACCCGCAAGATCACCCAGACGATCGCGCTGATCCTGGCGAATAAAGCGAAAAAGCTCTACGTCGGAAACCTCGACGCCAAGCGGGACTGGGGCTACGCCCCCGAGTACGTCGAGGCCATGTGGCTGATGCTCCAGCAGAAGACCCCCGACGACTACGTCATCGGGACGGGGGAGACCCACTCGGTCGACGAGTTCGTCACGCAGGCCTTCGATTACGTCGGCCTCGACCGGCGTAAATACATCGAGATCGACCCGAGGTTCTTCCGTCCGACGGAGGTCCCGGAGCTCCGGGCCGACCCGGCCAAGGCCCGGGCGAAGCTCCGGTGGTCCCCGAAGGTCGGATTCGGCGAGCTCGTCAAGATCATGGTCGATGCCGACCTCGAGCAGATGGGCGTCAAGTCGCCGGGCGAGGGGAGGAAGATCGCCCTCGAGAAAGGCTTCGAGTGGCTGCCGGAAGTTCGGCAGCCATGAAGATCGTGGAGAGATGAGCAAGAAGAAGCGGGTTTTGGTCACCGGTGCGACGGGCTTTGCCGGCAGGTATCTAGTTCGCGCGTTGGAGGAGGATAAGGCTGCTGAATTCGAGGTTTACGGGACGTCTTATCCCGAAACGCCCGAGGCTTCCGATAAGCGGACGTATTTCCTGGACGTGCGCTCGGAAAAAGACGTTGTAAAGCTGGTCGGCGAAATCAGGCCCGATTGGGTCTTCCACCTCGCGGGCATCTCCAGCGTACGCTTTTCCTGGCAGATTAGGAGAGAGACGATCGAAACGAACGTCCTCGGCACCCATAATCTTCTTGAAGCCGTCAGGCAGAACGCGCCCGCGGCCAGGGTGCTTTTCATAAGCTCTTCGGATGTCTATGGATATGGCGGTCATCCGGGCAAGCCCCTAACGGAGGAAGCGCCTTTCGAAATCACGAGCCCTTACGCATATTCCAAGATCGTCGGAGAAATGTTGTGCGGCTTTTACGGAAAAGTCGAGAATCTCGATATCGTCATCGCACGGCCATTCCCACATACGGGCCCGAGCCAGTCGCCTGATTTCGTCTGCTCGGACTGGGCGCGCCAGATTGCACGAATCGAGAGAGGCGACAGCCCGCCAATCCTCAAGGTCGGAAACCTCAAAGTCCGGCGAGATTTCTGCGACGTCCGCGACGTCGCCAAGGCATACATCCTCCTCCTCAAAAAGGGCCGCCGGGGAGAGCCCTACAACATATGTTCGGGGAAGGCAGTCGCGCTCCAGGAGGTCCTGGATCTCCTGGTCAAGGAGGCCATGGTGAGCAAGCCTATCTCGATCGATATTGACCCCGCAAGATTTAGGAAGATCGACACGGCAATCCAGGTAGGCACCAACCAAAGAATATATGGAGAAATCGGCTGGTCTGCAAAGATTCCACTCCACCAAGGTCTACATGATCTGCTTGCATATTGGCGATATTGTCTTGATGGCAGGGTTTAAGGGATAGGAGGAGGAATAGGGTATTATTATTAGAGGGAACGCCTCGGTATATGATTATCCGGTCAGAATAAACGTCAAGATCGTAATAGGAAAGCGGCGATAAAATTAAGGTGGTGTATGCGTGTTATTGGACTGTTTTAAGCCAAAAAGCCTTAGAAAACCGGAGGATTAACCTACTGGAATCGTCCGCAATTTGCATGTTGCTGATATAGGTTATTAATTTGCAGATGTTCTCAATAACTTTGAAACCGGACGGCTATAATTCTTAATAAAGCTTAAATAGCATTGGCGAAGACCATGGGTTTGACGGAAGAAAAAAAGAGATAAATTTCGATCTATGACAGCCAACGAACCACAGCATGTCTTGTTTAGCAAAAAAGGGCAGGTGATATACCTATGGCCATATCTAGAGTGGGGGGGTGCACAAATCTATTTTGCAGGCATTATGAAACTCGCCAAACTAAGATATGAAATACTCGCGGCTATGCCCCTTTCATCAGATAGAAAGCTTATAGGCTATATGGAACGCATCGGAATCGATTGTGAATTTTTCCCAGCACATCTAGATACTTCCCAAGCCCGGTTTTTATGGGCGAAGATACGACGACGAATCAAAAACGCTTATTGTTCATTTGTGATTTTCAAATATTTAAGCCGGAAGCCACTGAAACGCATTATCCTGCACTTAGACATCGCTCCTTGGTCTTCTTTCCTGCTGCTTTCTTATCTTTCTATGCGTACGAATGTGAATGTGACCCTGCATATCGCTATGCCTAGAGCGTCTTTTTTGCGGCGATCCGAGTGGCAGTTCAAATTTAGAATTTTATCGCTTTTCCCACATTTTAGCCTCCTGGCTTCTAATAGAGACATGCTAGAAAGCTTGAGACGCTACTTGCCTTCCGATTATCTTTCCTCCGTTCCTATTGCCTATACTGGAGTTGATATCAACGAGATTAAGCGAGTATTGAACGCGCATTTAGATCGGCATTATTTATGTAGAAGGTATGGGCTGCCATCGCACCGGTTTCTTATTTTTTCCCTAGGCCAATTAATCCTAAGGAAGGGCAGTCTTGTGCTATTGGAGGCCGTGAAGGAGCTAAGAGTATTCCCAGATTGCCCGTTTTTTGTCTGGATTGGCGAGGGAGCACTAAGAAAAGATGTTGAACGGCTTATCGACCGAGATAGTATGCATGATTATTTCAAAATCATTAGGCCCGCTAATATTGGCCCGGATCGCTTCGAGGTCCTAGCGCTTGTATCTTTAGCTGATCTCTTTGTGCTTCCCAGCTTCAGTGAAGGGTTGCCTGGGGCGCTGCTGGAGGCTATGGCACTGGGCAAGCCGTGTATAGCTTCACGAATTAATGCAATACCTGAAGCTGTTAAAGACCATGAAACTGGTCTGCTTGTGCCAGCCGGTGACAGCGTTGCTCTAGCTGCGGCAATAAGATTATTAATGAGCGATAATGTGCTTCGGGAGCGGCTTGCCCAATCAGGTCAAGCTTACGTAAATGAGCATTTCGATGAGAGAATTGCAGCGCAAATCACAATGCATCATTACGAAGCTTATCGTCGAAGGCAATAACTTGAAAAGACTCAGCGCTTCTCGAAATGCAATGTTTGGTTTATTGGGGTGGTTAATCCCTCTAGGCTTTACATTCGCGTTGACACCTTTTATCGTGCATGGACTTGGCCCGGCATCCTATGGCTTGTATGTATTGGTGATGGGAGTAATCGGCTATCTCACTTCGCTTAATTTTAACGTGGGGCGTGCTCTTACTCGGTATGTATCAACATTCCAAGCAAAAACGGAAACCGACCAGATTGGAGAAGTACTATCGTCGACTCTCTGGCTTTACTTGTTGATAGGTATCATCACAGCAGGCTGCATGCTGTTATTATCTAATTGGCTAATCAAAAAGGTACTGAATATTGCACCAGCACTCCAACCAGAGGCCAAACTTGCTATCTCGTGGGCAGCAGTTGTGCTCGTATTTACTTTTTTAAGTCAAGTTTTCGGAGCGATCCCACAAGCCCTGCAACGCTTTGATCTGTATGCCGTTGTTATAGCACTCAGCGGGGTCGCGATACTTATGGGAAATGCTGTAATGGTATGGCTAAGGCTTAGTGTATCGGCCATGGTTGCTTGGGTAGCCCTAGTAGCATGCTTGGCTAGTCTAGCTTTCATACTTATAAGCCGCCGTCTTTTGCCAGGCGTGCATCTAACTCGGCATTTCCGACGGCCATTGTTATTTGAATTGCTGAGGTTCAGTGTTGCGGTGACGGCCTATCAAGTATTCGGTAATCTTCTAGTCCTTTTTGAGAGAGGTTGGCTAACACGTAGGCTAGGGGCTGAAACGGTAAGTTACTATGTTGTCCCTATGACTATCGCTACTTATATACATTCCTTTATTGCCAGTATAACGCTTGTAATCTTTCCAATAGTGAGCGAAGCAAACGCCTTAGGCGATAAGGCCCGTCTGGAGCGAACCTATACCCGTGCCTGCAAGTACGTAAGTATTCTCGTTGTATTCGCTGTAGTTACGTTAGTGATTAGTGGTCAGCGGCTCTTATCCGAATGGATGGGAGCAAATTTCGCATCCAAGACTGCCGGAGTCTTAAAAGTGCATGCTAATGCAATGGGATTAGTGGCGATGGGGATAGTGCCTTGGCAATTGGCCGACGGTCTAGGATTCCCTAAATGGAATGCATTCCTGGCTTTGTTTTGGTTGATAACAGCGGCCTTTATTACGGTATGGCTAACTCCTTTCTTTGGAATTCTCGCTCCTGCCTGGGGGAGGTTGGTAGCGGTGCTTAGCGTGCCGGCTTATGCATTATTCGTCGAGCATCGCGTATTTGGACATTCCTTATGGAAGCTATGGAGAAAAATGGCATTTTCTTTGGTTCTGGCTGGAGGGCTGACTGCGGCCGTGCAATACATAATACAAAGTAGAAGCCCGTTAATCGGATGGACTGTACTCCTGGTTAGCGTGGCATCAAGCGGTTTAGTATATCTAAGCGTTTTATGTATAGTTGACTTTGTTGGCTACGACGAGAGGGCCCAATTGCGATGCATCTTTGCTCGGCTTATGACTCAATTTACAGTTGGCCAGCCCAAATAGATTATTGAGATGCCTGAAAAGAGGGAAATTTTATATGCGTTTGTTGTTAGTGTGCGCATCAGATGATGAATAAGAAGCCCCGGCCACAGATTGTCCAACGGATAGAATACCTGAAGGAATTGTGTCGAGAGAAGACAGTGCTTCACCTCGGTTGCACTGATTGGCCATATACAAAAATGCGGTTAAAATTGGGCACCTTGCTACATATAGAGCTACAAGAGATCGCGCATGAACTATGGGGTTTTGATTATGATCGGAACGGATTAGATCTGCTGACACAGCTCGGTCTTAAGAATCTATATCATGTTGACTTAGAGCGTTTAGAGACTGTGAATATAAAGAAAGAATTCGACATTGTATTGGCAGCCGAGATAATTGAGCATTTATCAAACCCAGGCCTCTTTCTAAGTGGAATACAACGCTTTATGGGACCCCATAGCACTTTGGTAATCACTACCATTAATGCTTACTGCGGTATGCGTATGAGCATATATGCGTTGCGCGGCAGAGGCGGCCTTGCTGAGCCTGTTCATCCGGATCATGTTGCTTACTATTCCCATTCAACCCTACTCCATCTAATTTCTCGCACAAATCTCACTGCAAGGCGTTTTTTGTTCTATGATGTCGGCCAAGAACACCGTCCTTATAACCGTTTTTATCTCAACTGGATCAACGATATGTGCGTACGTATTGCGCCGCAACTTGCTGATGGCCTCATCTTGGAGTGCGGGCTGGGTCAACTTGCTACTTAGGCGACGGTATGTTGCTGACTATTTATGGTAATCGATTGGTCGATATGCGATTTAATATCATGTGGCAGAATGGCCACATATGTAACCGTAGCCAGCAACGAATTCGACAATTATCTTTATAGAATGCCTTATTTTGCCAGTTAGTTTAGGGCCAAAATGAATTCCGGTCGGGCACATATTGAAATTGTAACGCCCGTGCATAATCGGAAATCCATAACTCTACAATGCTTAAGAAGCCTCTCTGTAATCGACAGTGCGGGTCTTGAAATCCACATTATTGTCGTTGATGATGGATCAACAGATGGCACGTCAGAAGCTATTCGCGAACATTTCCCCAAAGTGGAAGTTGTGCACGGCAATGGCGCCCTCTTTTATACAGGGGGGACCAACCGCGGCATTAGCGTAGCGCTTTCCAAGAAGTCTGATTATATTCTGGCTATTAATGATGATTCTATCTTCGATAACCAATTCTTACAACGTTTAGTAGAATGCGCAAATAGCCACCCAAGATCTATTGTCGGTCCGTTACTATTATTATGGGATCAACCGCAACGCGTCTTTCAAGTTGGCGCACGTTGGGATACATGGTATGGAGGTTGGAGGCATCCAACGTGTTTATGGGCCAACACTGTTCCCAAGACGCCTTGGGAAGTTGAGATGATCGCTGGGAATTGTGTTTTATATCCTGTGGAAGCAATTAAACAAGTTGGCTTGATGAATGAAAAGCTCTTCCCACACCAATTTGGAGATGCCGAGTATACCGTACGGCTGCGTCGCGCGGGATGGAAACTTATTATTGAACCTGCAGCATATGTTTGGTGTCAACCAAATACGATCCCAAGCCCGTTGAGAACGCTCAGTATGAGAAAGCTTATCAAGATATTATTCCGAGATCGGCTAAGCCAACAAAATCTAATTGGGCAAGCCATTTTTTTCTGGGAATCAGGCCCTTCTCATTTAAGAGGTTTAGCAGCGTTCGGGATCAGTTTATTCCGACTATCTTTAAGATTCATGAGGTTGAACTCGTGGCCAGACTGGCCAGACCCTCCTATCGGGTCGGCGGAGACCGTGCATCGAATAAAAATCGAATGATGCAATAATCGTTGCAAAGGCCTATTAAATAAAAAATCGATATTGAAGAAAATCATTCATTTAATAAATTGAACTTTAGAGCTTGCATGCTACTTAAAAGTAGTAGACTATGCCGCTACTATATTTGTTGTACGAAAATTCAATGTACCTTAAGAATCCCTTAAATCGTTTTTAATTTAGCCTGCATTATTGCTAATTTTCTAAGCAACACCAAGGAGAATGAATATACATATAGGATTGGCTTTAATACACGGATTGGTATTATATTTATATGTTACCTAAACATGCCCGGAAAATACTCGTTATAGTAAGTATTAAGAGCATCGCGCCACTGATGACGCGTATCGAGCCATTATGATAGTTCGCCCTGAGAAAAAGAAGAGGACTAATACGATTAGAGCTGTGTCCCGGAAAAGGGGCTCATTAATAATTGCTGTAGTATTACTTTCATGTGCACTTTTTGTTGCGATAACCCTGAAACGCTCGTTGGTTTCCTCAATTCCGGTTGAGCGCAGTTATCTAATACCTTGGATCATATTGGTGTTAGTTATAACTCTTGTCCCAGCTGTGGTCTTGATCAAACGAAGAAGATTTCGGCTTTATAATCCGCTTGTTTATGCGACTTGGTCTTTTTTTATCCCTGTTTTTGTTTTTGGATCTGGCTATCTCTTAAATGGCAATTACCAGCCTTGGGTACTAAATATCGTGTATGACCCAAAGTATTACCTTCCCTTAGCGCTGATTCTTGTGGCAATCGGATTTGTAGGGCTTTCCATCGGTTTCGCTCTTCCTATAGGGAGGCAGGTAGGATTGATTATCAAAGAACACTTGCCACGCTGGGACTTCGGTCCCAATCTGCTTTTGGCACCTGGCGTTTTCCTAATTATTATTGGACAGGGCATGGGGTTAGTCGCATATTTACAAGGCTCATATGGATACCAATATAATGCCTATGAAGTTTCTACGCTTGGAACATTTTTCTATTCGTTCTTTCTGTTATATTATTTGGGAGTATTTTTAATTTGGTTTGCGGTCTTTCGGAAATTCAAATTTGCTCCTCGCCATCTTCTTTTAATATTGCTGCTAATAAGTTCGATGTTATTCTCGGCTTTGATGGGAGGCGGGAAAGGCGGCTTCTTCAATTACATAATAATAGTTATACTAGCTTACCTACTCGCGGGTCGCCGGCCGAAATTGAAACAGGGCATGTTCATAACCTCAATACTCGTAGTGGCTATAATAGTCGGGACGATTTACGGTATTGGCTTCCGTCAACGCAAAAGTGAGCAAGCAACTATAGGTTTGTGGGACTATATTGGCCTGATCGGGAATACGATCCAGAGTATTACGCAGCACGATAATAGCATTGGTGTTGGCCAGGCAATTCAATCGGTTCAGGAAAGAGTTGAAGATCTAAGTTCTTTTGCTGTGATTGTCAGCAATTATTCGCGTCTCCGCCCCCTAGAAGAACAATATGGATTAGATAATAATATATGGACCTATACTTGGACAGCATTTATCCCACGCTTCATTTGGCACAATAAGCCCTTAGTTTCGGATGCGCGCGCGATCGGAGCTTTATACTTTGGATATGGCAATAATTCATTCGCAATAACTCCGATGGGCGACTTGTTGCGTAATTATGGCCCTGTGGGTGTGCTATTAGGGATGGCTTTGCTTGGACTGCTATTGCGGATAATGTATAGCGCACTTGTGGAGAATCAGTCCATTACTGCAGGCCATGCCGCATTGTACGCGATGCTCCTATCAAGTGTATCATATGAGGGATTTTATGGGACAATAGTTCCTAGCATGATGCGGCAGGGTTTTGTAATCATTATTGGACTATTTATTGTGAATACTTGGATCATGTTGCGTAGGAAAAGCATGTTTCGTAATTATTCCCTTCGAAAGGGGGTATCTCCCCTAGGACAATAAGATCCTATGCGGTTTCCGTTTTTTTAATCTTTTCCCCGTTTAAGAAGAAATGATTTTGGAGTATTTCAATGAGCGTCGTATATAGCATCGGTGGGCGACCATCTTGAGTGATTGTGGTCTTTCCTTATTCAGCAATATTGCACAAGATAAAATATTCATGTCGAATCAGCATAATTTATTTGGAAGTTTAGTCCAGCACACTTAAATGGCTCTCGCCATAGCTAGATAGCGTTCTTTTGATCGCATGGAATCTCATCATTCTAGAATCTATTATGCCTCGGAATTCTATTAATCAGTATTGCCGATGCAATCGGAAACGCTTCAAAGTATAGGCTAGGGTTTATTTGGATACGGGGTGTGATGCGCAATAATAAGATATGAATTTCCAATTATGCCCATTATTATAGATTGGATTCCTTGCCAATAAGCTTAATGAAAACAATATGCGAGTAACTTACTATCAGCGCCGACAACAATTGGCTAATTTTAGTATTGAACGTATTTTCTCTGATATGCGTCGGGCGCTCCCAGATTACATATATACAAAGATAGCCGTATCGCGCTTTCCCAGCAGAGGATTCTGGAGGCGTGGGTATAATGTTTTCGAGGCGGCTTTTAGGCAGGGAGATGTCAATCATATAACCGGGGACGTTCATTACTTGGCTTTCTTCTTGAAAAAGAGAAGGACATTGTTAACGGTCCACGACCTTATTTCTATACATAGATTAAGAGGGATACGAAGAGCATTTTTCCTTTTCTTTTGGTATTGGTTGCCTATCAAGCGGGTTTCTTTGGTGACAGTGATCTCAGAATCTACAAAAAATGAACTCTTGCGCCATATTAAAATCGATCCCAGGAAAATTAGGGTTATATACGATTGTGTTTCCGAAGATTACCAGTCTTCTAATAAAGATTTCAACACCGCTAAGCCACTTATCATTCAAATTGGAACAGGCTACAATAAGAACCTCTGCCGAGTGGCCGAAGCTCTCTATGACATACCTTGTCACCTTCGGATAATAGGAATGCCGAATGTCCATCAGCAGGAAGTTCTTCGAAAATATTATATAGAGTATTCGTTTATAGCTAATATTACAGACGCCCAAGTGGTCGAAGAGTATCGGGTGAGCGATATGCTCGTATTTGCATCGACATATGAAGGATTTGGGCTGCCGATTATCGAAGCTCAGGCGACAGGAAGGCCGGTGATTACAAGTAATATCATGGCGATGCCTGAAGCCGCGGGCGATGGTGCCTGTTTAGTCGATCCCTTTGATACGATGAGCATTCGCGAGGGCGTCTTGAGGATCATTGAAGATAAACAATACCGTGAAGAACTTGTACGTCGCGGTTTAGAAAATGTGAAACGATTTCGCCCGCATCGAATAGCCACAGAGTATTTTTCTATTTATCAAGAAATATATAAAAAACATTTCACCGCGGATACCTAGAGAGAACCGGGCGAATTATATGTGCGGAATAAATGGGATTTTGCGTTTGAACAACGACGCTAGCCCTATAGATCGTGATGAACTCATTCGGACTCGGGATTATATGGCAAAGCGCGGACCTGATTTTGCCAACGAGTGGATTTCGCCTTCGGGATTAGTGGGATTTGGACATCGTCGTTTGGCAATTATAGATTTATCCCCCAAAGGCATCCAGCCGATGCTCAGTAAAGATGGCCGATACGCAATTATTTTTAACGGAGAGATATATAATTATCGCGAACTACGAACCGAACTTGAGCATAATGGTTTTTCGTTTAATTCCCAAAGCGATACCGAAGTAATCCTGGCCCTTTTCATTCAAAAGGGTAGAGAAATGTTATCGCGCTTGCGAGGAATGTATGCGTTAGCTATATGGGATGACCAGGAGCGCTATTTATTATTGGCTCGCGATCCCTTTGGTATTAAACCACTGTATTACGGTGTTCAAGATGGCGTGTTACGTTTTGCCTCGCAGGTTAAAGCGTTAGAAGCGAGCCGAGTGATATCGCTCGAAAGGGATCCAGTAGGCGTCTCTGGGTTCTTGCTTTGGGGTTCAGTGCCAGAACCGTATACATTTCGTCGGGCAATCCGAACACTGCCTGCTGGTCATTATTTATCAGTCTGCAATGGACGCATTAGCAGTCCCGAGCCATACTATGAAACATATAGAGCTTCTATCCCTCTACTGCCCGACGTTAGTTCCGCCCTCGAAGATACGGTTAGGGCTCATCTTGTATCCGACGTGCCTGTAGCCGTTTTCTTGTCCGCCGGATTAGATTCGAGTCTCCTCACTGCATTGGCATGCCGATTCCTTCCAGAACCGCCAGTGACTTTTACCCTGAGGTTCAGAAGCTTTATAAATACTTCTTGGGATGAAGCCCCGTTGGCAGTGGAAACCGCGCGTTGCTTGGGAACCCGCCACATTGAGAAAACAGTTGACCGAAGCGACTTTCCTGATTTATTTGAACAGGCCATAAACGCAATGGACCAGCCGTCGATTGATGGTTTCAACGTGTACGTGATTAGTCAAATAGCGCACCAAGCTGGACTCAAAGTGGTTCTTTCCGGCCTCGGGGGAGATGAATTATTTGGTAGTTATCCTTCATTTCATCGCGTGCCGTTGTGGACGCGCCTGGCTAGCCGGCGATTAATATATCGCCTTGATCCTATTTGGCGGAAGTTTGCACAATGGCTTTATCCTTCGCAACCTAAATTGCCTGGGCTATTGTGCTATGGCAGAACTCTTCCCGGCGCGTATTATTTACAACGGGCACTTTATTTACCCGATGAGCTGCCTCAACTTATAGGTTCTGATATTGCGGGAATTGGTTTAGATTTATATAGTCCGGTTCGTGATGCATCCAAACCCTTTAATTTAGCGACCATTGAACAATCAGATGAAACTAATGATATATGGTACAGGATACATACAATGGAATCCATGCAATACATGCGCAACCAGCTTCTGCGTGACTCCGATTGGGCTTCTATGGCTCATTCTATCGAATTGCGTGTCCCATTTGTGGATTTGTGGCTACACGAGCAATTAGCTGAAATGAACTTTGAGCCTGCTAGGAGCCAGGGTAAAATCTCATTGGTTCAGCAAGTTGCTCCGGAATTGCCTAAACAGCTTTTTAATCATAAGAAGTCGGGATTCCTTTTCCCGATTATGGAATGGTTGGACCCAGAACCGTTTCCAAAGCATCATTGGGGCCTTGAATCAAGAAAGTTGGCGATTCGTGTTCTCAATGCCTTTAAATGAAGCAGGCATAAGAACGGTTCTAATAACAACGGGATGCTATTCGCCTGGTTATAAAGGTGGAGGGCCCATTCGCAGTCTTGCAAATCTAGTGGATAAACTAGGAGATGAGTTTCAATTTAATATTATTACTCTAGATCGGGATCTAGGGGACCGGAGACCATACCAGGGCATCAAGTCCCATTCTTGGTACCCGATAGGAAAAGCAAATGTCCTTTACCTCTCGAGATCAGAAAGCTCTTGGTGGAATTTGAAAAAGCTTCTTTCTTCTTTTAAATATGATGTACTCTATCTAAACAGTTACTTCACTGGCCTGAACATTAAGATTATATGGCTTGAACTAATGCGAATTATACCTTCCCGGCCGATCATCATAGCCCCACGAGGAGAATTTTCGCAAAGCGCTATGATGCTAAAAAGTAATAAGAAACGGACCTATATCTGGATAACAGATTTAATGAAGGCTTATAGGAAAGTAATCTGGCATGCTTCAAGCGAATATGAGGCTGGTGATATTAATCGTGAAATCAAATATGGTAGACCGATTATAAAAACCATAAATACTTTGATGACTATTATACCAGGACCTCAGCATACTAGCCAATTCCGAGAGAAGTACACCGGGGATCTCCGGATTATTTTTCTATCTCGGATCTCGCGCATGAAAAACCTTGATTTTGCTTTAAAAGCACTTCGCGAGGTAAAAGGGCAAGTCACATTTGACATATACGGCCCATTAGAAGATAAAAAATATTGGAAAGAGTGTAAGCTTCTTATGGACGATCTGCCTAGCAATGTTGGCGCGAAGTATTGTGGCTCGGTAAATCCCAATAACGTCCCTGCTATCCTCTCCAATTATCATATTTTCTTATTGCCAACTCGGGGTGAGAATTTTGGCCATGCCATATTTGAGGCGCTTTCATCGGGATGCCCCGTAGTAATGAGTGATCAAACAAAGTGGAGAGACCTAGAAGGCAAGAAAGTCGGTTGGGATTTACCATTATCCGATATCGGGCGATTTCGCGAGATCTTGCAACGGTGTATAACGATGGATGCGACTGAATATAATAAATGGTCTGTCTGTTCGAGACAATATGCCGAACGTATTATCACGGAGCAAGAAGAATTAACATTGCAATCCTATAGGGATTTATTCTCGCGGACGGATAAATATCTAATGGCATAAGAATTAGCCAAATTTTATATTCCTAGCGGATTTCTAAGGCTCATAGAAAACTGATTAAGTCCTCTAGATTTATATCGCACGGCAGACCAATATCTTATAATGAAGAACTAGCATTATTAATAAACTCTCTTGGACATAAATAAAATAGAGCTAAGAGTTCGCGCATAACAGATTAATATAATGAATCGAATATAAAGGATTCGGCTAAAATTCGATAGGAAAATATCCGATAAGTGTCCTTATTGAGGGAGGGTAAATGTGAGAATCCTAATAACAGGCGGTCTTGGGACAGTAGGTACCGGACTAGTGAAGGAGTTAAGGTCTCGCGAACAGCATGTGGTCTCCTGCGATCTTACTCATCAGCCAGATGAATTCGGCTTCTCGATCAGTACTGATGTAAGGGAACCGTTATATGCCCGGTGTGATATTCGTGATTATAGGCAGATTGAAAGAATCATCCAGAAGATGGGGCCGTTTGATTATGTTTACAATTGCGCAGCGGAGTTTGGCCGATGGAACGGAGAGGATTTCTATGAGCAGTTATGGCAAACAAACGTTATTGGGACCAAGAACATTATTCGTTTACAAGAAAAATATAATTTCAAGTTAATTCATTTTTCTTCGTCAGAAGTCTATGGCGACTGGCCTGAGTTGATGCTGGAAACCGTAATGGATGAATACGAAATTAAGCAGCTGAATGATTATGCTATGACCAAATGGGTAAATGAGATGCAGATTAATAACTCTGCAAGACTGCATGGAACAAGAAGTGTAATCGTTCGGTTATTCAATACGTATGGACCCGGGGAGTACTACAGCCCTTACCGTTCCGTGAATTGCCGTTTTCTTTATTGCGCCCTTCACGGCTTTCCCTGGACAGTATTTAGAGGCCATCTGAGAACCTCAACCTTTTTAGCTGATACCGTGAATACATTAGCTAATATAGTAGATAATTTTCGTGAAGGAAATGTTTATAACATTGGGGGTGGTCAAGTGCATACAATTGAAGAATTGTCTGATATTGTCCTGAGAATCACTCATGCCGATCCCCGTTTGGTTAAGTATCATGATTCAGAATTCCTCACCACAAGAGTCAAAAAAGTGGATATATCAAAATCTGTCCGAGACTTGAATCATCGTAATAACTTTGATTTAAGAGAAGGGATGGAGCTGACAGCTCAATGGATGCGTGAAGTTTATAAACTTGATAAGTAGCAGATAAAAAATAGTCGGGAGTGCGACTTAATGATGCGTTAGCATACCGAATTTGTGGACTACGTAATTAATAGAAGGATTTCGCCCCAGGTCAGTTCTCAGTCGCCTAGAATGAAGATTCTCATTCTAACTCAATGGTATCCGCCTGAACCGGCCCTTCTGATTCAAGAGCTTGCTCAAGAACTATCATCAAAAGGGAATGATGTAACAGTCCTCACGGGCTTTCCAAACTACCCTTTGGGTCGGGTTTATGCCGATTATCGGATTCGCTTCTGGCAACATGAAACTTTGGAAGGCATACGTGTTATCAGAGTGCCTCTTTATCCAAACCATAGTCAATCAGGCGTGAAACGCTTATTTAACTACTTATCGTTTGCTCTTTCGGCGTCGCTCCTAGGACTCTGGCTGGCTCCACGCCCCGATGCCATCTTTGTATATCATCCTCCGCTGACAATTGGGCTCTCTGCTTGGGTTCTCAGCCGCCTTTGGCGGGTCGGTTTTGTTTATCAAGTCCAGGATATGTGGCCTGAAACTCTGAGGGCAACAGGAATGATAAAAAACCACCATCTTTTATCTATAACAGGGAGGTTTGCTAAATGGGTATATTCGAAGGCTTCCTCGATTCTCGTTATATCTCCGGGCTTTAGAAAGAATCTAATAGATAAGGGTGTTCCGGCCCAAAAAATAACTTTCATACCCAATTGGACCGAAGGCGGCAATCTAGAGAATATCACTCCTAATAATGAGTTGGCAGAGAGCCTGGGCATGTCGAGCCGATTTAATATCATGTTTGCTGGCAATATTGGCGAAGCACAGAGTCTAGAAACTGCATTGGACGCTGCAAAGCTCCTTGATGATTTGGTTGATACGCAATTTGTTTTTGTAGGCGCTGGGATTTCTTTAGATCGTTTGAAGAATATTGTCCAGGATCAAGGAATAACAAACGTAAAATTTCTGGGACGATTTCCTCAAAAGGCCATGCCCAGCCTCTATGCTCTAGCAGATGTTCTGTTTGTTCACCTTAAGGATGATCCGCTTTTCAGGATTACAATCCCTCATAAGATCATAACTTATCTGGGGGTTGGTAAGCCTATTCTCGCTGCAATAGCCGGAGATTCTGCAGACATAATACAAGAAACGGGAGCGGGAATTGTCTGCCCGCCAGGAGATGCCCAAGCGCTTGCTCGCGCAATTCGAAGCCTTCGTGCAATGTCCGTCGATGAGAGAACGATCATGGGTGAGCGAGGGCTTTGTGCGGCAAGTGCGAAATATAATCGAAAAAATATCGTTATAGAGATATGGACTTTATTAGAAAAAGCTTCCCGGGCAAATTGTTAGATCTCATTATGTACAGGCGTTTCGGGAAAATATTATTAGACTATATATTGACGATAGGTACACTGCCATTCGCTGTTCCACTGATGGGTTTTATTGCATTTTTTGTTTGGGTTAAGCTTGGCTCGCCAATTTTATTTCGCCAGGAACGACCTGGGTTGGGCGAGAAGCCGTTCATTTTATATAAGTTTCGCACAATGAATGTTACGCATGATCTGAATGGTAATTTATTGCCGGATACCGAAAGGCTAACCATTTTCGGGAAGTTTTTGCGCATGACATCGCTCGATGAATTGCCGGAGTTAATTAACGTTCTGCGTGGCGAAATGAGTCTAGTGGGACCGCGACCTTTATTGCAGCGCTATATGCCTTTTTTCACATATAAAGAAAAAATTAGATTTCGATTCCGGCCAGGTATTACTGGCCTATCTCAGATCCTAGGACGAAATGAGCTTTCTTGGGATACGCGACTAGCTATTGATGTGGATTATGTAGAAAGCTGCTCGTTACTCCTTGATATTCGAATTTTGTTATTAACAATCTGGAGGGTAATAATGCATAAGGGGCTCAGGGTTGATCCGAGTTCTATTATGCTTGATCTTGATACTGAACGGGGAAAGCCCAGCCTAATTTCTTCGGAGAAGATCTGTTGAATAGAAATCATTACAAGAATTTCGGTATTGCGGGTATTATCCGACGAGCGAGCGCTGATGATGCTTTAGGAATTTATTCGATACTCCGGCAGGCCTTTAGTCCCTTATATCTCAAATTCACTATTTATCAAAAATCGGAATCAGCAAGTTACTTGAGAGAACAAATAGAAGCTGGAAACTCAATTGGGACCCCAACAATTTTTGTTGCTGATAGAGCAGGAACGCTATCCGGCTTCTATATTGCAGATGAATGCGACAGGGAATTCTTCCTTAGCTATATCGCAACAGGTATATATGCTAGAGGTAAAGGAATCGGTAGGAAATTGCTCTTGCACTTTGAAGGTATGGGATCCGAAAGAGGTTGTGCAGCCTTGGGCCTAGAGGTTTTTGAAAGTAACAATTACTCAGTAGAATGGTATTTAAGGGAAGGTTATCGACCTTCTTCAAAACGATACGTGGCGCGGTTTGATCTCGCCGCTTTTCAGAATGAAGGGAAAGGGGGCTTGGTGCTCGATTCATTCGAACTCGATCGTGCGTTCCAAAAAGAAGAAAAGCTTGGCTTTAGCTGTATTTCTGGGTTCCTTTCAGATGACCCAGTGAAGATCGGTCTGATTGGAGAAGATGTGGCCAATGTTCTCAGCCCTAGAGGGCCCGGGGCATTTGCCGTGGCAGAGGCCATAGCTCAATCTCCCTTGGCAAATCGGCGTTGGATACTCTTAACAACTTATGAACCGATCTTAAAAGATGACGGGCTAGATTCTCTGGAGATATCCATTCATATGGTTAAGAAAATTAGCAGAAGAGATCAGGCAAGGTAAAATATGGAGCATATTTCAAAGGGGGCCCAGATCAAGTCTGCTTTTATACGGCCAGCAGAGTTGTATCCAAATGCTCGTTCTGGATTCAAATCTCTTATGCTACGTATGGATGTATCGCGAACAGGAGGGGTGCTCCTTCCGAGCTATGTGGGCTGGAGTGCAAAAGAAGGCTCTGGCGTTTTTGATCCTGTGAAAGAAATCGGCACGCCTTATGCTTTCTATAATATGACAAAGAAGCTCCATATAGATTTGGATGACCTAGAAAGAAAGCTCGCAGATCTTCGGCCTCGCATGGTTTTATTTATTCATTATTTCGGATTCCCTGATCCCAACGTCGTACGCGCTGCTGAGATTTCAAAAGCCGCGGGCGCATTTGTTGTTGAAGATGAAGCACATGCGCTGTATTCCGATTTGATAGGCAAAGCATGCGGAAGGCTAGGAGAGGCTTCTTTTTTCTCCCTTCATAAGATGTTGCCCCTCGATTCGGGTGGAGTAGTTCTTTATAATCGTTCACGCTGGTGCCGGGGAAAATATGCTCGGACTAATTTAGATAGTAGGAGCGCAAATCTTATTATTTATGATCTTGCATATATTTCTCATATCCGAATTAGAAATACGTCCTATTTACTTGAGAAGCTAAAAAGTCTTTCATCGTATTTAATAGTCCTTCGTTCTAAAATTCCTGCCGGTGTCGTTCCTCAGTCGTTTCCTGTATTATTAAAGAAAGCACCGCGTGATGAAATATACGCTGCAATGAACAAAGAAGGATACGGTGTAATAAGCCTTTATCATACTCTTATCCCAGAGGTTCGTGAGGATATCTTCCCGAGCGCGCATTGGATTTCAAAGAGAATTTTAAACCTACCAGTACACCAAGACGTTACGCGAGACGGCCTAGACTCTTTGGTCTCAACTCTAAAGAGTTTATTAAAAAAATACAACTGAGAAATGCTCTCTTACGACTTCCACGTGCTAGCAGGTGATATATTATCTCAACGTGATTCTTGGAATGCGCTTTGGGAAGAATGGCCAGATCATGAGATTTTCGCTCATCCAGATTATATTAACTTATTTTGTCAGCGAGAGGAACGAGCGGTTTGTGCGGTATGGATGAGCAAGGATGGCGGAGTGCTTTTCCCATTGATCATTCGGCCTTTAAGTATGGAAAAATGGGCAGTTGGCGCTGGTTATGTCAATGATCTCACCGGTCCCTATGGATATGGGGGACCTTATCGTTGGGGAAATGTAAACCCTGACACGTTCTGGGAATCCTTCGATAGTTGGGCAAAAAAAAATAGAGTGGTATCTCTTTTTACACGGTTATCGCTTTTTAAAGATCAACTGTTGCCCTTTAGAGGAAGCGTTGAACTGATTGCAACGAATATAGTCAGAACTCTTGATGCCCCTATAGAGGTATTATGGGCGCGCTACGAACATAAGGTTCGTAAAAACGTTAATAGGGCTCAAAAGGAGGGAGTGGTTATCGAACGTGATGATTATGGGGCGCGTATCGATGATTTTCTTGATGTGTATTATTCGACAATGAGACGACGAGGTGCCGGGCAAGCTTATTGGTTCACTAAGGAATTTTTCCTATCTATTGTTAGTCAGTTGAAAAATAATTATACATTTTTTTATGCCCTTAAGCATGACCGTGTTATCTCTGCTGAATTGATTTTAGTATCAGGTCGACATCTTTACTCATATTTAGGTGGAACGCTTGCTGAGGCATATTTATTACGCCCAAATGATCTCTTGAAGCATAACATAATCCGATGGGGGCTTGAACTAGGTAAATCAGGCTTTGTTCTCGGTGGGGGATATAGTGGAACTGATGGGATATTCCGTTACAAGCGCTCTTTTGCGCCTGACGGGGAGGTCCCGTTTTATGTAGGTAAACGAGTTTGGGATGATAAACTCTATACAAGTATCGTGGAAATGAGACGAGCATTCGAAATTAATTCTGGGAATTTATGGGAACCTAACGCGAAATATTTTCCTCTTTACAGAGGATAACCCCAGGCGGATATTAGAGTTATATGATGTTACGCCGTATATACCTTTCTCCACCCCACCTGGATGGGGAAGAAAAATCGTATCTTCTCCAGTCCTTTGATTCTAATTGGATAACAACGCGCGGCCCTCAAGTGGATGCCTTCGAAAAAGACATCTGTTGTGTTACCGGGGTAGGCCATGCGGCGGCATTGTCCAGTGGAACGGCGGCTCTTCACTTAGCTCTTATCTTAATTGGTGTTGGTCGCGGTGATGAGGTCATTTGCTCTGATTTGACTTTTGTTGCTAGCGCTAATGCCATTAAGTACCTTGGAGCTTTTCCCGTATTTATCGATAGCGAAGTCGCGACCTGGAACATGAATCCTGATTCTCTTGTCAAAGAACTGGAGGAGAGCAAGAATAAAGGCAGGGTCCCGAAGGCGGCCATTATTGTCGATCTTTATGGCCAATGTGCGGATTATGATCAGTTGCTAGCTATATGTTCCGAGTATAATGTCCCAGTCATCGAGGATGCAGCTGAGGCGTTGGGAGCTAATTATCGAGGAACGGCCGCAGGGAATTTCGGAGCCATGGGGATCTTTTCTTTCAACGGCAATAAAATTATTACAACTTCGGGCGGCGGGATGTTGGTTTCCAATAATCCAGAGTATATCCAGCGCGCTAAATTCCTCTCGACTCAAGCCCGCGACCCGGCACCCCATTATGAGCATTCTCATATCGGGTACAACTATCGAATGAGCAATCTGCTGGCGGCTGTTGGCAGGGGGCAGCTGGAACGGCTTCAGGCCAAGATTGCCCGACGGAAACAGATCAAGGCTTTCTATAAGAGCGCGTTAGAAGCGATTCCGGGGATCGGGTTTATGCCCGACGCAGAGTATGGCCAGCCAAATCATTGGCTCACAGTTATCCTGATTGAACCTAAGCTGTTCGGAGCAGACCGTGAGGCCGTCCGGCTGGCCCTCGAAAACGAGAATATTGAAAGCCGACCTGTCTGGAAACCGATGCACATGCAGCCTGTGTTCAAGACGTGCAGAAGAAGGGGCGGCGAGGTCGGTGAAGAAATATTCGGCAAGGGCCTCTGCCTGCCGAGCGGCAACAATTTATGCGACAACGATTTGGAACGGGTAACGAGGGTTATCATCAAAGTAGGAAGACGATGATAGCGAAGTCACTAGGTTAGCTTCGGCTATTCCGGGGTTGATATGATCAGAAAAAGGGCGGACGGATTTATCAGGGAGCTATTAAGAATTAACATGTTCAAGCGGAGTGTCTTTTTTCTCATCGCGGATTCCTTGCTCATTGCCTTTTCCGTTTATGTCTCCTTCTGGCTCAGATTCGACGGTAAGATTCCGGCCGCATATCTTAACCACCTAGAATATTACATCGTCGCAGCTCTTGCCATTACTTTGACCATGCTTGCCCTTCACGGCATGTATGAAATCTCGTGGCGTTTCTTCGGACTAAAGGATTTCCTTAAGCTTCTTGCCGCAATCACCCTTTCTTCTGTAATCATGGCATTTGGAGTCTTCATATCAAAAGGCCGCTTGGGCATCGTGGCTTTTCCCCGCTCTGCCTTGCTCGTCGAATACATCCTCTCGTTGGGATCACTGGGAGTCCTCCGTATCTCCAAAAGAGCCATAATTGAATATCTCAGTAAGCCCGGGAGGATAAGGAAAGGACAGACAAGGGTTCTGATCGTCGGCGCTGGTGATGCTGGGAGTTCTATCGGCCGCGACATGCTGATCAATAAGAAATCAAGATATTTCCCGGTCGGATACGTGGATGACGATCCCTCCAAACGAGGGATGAGTATCCATGGCATCAAAGTGCTCGGGACAAGGAATGATATCCCGATGTTGCTGGATGGCAACCGGGTCCAAGAGGTCCTTATCGCTATCCCGTCATTCCATTCGAAGGATATCCGGGCAATGGTGGAGATAATCCGGAATTCCGATGCGTCGGCAAAGATCAAGATCCTCCCAGGCATCTTGGATTTAATGGAGGGCAAGATTACCCTTTCCGATATCAAAGAAGTTCAGGTCGAAGACCTTCTCGGAAGGGAGAAGGTCCAGATTAATCTAGCGGCGATCTGCGACTTTCTGAGTGGCAAGCGCGTCATGATTACTGGTGCGGGCGGCTCAATCGGGAGCGAGATCGTCCGGACGGCTCTGACGTTCAATACGAGCTTGGCCGTACTTCTCGATGTCGACGAAACGGAGATTTTTTATTTGATGCGTCACTTCCACCAGCCTGAAACGCGGATAGTTCCGGTGATCGGCGACATCCGGGACAGAGTGAAGATGGATGCGGTTTTTGCAAAGTATAGGCCGGAGATCATTCTGCACTCGGCCGCCTATAAGCATGTGCCTGTCATGGAGGATTATCCAGAAGAAGCGGTCAAGACGAACGTTTTGGGGACGAAGATCCTGGGCGAGTTGGCCTTGAAATACAACGCAGAGAAATTTATCTATATCTCCACGGACAAGGCGATCAATCCCACAAGCGTGATGGGATCGACCAAACGTGTCGGAGAAGAGATCCTCCGGGTTCTTAATCGTCAGAACGGGACGAAGTTCATTTCGGTGAGGTTCGGCAATGTCCTTGGCAGCCGAGGTAGTGTTATTCCGGTATTCGAAGAACAGATCAAGCGGGGAGGACCGGTGACCGTGACGCATCCCGAGATGAAGAGGTATTTTATGGCGACTTCGGAAGCCGTGCTCCTCGTCCTCCAGGCAGCTGCGACGGGGGAGGGCGGCGAGGCCTACATTCTCGACATGGGGGAACCTATCAAGATCCTGGACATCGCGCGAGAAATGATCCGTCTCAGCGGATATGAGCCCGATGTGGATATTCCGATCGTTTTCAGCGGGCTGAGACCGGGAGAAAAATTGTTCGAAGAGCTCTTAGGGGCCGAGGAAGGCTCTGAGCCGACGACGCATCCGAGGATTTTCCGAGCGAGAAACCCAAAGGTATGTGCCGAAAGTGAAATATTACCAAAAGTCGAGAGTCTTATCGACATGTGTTCCAATGGCTGTAATCGCGAGGGCATAATCGGCTGCCTAATGGACATCGTGCCGACTTATAAGCGCCAGGGAATTAGCGTCGGAGACAGGCGGATAGCCTGAGTGATGTCGCATTAAGGAAAGACTGCCGGTGTCAATTAGGAGAGAGTGCCTTGTCGCAATCGCGACAACCATTATGGCTCTTGGCACAATCAGTTTGTCCAGGGCCGAAACCTGGAAAGGAAAGGACCTCGAGGCTCTGTGGCGCAGGACGCCGTGGCATGTCGGGCCGTTCAGAATTCAACCGGCGATCGTCATATCAAACGCGGGCATCGACTCGAACATTTACTATACGCCAACACCCACAAAGGATTTCACGGCGACGGCGGGTCCGGAGGTTATCATATACCTTCCGATCTATCGAAAATTGATCCTTTCCGCCTCCGCCTCGCCCCAATATGTTTATTATGTTAAAACCGATCAGCAGAGGACGTGGAATTATTATCTCAATGGGAGCGCCGCGCTCAACCTCAGGCGCATCTTCATGTCCCTTGATTGGCGCTATTCCGATGCCCGCCAGATCTGGAACTACGAAATCGACATCCGACCGCGGTGCAAGCAGGATAGCCTGAGCGGCACGTTTCTCATCCAGACCTCGTACCGGACGTCGATCGAGGTCGACTACCGCGAGGACAAATATAACTATGAGAACCTCGACTACGAGATCTTCAATATCCCCGACGAGCTCGACAGGCGGGAAAAATATACAGACGTTTATGCGTATTACCAGATCACGTCCCGGACAAAGCTTTTTCTAGACGGTGAATATGGGGCCTATACTTTCGATTTCGCCGACACGGCGGCGCTCAAGGACTCGCACAGCTGGGCGTACTATGCAGGCCTGGATTTCTCCCCTACGGGGCGGATCCGCGGTCGGATCCGGCTGGGCTACAAGACCTTCGACCTCAAGTACGTGGAGGGCGAGAATTTCCAGGGCTTTGTCGGCGACTCCCAGGTTTCGGTCCGGCTGGCTAAGCCGTTCGTCCTGCGCGCATCCTACACACGCGATACGTATTTTTCTATCTGGTACAACAACGTCTATTTTGTCGGAAGCATACCGGGAGTCGGGGCGTCGGTCTATCCGCTGAAGTTCCTGCGCCTCGATTATGATTATTCATTCGGCAGGTACAGGTATCCGGTGGCGGCGCCCGGCGGCGAGAACAATATGGATGTCAAGCGCCTCGATAACTACCAGATCCATTCCGTTGGGCTCTATTTCAGAGTCTGGGGGGAAGCGGCCATCGGGATCATCGGCAGCCGCTGGGTGCGCGATTCGAACGTTGCATCCGCGGCCGGAGTAAGGTATTTTCTAGGGACGAACTTAACGTATAATTTCTAGAAGAAGCGTTAGCCTTGGATGAGAAGGTCTGAGATGAAAAAATTTGTCTGCATGATGGCAGCGATTCTTACAGTCGCCGCGTTAACGTGGGGGCAATCCCAGGCGGGACAGCCCTCGGCGCAAAACCTTAAGCCGGAAAAACCTGAGGCGGAAATCCAGACCCCACGCGATGCCTTTGTCAAGGCCTATCGGATCGGGCCGGGCGACCTCCTCGAGATCAAGGTCTTCGAGCTCGATGAACTCAGCCAGACCGTCCGCGTTTCCGAGGACGGCTCGATCACCCTGCCGCTCCTCGGGAGGGTCGAGATCGAGGGCCTGACCCAGGAAGGTGTCGTCAACAAGCTCGCGGGGCTCCTGGCCG
>CAZKFD010000007.1:0-8228 GCA_964551995.1 uncultured Eubacteriales bacterium
CTTCGACCGCGCCTTCGCCCACACGCCGCTCACGCTCCCCTCGCACACCAACATCCTGCTCGGGACGACGCCCCTCCGGCACGGCGTCCACGACAACGGGATCTTCAAGGTCCCCGACGGCCTGCCGGACCTCGCCACCTGCCTGAAAGAGAACGGCTACGCCACCGGCGCCTTCATCGGCGCCTTCCCGCTCGACAAGCGGTTCGGGCTCGACCGCGGCTTCGACGTCTACGATGAAAACTACACGTCCGGCTCGCCCCTCGACTTCAAGTTCGCCGAAAGGAAAGCTGCGGAGGTCGTCACGAGCGCGCTCGACTGGCTCAGGGACCGGCCGGAGCCGTGGTTCGTGTGGATTCACTGCTTCGACCCGCACCAGCCTTACGAGCCGCCCGAGCCCTTCGCGACGCGGTTCAAGGACGATCCCTACAGCGGCGAGGTCGCTTACGTCGACGACAGCCTCGGCCGGCTCTTCCATTTCCTCGACGACACGCAGCTGTCCAGCCGGACGGTCGTCGTTTTCACCGGCGACCACGGCCAGTCGCTCGGGGAGCACGGCGAGGGGACCCACGGCTATTTCGCCTACAACTCGACGCTCTGGGTGCCCTTGATCATCGCCGCGCCCGGGCTCAAGCCAGGCCGCGTCGAGGCGAGCGTCTGCCACATCGACATCTTCCCGACCGCCTGCGACCTCCTGGGCCTCGCCCGCCCGGCCTATCTCCAGGGCCTCTCGCTCCTCCCGGCCATGCAGGGCAAGGACCTCGCGGCGCTCGCCTCGCGCCCCATCTACTTCGAGGCGCTCTATGCCTATTACCGGCGGTCGTGGTCGCCGCTCCGGGGGTTTATTCGCGGTTCGGAGAAATTCATCGACTCGCCGATTGCTGAGATCTACGACCTGCAGAAGGATTTCGGCGAGACCCAAAACCTTGCCGGCCCGGACGTCTCCAGGGAGAGGGCCGAGATGGCCGCCCTGACCAAGGCCGAGAGCGGGCCCGCCGCGGAGGCGCGGGTGACGAGCCTCGACGCTGCGGCCCGGGAGAGGCTCCAGAGCCTCGGCTACGTGGGCGGGCTCCAGCCCCCGGCCAAGACAAACTTCGGACCCGAGGACGACCTGAAAACGCTCGTGCCTTTCAACCACAGGTTCGAGGAGGCGCAAGACCTTTACTACAAAGGAGACGTGGAGCGGAGCATCCAGCTCCTCCGGGACCTCATCCGGGAGCGGCCGGATTTCGATGAGCCGTACCTCTTCCTGGTGACCCTCTATCTCAAGACAAACCGGCCGGCCGAGGCCGCCGGCGTGCTGAAGGCCGGCGCGGAGGCCAACCCCCGCAATTACAACCTCGTCGTCGAATACGGCATCGTGCTGACCGATAGCGGCCATAACGACGAGGCCGTCGGCGCGCTGACCAAGGCCTCGGCGATGATCGACTGGGACCCGGATCTCTGGAACTACCTCGGCCTCGCGCACCTGAACAAGGGCGACCTCGAACAGGCCGTGGAGTCCTTCAAGCGCGCCCTCTCGCTCGACCCGAAGTATTCGATCGTCCTGGCCAACCTCGGCCGGGCCGAGACGACCCTCGCCTGGAAGACCCGGGACGTGCCCGCCTTGCGCCAGGCCATGGAGCATTTCAAGCTCGCCATCGCCAGCGACCCCCGCAACGCCGCCGCCTACAATGGCCTGGGCGCGGTCTACGCGATGTCCGGCGACGCCGACGCGGCGATCGCCTGCTGGAGCCAGGCCGTCGACATCGAGCCCGGCCACCGCTTCGCCCTGTTCAACCTCGGGAAGGCCTATCTCGACAAGGGGGACAAAGCGAACGCCCGGAAATATCTCGAGAAGTACAAAGAGCTCTATTACCAGAGCCTGCCACCCAAGGAAAAGACGGACCTCGACGCCCTCCTCGATCGATGCCGGTGAGGCTTTTTGACCCCGAGCCGGGCGAATCCGGGGCGCCCTTCTCATAAGCGACGAATTCCTAGGGCAGGGGAGCGGCGCCGCGGCCGGATGTCAAACCCCCGGATCATTGACTTCTGCAGGCGGCCTCTGCTAACTTTTCTTTAAGGTCGGGAGAAAGGAGACAAACGTGGCAAAAAACCGTCGTCGTGAATTCCTGAAAACGGGTCTGGCCGGGATCTGCGGCGCCGCCGTCATCCCGGGCGCGTTGAAACCTCTCGCGGGCGCGGGCGTCGCAACTGGCGCGGGGGTCGCAATGGGCGCAGCGCCTGGATCAAGCGCGGGCGCAGCCGCCCAAACGGGCGCCGCTGCGGCGGCCGTCCCCTCGCTCCCCAGCCGTCCCCTGGGCAAAACCGGCATCATGACCCCGCTCATCAGCATGGGCACGGCCTCCGTCACCAGCACCGATTTCATCCGGCAGGGGTATGACTCGGGCATCAAGCTGTTTTTCTCGGCCACCTATTACGGCCATGGAAACAACGAGCGGCTCGTGGGCCAGGCCCTCAAGGACCTGCCGCGTGACTCCTTCGTCGTCGGGACGGCGGCGACCCCCGACGGCCTCGACCCCCGGGCCGGCACCATGCCCACGGACATGAAGCCCGAGAGCTACATAATGACGGCCGAGGACAGCCTGAAGCGTTTCGGCCTCGACTACGTGGACGTCCTGCTCATGCCCTTCGCGGCCAAGAGAGAGTTCATCATCTTCGACCCGATCATGGAGGCCATGACGCGGCTCAAGAAGCAGGGCAAGATCCGCTTCGCCGGGATCGCGACCCACGACTCCTGCGAGGAAGCGGTCCGGGCCGCCGCCGATGCCAAGGTCTATGAAATCGCCATGTGCGCCTACAACTACAAGACCGAGAACAAGGAGGCGATGTTCGACGCCCTAGCCTACGCAGCAAAGGCAGGATTGGGCGTCCTCGCCTTCAAGACGACCGCAGGAGGCGCCCAGGACAAGAACCGGACGCGGCCGTTTAACAGCGATGCGGCCCTGAAGTGGGTCCTCCAGAACCCGCACGTCTCGAGCATCGTCTCCGGGATGTCCTCGATGGAGGAGCTGCGGAAGAACCTGGCGATGATCAGGGACCTCAGGATGTCCGACCAGGAGCTCGAAGACATCAAACTCGCGGCGGCGAACCGGGCCTCGAGCCTGTACTGCCAGCAGTGCCGCCAGTGCGTCCCTCAGTGCCCGGCGAGGCTGGACATCCCCACCCTGATGCGCAGCTACATGTACGCCTACGGATACCGTGATGTCGCCCAGGCCCGCTACACGCTCGAAGGCGCTGATGTGAGCAATGATCCGTGCGGGAAGTGCGAGGTGTGCAGCGTGAATTGCGCGTCGGGGTTTGATGTCAAGGACAGGATCCGGGACATCGCCAGGCTGAAGGCCCTGCCGATGGAGTTTCTGCGCGGCTAGGTGAGCCCGAGCGCCGCCGATTATGGGCGCCGATCAAGGGGACATGTACCTGGGGTACGTGTCCCCGCCTTGGGGGCTGGTTAAGCCCTAGCCCAGTTCCCTCTCCAGGGCGCGCCGGACGAGCTGATTCAAGGAAATCCCCTCGCTGATCGACTTTCGGACCGCTCGCTTATGCAGGTCAGGGGAGATTCGGATATTGAAGCTTCCCTTGTAGGACCTCTGAGGCGTCTTCCCAGCCGTTCGGCAGACCTCTAGGTAATCCTCGACGGCCTCTCGGAAGCCCTTTTTGAGTTCCGCCACCGACCGCCCTTCGAAACTCACCAGGTCTTCGATGCCCTCGATCGTTCCATGAAAGCATTCGTCTTCGGGGCTGTAATGGATGGATCCGAGAAATCCCTTGTAAATAAACACATTTTTCACGTTATGAGACCCTTTGCCCTTAGTTCTCGCTCGACTTCGGCCATTTGATACACTTTCATGACAGTTCTCGGATGAGGTCTATGGAGGCGGATGATGTGCTTTGTGTTTTCATTAATAAAAGCTACTCGCGATCCCGCCGTCTTTCCCGTCCTTGCAGCCTTGTATCCGAAGGCTGCCAATAAGGTAGCGAGTTCATCGTATGAAAAATCTTTAGGGCGTCTAATGAACCTCTTAAGGAGTTTTTCCTGGCGACTCACGATGATGATACCCGAAAGGGGGCAGAAATGCAACTATAAAATAGTTGCAGAATTGAGATCTTCTTCTGCCTCCCATTGAACAAGAACGCTCGGCGCCCGGGGAATTGCTCAGCGTAAGACTAGGAGGACATGCACCTCAGGTACGTGTCCCCGTCGTGTCCTGAAGACTCAACGCCTTCAATCGTAAGCGATTTTTTTCTTTATCAACTCTAAGCGCGTGTGGTAGAGCTTAGGGCGACAAACCGTCAAAGATTAGGGTGCCGGAGTATATTGATGTTCTGGAAAAGGAAGTCGAAAGATTTAGTAAAGGTCCTTTTGCCTGGCGATAGGGAGAAAGAGAAAGTTCGAGTCCGCGCTGATAAGTTTAAGGCTTTGATAGATAAAGGAACCGCAAAACGTGTTTACAAGGTCTTGATCAAGGGACCCTGGCCGGGCATAAAAGAAGATTATTGGGAACTAAGTGACGAAAACGTGCAATCCCACGTCTACAATGGCGAAGTAGCCTATGCGATTTGCGCATTTGAAGACGGACAGCCAAATTACTCTTTAGTAAAAAAGGGCCTCTGGAATTATATGGATGATATTGCCAGTGTAATGAGTGACCCGTCCCTCAGCCAAGGTGAGAAACTCACCAAAATTAAAAGATTCGCTGAATCGGAGGACTAAGTTTGAACGTGATAGGCGGCATACTTATCGGAATAGGAAATGATACATGGCTTGCGAGAATAATAGCGTCGTTTATTTGGGGAATTGTCTTCTGCATATATACTATCTCTTTTCGGAAGGCGCGTTTTATTAACTATGTCAGTACACATACCGCGGAAGGGAACAAGTGGGGCTGGAAGCCAGGGCTTGCATTTTTCTGGATTGAATATTGGACCGCGACAGTGACATCTCTGGTCTTCTCGTTGCTGTCAGGATTGATATACGGCCTGATAAAGAAATAGAGCATAATAGCTAGATTGGGTACGCATGCCCGTTCTTGCCTCTTGACATCCGCACGCCGCCAGCTTAATATATACACATATCATTACACATATTTATCTGGAGCGCTACCATGAAACGGACGAACATCATGCTCACGGCGGAGCAGCATACGGCGGTCAAGGCCTACGCCCGCCGCGAAGGGAAGACTCTTGGCGGTATGGTGCGTGAGGCGCTCGACATTGCTTATAAAAAAAGGGACCCGCTCGACCTCCGCAGGGAAACGGCCATCAGCGCATATCGGGAAGGTTTGATCAGCCTGGGCAAGCTTGCAGAAGTGCTCGGCCTTGACCCCGTCAGCGCTCGCCTTTACTTGAAGGAAAAGGGCATAAAGCTCAACACGCAGGGCCGCCGGGACCTCGCAGACGACGCGGCCAATGCCTGAGATCGTCTTCGACTGCTGCGTCCTCTCCAATTTCGCCCTGCCCGGGGCGCTCGGGCTCATCCGCGAACTCTATCCTGACTCGGCATGCATCACCGGCTTCGTCGCCGCAGAGATCCTGCGCGGCATCCAGGCGGGGCATCGGGACCTGGCGGAGATTCCCGAAGCCGTCGGAGCTGGCTGGCTAAAGCAAACAGACCTGAATTCCCCGGAGGAACGCGAGCTTTTTGCATCCCTCTCTATTTCGCTCGGCTCGGGTGAAGCCTCGAGCATCGCCGTGGCCAAGTGCCGCTCGTTCCGGCTGGCGTCTGACGACGCGGCGGCGCGTCGCGAGGCCCACACCCTCGGGATCAGGCTGACAGGGACGATCGGAATCCTTAGACGAGCCGTAGAATTGAGGTTCTGCGACCTCAGGACGGCCAACCGATACTTGGAAAAAATGGTCGCGTCCGGCTTCTATTCGCCGGTCAAATCGCTCTTCTAAGACCTACTCGCTTCTCGCGAACAACAATATCTGCAATTTATCGCTCAGCATCGTAAAATATGCATTCAAATTAACGACGACTTGCTAAGACCGGCCTGGGGGAATAGATGTGGGGATATGCACCGCAGGTACATGTCCCCGTCTTGTTCTAAACGGTCGGATCTATCGGTTCCACGAACGGGAAGCGGTGGGAGGCTATACACTACGCAAGGCTTCAAAAGATTTCTTGACATCTTCTTGACTCTAGGTTATATCCCGCCCTCCTAAGCTTTCGGCGGGGCAAAAGGAGCGATGGGAACCTTCAATCCGGCTCACCTCAAGCAGGCCCGCGAGCAAACGGGCCTCACGCAGGACGCCTTCGCCCGCTCGCTCGGCCTGTCCTCCGAGTTCATTTCGCTCCTGGAGGCGGGAAAGCGGGCCCCCTCTCTTGAAACCCTGTCCCGGATCGCCACGGCCCTCAACCGCGAGCCGTCCTTCTTCTTTTCCGAACGGGAACCCGCCTTTACGCTCCTCTTCCGGGCCGCGTCCCTTGACGATCGCGCGCGCGCCGAGCTCGATCATTTTCAGCGCTATGTCGAAGATTATCTCAGGCTCGAGGAGGCGACCGGCCGCAGGCTCGAGGAAGCGCCGCTCTGCACGGGCAACCTCTCCCCCGAGCGGCTGGCGGCCGAAGAACGCCGCCGCCTGGGCCTTGGTGACGAGCCCGTCCGCGACATCTTCGCGCTCGTCGAGAGAAGCGGCCTCCGGATCATGCGCAGGATCATGCCGCTGGAGGTGCGGATCTCGGGGTTTTTCGTCCACCTCGAGGCCCAAGAGGCCTCCTTCGCCCTGATCAACGCCTCGCAGACGCTCTGCCGGCAGGTCTTCACTGCGGCTCACGAATATTGCCACTACCTCAAGGACCGCCATGACGGCCCGCTCATTCACAGCCAGGCGATCTTCTACGGAGAGCCGGAATCGGGGCCGCGCACGCCGGGGCTCGCCGCCAAGGAGCAATTCGCCCAGACATTCGCCGCCCATTTCCTGATGCCCCCCTCGAAAGTCCGGGAGTGCATCGAAAAGGAGACCGTCTCGCGGCGCCTTTCGTACGATGACGTTCTCTTCGCCAAGCGCTATTTCGGCGTCAGCGCCCAGGCCATGCTCCGGACGCTCCGCGATCTCGGACTCCTCTCGCATGTTCGTCGTCAGGCGGTTTCGGACTCGCGGGCTGATTTCCTAAGCTACGGATTCCGTCTCTCATGATAAGTTAGCTGACGCCGTTTGGCAAGGCTTCAAGCATCGCCATCCGGTTCAACTCCCTCCTCATTTTCATCGTCTCCTTGCGGACTTTCTCCCTGTTTTCAAGGATCCCCCGATCCCTTCCGTAATACTTGTCCGCGGGGGTCACGTTGTCGATGGCCTCGTGATACCGCTGATGATTGTAATATTCCACCCACTCCCAGATCCTTTCGGTCAGCTCGGCGGGGGCATAATAATTATCCAAGAGGATCAGGTTCTTCATCGACCGATGGTAGCGTTCGATCTTCCCCTGGGTCATCGGATGATAGACCTTCGTCCGAATATGGCAGATCTCATGGCTCTCGAGGTACTTCTTCAACTCATGAGAGATGAAACAGGCTCCGTTGTCGCTGAGAAGCCTCGGCCGTTGGACGACAAGGACATGCTCGACCCCGGTCTTCTCGATGGCCATGTCCAGGGTGCTTTTCACATCTTCAGCCTTCATGTTTTTACAGAGCTGCCAGGCGATGATATAGCGCGAGTAGTCGTCCATCACCGTCGAGAGATAATACCAGCCCCAGTGGACGACCCTCAGGTACGTAAAATCCGTCTGCCAGAGCTCGTTGGTCCGGGTTGTCGGGTGCTCGAACCTGTCCTTGGCCGAAACGACAGTGAAAACCGGCGATGTGATCAGGTCGTAAGCCTTGAGGATCCGGTAGACGCTGCTCTCTGAGATGAAGGATTCCTTCTGGTCCGTCATCAGCCAGGCGATCTCCCGGCAGGACTTCTCTGGATACTCCCGGGCCACTTCAACGACTCGCTCCTTCTCCCACTCTGGGATCTTGTTCCACACCTGCCGCAGATCCTTGTGCTTGGAGGCCAGTCCATCATAGCCCGCGTCCTGGTATCTCCGGTACCACTCGTAAAAGGAGCTGTGGGGCACGTCCATCTCCCGCAAGGTCTGTTGGACGCTCAGCGACGACTCCTCGACCATCCGGATGATCTCCATCTTCTCCGACTGGGTGTACTTCATGTATCGATGGATCCGGATTCCAAACCCTCCGAGATTTTTTTTAACCTCCGGTTCTCGAGCGTCAGCTCCGCCACCAGCATCT
>CAZKFD010000008.1:0-87859 GCA_964551995.1 uncultured Eubacteriales bacterium
CCGCCAGCCCCCGCACCGAGAGGAGGTCGAGCTTGATCAGCCGCAGGTCCTCGACCGCGTCCCTGTCGAAGTGGGTCATCCGCAGCCCATTGGCCGAGGTTTCGAGCGGGAGGCGCCGTTCGACCGGCGCGGGCGTCAGGATGACGCCGCCCACGTGGAGCGAAACCTCGCGGTAGACGTCCTGGAGCCCCGCGGCGAGCTTCCAGGCCTCGAGGAAACCGGGCGCCGGCGGGGCCGTCCTCAGGAATCCCGGCTCAGCGAAATAGGGAACGCGCCGGCTGTGCCCCCGCGCCTCCTCGGGCGGGGCGCCGAACGCCCGAAGCGTCTCGTAGAGCGCCGACCGCGCCCCGAAGTTCTTGAGGCTGCAGACGTAGGCCGCGCCCGTCTTCCCCGCCCCGTAGGTCTCGAGGACGTAGTTCAGGACCTCGTCGCGGCGGCTCGAATCGAAGTCGATGTCGATGTCCGGCGGGTCGGGCCGTCCGCGGTTGAGGAAGCGCTCGAAATAGAGTTCGAACTCCATGGGATTGACGTGGGAGACGCCGAGGAGATAAGCCAGGAACGACGACGCGCCCGAGCCCCGCAGGTTGTGGAGGATGCCGCGGCGCCGGGCGAACTCGACGATGTCGTGGACGACGAGGAAGTAGGGGCCGAAGCCGGAGCCCTCGACGGCGGCCAGCTCGCGGCGGGCCCGCTGCCGCTCGCGCCAGCTCAGGCTCTTCGCCTCCTTCAGCCGGTCCATGACGACCTCGCGGAGGGTCCGTGGGAAGAGGTCGGCCGGGAGGTTGGGCACGATATCGTCAAAGGCGAAGTCGCACTTCTCGGCGACCTCGAAGGTACGGGCGAGGGCGGGCCGGGCGGCGTCGCCGAAACGGCGGAGGACAAGGGCCTCCTGTCCGGGCCCGAAGAGCCCGACCCTGGGAAGGAGCCTGTCGCGCTCGGGCGGATAGGGGATCTTCTCCTCGACGGCCCGGAGGAGGACGAGCCGCTCCGGGCTCGCGAGGTATTTCAGGGCGCCGGCCCAGACGACCGGCAGGCCCTTCGCGGGGCCCGGAGGGCAGGCCTCCGAAACCGGACCGCGTTCGCCGTCGCCCGAGGCGAGGCCCATGACCCGCGCGAAATTCGAGAAGTCGGCGCCGAGGTAGAAATCCCCCGGCGGGATCTTTTCGCGGAGTTCGGCCAGCATCGCCGCCTCGCCGGGCCATGCCCCGGCCGCCCCGGAGGGGCGGTCCCGTTTCGGGGACGGGCCCTCGGGAACATAGATGACGGCGAGGCCCGACGGGTCCCGGATCTCCCTCCGGTTGAAAGTCTCCATGAGGTTGCCGTAGCCCTCGCGGCCGCGCGCGAGGAAGACGAACCGCCGGCCGCCGGCCTCGAGCTCACAGCCGAAGAGGGGTTTGAAGCCGCCGGCCTCCGCCGCCCGCTTCCACTGGCCCCAGCCGTAGAGGTTCCCGATGTCCGCGAGGGCCGCCGCCGGGACCCGCCGGCGCACGAGCCAGCCCCGGACCTCCGCGAGCGTGATGCTCCCCTTCCCCCGGCTGTAGACGGAGTGGATGCGGAGGGGGATGAACATGGGCGCGCGCTCCTCCTTTCTCCCCCTCACTTCGTCAGCGACGCCGTCTTCAGCACGTAGCCGCGCCGCGGTTCGAAGGCGTAAACCGCGTCGAGCATCTTCTCCCGGGCCGTGAGCACGGACCCGAAGCCGTATTTCTCCCGGACGCTGTCGACCGCCCGGCCCAGCCTCTCGGGCCGCTCCGAGTACGGCTCGAAGAGCGAGAGCGGCCGCACCCGGACGAGGTCCGCGGCCTTGACCCCGACCAGCCGCAGGGCCAGCCGCGACCCCTCGACAAGCTCCAGGAACAGCTCCTCAGCGATCTTGTAGATCTTGCCCATCTCCTGGAGAGGCGTCAGGACCAGCCGCCGCTTGATCTCGGTCCGGAAGTCCGAGTAGCGGGCTTTGACCTCGATGACGTGGGCGTAGAGGCGGTCCTCCCGCAGGCCGAGCGTCAGCCGGTCGCAGAGGTAGGCGAGGTGCGCGAGGAGCATCCTGCGGTCCCAGAGATCCTTGAGAAACGTCGTCTCCCGCGACACCGACTTCGGCAGGGTGCGCACGGCCAGGGGCCGGCTGTCGATCCCGCGCGACTGGAGATAGAGGTCCTCGCCGCCCTCGCCGAAGAGGGAATGGAGGGTCGCCCGCGGCAGGCCCCAGAGCTCGCCGAGTTTATGGATGTTCATCAGCCGCAGGACGACCTGGGCCTTGGGGCCGATGCCGGGGAGCGCCTCGATCGGAAGGCCGCGCAGGAACTCTCCCTCCTCGCCCTCCCGGACCTCGAAGAAGCCGGCGGGCTTGGCCTTGCGCGTCGCAAGCTTGGCCATGATCTTGTTCGGGGCGGCCCCGACCGAAACCGTGATCCCGAGCTCGCGCTCAACCCGGCGCTTCATGTCCCGGGCCGCCTCCGCGAACGACGGATAGAGGCGACCGCACCGCGTGAGCTCGAGATAGGCCTCGTCGAGGGACGCCTCCTCGACGTCGGGCGTGTAAGCGTGGAGGACGCGGAAGAAGCGCTCGGAAAAGGTCTGGTAGACCTGGTAGCTGCCGCGGACGAAGACCCCCTGGGGGCAGAGCTGGTAGCATCGGCGGAGGGGCATGCCGGAGTGGACGCCGTACGCGCGGGCCTCGTAGGAGCAGGTCGAGGCCACGCCGCGCTCGTGGGGCAGGCCGCCGACGATGACCGGCTTGCCCTTGAGCTCCGGATTGAGCAGAACCTCGACCGCGGCGAAAAAGGCGTCGATGTCGACGTGGACAACATACCGGCCCGTCCTTGGGGGACTGTCCCCGGAGGGGAGTGCCCCCTTTTTCCCGCGCAGGGCCGCCGCCTCTGTCGAGACGAGCATACCTCTCCCTCTCATTTTCACGAACTTTATTTTTTCGAAGCGGGCCGCGGGACGGCTCAGCGCGTCATCTCACGGCCCGCTCCCCGCTCAATACTTCCTCAAGACCCCGATGACCCGGCCGAGGATCTTCGCGTCCGGCGCCGCGATCGGCTGATAAGCCGGGTTCTCCGGGACGAGGAGGACCTGGCCGTCGTCCCTCTTCAGGCGTTTCAGGGTCACCGAACCGTCCCCGAGCATAGCCACCACCATCTCCCCCGAGCTGGCCGTGTTGGTCCGCTCGAGCAGGACGTGATCGCCGTCGTCGATGTAGGCGTCGATCATGCTCTTGCCGTCCACCCGGATGCAGAAGACGTTCCCGCGGCGGCGGCCGACCATCCAGGACGGGACGTCCATGGCCTCGCCCGAGATGTCGAAGGCTTCCTGCGGCCCGCCGGCCGGGACGAGCCCGGCCACCGGCACCCTGACCTGGCTGTCGAGAAGGGCCGGGAAACCGGCCACCCGGATCTCGCCCCCCTCGCGGGTGAGATAGCCCTTCCGCTCGAGGCTCACGAGGTGCTTGAAAACGGCCGAGGGGTTGGCCATCCGAAGCAAGGCGGCCAGGCCGCGGACGGTCGGGGCGCAGCCGTGCTCGAGGACGAAGTCCTCTACAGCCTTCAGGACGGCCGTCTGCCTGAGAGTGAGTTCCCTTCGGATTTTGTTTACCATTTTGTTCACCTAATATAAAATAATCCGTCCCAGGCCGTTTGTCAAGAGGGAAAATCAATTCGATTGCCGCGGGCCACGATCCCGCCTAGAATCGGAAGCAAATAGACAAAACGGCTTCGGGGACGGGTCTATAGAGGTAGAGCGGACGGAAACCGGAAGGCGATGAACCTGGACGAGCTCTACGACCGCTACGGAGAGAAGATGTACCGCTATCTGGCCCTCAGGCTCGGTTCCCCAGAGGACGCCGAGGATGTCCTCCAGGAAGCCTTCTGCCGGCTGGCCCGATACTCCGTGCGCCGGGCGCTCGTCCGGAACCCGAGGGCTTTCGCCTTCAGGGTCCTGAGGAACGAGGCCAACCGGCATCTCGCAAAGAGGATCAGGCGGCGCGCGGAGGAGGCGTCGGATCCCGGAGAACGGGACAGCCTGGCCTCTGTCATCGAGGGTCCCGACGAGGCCCGGCCCGCGGCCTTGGCCCGGGCCCTGGGCGGGCTTCCCGACGAACAGAGAGACGTGATCATCCTTAAGGTCTTCGAGGGCTTTTCGTTCAAGGAGATCGCGGCCGTGTGCGAAGTCCCGGCCAACACGGCCGCCAGCCGGTACCGTTACGGGATCGAAAAGCTCCGCTCGCTCCTGGAGGGGAAGATATGAACGAGGACGAGGCGCGGGACATCGAGGAACGGCTCAAGGAGATCCAGGTGAAACCGGCGCCGCCCGGACTGAGGCGGAGGGTTTTGGACGCGGCCGCGAAACATAAAGAAGGGTCGGCTTGGACGACTCCCCTGCTCCGATGGTGCCTCGCCGCGTGCGCGGCCGTGATCCTGGTTGTCTTCTTGGCCGACGGCTTCATTTCTCGCTCACAAACTCATCGTCTCGAGGCCCTCCTCGACGGGTCGCGGCCGGCGACGAGCTGGACGGACGACGGGAGCCGCGCCCTGGCCGAAGTGCTGGGAGAGCCCGTCGCCGGGAAGCTCCTTGCCCGAAGCGAAACCGCGGCCGAGCTTCGTGAAAAGGGCGAGCCGCTCCGCCGGGAGGAAATTCTCAAGGAACTGTTGACGGAGGATTTCGATGGCAGCGAAAGCAAAAAGGATACTCGTTAGGATCCTGGTCGTCCTGGTCGCCGTGGTGACCTTGGCCCTGCTCGTCCGGGCCGTATTCAACTGCACAACCGGGAAGGCACTCGAAAAGTACCTCGCCCAAGCCAAGGCCGAAGGGATCCCGCTCTCCCCCAAAGCTCTGCTTCCCGACTGCCCCGATGCCTCCAACGGCGAGCCACTCCGGAGAGCTGCGGAAGCCCTCATGCTGATCGAAAAGCAGGACGGCCCCGCGATGGCTCGATTGACGAACGAGTGGGACTTTGAAAAGCCGCTGGACGATAAGCTCCGTAAGGACCTGAGTCGCCTGGTCGAAAAGAACAGGAAGGTCCTGGACTTGGCCGCGGAAGCCTCGGCCCGGCCGTGTCTTGGATTCGGAGACTGGAACGGTACCCTATACGCCCCCAGCACGCGGAGGCTCACCAGTCTGATCCACATGACGAAGCTCCTGGCCGCGGAAGCGACCCTCTGCGGTGACCGGGGAGATATCCCGGGGGCCCTGGCAGAATGCCAAGTCGGCCTGCGTCTCGCCTGGAGAACCATGGACGAACCGTCCCTCATCAACACTCTTGTCGCCATCGCAGAGGCCAAGCAGATGCTCTTCGCCTTCCAATGGGTCGCCCGAGGGACGGCGATGGAACCAGGAGATCTGGAGTCCTGGATGAAAGAAATGGACGCCGGCACCTGGCGCGCCAGGTTCAACCGTTGTGTCGCCTTTGAAAGGGCCTTTGGGCTGGATTGGGGCCTCCGGGCGATCGGAGAGGCTCCGTGGGTTTTTCCGTTGTCTCTCGTCATCGGCCGAGGCGGAAAGACTATCGGCAGCTTCCATCTGTGGCTGGTCCGGCCGATCCTGAAATCCCAACTCATCTGGATTCATAGAAGATACGGACAGCTGCAAACTATCGCCGGAGAGCCGTATTACGAACAGGACGAATTCCTGAACGAGAGGCATCTCGAGCGCGTCCCATGGTATTACGCGCCGACGGGCGTCCCATTCCCGGAATTTCACAGCGTTTTCCTCAAAGAGGCCTCGTTCGAGGCCGTGATGCTCACGACACGCGCCGGCCTGGCCTGCAAGGTCTATAAAAGAGATACGGGACACTACCCGGAAAATCTCGAAGCCCTCGTTCCAAGGATCCTGCCCGAGGTCCCGATCGATCCGTTCACCGGAAAGCCGCTCGTCTATAAAATCGTGAACGGCGAGCTGCTCATCTACAGCTTCGGCTCAAACCGGAAGGACGACGGGGGGCGGATGAGCCAGATGACCAAGCTCATCATGGACAAGGACGACGATTGGACCTGGCGGGAAAAAATCAATCCCTGAGGGCTTCCGAGAAGGCCGGGAAGCAAGGGGCGGAATCCTTATCTCCTAAAGCGGGGGCGAGGACCGCCCTGATGATCCCCGTAGCGGAGGTGGGCCCGGCGGCTTTGCGACGGGGGAACCGACGGGACTGGTTCTCAGGGGCCCGGGGAGCAAGGGGCGGTTCTTGCCCCCGCTCACCAAAGAGGATGTGCGGCGAGAACGCTCTTCAGTTGTCGCGGCGGACCTCGACCCGGTCGAGGCCGTGCTCATTGAACTCCTTCTCGTACTTCTCGATGAGCGGGCGCTCCTTGGCCATGCCCGCCTCGGTGGTCAGCTCGTCGAAGGCCTCCTCGCCGAACTTCCGCACATAGTCGCGGTCGGCCATCCGGTAGATGAGCTGGTCCCAGAACGTGTTGTCGTTGTAGAAATCGACGGTTTCGGTCATCTTCTCTTCGAGCTCGGCCGAAGGGAAGGCCTTCTTGCCGTCTTCGTCGAACTCGACGTAATCTTCGAGGCCGTTCTTGGCGGCCGCGGCCAGCACGAGGCTCTCGATCTCATCGTATTCCTCGATGACCTCTTCGTTGCGCCAGCTGTTGGCCAGCCAGTTGCCCAGGTAAACGAGCTTGGCCAGGCCGGCGAGTTGTTCTTTCGTCAGTTCGATCTTCATGGGTTCCTCGAATCCATTTCGGAGGCGCGCCCCGAAAAAGCGATTCCCGAACGGGCGGCCGGGTGCTGCCCGGCCCGCCACGGGGCTGGACCATAAATATATCACTTTCCCTCCCCGCCGCCAAACGGAGGGCAACGTCGGGGCCGGTCCGTATGGATTCTCGCCGGGCCGTCCCGGGAAGCTCAAACGGCCGTTCCATTTTGCGGCTTGTTCTGTATAATAGGAGCCGAAAGGACGATCCCCATGAAGAAAAACGCCGTCTTTCTGTCCATTTCTCTGATTCTGGGCTTCGCTCTTCTGGCCTGCTCAGATTCCGGAACGCCGTCGTCGCAGGCCCGGGCCTCCTGGCCGGACGCGACCCCGGTCGACGTCCGGTCATCGCCTCCTCAGCCCTACGCGGCCGGCTCCGCCGCGGCCCGGGCACAGGCCGAGCCCGCGATGCCGAGAGCTTTCACTGCGGACGAACAGAACACGATCGACATCGTTAAGAGGACCAAGCACTCCGTCGTCTTCATCACGAACATGCAGTACATCAGCAATTTCTTCTTCCAGTCGGACCAACCGGTCGCCCGGGGCAGCGGCTCGGGCTTCGTCTGGGACGACAAGGGCCATATCGTCACCAACTTCCACGTCATCGAGGACGGCGTCAAATTCATGGTCACTCTGCCTGACCAGAAACAGGTCGAGGCCAAGCTCATCGGAAGGGAGCCGGCCAAGGACATCGCCGTGCTCGAGCTCGGGGAGAAATTGTCCGGTCTTCAGCCGGTCCAGGTCGGGAGCTCAAGGAACCTTCTCGTCGGACAGAAGGTCATCGCCATCGGCAACCCCTTCGGCTTCGATCACACGGTCACGACGGGGATCGTCAGCGCGCTCGGCCGGAGCATGCCCGGGGCAGGCGGAATCACGATCCGCGACATGATCCAGACCGACGCCTCCATCAATCCCGGAAACTCGGGAGGACCTCTCCTCGATTCGTCCGGCGAGCTGATCGGCATGAACACGATGATCATCAGCCCGTCCGGAACGTCGAGCGGCGTCGGCTTCGCGCTGCCCGTGGACACGATCAAGAAGATCGTGCCGGAGATCATTCAATTCGGCAAGGTCACCCACCCGGGGATCGGCGGCCTGACATTTCTGAACGATGAATATGCCCAGAGCGCCGGGGTCGAAGGCGCCGTCATCCGGGACGTGCCGCGAACGAGCCAGGCCTATGAGCTCGGGCTGCGGGGCCTGGCCCGCGACACCTTCGGCCGGCTCTACATCCGCGACATCATCACGGCCATTGAAGGGACGAAGATCAAGTCGTACAGCGACCTCTTCGACGCCCTGGACAACTACAAGATCGGGAACACGGTGACATTGACCGTCGAGCGCGACGGCAAATCACGTCAGGTCCGGATCCGGCTTGTCGGGATCGACTGAGGCCAAAGGCCCTAGGGTTTAATGGGGCACCCGGCAAGGTGCAGGGCCGTCCCGGTCAATGCCCCGGTCAAAACGCTTCCCTTGAGGCGAAATTCCATAATGTAGTAGCAAGTGTGCTTGACCGGGACCATTCTGCGCTTCGAGTTGGCCGCCTTGACAGGATTGGCCGTGGGCAATATCCAGAAGCGCTTGAGGCGGAACGTGAGCCCGACCTTCCCCTGCCGTCGCATGCCTTCAAAAAAATCCCCGATGGCCCGGATTCCCTGGATCCTCTGGCCCCGAGGCGTCCCCAGGAGGACGTTCGGCCCGATCAGCTGGCCAATCTTCCTGATGGGCTTCCTGCCGCCTGGCCTGACCCCTTCTTGATAGAGTCTTTCAACGCTCCGGTAATGCGCTGAAATCCTCTCTTGGAAATGCCTGTCGATGTTGGTCATCGACTCCCTCCTTGGCTGAATTTGTTATCTCCCTCCTCGTGGGAGGGATTTCGCTTGTGGTCATGTCTTTCGGCTGCCGTAGAGCCTCATGTTTCTCTGGTATTCCCGTTCCGCGCTGCTGAGAATGAACTGGAAGCGCGGATCGTCCTGGAGCCCTCTGAAAAACGGGCAGTTCTTCAGATACACATAGGTATAAATATAGGTCCCCAGCTTCTCGAATCCATGGTTGATGACCTCTCCGATGTTGTCCACGGCCTTGTCTTTCATGCCCAGGACCGCATAGACGAGAGAGAAGCAGGAGGACTCGAGAACCTGATCACGCCCCTTGAGAAGATCGAGAGCCGCCGTCCTTTTCCCTTGGACCGCCAGGAGAAGCGCCCGGAGGTGGAGGACCGAGGCGTTGCCGGGATCTGTCTTTGAGACGTCGGCGATTCCCGCGGCGGCCTCTTCGGGCTTCCCCGCCGTGATCAGGAGGAAGGCCTGAAGAAGCCGGAGTTCCTCGTTTTTCGGCTGCTTCGCAAGGCCGCTTATAGCATCCTTCATCGCCCCTTCGAAATCGCCTTTGTACATCCGGCAGCGGGCCAGCTGATAGACGTATTCAGCCCAGACGGGATCGATCTCGGAGGCCTTTTCAAAGAAGGGGACCGCCTGATCGTACAGCCCGATATCCCGAAGGAAAGAGGCGAAATTGAAGAGGGCCTCGGCATTCTCCGGCGCCAGCTTCACGGCCTCCCGGTAGTACCTGTCGGCGTTTGTCAGGTCCTCCCGGAAAAAATAGGTCCAGGCCAGGCCGGCGTTGGCTTCCGCCAGCTGGGGATCTATCGCATAGGCCATCTCGTAGGCCTCCTTCATCTTATCGAAGTCACCGCTGTCTCTTTTCCCTGGAGAAGAAAAGAACCGGATCTGATAAATATTGCCGATCCCGACGTACGCTTTGGCGTATTCGAGATCGCCTTTCAGGGCGGCTTCGTAATGGCCGAGTGCGGCAGCGAACTCTTGAGGATTCGCCGAATTCCGGTATTGTTTCTCGGCGTTCCAGCCGTTGAGGTAGGCCATATAGGCGTTTTGGGGGATCGCCTTCCTGCGGGGGAACGGCAAGGCTAGCCTGAGCCTGTCGGAGAGAGAGCCCGGAAGCCTGGCCTGGATGTCCGAGATCGCCGCATACTCCTCTTTCCAGGAGTCATGGATCGCATTGTCGCGCACGCTGCTGAGCTCGGCCAGGGCCGAAAGGGATCCCTTTACGGCGTGGAGATTGAGCTCGAGGACATAGTCCACTTTCAATTCTTCGCCGATCTGTTTCAGAGGCTCTTGCGTGTCTTTATAGAACCACATCGAATGAGAGGGGATGATCCGGACGTCGGCGAGGGCGCGGCTGAGCTCGGAGATGACGTCCTCTGTCAGGCTCTCGCGCAGGGCTTCCATCTCGGGCGGCGTTCGAACGGGAAGGACGGCGATCGAGGTTTTCCAGCCGGGTTCTTGCGGGGCCGGGTGAGGCCTCAAAAAAAGCAGGTATCCTGCGATGACGGCCGCCACGAGGACCGCGGCACGGATGACCGTGACGGCCGGGATGGAGATCACCCTCCGGAGGCGACGGGGTTTCCGGGTGACCGTTCCGGGCCTGCGGCCCGACGATAGTTCACCGCCGCTGCTTCCGGTGAGGCCATACTCCTGGGCGATACGGTCGAGCTCGGGAATGATGTCCCGGACGTCCTGGAATCGTCGGGCGGGATCCTTCTCCAGGCATTTCAGGATCAGCAGGCTCAAGCCCGCGGGCACCTGCGGGTTGATCACACGCGGATCGGGTGGCTGCTCGATTTTCTGTTTTGTGAGGACCGCCATCGCGGTATCACCGGTGAAAGGAAGCTCGCCGGTGACCATCTGGTAGAGGACAATCCCCAGAGAATAGATATCCGACCGGTTGTCGATAGGGCCGCCGACGGCCTGCTCGGGGGACATGGATTCGGGCGTTCCCACAACCACGGCCTCGGCCGTGCCCCGCGAGGCCTCGGAACTCAGGGCAATTCCGAAATCCATGATCCGTGCGTTTCCCTGCCTGTCGATCATGATGTTCTGGGCCTTCAGGTCCCTGTGGACGATCCCGAGGCTGTGGGCTTCGGCCAGCCCGGAACAGACCTGGGCGGCGATCCGGAGCGCTTTTCCCAAGCTTAGGGGTCCCGCCCGCAGAAGAAGGCTCTTGAGGTTCTCGCCCTGAACATATTCCATAGAGATGAAATGCACCCCTTCCCTTTCCTCGAGCTCGAAGACGCGGCCGACGTTCTTATGGACGATCTTGCGGGCCGTCTTGAGCTCTTGTCTGAAGCGGTCGAGCGTCGGTTTCCGGAAGGCGATCTCGGGATTGATGAACTTGAGCGCCACCTCTTCCTGAAGGTCTTTGTCAAAGACACGGTAGACGCAGCCCATGCCCCCCCGGCCGAGCTCCTCGATGACCTGATACCGGCCGGCGAAAACCGTGCCCGGCACAAGGATCCCGGTGATCGATTCCATGTCGAGTGTCCTGGTCACCTCGACGGAGGAATCGGGCTGGGAGGCGGGAGCGGCGCGGCCCGAGGCTTGACGGGGCGCCGCCGGACCCGCGCCCGTGATCTTGGCACCGCAGGACAAGCAGAAAGTGGACCCTTGGGGGCAATCCGATCCGCATTCAGGACACTTCATCGGGGAAACCCCTTTTCCACCCCTGCTGCTATTAAATTAACAGGGGAAGAGAGAACCTGTCAACAGGAATCAGGCACCCGCCGGGAATTCCCTATGCTTTCTTCAGCGGCAGGATGCCGGCCATCTCGCCGATGACGTTGACGATGTCCTTGTCCGACGGGAGGACGATCTTCGCATTGCTCTGAAGCGCCGTCTCCAGGGCCTGGAGGCGCCGGAGGACCTGGGCGTTCCCGACAAAGTACTTCTCGGCCGCCTCGTTGACCAGGCGGATGGCTTCGGCCTCGCCCTGGGCTTCGAGGATCTTGGCCTGACGCACACCGTCAGCCTTCTTGATCTCGGCCCGCCGCTCGCCATCGGCTTCGGTTTCGCGGGCCGTGGCAAAGTCGATGGCCGCGACTTTTTCGTTCTCCGCCTTGACGACCTTGTTCATCGTCTCCTGGACGTCCTTGGGCGGGTCGATCTCCTTGAGCTCGGTCCGGACGATGTCGATCCCCCACCGGGCCGTTTCCGTGGACAGCGTCTTGAGCAGCTCCTCGTTGATCTTGCCCCGCTCGCTGTTGGCGGACTTGAGGGTCAGCGTGCCGATGATGTTGCGCAGGGTCGTCCGGGCCAGGTTGACGATCTGCCACTGGTAGTTGTTGACGTTGTACTGGGACGCCTTGACGCTCTCCTCGTCGACCTTGACCTTGAAATAGACCTGGGCGTCGACGCGGGCGTTGAGATTGTCGAAGGTGATGATCTCCTGCGGGGCGGCGTCGACCATCTGCTCGGTGATGTTGACGCTGTGCAGCGTTTCGAGAAGAGGGAAGACCCAATTGAAGCCCGGCCGGGCGAAGCGGTTGTACCGGCCAAGCCGCTCGACGAGCCCGCGGTGCGTAGGCCGGATGATACGGACGCCGGCCAGGAAAATGACGACAACGACGATCGCAATCCATATGACTGCGGACATCTTGACCCTCCTAGAGATGAAACTTGGTTCCGGTCAGATGGTAGCGCGCGACGCCCGGCAAGTCAACGCGCCCCGGGCCGAGCCGGCCCGCGCGCTGCTCCTATTCGGACGCCGTCCGCAGGCCCGCGGGAGCGGGAAACGGCTCACATCTTCCAGGTGCCGGCGACGATGAGATTGGCGCCGGTGACGGAGGCGGCCTTGTCCGAAGCCAGGAAGGCCACGGCCTCGGCCACGTCTTCGTAAGTTCCGAGGCGGGACTCGGAGAGGTCGCGCGCCTGGGGCATGGCGCCGCCCTTGATCAGCCCCGGGGAGACCATGTTGACAGTGATTCCGTTCGGGGCTTCGGCGACGGCCGCAGTGCGGGTGAGGATGAGGAGGCCCGTCTTGGCGACGGCGTAGGGCGCGATCGTCGGGAAAGAGGTCAGCTGTTCGGCCCGGCTGTAGCCGATGCTGACGATCCTCCCCCACCGGCGCTTCCTCATTCCCGTCAGGGCCGCCTTGATGCAGAAATAGGAGCTCAGGAGGTTGCCCCGGAGGACACGCTCCCAGTCGGCGACCTCGAGCTGGTCCCAGGGCTTGACGAGGAACGGCCCGACGTTGTTGACGAGAACGTCGATCCGGGCGAATTTCTCCTCGACCTTCTTGACGAGACCCGCGGCCTGGGCCTTTTTCGTGAGATCGGCCCGGAAGAGGGCGCTGAGTTTGCCCTTGTCGCGGATCAGCGCGGCCAGCTCCTGGGCCTCGTCTCGGTGGGTGAAGTAATGGACGGCGACACCGGAGACTTCGTCGGCCAGGCGCAGCGCGATGGCGCGGCCCATGCCTCTGGCGGCTCCGGTGACGAGGGCGATGCGGAGGCTCATCGGCCTATTTCAACTCCCCCACGGCGGCTTCGACGGCCTCGAGGATTTCTCCCGACTGGACGACGTCCTTGAGGCGGTTGATGTCGTCGTAGAGCGGCCGGTCCTCCTCCAGGAAGGCCACGTATTTCCGGACGACGTCGTGGGCCGCCTCGACGCCCGGGCTCGGCTTGACGGGCTTGCGGAAGTCGACGGCCTGGGCGCCGGCGATGAGCTCGATGGCCAGCACGGCCTGAGCGTTGTCGATGATCTGGCGGGTTTTGAGGGCCGTGGTCATGCCCATGCTCACGAAATCCTCCTGGTCGGCCGCGGCCGGGATGGAGCCCGTGGCCGCGGGGTGGGAGAGGACGCGGTTCTCGCAGACGAGGGCCCCGGCCGTGTACTGGGAGAGCATGAGGCCCGAGAACATCCCGGCGCCCTTGGTCAGGAAGGCGGGCAGGCCGCAGCTCAGGTGGGGGTTCATCAGCCGGTTGTGCCGCCTTTCGGAAAGAACGGCCGCAGTCGTTACGGCCGTGCCCAGGAGCTCGAGGGCGAAGGCCATGGGCACTCCCTGGAAGTTCGCGCCCGTCAGGACGAGCTGCTCGTCGGGGAAGAAGACGGGATTGTCGGCGGCACCGTTGAGCTCGATCTCCATCATATAGCGGGCCCACTTGAGGGCGTCCCGGGCGGCGCCGACGACCTGAGGCGTGCTCCGGAGGCTGTAGGCGTCCTGGACCTTCTTGCCGCTCTGAGCCAGGAGCCCGCTGCCGGCCGTGATGCGGCGGATGTTCTCGGCCGACTCGAGGGCGCCCGGGTAGCCGCGCGTCTTGTGGAGACGCTCGTCGTAGGCCTTCATATTGGCGTTGAGGACCTCGAGGGTCATGGCGGCGGCGATTTCGGATATTTTGAGCCATCGGTGCGTGTCGAAGACCTCAAGCGCGCCCATGCCGGCGATGACGTTCGAGCCGTTGATCATCGCCAGCCCGTCGCGGGCGTGGAGGACGACCGGCTTGATCCCGGCCCGCTTGAGGGCTTCGGCGCCCGGCAGGCGCTCGCCCTTGTAGAAGGCCTCGCCCTCGCCCATCGGGACGAGGGCCATCTGGGCCATGGGCGAAAGGTCGCCGCAGGCCCCGACTGAGCCTTTTTCGCACATGACCGGCGTCACGCCTTTGTTGAGGAGGTCGACGAGGGTTTCGGTGACGACGAGGCGGAGGCCGGAATGGCCGTGGCAGTGGCAGTTGATCCGGCCGAGGACGGCCGCCCGGACGATCTCCTCGGGCATGGGCTTGCCGTAGCCCGCGGCATGGCTGTAGATGAGATAGCGCTGGTATTTCTCGACCTGATCCTGGGTGAGGACGACGTTGGCCAGCTCGCCGATGCCGGTGTTGACGCCGTACATGATCTCGCGCTTCTGGATCTTGTCTTCGAGAAGCGCCCGGCACTTTTCGATCCGCTTTTTCGCCTCGGGGGCCAAAGCGACGGGCTCAGCTTGCCGGGCCACCTGGACGACCTTCTCGATGGTCAGGCCGCTTCCGTTGAGAACGATAGACATGATGATGCCTCCACTTGGTTGGTCTTTCGCCTTCTCCGTGTGGGGAACTAACAATTTATCGGAAGACGCCGGCAAAGGCAAGAGGGGACGGTTGCTTCGGGCCCCTGGCTGTGCTATAAGTATCGCTCTAAAATGAGAAGGTCCCTCGAGCGGAGATACTCTCATGCCCAACGAAACGAAAAGGATCCTGATCACCGGCGCGGCGGGCCAGATCGGGTCGGAACTCGTCCTGGCCCTGAGAAAAAAATACGGCCCCGAAAACGTCCTCGCCACCGATATCGCCGGGCTTGACGGGCCGCTGGCCGGGTCGGGACCGTTCGAGCGACTGGACGTCACAGACCGGGAGGCCCTCGGCGGGCTCATCAGGAAATTCCGCGTCGACACGCTCTACCATCTGGCGGCCCTCCTCTCGGCCACGGGAGAGAAGAAGCCCCAGAAGGCCTGGGATGTCAATATGACCGGGCTCTACAACATCCTCGAAGCGGGGCGCGAATTCGGCCTCGGGCGCGTTTTCTCGCCGAGCTCGATCGCCGTCTTCGGGCCGGCGACGCCCCGGGAGAACACCCCGCAGGACACGATTCTCGACCCGAAGACCATGTACGGGGTGACGAAGGTCGCGGGGGAGCTTCTCTGCGACTATTACGTCCACAAGTACGGACTCGATGTCCGGGGCTGTCGTTACCCGGGGATCATCAGCCACGAGACCCTCCCCGGCGGCGGCACGACCGATTACGCGGTCGCGATCTTCTACGAGGCCGTCAAGCACGGACGCTACACGTGTTTTCTCCGCGAGGACACGCGGCTGCCCATGATGTACATGCCCGACTGCTTGAAGTGCACCATGGACCTCATGGAGGCGGATTTCGGCGGCCTCAGGCACCACGCCAACTTCAACGTCACAGCCATGAGCTTCACGGCGGGCGAGCTGGCGGCGGAGATCAGGAAGCGGATGCCGTCGTTCGTCTGCGAATATCAGCCCGATTTCCGGCAGGCCATCGCCGACTCCTGGCCGGCCACGATCGACGACTCGGCCGCGCGCCGCGAGTGGGGCTGGAAGCCCGTATATGACCTCGCCCGTATGACGGGGGACATGATCGCCGCGCTCCAGGCGCGCCAAGCCGCCGGCGCCCTTTAGGGTCGGACGGCATTATCTCATTGATAATAAATATGATTCGCTGAATAACAGCTCATTTTTGGCCATCATTCGGGGTACAAAATTAGGGAATTGCGTTTCGCTATCATAGAAGGCCAAAAATAAGGCGAAAATTAGCGTTAATTATAATTATATCAATTAGTTATCGTGGTCCGACCCCAGTTTCCGTGCCGGCCAGCCTCTCCGCCAGGAAATTCGGCAGGGCGAATGCCGCGCGGTGGATGCCCGCGTTGTAGTACTTTAGCCCCTGGGGGATCCTCAGCTTTTTGACGGTGAGGGGATTCACGCGGTCCGAGAGGAAATCGTAGCACCACGTCCCGACCGGATACGTGGGCACCGGGCCGAAATAGAGCCTTGCGTGACGGAACATTTTTCGGAGGAACACGCCCTTACGGGCGTGCGAATCCTGGTGGAGCATCAGCGACCCCGCCTGGGCGGCGATGATCCCCCCCGGCTTCAGCCGCGACTTGAGCTTCCGGAAAAACGCCTCCTGGTGAAGAACCGTGGACGGCCCGACGGGATCCGACGAATCAACGAGGATGACGTCGAACCTCATGGGCGTCTTGTCGATGAAGACGTCCCCGTCGGCGACGACGAGCTCGGCCCGGGGGTCCTTGAAGTCGGCCTGGAGCCAGGGGAAGTGGACGCGGCAGGCCTCGATGACCTGGCCGTCGATCTCCACGAGCCAGGCCTTCTTCACGCGGTGCTTGAGGACTTCGCGGAGCGCGCCGCCGTCCCCGCCCCCGATGATCAGGACGTCGTCGGGCTTCGGGTGGGAGGCCAGGGCGGGGTGGACGAGCATCTCGTGGTAGCAGAATTCGTCCCGCTCCGTCGTCTGGACCAGGCCGTCGAGCAGGAGAACCCGACCGTAATCACGGTTCGAGATGATCTCGATCGTCTGGAAGCGCGATCTCCCCCGATACAGGACCTTCTTCACGCCGAAGAAGATCCCCGAGGCCGGAGTCTGATATTCGCGGGCTTCGGTGCCGCGGGCGTTGAGCGATCTCGTCGCTTTCATGGTCGCACTTCTCCTAGCTTCTTCTCGAGTACGGCCGTTCGCCGGAACAGAGCCGCAGCGCTCATATTACCACACAAAATGAGACTCGAGCCAGGGAGCGCCGTCACCGCCCTGCCCGAGCCTAGCGGAGCTTGTCGATCTTGACCCCGGTGTAGAACTTCTTCAGGATCTCCCTGTAATTCGCGCCGGCCAGGGCCATCCCGTAGGCGCCGACCTGGCAGAGGCCGACGCCGTGGCCCCAGCCCCGGCCCGTGAATGTGTAGCCGGCCACGCGCCCGTCCTCGTCATATGATTTGTCGATGACGAAGAGCGTGTCGCGGAGCCCGAGGACTTCGCGGATCTGAAAACCGCGGACCGTCACGCTGCTGTCCGTGCCCGTAATCAGGAGCTCGGCGGCGCGGCCGGAAACGCCGCGACGCTTGACCGAGATGTCCACGAGCCGGCCGATGTTGTACGATTGGCCGATCATGGCGCCGAGCTCCTCCGCCGTCCGCTGAACCTGCCAGCGGTTGTAGCGGGAGGACCGGTCGAGGACGTTGGAGTTCGGAGGGTAGAAGACCTCCAGGCTGGCGACCTCGCCTTCCCGCTCGATCCAGCGGACCCTCTCGCCGCCGAGGAGGGTCAGCTGGGTGGCGAAGGTGTCCGTGCCGTCGATGTTGCGGAGCAGATAGAGGTGCGGAGAAAGCCGCAGCGTCTTCCGCTCGAAATCCTGGCCGACCTCGATGGTGTTCTTGGCCGCCGAACGGAAGATGCCTGATTTATAGACGTCCTTCTGCGCCGAGAGGATCCGGCTCAACGCCATGGCCGTCTCCGCCCGGGTGACCGGACGGAGCGGATCTCCTGTCTTTAGGCCGGCAGGGAAAATGCCGGCCCACAGACAATATGCCAGAGGGCCGCGTTCTTTTTCCGGGACCTGGCGCAGCCCCTTCACGAGGAACTCGATCTCGGAGGGGAGGAGAAGCCGATGCACTCGCTCGTCCCACCCGAAACCGCGCACCAGCATCTCCGCCAGGTTGACGAAGTTCACCGGCCCCGGCTCGACGGCCGGGCTCCCGGCCTTGACGCCGAGGAGCTTGCGCGCCGCCCGTATCCACTCCGCCGCTTCGTCGAAGGAGACGTCCTGCCGGAAATCCAGAGGCTCGACGCCGAGAGGGATGACGCTCAAGCTGACAAGGAAGGCTACGTCCAGGCTGGCGTTCCGGCCGTCGACCATAATGGGCAGGACCGGGGTCTTGACGCTGAGGTTCCATTCCGGCTGCTTTTCGTACGTGCATTCCACGCTCTTCAGATATGGACACGGCGGTCCCGGGAAGACGTTTTCCACGTCTTCCGTCCTCCCGCCGCAGGTGCTCATGTAGAGTGCGTTGATCAGCTCGCCCTTATAGAGGACGACCTCGCCCCGGGTCTCCTCTACGGCCTTCGTGCTCAGCGCGTGCTCGGCCCCCATCCCGGAATAGAACTGCGAGCGCGGCGTATCGACGAGGTCGTACCCGTAGTCCCTGTACTGCCCCATGTTCTTGACCGCGTAGGTCCGGGCGGCGACGGCCTGGGCCTTGAGGGCCTCGAGGCCGTTGAACTGGTCGGGATTCATTTCGCTGGGGACGACGCTCTTCAGGTAATCCTCGAGGTTCAGGACGTTGACGAGGACGACCCCATTCGGCGTCCCCCTCAAGATGAAGAAACCGCGGTAGTCGCGTCCGTTGAAGGACAGGAGGCTCTGGGGATTGGAGGGGATGAAATAGATGACGGAATCGCGGCCGAGGGGCTGGAGCTGGTTTTCGAGGAGCATCCAGATCGGCTTCGTCTCCCGCTCGGTGACGTCCTCGCGGACGATCCAGACGTCCTTCCAGCCCAGACCGTTCAGGCTTTTGATGGCGGCCAGAGCGGCAGTTCGGGTTAGAAAGTCCCCGACTTTGACCTCGAAGACACCGCCGGCCGTGTCCTCCGTGTTCTCTTCAATATAGACTCTCCCGGCGATCTTGCCCTTCAGGCTGGCTGCCAGGAGATCGGCGTCTTTTTTCTCTTTCGTATGGGCCACGAGGAGGACGAACTTTTCCGTGATCTTCTGGCCGCCGCCCTTGATCTGGACCTCGGCGGCATCGTCGGCGACGAGCTTGTAGCCGGTGTTGACCTCGTAGATCTTCATCCCGGAGGACGAACGGATCAGGAGGTCCTTGAGGTTCGTCCCGAGCCCGATGCTGATCACGGGATTCGGAATCATGAACCCGTGGAAGAACGCGCCCTCGTTTCCGAACTCGACGGGGGCGCCGCCGAAGAACGAGAACCCAAGGAACAAAATAATAAGGTACTTGATTCTCTTCAAGCGCATGGGAACCTGGGCTGACTAACTTGGTGGCTCTATTCTAGACAAGCCGACAGGTGCTTGTCAAGCAAATATTCAATATATGCTACCATTTTCGATTATCTCCACAATGAGTTGTATGGCTTTGATCCTACCGGGTCCGGTTGCCATCCAGGATACAGGACGGGTGCCGTCCTGTCAAATCCCGGTCGCCCTGCGCCGGTTAAGAGGGAGATGTATCTTATTGATAGAAATAATTTTAATGATACTGCTCTAAGAATCTCCCGAAAGCCCTCTGAAGGGGGAAATCCCGGTTTCAGGCCCGGGGGCAGCTCTCTATCGGGGATTGGAGATGATGGGCAGGCGGCGGACGTATTCCCCCTGCTCGAGCTCGGAGATTACGAACTCCGCCAAGTCACCTAAATTGATTCTGGGACCTGCGGGGCGGTTAAAAGTGATCTTATACTTGCCGGAACCGGGATTGTCCAAAAACTGGACAGCGCGGACGAGGGCCCAATCGAGGCCGCTGGCCTCCAGGATTCCCGCCTGGCGCCGCTTGTCCTGGAGGACGTGCCGGAGGAAAAGAGGCCCCACGATTCGCCCGAAAAATAACGTCCCGTCGCCCCCGAACAGCCCGGCCGAGGTCAGGCACACCAACCGGCGGACCTCCTGCTCCCTCATGGCCTGGAGGATGTTCGCCGTCCCCCTCGAGAGGACGGTCGTCCCGGGCGCATTGGGCGTGCCGAGAGCGCAGACGACTCCGTGTGCGCCTCTCATCGCCGCCCGCACGGACAGGTAATCCAGCGCGTCGCCCCGGGCGACATCGAGCCTGGGGTGTCCGAGCGGGAAAGCCTCGGAATTCCTGGTGAAGGCCAGGACAACGTGCCCCCGCTCCAGGGCCTCTTTGACGATGTATTTCCCGGCCCTGCCCGAAGCGCCGAAGATCAGAATCCTCATGGTCCGCCGCGCGGCTACCGGCTCTCGCTCGTTTCGAAGGACCACGCCCCCAGGACGACCATGAGAAAGGACACGGCGGCCATGATCAGCAGGTTGGCGGGAACGCCGAGCGCCGAGACGCTGATCAGAGAGCCCCTCAGCCCGTCGACCCCGTAGGTCAGCGGGTCGGCGTAGGAGAGGATATGCAGCCAGCGGGGCAGGTTTCCAAGCGGGAATAGGGCGCCCGACAGGAAGAACAGCGGGAAGACCACGAAGTTCATGATGATGCTGTAGCCCTGCATGTCCTTGATCCTAGAAGCGAAGATGAGCCCGAGGCCGATGAACGAGGTCGAGACAAGGATCATGAAAAGGAAGGCCACGACGACGCCCGGCGCGTTGGTGATCCGGAAGCCGACGAACAGGGAGATGCCCAGCACGAGGAAGCCCTGGACGATGGCCGTGGTCATGCCGCCCGCGATCCGCCCCAGGACGATGGAAACCCGGCTGACGGGGGCGACCATGATCTCCTTGAGAAATCCGAACTCCCGGTCCCAGAGAACCGAGAGCCCGGCGAAGATGGACTGGAACAGAAGGCTCATGCCGATGATCCCCGGCACAAGGAAGCGAATGTAATTCACTCCCCCGCCGACGCCGGGCACGGGCATGCGGTTGAATCCCAAGCCTAGGAAGGCGAGGAAGAAAAAGGGAATGGCCAGAGATCCCAGGATCCGGGACTTGGCCCGGAAGTACCGCTTCATCTCCCTCAGCCAGAGGACGTAGACCGCCGTCAGGTTGATCAACGTCCCCTCCGCGGCCGGTGGGCCCTCATCATGGCGCGGTTCCGCTCGGCCTGGCTGGCCTCGGACTCGCGGATGGTCTTGCCGGTGAAGTGGAGGAAGACGTCCTCGAGGCTGGGCTTGTGCAGGTTGACGCACTCGACTGCGGCCCCGGACTTCTGGGCCTGGGCGATGAGCTCGGGGATCCGGCGTTCCCCCCTTTCCATGGTCAGGCTGAAGACGCCGTCGTGCACGGCCATGCCCCGGATCCAGTCCAGGGCGCGGAACTGCGCCTCCAGGCCGGCCGCTCCCCCCTTGATCTCGAGCGAGACCACGTCGCCGCCCAGCACGTCCTTCAATCTTTCGGGCGTGTCGAGGGCTGCGAAGGTCCCGTGGTCCATGATCGCCACGCGCCCGCAGAGATAATCGGCCTCCTCCATGTAATGGGTCGTCAGAATGATGGTCACCCCTTTTTCCTCGTTCAGCCTCCTGATGTAGTCCCAGATGTGGCGCCGCGTCTGGGCGTCCAGGCCGAGCGTCGGCTCGTCCAGGAAAAGGACCCGCGGCTCGTGGATCAGCCCGCGGGCGATCTCGAGCCGGCGCTTCATCCCGCCCGAATAATTCTGGACGAGGACGGGCGCCTTGTCCCCGAGCTCGACGAGGGCCAGGACCTCGTCGACCTTCCTCCGCCGCTCGTCCCGGCCCATGCCGTACATCATGGCGTGGAACTCGAGGTTCTCCCGGCCGGTGAGCTGGCTGTCCAGGGCCGGCTCCTGGAAAACGACCCCGATGCTCTTGCGCACGTCGTCGCGGCTCCGGGAGACGTCGAAACCGGAGACTTCCGCCGTCCCGGAAGTCGGGCGCAGCAGCGTCGAGAGCATGTTGATCGTCGTCGTCTTGCCAGCGCCGTTCGGCCCGAGGAGTCCGAAGAGCTCGCCCCTCGGGACCGTGAACGAGATCCTGTCCACGGCAGTGAAGTCATCGAATTTCCGCGTCAGCTCCTCGACCCTGATATCGTCCATTCCTGTCTCCGGATTCCTGCTATTTTACGACCGCGCGAGCCAAAAGACAAATGAGGGCGGCCGTGTCGACCCCCTAAGGGGGGTACCGGGGCCACCCGAAAGCCCTCGTAGCGGAGAGGGACCCGGCGGCTTCCGACGGGGGAACCGACGGGACTGGTTCCCGGGGGAGCGATAGCGCGGGGGATAAGGGCGGCCCCGGTACCCCCATAATGAAGGATGGACGGATTGGATTCTTGGGATTATGTCAGCGCGCGGTTGACCTGCGCCGTCAGGAACGCGGCCACGTCGGCGAGGGGGAAAGGCCAGACATACACGAACTTCTCCGCGGGGTGCCGGCGCCGGGCCTGCTCGACGGCCGCGGGGATGTCCTTTTCGGAATGCTCTCCGCCCCGGGTCATCATCGGGGTCACGACGATGATCTTTTCGGCCCCCTGGCCCGCAGCCTGATCCAGGGCTTCGTCCAGGCGCGGGGCGCAGAACTCGTTGAATCCCAGGACGACCTTCCGGCCGCTCGACCGCCGGAGCTGAACGGCGAGCTCCTGCGATCCCGCATAAAAGGGGTCGTTCTGAGCCGTCCGCGGCCAGGCGCGGATCTTGGCCTCGAGTTCGAGGTAGCGGCGCTGGGCCGGAGCCGGCCCTGCCCCGTGGGCGTGCGCCAGTCTCGCGCCGAGGTTGAAAAACTCCTCCAGCTCTTCCTTCGGAATATCCAGCGGCGGCGCGCCGTGCATGGCGAGGACGATGACGGCTTTCATGAAGGCTCCTTTGGCCGGACTCTAGAAGGCACCCCGAATATATCCCACCTTCCGGCGCGAATTCAATATCCCGGGCGGAAGCGCGAGTGTGATACAATGCCGGTGATTGTGTTCCCGGAAGGAGAGGGCCATGAACAAACTCCTGCTGGCCGTGCTCTCAAGCCTGGTCCCTGCCCACTTCGCATCCGCCGGCGCCGGCAGCCTGTCCCGGCTGTTCTCGCTCGGAAGGACCATCCTCGACCCGGACGGCGACGGACTGGGGTCGTCACAGAGGGATAATGAGGCCGGCCAAAGAACCGGTTGTCAAAGGCCCGGGAAATTGCTAAGATGAGGGGGACGTCAAAGGAAGGGCAGGCTCGGGATGGACGAACAGACCAACCTTCTCATCATCTCCGATGATTTTTCCCTGTATGAAACCATCAAGACGGCCCCGGTCGCCGTCGATTTCAACGTTTATTTCTCGCAGACGGGCGACGATTTCCTGTCCATCGTCCGGGACAACGGGATCCGGGTCGTGCTCGTCGACACCGGGGAGTCCATCGCCCCCGGCCTCGTGGCCCTCAAGAAGCTCAAGAAATTCGACCCCCTCCTCGACGTCCTGATCGGCGGCGAGGGCCTGGACCGGGACGCCGTCCTGGACGTCATCCGCACCGGGGCGACGGATTTCCTCGCCAAGCCGTATAAGAACGACATCCTGCAGGAGATTTTCCGCAGGATCTCCGTCAAGCGCGTGCTCCGCCGGGAGACCTTCCAGCTCGAGCGCAAGCTCGAGCGAAAATACGTGTTCCAGGGCCTGATCAGCCGGAACCCGTACATGCTCGAGATCTTCGGGCTCATCGAGAACATCGCCAAGTATTTCACGAGCGCGCTCATCAGCGGCGAAACGGGGACCGGCAAGGAGGTGGCGGCCCGGGCGCTCCATGCCCTGAGCCCGTACCGGGACAAGCCGCTCGTCGTCTGCGACTGCGCCTCCATTCCGGAAAACCTCTTCGAGTCGGAGCTGTTCGGCTATCGGAAAGGGGCCTTCACGGGGGCCGAGAAGGACAAACCCGGCCTTTTCGAGGAAGCCGACGGCGGCGTCATATTCCTCGACGAGATCGCCGAAGTCCCCGTCGCCGTCCAGGCCAAACTGCTCCGCGTCCTCGAGGCCCGCGAGTTCCGGCCGCTCGGCGCCAACGAGAGCCGGCACGTCGATATCCGGATCATCGCGGCCACGAACCGGGACCTCGCGGAGAGCGTCCGGGCCGGGACGTTCCGCGAGGACCTCTTCCACCGGCTGAACAAGGTGGTCATCGAGCTTCCTCCCCTGCGGGAGCGGCTGGAGGACATCCCGCTTCTCGTCAGGCATTTCCTCCAAGGCACGAACCGTCGGTTCTCCAAGGACCTGAAGGGCGTCTCCCGGGAGGTTCAGAAGCTGTTCCTCAAGTACCACTGGCCGGGCAACATCCGGGAGCTCGAGAACGTGCTCGAGAGCGCGGCCATGCTCTGCAAGAAGGACTTCATCGAGCTCTCCAACCTGCCCAAATATCTCCGCGATTTCATCCCCCCCCAGGGGGCCATGTCCCTGGTCGGCCGGGACAACCTCTCCAGCCTCGAGGACCTGGAGAGGGACTACATTACCTATCTCCTCAAGGTGACCAAGAGAAACCTCCGCCAGACCGCCAAGATCCTGGGGATATCGCGGACTACGCTCTACAACAAGCTCAGCCGCTACAAGATCAGGGATTGATGGACCTGACCGCCGGCCGGCCTCTCTTGGCGGACTTCCCTTCGTACATCCGCTTGTCCGCCTGGTTAATCAGGTCCTGGACGAGGCGGGGCTCCTCAGGATTGTAGCTGACAATCCCGTAGCTGATACTGAGTTCGAATTTGCGGCCCGGTTCCGCGTTCCTGGCCGCGAAAGCCTCCCGGACGCGGCGGGCCAGGATTTCAGGCCTCATGTCCCCGATATCAACCGCCAGGACGACGAACTCGTCGCCGCCGATGCGGGCGATGATGTCCGATTCCCGGAAGGCGTCCCGCAGAGACGCGGCGGTCTCGATAAGGGCCCGGTCTCCCTCCTCATGTCCGAGCGTGTCGTTGATCCATTTCAGGCCGTCCAGGTCGGCATAGAGGAGGAACAGCTCCTTCTTCGACCGGTTGGCGATCTTGAGCTGCTGGTCGGCCAGCGTGAAGAAGCCGCGGCGGTTGTTGAGGCCCGTCAGCTCGTCGGTCAGGGACATATCGCGCAGTTCGTCTTCCTTTCTTTTCCGGTCGACGGCGATGGCATAGAACCCCGCGAGTTCCTGCACTCCCTCAAGCTCCCTCTCGGAATAGGGCCGTTCCGAATTGGCCACGGCGACCAGTCCCACGAGGTGGTCCCTCATCAGGGCGGGGACGGCCAGGAACTGGGTGACCGGAAAATGCCAGGCGGGGGTGCCCCCGAACCGGGGGTCCAGCGTCGGCATATTGGTCAGGATGGGCTTCTTGTTTTCCGCGACCCAGCGCCAGATCTTCGAAGACTCATGGGCCGTCCCGGCCTTTTCAGGATTCAGCCGCAGGAGCTCCCGCACGTCCGGGGACAGGGCGGCGGGGACGAGCCGGCCGGTCTGCCGATCGGCATAGCCGACGAAGCCCGTCGGGCTGGCGCTCAGGCGCTGCACATGCTCGAGGACGAGCTCGGACATCTCCTCGATCGTCGTCGGCAGGAGAAGCCGGCCCGAGACGTCCGCCAGGGAGACTTTCAGCTGCAGGTTCCAGGAGGCGGCGGAATCGAGCTGCTTCTGCTTGGTGATGTCCTCGATCGAGCCCTCGTAAAATATGGTCTGCCCCCGCCGGTCTTTGATGTCCCGGCAGGAATCGCGGACCCAGATGATGGTGCCGTCCCGCCGCCGGAGCTGCGTCTCAAAGTTCTCGACGAAGTGCGTGCTCTCGAGCATGGATTTCCAGTTTTCCCGGTCGCTCCGGTTGAGGTGGAGGTCCCAGGCGTTGACGCTCATCAGCGAAGCCGTATCCGGGTAGCCGAGGATCCGGGCGAGGGTGAGATTGGCGTCGACGATCTGTCCCGCGGGCGTCGTCCTATAGAGGCCGTGGGGCACGCCTTCGAACGATCGCGTCTTCTCCTCCCTGGCGATCGACAATGCCTGGGCGGCCTGGCATCTTTCCTTTTCTTCCTTCAGGGCCTGGCGGGCCCTCGCGTTCATAAAAACAGGGGCCGCGAGCTTGGCCAGGGTCACGCCGAGATTGAGGTCGTGTTCTCTCCTCTCGGGAGAGGCCAGGCCGGAAACCTCGATGACCCCGAGGATCTCCCGGCCGCTGGCGACCTTGAGGAGGAACCCGTTATGGTCGTCCTGCCAGGCATAATCGGCATTCAGGGACAAGATGCGGTCCAGGGGGGCGTCCTCGGCCGGAGGCTTTTCGGACAGCGATTCGAAGCTCCGATAGGACGCCCTCTGCGGGGAGAGGACTCCGCGGAAGACCTCCAGGACACCCTCGCGGGCCTCCTCCTCCGTTTGGGCGTGAACGACTGCGTTGAGGAGATGCCCGGCCCGGGAGTAGTCTTCCATCTGCAACCGAACGGTGGCCACGCGGCCTTCGAGGTCGTCCCGCTCCTGCTCGATCCGCCACGCATGCAGCGTCTCGACGAGGCTGAGTTTGAAATGCCCCAGCCCGGCAAAGTAGATTTCGTGGGGAAAACGGAGGAACTTGGCAAAGTCCCTGAGCTCGCTTTCGATCTTCGGGTAAAGCCCCGTGTCCAGGAGGACAACCTTCTTCGCGGATTCCCGGAAGAAAGCCGCGGCCCGCTTCCGTTCGGAAGGCCAGAGGCTGTCCATGTGATGCTCCCGGTTCCTCAGCCAGCCGGGCAGCAGCAGCAGGGACTCCTGCCGGAGATAATAGTCGAGGACGTCTTTCTCGACGACCCATTCCAGGCACTGGCTTTTCTGCGCCGTCTGGCAAAAGCTTTTCGGACCCGGACCCGGTCCCGCGGCTTGAGTCAGGCAGAACGCCCCGACTAGGCAGAACGGGAGTTTCCCCTCCTGGAGCGATTGGACGGTCTCCGCGAGGCCACTCCATTTGGCTTCGACGAGGTCGCATCCGACCTCGAGGGAAAGAAAATGGATGTCCCGGAACTCGGGAAGGCCCGAAACGGCTTTGACCTCGCGATCGAGGTTCGAACAAACGACCAGCGTGAGTCCCTGCGACATGTGACGTCCGCCCGGAATATCCTCGATTCCCTGAATATAAAATATGTCCAATATCAGAACACTATGAATATATCACAAAAATTAGCATAAAATCAATAATAAAAATATTTTGACTATTTTTCTATGTCCTTTATATTGACACATTAATAATCGAAGGCTACTCAGCTTATGTGCTAAGTTATTTATTTTAAATGAATTAAATTATACGTTAAAAGTGGCCGTTAGAACAGACGCTGTTCTTGCGCTCAACCAGCATAATCCGGCGTCCGCGGAGATTTCCCGGGAAGAGGCCGGATCGCATGCGGAGGATTTCGCCCCTCCCGCGGGCGGCCTATTGGCAACGCCCGAACTTTTCTTTAGAATAGCCGTATATGAAAGCAGTGCGAGACGGGAAATTCATCGCACAAGCCAAAAGGAGGAATCCGTGAGAAGAACTTTTGCGTGGATCCTGGGCGTCGCGCTCGTCGTCTCCTTCGCCGTTCAGGCCGGCTACAGTCAGACGGCGCAGGACGTCCTGAAGAAGATGATCGATGCGAGCGGCGGCCGCAAGGCCATGGAAGCGATCAAGGACTTGACGATGTCGGGCACCTATGAGCTCACCCAGTTCGGCATGAGCGGCACGTTCACGATGTATCAGAAGGAGCCCAACAAGATGCGGTACGATATGGATATCCCGGCCATGGGCATGGTCATGACCCAGGCGTACGACGGCGAGAAGGCCATGTACACCAATCCTCAGGCCCAGGGAGCCGTGGAGGAGATGCCCGAGGCCCAGGCCAAGGAGTTCGCCCGGGAAGCGCTGGGGAACGACGCGCTTCTCAATCCCGCGAAATACAAGATCACGTATGAGGTGAAGCCGAAGGCGAAGATCGAGGACAAGGAGTACATCGTCCTCGAGCAGACCATGGCGGACGGCCACAAGGCGACGATCTATATCGATCCGGCGACCTACCTTCCGTTCAAGACGGAAACGATGACGATCGGGCAGACCGGCGCCGAGGTCAAGGCCGAGAGCTTCCCATCGGATTACAAGCCCGTCAACGGCGTCATGATGCCCTTCGCGGTCCGCACGCTGCAGGACGGCACAGAGTTCATGAAGCTGACCTTCACCAAGATCACGGCCAATAACAACCTGGAGGATTCGCTCTTCACGCTGGGCAAGAAATAGCCGTCGGCCGGCTAGACTTTTCCGGCCAGCTCGTCGATCTCCAGAAGGCTGGCGAAGATATCACTGTCCGCCGCGACCTCCCCATCGACGAGGGCCCGGCCGCGCATGTGGCAGACGCGGCCTTTCAGGCGGATCCACTCGACTTCGATCCGGAGCTGGTCGCCCGGCGTGACCATTTTTTTGAACCTGGCCTTCTCCACTTTGCTCAGGACGACGAACTTGCTCTTGGCATCGGGGATCGTCTTGAAGAGAAGCACGGCCCCGGCCTGGGCGATGGCTTCGATGATCAGAACGCCCGGCATGATCCTCCAGTCGGGAAAATGGCCCTGGAAGAACTGCTCGTTGCAGGTCACGTTTTTCAGGGCCACGACCGACTTTTCCGGAACGAGGTCGATGATCCTGTCGATGAGCAAGAACGGAAACCTGTGGGGGAGCAGTTCCGATATCTGTTCCGCCGTAATCACGTCCAAACCTCCCCTTGTCGCTGGGCCCTCGGCCCGCTAAAATGTCGTCCCCACGGCAAACCGGAAAGCGAAATTCGACTGCCCGGGGTATATCACGCGGTTGTTGTAGGCGAAGATGAGCCGGAAGGGTACGCGGAGGGCCGGGATGAAGATGCGGGCCTCGAAACCGGTTGACGTATACATATTGTCCAGGCTGAAGTTCTGGCCCGCCAGGATGGCGTTCCCCAGGTCGTAGAACAGGATCCCGTAGAGTGGCCCCCCGATGGGGACAATGTATTCCAGGTTGGCGTAGAAGGCCTTGTCGCCGCCCAGGTTGATCCCAGACTCGTTGCGGGGGCTGATCGAATACACCTCGTAGCCCCGGATCGAGCGCTCCCCGCCGAGAAAGAACTTTTCCCAATACGGGGTCTCGGTCCCGTCGTAGGCCTTGATAAACGCATACGAGACATGGAAGCCGATCACATGGTTGGCGATGAACGGCTGGTAGTGCGCGAACTCGAATTGGGGCTTGATGATGTCGATGCTGCCCCCGAGCAATGACCCCGCGAACTTCACCTGCGCCGAATACGATGTCCCGCTCCTCGGCGTCAGGGGGCTGTCGATCGTCGAGCGGTAGATCATGGGCGTGATCGAGCTCTCGTAGAACGTCCCGGACCCGTAGATCAGGGACGCCGTCGTCCCTTCCGGGTAGGAAACATTGATCCTCTGGATGGTGTAGGTCGCGTTCGCCCGCCAATAGCCGAAGAGCCGAGCCCCCAATGTCAGGTCGATGCCTTTCGACTTCTGAAGGTAGAGGTTGATCGACGTATAGTCATAGTAGCGGTCGAAGATGTTGAAGCCCGCCGTGATGGGCTGGTCGAAGAGGTACGGCTCGGTGAACCCGAACGAATAGTTCTTGACCAGCTTCCCTTCCTCGGCGCTGAGGCTCAGGTTCTCGCCGGCCCCCATGAAGTTCACCGTGGAATAGCTGGCGGCCAGAAACATCCCCTCGTATCCGCTGTAGCCCGCGGAAAACTGGATGTTGTTCCGCTGGAGTTCCTTGACGTTGACGGTCACGTCCATCTTGGTCGGATCGTTGGGGTCGGTCTTGAAGTCGGGGTCCTTGTCGATGTCCACGAGCCCGAGCTGCTTGATGCGGAGCATGCTGTCCTTGAACATGCCGAGGCTGAAGCGGTCGCCCTCGCGGACCATCATCTCCCGTCGGATGACCTTGTCCTTCGTGTATTCGTTGCCGTGGAATTCCAGGCGGTGGAGATATACGACATCCCCTTCGTAGATGTTGAACGTGACGTTGACGATTTTCCTCTTGGGGTCGAGGTTCTCGATCGGCGAGACCTGAATATAGAGGTACCCGAAATTGCGGTAGAGCTCGGAGATGTCATCGACGGTCTTCTCCCGGGCCGTGGTCTGGTAGACCTCTCCCGGCTGGAGCTTGACCATGTTCCGGAGCCACTTGACGGCGAAGGCCTTGTTTCCCTCGATCGTGACCTCGCCGACCCGATAGAGATAGCCCGGATTGACGGGGATGACGAGGCGCACCATCTTCTGCTTCTTGAAGAAAATGGTCCGCTTCGTGAACTCCTCGATCCGGGGCTGTCCCACCGTGGCCTCCATATATCCGTTCTCCTGGAAGGCCTTCTTGATGAGCTCGACGTCGTCCGTCAGCTTGTTCTGCTTGTAGACCGCCTTGCCCAGGATCACGTTGATCAGGCTGTACGGCCGATTGTCCTTCATGGCCCACTCGAGCGTGCTCGGCGGGACTTTCGTGTCTCCTTCGAAAACGACCTCCCCGACCAGAAGCTTGGGCCCTTCATCGATCTTGATGACGAGCTCGACCTCGTTGCGCCCTTCCTTCCTGAGCTCGGTATCGATCTTGGCCGCGAGAAGGCCCTTCTCGCCCAGAAGGTCTAGAATCGTCCTCTTCACCTTTTGGATCTTGGCCGGGTTGTAGTAGGAATAGGGAAGAATGGATTCGTCCTTCTCCTTGAGCTTGCTGACGATGTCCGATTCCTTGAGTTTCTTGCCCGTCTTGAAGGTCACGGCTTTGATCACGGGATTCTCCTCGACCGTGATCCGCAGGATCTTCCCCCCTCTCGTTCCGGGAAGGTCCTCGATCTTGAGGTTGGAGAAGAATCCCGTGGACCAGAGCACGCGGAAATCCCGCCGGACTTGGTCCTCGTTGAAAAAGTCTCCCTCCCGCGACGAGATATAGTAAAGGATTGTCTCCCGGGTCACGCGGTCGTTGCCCACGACCTCGATCTTCTCCACGACGTCCTGAGCGAACAGAATGCCGGGCAGAAGAAGGGCCAGGAAAACGACCGCGATCTTCTTCATTTCGCCCTTCTTATACCATATTATCTGATCTTTTTCAAAAACCGCCCGAGGGGCCCGGGCGCACCGCGGAATCGGGGACGCGACGGACGCTCCGGAACGGCCGCGCGGACGCCGGTTCACACCATCCTTAACTCGGCGGCAGGGGCAAAAGTTTCAGCTCGCCGGCTTCCATGAGATAGAGCCGGTGGCAATACCGCGCGATTTTTTCGTTGTGCGTGACGATGATCGAAGACAGGCTCCTCCGGTCATGGAGCTCCAGGATCAGCCTCAGGACCATCTCGCCGCTCTTCCAGTCCAGGTTCCCGGTCGGCTCGTCGGCCAGAAGGAGGCGGGGCTCGTTGACGAGGGCGCGGGCCACAGCCACCCTCTGCTGCTCGCCGCCCGAGAGCTGGCTGGGCCGCGAGTCCGCCTTGTCCGCAAGGGACACCTCCTCGAGGACCGCGGCGGCCCGCTCCAGAGCCTCTCCCCGGCCGAGGCCCTGGATCATCAACGGAAAGCCGACGTTCTCGAGGGCGGTGAATTCGGGAAGCAGGTGATAGAACTGGAAGACGAACCCGATCTTCCGGTTCCGGATAACGGCGATCTCCCGTTCCGTTTTGGCGAAGACGTCCTCCCCGTCAAGGATCACGCGGCCGTCGGTGGGCCGGTCGAGGGCGCCCAGGAGGTTGAGCAGGGTGGTCTTGCCCACGCCCGAAGCGCCCATAACGGCCACCAGGTCGCCGCGGCGAAGGGCGAAATCGAGCCCCTCGAAGACGCGGAAGGACCCTTTGGGGAGGGGATAGGATTTCCCCAGGTTTTCGGCTTCGAGGACGATGTCATTCATATTTCAAAGCCACAACGGGGTCCACCTTGGCGGCGCGCCGCGCGGGAAAGAGCGTCGAAACGAAGCTGATGGCCAGCGAGACGCCCACGATGGCCAGAAGGTCCACGGGCCGGAGCCAGAACGGGACGTGGGAGATCTGATAGATGTCCACCGGGATCTTGATCAGCTGGAAGGTGTTGGCCAGCCAGCACCAGGCGAGGCCTAAGGCCACGCCGAGGCTCGTTCCGATAACGCCGATCAAGGCCCCCTGGTAAAAAAACACCCGCCGGATGTTCAGCGGCGTCGCGCCCAGGGCCATCAGGATGCCGATGTCCCTCGTCTTCTCCATGACCATGAGGATCAGCGTGGCGATGATGTTCAGCGCGGCCACGATAACGATCAGGGTGATCGTCAGGAACATGATGTTCTTCTCGAGCTTGAGGGCGGAAAAGAGGTTCCTGTTGAGGTCCATCCAGGTCGTGATATACACCGTCGGCGGCAGAGCGGCCTTGATCCGCTCGGCGATCTTCGGGGCGTCGAAGATGTGCCGGATCTTGACCTGGAGGAAGCTCACCCGGCCCTCAAGGTCGAACAGTCTCTGGGCCGTGTCCAGGGGGACCAGCGCGGTCGTGGAGTCGAACTCGTAGAGGCCGGTGTTGAAGATCCCCGAGACCTCGAATTTCTTGCGTTTGGGCATGAGTCCGAGCGGCGAGAGGTTCGAGGAGGGGGCGACGACGACTACGAAGTCTCCCACCTGGGCCCCTATGTCGGCGGCGAGCTCCCGGCCGAGCAGGATCCCCTCGTGGGGCCCGCCCGCCTCAGGGATCCGGCCCGCTTCGAGCCGCCGGAGCCACGACGCGTCCGGCATCTCCCGGCGGAAATCGAGGCCCTTGAGGAGGGCCCCCTTGGTCCGGACGAGGCCCGAGATGAGGACTTCGTTGAAGACGACAGGAGTGACAGAGACGATCCCTTTCTGGGCTTCGATCTTCTCCGAGATCTGGCGGTAGTGGCCGAGGCCTTCGCTCGAGAGGTCCTGGACCATGATGTGGGAGGTCGCCCCCAGGATCTTGGCCTGGACGTCCTCCTGGAAGCCGGTGATGAGAGCGATGGCGATGACCAGGGCCGCGACGCCGATCATGATCCCGAGGACGGAGATCGCGGTGATGACCGAAATGAAGGCCTGCTTCCGCCGCGCGGTCAGGTAGCGCCGCGCCACAAACAGTTCGAAATTCATGCTCCCCTCGATACGCGCATCTCCCGGACCGGCCTCATTTGGGCTTGAGCAGCGGAAAGAGGATGACTTCCCGTATGGACCTCCGGTTGGCCAGGATCATCGTCAGGCGGTCGATGCCGATTCCCTCTCCGCCGGTGGGCGGAAGTCCGTACTCGAGGGCCTCCACATATTCCATGTCCGGCGGGTGCGACTCCTCGTCCCCCTTCTTTCTCTCTTCGGCCTGCTCCGCGAAGCGGGCCCGCTGCTCGGCCGGGTCGGTGAGCTCGGAGAAGGCGTTGGCGATCTCCATGCCCGCCACAAGCAGCTCGAACCTTTCGGCCTCCTCGGGATTGTCCCGGGACACCTTGGCCAGCGGCGAGATTTCCCGGGGCGGGTTCGTGATGAACGTCGGCTGGACGATATGGTCCTTGACAAACTTGTCGAAGATGACGTCCAGGGCCTTGCCGTACGTCAGGGGTTTCTTTTCCGGCGCCAAGCCCGCCGCGAAATCCAGGAGGCCGTTCCGGTCGTCGAAGCGTGCCGGGGACAGCCCGCTGTAGTGCTGGCAGGCTTCCAGGAACTTCAGCCTCCGGTACGGCCGCTTGAAAGAGATGGTGTGATCGCCGTAAGCGATGTCCTCCCGGCCGAGGAGCTCGGCGGCCATCCCCGTCAGGAGCTCCTCCGTAAGCTCCATCATGTCGTAATAGTCCCGGTAAGCTTCGTAAAACTCCAGCATCGTGAATTCCGGGTTGTGCTGGGCGTCGAGGCCCTCGTTCCGAAAGTTCCGGTTGATCTCATAGACCTTGTCGAGACCGCCGACGACGAGCCGCTTCAGAAACAGCTCGGGCGCGATCCGCAGGTAGAGATCGACTCCGAGGGCGTTGTGGGACGTCTTGAACGGACGGGCCAGGGCGCCGCCGGGGATCATCTGCATCATCGGCGTCTCGACCTCGATGAAGCCCCGGCTGTCGAAGAACCTGCGGAGATAGGCGATGATGGCGCTGCGCAGCCGGAAGACCTCGCCGACCTCGGGGTTCATGATGAGGTCGAGGTAGCGCTGCCGGTAGCGGATCTCGATATCCTGGAGGCCGTGCCACTTCTCAGGCAGCGGATGGAGCGCCTTGGCCAGGAACATGAAGGATTCGCAGAGGACGGTCAACTCGCCCGTCCGCGTCTTGAACAGCGTCCCCCGGACGGAGAGGACGTCGCCGATGTCAAGGAGAGAAAAGAGCTCATAGGCCTTCGTCCCCGCCAGGTCTTCCCGGATGTAGACCTGGAGCCGGGCCCGGCCGTCGGAAATGTGGAAAAACGTGGCCCGGCCCATCTTCCGGATCGACAGGATTCGCCCTGGGACCTCGATCGCCCTCCGGCCCGCCTCGAGCTCCTCCCTGCCGAGAGCAGCGAAGGCGGCGACGATCTCGTGGACGGAATGGGTCGGCGAGACCTTGTAGGGGAAGAGCGGCACGCCGGCCTCGCCGAGGCGGCGGAGTTTCTCGCGGCGGGCGAGGTCCTGGTCTGTATCCCTCTCTTCGGGCGGCGGATTCTGCCTTTTGTCCCCTATGTCCTCGTTCTTACTCATGTCTCCCTGCCTGATTCTGCGGGCGTTACGGGGCCGGCCTTGAGCCGCTTCCGGACGGCATCGAGGACCCCGTTGACGAACATCGCGGAATCCTGTCCGCTGTACCGCTTGGCGATCTCGATGGCCTCGTCGATGACGATGGCCGGGACGAGCGACGGTTCGTAGAGAAGCTCGCACACGGCGATCCTCAGGATGTTCCGGTCGACGGTGCCCATCCGCGCCAGGCGCCAGTTCTTCGACACGGCCTGGATGGTCCGGTCGATTTCCTCGCGACGGGCCAGGATCCTTTCGACGAGCCAGTCCCCGTACTCCCTGACGTCGGCCGTCGTCCTCTGGCCGTCCCAGTACCGCCGGACGAGCGCCGCCGCGTCGGCCGGGTTGAACTCCAGCTGGAAGAGGATCTGGAGGGCGCACTCCCGGGCTTTCCGTCTTTTCCCCATCGCGGGCTCTTCAGGATCCGGTCAGCGGAGCCCCGCCTCCTTGATCACGTTCAGGGTCTCGACCAGGGAAAAGGCGGCGTCGGCCCCCTTGTTTCCGGCCTTGGTCCCGGCCCGCTCGATGCCCTGCTCTACCGTGTCGACGGTCAGGATGCCGAAGGCGACGGGGACGCCGTCATCCATTGCGATCTGGGCCAGGCCCTTGGTCACTTCGGCGCTCAGGACGTCGAAGTGCGGCGTGTCGCCCCGGATGAGAGCGCCGATACAGAGGATCCCGTCGGCCGACTTGGACTTCGCGATCTTCTTGGTCACGAGCGGGACCTCGAACGATCCCGGAACTTTATAAACCGTCAGGTCGGCATCCTGGGCCCCCATCTTTTGCAGGGCCTCCAGGGCGCCTTCGAGTAGCCGGTCCGAGAGGAAGCTGTTGAACCGGCTGACCACGATGCCGATTTTGAACCCCTTGGCCTGCAGCTTTCCTTGATAGGTTTTCATCGCCGTCACGCTCCTCAGGATGTGATTTTCTTTTCGAGAATCCGGTATTTCTTATAGAGCTTCGCACCGATCGAATCCGCGAAGCGGTTGATGGCCTCGTTGTCCTCGAGCTGCCAGGAGAGCTCGCACCATTCGTAGCCCTTGGCGACGATCGCCTTCTCGAACTCGTCATAGAGGAGATAGGCCAGGCCCGTATGCATGAACTCGGGCACGACGCCGAAGACCAGGGCCCGGCAGCTCTTGATCTTGCGCCGGCCGAAGAGGTACTTGAAGAGGCCGAACGGAAGCAGCCGGCCGTTCATCCTGATCAGGACTTCGTTGAGGTTCGGAAAGCCGAAGGCGAAGCCCACGGGCCGGCCCTTGTGCTCGGCGAAAATGACGATATCCAGGTCGGCGAACCAGGCCAGGTTCTTGGCCATGTGGTCCATCTCTTTTTCGGTCCAGGGAACGAAGCCCCAGTTGTTCTGCCAGCTGCTGTTGTAGATCGAGGCGATCTTCCGCGCGTCGTCGGGGATGGACGAGCGGGTCACCTTGCGGAACGTGAACTGGCCTGAGCTCCGGAACCGCTCGAGGAAGCCCTCCGTCTTCTCGGAGAGGTGCCGCGTCCGGTCCTTGCGGAAGGCGTAGAGGTCCTTGGCCTTGGCCAGGCCGCACTTCTCCATGAGCTCGATGTAAAACGGCGGCGTATAGGGCATCATGACGACCGGCGGTGCGTCGAACCCTTCGAGCAGGAACGCGCACTCGTCGTTCATTGACAGGTTCATCGGCCCGCGGAGCGCGTCCCTGCCCCGCTCCCGGGCCCAGGAGGAGGCGGCGTCGACAAGGGTCCGGGCGACGTCGACGTTGTTCACGCTTTCGTAGAGCCCGAAAAAGGCCGTCTTGTCCTTGTGTCGTTCGTTGTGGTTCCGGTCGACGATAGCGGCGATGCGGCCGACGGTCTCGCCTCCCTGCCGGGCTAGGAAGTAATCGGCCTCGGCGTGTGCGAAAAAGGGATGCGACCGGCGGTTGAGCTTGTCCTTCATGTCGACGATCAGGGGAGGGACCCAGCAGGGGTTCCCGGCGTAGACCTTCCAAGGAAAACGAATAAACTCCGCGAGGTCCCGCCTTTTCTGAACTTTGACGATATCGATGGGACTCACGGTACCTCCTTCCCGGTCCGGATGGCTCATATTTTAACAAATGTCGGGAGGTTTTGCATTAAAAACAAGAGACCCCGGCCGGGGCCGCGGGCTTGAGGGAGAAAGGCTTTTATGGTAACGTGGAGCCTGAGCCGCAAGACTCCGAAAGCGCCATGGAGGAACGGCCGATGAAAGCCAAGACCCGATTCGAGGAATTGACACCCGACAGGCTGCGTTGGAGCTGCTGTCTGGCCGACATCCCGTTCGACTCGAGCGACCACGCCCCTCCCTGCGAGGACATCATCGGCCAGGAGCGGGCCCTCAAGGCCATTCAGACGGGCCTGGACATCAAGAGCTTCGGCTACAACATCTTCATTACGGGGATGGTCGGGACGGGCCGGACGACGACGATCAAGCAGCTGCTGGAGCAGCTCGAACGCGGGGAAAAGACGCCCGACGACGTCCTCTACGTCAACAACTTCAAGTATCCCGACGAGCCGGTCCTCATCATGCTCCCGGCGGGCCAGGGCAAGCTCTTCAGCGAAGTCATGGGAAAGCTCATCGACACGCTCTGGACGAGCATCCCGAACCTCCTCAAGAGCCCCTATTACACGGAGAGACGCGACGCCATCGTCGAGTCCCAGCAGAAAAAGCAGCGGGACCTCCTCCAGCGTTTCGAGGAGGAGGTGTCCGAAGAGGGCTTTTCCGTGATCCAGGTCCAGATGGGCCTGTTCACCCGGCCGGACCTCATCCCGGTCATCGACGGCCAGCCGGTCCCGTTCAACAAGCTCGAGAGCCAAGTCAAGGAAAAGAAGATCCCCAAGGAGACGCTGGACAAGCTGAAAGCCAAGTATGAGGAGCTGAGCGCCGAGCTCGAGGCCCTTTTCGAAAAACTCAAGGAGATCGACGAAGAGACGAGGTCCCTCCTCAAGGGCTGGGACGATGAGGCCATCTCCCCCATCATCCGAGGGGGCATCACCGATATCCGGTCGCGCTTCCCCTCATCCGAAATCGATGCCTACCTGGGAGAGGTCGAGGAAAACCTTCTCAGGACGATCGACTTCTTCAAGAACCAGAAAAAGGACGATACGGACAAAAGCCAGCCCGAAGACCTCCGCGAGTACCGGGTCAACCTCCTCGTGGACAATTCCGACCAGAAGGGCGCGCCGGTCATCATGGAGACCAACCCGACGTACATGAACCTCTTCGGGTCCATCGAGATCTCCTACTCCCGGACGGGCATGGGCCAGACGGACTTCACGATGATCAAGGCGGGCTCGTTTCTCAAGGCCAACGGTGGTTACCTCGTCGTCAACGCCCTGGATGCCCTGTCCGAGCCGGGGGTCTGGACGACGCTCAAGAGGACCCTTCGCAACCAGACCTTCGAAATCCAGAACTACCTCTCGATGTTCTTGTTCTCCAGCTCGCGCATCAAACCCCAGCCCGTCAAGATCAACGTCAAGGTCGTGATGATCGGCGATTCTTACATCTACAACCTCCTCTTTTTCCTGGACGAGGATTTCAAGAAGATCTTCAAAATCAAGGCCGAGTTCGATTCGGAGATGGTGAAGGATGCGGAGGCCATCAGAGACTACGTCACCTTCATCAAGAAGATCTGCGTCGACGACGGGCTGCTCCCCTTCGACAAGGACGGCATCTCGGCCCTGATCGAATACGCCACCCGGATCGCGGGGCGGCAGCGGAAGCTCTCGACCCGGTTCCACATCATCGCCGACGTCATCCGCGAGTCGAGCTACTGGGCACGAAAGAAAGACCGCAAGTCCGTCGGCCGGGAGAACGTGGAAACGGCCGTCCGTGAACGGTTCGAACGGGTCAGCCTGATCGAAGACAAGATCCAGGAAATGATCGAGGAAGGGACGATCATGATCGACACCGAGGGGGCCGTCGTCGGTCAGGTCAACGGCCTCTCGGTTTACGACATGGGACAATTCATGTTCGGCAAGCCGACGCGGATCACGGCCCGGACCGCCGTCGGGAGGGCCGGCGTCATCAACATCGAGCGCGAGGCCGACCTCAGCGGCCCGACCCACAACAAAGGCGTCCTGATTCTCGGCGGCTACCTGCGTGGAAAGTACGCTGCCCGGAAACCCTTCGCCCTGTCGGCCTCGATCGCCTTCGAGCAATCCTACGGCGGCATCGACGGCGACAGCGCCTCGTCGACCGAGGTCTACGCCATCCTGTCCAGCCTGTCCGGACTTCCTCTGCGCCAAGACATCGCCGTCACCGGGTCGCTCAACCAGAAGGGGGAGATCCAGCCCATCGGCGGGGTCAACGAGAAGATCGAGGGCTTCTTCGACGTCTGCCGGGCCAAGGGCCTGAGCGGGACGCAGGGCGTCATCATCCCGCAGCAGAACGCGCAGAATCTCATGCTCCGGGATGATGTGGTGGCGGCCGTCTCGGAGGGAAAGTTCCACATCTACCCCATCAAGACGATCGACGAGGGCATCGAGATCCTGACGGGTGTCGAAGCCGGCCAGCCGCGGGAAGACGGAACGTTCGAGGACGGGACGGTGCATAGCCTCGTTGACCGGGATCTCCAGAGGCTGGCTCGCGACTGGAAGGCCTTCTCCGGGGACGGCGGCAAGGGACGAGAGGAAAGCTGATCGCGCCTCAGGCGCGCGGGGCCCCCGGGGCCGCCCTCCGCAGGGTCTCGATTTCCTTTTTTTTCAGCGGCCTCCAGTGACCCGGCCGGAGCCCGTCGAGTGTCAGACCCGCGAACGCGACGCGGACCAGCCGGGACACGGGGCAACCCAGCAGATCAAACATTTTCCGGATTTCTCTTTTCCGGCCCTCGCGGATCTCGACCCGAAGGACCGTCCGGCGGGCCCGCCGCGAGAGGACGCGCACCCCGGCCGGGGCGGTCTTCCGGCCCTCGAGGAATATGCCCTGCCGCAGCTTCTCCAGGTCCTCCTCTGGCGGCGTCCCTTCGACGACAACCTCGTACGCCTTAACGACCCCGTACCGCGGATGCGCGAGCCGCGCGGCCATGTCCCCGTCGTTCGTGAGGAGCAGGACCCCCTCGCTCTCCGCGTCCAGGCGGCCGACGGGATAAACACGGGGGCCGCCCCTGGGCAGGAGATCCATCACCGTCGGCTTCCCGAAGGGGTCCCTGACCGTCACGACGCGGCCACGCGGCTTGTTCAAGAGAATGTAAACCGGCCGCTCGTCGCCGGCCATGACGGGCCGGCCTCGGACTTCGACCCTGTCGCGGCCGGAGTCGACCTTCAACCCGAGCTCGGTGACCGTCCGGCCGTTGACTCTGACCCTGCCTTCCGCGACGAGGCGGTCCGCTTCGCGCCGCGAGCACACGCCGGCGTGGGCCAGGAACTTGTTCACGCGGACCAGCATGCGCATCCCGCCGGCGAGCCCCCCTCCGCGGCCGAGCCCGCCCGGAACGGCCTTTTTTCCAGGGGCCATTATCCGGCCCGGCCGGGGCGTTGTCAAGGCGGGCCGGTCGGGGTCTTCCGGGTCCGAACCTTTTCTTCCGGCTTCCGTATAAATCCTATAGAATAGAGAGTCGGATTATGGCCAAAATTCAGGTCGGCGAATCCCTTTCGATGGCCTGGCTGTCGCTCAGGTCCAACAAGCTGCGGACCTTCCTGACCCTCCTCGGCATCATCATCGGCGTCCTGACGGTGATCGCCGTCGTCTCGATCATCCAGGGGCTGAACAACTACGTCTACTCGAAGATGTCCTTTTACGGGGCCAACGACTTCTCCGTCCAGAAGTTCTCGATGATCGGCACGTCCCTCAAGGAATTCCGGGAGCAGATGAAGCGTAAGGACCTGACCATGACGGAGGTCCAGCTGCTCCGCGACCGGTGCCGGTCCTGCGAGCTCGTCGGGGCCACGACGAGCACCGAGCAGACGGTCAAGTTCGGCAACCAGTCCATCAAGAACACGGAGATCCGGGGCGTCACGTACAACAGCCACCTCATCGGCTCGACCCTCGAGCTCGAGAGCGGCCGCCACATTCAGCGCCAGGACGAGACCAACTCCCGGTACGTCTGCATCATCGGAGCGGATGTCGTGGAGAAGCTCTTTCCCGGCCACGACCCCCTCGGCCGGTGGCTCAAGGTCGCGAGCCGCGACTTCCTGATCATCGGCACGGGCAAGAAGATCGGCAAGCTCCTGGGCTTCAGCCAGGACAACTACGTCCGGATCCCCATCACGACCTTCATGAAGGTCTACGGGTCGAGGCGCTCGGTCAGCATCGACATCCACACCGGCTCCCAGGCCCAGATGCTCCAGGCGGAGGAGGAGGTCCGGACGATCCTCCGGTCCTGGCGGAAGAGGTCGTACAACGAGCCGGACGACTTTTCCTTCGCCACGTCCGAGACGTTCATCCAGTTCTACAAGACGGCCACGTCCGGCATCTACTTCGCTATGATCGCCATCGCCTCCATCGCCCTCATCGTCGGCGGCATCGTGATCATGAACATCATGTTCGTCTCGGTCTCGGAGAGGACCAAGGAGATCGGTATCCGCATGGCCGTCGGGGCCCGCCGGCGGGACATCCTGTTCCAGTTCCTCATCGAGTCGTCCGTGATCTCGGCGATCGGCGGGATCGTCGGCATCCTCCTCGGCTTCACGGTGGCGAAGATCGTGTCGGCGACGACGTCCATGCCTTCGAGCGTCGAGCCCGCGTCCATCGCCCTGGCGGTCCTCATGTCCTGGACCCTGGGACTGTTCTTCGGCATCTACCCCGCCAACCGGGCGGCCAAGCTCGATCCCGTCGAGGCCCTGAGGGCCGAACAATGAGACTCCAGATATTCCGCGAGATTTTCCGCATGGCCGTCGACTCCCTCCGGACCCATAAGCTCCGCTCGTTCCTGACTGTCCTGGGGATCATCATCGGCGTCATGACGGTCATCGGCATGGTCTCGGTCATCCAGGGGCTCAACAGGTCCTTCATGAAGGAGCTCCAGTCGGTCGGCTCGGACATCATCATGGTCATGAAATACGAGCCGGCCCAGATGGGGCGCATGAGCGAAGAGCTGCGGACGCGGAAGGACCTCACCCCCGACGACGCCAAGGCCATCGAGAAGGAGGCCACGCTGGTCAAGGCGGTCGCCATCAGCGTCAGCGTCAGCGTGTTCGAGCCCGTCGAGATCAAGTTCATGAACAACAAGGTCGACAACGCCATGGTCGTCGGCATGAACGAGAAATGGCCGATCGTGATGTCCCTGTACCTGCCGAAGATGGGGCGCTTCATCACCGAGTCCGAAGTCAAGCACAGCTCCCGCATCTGTGTTCTCGGCTCCGAGCTCGCCGACAGCCTGTTCCCGAACCTCAACCCCATCGGCAAGGACATCCGCGTCGGAGGCGAGGTCTTCACGGTCGTCGGCGTCCTCAACAAGCGCGGCCAGATGTTCGGCCAGAGCCGCGACAACTTCGTCGGCCTACCCCTAACGACACTGATGAAATATTTCGCCTACGAGAAGGACCAGCTCGAGATCATCGCCGTCCCCAAGACGCCCGGCACCCTCGACGAGACGATCCAGCAGATCAGCAATGTTCTGCGCGTCCGCCGCAAGGTCCCGTACGGGAAGCCGAACGATTTCGCGATCATGACGACCGATACCCTCGTCAGCCTCTACAACTCCATCACGGGCGCGGCCTTCCTGGTCATGATCGTGATCTCCTCGATCGGCCTCCTCGTCGGCGGGATCGGCGTCATGAACATCATGCTTGTCTCGGTCAAAGAGCGGACGCGCGAAATCGGCATCCGGAAGGCCATCGGGGCCCGCTCGAGCGACATTCTGAAGCAGTTCCTGATCGAGGCCATCGTGCTGACGGGCCTGGGGGGGATGGTCGGCGTCGTCTTCGGGTTCGGCATCGCGCTCATCGTCCGGGCCGCGACGCCTCTACCGGCCTCCGTATCCCTCTGGACCGTCTCCGTCGGCTTTTTCGTGTCGGTCGGGATCGGGCTCTTTTTCGGCGTCTTCCCGGCGCAGAAAGCGGCGAGAATGGATCCGATCGTCTCCCTCCGCTACGAATGACGGGTCCGGCCGCCCGCTGCCGCTCGGGCGGCCCTGCCGCGGGGCGAGGCCCGGATCCTCTTCGGTATTCGAGCTTCCAACGACGATGTTCCTCATGCCGCCTCTCCGACGCGGGCGGCGAGCCACGTCCGGGCCGCCTCGACGGCCGCGCCCAGCTGGCCCGTTTCCCCCGTAACCAGCTCCACGAGGGACGGCCCGCCCCCGCCCTTGACGGGCACGGCCTCGCCGATCACGGGGATGAGCAACCGAAGGTCTATGGGAAGCGACTCCGAGCGCGCCAAAATGAGATGTCCCTGGCTCTCATCCGCGGCCGCATAAACCACGGCGAACTCCCCGTTCCTGATGATGTTGAGCGCCAGGAACCGCGCCTCCTCTGGGCTTTTGTCGGCGAGGACTCCAGCGATCAGCCGGCCCCTGGTCCGTCCGATGACTTCCCGGGCGTCGAAGAACGCCAAGCGCTCCTCGAGCTTCCTGGCCCTCTTCCGCAAGGCCTTATGGTCGGCGGCAAGCTTCTCCACCTGGTCCGCGGCGTCCTTCTCCGAGCACGAGAACGCGGCGGCGATCCGGCGGACGCTCCGGCCCTTCAGCCGGTGATCGTCGAGGGCCCGGCCGCCGCAAAGGAAATCAAAACGGGCATTGCCGCGGATCTTCTCGAGGCCGAGGATCTTAATCAACCCGACCTCGCCGGAGCGGCGGCAGTGCGTCCCGCCGCAAGCCGAATAGTCGTAGCCCGAGACCTCGACGACACGGAGAAGCCCTTGCTTTTTCGGCGGCCTCCGCAGGGGAACTTCGCCGATCCTCTCCTCGGGGACGAATGAGGTGCGGATCTCCCGGTCCTCCCAGACGACCGCGTTGGCGCGGTCCTCGACCCGGTCCAGATCGGCGTCGGAGATCGTCCGGAGGCCGATCTCGAGCGTCGAGACATCCGCGCCGAGATGGAAAGAGAGAGTCTCTCCCCGGAGGAGCTCGTAGAACGCCTGAGAGAGGATGTGCTGGCCCGTGTGCTGCTGCATATGATCGAAGCGACGCGGCCAATCGATGCGGCCCGAGACCGGGCCGGCCGGGACGTCGCCCTTGAGAACATGGAGGATGACCCCGTCGGCGTCGAGGACTTTGACGACCTCGGCGCCGCCGAGCGCGCCCGTGTCCCAGGGTTGGCCGCCGGATTCGGGGTAAAAACACGTCTGGTCCAGGACGACCGCCGGGAGGCCCTCGCGGGTCGTCCGCTCCAGGACCTCGGCCTCGAACTCCCGGCGATAGGCGTCTTCGAAATAGAGCCGCCGCGTTGCCGGCGGGCCGCTCTTCCTGTCGGATTCAGGTTCGGACATGGCCATCTCCCCGGGGTCGGACCGGCCCGGTTCCAGAAAAAAAGCCCGGCCCGATCATCCCGTTCCCGAGACGAGTTTATCCGCGTCGGCCCGGGCGAGGACCCTGGCCGCAGTCTTGAAATGCGTTTTGGCCACCTTCTCCAGGATGCCGGGACCTTTCGCGCGGACGAGCTTGACCGCCGCGGCCTCGACCACGGCCGAGGCCCCCTTGGGAAGGTCGGCGCCGGCCTCCCGGGAAAGGGCCTGGAGTCGCGCCAGGAACTCGGCCCGGGCGAGGATCGAGGCCGCGGCCACGGCCGGGTCCTCTTCGGCCCGGGGCATCTGGACGAGTTCGATCTCCCGGCCCTTCTGCAGGAGGGCGTTCCGGACAAATCTCTCGTCGCCGAACTGGTCAGTGACGGCCTTTCCTGCCGGCACCCGCTCGAGGATGTTCTCTATGGCCCGGGCATGCCCCCAGGCGAGGATCCGGTTGAGGTTCCTGAGCTTGGCGTAGAGCTCGTTGTACTTCTCCGGGCCGACGGCCACGACGGAATGGACGTACCCGCTCTTCAGGGCCGCCGCGATCTCGCGGCAGCGGGAGTCGGAAGTCCTCTTCGAGTCCTTGACCCCGAGCTCGCGAAGGATACCGTCCTGACCTTCGGGGAGGAAAAAGGCCGCGATGACCAGCGGGCCGAAAAAATCGCCCTTGCCCGACTCGTCCGTCCCGATCCGCCCGGGCTCGGCCGAGAACAGTCCGGGTTCCGACATGACTCCTTCTCCCCGCGCGCTGCCGAGGCGCGCCTACTTCCTGTAGATGATCCGTCCGCCGAAGATCGTCATCCGGACTTCGGCCTCCATGATGTCTTCGGCCGGAATCCTGAAGATGTCCCGGCTGAGGACGACCAGATCGGCGAGCTTCCCCCCCTCAATGGTTCCCTTGTCTCGTTCCGTGAAGCCGGCGAACGCGGCGTTCCCGGTATAGGCCCGGACAGCCTCCTCGACGGTGATCTTCTGCGCGGGCACCCACCCGCCGGGATTCCGGCCGTCGAGCGTCCGGCGGGTCGCGGCCGCGTAGATGCCGGCGACGGGGTCGAGGGGGGCCACAGTCCAGTCGGAACCGAAAGCAAGGACGGCACCGGCGTCGGCGAGCGAGCGGAAGGCATAGGTCGTTTCGGCCCGCTTCCGGCCGATCTTTCGTTCCGCCCATCTTCCGTCGTCGATCGCGTGGTACGGCTGAACGGAGGCAATGAGGCCGAGCCGTCCGAACCGGGAGATGTCCTCCGGGCGCAGGTGCTGGGCGTGCTCGACCCGCCAGCGCCTATCCCTCGGACCGTTCGCCGCCGTCACCCGTTCGAAGATATCCAAGAGAACGCTGTTCGCCCGGTCGCCGATGGCATGGATCGCGACCTGGAGGCCGGCCCGATCGGCCTCGAGGATCCTCTCCTCCATGACGCCCTCGGGAAACATCTGCTCATGGAGAAGCCCCGAGGTCCCGGAGTTGTCGTCATACGGCTCGAAAAAGAAGGCCGTGCCCGACCCGAGCGATCCGTCGACGAAGCCTTTAAGGCCGGCGACTTTCAAGGACGGGCTCCCGAAGGGCGACCTGATCTTCAGCCGGCTGAGGAGGCCGACCTCCGTGATCGGGAAATAGACGGAGAGGCGGACCGTGAGCTCGTTCCGGCGGTCCAATTCCTCGAAGGCCTCGAAGCTCGCTGCGTCGGCCATCTCATGAACGGCGGTCACGCCGTGGGCCGCGGCCTCGCCCAGCGCCGCCCGGGCGGCCCGGGTCTTTTCCGCGAAGGATGGCGCCGGCATCTTCGCGGTGACGAGGTCCATGGCTGCGTCCTTGAGGATTCCCGTCGGCCGACCCGTCCCGGGATCCCTGACGATCTCTCCGCCGGGCGGGGCCGCAGACTCCCCGGTGATTCCGGCCAGCCGGAGCGCCAGGCTGTTGGCGAGCGCCATGTGGGCGTCTAGGCGGTGGAGGAAGACGGGATTCGCCGGCGTCACCGCGTCGATCCATTCCCTCCGGGGAAGCTCGACAGGCCGGAAGAGCTCCTGGTCCCACTCTCCTCCCGTGATCCAGGCATCCGGCTCCGCGTCTCGGGCCGCGGCGGAGACCTGGGCGACGAATTCCTCCCGGTTAGCGGTCCCGCGCAGCCGGAGGCCCCCCTGGGCGAGCCCGCCGGCGAGGAAGTGCGTATGGCAGTCGGTGAAACCGGGAAGGACGAAGCGGCCGTCGAGATCGACGACCTCGGCGCCTCCCCGCGCCAGCGCCCGGACCTCGGACGTCGTCCCGACCTTGAGGATTCTTTCCGCCCGCGCGGCCACGGCCTCCGCCCGGGGCCGCCGCGGGTCGCCGGTCCACACGGAACCGTTGATCAGGACGAGATCGGCCATCCTTCCTCCCGAGGCCGGCGGACCGCAGGACGAGGGGCCAGGACGCCGTGCCTCGCTGGGCCCGCCGAGAGCCATATATAAAGGAATTTCCGGGCGAAATCAATCGGGCCCCGGCCGGCGCTCGCGGACCCGTCCTGTTCACCGACGCGGGGATATGGTAAAATGATCGGCCTGACGGACGCTCCGGCGCCCGCTCCGGGAGGAATCATGATCGACGCGACGCAGATCCGCAAGGGGATGATCATCATCATGGACGGAACCCTCTTCCGGGTCATGGAGATGCAGCTCATCACGCCTGGCCGGTGGAAGGCGATGGTCCAGACCAAGCTCCGCAACCTGCAGAGTGGCTCGCAGACCGAGCACCGCTTCCGCTCGGAGGAGAGACTCGAGCAGGCGTTTTTGGAAGAGGTCGAGATGGAATACCTCTACAAGCAGGGGGACGATTATTTTTTCATGAATCTCAACACGTACGAACAGATCAGCCTCACGGCCGAGACGATCGGCGACGGCGTAAAATACCTCCTCCCGAACACGGTCATCAAGATCCAGATGTTCGAGGGGAGACCGGTCGGCATCGACCTGCCCAACGCGGTCGACCTCAAGGTCACGAACACGGAACCGCGGCTCAAGGGAGCGACGCAGACGTCCATGTACAAGCCCGCCACCGTGGAAACCGGAGCCGTCATCCTCGTCCCGGAGTTCATCAAGGAAGGCGACGTCATCCGCGTCGATACGCGGGACGACAAGTACCTCGAGCGGGCGAAAACGAAATAAAATAGCGGCGCGCGGCGCCGGCCCTAAAAGGTCTGGCGGTACACGCCGACGTTGCCGTAGCTGTCCTTGACGCGGACAGTGATCAGGTTCTCGGCGCCCGCCGGCAGCCGGATCGAGAACCTGAACGTTTCGCTTCGGGAATCGCAGATCCCGTCCACCGGGAAGACGACCCGCCAGTCGCCCGGCCGGACGAGGTACTTGACCTCATCGATATACGAGTAGGAGTCCGAGGCCTGGAACGAGACGTTGAGCACCGCCCCGCTCCTCACGGCCGTGAAGTTCTGGATGACGGGGAGGGAATTGTCGATGACCAGCGGCGGGCCGACCTTCTCGGATGCGAGCTCCATGCCCGCCGGGTTGGAGGGAGAATCCGAGGCAGTGATTTTGACGAAGTAGGTCCCGTCGGGAAAGGCCGTGGTGTCGAAGGAGTAAATCGTTTCCTTCCATTCGTCCTGGAGAACCCGCCATTCGGTCTCGCCCTCTTTCCTCAGTGAGATCGTGTAGCTCAGGGTGTCGCCGTTCGCGTCGGAGGCGTCCCAGGTGATCGTCTGGAAGCCCTTGCGCTCGGCCTTCTTGGGCGGCAGAACAATCCGGACGTCATCCGACTTCGCCGGGGGCTCAGGCAGGTGCCGCTCGACGCCCATGATCACTTCCTCCTGGTCGGGGAGCTTGAGGAAGACCTCGTTGGGTTTCAGGAATTCGAGCCGGGAGATGACGGGCGCGACGTTCGTCTGGAGGTAGAACAGGACGAGCTTGCCGAGCGTCGGCGAGACCGTCCCCATCTGCGTCTTGAAAAGGACCCGGACCTGAATGAACCTGGCCTTCGGGCTCAGGATCTGCTCATCGTTTTTCTGATAGAGCGGCGACCACTCGCTCCAGGTCACGTTCGGCTCGGACGTATTGCCGCTCCGCGTCTGCAGCTGGATCGTGGCTCCGGCATCGGCCTTCCCTTCCCAACTGATCCGACCCCATGCCGACAGGATACGGGCGTCCAGGACGGCGCTCACATACGCGCCCGAAAACCTCTGTTCGGTCAGGAGCTGGCCGAGGGAGCAGGGGTTGTTGGAGAGGATGTAGGTCTTCGCATCGTAGAGGAAAAGCTGGTAGACCTGCTCGGAGTTCTCCTGGAGGAGCAGATCGACGTTTCCGTCCTTGTCCACCGAGTAAATCCGCCCCTTGTTCCCCGTGCCGAAGACGATTTTCTGTTCGTCGGCCTTCCAGATCAGGGAATAGACCATCTCGTCGTCGGATTTCCAGATCGCCGTGGCCATCCCGTCGGCCGTAATCCTGTAGACGGCCCCGGGTTCCTTCTGGACGGCCGCGGACATCGGGAGCACGCCGGCCGCCGGCGCTGTCGCCGGGGTCGCCGTCGGATCGCTCACCGGGCTGGCCCCGCTGATCGAAACACTGACGCTGGCCTCGGGCTGCAGCGAAAGCGACGGCGCCCCCTCGCTCCGGGGCTTCGCCGGCGTCCCGGAGGCGGCGGCGTAGATATGGCCCTCGCGGTCCGTGTCCAGGCTCAGGACCTCTTCGTAGGGCGTTTCAAAGACGACGGAGACCTGTCCCTGGGGGGTGATCCTGTAGATCAATCCGTTCCCCCCGCTCCCGGCGAGGATATCGCCCCGCTCCATCTTGTGCAGGCAGAGGATGTGATTCTGTTCGGCCTTGAAGATCATCCGTCCCTCGCCCTGAGGGCTGACCAGATAGATGCCGCCCGGCTCCCCCACGGCTACCATCAGCAGCCCGGAGTCCAGGAACTTGAGGTCCCAGATGTATTTCTCCGTGGGGTCGAAGAACACCTCGGACTTGGACTTTTCCGTGATCTTGTAGATCTTGCCGTTCGGGGACGTCGCAGCGTAGAGGGTGCCTCTCCTGTCCTGGGCGAGGCACAGGACATCCATCTCGGGGGCCTGGAAATACAGTTCGGCCTTGCCGTCCTTGCCGATCCGGTAAACCTTGCCGCCGTGCCCCGTGCCGAGGTAGGTCGTCCCCTCGGGGGTCACGAGGATCGAAAGGTAGAACTCTTCCGTCGGGGACGCGATCGGGTCCACCTTGGGCGCCAGGGCCAGGACGCCGTCGTTGGAGACCGACACGCCGTCGAACTTGCCCATTAGGAAATCCTCCCTGGTCCGCAGCTCCCACCGCTGGGGAACGACGGCCTGGAGCGAAAGGGAGAGCGCGGCGATTCCCAGGACACCGAGCAGAGCTGTCTTTTTCATGGGTCGGATCTCCTACTTGCGGATTCTTACGGGGATCACGGCCCCGCCCCGGAAGACGTAGGGGACGGGGAGCTGGTACTCGCCCAGCGTGGAGCGCGTCAGGTCCATCGGCGCCGAGGCGGCCGCGCGGGGAGAGGAGAACATGGATTTGAGCGTCGGCGGGAGGTTCGGCATCTCCTCGCCTTTAAGGAAAAGGCCCGGCTTCGGGGCGAGAATCTTGAAATAGATCCGGTCGTTCTTCCGGAGATTGCCCAGGATCCGCACCAGCTGACTGAGATTGCGGGGCACGAGCTCCTGGACCCGGTACTGGCCCCGCTCGACCTGCTGCATCGTGATCGCGTCGCCGACGACGATCTGAAACTCCGTGCCCGCGGGAAGCGCCGGCGTCACGAAGGCCACATCCTCAACCTGGCTCTCTTCCTTGAACGTCCGGTAGTAGACTTTGATTTGGATCTTCTCTCCCGGCGAGGCCTCGTACTTGTCCAGAAGGACCTTCTCCAGATAGCAGAATCGGGGCGTCTCGGAGGCCCGGACGTTGAGGTCGATCCGGTAGATCCCGACGTTCTGGAACTCGTTGTTGCTCAGGTAATAGACGACGGCGGCCATGAGCTGCGAGAGGCTCGTCGCCGCGGTGTCGAAATTCCCCGAGAAAAGGTCTTCCAGGTGGACGCTGCCGCCCTGGTCGAGAAAGACATCGCCGTCAAAATCGAGAGTGAGGTTTCCGTAGAGCCGCTCCTCGGCCGTGATGAGCGAGTAGACCGACAGATTGACGAGGGCCGGCGTCAGGAACTTGTCGGAGACGAGCTTGAGCTTGAACTCCTTGCGGTTCGGCGGGTCGTCGGTCACAGTGACGTTCAGGGGGATGAGCTGGGGCATCTTGCCGATCTCCCCGAACGCCCCGGTCGACCGGTCCTGAGAGATCCGTCCGATGACGGGCCCGGTCACGGCCAGCTTGAATGAACTCTCGAGGCTCGGCACCACGGTCAGGACGTTGGCTTTGGTCATGACGTAATCCACGGTCCCGAGGTTGTAGAAGGGGTGCCCGAACGCGAGGACCTTGGAGCCGTCGACGTAGGTCACCGTCCCGACGGCCGAAAGGTCCAGATCGCCCCCGATGAGCTGCACCCCGATCGCGTCCCCCTCCTGAAGGGACGGTCCCTGGGACGCGTGGACCTCCGAGGCCTGGCCGCCGGCGCCGGCCTGTACTGGGCGGAAGTCCAGGCCGGCGAAAAACGACCGGGCGCGCTCGAAGGCCGGCGGGGAGAAGCCGCTGAACACAAGCGGGAGGTCGAGGGGCACGAGCGCCCGGCCGCCCACGGACAGGGACCGCGCGCCGGCGAAAGTGGCCCGGTAGAGGTCCGAAAGGTCCTCGAGGCTCATGCTGTTGCGGATCGGGGCCTGCTCGGAAAAGCCCGGGCGCGGCGCCGTGGGCGCCCGGTTCAGGGCCAGCATCTCCTCGATGGGCGTGATCCCGGCGATCGCTTCCTTGGCGTAGGGGAAGCTGAACGCGACGGCGCCGATGAGCTGCCCGTTGACGTAGACGGGGCTCCCGCTCATGCCGCTGATAACCCCCGTCGATTCCAGGCCCTTTCCGGAGAGGCGGGCCAGGATGACGCTCCTCTTCGGCTCGACGTTGGTCAGGACACCGATGATCTCGGCGTCAAAGTCGTCGATCCGGCCGCCGGCGAAAACCGTCTTGCCGATGCCCTTCATCCCGGCCTTGACCAGGGCCAGGGGCATGATCTCGGAAGCGGCCTCTGCGCCGGCGAGGGCGAGGAGGAGCCCGAGGATGAGTGCGGAGGTCCGCTGCGCTGTTTTTTTCATACGTGACCTGTCCATCTTGGATTGACGGGACGACGTCAGGACGCCCGGCCTGCTGGTCCCGGAATGATCCCCAGCGCCCGGCCGCACTTCTCGAACGCCCCCAGGATGGCGTCAAGCTCTTCGTTCGTGTGGCCGGCGCCGTAGCTCGTGCGGATCAGGGCCTGCCCGTGCGAGACGGCGGGATAGATTACGGGGGTTGTGAAGATGCCTTCGTCGCGCAGAAGCTTCCAGAGCATGAAGCCCTTCTCGTCGTCCCCAACGAAGATCGGGATGATCGGGGTCTGGGAAGGTCCGGTGTTGAATCCGAGCGCTTGGAAGCTCGTTCGCATCTTCGTCGTGATCTCCCAGAGGCGTTGGCGCAGCTCGGGCTGGGTCTCGACGATCTCGAGGATGGCGAGGACCGAGGCGACCGACGCCGGCGTGGCCGCCGCGCTGAAGATCAGGGACCGGGCGTGGTGCTTGATGTAGGAGATGACCTTTTTTTCTCCGACGACGACGCCGCCGATGGAGGCGAACGTCTTGCTGAACGTGCCCATGACGAGGTCGACCTCGCTCTCGAGGCCGAAATGCTCCGCCGTGCCGCGGCCGTGCTCGCCCAGAACGCCGATGGCGTGGGCGTCGTCGATCATGATCCGGGCGCGGTACTTCTTGGCCAGTGGAACGATGCCCGGCAGGTTGGCGATATCGCCTTCCATGCTGAAGACCCCGTCGACGACGATGAGCTTGCCGATGTCGGGGTTCAGCGAGGCCAGGACCCGCTCGAGGTCGTCCATATCGTTATGCTTGAACTTGTAGACGTCGGCGAAGGACAGCCGGCAGGCGTCGATGATGCTGGCGTGGTTCATGCGGTCGCCGATGACGGCATCCCCCTTGCCGGCGATGGTCGTGATGATGCCGAAGTTGGTCTGCATGCCCGTGCTGAAGGTGACGGCCGCCTCTCTCTTCATGAACTTAGCCAGCCGGGTCTCGAGCTCCTCGTGCAGGTCGATCGTTCCCGTCAGGAACCGGGAGCCGCAGGTCCCGACCCCGTAGCGGTCGATAGCCACTTCGGCGGCCCTCTTGACCTTGGGATGGTCGGCCAAGCCGAGATAGTTATTGGAGCCGACCATGATCATGGGCCGGCCGTGGACCTTGATCCGGTTCCCCTTGGCTTCCTCGATCGGGGTGAAGTAGGGATACAATCCCGCCGCCTGGACTTCTTCGGCGCGGGTGAACTCCTGGCATTTATCGAAAAGGTCCATTCGGTCCTCCTTGAGATCCATACTCCAATCCGGTCCGGCAGGCCCCTGCCGGCCCTCGCGGCCGGCCAGCCTCATTGACGGTCCCGGCCAAATCTCATACAATCCGGGCCATGAAGGTCCTTGTGACCGGTGGGACGGGCTTTCTGGGCAGCCATCTCATCGATCGGCTCCTCGGGGAACCGAAGACGGAAGTCCATGCCCTCATCCGCAATCCGGTGAAGGCCCGCTGGCCCGAGGGCGCGGGGGGCGTCCGCTACATTCATGGCGGCCTGGCCGCCGTCCCTCCGCTGCCCGCCGGCCTGTCAATCGTCTATCACCTTGCCGGTCTGACGAAGGCCCTCAAATCAAGTGAGTATTATACCGTGAACCAGGGCGGGACGGCAAGTCTTTTCCAGGCCCTAACCCGGAGCGGAGGAAGCCCGAGGGTCGTCCATATCAGCAGCGTGGCCGCCGGGGGGCCGTCCTCTCCTGACCGCCCCGTCCGGGAAGACGACTCTCCCCGGCCTGTCTCTCCTTACGGCCTCAGCAAGCTCCGCGGGGAGGAAGAAGCCCTGAAATATAGGGACCGTTTCCAGCTCGTCATCCTCAGGGTCGGCGCGGTTTACGGGCCGCGGGACGAAGACTTCCTCGAGTTTTTCCGCTGGATCCGGAGGGGGGTTCTGCCGCGCTTCGGACGGGGAAAGAAGTCGCTCAGTCTCTGCTACGCCGACGACGCCGTCCGGGCGATGCTTCTCGCGGCCGGGTCCGCTGTCCCGAGCGGAGACGTCTTCAATATCGCCGACGCCAGGCCCCGCACGTGGGACGAAATCGGGGAGACGGCGGCCCGGATCCTCGGCCGGAAGACCGTCCGGGTCCGCGTGCCGCACTGGGTGGCCTTCCTGGCCTGCGCCGCCGCCGGGGGCGTCGGCCGGCTCCGGGGGCGGGCGACGGCTCTCAACCTCAGCAAGTACAGAGACATGAGACCCAACGGATGGGTCGCCGACGTCCGGAAGGCCGCCGAGGTCCTGGGGTTCAAGACCCGGTACGGCCTGGAGGACGGCCTGAAAGAAACCCTGAACTGGTATGCCCGTGAAGGGCTTCTTTGACCGGGGGAGGCCGGATTTCGGCTTTATTTTTGGCCCCTCATCTTCTATAATACCTCCGCGCATGAGCAGACGAACGGTCATCACGGGAATCGGCCACTACGTCCCTCCCCGGGTCGTCACGAACCAGGATTTCGAAAAGCAGATGGAAACATCTGACGAATGGATCCGCCAGAGGACCGGGATCGCGACGCGCCATCACGTGGACGAGGGCGTCGGGGCCTCGGACCTCGCCAGCGAGGCGTCCCGCCTCGCTATCACGGACGCCGGCATCGATCCGGCCAGCATCGATTTCATCGTCGCGGCTACGCTCTCGCCCGACCATTATTTTCCGGGCATCGGGGTCCTCGTCCAAGCCAAGCTGGGGCTGGGGACGATCGGCGCCCTGGACGTGAGGAACCAGTGCAGCGGTTTCATCTACGCCCTGGCCGCGGGCGATCAGTTCATCCGGACCGGGACCTACCGGAGGATCCTCCTCGTGGCCTCCGAGGTCCAATCGGCCAACCTCGATTTTTCCGACCAGGGGCGGGACATGGCGGTGCTCTTCGGCGATGGAGCCGGGGCCGTCATCCTCGAGGCCAACGACTCGGGGGACGGTCGGGGGATCCTCTCGACCCACCTGTTCTCGGACGGGCGCTTCGCCGATAAGCTGTGGATGGAGAAGCCGAGCAGCAACGACAATCCGACGTTCCGCACGGAATTCTTCGATCAGGGCCGGTTCTTCCCCCGGATGGACGGGCGGCACGTTTTCACCAACGCCTGCGAGCGCATGCCCGAGGCCGTCCGGGCCGGCCTCGCCCAAAACGGCCTGGCCGTGGAAGACCTCGATGCGCTCATCCCTCATCAGGCCAACGACCGGATCTCACTCATGGTGGCCAAGGCGCTCAATATCCCCGTAGAAAAGGTTGTCCGCAACATCGACCGGTTCGGAAACACGACGGCGGCCTCCATCCCCATCGCTCTCGACGAGGCCGTCAAGGCCGGCCGGATCCGGAGGGGCCAGCTCGTCGCCCTGACGGCCTTCGGTTCGGGATACACGTGGGCATCGGCGATCCTCAGGTGGTAAGGTCTAACCTTCTTCATATATATCGAGGGTGACGAAAGGGATTGTCAGGCAATGGAGAACTATGCTAGGATGGGCGGCAACGACGGTGGCTGCCGACTGGAGGTGAGCATGAAAAAGGCGGTTTTGGCTTTGACGGTGCTGGCTCTCTTATTCTGGACGGCGGGAAATCTGAAGGCCCAGAACGCGGAGGACGCGAAATTCAAGAAGTTCGAGGACACGTTCTGGGACAGCTACTTCAGATTCTTTCCCACGGCCGGAACCTTGGAGGGCTACACGAAGTATGACGACAAGATCGAAGACCTGAGCACGGGCTCGGTCGAAAAGTTCCTGGGGATCCTGGACGGCGCCAAGCAGGATCTCATCACCAAGATCGACAGGACCAAGCTCTCCCCCGATCTCCAGATCGCCCACGGGATGTACCTAGATGTCATCGACCTGCAGATCCTGAAGCTCGAGAACTCCCTGTTTATCATCGACAATCCCCTCGTCTACAACAAGCTCATCGTCGACAGCATCCGGAGCCTGATCGTCCGGAACCCGGCCTCCCCCGCCGCGGCGGCCCGGGCGCGGCAGCTTCCGGGGCTGATCAAGAGGGCCAAGGACACGATGAAGAGCCCGCCCCAGGAATATACGCAGACGGCTATCGACCGGATGCCGGCGATCATCGACTTCTACAAGGTCGAAGTGCCGAAGCTGGCCGCCTCGGCCCCCGGCCTCGACGCGGAGACCGGAAAGATCGTGGCCGCCCTCGAGGATTATCAGAAGTTCCTCCAGAACGAGCTCCTGCCGAAATCGACCGGGAACTTCCGGGCCGGAGACGCCCACCTCAAGATACTGAGGCTCCTGTCCCAGGGGACTCTGCCCATCATCGAGGAGATCGCCCAGGCCCGATCGAAGGCCGATATCTATAATATCCGCCGGGAGATGTTCTTAGTTTCTGCCCCGTTTTTTAAAATCATGTATCCCAATATCGATATCGAGCAGTTGGGAAAGACCAAAGGTCAGGAAGGCACTTGGCAAACCGTCATCCAAGGCGTTCTGGACAAGGTCAGGTCGGAACATCCCGACAAGGACCAGTATGTCCCCGAGATCAGCGCCGCGGCGGCCGCCATCAAGAGCTTCATCCAACAGAACAAGGTCCTGGATCTCCCCGATGAAAACCTCCAGGTCGAGGCCATGCCGCCGTACCTGGCCGAGACCGGCTGGTTCGATCTGGCCGGGCCGGGCGCCTTCGACACGGCCGGCGGCTACACATCCTACGTCCGGCCCGTTCCGGCCGACTGGCCGCCCGATCGCGTCACTTCCTTCCTCGAGGAGCACAACAATTATTACAACGACTGGATGACGATCCAGAGGGTTTTCCCCGGGCCCTTCGTGCCGACGTTCTCCACTCGGAAGAGCCCGTCGGTCATCGAGCGGATAGCGGCCAACCAGTCGCTGATCAAGGGCTGGCCGCTCTATCTCGAGGACCTGCTCGTGGAGAGCGGCTACAGGAATTACGACCTTCGGAGCCGTCTCAACGAGCTCAAGCTCCTCCTCAAGATCGTGATCGATTTCCAGATGGACATCGACGTCCACGAAGGGACGTATACCAAAGACAAGGTTGTGGACTACATGACGCGCACGGGGTATATGACCGCAGCCGAGGCGGAGGGCCATTGGAACCAGATTGTCCTCAACCCGGGAGAGGCGTCGCTGGCCTACATCGGGTATCAGGAAATCCTGGACATGGAGAAGGATTACCGCAAGCTCAAGGGAGACGCCTTCACGCCCAGGGACTTCCTGGCAAAGCTCCTCAGCTTCGGGGGCATCCCTCTTAGGGAACTGAAAACGAAGCTGACGCAGTGACCTCGGGGCCGGGAGCGGAAGCGCAGTTCGTTAGCGGGGGCCTTGCCCTGCTCAGATGAGCCGGCCTGCCCCCGCGGCCCCGCTGGTGGACTCCCACGCCCACCTGGGCATGCCGGAATTCGCGAACGACCGGGCGGAAGTCGCCCGCCGGGCGTTCGGAGCAGGACTCGTCGCCATCCTGTGCCCCGCCGATCTCGCCGAGCCGGAGAGCCTGACCTCCATTCTCGAGCTCGAACCCGAATTTCCGGGCGTCTTGGCGGCGGCCGGGGTCCATCCCCACCTGGCCAGAGAGCTCTCGGAGGACCATCTGCTCCGCATCCGGGAGCTCGCCGCCCGCCGGACGATCCGGGCCATCGGGGAGATCGGCCTGGATTATCACTATAATCTCTCCGCTCCGGAATGCCAGCGCGACGCCCTCCGGCGTCAGCTCCGGCTCGGCCGCGAGCTCGGGCTGCCGGCCATTCTCCACAGCCGGCTCTCCGGGCCCGACATCGTGGCCGCGGTCGACGCCGAGAGTTTCTCCCAAGGCGGCATCCTGCATTGCTTCACGGAGGCCTGGGAAACGGCCCGGGCCATGATCGACCGGGGCTTCCTCATCTCCTTCTCGGGCATCCTGACCTTCCCCGGCGCCGGAGAGGTCCGGGAGGCGGCCAAAAAAGTGCCCCTCGATCGCCTCCTCGTCGAGACGGATTCCCCCTATCTCGTCCCCGTCCCCTTCCGGGGGCGGATCCAGCGGAACGAACCCGCCTTCGTCGTCGAGACGGCCAGGCTCCTGGCTGATCTCAGGGGCATGCCCTTTTCCGTCCTCGCTCAGGCGACGACGGAGAATTTCGCCCGGCTTTTCCCCATTTGATAAATGCCGCCGCCGATGCTAATATAATGCCGCCATGGCCCCGGATCATTCCTTCGATATTGTCTCCCGGATCGACTTCCAGGAAGTGGCCAACGCCGTCAACATCACCCTGAAAGAGATCCGCAACCGTTTCGACTTCAAGAACAGCCGGGCCGATATCACCCTGGAGAAAGAGTCCCTGACGCTTGTCGCCGATGACGACTTCAAGATCAAGGCCCTGAGGCAGGCGCTCGAGGAGAAGCTCGTCCGGCGGAAGGTCCCCCTCCGCGCCCTATCCGCGCAGAAGATCGAGGACGGGCCGAACAGGACCGTCAAGCAGGAGATCCGCTTCCAAGTCGGCATCCCCGTCGAAAAAGCCCGAGAGATCGTCAAACTCGTCAAAAGCGAGAAGCTCAAGGCGCAGGTCGCCATCCAAGGCGACGAGGTTCGCGTGTCTTCGCCCAAGATCGATGTCCTGCAGGAGGTGATCGCTTTCCTCAAAGGCCGGGACCTCGGAATCCACATGCAGTTCACGAACTACCGATGACGACACCCGCTCATCCCGCCGTCCGGCGGCAGTCCCCCGCGGGAGGCGACGGCATCGCGCACGCCACGCGGGACATCCGCGCCGAGCTCGACCGGGTTGAGGGACAGCTCGAAGACTGGTCGCGCTCCACGAATCCCCTGACCGCCGAGGTCAGCCGCTACGTGCTCCGGAAAAAGGGCAAGAGGCTGCGGCCCGCCCTCGTCCTTCTGACCTCGCGCCTTTTCCGGGCCGCCTCGGAGGAGGACGTTTTCCTGGGCTCGCTCGTGGAGCTCATCCACACGGCCAGCCTGATCCACGACGACATCGTCGACAAGGCCGAAACCCGGCGGGGGGCCGAATCCGTCCATCGCCGCTGGGGGGCAAACGTCACCGTCCTCCTCGGGGATTATCTCTATATCAAATCGATCGGCCTGTCCCTCGAGTCGCGGCACGACCGGATCATCAAGCTCCTGGCCGACGTCTCGGCTCGGATGATCGAAGGCGAACTCGACGAATACGCCCTCGGCGGCGACCTCGGGATCACGGAGGAGCAGTACTTCGGCGTCATCGAGAAAAAGACGGCCTCCCTCTTCGCGGCCTGCTGCCGGATCGGCGCCGTCCTCGGCGGAGCGGCGCCGGAGGAGGAGCGGAGCGTGGCCGAGTTCGGCCGGAGTCTTGGCCTCTGTTTCCAGGTCACCGACGATCTCCTGGACTTCACAGGGAGCGAGCTGTCCCTAGGCAAGCCCGTTCTCTCGGACCTGGCCGAAGGCCGCGTGACGCTTCCGCTGATCCGTGCCCTCAGCGCCGACGGCCGCCCGCACCGCGAGAAGCTCGAGGGACTCGTCGGGAGGCGGGACATCTCCTCCGCGGAACGGAGCCGGCTCCTCGAGATCTTGACGGCGATCGGGGCCCTGGCGTACACCGAGGCCAAGGCCCGGGAATTCACGGAGCGGGCCCTCGCGAGCCTCGCGGGTTTCGCCGACTCCGGGCCGAGGCGGGCGCTCGCCGAACTGGCGCGGTTCGTGCTCGACAGGACCTGCTGAGCCCCGGACGCGGAGAGGGGAAGCGATGGTCGAAACCGAAGTCAAAATCCGGATCGGGGATCCCCGGGCCATGCGGCTCCGACTGCTCGACCTCGGAGCGTCCGTCGTCCGGGAGCGCGTCCTCGAAGTGAACACGCTCTACGATTTCCCAGCCGGGGAATTGCGGGGCAGCCGCCGGGCCCTGCGACTCCGGGTCGCGGGGACACGCGCCACGCTGACCTTCAAGGGCCCGCAGCAGAAATCCCGTTCGTTCAAGGTGCGGGAGGAATTCGAAACGGGCGTCCGGAACGCCGGCCAGCTCCGGAAGATCTTCCAGGCGCTCGGCCTCCACCCGTCCTTCTCCTACCGCAAGCACAGGACGTCACTGCGGAAGGGGCGCCTCGCCATTTATATGGACGAGACCTCCGTCGGCGATTTTCTCGAGCTCGAGGGCCAGCGGCACGAGATCGTGCGCTTCGCCCGGTCCCTGGGATTCACGCGGGCCGACTTCATCCGCAAGGATTACATCGAACTGATGCAGGAAGGAAAGCCGACGGCGGAAGGCGCCTGACGGGCGCCGAGAGGCCTATTCGTCCCGGTCCCCTTTCACCTCTCCGTCGCTCTCCTCATTGCCCTCTTCTTCGGTCCCTTCCTCTTCTTCTTCGCCGGCATGGTCGCCCGCATCCTTCGCGGCCTCTTCCTCCTCGGCTTCTTTTCCGGCCGCGGCTTCGGCCTCGCCGCTGTCGTCGGCCACGATGTCGGCGCCGACGAAGATGCGCTCGTCCGGCTCCGGCGCTTCCTCTTTCCCGGGCGGGATAAGGTCGTATTCGATCAACCCCGATTGGACCTCCTGTTGAGCGATGCGGATCAGGCTCCGGGCCTTGGCCTTGATCTTCGGCTTGGCGCCCTTGAGGAGCTGCTTGGCGCGCTTGGAGGCCAGGATCACGTATCTGTATTTGCTGTCGATATTACCGAAACTCTGCAACGTCGTTCGTCTCCTCCCCGGGGATTTGGGAAAATATTTTACAAATAATAGCAGAAAACGCGCGCAATTACAAGTGGCCGCCCCAGGCGGGGCTCGGGGAGGCCCCGTTAGTCGGCCGCCTCCCGGACGACGGGCGAGGGCGACTCGCCGCCGAATTCCCCCTCCCAACGGGCGATGACCACGGTCGCGAAACTGTTGCCCAGGACGTTGAGGGAGGTCCGGGCCATGTCCATGAGCTCGTCGATCCCCAGGATGATGAAGACGGGCTCGGCCGGCAGGTTGAACTGGGCGACGGCCCCCAGGAGGATCACGAGCGAGGCGCGGGGCACCCCCGCCACCCCCTTGCTGGTCAGCATGAGGGTGAAGACCAGGAGCAGCTGGTGGCCGAAGCTCATGTGGATGCCCGCCGACTGCGCGACGAAAACCGCCGCCAGAGAGAGGTAGAGGCTCGAGCCGTCGAGGTTGAAGCTGTAGCCCGTCGGCATGACGAAGGCCACGATCTTGCGCGGGACGCCGATGGCTTCCATGGCTTCCATGGCCCGGGGCAGCGCGGCCTCGCTGCTGGTCGTGGCGAAGGCCAGAGTGACCGGATCGGCGACGGCGAGGAGGAACTTCTTGATCGGGGCCTTGATGAGGACGGCCACGGGCAGAAGGACGACGAGGAGGAAGACGAGGATGGCCGCGTAGAAGGTCGCCAGGAGCTTGAACAGGTTGACCAGGACCCCCAGCCCCATGTGCCCGACGGTGTAGGCGATGGCGCAGCCGACCCCCACCGGCGCGAACAGCATGACGATGTTGGTGAACTTGAACATGAGCTCTGCCAGGCTCTCCGTCAGCGTGAGGAGCGGCCGGCGCTTGGGCTCGGGAATCAGGGCCAGGGCGATGCCGAAGACGACGGCGAAGATGACGACCTGAAGGATCTGACCCTCGGCCACGGCCTTGGCGATGTTCTCGGGGAAGATGTGGACGACCATGTCGTCGGCCGACTCGTGGCCGGCGGCGAGCTGCTCGGTCTGCGGCGCGGCCGGGAGGCGGATGCCTTTGCCAGCCTGTGAGATGTTGATGGCTGCCAGCCCGATGAACAGGGCCAGTGTGGTCACGATCTCGAAATAGAGCAGAGCCTTGATGCCCATGCGGCCGACCTGCTTGAGGTCGGAGTGCCCGGCGATGCCCACCACGAGTGTCGCGAAAAGCAGCGGGGCGATGATCGTCTTGATCATCCGCAGGAAGATCAGGCTGAAGATCCGCAGGTGAACGGCGACGGCCGGAACATCATGCCCGATCCCGGCGCCGACGACCATGCTGACGACGATCCACGTCGTCAGGGACCGGCGCTGGACGGCATGAGCGATGAGGAGGACCGTCGCGAGCCAGCGCAGGACGAAGATCACGTTCAGGGAAACGGCCGCGACGCCGAGGCTGCGGAGGGCGACGAGCAGGGCCAGGATCGAGATCGCGGCCAGGGCCGGGCCGGCGAAGGCGCTCTTCCGGGGCGCCGCGCGCCGGGGATTTCCGTCCTTGCCGTCCATCGCTCGAGGCCCGAATTCTAAAGAAATCCGCCTCCGAAGTCAATTTGAAATCGGGGTGCGAGTGTGCTATGGTAAGGGTCGCGCGAAGCACATGGATTCGAGGATCTGGGCTGTCGGAGGAGGAAAGGGCGGCACCGGCAAGAGCTTCGTGTCGTCGAGCCTCGCCCTCTATCTTGCGTCCCTCGAGCGCGACGTTCTGCTCGTCGACGCCGACCTCGGAGGCCCGAACCTTCACACGCTGCTCGGCATGCCGAACGGCCACCCGGACGTCGGGGATTTCCTGACCGGTCGGGTCGCCCTCCTGGACGGCGCGGCCGTGGAAACGCCGTTCCGCGGGCTGAGGATCATCCGGGGGACGGCGAATGTCCTGTTCATCGCAAACCTGAACCATTATCGAAAGCTCAAGCTCTTGCGCCAGATCCGGCGCCTGCCGGCCCAGGACATCATTCTGGACCTCGGCACGGGGAGCGCGTTCAACACGCTGGATTTCTTCCTCAGCGCGAACTCCGGGATCCTCGTCGCCACGCCCGAGCCGACGGCGATCGAAAACTCCTACCTGTTCCTGAAGTCGTGCATCATGAGGGTCCTCAAGCTCTACATGGACCACTTCCGGATCCCGGACCTCCACAGGAAGATGCTCGAGCAGATCGAGAAGAACTCCCAGTCGCTCTACGGCTTTTTCAAGTCCCTCGCCGAGTCCGACAGGTCCTACGGCACGATCCTCTACCGGGCCCTCCGGAACTTCAGACCCTGCCTGGTGATGAACAAGGTCCGGGACGAGCGGGAGGCTGAACTCGGAAAGGCCGTGGCCGACGTCGCCCGCAAGTACCTCCTCATCGACCTCCACTATCTCGGGGCGGTCCCCTACGACGAACGGATTCACGCCTCCCTGAAGGCCATGCAACCCTTCCTCCCCGCTCACCGGGACTCCCCCGTCGCCAAGTCCGTCCGCGACATCGCCGAGGAACTGGCCTATTCGGTCGAGTTTTCGCACCGCACCCCCCCCGAAGTGCGCTTCCCGGGGGCCCGATGATCAAGAGGATCGACGACTGGAACTACTACGAGCTCCTGAACGTCGAGAGGACCGCCTCCAAGGAGGAGATTTGGGAGGCCTACCAGGCCGCGCTCGAAACCTACCGGCCCGGCTCGCTCGCCTCCTACAGCCTCGTGACCGAGGAGGAGCGGAGCCTGATCATGGAACGGATCGAGGAGGCCTACCGGACGCTCCGGGAGCCGGAGAAAAAGCGCGACTACGACATGGCCCTCCTCAGGCGCTCGTTCTATTACTCGCCCAAGGCGTCATTCAGAAAATCCCTGGGCAAGGTCGAGATCGAGGAGATCGCCCCCAAGCGGAGCTTCTGGAGGAGGATCCGCGGCTTCTTCTCGCGGCGGCGCCCGGGCAACGCCTGAGCGTGCCTCAATACTCCTTCACGATATCGTCGGCCGTGCCGAAAACCCCGTCGGGACCCGAGGAGCTGAGGCGGAAAGAGGAGTCCGAGAGGCGTTCGTACCTGATGCGTCGCCCCCAGGCGTCGAGAAGCCCGTTCCCCAGAGGACGCGACCTCTCCAATTGAGCGAGGTCCTCCGGCAGGCCCTGGCCGTCCGCGGCATACTCGAGGATCACCCGGGCCAGGGCGTCCAGGCTGGCTCCCGTTACCGTGACTTTCATCTTGGCGTATTGGTCGACCTCCGTCTGGAGGGCGCCCTTGCCGCTCGGGCCCTTGCCGAAATAGAGGAAATAGACGACGACGAGCCCGAGGAGCAGGACGATCAGCAGTCCCCTGGTTTTCATGTGTGCCTCCCCGCCGCGGCCGTGAGGGCGGCGGCGCCGCTCATCCGGCTGGCCCCTCCCCCGGCCGGAAATCCGAAAGACGCCAGGCATAGGCGGCGATGCAGAACGCGATTCTCCGGGCCACGGCGTCCGGCACGCCGTCCGCGTGCCGGGACTGGAGGCGCATATCACACGTTTCGTTGACATAATCGACGACAAGGAAGCGCCCCCGGACATCCCGCACGATCTCCGTGGAGAAGAACCGAAGTCCGCTGATGCCGGCGATCGTCCGGACGATGGCCGGGATCGGCTCCAGTGCATAGGCCGCAATTTGCGCGTCCCCGAGCTCGGCATAGAGGTGGCTGCGGTCGTCCCACCAGGCGCAACAGACCTCGTCAAGGATGAAGAACCCGCGGAACCAGAACCTTTTCCCGTCCCTCTCCTCCGGGATGACCTTTTCCTGGAGGAGGTATTTGTCCGACGGGAAGGCCAGCCGGGCGGCGAGGGCGTCGCCGACGCCCAAGGCGTTTTCGACGACGCCCAGGGAGCCGCCGGTCGTGTTGGCCGGCTTGATGATGAACGGCGAGCCCAGCGGCGCCAGGTCCTCCGGGCTCAGGCCGGGATTCTTCTCGCTCTCGTACGACGGGAGGATCACCGTGTGCGGCGTATGGAGACCGTGGGCGATGAACTCCAGGTGCATGGTCGCCTTGTCCGAGGCCCAGCGGAGCCTCTCGACGGGATCGATGACCTCCCGGCCCCTGGCGACGGCGATCGCCTGGAGCTCCAGGAACTCAGAAGAGGAGCCCGCCGTCCGGTCGAACAGGACGCGGAAATCGAGGCGGCCGGACCGGAATTCCTCGAGACGTTCCGCCGCGTCGGCCGGAGAGATCGCCAGCGTCCGGAGCCCGAGGCCGCGCGAGGCCGCCTCGATGAGGCGAACGAAATCCCAGTCGTATTCCCAGTCGAGGGAAATGGCCAAGTCGTAGGACGCGATCTCTCCCATGATCATCCCCGCGGACCAGCCGGCCCTCCCGCAGCGGCGACGGCCGGCCGCGGTCCACGGCGATTGTGATATATTCCGGCCGGCCTGTCAAACGCCCGGCCCGGGGGGGAGCGTCCTGAGGATCGCGCGGCCGGCGGTTTGACCGGCTGTCCGCCGTATGGTATAAGCCTCAGGAGACCCGAGAGAGGAGCGCGCATGACCAGCCGGCTTTTTCGGACCAAGCCCATGGCCCAGATCATGGCCGAAACCCAGGTCGAGGGCCACAAGCTACGGCGCGCGCTGACGGCCTGGGACTTGACGGCGATCGGCATCGGCTGCATCATCGGCGTCGGCATCTTCGTTCTCCCCGGCGTGCAGGCGGCCAAGAACGCCGGCCCGGGCATCATCCTCTCGTTCGCCATCGCCTCCCTCGCCTGCGCCTGCAGCGCGCTCTGCTACGCGGAACTGGCCGCGATGATCCCCGTTTCCGGAAGCGCCTACACGTACGGCTACGCGACCCTGGGGGAGATCTTCGGCTGGATCATCGGCTGGGACCTGATCCTCGAATACATGGTCGCGGCCGTCCTGGTCGCTACGGGCTGGTCCGCCTATTTCGTGAACCTCCTCCGCAACGGCCTGGGCATCCGCGTGCCCCAGGCCCTGTCGGCCTCTCCGTTCGACAAGCAGCCGGGCCTCTTCAACCTCCCCGCCGTGGCCATCGTGCTGCTCATCAGCTGGCTGCTCGTGCGGGGCATCAAAGAGAGCTCCCGTGTCAACCTCACGATCGTCATCGTCAAGGTGTCGATCATCCTCTTCTTCATCGTAGCCACCGTCGGGCACGTGGACCCGGCCAAGTGGCGGCCGTTCCTGCCTTTCGGGTTCAAGGGGGTCATGACCGCCGCGGCCATCGTCTTCCTGGCCTACGTCGGCTTCGACGCCATCTCGACGACGGCCGAGGAGGCGCGGAATCCCCAGCGGGACCTGCCCGTCGGCATCATAGCGTCGCTCGCCGTGGCCACGGTCCTGTACATGATCGTGGCCGCCATCATGACCGGCACGGTGCCCTACAAGGACCTGGGCGTTGCCGACCCCATCGCCCTGGTCCTCAACACGCTGCACATGCCGTGGGCCTCGGCCCTGATCAGCGTCGGCGCGATCGCCGGCATCACCAGCGTCCTGCTCGTCCTGATCATGGGACAGCCGCGCATCTTGTTCGCCATGTCACGCGACGGCTTGCTCCCGCCGTTCCTGTCGAACGTCCACCGCGTCCATAAGACGCCCCACATCTCGACCTGGATGACCGGGGGCATCGTCGCCGTGGCCGCGGCGCTGACGCCGATCGACGTCTCCTCCGAGCTCTGCTCGATCGGGACCCTCTTCGCCTACATCATCGTGGCCGCGGGGGTCATCGTCCTGCGCTATTCCAAGCCCGGCCTCCGCAGGCCCTTCCGCACGCCGCTGAGCCCCGTCCTGCCGGCCGTCGGCATCTCCCTCTGCGGCTATCTCATGGCCAGCCTCCCGCCCGTCACCTGGGCCCGCTTCTTGGTCTGGCTGGCGATCGGCCTGGCGATCTATTTCGGCTACAGCCTGAGAAGCAGCGCCCTCCACAAGTCCCCGGCGGCGAACGGGTGAGCGGGAGGACGGGACCCCGCGCCTGGTTCTCCCGACCCAACCGGTGCTACAATGATGCCGGACGGAGCGGATCCTTGAAGCCGGACAAGCTCGACCGGGCGATCGTTGTCGGATTCACCCTCATCCTCTGGGCCTGTGCGGCGTGGCTTCTCTACCCCCTTGTCACCCTCGACCGCATCGACATGTCGAACGCCAAGGCATATCTTTTCCGCTCGGTCCTGGGGCTGACGATTCTGATCATCTTCTTTGGCAAGAGTCTGTTCGACCTCATCTACCCTTGGCTCGTCGGGAGGCGGCTTCCGGTGCTGAATTCCGTCCTCCTCGGCCTCTATCTCTTCGCGCTCTCCCTCGGGATCATCTTCCTCGTCGTCCGGCTGGCCGCGCAGCTCATGAAGAACCGGCAGGCCGGGGTAATTTTCTAGCGCCTCCCCCGCCGGGGGGTGAGACCCTCACCGCCCGAATCACCCCCGGAGGCGATTGACGGCGACCAGGGGTGACCGAAAATAGCCTCGGCACCCAGATATTTTTTAAAGGAGCTTGCCATGGCGGACAAGCGCAAGGAAGGCCGGATCGTCGAAAGGAACAAGGTTTCGATCAAACCGTGCCACCCTGGCAGAAAGGGCCCGGTTGTCAACGCCTATACCCACGATATCTCGATCGGCGGCGCGAGGATTTTCACAAAGGAAATTTTCGACGTCGGCTCGCTCATCAGGATCCAGATCGAACTGGCCCGGACGCACGAATGCCTTCAACTCGACGGCGAGGTCAAGTGGATGAGCGTCAATAGGAAGGAGGATCTGTTCGAGCTCGGCGTCGAGTTCCGCCACCGGATCTCGAATAACGTCCTCTGCCTGATCCGGCACATCTATCAGAACGGCGCCAGAATCCCGTCCACGGTCGCCTGAGAGACGCTCGGGCGCCAAGACGAGGCGGCGCGACGGCCCGCGCTATCAGCCTCTCCCCTAAACCCCCCATTCCTTCTCCCGCTCCGCCCGGACGGGCTTCGCATGGCCGGTCAGTAGCCGGGACACCGTCGTTCGGCAAGGCCGCGGCGGCCCCCGATTGCCGTGGTGGGGTCTCTAGCTTATAATGGGAGCGGCCGATCCGAAAACCGGAATCCAGAACACCAGGAGGGCTCAACGTGGACGCAAAAGTCATCCGTCTGTATGAGAAATTTCGGAAGGGCGTGCTCGACCGCCGCGAGTTTCTCGAGAAGCTCGCGCGGCTCGTCGGCGGCGCGGCCGCCGCGGCGGCCGTCCTGCCAGTCCTCGAGGGCCGGCCGGCCGAGGCCCAGGTCGTCGCCGAGGACGACCCCGCCCTCCGCGCGGGCTTCATCACCTATCACGGCGCCGCGGGAGACGTGCGGGGCTATTCGGCCCGGCCGAAGGGCGGCGCCAAGCGGCCGGGCGTCGTCGTCGCCAGCGAGAACCGGGGCCTCAACGCCCACATCGAGGACGTGGCCCGCCGCGTAGCCAAGGAGGGATACCTCGTGCTCGCCCCCGACGCCCTGACGTCGTTCGGGGGTACGCCCCAGAATCCCGAAGAGGCCGTCCAGCTCATCCAGAAACTCGACCGGGAGACCAACCTCAAGAATTTCCTGGCGGCGGTCGAGTATCTGAGGACCGACCCGCAATCCACCGGCAAGGTGGCCTGCATGGGCTTCTGCTGGGGAGGGGGCGTAACGAACCAGGTGGCCGTCCACGACCCGCGCCTCACGGCTGCCGTGCCGTTCTACGGGATGCAGCCCGCGGCCGAGGACGTCCCCAAGATCAAGGCGGCCATGCTCATCCACTACGCGGGCGACGACGAGCGGATCGACGCCGGCATCCCGGCCTTCGAAGCGGCCCTCAAGAAAGCCGGCGTCAGATATAAGATCGACATCTACCCGGGCGCCCAGCACTCCTTCTTCAACAACACCGGGCCCCGCTACAACAAGGAGGCGGCCGATCTCGCCTGGAAGCGGACCCTCGCCTTCTACAAAGAAACCCTCAAGGACTGAGCTAACGCCCCTGCCGGCGCCACTCGGCGGCCACGGCGTCGACAAAGGGCCGGCAATGGTTGAAGAAACGCCGGTAGCCCGCACAGAGGTGATTGAGGCCCGGCTCGCCGTCCGGCGTCCGGACGAAGCGGTTCTTCGGGCATTCGCCGTGGCACATTTCCAGGACCTCGCAGCCTCGGCAGTACGCCGGGAGCGTCTCTCGCTTGGCGAGCCCGAAGGCCTTCTGTTCGGGGCTCCCGAGGAGATCGACGAGCGTTGTCTCCCGGATATTGCCGACCCGGTGGGCGGCGTCGACGAAATGGTCGCAGGCATAGAAGTCCCCGTTGCGCTCGACGACCGGGATGTCGCCGCACACCGGGCGGAAGATGCATAAGGAGTGTTCCTGGCCGAAGGCCGTCCGCACCGCCTCCTCGATGATCTGGACCTTGATCCGGCCGATGTCCCCGGCCACCCACTCGTCGAACACGGCACACAGGAAGTCGCCCCACGCCTGGGCCGTCACGCTCTCCGGAGTGACTCCGGCCACGGTCTCCGACGCCCTTTCGACGAGCGGAATGAACGTCACGTACCCCGCGCCGATCTCCCTGAAGAACCGGTAGACCTCGAGCGGGCGCGAGACGTTCGCGTCGCTGACGACGCACAGGATGTCGGTCGGAACGCCGTGCCGGCGGAGGATCTCGTAGCCACGCAGGGACTCATCGAAGGTGGGCTTCCCATCCGGCGTGACGCGGTGACGGTCGTGGACGTCCCGCGGCCCGTCGAGGCTCAAACCCACGGCGAACTCTTCTGCCGCGAGAAACCTCCCCCAGTCCTCGTCAATGAGCACGCCGTTGGTTTGAAGGCCGTTCGCGACCGGGCGGCAGCGCGGATTGTGCTTTCTCTGGAAGGCCACGGCGCGGCGGAAGAAGTCGATTCCCGCGACGGTCGGTTCCCCTCCGTGCCAGGAGAAACGGACGATGTCGTCCGGGCAGGCGGCGATGTGCTGGGCGATGGTGCGCTCGAGGAGATCGTCGGGCATGACCGCGGCCGCGCCGGGCCGAGGGAGGTCTTTCGAGACGTAGTAGCAGTAGCCGCACCTCAGGTTGCAGAGCGGGCCCGCTGGCTTGACGAAAACCTGGAATCCCCGGGACGCCCGGCGCATCGTCGAGGGAACGGAATTTAGACGGGGGTCCCTTTCCAGAGGATATTCTCCATGACGTCGCCGAAGATGTCGCCCTCCCTGACCGTGAGCGACACGTTCACCACGCACCGGATGCCCTCGACCAGGCCGTCCGGGTGCTTGAGCGGCGTGACGATGATCCCCCATTTGTCGAGGAGGTGATCGGCGAGTTTGCCCATGTCCAGGACCTCGACGCCGACGGTGGCGATGGCGCAGGACTCAGCGGGGTCGAGGCTTGAGTAAAAGCGTACCGTCGGCCGCCCGCGAAGCCTGTTAGCCAGCGCTCCTTGAGATAGCGGAGGCGGGCCGACTTCCGCTCAATGCCGTCGCCCGGCGGCGCCATCAGCCATTTGTGCAGGCTGGCCGTGTAATAATCGCAGCCGAGGTGGAAGGCCAGGCGCCGACGGCAGCTCTCGATCTCCTTGTTCAGGACGGCCATCGACTGCCAGGCCGCGCTGCTCGTGAAATCACAGTGCCTCTGGACAAATTCCTGGACGATGCTGAGGCCGTTCTGGACTGTGCCGTTGTTCAGGTTATGATGGAAGCTTCCCATGTCGCCTCCTTGATCGCGGCCCGATCGGCGGCAGCCGCCCGGCAGCAACAGCCCAATGGTACCCTGGTCGGGAGGGGTTTTCAAGGCGAAAATCAGCCTGGGAGGTGTCAGAGTGGAGAGCCCTCCTCTCGGGGGACAGCAGGGCAGGAAATCCAGGACTTGCAAATCCCGCGGAGCGGCATTATATTAATGCTCAGAATAGGGAAGGTTTTTACAACGCGGCCCAGAGGACCGATGGGGGTGCCGGGAGATGAGGTGTCCGTCCTGCCACTCTGAAAATCCGGGAGACAGCCGCTACTGCCGCAGGTGCGGGTCCGCGATAGAAGAGGCGCCGTCCGCGACTCTCAGCTACTCCTCCAGCGAGGAGGCCGCACATCGTCGGGCCTTGAGTTTCAGTCCGGGCGACAAGTTCGGCGACCGCTACACGATCATCGAAGAGATCGGGGAAGGCGGGATGGGCCGGGTGTACAAGGCCGAGGACAACGAGCTCGGGACAACGGTCGTGCTCAAGATGATCCGCCCGGAGCTGATAGCCCGGCCCGGAGTGATCGACTGCTTCAAGAAGGAGACCCTGCTGGGCCGGTCGGTCTCCCACGAGAACGTGGTCCGGATCCACGACCTGGGAGAGGTGAACAACGTCCGGTACATCTCCATGGACTTCATCAAGGGAGAGAACCTTTCCGAGCTCATCAGGAGCTCGGGGAGCCTGACGCTTTCGACCTGCCTTCAGATCTCCCTCCAGGTTTGCCGGGCGCTGAAGGCGGCCCACGAGAAGGGCATCGTCCACCAGGACCTCAAGCCCCAGAACATCATGATCGACAACTCGGGCAGGGTCTATGTCACGGATTTCGGCTTGGCCAAGTCCGTTTCCCTGTCTCCCGAGCAGCACGCAGGCAGGATCTCCGGGACGCCGAAATATTTTTCGCCCGAGCAGGCCCGAGGCGAGGAGTCGGACCAGAGGTCGGACATCTACTCCCTGGGGGTCATCCTGTACGAGATGGTAACGGGAAAGGCGCCCTTCAAGGCCGACACGACCGAGGGATACATCAAGAAGCACATTTCCGAAAAGCCCGCTCCTCCCTCGAAATTCAACCCGGACCTGCCCCCCGTCTGCGAGAAAATCATCCTCAAGTGCCTGGAGAAGAAGAGAGAGGACCGCTACCAGAGCGTCGACGAGCTTATCAAGGATCTCGAGGCTCAGAAAGCGCATATGCTGGCCGCCCGTTTGGGCAGCTGGCCAAAGATCCTGGTAATCCCGGCCCTGATTCTGGTCGTCGGCATCGGTATTTATGGGGTTTTCAAATGGATTGGCCCTGCTCCGCCGCCGGCGGCACCCGGGCGTATAGCGGTCATGTACGCCGTCAACAACACGGGGGACAAGAGCCTCGACGCCCGGTTCAGGTGGGTCATCCCGAATTATCTCATCACGGCCCTTAGCCAATCCAAGTTTCTCACCGTGCTGCCCCAGGACCGGCTGATGCAAATCCTCTATGATATGAAGCAGCTGGAGGACGAGCGCCCCATGTCCAAGGCGCTGGACAGAATATCGGAGGCCACGAACATCGGATACATCCTCATACCCAGCTTCGCCAAGGCGGGCGCCGATTTCCTGATCAGCGTGACCGTCCGGAAGGCCAAAACGGACATGACGGTCGGCGAGCCGGTGACCGCAAGGGGGCGGACGATCGAGGACGTTCCGGCGATCGTCGACGAGCTCTGCGCGAAGCTGAGGTCCCGCCTCAGCCTTTCTCCGGCGGAAATCGCCGAAGACAAGAATCTGGCCGTGAGCCAAATCACGACGGCCTCGCCGGAGGCAGCTCAGTATTTCGCCCAAGGTCAGGAACTTTACGCCCGGGGAGAGTATCGGGCCAGCGTCGACGTCCTGGAGAAGGCCGTTGAGCAAGACCCCAACTATGCCTTGGCTTATATGCAGATCGCCATCGACTACGATTACATCGGCGAGTACGACAACTTCAGACGATCCCTTCAAAAAGCCCTGGAGCTCGCGGACCGGGTCTCTGAAAAAGACCGATACTCTATCCAGGCCTTCGCCGCCTATGTGCTCAATGAATCGCCACTGCCCGCGATAGAGATCTATAAGAAGATCATCAAGATCTATCCGGGGGACGAAGGAGCGTATGCACAACTTGGCGTGATCTATCGGAACCTCGAGGAATGGGAGTTGGCTATAGATCAGTACGAAAAGGTCCAGATGATCAATCCGGGGCATCCCTTTCTGATCGAAAACAGGGGGTTTATCTACACGGCCATGGGTCGGTACAAAGAAGCCGTAGGCCTGTGCGAGGCGAACCTAGGGAACCCCCTCGAGCAAAACTTCTGCGCCCGGCAATTGCCCCTGCTCTATCTCATCCAGGGGCAGTATGACCTTGCGGACGCCGCACTCGGAAAATCGTTGGCGCTCAGGCCTGACGATCTCCGGATCCGAGAGCTCAAGGGCGTTTTTCACATCCTGATCGGCGACGTGGCTTCCGCTCGCCGGGATTTTGAACAGGTTCGGCAGAGAGGCGAGGCGAATCCTCACGCTCTCGAATTAGGAGGACGGCACTGGCTGGCACATCTCCATTTGCTTGAGGGAATGTACCGTCAAGCCCAGAAAGCCATCGCCGAGGGGATAGAATTGGCCAGAAGGGCCGACTTGGTTTATGACGAGTTGGAATTCCGATCTGTTCTCGCAAATACGGATCTCCATCTCAAACGGTATTCACTAGCCGCCGAGACCTCGAAATGGGCTCTCGACGTGGCGAGAAAGGTCATGGAAGTCGGGTATCAAGAGATTGCTCTCCATCAGGTGGGCCTTGCATCTCTCGGCCTGGGCCGCGTCGGGGAGGCCAAGGACGCCGCCCAACAGCTCCATGATCTCATCGGAAGAACGAGCTACCCCAAAAGCATGAGGCGCTATGAACATCTGATGGGGCAAATCGATCTCACGGAAGGGCATCCCGAACAAGCCATCCCTCATTTTGAACGGGCCATCTCTCTGCTCCCCCATCAGATGGAGACCGCCGATGAACAGGCCTTTTATTATGACGCGCTCGCAACGGCATATTACCAGAGCGGCGATTGGTCCAAGGCCATCGAAACCTACAAAGCCATCACCCCCCTGACTACGGGGAGACTTTGCTGGGGCGACATCTACGCCCGGAGCTTCTACTGGCTGGGAAAATGCTATCAGAAGAGCGGCAACAGCGCCGAGGTGAGGGCCAATTACGAGCGGTTCCTCAAGCTCTGGGAAAAAGCCGACGAGGAGTTGCCGGAATTTGCCGACGCTAAGAAGGAGCTAGAGATTCTAGGTAAGGGCTCTTAATTTGATGACATTTCTTAATCTTCTGATCCTTCCTCTCAAATTGACTCAGAAGGAGCCGCTTCTGGATTCGCTTTATCTTCCCCATCTGACAGGCCCAAGCGGGAATCCGGCCGATTTTGCCAGTCGTCAATGCCGCCGCGATGGGGCATAATCCGCAGTATTCGACCTCTGGGCACATCAGGCATGACCTGTCGGGAGTCGAATAGCAATCCATTCGGAGATCGGCATAATTGGCCATCTTTCTAGAGTAGATCGAGCCGGCGTTCTCGATGAATGAATCGACCGGTCCGAAGCAGTATTTCTTGTATTCCTTTGACCCATTCCGGTTAGAAAAATAGTGCGGGAAAAGTGCGCATCCCCAGAGCTCTCCCTGGGCCGACAGCGCCATCTGAGTACGTCCCGCCGAACATTGAAAAACACCCCGCCCCGGCTGCTCATAAAATCCAATCCACGGGACATCCCCCCGACGTTCATAACGTGATTCGAAAAACTCCCCTACTCGGGCGATCTCCTTCTTGAATCGGTTGAGAGACGAAGACGTCCAAGCCGGAATATGGGCGAAATTGACGTCGAGCCGCCGAATGCCGCTTTGAATGATCCATCGGACTGACTCCGAAAGATAACTGACGGTCTCAGAGCTAAATACACTGTTGGTTTCAAGGCGTATTCTCGGTTTGGCCAATATCCGGGGAATTAACGACGCCAGGAGATCAAAGCTCCCCGCTCTTCTTGACAAGTCCTGAGCCAGTCCATCAAAGCTCAACATCAGGGAAAACTCGTGTTCATCGAGGAATCCTAAGATTTCTTCGTTAATAAGGCTGCCATTTGTGGTCAGCGAATACCGGACTTTGCGGTCATTCTTCCCGGATAATCTTTCCACATGCTCGACAGTCCGCCTGAGCACATTAAAAGCTAAGAGCGGTTCGCCGCCATAAAAGCCGATGGAGCACCCAGTTAGCAATAACGGGTATAGAAAACCCATCGCTTTGGCAATGGTTGAGAATTCTAACCGCTGCTTTTGTTTCCTTTGATAACAATAAGCACAGCGAAAATTACACTCGTCCGTCAGAATGATCGTAAAGCTACTTAGCTCGAGATGCCTAAATGAAAGCCTCTGGCCAAACCTAACCGATAAAGGCAGGATAAGTTAACCTCTGGATGATCGATCAGCCTAAGCTCATCAATGAGCTCGATTTCATCGCCCGAGTATCATCCACCATGGTTGATTCTTGGCGGCTCGGAAACGCAGGCTCTCATGCACGATTCGCAATAAATCGTCTTGATAATTGTGCCCAGGGCTTCTCGTGCAACTTTAAGATCTTCAGCTGAGGCGTTTTCGGGATCTCCCAGAAAATGTTCAATCCGCCTTAATAAAAAGACGAAATCTGGAAGATTGCCATGCGGTCCATTCCCTGACTTGGTACGTTTAAGTGTTGGCATTTTCACCCCTCCCCAGAATAAGAATTTAAAATTAACTTAAATAATTTATAGAGAAATGTCAAGCCCAACCTCATAGACGCCCGTCTTTTTCTTGCCAAAAAATCCAAGATCTTCCGTCGCTCACTATACCACGAGAACTGCCAATACTCCGATGGCGATACAGCTGGGGGGTTCGAGCGCAAAAAAGGCTTATTTGCCCTGATAATGAAACAGCGTGTAGGAAACATCGAACTCCTCCCCCCATCGGGTTGCATATGGCGCGTAATCAGTTCACCTATTTTGCTCCTACGGCTTTTCCTAACCAACTGAATAGGAAGTCCACCTGTAGGCACAGAGTTAGTCCCCAACCGAATTTGTTTTTGGAAACCAAAGGCACTGGTTCTTGATAAGCAATGCCATTAGTAATTAGCTCGCCCACGCTAAATCCACTCTGCAATTCCTGTGTCTCTCCATATCGGAATAACACGCCGATCGAACAATAAGTGAAGTCATAGCCAGGCCCGAAATATATTTGCTTGAATATCGAACTTGATATCTCTGTGCCTATGTTGAGTTGGATGCGCCGGTAGGAAAGGGTTCCGTCTTCGGGCTCAAAGCCGAATGGATAAATAGACCCGAGAAAAACCATCCTGACATTGAGTGAATAATTTTCTACGATCGTCGCATCGCCGCTCGTGGCATTGACATACCCAAGGCTGTATCGTGCGGATTTTCTTAAAGGGAACGAAATCCCGACACACGAACCGAGATAATATCGGGCCCGTGTTCGCAGGCACTCATCAAAAATGACCTTCGGGGCCTGTTCATCAGGTTTGTCAGAGGGCTTAACGGTCTCAGTTGAACGAGTCACCTTAATTTCATATGTTGTTCCGCTTTCGTCGAGGAAAAAAGAGCATTTATACTCCTCAAGCTCTGCGACTCTCTCCGTCAATTCTGTTTTCCCTGTAAAAATAGGCACCACATCATATTTCGTTTTTTTAGGAATGGCCGTTATGACGAATTTCGCATTTTGACCCTTTACGTTTTTTAGGGTTATCTTTACTTCGGTTCCTACACTCAGGGCCTTTGGAAAAGCCATTTGCCCCGGCAAGCGTACGTTGAAAGGATCAACGAAAATATTCCCATTTGAGGAATCATTTTGGGCTAGATAGACTGTCATGGTATTCCAAATCACCTGTTCGATTTGGCCGTCACCGTTCATGATGATTTTAAACTCTTCGTGGCAACGGCAATCCGCCTTTTCATCTTTCTTCGCCTTAGCTGAGATAATAGATACCAATCCGATCAATGCCAGCGCCAAGAGGACGGTCTTTTTCATGCTTGCCTTCCTTTTTATAAGTCGATTGCCATAATTCAACTCGGGCAGACAAGACGGATGGCCCGATTTTCAAACCGGATATCTGAATTCCCCCATTCCACTCTCGGTCAACTGCCGTAGTTTGCTGGTGCCCAAGGTGTCACCTATGTATCTGAACGAGCTCAGATTTGCGTGGTGTCTCTGGGGCTAACGCGCACTTAATCCCCCTGAAACAAACTGAAAGCCCGCCTGGGCCTTTGGGCGTCGGAAGTTCTTGATTCGGAGCCGGTTTCTCGGGGAACATGGTGAAAAAGGGGAATGACTCGTGTAGGACTCGAACCCACAACCCGCGGATGAAGAGGGTGACGCTCTAGTTTTGCAACAAATTAATTATAAAGAGGTTCACACGCCAACTCGAGGCAACTGCGTAGCAGGTGTGCAGCTGAGACGGGCTATTTTTTCTCCGCCTTCTGTGTTACCTGGACGCCAGAAGAATGATGATAGAAGAACTTCCACTGCCCAGCCACCTTCTTCAAGCCAAATGTATAATGGGCTGGATCGAATGTTATCATATCTCCAGTCTTCGTGAAGTACTCATCCTTCCCATCCATAGTACAAATAACTATGTCTTTGGTTACTACCAAGAAATCCTGCCGATAGGTGGTCCATCTGTACGCGCTTATTGAATTGAAAAGGTCAATTGCATCTTTTCTATACTTTTGGACGTCAAATTTATCAGCATATGGACCGAAACCCACAAAGCCCAGAGAATAGTACTGAAAAATGCCCTCCATATCGAAATTCTGCCATTTGGCGATCCAACCGCCGATTGTCGCCTTGATTTCATTCTTTATCTAGTCAATTTGCTGCTCGGTCAGTTGGCCGCTTTCCTGCGTGGCACAGCTAAAGCAGATGAGAAGAAGAATTGTACAGAGGACCATGGGTTTTGTAAGTATTTCACACTCCTTTATGCCCGAAAAACATTAATCCAACGTCAAAGTGATACTCCCCTCTCGAGGTCGATCTGGAGGGGTCTTCAGCCGTTAGTAATGAGAACGCTCTCCGGCCTCAATTAGAACTGAATTCTTAGGTTGGAGTGTATTAAGACCCGCCGATATCGCGACACTCTTTGTTTCGCCTGGCTTTGAGTGCTGTGTCAGAGAAATAATGAAATAGGTCGCGAACCCCGTTTGAGCGACACCAGAGAGAACGAGGAGTGCTTTTGCCGCAGGATAAGCCCACCCATGATAATTCGCAATCCTAGCAAGTGTTATCCACGGTCCGACTACGGGGATCAATGTTGTGGCCCGATAGCTATCTTGGAAGAAAAAATCACCGACGACCGTCGCGGCCCAGCTTGCGGCAAATAATAAACCAGAGACTAGACGGCGCTTTTTGACGGGGTCTTGGCCAGGGTTGTTCCCATCCGATGGGCTTGAATTGGATATCAAAGGAGTTCGAAGTGTATCTCCCACTAAGGTGGGATCCTCTCGGTACCAGGCACTGAAGATGGCCAACATGCCGAGCCGGCTTGATGCCAAATTGAACTGATTCGGGCCTGTAAGGCACCCAAGCGCAAATCCCTCAGATGCCGTCTCGGCCAGCTTGAATTGCGCCGGGTTATTGAAGTTCGGAGGTAGCTCTTGAGACAGCAATTCTGAGCACACAATCCCCAAGACCAAAAGAACAATCAATCCCTTTTTCATATCCTCCCCCCTTTTTATTGATTTCTACAGCTCTCTCAGTGTCAAAAAGTGAATAAGAGCGCGTTAGGTGCGCTTTGAACTTGTCCCTTTCTCCGGGAGCAACAGCCTCTTCCCTGACACCCCTCGTGGGGAAGCAGGCCAAAAAATGGGAATGACCCGTGTAGGACTCGAACCTACAACCCGCGGATTAAGAGGGCGGCGGCTTAGTGGGCTATCACGCTGACAAAAGCCTAGTTGCGGGCTCCATTTTCGGCGACTGTGCATGGATTGTGCAGGTCAGAGCCGGATGCTCGACAGCCTGGCCCCACTCCTCGCCGAGGACCGCGACGGCTTGGCGCTTCTCCTCGAGCTTAACGCCGAGATACCTCTCCGTCGTCTTCACGCTGCGATGGCCGAGGAGCTTGGAGACCGTGAGGAGCGGGATGCCCTTGCTGTAAAGCATCGAGGCGAATGTCCGCCGCAGATCGTGAAAGGTAAAGCCGCGGCCGGCCAGTCCTGCGCGATCGAGCGCACCGCGGAACGCGTTCTTGATATCACCCTGGCGCGTCACTTCGCCCGTCTTCCGGGATGCCCTCGTACTCATGAAGACATGGGGCGTCGGCTCGCTCAGGAGCGGCTTGAGAATACGCTCGAGGATGGGGTGAAGCGGGATCTCGACCGGCTCCCCGGTCTTTTGCATCATGATGCGGATGACGTGACGCTCGAGGTCGATGTCCTGCGGTCGGAGGGAGAGGACATCGCCCTTCCGAAGGCCCGTAAAGAGCGCGGTAGCGAGGATCGGTCGGAGGTGTGGTGCCGAGGCCTCGACTAAGTGCTCGACCTCGAGGGAGGAGAATTTCTTGTCCTGGCGCCGCGCGGTCTCCGGGAAGAACTTCACGCTCTTGACCGGGTTCGACGTGATCCGACCCTGGGCAATGGCAACATTGAAGATTGTCTTGAGCAACGCGAGTTCCCGGTTGACTGTGGAGCCCTTGACCTTCCGTACCCGCGCCGCCTTGTAGGCCTCGATGTCCCGGGCCGTGATCTGATCGAGCATCTTGAGGCCTAAGACCGGCCGGAGGTTCCGGAGGCTCGTGTCGTCGCGCCCGAGGGACCGTTTCGCGCCCTTCTCGGCCTTGAACAGCCATACGGCCTCGCTGAAGTTAAGGCGATCGCGCCGTGGGACGTGCCGAAATTCGCCGCGCCGTATGTCTGTCTTCCTCGCAGCCAGGGCGGCCTCAGCCTCGCGCCGGCTGCGGCTGACTCCCTCGCGGACCTGGCGTCCGTTCCAGTAGTAGCAGATCCAGTAAACGTTGCCCCGTTTATAGACGCTCAATTTATCCTCCTTTGTCTGCATTTATTCGCATATTTCAGCATATCACGGCAGAAGTCCGCCTGTCAAGGCTTCCTTCAGGGCCCGAACCTGGGTATAATCGGGGCATGGCGAACAAGGATGTTCTCGACAGGGCGGAGGCCATGGAGTATCTGCGGATCTCGCGGGGCACCCTCGACAAGCTGCAGAAGAGCCATGCGCTCCCGTTCGTGAAGATAGGAAAAAAGGTACTCTTCAGAAAACGGGATATTGACAGCTTCCTTGAAAAGCACCTCGTGAAGAAGTAACCCTCTCCCACGGATCCCAACTATTTAACGTGGACGATGGGCCAGAGGCCGGCCAGAACGACGTCGTCGTAGATGTTCTTGCTGAGCATAGACCCGAGCTAGTTCAGGAGGCCTTGAAGCTCCAGGTAGCTGAGTTGCTGCGCCGGGGGTCGAATCTCGAAGGTGCGGCCATTGAAGAGCACCAGAGTGATAACACTGTTTTCATGGCTCATCGATGCTTGCTTCATTTCGGTTCGCCTTTGAAAATCTTCGAAATCTCCACCAACTGCCGATCGGCGGCTTCACGGAAGGACCGATATTCCGGGTCTTCGCCGAGTTTGAGCATTACGGCCCCAACTTGCCGTTTTGTCTTTTCGAGCTCGCCGCTAAGTCGGGCGATTTCGGCATTGGCGCTCACGCGGGACTCAAAATCCCGTGGACCGCAAGGCCCGTGTGGGTTCGATTCCCTCCACCGGCACTTTTAGAATCAACGACTTAAGCTTCAGTCGAGGCCTCCATTTTCGGACCGAGCAAAGGAGCCAAAAGGAGCCAAAAACCGCCGTTTTCAGCCACAAACACGAAAGGTGACACGAAAGGTCAGGGGGATCGCCTATTTGGCCACATCGCCTGGTTTATGCTCTTCGGGAATATCGAAACTCCGGTCGATGATTTTCTGCCCCCATTCGTCTAGGAGAGGTCCGAGAAGTCGCAACATCGCGCGGAGGGCTTCGAGTTTTTCGCGCTGTCTATCATCTATGTAGTTGAAGCCAAGTGCTGTGAGAAGAGAAGCTAACTCCCTCTCTGCGCCGCCATAGTCCGGACCAGAAAAATACCTATTCAAATAACGTTCTTGCGGAGTAACGTTCGTCTGCCAATCCCAAAAACACTGGAAAAATAGTCGGCCCATTCGACGGCGGGCGATATTTGCGGCGTCCATTTGAATCCAGGCCTTGAGGATGTTATAGGCGACTGAGGGATCTTTTTCCAAAGCACCAAGATCCTGGCTGAGAATCGGTGGCCCCAGCATGAGATCGAAGTGAGACTCACCCCGCTCCTTCCGGAGAACACAAGGCTCGGATGGATTATCATTTTGGTCCGGTTTGAGCGAAATACTCTTCGGTTCACTACAGAGAAATAGGGCCAGCCAGATTCGTGATAGCGAATAGAATGTTAGCTCGGAACTTGTTTTGTCTGCAATGCAAAGAAATAGGGGATGATCCATGTGATGTGTTATCCAACGTATCGAGTCGGTATCAACCAGTAGATCCTTTTTCGCCGCTTTTACCTGGACATAGAACGCGCTTTCGGGATAATCGAATTTATCCTCGCGGCGGCTAAGCACACATAGAAAATCGACGCCGAAATCCTCTTGCCGCGGAATCGGGCTGACAAAGGCGAAGCGCGATAATCCAAATAAAGCCATGTATTCAGACCTATCGCCGCTCCTAAAAGAGTCAAGTCGTTTGCCGCCCATCCTTGCCTCCTTTGAGCGCTACGCGTTGAATCAGCGCGGCGGCGCCGTCTTCGCGGTTTGGATCGCCGTCACAGAGCAGATTATCGATATAATAACAGCCTTTTTCATACCGACGTCCTTCGTGATAGCCTGATTTTACTGCGACTACGATTATTCAACAAGCGAGCCCCTTCTCTGTCCTCGAAAATGAGTGCGAGCCAGGGCACTGGAGCTCCGTTGCTCGAAATTGGTCCGGATCCGCGGTGATCCGGCTGATCTCCAGTGGGCAGAATCCGCACTCCTGGCCGTCAGGGCGGCGGTCTTGTGCTTGACGACCCATGCTATAATTATCTATTAAGATCATGGCAAATAGGCGGACTCATCGTGTGGCCGGGTTTTTTGCAGGGGCCGCTCTAGCCTTCGCCTTATCAAAAGGGCAACCTCTCCGGCGCCGGATTATCGAGACCATCGGCGGGGCGGTTGGCGGTTTTCTTGCCGCACATTTACCGGACCTAGCCGAGCCGGCCGACTCTCCTAACCATCGGGGCTTCTTCCACGGGCTACTGTTCAACGTGCTTCTCATCGTCTTTTTCGCCTGTATGTTGAGCCTCGGTCAGTCTAAGTTGCGCGCCAAAGCCGACCATCATGCAGATCTCGCGTGCGAGGCACGGACACCGGGGCCAAAACTACGGCATTGGTCGGCCGAGTTCTTTTTCAGGTTCCTTGCTGGCGCAGCGGCTGGGGCATGGGTCGGCTACGGGTCGCATGTGGCACTCGACGCGTTCACCCCTCGAAGCCTGCCGCTTATCGCCTAGAATCCTCCTACTAGGCTGTCCCGGACGGAAAGGAGCCGGCGGAAATCTCCTGCATTTCGGTTCTTCTCATCCCTTCCATATGAGGCCCATATCCTAGTCGGAGGAAGAACGATCTCCCGTTTAACGCATAGAATCGCGTAGGAGCCGCGATCTAATCAAAGCCGCACACTTTCCTCGAATGCGGGCTAGAAAACCGCGCACAATGCGTTCTGACGCATATTTTGACGGCATCCGGAACGCCGGCCGCGGGCTGATTGAAAGAAGCGTGAGAACGTGGTATAGGTTCGTTGGTACCAAAGCAAGGGGAGGTTCATATGAATGCAATTTGGAACGCACTAAAGAGCGAAGGCGCCGCAATTGGGATTATTCTCACAATTCTCACGGCCCTATGGACAGCCTTGCGATCACTTGCGCAGCGACGTCGAGAGGTCCAGGCGCAAATCTTTGGCATTTATCATCAGTTGATCCAGAAGCTAGTGAGTCCGGACGAAAAGGGGAATCCTCCGAAGATGGATGTTCAAATAGCCGCAGTATTCGAGCTGCGCCGGTTTCCTGCATACTTCGACCTGTCTTTAGATATTCTAAATGGGCTTCAAGAGCTCTGGAGAAGCGAGAAAGATATAAAACGTCTCTTAGACGAAATGGCCGGCACTATTACTGAGATTGAGAGGAAATCCAAAACTAAGCGCCACCGCATTAAACAGTGGTTTCGGGATTTCGCAACATACTGACCAATCTTCCGGAAACGATAATGGAGATCCGCGCTTGGTCCAAAGCCCATCGGAGACTGCTCGCCGGAGTGTCGGCATGGGCATTAATTATTGGCGTGGTTCTTTCCCAATCTGGGATGAGCTTAAGTGATAGGATTCAGGCAATCGCTATAATCACGTTGGTTTTTATAACCTGGTTCTATGCGGTTCAAACGCAAGCGCTTGTCAGAGAAGAGCGGCGAGCGCTCGAGGAAGAAAAGAAAAGGAGATCTGCTGAATTCGGCGAAAGAAAGATCACCATCTTGCTCGGACCTTTGAGCGAGAAGCTTAAAGACTATTACTATTGCCACACAGAACCTTTTTTTGATGAGACTGATAAGCCTAAGTTGCGCAAGTACTTATCAGAGGCCAGAGAAGGGCTTCATCCTATCGAGGGATTCTTCCGGATGAACATGCATATGGCGAGCGACGAACTTAGAATAAGGCTGGAGGCTTTTTTCAGCGATGTGCGGGGAACGTTATGGAACAGCCTGGACTGGACGAACGAAAAGATAGACGACTTTCTTCAGAAAAAGAGATCGGAATTGGAGACCCTAATTGAGGTGGTTGAGACAGAAATGGAACAGATCACCACTCATATACAAAGCACTTATGGGATTACCGGCTGGCCGCCTGCTCCCTAATATTCCTACGTGGTCTCCCGCAGCCTCGAAAAGCATATGGGGATTGTTGCTAGGTTGATCTCTTACCCTTAAGCCAGCCTAAGAGCCGCTCGATGGATACCCACCATCTTTTCAGAACATCAAGGTCAATGGGATGGTCCTTTCCCTTGTCATCCCGGTAGGCTAACTCCCCACGATGAACGACCTTATTCCTGCCTCGGAACAAATGTTGGATGTTTAGATAATCGGCCTTGCTACTTGCTTTCTCAAACGTCTCGCCCAGAGCGTACTCTGCAACTCCGTCTATGTAATCGACGATGCTCATCGATATCTTTTGCCGGTCCTCCATAAATTCATAGGCACGGCCGGCAGCAGTAGATGTTGAAAAATAGGTTTGTTTTATGGCGAGCTCACAAGCCATTGCTATCTCGAGAACGGCCCTTCTAAGATTGCCTTGAAATATTGCCGAATGTGCGTCAGCAAGAATCTCTTCGTGTAATTCAACGGCAATTCCTGCCCGAATCGCGTTTTCCAGCTCGGGTTCATCTTTGGCTGCAAACGAGACAATTCCGAAGTCAGATGAATGTAATCCGGACGGTTCTTCGAAGGAAAGTCTAAAGCTCCCTGGAAAAATCTTATGGTCATTCTCGTCATACCAAGTCGGCGAAAGGAAGCAATCCTTGAGCTCTGGGATTTCTTCTAAGAGCGGGTTGTGAAGCCTATATTTAAAATAATAAATAATCCTATTTACGATTGTACAGCCTGCTTTTATGTAAGCGTCAGAATGCTTAGAAAAAAATCGGCATTTCCCACTGGGTCATTCGGAATCTCTTCAACAAAATCCTTTGATATCAGCAGCGATATCTCGGCGATACAGAACCTGAACTCGCCTCCAATTTGTGCTGGAGCTAGTTCTGCGGGTACAAACTTAATAATGGCATCAAAATCGTCGAACTTTATTTTAAATATGAGCCTCTGTGTATGCTCAGAATCTACAAGAAAGGGTTCGGTCAATGAGATACTGAAGGAAGCGGTAAGCCTGCTCATATTATCTTCGGCCTTCGGACCTTCAATTTTATAACCAGCGCGAGCCATAAGGCAAGGGCGGCTGGATGCAGCCGGCGCGGCAAGAGCCTTTAATATATTAGAATTAGAATGACCAGGGAAAAGGTGGAATTTCAAAGGGGGTAACCTGCCCCGATCAACGTATCACTCCTAAAGTGAAATTCTCAATCCCGGAGTTGTGAGGTTTTCTCTCATTATACCGGGACCGATTTTGGAGGGCAGGTCAACCAGACACCAGTTAGCGCGTTACCGATGAACCAAGCCACATGCCAATGATTCCTTGTATTTTCCGATCACTGGCCATAAGATCGGCCCAGGAACCTGAACAGCATCAAGGAGATTAGATAGCGGAGGACGATCATGAGTGCAGCGCTTTCGATTTTGAAAACAATTGCAAGCGATGGCGTCATTCTGATAACCTTCGAGTTTCTCTTTCTGGGGTTGTTTGTTTATGCTCTTAGAATACGGTGGGTCATCAAACGGAGAACCGGGGCGATTGCCATAATAACGCGAGGCGAAGAGAGTTGGCAAAAACTGTATATCGCCTTTGGAATTGCTTCCCTCGTGATCTTGCAATTGGTGAACCTTTCGGAATTCGGCAGGGGTTATAAGGTCATAATCAGTATCATTGATTTGGTTTGTCTTGTTTATCTCACGTTTTATAACGCTTGGTTTCGAGATAAGATCATTGCAATCATATCCAAATCGAAGGATATGAAAGAAGGGCATTAATAAAAACTGGTGGCACTAATTTGCCACGGGCATAAAAAACAAAGGTATAAGATCCGAGAATGAGAATCATACGGCCAAGCAGTAAAAATGAAATGGTGCTGGCATTCCTGAAGGCCGAGATTGATTCGCTAGATCACCGAGGAAACATCGAAGGGGCATTAAGGGCACGAGGCTACAGCCGGGCCATTGTTGATAACGCAGATTTGGGAAACTCAGGCGAAAACCTGGCCAGAGCCCAAGCTCTATCCTACAGCAGAGCGGGTTTGTTTGTGGGATTTCCAGACAACGTCATCTGGCAAAGGATCTCTCTCTCTATTGAAGAGTTGGGCCGGGTAAAATACATATGTCAGGATGTATTTGTGAAGGCCTCCGGTGGCACGAGGTTGGTCTCGGACGGAGCCAGAAACTTCGAGGCAGGCGCTTTTGATGAAGAGACCAGCTCGAGGATATTGGGCATCGAGGTGGCAGTGAAGCGGGGCCGTAGACTCCCGGAATTGATTGTGGTAGGCGAGAGCGAAGACAGCGGGTTGATACTGCTCGAGGGACATAAGAGAGCTACTGCCTATGTGCGGACGGCAGGGTGTTTTCCAAAAGGAGTCGAAGCCATCGCGGGCTTCTCGAGGGACCTGAATGACTGGAAGTGGCATTAGACTCTTTGGCAGAGCCGGGGCTGGCACAAATGTGGCACAGGCACAAAATGGAAAAGGCGCAACCGTTTCGATATCAAGAAATTAACTCGGGAGGCTCGTTGACTACGAATCAGAAGGTCGGGTGTTCGAGTCACCCCGGGCGCGCTTCTCTTTTATCCCCATATAAGCTGAAAAATCAGCGACTTAAGCCCTGGTTCCCCCGCCCGCTCATGTGGCACCGAGTGGCACAGGATAACCCACAATTAGCCTGCAACCTGTTACAAAACCGATACAAGAAAGGTCTATGACTACTTGGCCCAGTTCGTAAACTGATCGGTATTATTGTTCTTAAAATCATTAAGAATGGGGAGGGCGACGGTTTCTATTTCTTCGATCGTGTAATCATCATATTCAAAGTTTGAGCGTCTGTATTTTGACAAATAGAACGGAATAATCAGGTCGCAATTGGGAGGGCACAGATAAAAAAGTCGATATCCGCTCCGTCCCCCAACGTGGATTCTGCGCACTACTCCCTTAAGTTTCTTGTTGGTTATTGCCTTGATGGCCTTTTCAGAGAAGGGGGCGCTCCGGATCTTTTCCAGCGCTGTCGTCAACTGCTTTTCCGCGAGCGGCCTCGTAGTGTCGTTGAACTGACCCCGGAAATCTTCTATTTCTCGTTGGAAGTTAACGTGGAGAAGGAGTTTATACTGCTGAATCAACCTTATGGACTCTTTCTATATCGAACGCCCCCGAACTTGCAGCAGTCACTACCTGCTCAAAAGCTTCATTAAGCTTCTTGCTTAAGGAAATTTCCAAATCATCTATTCTCTCATCGAAAATCCTGGCAACGGCCCCAAGGTTCCTACGGCTTCCGGCCAGCCAGATTGAATCATAGACCCTTCGATAGGATTCCATTCGGTTTAAAACCATCCGCAGTTTATTTACATACTTTTTGAGATCTTCTACGAGGGGGGCCCTTCCCTTTGCGGGGAGCCTCTTAACCATCAAGTAATAACCCATGGAAGACAAGTTTAAGTAGATACGAAAGTACACTGATAATATAAGTAGGGAGAGTTCCAGAAAAGCCCTCTTAATCCTGTTAAGAGAATTCGCTTGGCTGACCACCCTGTCCTCTCTCAAAGACACCTGGTCCACGCAAGCCGCGTAATTCATCTTTTTCACCTACAAGGCCCCTCGGAACTGAACGGCCTTGTTCCTCCTTTTGGTCGACTGGCGCGCCAGTTTCTTGAATCTTTCGGGCCCCGTCCCCGCAGACGGCCAGCCACATGCCTTATACTCCGTCCGGGCGGGCGCTGTCAAGTCGCCGCCTGACCGGTGATCGCCCTCCCTGGGAGGGCGCCCTTTCGAGCCTGGATTATATTATACGCCAAGAGCAGCCCTTTTGTTTCACGACGAGCCCCCGTCTCCTCGATGAGTGCCGAGCTCTACAGCCCGAAGAACTGACCCGTTGTATAGCTCGACCAGCCAAGCTGGCGCGCCGGAGCGACAGGCGCAATCTGAGTAACGTTCTTCACCGGGAGAACCTTCTTGACCGCTTTTACAGGAGGAACCGACTTCACCGGAGTTACGGGTCCGCCCGAAGCACTTTCGGTGAAGAGCAGATGGCCCCCGTCATGGTCAATCACCCATCCCGCCATGAACCATCCCAGGTGTTTCCCCCCGAATGAATAAATCGAGTCTCTTTTAATGTGGGCTATCGGAACCCCGCCGAACAAATGGATGTGAGTCCCGTCCTCAGAGTAGGCCACGGCCTTGCCCGCACGATCATAGAATTCCATTTGAACACCTCCTCTTTGCTGACCTGATTCGGGAGTGTAAGCTTTTCTGTGTAAACCCCTTTTTCGCATTTAGGCCTGCTCCACCAGCCGTTCCCCAAAATAGATCATCAGCTGCGAGTATATCACAGCCCATTCCCGGTGACGGAAGATCCATTTCTTCGAAAGTTCCGGCTGGGAGTTTACCTCTCTTATGCGCATAGAAGGCCCGTTCCTCGCCTCTTGAGGGGTTCATATGGGCAAACCGAGGCTACACTACCACAGCACCCAAGAGGGGAGGTACTGCGACAAACGACTAAGAAGAAAATTTGACCGTTGATCTGCTCCTCGGTGAAATTCGATGTCTTCCTCGGCAAAACCTCCCCCCATAAGATATGGGACCTCATCGGACCTCATCCCTGAAAAGTGTGCCAGCGAAAATGGCAGTTTTGTGGCAAAATTCAGGGAAGGAGGATGGCGCGGATGAAGAAGTCGAAGTTCACGGAGGAGCAGATCGCCTTCGCCTTGAGGCAGGCCGAGTCGGGCACCCGGGTGGCGGAGGTCTGCCGGAAGATGGGTATTGCCGAGCAGACCTATTTCCGCTGGAAGAAGAAGTACGGGGGCCTGGGGGTCTCGGAGCTCCGGCGGCTGAGGCAGCTTGAGGAGGAGAACCGGCAGCTGAAGCGGCTGGTGGCGGACCTGACGCTGGACAAGCAGATGCTGCAGGATGTGCTGTCAAAAAAATTCTGAAGCCAGCCCAGATGCGGCAGCGGGTAATCTCGCTCGAGGAAGCCTATTGGGTGAGCGAACGGCGGGCCTGCCGGACGATCAGGTTCTGCCGGACCTCCCATCGGTATCGCTCGCACCGGCGGGACGACCGGGCGCTACGCATGCGCATCGTCGAGATCGCGGAGAGCCGGGTCCGGTACGGGTACCGCAGGATCCAGGTCCTGCTGCGGCGCGAGGGCTGGCGCGTCAATCACAAGCGGACCTATCGGATCTACTGCCAGGAGGGGCTTCACCTGAGGCGGAAGCGCCCTCATCGGCATGTCTCGGGCAGCCGGCGGATGGCGAGGCCCGACGTCGAGCGGCCGAACGCCTGCTGGAGCATGGATTTTGTCGCCGACAGCCTGTTCAACGGCCGGCGGTTCCGGGCCTTAACGGTAGTCGATAATTATAGCCGGGAATGCCTGGCGATCGAGGCGGGGCAGAGCATGACCGGGACCGATGTGGCGGCGGTCATCGAACGTTTGGTCACGGAGCGAGGGGCTCCGGAACGCATTCAATGCGACAACGGCACCGAGTTTATCTCTCGGGCCATGGACAAGTGGGCCTATGATCGGGGGATCACGATGGACTTCTCCCGGCCCGGCAAACCTATGGATAATGCGACGGTTGAGTCGTTCAACGGGTCGTTCCGGGACGAGTGCCTGAACGTCAACTGGTTCCTGTCGATGGAGGATGCGCGGGAGAAGATCGAGAAGTGGCGGCGGGACTACAACGAGTTCCGGCCGCACAGCTCGCTCGGAGACTTGACTCCGCGGCAGTTCGCTGATAAATACGAAGTCAGTTTAAGAAGCCAAAAAACTCCATTTTTGGCTGGACCAGTTTTCGGGTGAGGC
>CAZKFD010000009.1:0-30446 GCA_964551995.1 uncultured Eubacteriales bacterium
CACCGCGATCGAGATCCCGAGCTTCTGCCGCATGCCTTTCGAGAAGTTCTTGACCCGCTGCTCGAAGGCCTTCTCCTGGAGCGACACCCGCCGCATGACCTGGTAGTAGTCTTCCTTCCCGAGGTTCGTCTTGCCGCCGAGCTTGGCGAAGAAGTCGAGGTTCTGGCGGGCGGTGAAGTTGCCGTAGAGCATGACGTTTTCGGAGACGAAGGAGACGTACTTCTTGGCCTCGAGCGGGTCGCGGGTGACGTCGATGCCGTTGATGAAGCAGGTGCCGGTGGTGGGCGGGATGAAGTTGAGGAAGAGGTTGATGGTCGTCGTCTTTCCCGCGCCGTTGGCGCCGAGCAGGCAGTAGACCTCCCCGGGGTAGATGTTCAGGTTCAGGTGGTCGACCGCGAGGACGCCGTCCTCATAGCGCTTGGACAGGTCGTCCGCCTTTAGGATGGGTTGTTTGTCTGCCATGTGACCTCCTCTTTTAGGAATGGCATAACCGTATTATTGAGATTCACGGGGCTCACGGAATTCGGGGACACAATACTCATTTCCGAATTTCCGCAGGCGACGGGAACGCGTTCATGCTCAGTCTGCTGCGGACAGCAGTGGGGAAAATTCGGAAATGAGTATTGTGTCCCCATAATTAATTTATGCTCCTAATCCGCTACCGAACGTCATATCTGATGAACGAATAATACGCCGCGGCGAAGAAGATCAGGTTGAAGAGCACGAGCAGGACGATGTCCGGCGCCGTGTCTCTGAGCGTTTCCGCAATGCCCGGAAATTCGTAGCGGAATGCCGGATACTCGATTTTGCCCTCCGGAGACGAATCGCCCCCCACACCTCGGTTGCTCTTGCCGTCCTCTGAGGAGATCGTATCTTGGAAGGAGTATTTGAAGACGGCCTGGGCGAGCTGGGCATAATGGACCTGGAGGCTGCCCGAGAAGTTTTCAAGGTCGGCCACACCGGTGTAGCAGAAATCGAGTGCCGCCTGCGTGTAGGAAGAGGCGGGCGAAAGGCGCGCGATATCGAGGCTGAGGGTCCGGAGGGCGGCCTTCTCGCGCTCGTAATCAGCGTCGAATTTCTGGAGCGTCGCGTTGAGCCTGTCTTCGTAATCCTTGGCCACGGGGCCGCGGGCTTTGACATAACCGTCCCAGTCCCAGGAGCCCCGGCCGTTGTTGGGCAGATATTTCTCCATCAAGGGGGCCAGCGCCTTCCCCTTCTCCTTCTCGATCTGGTTGCGGACTTGGGCCCGCTTAGCCTTCATGACCTCCTCGCTCGGCACCGGGCGGATAAGCCCGGCGACGGGCTCGCTCGTTTTAGGGATGACGAACGTCAGGAAGATCCAGACGAAGAAGCTCGCGAGGAGAGCCAGGCTCGTTCGGTGAGTTCGCGTCGAAACGATAAGCCCCAGCAAAAAGAGCGCGGAGAGATAGAGCACCGAGAGCGCGATCATCACGATGACGCGGGCCAGGTTGCCCACGGCGAAGAGGGGGAATCCTTCAACAAGCAGCAGCAACACCCCGAGGAGGGTGCTGACCGCGAAGGGAATCATGAGCACGCTGAATCCCCCCGCGTACTTGGCCGCTATGATCGTGCTCCGGGTCGCCCGGTTTGAGAGGACGAGCTTCAGCGTCCCCGATTCCTTCTCCCCGCAAACCATCGTCCCCGCGTAGAGGACGGCGAAGAGGCCGAGGAGAAAGCTGGTGATGACGACGAAGTCGATCCGGCCGTTGATATTGCCTAAGACTTCGTTCTGGGCCTGCGTCCCGCTGGCGTCGATCTGATACTTGGCAAATGTGACCTTCTCCGGTAGGACGCTCTCGAGGCCGATGCCGAAGGTGCTCAAAACGCTCGGCTGGCGGTAGACGGTCGTCGTACTCTTCGCTTCCTTCAGGGAAGAGCTGTAATCGTGAGCTGCGTTCTCGTAGCTCGCATAGTTGAGGAGGAGGCTGGCCGGGATGAGGACGAGGCAGAGAAGCGAGATGATCAGGAATTTGGGGCTGAGGATCTGATCCACGAGCTCCTTCTTGAAAACCGTTCTGAACATCTTTAGATCTCCTCGCGATTCGCGGACACGCAATTCGGGGACACGACACTCAATTCCGAATTGTCTCTTCTTCCGTCGCAGCCCATTGGGGTATGATCAAGTCTCTCTTGGCCGCCGGAATTCGGAAATGAGTATTGTGTCCCCAATTTGATACCCCAATTGGGTATTCCTCACCGCCGCGTCAGCTTGATGCCGAAGACGACGATGCCGACGAGCAAGCCCACCAGGAGCAGGATCAAGACCGTGATGCCGAGGACGTTCGTCTTCGAGGTGATGTGGATGCGGACGATCTTGTCCTCGGATTCGACGTGCCGGTTCTCGGCCGTGGACTCCGTCCGAATCTTGGGCTCATAGTCCCCGACTGAGACGTCCGCCGGCGGGATGAAGTTGATATTGACGACCTGGTCCTTGTCCTGCGCGAGAACCGAGATCAGGTCGGGCTTGATCTCGACGCGCCAGTTGAGCGGCAGGTCGCAGTACACGCGGATGTTGTTGAGCGTCCGCGTCCCTGTGTTCTTGATGGTCACGTCCATGCTGACGTTCTCGCCGACCTTGATCTCATGGTACAGGTTGACCGCCTGGACCTCGACCTTGGGGACGCCGCGCGGGATGAGCTCGAGCCGGACGGACCCGGCCTTCAGCTCGTCGATCTCTTTGGGCCCGATCCCGGTCTTGCCTCCTTTGGCCTCGATCTCGCGGAGCTTGGTCGTCTGGTCGCTGTCGAGAGCGAGCACGTAGAACTCGATGGGCTTGTCGAGCACGACCTGACTGTCCGGGTTCTGAGGCAGGTAAAGCTTGAGCGAGAGCTTGAGGCTGGTGACGCCCTCGCTGAACTTGATCTGGGAGAGGCGCGCCTGGGTCGTCGGGTCCGAGAACTCGTAGGTGATCTGCAGCGGCAGATTCAGGACCTCGAGCTTGAAGATGTTGGCCTCGCCGCTGAATTTCTCGAGCGACAGGTCGTAGGTTGCCGTGCTCTCGAGGTCCGCCTCCTGCGAGAACTGGGCCGAGTTGACGGTGACCATGTTGGCGCTGACGCCCTTCTCGAGATAGACCGACGTCGTTTCGGTCTTCCCCGAATAGGAGACGCTGACTTCCAGATTCTCGACGTCCTTGAGGAGGAGGAACGTGACCTCCCGCTCCGACTCTATGGGCAGGGAGGCGATGGTTTTTTCGTAGGGGTCGGAGATGATCTTTGCTTCGGAGAGGAGCGAGACGTAGACGTCCTTGATCTCCTTCATGAAATTCAAGGGGAAGAGATCTTCCGCGCTGATCTTCAGGTTGGAGAGCTCCTTGAGCTCCTTGGAGGCGTAGCGGAGGCCGACGGTGACGTATTTCTTTCCGCTCCTATCCTGGAACTTGACGGCCCGGGCCACAGAGATCCGGGCCTCGCTGCCCATGAAGTTGATCAAGGCCTGCTGGTAGTCAACCTGGGCCTGGAGGTAGGCCGTCTGCCTCTCGGCAAAATCGGCGTCCGACGTCAGGCCCTCTTCCTTGAGCTTCAAGAACCTCTCGTAATCGGCCTTCTTCAGCTCGAGGGCGAGCTGGGCGCTCTTCAGCCTGAGGAGTTTCGTACTTTGCGACTCCTGGGGCGTCTGGGAAGCCAGCATCAGGAAAAGGGCCAGGATCGCGGCCAGGATGGCGAGGATCTTCGGGATTTTCATGCGCGTTCCTCCGCGGGTGTCAACTTTCTTTATGCAATAAAGGTGCCAATATGCCGCACGCTCGTTCGAACGGCCGGAGGGCCCAGTCCGCGGCCTAGCCTTCACTCAGCTGAAAAAGAAGGGTTTAAGGAGGTCTCCCCTCCGGCGAGAAGACTTTTCCCCGCATCCCGGCCGTTCGGCCCGAATATTGCATTATTGTAGCATGTGAGGATAGGTCCGGCTGTCACAAAGGCCTGAAGATGGAGAAAGATGTTACCCGGATTACCCAACGATGGGAAATCGCTTACCCGTTTTACCCAGTTTCCGGGGCTTTTACAATCCCCGGCGTTTTTTGTATTCTAAGGGGGGGCAGAGCCTGAATCCATGAGCGCGATATTCCGTCCCTCCAAGAAACGGCAGTCCAGGAAGGGCCTTCCCGACGTCGCGACCCGCCTGATTTCGCGGGAGTTCGCCGAAAGCCTCAATCTCATCGAAGACTTCGACCAAATTGCCCTCAATTTCCTGGGCACTATCCGGGAGGCCGTGTCCGTCGACCGGCTGGCGTTTCTCATCTACGACAATGACCTGGCCCAGTTCCGGGTCTCCGCGTCGAACGGCCTGGACGACGCCCCGGTCCGGACGCTCTCTTTTTTGCCGCACGACCACCTGGCCAAGTGGCTCAAGATCAACAAAACGCCCCTCGACATCCGGAATCAGGCCGGCGTTTTTGAGTTCCTTGGCGAAAAGGAAAAGGAGATCTTCCGGCTCTTCGGCTTCGTCCTCTGCTACCCGCTGCTCTCCATGAACCGGCTGATCGGCATCCTCTGCGTCGGGGCGAAGACGCCCCCGGCCGAATTCTCCAGACGGGACCTGGCCTTCATCGAGTCCCTGACGCCCCAGGCCGGAATCGCCCTGGAGAACGCGATGCTCTACAGGGAGCAGAGGGAGCGGTTCCGGAGGATGCTCCGGGCCGACCGGCTGGCGACCATCGGCGAGCTGGCCGCCGGCGCCGCCCACGAGATCCGGAATCCCCTGACGTCCATCAAGTCCTCCCTGCAGTACCTCGAGCAGAAATGCACCCAGGATACGGAGAAGAGGCTCCTCGGCGTCGCCCTTCAGGAAACCGACCGGATCGACGAGATCCTCTCCGCCCTGCTCTCGTTCTCGCGCCCGTCCGAGATCAAGAAGGAGCTTGTCGACCTCGTTGGCACCCTGGAGGAAAGTCTGGCCCTGATCTCCTTCCAAGCCCGGGCCCGGAACGTGGAGGTTGAGACGAAATTCCCCCCCGGTGCCGTCTTTCTCAACGGGGACAAATCCCAGATCAAGCAGCTTTTCCTCAACGTCTTCCTCAACGCCATCCAGGCCATGGACGGGGGTGGGAAGCTCGGCTGCGAAGTCCTCCCCCTGGCCAACGGGAAGATCCTCGTCCGGATCGCCGACACGGGCGAGGGCATCCCGGAAGAGAACATGGACAAGATCTACGACCCGTTTTTCACGACGAAGAAAGGCGGTACGGGGCTGGGGCTCTCGATCTGCTATAGCATCGTCAAGTCGCACCGGGGGGAAATCGAGGTCCGCAGCCGCGTCGGCCAGGGGACAACCGTGCTCGTGACGCTTCCCGCGAGCTGAGGCGAGAGGCCCGGAATGAAGCCCAGGATCCTGATCGTCGACGACGAGAAGAACATCCGCGATATCTTCTCCCTGCTCCTTGAGGACCACGGCTACGAGGCCGCAACCGCGGCGAGCGGCGCGGAGGGGATCGCGCAGGCCCGGCTCTTAGAGCCCGACATCGTGCTCCTCGACATGAACCTTCCTGACATCCCGGGGCTCGAGGTCCTGGCCCGGATCAAGGAGGCGCACCCCGGGACGGGAATCATCATCGTCACCGCGTACGGGACGATCCGGAGCGCCGTCGAGGCCACCAAGCTCGGCGCCTACGCCTATCTCGAAAAGCCCGTGGACAACGACGAGATGCTTCTCGCCGTGTCCAGGCTCCTCGAGCTCAGGACGCTGAAACAGGAGGTCGAGAGCCTCCGCTCGGAGCTGACGTCGCGCTACCGCTTTTCGAACATCGTCGGCACGAGCGCCCCCATGAACTCCGTCTTCCAGCTCATGGAAAAGATCTGCCGCGTCGATGGCACGGTGCTCGTCACCGGCGAGAGCGGGACGGGGAAGGAGCTCGTGGCCCGGGCCATCCATTTCGCCAGCCCGCGCCGGGACGGCCCCTTCGTCGTCGTCAACTGCGGCGCCATCCCCCGGGACCTGATCGAAAGCGAGTTTTTCGGCCACGTCAAGGGTGCGTTCACCGACGCCCGGACCGAAAAAACGGGCAAGTTCGAGCTGGCCCACAAGGGCACGATCTTCCTCGACGAGGTCGGCGAGCTCTCCCAGGACGCCCAGGTCAAGCTCCTGCGGGCGCTCGGGGAACGCGAGATCATCCGGGTCGGCGGGACGAAGACGATCCCGGTCGACGTCCGGGTCATCGCCGCCACGAACAAGGACCTCGAGGCGCAAGTCGGGAAGGGCGCCTTCCGCGAGGACCTGTATTTCCGGCTGGCCGTCCTGTCGCTCCATCTCCCCCCCCTGCGGGAACGGAGGGAGGACATTCCCCTACTCGCCGAGCACTTCATCCGGAAGTACGGCACCGAGCTGGGCAAGGGCAGCCGGGGGATCACGGCTGGGGCTTTGGCCCGGCTCGCCGCCTACCTGTGGCCGGGAAACGTCCGCGAGCTCGAGAACGTCGTCTACGAGGCCATGGTCATGTCCGAGGGCGAATGGGTCGACGAAGACGCGCTGCCTTCTCGGCTGCGGGCGCCTCTTTCGGGCTCCGAGGAGCCGGCTGACGACGCGTCTGTGCGGCTGTCGCGGCCTCTCAGGATGACCGTCCAGGGCGTCGCCGAGCGGACCGAGAAGGAGCTGATCCTCGACGCCCTGAGGCAGACGGGGGGGAACCGGACCCGGGCGTCCCGAATCCTGGGCGTCAGCCGCAAGACCCTGTTCAACAAGATGAATCTCCTCGGCATCCGGTGGCCCGAATGAACAGTGAACGAATCACCGGGAAAATGCGTATTAATAATATAAGGCGCCGATGTGCGCCCCGCAAAGAAATTGCCAGAAGGACCGTCTTTTCAAATCGACGTGATAGGGAGGACCGGCATGACTAAGAAAATTCTCTGCGGCGCGGTTTTCGTCCTGGCCGTTTTCGGCCTTTCTTCGTTCGGACAGCAACAGAAGGAGCTGCCCCTGTCTCTTGACGACGCGATCGTCAGGAGCCTGAAAAACAACCTCAATGTCGCCGTCCAGGTCGTCAATCCCCAGCTGTCCAGCGCGCAATTGTCGCAAGCCAAGCAGTTTTATATGCCGACGCTCGCGTTCGCTTTCACGGGCAACCAGTTCGCCGAACCGGCGACCTGGTCTCTCCAGAACTCGGGCACGTACATCCAGAAGTATACGGACTCCAACGTCGGCATCACCCAACAGATCCCGTTCGGCGGCTCTCTCACGGCCAGCCTGGACTACTTATGGACTGAAAACAATCAACTGTTCCAAAACTTCAATCCTACGTTCCAAAGCACCGTGAGTTTCACCCTGACCCAGCCGCTCCTCAGGAACTTCGGCTGGCGGGTCAGCCGCAAGCAGATCATCATCGCCCAGAACAACCTCGACATCTCGCGCAGCCAGTTCAAGTCGACACTGATCACGACTGTCTTCAATGTGGAGCAGGCCTACTGGAACCTGGTCTACTCCATCGAAAACCTCAAGACCCAGCAACAGTCCCTCGACCTCGGGCGGGATCTCCTCACCAAAACGAAGAAGGAAGTCGAGGTCGGCCAGAAGGCGCCCATCGAGGTCCTCAACGCGGAGACGACGGTCGCCCGGCGGGAGGCCGACATCCTCTCGGCCGAAGCCGCGGTGAGGATCAACCGGGACCAGTTGCGGGTCCTTCTCAACCTGGACGCCGACCCTCCGGCCAAGGGGATGATTATCGTCCCCTCCGACCAGCCTGTGTTCAAGGCCTTCCACATCACGTACGAGGAAGCTCTCCAGAGGGCGCTGGCCCGGCGGCCGGAGCTTGACGTGATCAGGTCCGGAATCGAGACGAGCAAGCTCAATCTCACGGTCGCCCGGAACCAGCTCCTGCCGCAGCTCGACCTCAAATTCACCAAGACGAGCCCTGGAATTACGGGCGACCAGCTCCTCTACCAGGACAACAATCCCCTGACGGGCATCGTCGTCGGGACGATCCCGGGCCAGCCGAGCCAGGCCTTCAAGGACGCTTTCAGTTTCCTGTACAACAACTGGACGGTCGGGCTGACCCTGACCATTCCCTTCGCAGACATGGTCGGCCGCGCCAATTACGCCTACGCCAAGCTCGGCCTCGAGCAGGGCCAGGCTAGCCTCAAGAACGAGGAGCAGCAGATCTCGCTCGACGTCAGCAACGCGGTCCTCAACCTGGAGACGACGGCCAAGGCCGTCGACGCCTACAGGGTCGCCAGGGAGCTCGCCGAAAAGCAGCTCGAAGCGGAGATGAAAAAGCTCAACGTCGGAATGTCGACGAACTATTTCGTCCTCCAGTACCAGAACGACCTAGCCACGGCCCGCTCCCTCGAGCTCCAGGCCCTCGTCAACTACAACATTGCCCTGGCTCAGATCGCGCAGGTGACGGGCACGACCCTGGAAGACCGCAACATCAGCTTGACCGACTACATCAAGTGATCGGCCGGGGCCGTCCGGCCCGGCTTGCGTTGTTTTTTTTGGCTATGCTAAGATGGCCCGGTGAAAACCCTCGGGCCGACCGCGTTCCCTCTCGACGGGGCCCCGGTTTGCGGCGGCCCCGGCGGGTTCCCGGGGACCGGGACGGAAGGGATGCCCCTTGAGCCTCTTCCATATTGATTCCGGCCGTGAGTGGAGCGGCGAGGAGCGTCAGGCCCTCGTCCTGGCCCGTGAGGTCCGGAAAAAAGGTTACGCCTCCCGCCTCGTTGTCCAGCCGGGAAGTTCCCTCGAGAAAGAGGCCGCAGGAGAAGGCCTGCCGGTCTTGGCTATCGGGCTCCCGGAAAAGGGGAGCCTCTGGAGGTCCATGCGTCTCGCGGCAGCGATGAGACGCCAGCGGTGCCTCCTGGTGCATATCCATGATACGCAGGGCCTGGCCGTGGGTTCGGCGGCGGCCGCGATGGCCAGAGTGCCCATCCGCGCCCTCTCCTGGCCGGCGGACACGGCGGTCTCCCTGGGCCGGAGGCCGCTCAAGGGAATCGACGCCGTCATCGCCGGCTCGGAGGGCATCAAGGATGCCCTGACACGCGGGGGGCTCCCCGGGCGGCTCATCGAGGTCGTCCCCGCAGGCATCGATTTCTCGCCGCATCGGAACGTCCGCTCCCGGGATTTCCTCAAGCGGGAGTTCTCTTTCTCTCCGGACGACTTCCTGGTCGGCTTCATCGCCAACCTCGAGGACCCCGGAAGCCACAGGGATATCATTGAAACGGCGAGGAGCATCCGCGAGCATGCTCCGAAGGCGAAGGCCGTCGTTCTCGGCGGCGGAACGCTGCGTCTCGAGCCGGACGGAAAAACCCACGGCCGCGCCCTCACCGACGACGGGACCGTCTATTATCTCGGTTTCCGCGAGGGCCTGCCGGAGATTCTCTCCTCTCTCGATGTCTTCGTCACGACGTCGCACCTGATCGGCTTCGGCGGCGCGCTCCTGGACGCCATGGCCTGCGGTGTTCCGGTCGTGGCCGCCTCGGCGGGAGGCGCCGCGGAGGTCGTGGTCCACCGGGAGACGGGGCTCCTGGCGCCGGCCCGCAATCCCAAGGCGCTGGCCGAGGCCGTTCTCAAGCTCTACCTCGACAGAAACCTGGCCAGCCGCCTGGCTCAAAGCGGTCGGGAGGCCGTCCAGGAAAAGTATTCGACGGAAGCCATGGCCCGGAGAATCATCGCGGTCTACGAGCGCCTGGCTTCGAAGAAGGGAGTGACGCTTGCCTGATCAGGTCAAAATCCGGGCCCTCGACTCGTTCGAAGAATTCATGACCCTCCTCGACATCCAGCGGACCGTGTGGAATCACGGGGAATCGGACCTGACGCCGGTTCACCAGTTCACGATCTCCAGCCGGATGGGAGGGATCCTGCTCGGCGCGTTCGTGGGGAAAAGGCTGGCCGGGTTCGTCTATTCGTTTCCGGCCCTCCTCGACGGCGTCGAATGCCAGCATTCTCACCTGCTCGCCGTCCTGCCCGAATTCCAGGGCACGGGGCTGGGCAAGGCCCTCAAATGGGCCCAGCGTGCGGAGGCCCTGAAACGGGGATACAGCCTGATCACCTGGACGTTCGACCCGCTCCAGACGCGCAACGCCAATCTCAATCTCCAGTCCCTGGCCGCGGTCTCGCGAACGTATCTGGGTAACTTTTACGGGATGACGCCGTCCCTGTGCCTGGGGCCGGGCATCCCCACGGACAGACTCCTCATCGAGTGGCCGATCCGCGACGCCCGCGTCCGGAAAGTGGCGGCAGGCAAGGTCAAGAGGCCGTGCTACGACACAGCAGCTCTGCCCAAGGCCTTGGAGAGAAAATCGGGCGAAGAGGGATCGTTCGCCCCGCCCGGGCGGCTCCGGCTGAACCTTGAAGCGGACACCGTCCTCGTCGAAATCCCCCGGGACGTCAAGGCGCTGGCCTTCCGCTGCGACCTCATCGCCCAATGGCAGGCCGGCCTACGGCGGGCCATGAGCCGCTATTTCGGCCGCGCGTACGCGGCGGTCCATTTCATCTACGGCGACCGCTCGTTCTACGTCTTGAAGAAGAACGGAAGGCGCTGACGCGGCCGGGGACCGGGGATTAGAGCCGGGAAATCATCTGGAGGGTGAAACATGACCATCGAGCGGATCGAGATGTCGCTTCTGCGTCTGCCGTACGTCCACTTCTTCGAGACCTCGTTTGGCCGGGCGTTCGACCGGACCTTCATCATCGTCCGCGCCTTTTCGGGCGGGGTCTGCGGCTACGGCGAGTGCGTCGCCGAGGAGGCCCCCCTCTACAGCGGCGAGACGACGGAGACGGCCTGGCACGTCCTCAGAGACTTCCTGATCCCTCTCGTCTTCAAAAAGGGCCTCGCGGAGCCTGAGGACTTCGCCCGGGAGGCCGGCGTCTTCCGCAGCAACCGGATGGCCAAGGCCGGCCTGGAGCTGGCGCTGTGGGACCTCAAGGCCCGGAAGGCGGGAGTGCCTCTCGCGAAGCTCTACGGCGGCGTCCGGGAGGAGATCGAGGCGGGCGTGAGCTGCGGCATCGAGGATTCCATTCCGGAGCTCGTCGCTCGGGTCGGCGCGTTCCTCGAAGAGGGGTACAGGCGGATCAAGATCAAGATCAAGCCGGGCTGGGACGTCGGGGCGTGCGAGGCCGTACGGGCGGCCTACCCCGGCATCCGCCTCCAGGCCGATGCGAACGGGGCCTACGCGCTCTCCGACAAGGAAACCCTCAAGGCGCTCGATGCCTTCCAGCTTCTCATGGTCGAGCAGCCCTTTCCGCCTTACGATCTCTGGGACCACGCCAAGCTCCAGCGGGAAATGAAGACGGCGCTGTGCCTCGACGAGAGCATCCTCTCGCTCGACACGGTCCGGGCCGCCCTCGAGATGGGCAGCTGCCGGATCGTCAATATCAAGGTCGGGCGGGTCGGGGGGCCGGCCGAGATGAGAAAAATCCACGATCACTGCGAGGCCCGCGACGCCCCGGTCTGGTGCGGCGGCATGCTCGAGAGCGGGATCGGGCGGGCCCACAACCTGCACATCGCCTCGCTCCCGAACTTCAAGCTTCCCGCCGATCTCTCGGCCAGCCGGCGCTACTACAAGGAAGACATCATCGAGCCGCCGATCGAGCTCAGCGGCCCGGGCAAGATCCGCGTCCCCGTCGGGCCGGGGATCGGCGTCAACCCCGTCGAGAAGCGCATCCGGAAGGCCTCCGTCCGGCGCGAGGTCCTCCGGCCCGCCTGATCGCCGTTTCGGCCGAAAAGCCGGTCCGGTCCGCGGTCCGGAGAGTTTTCTGGTTGTCCCGCCCGAGCTTGACTCAATATGAGAAAAACGATAAAATTTCTAGGCATTTTTTAAAAAGAGGATCGTCGGACCGCCGGGCGGCCGTCCGGCGGCCTTTTCAGGCTCTTCCGAGACCCATTGTGGCCACGGGGACAGGCGGGAAAGAGACAGCATGAGAAGAATCGTGATTCTCGGCGCCGGCACCGGCGGGACGATCATGGCGCGGCTGCTGCGAAAGCGACTGGACGGCGGAGAATGGTCGATCACCGTCATCGACAGGGACGACGAGCATTATTACCAGCCCGGCTTCCTGTTCATTCCCTTCGGCTTCTACACCAAGGAAGACATCCTCAAGAAGAAATCCAAGCTCCTGCCGAAGGGCGTCGACTTCATCATCGCGGAGATCGAGCGGATCGACGCGGCGACGGCCTCCGTCCGTCTGCGCGACGGCCGGGAGGTCCCTTACGATTACCTGGTCATCGCTACGGGGGCCGAGATCGCCCCTTCGGAGACGCCCGGGATGCTCGAAGGGTGGCGTGACACAATCTTCGATTTTTACACGGCCGAAGGCGCGGCCGCGCTGGCCGACAAGCTCAAGGCGTTTCCCGGCGGCCGCCTGGTGATCCACGTCAACGAGATGCCGATCAAGTGTCCGGCGGCCCCGCTCGAGTTCGCGTTCTTCTGCGACTGGTGCCTGCGGCGGCACCACCGGCGCGACGCGATCGAGCTCGTCTACGTCACGCCGCTGTCCGGGGCTTTCACCAAGCCCGTCGCTTCGAAGTTCCTGGGGGGCCTGCTCGAGGAACGCAGGATCGCGGTCGTCCCGGACTTCTCCGCCGAGCGCGTGGATGCCGGGGCCAGGAAGATCGTCTCCTACGACGGGCGGGACGTCCCCTATGACCTCCTCGTCACGATCCCCACGAACATGGGAGCGGAGATGATCGAACGGTCGGAACTGGGCGACGAGCTCCGCTTCGTCCCCACGGACCCCAAGACGCTTCAGTCCAAGAAGTTCGAGAATATCTTCGTCATCGGCGATGCCGCCAACATCCCGGCCTCCAAGGCGGGTTCGGTGGCCCATTTCGAGTCGGAGTTGCTCGCCCGGAACATTCTGCGGACGATCGAGGGCCGTCCGCTCGAGGCCGCCTTCGACGGCCACTCGAACTGCTTCATCGAGACCGGCCGGCGGAAGGCCATCCTGATCGATTTCAACTATGACTACGAACCCCTGCCCGGCCGCTTCCCGTTCGGGACGGCCGGCCCGATGCCGCTCCTCAAGGAGAGCCGCCTGAACCACCTGGGTAAGCTCGCCTTCCGCTGGATCTACTGGCACATGCTCCTGAAGGACTGGGCCATTCCCTTCGTGCCCGCACTGATGAAGACCGCGGGCAAGGAAATCCCTAAAGGGGCCTGAGGAAGAAGCGGGGGAATTCGCGATAAAGGAGAGTCGCATGGCTCAAAAACAGTTCGGCAACGCGGTCGTCGAGGTCGACGACGAAGGCTTCATGGCCGACCCGGCCCAGTGGACTCGCGACATCGCCGCGGCCATCGCCCGGGAGGAAGGCATCGCGGAGCTGGGCCCCTCCCACTGGAAAGTCATCGAATTCATGCAAAAGGAATTCAAAGAGACCGGACAGGCGCCCAGCATTCGGAAGCTCAACAAGACCGGCATCATGAGCACGAAGGAACTTTACGAGCTGTTCCCCGGTGGGCCGGCCAAGAAAGCGGCCAAGATCGCCGGGCTGAAGAAGCCCGAGGGTTGCGTTTGACCGCCGGGAGGGATCATGGACGAGAAGATCAAGAAGGTTTCCATCGTGGTCTCGAAGGGCGGACTCGACGGGGTCTACCCGGGACTGATCATGGCCAACGGCGCCCGCATGGAGGGCATCGAAGCCAACCTGTTCTTCACCTTCTTCGGGCTGGACGCCATCATCAAGAAGCGGATGGGCAGGATCAAGATCGCCACGGTCGGCAATCCCGGCATGCACATGGCCTCGCTCCTGGGGATCCTGCCCGGCATGTCGGCCATGGCCACGTCGATGATGAAGAAGACGATGGACAAGCTCGACATTCCGCCGGTGCCCGAGTTCATCGAGATGGTGTCGGACGCCGGCTGCAGGCTCTACGCCTGCAAGGCGACCGTCGACATGTTCAAGCTGAAAAAAGAGGATTTCTGCCCGCAGGTCGAGGCGATCATCAACGTCGGCAAGTTCTTTGAGATCTCCGCCGGCGGCCAAATCATCTTCACCTGACCGGGGCGCGCTCCCGCGCGGCCCGGCCTCAGGCCTGCTCGGATTTCCCGGCGTCGAGGCTCGTGCCGCAGTTCGGGCAAACCTTCCAGGCACGGTCGACGGGCTTCTGGCAGCCCGGGCAGACAGGTTTCAGCTTGGCACCGCAGTGGGGGCAGAACGTGAATCCCGACCCGATGGGCTTCCCGCAGCCCGGGCACTTCTCCGCAGGCGGCGCCTGGGCAGGGCGCGGCACGGACTCGTTGCGGACGATGAGATAGATGATCAGCCCGATGACGTTGCCGATGAAGACGAGGAGCGCCCACAGGATCCCGCTCCGTCCCCGGCTCTCGGCGTCGCGGTAGACCCAGACGAGCACGAAGACCCAGAGGGCCAGGAGCAGAAGCGGCAGGAAAGCCAGCGGCAGAAGCCCGAAGAACCCCCCCACGCCCGCGATGCCGTGGCCCATGTCGCGGACGACATGCGTCATGCCGGGGAAGAAGCCGAACGGCAGGACGAAAAAGATGGAACGAAAAGCCAGGACGAACATCAGGGCGATCAAGATCACGACCGCCCAGGTGGTGGCGTTGTTGTTCGTCGTCATGGAATCCTCCTCGAAACCGTTTATCGGTATGTGAATTCTGCTTTTTCCGCCGGCCGGGCCGCGCGCAGGACGAGCGGCGAGACGAAGAGCGTCAGCACGTTCTGGACGATGAAGGCGACGGCGACCCAGGCCGCCTTGGGCAGAGACTGGGCGGGGGTGACGTCGGCCAGCGTCGCCGCCAACCACAAGGCCGCCAGGGCCGTGAACAGGACTGAAACGACGACGACCGGCACGGGGACCCGCCTTCGCGCGGCCGCCGGAGAGGCCGCCTCCGCGCGGCCGGCCAGGGAGTCGAGGCAGGCCTTCCGGGTCCTCTCGCTCAGAGCGGGGGGCAACTTTTCGTCAGCGATTTCGCGGATTCCGCGCCGGAGCGCGGCCCGGCCGGCCTCGAAGGCCCGGCAGGCGGAGCAGGCACAGAGGTGTTCGTCGAGCCGCCGCCGTTCGGCCTCGTCAAGAGGGCGGTCGTCGGCCTCGAGGATCAACCGTTCGATCGTCTGGCAGTTCATCGTCTCTTCTCCTCGGAGAGCGGATTTCGGGTCGCGCCGGGACCGAAGGCCGCCAGGTCCCTCTGGAGGCTCTTCACGGCCCGGTGAAGGAGCGTCCGGACCGTCGGCTCCGGCAGGCCGAGCATCCGGCCGATCTCCGCGTGCGCGTGGCCTTCGATGTCCTTGAGGACGAAGACCTGCCTCTGGCGGGCCGGCAGGCGCGAAACCGCGCGCCGGAGGCAGAGCCGGAAGTCGGAGCGGGCGGTGCCGTCCCGGGACGGGAAGCGGCCCGCGTCCCAGCCCGTGTCGGCGTCGGCGGCCTGGTCCGCCATCGAGCGGCCGCGCTCGAGGAAGAACGATCTCCGGAGCCTCTGTTTCCGGAGGAGGTCCCGCCGCAGATTGGCCGCGATCGTGAAGAGCCAAGCCTTGAGGTCGCCCGTCGCGGGGCGGCGCCGGAGGGAGCGCACGGCCCTCAACCAGGTCTCTTGAAAGAGGTCTTCCGCGTCTCCTGCAGTGTCCGTGAGCAGGCGGGCGAAGCGGTACACCGGCTCCCGGTATGCCTCGTAGACCGCGTTGAACGAATCGGCATCAAGCCGCTGAACCTCCGGCATGGCGAGGGCCTTCAGGCCTGGCATCACGGTATCCATTTCGGTCCGCCTCACCTTCTCAGACGCGCGAGGCGGATAATCGTTTCGATGATCCGGCGACCCGGACCGGCCGACGGCGTCACCGGTCGTTGATCGATTTCAGGAACCCCTCGACCTTGGCCTTGAGCTCGGGATCCTTGATCTGGGGAAGGACCTTTTCGAAGAGCTCCCGGGCCTTGTCCGGCTGGTTGCTGTTGAGGTAGGCGATGCCGAGATTGATCTGGAGGCCCGTGTTGTTGGGGGCGAGGACGAGCCCGGCCTGAAAGCTCCCGACGGCTTCGAGGTACCGCCCGAGCTGGTTCAGGATGATGCCCTTGAGGCTGTAAGAGTTGGCGGAGCGGCCGTCGAGCTTGAGAGATTTCTGGATCTCGCCCAGGGCCAGGTCGAGCTTTTTCTGTTTGAAATGGATATCGGCGAGGTAGAATTCGGCTTTCGGGTCGGGCTTGATGGCGTCGGCTTTCCCGAACTCCGCCTCCGCCCTGTCAAGGGCTCCGGACTCGAGGCAGGCCATGGCGAGATTGTAGTGCGCCTCGGGCAGGGCCGGGCGCAGCTCGGCCGCTTTCCCGTATTCAGCCACGGCCTCGGCGAAGTTCCCGAGCTGGTAGTTCGCGTGTCCGAGGAGGCTGTGCCCGCCGTAGTGATTGGGGTCGAGGGAGACGGCCAGGTTCCCGTAGCGGATGGCCTCCTGCGGCAGGCCGTAGTTGAGGGCGATCATGCCCTTTTTGTATTGATAATCCGGGTCTTTTTCGGGGTCCTTAATGGGGGCTTTTTGAGGCGCCGCGGAACAGACCAGGACGCCCGCCAGGAGAAGGGTCAAAGCCGATCGGGCGTATTTCATCTCGGCCAGGGGCTCTTTCAGCATTCCATATTCGCATAACTCCTCGGCCCTGACAAGAGGACGCGGGCGCCGATCCGGCTATTGAAGAAAACGAGCGCCGGAGCGTCCCGGCCTTGAACCGTCCGTCCGGCTGACGTAGAATGGGCGGAGTGTTGTGAGGATTTTCTATGGACGACGACGCGGCGAGAAAAGAAGAGAATGAAAGACTCCGGCGGCGCGAGGCGGAGCTCGTCGAGCGCATCGAGAGACTCAGAACGTCGATGAGCCAGACGAGCGAGATCGATACGCTCGTTTTCAAGACCAAGCTGATGAAGGAAGCCCAGGACGAATTGAGGCGGGTCCAGGAAAAGCTGGACAGCGGCGCGGGCAAATAGGATTCCCGTCGCTCATACGCCGGCCCGGCTGGCGGGCCCTGGTAAGCGGCATTTTTCCCAAACCGGCAGCCCTCAGGGAAGACCATATCTGGTATTTCTTATGTCTTTCTTAACAACAACATTGATTTATGTACTAATATTAGGTACAATTGTACTCAATATGAGTGCGTCTGATATTAATCCGGGGATAATGACGGCTCTCTTCGGGAAAACAAGGCGTTCGATCTTATCTTTGCTTTTCAGCCGCCCAGGCGAGTCCTTTCACCTGCGAAACGTCCTGAGGCTGGCGGGAGTATCGCCGGGGGCCGGGCAGAGGGAGCTTGCCCGCCTGTCGGAAGCGGGAATCATCACCCGGACCGCCGTCGACAGCCAGGTTCGCTTCCAGGCTAATTCGCTCTGTCCCGTCTTCGTCGAGCTCAAATCCCTGGTGGCAAAGACGGCCGGGGTCGCCGAGATGCTGAGGGCGTCGCTGGAGCCTGCGGCCGGATCGATCGAAAGGGCTTTGGTCTACGGGTACGCGGATCGCGGCCGGGTGGGAAAGGAGAGCGACGTCGAGCTTCTGATCGTGGGGGAGGTGAGCTATGCGGATGTCGCCGGACGCCTGGCCGAGGCGCAGGAGATCCTGGGGCGGGAGATCGACGTGACGATCCTCTCTGCGGGCGAGTATCGCCGCCGGCTGGAGGAGGGAGACGAGTTTGTCCGAAGGGCCGCGGCCGGCCCGGTCGTCCGGGTCCTCCCCGGGCGATGACCCGTCAGCTGGCTCCTTTTCGGAAGAGGACCTTCCCGCCGATGATCGTGTACAAGACTTCGGCCGTCCGGATTTCCTTCTCCGGGCAGGTCATGATGTCCTTCGAGAGCACGGTGATATCGGCCAGCTTCCCGGGTGTGAGCGAGCCCTTGATCCCTTCCTCGAACGCGGCATAGGCGCCGTTGATCGTGTACGCCCGGAGGGCCTCCTCCCGGGTCATTTTCTGGTCCGGGAAGAAAGCCGTCCCGCCCTTCATCCTGCGCGTGACCGCCGCATAGAAGCCGGGGAGGGGGTCGACGGGCTCGACCGGCACGTCGGTGCCGTTGCAGATGAGGGCGCCCGCCGCCATGAGCTTTCTCCAGACGTAGGCTCCCTCTTCGGCCCGCTTCCCGCCCAGCCGTTTGAGGACCCAGGGCCCGTCCGATGTGCAGTGGATCGCCTGCATGGAGGCGATGACGCCGAGCTGGCCAAATCGCGGCACGTCGGCGGGATCGAGATGCTGGGCGTGCTCGACCCGCCACCTCAGATCCTTCTTATCCGGATAGGCCTTGAACGTTTCCTCGTAGATATTCAAGACCTCGCGGTTCGCCCGGTCGCCGATGGCGTGGATACAGAGCTGGAATCCGTTCTTGACGGCGAACTCGGCCGTCACCCGGACGTCAGGGATGGGGTCGGTGTTCAGGCCGACCGAGCTGGGGAGGTCGGCGTAGGGCTCAAGAAGCCAGGCCCCGTGGGAGCCCAGCGCGCCGTCCATGAAGCGCTTGATGGCGCGGACCGTCAGGTGGTTGTCGCCGTAGCCGATTATCCGATAGGCAGCGCCTTTCGCCTCCAGGGCCCGGTTGTTCTCGGCCAGCATGACGTAGAGGCGGACGCCCAGGGCGCCTTCCTCGGCCATCTTCTTGTACAGGTCGACGGTCGCGAACGATGTGGCCGCGTCGTCGAAGCTCGTCACGCCCTGTTTCAGGCACTCGCGGTCGGCGAGCTCGACCGCGCGCCGCTCCCTGGCGAGAGCCTCTTCGGGAGTCCCCTCCGGCTCCCGGACGCGGATGAGCCCTTGGGCCGTCTCGAGGAAGGCCCCGATGGGGACGCCCTCGGCGTCGCGGATGATCTGGCCGCCCGGAGGGTCGGGAGTCTTGGCCGTGATCCCCGAGAGCTCCATCGCCTTGGCGTTCGCCAGGCTCGAATGCCCGCTCGCGTGTTCGAGGAGGACGGGGTTCGCCGGCGCCGCCTTGCTCAGGGCATCGTGGACGGGCAGGCCGTCGATGTTCGGCTGCGGGGCCCGGTCCCATTTCTCTTGATGCCAGCCGCGCCCGAGGATCCACTCGCCGGGCTTTGCTTTCCTGGCCGCCTCCCCGACCAGGGCCACAATCTCGTCCCACGAGCGGGCCTTGGTCAGGTCGAGAATCATCTTGGATTCGCCGAGGCCGGTGAAGTGGCCGTGGCTGTCGATGAAGCCGGGGATGGCCAGCGCGCCCTTGAGGTCGATGACCTGGGTGGCGGCGCCGATATAGCGCCGGATATTCTTTTCCGAACCGACGGCGGCTATCCGGGCGCCGCGGACCGCGAGCGCGCGGCCCTCGGGGTTTGCGGCGTCGACCGTCACGATTTTGCCGTTGGTGAGGACGAGGTCAACCGGCGCCGGCGGCACCGCCTTGCGGGCGCAGACCGCAAAAAGCGGCGCCAACGAGCCGACCACGAGGATGGCATAAAGTATCCGGCGGCTCATGGTCATGGACTTCTCTCCTGTTACCTTCCCGGGATGGGGTGAAAAGAGCGTAATACGGTCATCGGCAGTCTGTCAACAGGTCGGCGCGCGAAAAAAAAGAGGGCTGCCCCGGCAAGGGGCAGCCCCTCTTCCCCCGGACGGATCGGCTCCCGGTGCCCTTACTTTTTCTTCCGGATGTAGATGCTGCCGTTGAACGTGGTCAGGCTGATCTCCTGGCCCCCGCCGTTGATCGTCCCGTAGATGCCCTTGTCGAACGAGATCCGGTACTTCCCGAAGCCCGTCTTCTCGGACTCTTCGCCCTTCCGGGGCGCGGGCCTGAGGGCCACGTCGAAGTCGCTGTAGATGTTGCCCATCTGGGACTTCAGCCGAACGTCGGCCTTGATGTCGGTGGGCAGGGTGATGTCGATGTCGCCGTTCATGTTGCTGAAGGAGAGGGGCTTGTCCGGGGCGACTTTGGCGAGCGTCGCCTCGATGTCCCCGCCCATCGTGTGGACGACGGCGTTGCCGGACACGTTGCGCAGGGTGACGCCGCCGTTCGCGGCGTTGACCTCGATCTCGCCGGAAACGTTCTCGATGACGACCTTGCCGCCCATCATGGACCGCAACGAAAGCGAGGACGAGTAGGGGACCCGGAGTGTCAGGTCGACGGCGTTCCTCATGGATGCGGTGCTCACCGTGACGGTGTTGTTGTTCTCTTCGACCGTGAGCCCGGTCAAGGCGGCGGTGATGAGCTTCATGCCTTCGTGGCTGCGCTCCTTCTTGGGTTCCTGTGGGGTAGCTGACAACGCAGCCGCATTGGCATATTCCTGCGCCAGTTTCTCCTGGATCTCTTGAGAAACTTTGGCCTGCAGTTCGGCCGCCTTGGCTTGCATCTCGGCCGATTTGGCTGCCGTTTCGGCGAGGAGTTGCTGAGCCTCAGCCGCCGATTTTGCGTAAGGGCCGTAAAGCCCGCGGCCTTCGAGGAGAGGCTTTTCCCTGACCTGGGCTTCGGCGACGACGTCTTTGCCTTCGTACCCCACGACCGTAATGCTCCCCCACATGACCGTGGCCTCGATGCGGGCGGGCTTGGCCGGGTCGCTGAGCGGAATGACGGCCCGGTCGGGCTCAGGGGTTTTTTCGGGCTTCGGCGTCTGCTGGGCGACGGCGAGGGCGCCCGAGCCGGCGAGGAGCGCCAGGATGACAAGCTTTCCGATGGCCTTTTTCATAGTTGCCTCCATTATCCTTTTTGTGTCAGCTGCCGGATTCCCTGTTCGGCGAGCTTTTTCACGTCGGGGTTGATCTTGTCGCTCTTGATCAGGGCCTCGAGGGCCGCGGCCGCCCGCTCGTCCCGGATCTCGACGAGGAGGTCGATCAGAGCGACCTGGACGATCGGGGAGTCCTGGATAGCGAGGGAGCGGACAAGACTGTCCTTGATCCCCGGCTGGTTCCGGAAAAGGTAAAGGGCCTCAACGGCCGCCAGCCGGACGTTGGGATTCGAGTCGGTGTCGAGAGTCTCGACCAGGGCCTCGAGCGTCTTGGGTCTGGGGTTCCTGACTTCCGTGCTGTAGCTGATGCCTTGGAGCCGGTCAGTGGCGGACGACTGGTCAAGGAGGGAGAGGGCGACGGTCTGCTTCATGTCTTGGACCTCGGAGCGGAGCGCGGCCAGGCGCGCGGACGTTGCGCGGCCGCCGCTGAGGGCCCAGCCGAGCCCGAGGCCCATGAGCAGGAGGGCCACCGAAAAGGACGCGGCGAAGGCCGGCCTGCGGAATGTCAGCCATTCTCTCCATCTTCGAACAGGAGACGCGCGAAGGGCATTATCGGCCGTTTTCCCCAGGCCGCTCTTGTATTCTGCCAGCATGTCATAGAACCTCTGGCGGAGCGCGCCCGTGGGTGTTTCGACCGGGAGGACGCCCAGCTTGGCCCAGACGGCCGTGAGGTCCTCGAGCTCCGCCCGGCAGGCGGCGCAGGCGGCGATATGCCCCCGGACCTGATCCCGGGCCCCGGCGTCGAGGTCTCCGGTCAGGTAGTCGGCAAACTTGTCGCGGATCTGATCGCAGCTCATGAGGCCTTCCCTCCTTGGAGTTCGAGGTAGATGCGGCCGAAGTCCTTGAGGGCCCGGTGGATCTGCACCTTGACCGTGCCCACCTGACAGTTGAGAAGCTCGGCGATCTCCCTGAGCTTGAGGTCCTGGAACCGGAACAGGACCAGGATCTCCCTTTTCTGGGCGGGGAGCCGTTCCAGAGCCTTGCGGACGAGGGCCGCTTCCTCCTCGATTTCGAAGCGCTGTTCGGGCAGAGGCTCGGATCCCGGCGTTTCCGCGAATTGCTCATCGAGTCCCGCCGTCTCCTTCCTCTTCCTGAGGTAGTCGACATGGGCGTTGCGGGCGATTTGGAACATCCAGACCGTGAAGCGGCTTCCGCCCAGGTAACCGGCGCGGTATTTCAGGATGCGGACGAAGACCTCCTGGACGAGGTCCTCGCTCGCCGCCCGGTGGCCCGTCAGCCGGAGGAAGAAGTTGTACAGCATCGTCTGGTGCCTCTCGAAGAGGATGGCCAGCTTTTCGACCTTTCCGTCCCTGACTTGTTCCATGAGCTCGTTGTCTGTCGGCGGCATGCGTCCGGCCTTCTCCCGCTCCGAAATCTCACCGTTCATGGGTAAATACCGGCCCGGCGCAAAAAGGTTACACCGGATTCCCTCCTTTTTGAAGCCGGATGGGTCCTGTCGAAGGGCGCTAAGGTCAGGGCGGCAGGGAGACCGTCCTTATCCCCCGCGCTTCGCTCCCCCGGTGACTGGTACCGGCCCAGCCGGCCCCTCGCGTCGCTTAAGCGCTCCGTGGCCTGACCTCGCGTTTCCATGAGCCCGAGGGGTTTGACTTGCCGGGGAGGGGATGTTATAAAAAGCGCGGAATCCCCTGGGAGACGAGAGCATGGCGCGATTGACGTACGCCAAAGCCGGAGTCGATATCGACGCGGCGGACCGGTTTATCCAAATGATCAAGCCTCTCGTCCGCAAGACGGAGCGGGCGGAGGTCCTGGGCACGATCGGCGGGTTCAGCGGGCTCTTCCGGCCCCGGCTAGCCGGCTTGAGGCGGCCGGTGCTCGTTTCTTCGACCGACGGCGTGGGCACCAAACTGGTCATCGCCGAGATGCTCGGGCGCTACGACACCGTCGGGATTGACCTCGTCGCCATGTGCGCGGACGACGTCGTCGTCTTGGGTGCCGAACCCCTGTTCTTTCTGGACTACATCGCCGTCGGCAGGGTCAAACCGAGAATCCTCGTCGATATCGTCAAGGGGATCGTCAAGGGCTGCCGCCGGGCGCGCTGCACGCTCATCGGCGGAGAGACGGCCGAGCTTCCTGGGCTCTACGCGCCCGGGAAGTGGGACCTGGCGGGCTTCTGCGTCGGGATCGTCGACCAGGCGCGGATCATCGACGGCCGCGCGTGCCGGGCCGGGGACGCCGTAATCGGCCTGGCCTCTTCGGGCCTTCACAGCAACGGCTATTCGCTCGTCCGGAAAGTCTTTCCAGAAAAGGAACTCAGGGGGCCGCTGGGCAAAGAGCTCCTCCGGCCGACGAAAATCTACTGCGCGACGATCCTCGAGGTCATGAGAACGGTGCCCCTCAAGTCCATGGCCCACATCACCGGGGGCGGTTTCTACGACAACATCCCCCGGGTGATCCCGGAGGGCCTGGCCGTCCATATCGAGAAAGGTTCCTGGCCGGTGCCGGCGATCTTCCAGAGGATCAAAGACAAGGGCCGCGTCGGGGAGCGGGAGATGTTCCGGACCTTTAACATGGGCATCGGCATGGCCGCCGTCGTCTCCTCCAAGCACGCGGACAGGGCCCTTGCGGCTTTCTCCCGCCTGGGCCAGAAGGCCTGGATCATCGGCGAACTCGTCAAAGGAAACCGCGAGGTTTGCATCTTCTAGCGCCGGGCGGCTCTCCCTCCCGGCGTTCCGCAACAAGTTCCATATGGCTCTGGGCTTGCCGGAGCCCTCGGGGTGACAATAACGGATATCATCTGACAGCCGACGAAAAATCGTTGACTTCCCCGGCCGCGGCCCTATTTTCGTAGTGCAGGGACCGGGAAGGCGTGGCGCCGGGAGCCAATCAGGTGAGTTTAATGAACAGGAGGGGGTTCTCTACCGTCTGGAGGTTCGACACGGTCGTCGTCGCCGCCGCCCTGTTGGCCGCTTCGCTCGTCGCCGGGCGGAGAATGCGCCGCCGCTTCTTCCTCTGGGCCTGAAGGCCTAGCATTGGGCCTTCTTCGCGTGGCTAGGCGGATTCAAGAATAATCCCGTTCGCGGTGCGACCTTTGTCCCTTCGCAGGCGAGCTCGCGGTCCGAGAGATTGACGGCCAGAGCCGCGTCTCCCGAGGGGCCGCCCCGGGACTGGACGAGGTAGAGGTCATCTTCAAGGAGGCCGAGAACGCGGGCCCGTCCTCCCCGCAGCTTCAGGGCGCGCCTCAAGAGACGCTTCCCCTCGTTGCCGACAAGGGTCAGATTGTCGCTTGCGATGATCATGTTGTCGAGCGCTCCCGCCGTCAGGGCATAGAGCTCGCGCTCGTTACGCGTGAGCTCGATCTCCCGGTCCCGTAGAAGGACGCAGTCGGGGTCGTTGAGCCAGAGCCGGCGGTGCATGAACTGGCGGAGGAGAGCGTTCTTCAGGGCGAAATAGGCGTTCGGCCCTTGGAACGGAGACGGCCGGGTCCTCCAGTACGGCGCGGTGTCTTCCCCGATCCTCATGCCGTCCACCAGGCCGGCCGAGGGCAGGAGCGGGGCGCCGCAGCCGAGGATGAAACTGTCCCCGACGGCCCGCCGGATGGTACGAAGGCCTTCCCGATAGGCCTGGATGGGGGTCACGTTTCTCTTCCGGCCGCCGGGCATGGCGGCGCCGAAAAGGAAATCGATCTTGAAATAATCAAAGCCGGCTTTTTTAAGCGTCCTGAACAGGTCGTGAATGTGGGCGCGGGCTTCGGGATGCGTCAGGTCCAGGGCGTGGATCGCCCGGTTCCAGCTCCGGTGGCAGAACTTCGGCCGCCCGGCTTCGGAGACCATCCAGCCGGGGTGTTTTGTCAGGAGCCCTGAGCTTTCGGCCGCGCTGAAAGGCGCCGTCCAGATGCCGGCCCGGAAGCCGTCCCGGGTGATGGCGCGCGCGAGACCGTCGACGGCGGGGTAACCGGGTTTGGCCTCCAGCCAATCGCCGATATCGCGCTCGTAGCCGTCGTCGATCTGGAAGACCTCGAAGGGGAAGGCGCGCCGGAGCCTGCGGGCGGTCTCGACGTTGGCGACGACGTCATCCCAGACGAGATCGCCGAAGTATTGGTACCAGCTGCACCAGCCCACCGGGTTCCAGGGATTGATGCGCACCCGGTTTTCCTTCCCGGCCAGCGAAGCGTAGACGTCCAGGAGGTCTTCGACCCGGCCACCGCCGAGAATGGCCAGAGGCTCCAGCGGGATGGGGTCGTCGAACTCGGCTTCGAAATACTCGAGGTAGCCAACGAGTTCGGCCCCCTCGACGAGGAAAAAGGGATGGGCGATCCGCGAGGCGAGGAACCCGAGCACGGCGCCATCCCAGGCGACAAGATAATCGCTCCAGACGCGCGTCAGGAGCTCGCCGAGCAGGGGCGAGAAGCCGTAGGGGTTGTTGGCGTGGACCGGGACGAGCTCGGGGTGACTCGAGCTCGGGGTCGCCATCCGCACCGGGCCCCAGGACTGCCAGTTGTTGGTTAAGAACGCGTGGGGGACAGGAACACGGATGACCTCGACGCGTCCGGGGCGGCCCGAGATGGTGCCGCGGACGATGTGGCCGCGTCCCCTTTTCGAAACGGTCACGTCGAGGTGCGCCCGGCCCCGCCGGAGCGTCCAATGCCCCTCGCGAACGGGCCTGCCGAAAAGCCGCATCTTCCCCGGCTTCACCGGATGTCGTTTTTCCGGCAGAAGGCGTCGATTTTCGCCTCAAGCGTACGGGCCCGGGCGATCGCCTCGTCCTCGGTCAGCGTCTTCGTCAGGCGCGCCGCCTCGTCCCGGACCTTTTGGACCTCGCGGACGGCCGCCTCGGCCGAATCCAGGCCCGCGGCCAACCCTCCGGCCGCGACTCCGATGAACCGGCTGGAAGCGGCCGTGAAGCGGTCCTCGACGGCCCGGACCATCATTTCCTCGTGTGAGAGCGGCCGGTGGATCTGCTTGTAGACGAGGAAGATGCCAACAGCGACCAGGAGGAAGACCAGCAGCCGTCTGCCCATAATACCCGCCCGCTCAGATTCTAGAACAGGCCGGGCCCGAATTCAACCTCGGATGTCGCCGGCCGGGCCGCCTGTCCGCGAGGCCCCCTCGTGTCCTCGGAATCGCGAACCGTGGAAAAATCCCGGCGAACATGGTACATATATAGGCCGATTGGGTTTCCGCGGCGTGGGCGGTTAGCTCAGCTGGGAGAGCGCGGCGTTCGCAACGCTGAGGTCGGGAGTTCGAATCTCCTACCGTCCACTATTTTTTATTTCCGCCGAGGCCGCGCGAGGGGCGTCCAGCCTCGAATGCGCGGCCCCTCCGGGACGTGAGCCAGGGCCGAATGAAGTTCGTGGCCGACTGCATGTTGGGCCGGCTGGCCAAATGGCTCAAGATCCTCGGCTTCGATGTCCTCTATCGGGTCAAGGCCGAGGACACGGATCTCATCGACATCGCCCGCCGCGAAGGCCGCATCCTCCTGACGCGCGACACGGGCCTTATCGAAAAGACGAAAAAGCAGAAGGCGCGTTTTTTCGTCGCCTCTGACCGTTGGGAGGACCAGGTGGCCCAGGTCCTGGACGAGTTCGCCCTCTGGGATGAGATCCGGCCCAACTCCCGCTGCCTCGCCTGCAACCGAGCCCTCAGACCCATCTCCAAAACCCGGGCCAGGAACCTCGTCACGCCGTGGGTCCTCGAGCATGCCGGGTCTTTCGCCATCTGTCCGGAGTGCGGCCGCGTTTTCTGGCAGGGGACGCATTATGGGGACATGGAGCGGAAGATCGAAGCCATCATGAAGCGGCGGCCCGGACACGGCGGCGGCCGACGCGGCGGTTGACTTTGCCTCCTCAATCCGATAGAAAAGGGTCGAAGTCGCGGGATTTTCGCATGAGGGGAGCGCGAGACATGAGGGACAGAACACGCCTTTTTCGGACCATCCTGAATTTGGGGCTCGCGGCCGCTTGTATGCTCTTGCTCGCGGGACGAGCTCCGGCCGATGAGCCGGCCCCCCGGCAGCAGGCGGCCGCTCCGGTCTTCACGGACGCTGAACTTCTCGGTCCCGGCCCCCAGCGTGTATACGAGGGCGAGTTCATGAACGAAGTCGCCTTCCCTCTCGGAGGAATCGGCACGGGGACCGTCTCCCTCGGCGGGCGCGGCAATCTCCGCGATTGGGAGATCTTCAACCGGCCGGGCAAGGGCCTCAGCATGCCCTTTACCTTTTTCGCGCTGTATTTCGAGCAGAACGGCTCGAAGGCCGTCCGCGTCCTCGAGGGCCCCCTGCCGCCGCCCTTCACGACCGGCTTCCGGCGCGAGGACGTCCCCGGACTGCCGAGGATGGAGAAGGCCCGGTTCAGCGGCGAATACCCGTTCGCCCGGGTGGAGCTCTCCGACAGCCGGATTCCGCTGGCGGTCGCCCTCGAGGCTTTCAACCCGTTTGTCCCGCTCGATCCGGAGAATTCCGGGATCCCGGCCGTGGTCATCCGCTTCAGGGTCCGGAACCTCGGGCCGTCGCCGGCCCGGATCACGGTCGCCGGGTCGATCCTCAACCCCGTCGGCTACGACGGCGAGGGGCAGATCGGCGGGCTCGGAAACGAGAAATTCGGCGGGAACGTGAACGAGATCCGGACGACGCCCGCGCTCAGGGGCCTGGCCATGTCCTCTCAAAAAGTGAAACCCGGCGCTCCGGCCTTCGGGACGATGGCCTTGGTGACGCCGTGGAAGGATATCACCTGCCTGACTCATTGGCCGCGGGACGAATGGTGGGACGGCCTTCCGGCCTTCTGGGAGGATTTCGCCGCGGACGGCCGTTTCCCGGGCGCCGCCGGAGCGTCCGTGTCTCCGGACAAGCAGTCCGACGTCGGGACCCTGGGCCTCGTCGCCACGGTCGGGCCGGGCGAGGAGGTCACCCTTCCCTTCATCCTGTCCTGGAGTTTTCCGAACTTCCTGGATTACTTCGACGTCGTCCCCGAGCAGCGGGGCCGGATCTTCAGGAACCACTATGCCGAAAAGTTCAAGGACGCCTGGGACGCCGCTGAGTACCTCGAGGCGAACCTCGGGCGGCTTGAAAGCGAGAGCCGGGCCTTCCACGACGCTCTCTTCGGGTCGACGCTGCCGCCGTATGTCATCGACGCCGTTTCGAGCCAGGCAGCCATCATCCGGACGCCGACCTGTTTCCGGCTCGAGGCGGGAAGCTTCTTCGGCTTCGAAGGCTGCAGCGACCAAGCCGGGTGCTGCCCTCTCAACTGCGCCCACGTCTGGAATTACGAACAGTCGCTGGCCTTTCTCTTCCCGTCTCTCGAGCGGTCGATGCGGGAGACGGACTTTCTCAACAACGTCAAGCCCGACGGGTCGATGGTCTTCCGGACCTCGCTCCCGCTCGGAAGCGGGGTCTACTGGAATTTCAAGCCGGCCGCCGACGGCCAGATGGGCCGGATCATCAGCCTCTACCGGGACTGGCAGATCTCGGGGGACACCGCCTGGCTCCAGAAGCTCTGGCCCCAGGTCAAGAAGGCCATGGCCTATGCCTGGAAGGCCTGGGACACCGATAGGGACGGGCTGATCGAAGGAGAGCAGCATAACACTTACGACATCGAGTTCTACGGTCCGAACAGCATGATCAGCGGCTTCTATCTCGGCGCGCTCAAGGCGGCGCTCCGGATGGCCGCCGCCCTGGCCGACTGGCCCGCTGCCAGGACCTATAAGGCCATGTACGATAAGGCCTGCCGGAATTACGACGCCGTTCTTTGGAACGGGGAATACTACGTCCAGAAATACGACCAGGTCATGGAGAAGAAGTACCAATACGGCGAAGGCTGCCTTTCAGACCAGCTCCTCGGCCAGTGGCTGGGCATGGTCGCGGGCCTCGGCCGTTACCTGCCGAGCGATCACATCCGGTCGGCCCTCGAGGCCATATACAAGCATAATTTCCGCCGGGACTTCCGGACGTTCTCGAACGCCCAAAGGACCTACGCGCTCGAGGATGAAAAAGGCCTGCTCGTCTGCTCCTGGCCCCGCGGCGGCCGGCCGCCGGTGCCGTTCCCCTATTCGGACGAAGTCTGGACGGGCATCGAATACGAGGTCGCCTCGCATATGATTTACGAGGGATTCGTCAAGGAGGGGCTGAGCCTCGTCAAGGCAGCGCGCGACAGGTACGACGGGCGGAGGCGAAACCCGTGGGACGAGGTCGAATGCGGGCACCACTACGCCCGGGCCATGTCCTCGTGGGGCCTGCTCTTAGCCCTCAGCGGATTCTCGTATTCGGCGCCGGAGATGAGGGTGGGCTTCGACCCGAGTGTCGCCGCCGATGATTTCCGGTGCGTGTGGACGGCCGGCTCGGGCTGGGGGACCTATTCGCAGAAGCTCGCGGACCGGAAGACGGCCGGCCTGAAGCTCGATGCCGGAGCCGGCAAGCTGACGCTCGTCGAGTTCGATTTTTCCGCTCCGCCCTCTTCCAAGGGCGCCAAGCTCAAGCTGGCCGGCGGAACGCTCGGCGGCGCCGCAACGAAACCGGCCCTCAGACGGGAAGGCGATGTCGTCCGCGTCCTGTGGAGAGCGCCGGTCGTCGTCCAGCCCGGGACAGCGCTGGAGCTCGAAATCGAATACTGAAATAGAAGGGTAGCCCCTTTGGGGTTTGTCCCTTCTTGATGCTGGCACCTGCGAACAATCGGAAACCGACCAATTGGTGCGTCATGAGCGAGAGCTTCCGCAAATTATTAAATATTTTAAACAGGATTTATGGTATAATTAATAATAGGAATTGATACTGATAATGAATAGAAGAGAAACCAAACAAAAAGAAGGCATCTTAAAGGTCCTCAGTAATACCCGGGCGCACCCGACAGCGGATCAGATATACGATGAGGTCAGAAAAGACATCCCCCGCATCAGCAAGGGTACGGTCTATCGCAATCTTCAGGTTTTGGAAGAAGACGGAGCCATTACGGAACTGCGCCTCGATGGCACATTGAGCAGATATGAGACCAAGCAGGAAAACCATTACCACTTCCGATGTGAAAAGTGCGGACGAGTGAGCGATATCGATATGCCGGTTGACAAAAAGCTGGACCAGAGGGCCGAAAAAAGAACCGGCCTCAAAATTTCATCACATCAGCTTGAGTTCCGCGGTCTTTGCAAGGAATGCCAAAATTAATAAAAAAAATAATATCCGGTGAAAAATATCCATGCCCTGTTTTAATCGTCAGAAGAGAACAGCCGATTTTCCCAAATCATCTGTTCGGAATATATAAGTCTGATCGAAAAATGGTTTAAAGGAGGCAACATTATGAAAGAAGAGAGCAAGCGCCCGGCAGCGGGCAAGGTTCACGAACACCCCGCCGGCGGCGGCATGACGAACCGGGACTGGTGGCCGAACCAGTTGAATCTCGATATCCTGCACCAGCATTCCTCCAAGTCCAATCCGATGGGCGAGGACTTCAACTACGCAAAAGAGTTCAAGAGCCTCGACCTCGCGGCCGTGAAGAAGGACCTTCGTGAACTGATGACGAAGTCGCAGGACTGGTGGCCGGCGGACTTCGGCCACTACGGACCTTTGTTCATCCGTATGGCGTGGCACAGTGCCGGCACCTACCGCATGGGCGACGGCCGCGGAGGCGCAGGCCACGGCAGCCAGCGATTTGCGCCCCTCAACAGCTGGCCCGACAATGCGAACCTCGACAAGGCGCGCCGGCTCCTCTGGCCGATCAAGCAGAAATACGGCCGCAAGATCTCCTGGGCCGACCTCATAATTTTCGCCGGCAATTGCGCCCTTGAGTCCATGGGCTTCAAAACCTTCGGCTTCGGCTTCGGGCGCGAGGATATCTGGGGGCCCCCAGAGGACGTCTACTGGGGGGCCGAGAAGGAGTGGCTTGGTGGCGACAAGCGCTACTCCGGTGACCGGGAACTCGAGAATC
>CAZKFD010000010.1:0-66900 GCA_964551995.1 uncultured Eubacteriales bacterium
AGACTGGACGAGTGAACGCAGTTACATCCGGGAGGACAAGGCCCTCTGGTCGTTGGACAGGCTCCATGAGCTGACGGCTCAAGCGGCTAACTGAGGAGAGTTACGATGGCCCCGAAGTTGCGAATGTCAGTTGACACGGCCCCAGTTTGTTCTACTAACTGCCGATCACACAGGTATCCGCATCGGACGGCCAAATACACCACATATAATACGCAGCCTAGGTCCGTCGCGATTCTCGGCCGGAGTTATTGGGTTAGGCTCCAGGTATAATCCGCGGCCAGGGAAATTACCCTCGGCCCCCACGATAATGCGGAGCCGTCGCTAAAGAAGGCCTTTCCATAAACCGTATAGGTGTCGGGCAGATAATAGCCGCTTGCTGATCCCCAGGGGCCTACAGTGCCGACGAGATTGCCGTTGATATATATATTGATCAGATAGGGAGTGTAATTGTCAGCTGTGAATGTAGAATAATATACCCCCCCAACAATTGCCCCTCGGGCCTTTTCCTTGCTCTTAGCCGGGGGAGCTGGTCGTGCGGGGGCATTAACGTCGTTAACATATGTATTAACTTTGATGTTCTCGTCCTTTTCACCCTGGCCGCCCCTCGCTTTTACGCACTTCTCCTCAACTTTCTGGGGTTTGGCTTGCACGCCAGCTGAGGACCCCTTCAGGGCTTGAAATGTGCCCACAAGTGCCAATAAAAAAAAGACCCCGATACATACAGCCACTGCTCTTGATTTCATAATTCCCCTCCTCAAAAAATATGGATTTATAATACGAGTGAATATATGACTTGTCAAGTGGGGCATGCATAAACGCTATATAAAGAAAAGGGCTCTGGACCCATAATATCGGATGATGATGCGTCCATGCCCGCTGATCAGTTCCCTATGACCGACTTCGGCTGAAGATACGACCTCAGAGATATGATTTTCAGCCCTGGGGCATAAAAATTGAAGCCGGATCTGCGAGATTTCAGCCAGAGCTGATTTGATTTCGCGAAAAGAGCCGGCGACCCAATTATCGTCCACTAGCAGGGAGCACGTGAGATCAGTTAGACACGTGCATTCCCGGGTAATAATGAGGCTCTGTTGGCCGCTGGCATCCTTGCACCTCCGGACCGGCTCATGAGCGCTGACAATGATCTTCAAATGCCCTCCCGACTTTCACCAATATCGGCTTCTCCATCTTCTTGAAAATATGTTATTATTTATTGCCATAAAGGGGTTAATCTCCGTGGGCATTTACCCCCCATCAACTCACTCAGCGGCGATGCCCCGCAGTTTAATCCACGTCAGACTCGGCCTCGGCCCGGGGTCGGAAATTTCCAAATCTGGAGAGAAGGTATGAGTCGAACATCAAAGAGGAAAATATTGGTGTTTGCGACTGTCTTTATGCCCTTCGCCATCTTTCTCTTCGGAGCTCAATCAGAAAAGAAGCCCGCTTCGGCTCAGGAATCGAAGTTTAGCAGCTATACTGGCGGCGCCACAGTGCCGGTCGGGGGGCAGACTGGCAATTATGAACGGGTTTTGCTTTCCCCTCCGGAAGAGGGGATGTTGGCTGGCGATACTTGGGAAATGAATTTTGATGTTTTTATCAAACTTAGCGAACTCCCTCTCGACGAACGCTGGAAGATAATAAAGCGCAATCTCGGGGTGTCGCCAGACGAAAGCAAAGATTGGTTTGTTTGGTCAGACGTCATGGATGCTATCCTGGAGCAGATCAGCATGCTAAATAAACTTCCCCCTGAGAAAGATCCGAAGATCCCCGCGTTCAGGCTTCGGGTCGGCTTCCCAGGGAAAGACGCTTCTGCCAATGCCAAGCCTGACGTGGCTCTGACCTTTAACTCCGCTGAAACTGACGAGCTGTTCGACAAAGCAGCAAAGACCAATTTCGAAATGGAGTTGCAAAAAAAATTTTAGACATGCTTACTGGTGTCGAAGGCTTTGTGACTGTTGAATCCAATCAGGAAGGGCACCCCCTAGCGCCGATAGATGTTCAAGGGTACTTGCATAGCATTAGGCTCGAATTGTTTGAAAAGGATAAGAACGGCCAAGAGATTAACGAGACAGGTGAGTTTGCGTTAGATGACCGTGGCTATTTTCGAATTCCGCAAAAAAACGTACACGACATAGATCCCGATTTTGGCAGCGATTATTGGCTCCGGGCGATATGCGGCAATAACGAATTCGAGACGTGCTACGTGCCTACGAGACGGGATATGCTGACTCGTGTGGATGTGACGTTTAAAGCTCCTCCTCGGCCTGCTCCCGGAAGCCCTGATGAAGCGAAAAAAAGAGCGGCAGGGGGGCTTTCCGCGGGAAATTTGCTTGAAGCACCTTCTGCCATATCAACTTTGTTTCAACAGTTTGCGGCTGGACATTTTTTGCTGGCGGGATTGATGCAGCGACTGCCGCAGAACCCGGGCCTTCATATAGGAGTTGTGCATGTCAAGGACTCCGGTCTGCAGGTCCTCTGGTCAGTGCGGTTTTATCTGAAAGCTCCGGTGCAGGACCGATCTCCTCGTTTTGTTTCAAAGGGGATGATACGACTGCAACGCTTGACGCCCAAGAGTTTCAAAGGTGCGGCGCGTCCCCATTACATAAAGATTGTATGGTCCGGACACGCAGATGCGACTCAACTCGACCTCGCCTCACGACGCATTATAAAATTCCCTCTGGGATTTGACGCAGGAATCGTACCCTCTGTTAAAACGTACGTCTATACTGCGGGCCTAAGCCTTAAGCCGATTTCCCTTATCGAGTTGTATGCCGGTGTCGGGTTCCGCAAAGGATATCCGACGTCGTTCGTCTATGGGATTACCCTTGATGTTGAAGATATCCTGGGGTTTCTGTTCGGAAAGATCACAAAGACGGAACCGATCAAGGAACCGACAAAGTCCGCAACGAGCGCTCCCTCGGCAAGCGAGAGTGGTCAACAACCCAAACACGCTCCCTAAGAAGAAAAATGAACCTGCCAAGACTGAAGAATTTAAGGATCGGGAAGACGCCGATCTATTGAATCCAGGGTCAGGAGGTTAACGATGCGTAAAGGAACCATGGTGGAACGTTTGGCGTTTACGTGCTTTTTGGCCATAACGTTCCTGTTGGCGACCGCGCCGACAATCGCCAGGGCGCAAACACGGCGCGCCGTTCTGGTGGGTATCGATCATTATGTCGTCACGTACAAAGAGGTTAATAAGCCAAATCCTAAATCGTATTGTGCGCTGGAGCGATTGCCATTGAAAGGCCAAGGACAGCGGGAGACTTTTGGCGACCTGGATGGAGCCACGAACGACGTCAAATCCATCAGAACGATTCTCGTCGACAGATTAGGATTCGACCCGAAGAACATCGTCGTGCTGCTCGATCAGGAGGCTACCGCGGATGCCATACTCTGCAGCATTCGGCGTCAGCTCATCGAAGCTGCCCAACCTGGCGACATGAGCGTGTTCTATTATGCAGGTCACGGTTCGCGCATTCGAAACACAAGAACGGACCAGCCTGACGGTTATGATCAGACCATCGTGCCGGCAGATTCCTGGCGTGGCACCCCAGACATCCGGAATAAGGAATTGGTCCGCCTTTTTCGCGAAGCGGCGGCCAAGGGGGTAATTCTGACGGTCATTGCCGACAGCTGTCATAGCGGAGCTATTGGCCGCGGCCCGTTGACGAGCGCCGGGAAGGCGCGCATGCTCGATCCCGATTCTCGTTATGTTGAGGATCCTCCTGACTGCGGCCCCGACGGCAAGCCGCTGCCGAAACCTGAAGACATCTATGACAACATCCTTGTTTTTTCTGCAGCCGCGCGCGATGAATGTGCGTGGGAGCACCCTGGCGACGTCAGCCACGGGCTTTTCACCTGGGCCCTGACCAAGGTGTTGAACGAATACCCTGATGAACGGGCAGACATTGTTTTGCAACGGGTGATCTCGCTCATGCGGCAGGAAAGGCCCGATCAAGAGCCGTGGCTGGACGGCAAAGGGCAGAAGAGCATGACGCTATTCGGCCAGCGGACGACGGCGGGGGGCGGCGTTGCGGTTGCGGTGGCGGGGGTCTCGGAAAAAGACATCACGCTCAACGGCGGGACGGCCGTCGGTTTATATAAAGACTGCGAGCTAAAAAAATTCACTCACAACCAGACGGAGGCACCCGTACGGCTTCGAGTCACGGACTCCTCATTAGCCGTGGCTACGGCTGAGGTCATCGACGGCAGAATCGAGACAGTCCATACAGGTGATCTCTTTGCCATCGATAAATGGGTGGTTCCTGAGAGAAACACATTGCGTGTCTGCATCGCTCAGGCACATCTGCCGTTTGCCACCATTCAAACTTTTGCCGGCAAGATGGAGCCCGTGCGTGCGTCGAGTGCGCTGGTTTGGGTCGACGACCCGAGTGTGATTCCACCCACCCATATCATGAGCTGGGATGGGAGCCAGTGGAAACTCGATGCCACGGACCCGAAAGGCTCGACGATCATGCTGGGGAAGGATCCTTCGCCGGCCGAGGTGTTAAAAGCACTTCCTGCCAAACCGATGCCGAGACTCTTTCTGTTGATGCCCCCGGCCACGGAGGTCGTCGATAATATCCAACTTGGGGAAGGCACTCCGAACAACGCCGTATGGGTGCAGAAAGGGCCATCCGGAGCTCATTACCTGCTTGTAGGGCGAGCCGGAGCGAGAGCTGTGGAATATGCCTGGATCCGCCCTAATATGACTGAAGAGCAAGCACGCCGCAAAGAAGATGCGATGCCATTGAAAAGCGATTGGATCTCTGTGTCCAAAAGGGAAGACGCGGGGGAAAGCGCGAAGAACCTGCGAGAACTGGCGTTGCGGGTGGCTAGGCTTCATGCTTGGCTCAGTCTTGAGAGCCCGCCTCCTCCGCCTGATAAGCCGATTTTCCCTTACTATTTGGCTTTCCAGGACAAAGCTACAGGCGAGCTGTTTCGTGTGGGCAAAATGCTCGTTGGCAAGAAATATGAAGCGGTTCTGGAAGCCGATCCACGATTGATCAGGCAGTATTCCGATGCGGCGGATGTGCCTAGGCGCTACATCTATTTAGTACATATTGACGAGTGGGGCAAATCCGTCGTCCTCTTCCCCAGTCTGGAGGCAGGTGCTGAAGGCAACCACTTGCCTTACTACGCTGAAGCTGGGCAAGAAAAGCTGAAGGAAACCATCTCGCTCTACGAGTGTGACGTGGACACAGCGACCCCCGATACCTATTATCTCTTGGTTGCTGATAAGCGCCTGCCTGACCCGAGTGTGCTAGAGGTCGAAGCCTTTAGAAGTGAACAGGCGGGGGCGCGGGGCGGTTCGGATCCGCTTAGCCAGTTACTCGTGAACACGGGATCGGCCACGCGTGGAATTAAGAGCCCGCCGGTTTCGCCGAACTGGTCGATCGAAAAAGTAACCATTCAGTGCGTGGAAAAATGATCGCGGCGAGCGTTCTTCTGTAAGCGAGGAAGATGAAAGGGGCTACTTTCAAGTTTACCGGCGTTCGAGGCGCGGCGGATCATATCTTCGAATGGAGAGGATGAGGTGTATCTTCTCTGTAACGATCAAACCGACCTGTTATCCTCGGCGATCCAAGCGCAGCAACGTCCGGCCCGCTTGGAATATATTATTGTCAGTGCTCAGTTTTGTTCATCTCCCCTAAGCTCAATATGAGGAGCATAAGAGGAAAGAAACCGCTCGTTTGAGCCCGGACGATACACCGCACGGTAAGAGTAGAGTCCACTAATGAATATCTGACCGTCGCTATCCGTTGACACGGTTGAGCATCCGGGAATATAATTGTTTTATATTAGGTGAAGAAGGGTGAACCCGAAGGGGTACATCCCCACGGCACGGAAATTAGGGACTCTCCCGTGAATTCGTTCGCACACCAAGGGCGTACGAATCAGAGCATGAAATTCAAAAAGTCAATCCCAGTTTTGTTTCTTGCGACAGCGGTGTGCGCAGGAATCCCGCCTTGCAGGGCCCAATCAGATAAAGCAAAACTTTATGATAAAAGCTATGCGCTGGTGATCGGCATCACCAAATACCAACATCAAGACATATGGAGACTTATCACAAACGCTGAGAATGACGCAAAATCGGTGGCACAATTCTTGGAAAGTACGGGCTTTGAAGTTACCCCACTTTTAAACGATAACGCCACTAAAGATGCGATCGACAATGCCTTCGTGGCGCTTTCGACCAAGGTGGGACCAAACGACCGCGTGGTTATTTTCTTTGCAGGACACGGACAAACGCAATCAATTGGCGGCAAAGACCGCGGATTCATCGTTCCATACGAAGCGACAGGCAGCGTCTCTTCATGGATAGATATGGCTGACCTGAAGAAGTATTCCGGATACCTGGGAACGGCCAAGCATCAGCTGTTCCTTATGGATTCGTGCTATGGAGGAACTCTGGGTCGGGACGAAAATAATACTGCGTCGCGCGGGATCCTATTGCCGACAGACAATGGACCTCGAGCTCAAAGCTATATCAACGATATTACTAAGCCGTTTGCCAGGGATGTGCTTACTGCTGGGGGGGCATATCAGCAGGTGCTGGATGGCGGCGCAAAATATGAAGGGCACAGCCTTTTCACGGGCTGTTTACTCGAGGCCTTGAAGGACGAGCGGGCGGATACTGACCATGACGGCTATATCACTTTTTCTGAACTGGTCGCGTACATGGAAAAGAACGCGCGTAACGACAAGCAGACGCCGCATTCAGACGTCTTCGAGGATCATGTCGGCGGCCGGGAATTCGTTTTCGTGTGCAATCATATCAGGCGGGAGATCTTCGTTGCTCCAGAATTCGCGCAGGAAGATCCGTCGAAGGGGAAGAACACACCACTTGAGGCCCTAGGTCTCAGATTCCTTATGAAAGAGCTTGAACGCTTGCAGGAGTCAGAGCATGTCTGGAACGTGGAATTCAAGCAATCGGTCGGCCGCGAATTAATGACTCGGGGAGAAAAGACCCCGACGTGGGCTGTTGATAACAGCGCCCAAGGCGACTACCGGATTGAGCTCTCGTACTTGCCGTTGGAAGGGAACCGGGTGCGGGTGGAGGCGCAATTCAAGAAGAACAAGGAGAATTTGCCGGAGATTCCGACGCAGATGGTGGAGATTTCCACCGGGTCGCTTGATCTCAAGCACCTGGCGGAAAAGCTCCTCCGGCAATTCGCACCTGATCCTGACCTCCACTTGCATGTGGAATATACGCCGACAAATAATTGCCCGGAGCCGCTCAAGAGCCAGACCCAGGCGGCAATTGAAGGCTGGTTGAGTCAGCTGAGTCTGCCGCGAGTCAAGTACACGAAGGAAAGCGGTGAAAATTCGATTGGAGATATCCACCTCTACATTATACAAAATGTCTGTCCGGAGGATAGCCGCCAGGTATTCACAGTGAGCATGGTCGTGCAAGTCGGCGAAGAGACGCAGACCTTTGATGGCAAGAGTGACATAGGTTCTTGGCAGAGCGCGCTCAGAGGAGTGCAGGAAAAGGCGGAAGCTTGCCTAAGAGACGTGGCAAAAAGATTTTGAAGCACTGGCAAGAGATGGGTTAAGGGAAAGGCGCGGCTTTATGATTCGCAAGACGCTGATTTTGAGGGTGATGGTTTCGGCATGGCTGTTGTTGTCTGTTACTGAAGGTCGCGTCATTGGCCAGGTAGCGAAGTTAGATGACCCCCAGGCAAGGAAATCAATGGTGGTCCGTATCGGGATCCGGGATTTTCGCAAGGTTTATGGCATCTCACGGCTTGATATATTGGAGCAAACACTGCCGCAGGTATTGCGGGCTGGACTCTATTTTCAAGAGTGGCTCGATGTGAGCCTCCTGGGCAAGACAGCATTGGCAAGCGAGAATGCGGCTACGACCAAGGCAGGTGGGCTGGAGGGAGGTTCGACTTCGAAGGAGAACGTTGATCTTGTTGTCGATGGAGAGATTGTAGAGGTCAGCCAGGAGCACATTCGCGTAGATATCATGGTGACGGACGTGCTCCGACGAACGGTTATCTATCGTGATTCGGTGGAACTGGACAGCCAGCAGATGGGATCTGTCATGGGGCAGGCGGCGGACCGTTTGGCCAGCTTTCTTCAGGCTAAAGTGTTGAATGCGAATTTAAGTGGAAGGATGGTTGCCGTTATAGGGCCTTTTGACAACAAGGCAGCGGATCAAAAATTGAGCTTTTTGAATTCTTCGCTGCCGCTGACAGTTTCGGGAACCGCCAGGAGACCGGCGGAGCTGAAAAATCTGGTTGTTCGGCCGATTGTGCCCGGTGTGGGCGACCAAACCTCCTCGGATTGGGACATATGCGTAACCGGAAGCATTGCCGCAGAGGACGGGTCAATCGTGATCTCCGCGATCTACACCGAGCGATCGGGGTTAAAGATTCCTATCGAGCATACAGGGACGGCGAGCGAGCCTTTAAAGACAATAGACGGTTTCTCAAGAAAGGTCTGGGAAGTTATTGCCGGACGCATCGCTCCGCAGGGGGGATTCCGGAACGAGCCTGTGCTCGCCGGCAATCCCTCTGCGGACAAATTGTTTGCCCGGGGGCAGGAGTACGAGAAATCTGGAGATATTGACGGCGCATTGTTCATGTACGGAATGGCGCTCCGAAAGAAAAGCGATCACTTAGCGGCGCGCCTGGGCATGGCTGCTGTATATCGGAAGAAAGAGGAGTATGAGCTTGCGGAAGCGCAATACGAGAAGGTCCTTGAACAAAGCAATCTCAATGCCGTCGCACATTTTGGATTGGGAATGGTTTACTCAAAACTGGAGAATTACGGCCAAGCCGCGAAGGAGTTAGAACAGGCGGCAACGCTGGCGCCTCATGATCGCCAATTGCAATTCGATGCTTATATGCAGTTGGGGGACGTTTATTTGCTGATGAAACAGCCAGACGCCGACAAGAGCATTCAATGTTATCTCCGCGCACGTGAGATCAATAATTCCAGCCCCGCTCCGTATCTAGCGCTGGGAAGGGCAAGCCATGCGAAGAATGACTTTGAGGGAGCGGTCGCTCATCTAAAAAAAGGTTTGGCGCTGTGGCCGACAGATGAATCGCTCAAGAACGGCCTCGCCTCGGCACTTATTGACTTCGGGAAGCAGAAACTCGATGACAAAGCGCCTGCGGCGGCACTGGACGCCTTCCAGGAGGTTATCGAGCTCGATCCGCCGGACGCAAGTCTAAAAGCACTGGCCTATTGCGATGCAGGCATCGTTCAGGTATGGAATTTCGGACAAGCCCAGAAGGGGATTCCTTTGCTGGAAACGGCGACGGAGTTGGACCCACGGGCCGAACTTGGTTTCCGCGCCCTTGGTGTTGCATACCGTAAATTTGGAAAATACAAAGAGGCCATCCAGGCACTGAAGAAGGCCATTGCGCTCTCGCCGCAATTCGATTCCTACTGGGAATTGGCCTACACGTACTATTCGTGCCAGGATTACGATTTTGGGATTGAAATGGCGCAGAAGATGGTGCAGACAGATCCCCAGAATGCGAATGGCTATCTGATGTTGGGCGCCCTGTACAAGTCCAAGTACGATAAATCTCATAACGATAAGGAGAGTCAGGACCTGGCGACGGCCAATTTGAAGCAGGCTATCAAGCTTGACGCGAAGAACGGTGAGCCGCACCGGTTACTAGGGTTACTCTTCCACGAAGAGGAAATGAACGAGGAGGCAGTTGCCGAACTCAAACAAGCTATTAATATCCAGCCGACAGCCTTGTGTTATGCGTCGCTTGGAGAGATCTATGAAGGTCTCCACAAGACAGACGAAGCCGTAGCCGCGTTCTTGGAAGGGTTAAAACTGGACAGGCGTTATGAATGGATTTATGACGAGCTGGATAATAATAACATATGTTCAGCGGAAAAGTCGATCGAGATTCTGAAGGACACCATCAAGGCGGACCCGACGTATGTGGATGCATATATCCGTCTCGCGCGCAAGGTTCAACAGCAAGGCAGGCTAGAGGAGGCCCTGGAATGGTTGGATAAAGCCATTGCGATCGACAACAACAATGAGTGGGCTTACCGCGTGATGGGGTTCACATATAGCAGCATGGGCGAACTGGACCGCTCGAATCAGGAGCAAAGCAAAAGGGAATACGAGACGGCTATAAGCTATCTCAATAAAGCGAATCAGGTGGAGGAAACCGAGTGGTCCTACGAGAAGCTTGGGGAGGTCTATGCGGCCTTAGGAGAAGGAGAAAAGGCAATCAACAATCTTCAGAAGGCGATTGAGATCAATCCTAAAAGCGAGTATGCATACGGGGCTGCAGAAAAGGTGTACGACCAACTGGGAAAGGGAGAAGAATTCAACCGCCTCCTGAGCGGAGCCCTTGCGAAAGACCCGGCATTCTATTGGGGACGTACAGAACTGGCGAAGAGATATGTTGCAGGTGGGAAGTATGACGAAGCTGTCGAACAAGCCGCAAAGGCCGTAGAGATCGATCCGCAACGAGCAGAAAGTTATGAATTTGCCGAAGAAATCTATGACAAATCCGAGCGGGGGCAGGAGTTCAACGACCTGCTGAAAGAAAGCATTGCGAAAGATCCAAAATTCTCTTGGGGGCAGATAGAGCTTGCGCGGAGATATAATTCTGCCGGGAAGTACAAAGATGCAATTGAGCAGGCATCAAGGGCCCTCGAACTCGAGCCGGAGAATGTGAATCCCTACTTAGAACTCGCGAGGGCGCAACTCGGAACCAGTGACTTCAAAGCGGCTTATGAGAACGGACATAAAGCGCTGGAATTGAATCCCCAGGACGACAATGCGATTTGGTATGTCACCAACGCTCTTTTCGGGCAAAAGCAGTACACAAAGGCGATCGGGGAGCTTGACAAACAACTCTGCGGGGGCGCGATCGCGGAGTTCATGAAGCTACCCCGATTTACTTCGTCTCCGCCTCTTATAATGGCCTTGCTGGCGAATGCGTACCGCCAGAACGGCACTTTGGCCAAAGCGCATTTTTACGCCCAGAAAGCAATGGCCTTAACCCCCAAGTGGCTTTTTGTCCAACTCTATTCGCATTGGGTTGATGGCCAGACGTTCTTTGATGAAAAGAAATACCCAGAGACGATTGCGGCGGCCAAGGAGCTATTGAAGCTAGATCCAGAATACGGGAACGCGCTCGCTTTGCTTCACAATGCGAGTCATCAAATCGGCCAAGATCAGGAAGCCTTGCAGCTTCTGAAGCAGTTGGAGTTGGAACATCCGAAGAGCTTGGCGATTATCGCAGCGATTGGATATGTTACGCATGAATACCCGGACGTCATGGACTACAAAGCGTCGTATGAGGCCTTCCAGAAGGCCTACGAAATGGATCCTAAGAATTGGGGCGTCGTCCAGAACTTTGCTGAGGCCTGCCTGACGGTCGGCCGTTTGGACGAAGTTCTCGAGTTTGCGCCGCAAGTGCTCGCTAGTTCGGATGCTTCTCCTCAATCAAGATTGAGCATGAAATTCCTTCAGATCGCCGCTTATCTGTTAAAAGGAGCGCCTGGAAGGGCACTTGCGGAACTGGGGATATTCAGGGATGAATATAAGAATGTGCCTAATGATTATGAACGCGGTTGGGTATATGAAGGCACGAAATATTATATCAAAGCGAATAGCAAGCTAAACCCGGGCGAGAAAACGCTGTTGCTCCAGATGCTTGCGTTGCTTGAAGCGTCGCAAGACAAAGCGAACGTAGAACTCAAGAAGTTTGAAGATTCCTTCGAGAAAACTTTCGCTGAATTAAAGTCCTCCGGCTCAGTGTCGAAATAAGAGAATGGGATGTAGCGCGGAGGGGGACAAATCTTGGGATCTCGATGAGCCTTAGAAATTGTAAATAACGTCTCCTCTCACTCGATTTTGCAACCGAAGAGAGTTTACGATGGCCTACCTCCTATGCCAAGTTGCGAACTTCACTGTACACCAGCGAGCATTTCAGTCAAAGGGGCGAAGGCCGGGCGTGGATTCGACACCCCTTGTCAGCGCCAGGGGCAATGGGTTGGAATTCTACGTCCAGATGCGGGATCGTGATCGGAAGCTGGTCACGCGCACAGCGTTTCTGGGCGAACGAACCAGCCGTCTCAGTCCAATAAACCTAAGGAGCTTGCCGGGCGCCGATGGTCTGGCCGACCTTTCGTCCCTTCCGAGCATTCTCGGGAAAGGGCTATTTTATTTTCTCGGTAACGGTCTTGATCTTAGCTGGCCCCTTCTCAGCTAGCGCTTTTTCGGCATCTGTCTGACGAAGCAAGTCTCCCTCAGTCCTCCCCCGATGGAAAAACTTAGACAGATAATACTGGTCACCATAAACATTAAAGTAAAGGGTAAACGACTTCACCGGCGTGGAGATTGGGGTGGATTCTGTCATAAACTCCACTTGCTGATGAGTTTTCTTGTTGGTAATTCGATAGCTCCAATCTTGAACTTTAGCAATTTCGTACGGCCCTGCGGGGAGCTTCGCGTCTTCGACCATAAAGGCGAAGGGGATGTCGACAGTGACGGTACTTGCTTGCACCTGAGCGTAAACGCTCAGGGGCAATAAGCCCAGAGCCAAAAAGCCCACAACCAAACTCCCGATTCCAATTTTCCTCATCTTTTACCTCCTATAAGTTTCCCGACTCGCCCGGCAAGCTCCGTTGCGTCCTGAAATGCTCGTTCCTAGAGCGCTGGCTGAGTCGAAAAAGCGCCCTAAGACAAAATATATTCATTTTCTGGTGTATTGGGCACTGACGGACTCTTACCCCCCGATACTCTCCTTCTGCCCTTGGTAAAAGGATAAATCAATGCTACTAAAGATGTCAAGGCGCATGTCAGACATCCTGGCGCCTCTTTTGGTCTGGCTCCCTCGGATCTATTCCGAAGGCGGCTGGCCGGGCTCAGGGGCAACTGGTCACCCCGAATCCGATATGCCTACGGAGCCATAAGAGAAGTACGGGATTGACCAAGCCTCTTCAAAGCAAATCCAGGAAGCAGCGTATGAGATGTATGGCGAACCAAGACCGAGAAGGGAGGGGCGAGCGTTGGACTGTGGCCCCATGGTTGGGCTACAACCCGGCTCACTCAACCTACCCTATTTTCCTGTTTTCCTCTGGAATCTAAGAAGCTTGCAATGTTTTCTTCTTAAGCACCGTTAAGCAAAATTGGCCGCGTTCAAGCATGATTTGTAACTCGGTTGTGGCATGGCGAAAATGGCGGGCCCAACGGCAGCTCAGAAAATCTAGGTAACCCTATGATTATCAGCGGATTAGGAAGAGCGTGCCTGGCCAGAGTCGAACTGGCGACCTTTGGATCCGGAGTCCAACGCTCTATCCAACTGAGCTACAGGCACGCGCTTTAGAATCAATGGGTTAAGCACTCCGCCGTTTTGTCCGAGGACGCGATTGTGACCAAATTGTGACCATCCCCCCGCCTCGGGGCGGGCCACCGTCTCCTGCCCTTTCCACCAGGCCAGCTGCGCGACCGCCGCCAGCTTCTGCTCGTCCAAGGGATGCGAGTACCTTACGGTCAAGGAGATGTCGCTGCGACGGGCCTCGAGCGCTTGCATGGCTTCCTTCGGGACACGGAAACCGGTTCTCTTAACCTCCATGCCCTAGATGATATGGGAATCCGCTTCTGAAATCAAGGCTGGCTCCCCTGTCGGCGGCATTTACGGCCCTCTTCGCCGAGGAGGTCTTCGAGAAGCCCATCGAGAGAGCCCGTTTTGACTCCCCTAGAGGGTCCAGGACGGGCTCTTGGGGCCACCCGGGCCTTGAGCTGCCCCCCGAAATTCGGCCCAGATCTAAACGAAAGGGAGTTTAGAGGTTGAAAACCTTGCTTCTGAGGTGGTATTGTGGGCGCAGGCAGGTCAGGCTGATGCTTTGGATGCGGCCATGAGAGCGCGGAGAATGGCATGGGCAGTCTCGCTTGTCGTATTCCTGGGTGCGGCGGCGAGCACGCTGCACCAGTGCCGGGCCCGGCCGCCCGAGATGTCGTGGCCCTTCCGGGGCATCACAGGTCCTAGCTCCTCGACGCTCATCGCTCCGCGGGCGTCCACGCAATGGACACATTTCGCGCGCGGGTCGCGGAGCCGGCTTGCCATTCTCCTCACAGACACGACATCTACGTGGCTCGGGATGGCGCATGCCCTCGAAACGATCGGCATCCCCTTCGTCATCACCCGCGACGCGGGCGAGGCAGTTCGCCACAGCGTCGTCCTGGTTTATCCCAACGTCTCGGGCGCGACGCTTACGCACGAGGCGCTGCACAGCCTAGTGACATTTGTCCATAGCGGGGGCACATTGATCGCGAACGAAGTCCTGGTCGGCGGAATGAACGAGGTCTTCGGTTTCCAGAAGGCGCTTCCCTCGAGGTCCCGCTTCGAGCTGCGGTTTCAGAGCGCCGGTCTGACCGCGGATTTTACGGACCCCTTGGAGCGAACGATCCGGCTCGACGACCGTGCCCAGCAGGCCCTATCACGGTGGACGGTTGGCTACACAGACGCCTCCGACCCCGTGGCGATATTTGACGATGGCACGGCGGCGATCACGCGGCGCGTCTTCGAGGGCGGGGGCGAGGCGATTGCCCTGGGCGTAGACATCGGCGCCCTCTGCTTTCTGAGCCACGACGTGCGAGACGAGTTCATAGCCCGGGAATTTGCCAACGGTTACGAGCCGGTCCTCGACGTCTTTCTCCGCCTCCTCAAGACGATTTACGCGGGCGCTGCCGGTGGAATGGTCACGCTCGGTACCGTGCCCGAGGGCCGGTCGCTCGCGGTGCTCCTTACGCACGACATCGACTACCGGTATTCCCTCGGCAATGCGCTCGCCTTCGCAGAGTATGAACGAGCTCAAGGGATCCGGGCCACCTACTTTGTGCAGACCAAGTACATTAAAGACTGGGAGGATGAGGCGTTCTTTGACAGCGCGGCCGTAACCAATGTGCGTGCCCTTGATTCGCTGGGAATGGAAATCGCGAGCCATACCGTCGCGCACGCGCGCACCTTCAACACCATGCCGACGGGGACAGGGGAGGAGAGGTATCCCGATTACCAGCCGCGCGTCCTCGGGCCGACGCGCACTCGAGGGGCCACCGTGCTCGGCGAGCTAAGGGTGAGCGCGTTCCTTCTGCAGCAGGCCACGGGCAAGCCGGTGGAGTCCTTCCGCGCGGGCTACCTGCGCAACCCTTGGGTGCTGCCGCAGGCGCTTGCGGCCACCGGTTACCGCTGCAGCTCGTCGTTCACAGCGGACAACGCGCTGTCGCACTTGCCCTTGCATCTCAACTATAACCGCGAGCCGGGCGCCGAGCTCCCCTTGTTCGATTTCCCCGTGACGGTCGAGGACGAGGAGGCGCCGCCGCTGATGGATCGGCTCGACGCGGCGCTGGCCCTGGCCCGGCGGTTGGCGGTCTATGGCGGGACCTATGTGGTATTGTTGCACACCAATACGGTCTCGCCCAAGCTCGAATTCGAGAAGTCGCTCGTGGATTCGCTCCGCCCGAAGGCTTGGTTCGGCTCAGTGGCCGAGTTCGGTGCGTTCTGGGCCGCGCGTTCGAGCGCGTCGGTGGACGTCGAGGGCAACGGTGAGCGGAAGATCGTCACACTCATACTCCCCTGCGCAGTGAGGGGGCTGACAGTGGAAGCGCCCGTTTCCTGGCGGTTCCTAGGGGCAGAGCCATCGGAGGTCCAGGCAGCGCCGTCGGCCACTGGCGTGGTCGTAACGGCCGGACCAGGCACGGTGCGGCTGGCGTTTATCTCGAATTAGATGGCGATGTTGGGAGAAACGGACTTCCGCCTTCATGCCGGAGCATAAACTGATCCGGCCCAAAATGGAGTTTCTTGGCTTTTTAAGGTGATTTCATATTTATCTGACACCCCCCCTTCCTGAAGCACCGTTCGTCTCTGAATGGGGGCATTAATAATTGGGCTTAGCCCAGCCGGCCACTTTCCCGCAATCTGGATTGCTCTAGCCAGGTCCAAACTGGTTCAAAACCTCATTTCAGAGGTGGTATCGTGAGCGGCGCAGGTCGGGGGCGCCTCCGGCCCCGGCGGTCTATAATCCAGAAACCCGGGAGGCCGATGGCGGTTATGACGCCGTGCTTTGAGGTTCTGAGCCCTAAGGAACCTGCCTTTCTTTATCCGCTGGCCGTTCCATACCGAGCGAGAAAATGAAACTCCCATCAATGGGACGAAGAGGACGGTAGTATCGGGCCCGGTTCGGCGCTTCCCCTCGCCAATCCCAGCGCCCATTTGATGCCGCCTAACAGGTAATCCTGATAGGATTTGTCCAACCACACTTCCTTTCTGTGTCCCAATGCGCAATAGAAAACACGCCCCTTGCCGTACATTTTGCACCAGGAGATGAGATAGTCGCCTGGTTGTCCCGCCTGTTTCATGCCGTTATTGGGGAATTTATCCAGATGCAGCAGGACATGCACCTTGTCGCGGTTGTTTTGCTTAAAAAGGTAAATTTCATCGTATATCTTCCAGTCCTTGGTGCCGAGGGCTTTGCAGGCCGGGAAATTCGGATCCTGCACAATACAATCCACTTCGCACTGAGCACCGTGAATCATGAACTCCCCTCCGAGCATATCCACATAGGAGGCGTCTCCCCCTATTTGGCTCGGATGATACGTATCGGAAGCCGCATGAATGCCAATAAATGTGTGCCCAGCCTTGATCCAAGCCAAAAAAGCATGAAGATCAGGGATTCCCAGGTCTCCGGTGGTGTTGTTGAAGAATACCGCGTCATATTTCTTCAAGTTATCAGGGGTGAGCATCGTCTTCACATCAGCCGCGGTTCGGCAGTCATCCACGGTGAAAAGACCGATCCTCTGGCCCAATTGGGCGATCACCTGCTCCCCGGTGAGAATGGAATCATGATGAAATTCTGCTGTGTAATCCACGACCAGCAGGTGCTTCTCTTTCTTCGCGGATTCCCCTGAAAGGACGATGCTCATGGCAAAGAGGCCGATACAAAAAACGAGTGCAGATCTTGACTTCATAAGAACACCTCCTGTCTCTCGCGCGAATCGCGCGGAAATCTGCCCTACCCGCTCACAATACCACCTCTGGGCCGAGATTTTCAACTCGACAAACCTGCTTCCGGAATTTGTCTGTTTTGTTGCAGGACCCTCATTCTGGTTGGCACAGTTTTCATGCCTGAGGTCCAGGCCCAAAAGGGATGCGGGTTTTTTGTACGAGAATCGGCATCCGGGAAGGAGCAGACACAGGCGAAGTCATATGTCAGTCACTCTTCGGCCTCGCCGGAATTCCTCTCGCCGAACGCGCCCGCGTTCCGGATGAAGCCCTAACGGTTTAGCTTTTTCAGCAGCCAGGCCATGTTCTCGCCCAGCACGCGCATGGTGGCCAAGCCTTCCTCATCCTTCCGGACTTCGCCCGGCTCCCGGCCGATGCCGAGGTTCCAGTAGCTCGCGCCGGGGACGATCATCTCCTTAATGAAGAAAAAGTGGTTGAGCGTGTCGAAGGCGTGGATGGCCCCGCCCCGGCGCACGGCGACCACGGCCGCGCCGACTTTGCGCCGGAGGAGATTCCCGTTGACGCGCGAGACCGTGCCGGCCCTCTCCATCAGCCCCTTGACCGAGGCAGTCACGTCTGCGTAATAGGTCGGGGACGCTAGGATGATGCCGTCGGCGTCCGCGATCTTCGCGAAACACTCGTTGAAGTCGTCGTCCTCGACGGCGCATCGCCGGTCCTTAGTCTTCTGACATTTGTAGCAGGCGATGCATCCCTTAATGGTCTTTCCGGCCAGCTGGACCAGTTCGGTTTCGATGCCTTCTCGTTCGAGCTCCTCGAAAACCCGTCTGATCAGCAGGGCCGTATTTCCGTCCTTCCGCGTGCTCCCGTTGACGGCAACGACTTTCATGCTCAATCCCTCCTACGAATGGTCCAGAACTCCTCCGATTCTCAGCGCGCGTGACACCGAATTCCGTTTTGAGCGCCAGCCATCAATCTGCCGGAGGATCCTGGCTCGGCCACATCCCGGACCTGTCCGCAATCCTCAGCTGAGCCGGCCGAGGTTCCCCGCCCTGTGCTGTTCGTAAAGGTCGTAATGGACCTTGAGGATGTCCGGAATCGGCAGCTGGTACGGGCAGCGCGCGACGCATTCCCGGCATTCCGTGCACAGGGACACGCTTTCCATGGGAACCCTCGAAAACTCGGCGGCGACCCGAGGCGACATCCTGACCGCCAGCACCTTGTAACCCATGGCCGAGGTGATCATGACCCCGTGGGGGCAGGGCTGGCAATACTCGCACCTCCGGCAGAATTGCTTCCCCAGCTCCAGCCGGTACTTCTCCATCAGTTTGAGGTCTCTGGGCGTGACTGTGTTCGGCCGGCGATAGAATGAGACGACTTCGGCCACCCGTTCCGGGGTATCGAAACCGGGAATGGCGACGACGTCGGGGTGCTCCCGGAGGAACTTGAAGACGATCCGGGCGTCGTCGATCATGCCGCCGGCGAACGGCTTCATGGCCAGGATTCCCATGCCGCCCTCGCGGGCGGCGGCGTGCAGTTCGTCCTTCGCCGCCTCTTCGATGAAGTTGAACGGAAACTGCACGGAGCTGAAGAGGCCCGTCTTGACGAGCCTGATGGCCATGGCGAGGTTGTGCGACGTCACTCCGATGAACCGGATCTTGCCCTGTTCCCTGGCCCTGACGACGGCCTCCATCGCGCCGCCGGGCCCCGTGACGGCCTCCCAGTCTCTTTCCTGGGCGATCTGATGGAGCTGGTAGAGATCGATATAGTCCGTCCTCAGCATGCGCAGAGAGTTCTCGAGATGCTCGACGGTCCCCGGGGCGTCTCGGCGCGTCGTCTTGGTGGCCAGCACGACCCTGTCCCGCACGTCCCCGAGGGCCCGTCCAATCTTCTTCTCGCTGTCTCGGTAGGCGTTGGCCGTGTCGTACAGGGTGATTCCCAGATCATAAGCCCTGCGCAGGACATTTACGGCGGCGTCCTCATCCAGGCGGATGATGGGAATGGCCCCGAAGCCGACCTCGGAAACCGTCAAACCTGTCTTGCCGAAGGGGATCTCGCGCAACGTTCAAACTCCGCGGTCATGTTGGAATATCTATGTTAGGCCTTCCGGCGACGATGTTCAAGGCTGTCGGCCTTCTGCCGGAAGAGCGGTCCGGACTCTTGGGGCACCATGGGATTCGGGCGCCGCGGCTCGGGCCCTCCGGCCGCTTGCGAATTCCGTTTCGGGGGTGATATATAAAAAATTGCGCACTGGCATTTTCCGGATCGAGCCGCGATCCCGGGAACGTCCCGGCTGCCGGTTTACGGGCGCTCGCGGCCGCCACATAGAGGCGATCCTCCGTTCCCGGGCATTCGGCCTAAAGGAGAGCTGTTATGGCTTACGAAAAAGACGTCGCCTCCATCGATGCGATTGTCCGCGCGATTTATGAGGTCATTTCCGGACCGACGGGCCCCAAGGACTGGGCCCGCGAGCGCTTCCTCCTGCATCCGACGGCCCGGCTGATGCGCGGACTCCCCGACGGCGCGCCGCCGGGCGATCATCCGACTCCCGGCCTGCGGATTTTCACGGTCAACGAGTTCATCGCCTCCGTCGAGCCGCGGCTTTTAAAGGATGATTTCTACGAATATGAGACCGGGCGGGAGGAATTCCGGTTCGGCCGGTTCGCCCATGTCATAAGCGCCTACGCCAGCACGCGGAGAATGGGCGAGCGCCCCTTTGCCCGGGGCATCAACAGTATCGAACTGTGGTTCGATGGCGGACGTTGGTGGGTGATGAGCGTCCTTTGGGATTGGGAGGGAGGCGAGAATATGATCCCCGCGCGCCTTCGCGGAAAGTCCGGATCGGAGGCTTAAGGCCGGCGAAAACCCCGGCCCGGCGGGCGCGAAGGGGCACTTCTCAGCCCCACGGTTCGGGTGCGGGGCCTTTGCGGACCTGAAGGCGGGACCCCAGGACTGCTGCGACGACGAGCACGACGAGAGCTGCGGCCGGAACGATGAGCTCTTGGATCGTCTCGGGATTGTCCAAATGACAGGCGGGGCATCTGTTGTCCATGGCTAACCCCGTCCATCTGCGGAGCGAAGGAAAACGCGGTCCCTGCGGCGACTCGATGGGCGTCCGTGCCTCTCCGGTATGAGATGAAACGTTTTCCCCGGCGCGCAGGTTATAAGCCTTGGGAGGCAACAAGGGAAGGAGAGGAGATATGAGAGGATTTCTGAGCGGTGTTCTCTGTTCTCTGCTATTCAGCCCTTTTCTGGTCTTCGGCCGCGCCCAAGAGCCGCAGCGGGACCCCGGAAAGCCCGAGCCGGTCATCGTCCGGTTCTACAGGGACTTCAACTTCGTGATCGCCTTCAGCTCGAACGCGGAAAGGGTCGAACTGGCCAAATACCTCGACGGGAAAGAGCTCCCGGAGAAATTCCAAAGAAACCCGCGGCTGGCAAGAGTCTTCACCTTGATGACGCGCATCGGAACGCAGATCGTGGAAGAAGATCCCAAGATGGTCCTTTGGGCCGCGCGCTCCACCGGGCATGTCTATTATTCCGGCATCACAGAGATCAAGAAGATCCAGCCGGAGGGGGACGCCGTCAAGGTCGAGGTCACCGTCTACCATCTCGAGCCGGAAGCGAACCGGGAGCTGATCGCCCGCTACGAGGCGGCAGGAGAAGAGCCCGGCAAAATCCCGACGGGGGAGGAAATGCTGGGAATCGTCAAGCCGGCGCCCTACAAGAGCGAGGAAGTCCACACCTGGGTCCAGGCCGACGGCCGCTGGAAGAAGGGTGCCGCCAATCTAGTTTTCGTGAAGTAAATCCCGGAACCCGCCGCATCCTGTGACGCGGGATCCCAGCATTATCGCTTTTCCGTCGCGCTCAATTGAGCCACATGGCGAACATCGGGTCCCAGGGCGGCAGGACCGTCGGCTTTTGTTCGAAAATGCCTAGAACGTCCGTCGCGACGTATTTCTTGTTGAGGACGACGGCAAACATGTACTCGTCATACCATTTGTCGTACATGACGAACGTCCCCTCCTTGCCCGCCTTCGTCCCCCAGCTGTTCTCGACAAGCCATTTCTGCGGCTTGCTGCCCGCGAGGTCGACGCCGATGAAGACCATGGCGTGCGAGGGGACGCTCTCCTGGTATGCGACGCGGTCCGCCTTCGACATGCCCAGCGGGACGCCGTAGATCGATTCGTAATCATAAACGCCGATCCTCATTACCCCGGTCTTGGTGTCGGTCTCTTTGCCGACATCGCAACCGAACCAGACCGGGTCGTTGGCCAGGACCGACTTCAGTGTGAATTCCTTCATGCGGTCGATCGGGATATTGGCGAAGGTCATATTGGGCTGGTCAAAGAAATCGCGGTCGTATTGGATCTGGTAGAGCTTGTTGAACTCGTGTGTGGGGACGCTGTAGAGGCAGACGTAATCGCCGAGATTGATGTTGATGAACTTCCGGTAGAATTCCTCCGGCGTGTAGGTGACAGGCGCGGTCAGCTTGCCGTCCTTGTCTTCGTAACGCCATTCGAAGGTCGCGGGAGGGACCCCGAGGTGAATGGCGAGCATGCGGTACACGTCGGCCAGCATCTCCGTCTTCACCTGGCGGAGTTTCTCCTCGCTCGCGTTGCGCATCGCGCGCAGCGCCGCCGCGTCCTGGTGGAGCTTCTTGGCGATGATCGCGTTCATGAAGCCCGTGTTGTCGCTGCTCTCGGTTTCCGGCATCACCTCGGAGGGCACGGCGCCGTATTTCTGAACGAGGGCGACGACCATGTTCCACTGGCCCCCGTCTGGAAAGGAGTTTTTCAACAGCCAATCGACGTCCCGGTCCTCCAGGGATTTTTCGCGCGTGCGGATGACGGCTTCGAGGAAGAGGTTCGCCTTTTCCAGCTTGTCGTAGAAGAAGAGGTAATTCTCCGAAAACTCGAAATCTTTCTTATTCATCGAAGCCCTGGCCACGGGGCGCAGGATGTTGAGGCCCGCGAAGAGCCAGCAGCGGCCGCTGTTCTTCTGGTCCGTGATGCCGTCGGTCTTGATCGTGTGGGAAAAATAGGTGTCCGACGATGAGACGACTCTGTGATCGAGAGCGATGCTCCTCACGCTCGTCGCGGCGACTGCGTTGATGATCGCCCGTGTGGGAGGATCGAGCTTGAGCGACTGCTGTATCTTCTTCAGCATGTCCGGCGTGATGGAACCGTCCACCTGGGCGAAGCACAGTCCGCACCAGGACAGGACGACAAACAGCACGATCGAAGAGATAGCCGTGATTTGTTTCATGAGAACTCCTTACAGAGGGAGATGTCGAAGGACGAGGACGACCCTTATCATCCGATGATGATATGTCCGGGCTGGAGCCCTGTCAAGAACGCGGCCTTTTCCCCCGGTCGGAGGATTGCGGACGGGGCCCAAAGCCCTCCGAACCGTCCGAAACCGCTTTTTCTGATCGGCTCCCGCCGCTATAATGGACCCGATGTCGCCATGACGCATCCGTTCGGTATCGATGCGGCCTCTCGGTGCGCCATCGACACGCCGGGGCCGCAATCGGAAACGGTCAAGGAGCCAAGCCCATGAATTCTCCGCTCGGAATCGCCAGGACGGCCGCCTGTCTTTCGTTGTGCTTCGTTCTGGCCGGCCTTCAGCCCGCGCGCGGGCAGCAAGACCTGATCAGCGCCGACTCGCTCTTCGAGGCCGGCCGGTTCGCCGAGGCCGAAAAGGCCTATCTGAAGGTTCCGCAGGCCGACGATTTCGAAAAGGCGGTGCCGTTTTTCAAGGCGATCGGTCAAGAGGCCAAGGCCGCCCAGATGGAAAGCTTCCGAGGCCTCTCGCCCTACCGGATCGAAGGTCCCTCCGCAGTCTCATCCCTGAAGTTCATCGTGACGGACCCGCTGCCCGTAGTCGAGGTCCGGCTCAACGGCGGGAAAAAGATGAACTTCTTCATCGACACGGGCGCGGGCGAGTTGATCGTCGATACGGCGGTCGCCGGGGAGGCACGCCTGCCCGTTTTCGGTTCCGAGACGGGCACGTTCGCCGGCGGGAAGCGGTCGGGTTTTGAGCTCGGGCGTGCGGAGGAGCTCGCCCTCGGCGATTTCACGGTTCGGGACATGCCGGTCGCAATCATGCCCGTCCGGCGGTTCTCCGGGCCCGTCTTCGGCGGTCTTCAGGTCGACGGAATCATCGGGACCGTGCTTCTTTATCATTTCCTGCCCACCCTCGACTATCCCGGGGGCCGGCTTGTCCTGAGGCGGCGAAGTCCCGTCGGCGAGGCGGCCCTCGAAAAGGACGTCCAAGCGGGAAAATGCACGACCGTGCCCTTCTGGATGGCCGGGGATCATTACATGGTCGGGTGGGGGAGCGTGAACAACGGCCGTCCGCTTCTGTTTTTCGTGGATACGGGACTGGCCGGCAGCGGTTTCACCTGTCCGGAGTCGACGATCCGTGAGGCGGGCATCAAACTCCCCGAAAAGCCCGCCGGCGAAGGGATCGGAGGGGGAGGAAAAGTTCAGGTGTTCCCCTTTATCGTCGATGAGCTGTCTTTCGGCGGCATTCGCGTGACTAACGTCCGCGGCCTGTACAGCGGCCCCCTTACAATCGAGGACGCGTTTGGATTCCACATCGGCGGCCTCATCTCCCACGGGTTCCTCAGGCCCTACGCGGTCACCTTCGATTTCGGCGCGATGCGGATCATCCTGGAGGAGCCAGCCGCGCGCCCGGCAGCCGGCCGTTAGCTCGGAAGCCCCCTGCCCCCCGGCGACCGCTCATCTGTCCATGGCTCATTCGGATCGTAATAATGCGGTTACGGAAGCAGTCAGGGGGCTGGCTTGCCAGCCCTTATTTGACCGCTCCCGGGGCGGGTGCTATGATGCGCGGTATGAGCCCGAAGAGGCGAGAGGGGCACTTCGATCGCTGGGCGCCCCGCTACGACCGGAGCATCCATCAGAAGCTCGTGTTCGGGCCGGTCCATGAGGCCGTCCTGGGCGCCTTCGAGGCCTTCGGCGCCGTCCCCGGGGACATTCTCGATATCGGCTGCGGAACCGGGCGTCTGCTGGAGGCGGCCGGCCGCCGTTGGACCGGGGCTAGGCTTATCGGGATCGACGCCTCGGAAGGCATGATCGCCGAGGCGCGCCACAAGCATGACGGAGAGGTCCGGTTCAGCTTTGAGCGGGGGGACTCGTCGCGCCTGCCCCTAGAGGATGCCTCTTTCGACGCGGTCTTCAGCACCGTGTCCTTTCATCATTGGGGAGACCAGTCCGGCGGGATTCGGGAGGCCGCGCGAGTGCTGAGGCCAGGCGGGCTTTTTGTCCTTGCGGACATCCGGATGCCGTTCCTTTCCATCCTGCGCCCCCTCGTCATCAGGGGCGGCCGGTCGAACTTTCTGCCGCCGCGGGCCGTGCGCCAGCTCATCGAAGAGGCCTCGCTTTCGGTCGAGGCGGAGCGCCGCTTCTGGAGCTTTTCGTCCTTCCAGCTGTTCGTCGCGCGGAAGCCCGACGCGCCGGAGCCTAGCAAAGGGACAGCATGATCCCGCTGGGTCCCGGGATGATCGGAACGTCAAGCGGAATTCCGGCGCGGAAGCAAAATGGATGACCGCAGCGGGGAGAGGTCTGCGATTTCATCTTCTGCCGGAACCCGGAAACCCGGGGTGCCCATGGTGACGGAATTCATCCGGGAGAAGTGAGCCTGGCGGCATGAGAACCCGCGCGACGCCCACGCCGGCGGGCCAAGGCCGGAAAGTGTCGTCGACGTCCCCGGTCCTCGCTCTCGTGCCCGTGTGTCTCCTGACATTGCTCGGAGGCCCGTTCGCCTTCCGCCGGCCCATCGATGTTTCCGACGGTTTCGAATCGCCGGCGCTGAGCCACGTCTGGAGCACCGAGCGGTCGCTGCCCGGCACGGTGACGATCCAATCCCGCGTCGTCCGGGCGGGGAGGCGTGCCGTTGAGATCACGCTTCATCCCGGCGACCAGCTCCCGGATGAGAAGGGCTCGGAGCTTGAGAGGGCGGAGCTGATGGAGGCGCGGCCCCTCACGTCACACGAGGGTCCGGCCTACGAGTATTCGTTCAGCCTGTTCCTGCCCGCGGATTTTCCGGCCGTGCCGACCCGGCTGGTGATTGCCCAGTGGAAGCAATACTGTCCGTCCGGGCGGTGCAGCCAGGACAATCCCGTGGTCGCGCTGCGCTATCAGGGTGGCCGGTTGCGTGTGACGCTGCACAGTGGGGACAAGGCCCGGACGCTTTTCAGCACGCGGGATGAGATTCGGGGAAGGTGGCTGGATTTCAGGTTCCTGATCCGGTTCTCGCGGGGCGACCAGGGGCGCATCCAAGCCTGGCTAGACGGCCGCCGGATCGTCGATTATGCCGGGGCTACGGCCTATTCCGAGGCCTTCGGTTTTCCGCCCGCCGGGCTGTTCTTCTTCAAGATGGGGCTCTATCGGGACAGGGCCTCCGTGCCGATGACGATCTATATCGACGAGTACCGGAAGAAAGAGCTGGCCCCGAGCGCTGCGAAGTGATCCGGGATGGTTGGCGTCGAGTACCTCGAATGCCCGTGGCCGATGCGAGCCCGTCTCGTGACGTGCGGCGGGGCCGCCCTTGACAAAGGGATGCGTTTTAATCAAGATACGTGCTGACATGCAAGGAGGGAACATGAAGACCTCATGCCTGCGAAAAGTTCTTGTGGGCGTCGTTATCACGGCGATTCTCGTCCTCAGCATCATGGTCTATGCCACGGATGTCAGCCGCGTGCGGCACCCGAACCTGGCGGCGGCGCAGACGTTCATCGAGAAGGCGATCGCGCGCGTGTCCGCGGCGCAAGTGGCGAACGAATTCGACATGGGTGGTCATGCCGCCAAAGCCAAGGCGCTTCTCGACCAGGCCTATACGGAAATCAAATTGGCGGCAGAAGCGGCCAACGCCAAGAGATAGCCGGAGAACAGGTATCCCGGGCCGGCGCCGGAGGTCCCGATAACCGCCCCAGAGTCCCCGCTCAAAACCGATTTTCTGACTGAAGGCGAAGCCTGACGCACAGTCCTGTGGCAGGGCTCGCCGTCTTTCTGTTTCCTGCCGCGAGCTCGCGCGCGAGCGGGGCGGCGTCGCGAACGCATTCGACGGCTGGCCCTCCAGGGGATTGGCCGCCCTGAACAGGGACCTGGCCAGAAAGAAGCTCGGTCCGGTCATGCCGATCGCGAGGGAGGAATGGGAGAAGAGAAGCGCGGAAATGAGGGCCAGTCCCGTGAATTTCTGGCTTTTGCCTTCTCTTCAAAGCGCACCGCCGAACGTCGAAAACGGAGGAGAGCAGTGGGGAAGCCGTTGAGACCGGCTTCTCAGTCCCCGGTCTTGTCGGATGACCGAATCGGAGGCCATCAGTTTAACAACGGCACATCGCAGATGCTGCGCAGACCGGGTGCGGGTCGCCCGCGAATCACGTGGTATTGCCCGAAAGTCGATCATATTCTCGATGGGCTTCATTGAAGCCCGTCTATCAACAGGGGGCTTTTTATACGGAAAGTTCTCTTCCCCGAAAGGAGGTCCGATGCGTATCATCATCTCTGCCGTCCTCAGCGCTCTTCTGGCTCTGCCCGGAATCGCTCAGGACCAGAAACCGGCCGTATCACCAGGAGAAACGGCGCTTGCCGCGAAAAGGGAGGCGGCGGAGCCTTTCGCTTTTGCTGACTTCACCTGGCTGAACGGGAACAGCCGCCAGAAAGATTCGATTCTCAACACGAAGTACTTCACCGGCGAGTTCCGTCTCGATGCGAATTATGTCTACGATTTCAACCATCCCGAAGACCACACGCTGGTCGGGTCCTGCGAAATGGGCCGGACGAACGAGATTCAGGTGCAGCAATTGGGCGTTGGCGGCGATTTCCACTGGGACAATGTGCGCGGGAGGTTCATGACTCAATTCGGGCTGTATTCGACGATGACGCCTCGGAACGACGCGAGCCCTTCCCGTGGGCAATGGGACCTGGCTACAGCCTATCGTTATATCTCGGAAGCCTATGGGGGCTATCACTTCGACGCCATGAACGGCATCAATATCGATGCGGGAATTTTCATGTCCTATATCGGTCTCTTCAGCTATTACAACTTCGATAATTGGGCCTATCAACCCTCCTATGTTTCCGCCAACACGCCATGGTTTTTCAACGGCCTGCGCCTTCAGATATTCCCTTCCGACAGGCTGAAGCTGGAAGTCTGGCTGATCAACGGCTGGCAGTCGTACGGCATGTACAACTCGTCACCGGGCGTTGGCGTTTCGCTCTCCTGGCGCCCGAGCGGCAGCCTCACGGTCATTTCAAACGACTACATTACGGGACTCGACACTCTCGGCAACGCGCACCGCGTGCGAAGGCACTCCGACAATAGCATCGAAGTGAAGTACCACGAGCGTCCTCTGGGCTTCTTGAGCAAGGCGGCCTTCTCGTTCACTTTCGACCTGGGCACTGAGAGTGGCGGGGGAGTCAGCGGACTGGGGAACGGGTCCAACACGCCGAAGCAGTATTTCATCGGATTCATGTTTTATAACCGCCTCTGGTTTGCCAAAGACCGATATGCCCTGACGATCGGCGGCGGTGCCATCGACAATCCGGGGCGTTACCTCGTGCTCCTGCCGCCCATCAACGGGGCCACGGCGGCATCAGGCACGCCCTATTTCACGACAAATCCAGGCGACCCGTTTAAGGCGTGGGACGGCACGATCACCTTTGATTACATGCCCAACCAGTGGCTGACCTTCCGGGGCGAGTTCAACCGCCGCGGGGCGAGCGTGCCCTATTTCGCGGGTCCAGGCGGAATCACCCCTCCAGGCGGCAACCAGGGCGCCCCGGGCTCCATCGTGGAAGGCTGGAGCCCGGATCTTCGAAAAACGGAGAGCCGGATCAACATGGCGCTTCTTGTTAAATTTTAGTAGAATTGATGATCCGGCCGCGACGGATCATGTGAGGGACGACGGCGCGCGTCCCTCAGGAAGACCCCTTCGCGCTCATGCCGATGACCTTCCGCCAGGCGCCTGGGTCAACCTCCCAGAATGGCTTCGGCGCCGTCAGGCCCTATTTTCCGAATTCATGTTGATCGTTGAGAGTCTGCCTGGTCCCTTTGCAGCTCTTCTGGCCGGGCCTGTCGGCGACGAAGCACTGCGTCGCCTTCTCGTCGACGTCGATGTTGCCCCAAAACGAACTCGAAAATTCCTGCCTCTCGATCCGGCCTCAATCCGGAATGTAGGCTTCCTCGCCGTGGAGGACTGTGTCCAGACCCAGGCTCTCCTCTTCGGCGGTGACCTTCACCGGCGTTATCTTGTTGATGAGCATCAGGGCCAGGTAGGTGAAGACGAAGGCATAGGCGTCGAAAGCGAACACGGAGACCACCTGTTTGAAAAAGAAGGACGTGCCGCCGTGGATCAGGCCCATGGCGCCGCCGGCATTGACCATCGTGGTCGCGAAGAGCCCCAGCATCAGGATGCCCAGCGTCCCCCCGACGCCGTGCACCCCCCAGACATCCAGCGCGTCATCCCACCCCAACCTGTTTTTCAGCGAAATGGCCCCGTAGCACACGATCCCGGAGACGATTCCGACCAGCACGGCAACGGGAACGGTGACGTATCCGGCGCAGGGCGTGATGGTGGCCAGTCCGGCGATGGAACCGGTGAGAAGCCCCAGGAATTTCGGCTTCTTTTCGAAGATCCAGGCCATGAACAGCCACGTGACGGCGGCGAAGGAGGCCGCCGTGTCCGTGTTCAGGAAGGCGATGGCCGTGATATGGTCCACGCGGAGCTCGCTCCCCGCGTTGAATCCGTACCACCCGAACCACAGCAGTCCGGTGCCCAGGGCCACGAGGGGAATGCTGTGGGGGCCTTTCTCGAGGATTTTCCGCTTGCCGACGAAGAAAACCGAGGCCAGCGCCGCCATGCCCGCGATGGCGTGGACGACGATGCCGCCGGCGAAATCCAAAACGCCCCAACGGTGCAGCAATCCGCCGCCCCAGATCATGTGCACGGCCGGGAAATAGACGAACAGGAGCCAGACGGTCAGGAATATCATGTAGGCCGTGAACCGGACGCGGTTCGTGAAGGCGCCCGTGATCAGAGCGGGGGTGATGATCGCGAACATCATCTGATAGGCGATGAAGACAAACAGCGGGATGTTGTTCGTCGGCAGAAAAACCGTTTGAGGCGTCACGCCGTGCAGGAAGGCCATCTTGAGGTTTCCGATGATGCCCCCGACATCGCCGGAAAAGCACAGCGAGTAGCCGCAGACAAACCAGATGACGGATGTCCAGCCCATGGACAGAAAACTCTGGATCATGATGGCCAGAACGTTCTTGCGGCCCACGAGCCCGCCGTAGAAGAAAGCCAAGCCGGGCGTCATCAGCATCACGAGGCTGGTGGCGACGAGCATGAATCCCGTGTTGCCGGTGTCGAAGACCATGGTCACCTCCTCGGAAATAGGGGCCTGACGGCTATATTTAGAGAGATGAATATATTAGCGGCCGTCCGAGTTCAATCGGGGAAACCGGAGGTTCGGCCTTCGAAAAACCTGATGCGCGGAGCGCAGCCCGGCGGGAGGCTACAGAGATGTGATGCCTTCTCGGATGGCGTATTTCGTGAGCTCGGCCACGCTCCGGATGTTGAGCTTGTCCATGACCTGGCCGCGGTAGGTCTCCACGGTCTTCACACTGACCTTCAGGCGCGCGGCGATCTCCTTTGTGGACAGGCCTTCCGCCAGGGACTGGAGGACCTCCCGCTCGCGGGGGGTCAGGACGGAGAACGCCCCAGACCCCTGTTTCTCCAGGTGCCGGATATAGTCCTTGATGACGGTGTCGGCGATCGACACGCTCAGGTAACTCTGTCCCTTCATGACGGCATGGATGGCGGCGGCCAGCTCTTCGAATGCGGATTCCTTGACGAGGTAGCCTGCGGCGCCGCTCTTGAGGGCGGCCGCGATATAGCGTCCGTCCTTGTGCATGGACAGGGCGATGACCTTCGTGCGGGGATTGGCTTCTAGGATCTGCCTGGTGGCCTCGAACCCGTTGAGGACCGGCATGGAAATGTCCATGATGACGAGATCGGGCGAGAGCTCCGCGGCTGACCGCACGGCGGCTCTCCCGTCCGACGCATGCCCGACCACGGCGAAGCCGGGGTTTTTTTCGAGGAGGCTGCGCAGGCCCTCTGCGATGATCTTGTGGTCGTCCGCCAGCAGGATGCGGACCATCAGGACTCTCCCTCGGGGCGGGCACTTCCGGCCAGGGGTGCGAGGAGGACCACCGAGGCTCCGCAGCCGGGCGACGACCGGACCTCCATGGCTCCGCCCTGGGCCTTGAGCCTTTCCCGGATGCTGGCGAGCCCGAACTTCTCGCTGTCGACGGCCGCGGCCTCCTCCCGGGACATGTCGAAGCCCTGGCCGTCGTCCCGGACCTCGACCCGGAGCATGCCGTTCGCGACCGCCAGGCGGACGCTGACCGAGGAGGCGCGGGCGTGCTTGGCGGCGTTTAAGAGAAGCTCCTGGACAGAGCGGAACACGGTGATCTGGATGTCCTGAGGAGGGGCAGGGCCGGCCCATTCGGATGTCAGGGTCGCCGGAAGACCGTGCTTATTTCGAAACTGCTGGCAGAGCCATTGCAGGGCCGCCTCCAGGCCCAGGTCGTAGAGAACGGGCGGGCTGATCTCGAATGTCAGAGTCCGGGTGCTCTGAATCGTCTGGTCCAAGAGGGTGAGCGTTTCTTCGAGGCTCTGCTCCATCCCGCTGAAAACCGCATTCCCGCGCATCTCCCAGAGCCGCGACCTGACAACAGCCAAGGCTTGCCCGATATGGTCATGGAGGTCGGAGGCGATGGCCCGCCGCTCCCGCTCACCCGCCAGGGCCAGCTCGGAGGTCAGCCGGCGAAGCCGGGCCTGAGATCGTCGGAGTTCCTCTTCGGCCCGCCGGCGCTCCGCGTTCTCGTCGCGCAGGGCCTGGTTGGCGCGCTCGAGGTCCGCCGTCCGCTCTCGGACCTGTTGCTCCAAGTGGACGTAGGACTCCCGGAGCTTTTCCTCGGCGGCCCGGCGTTCGAAGTAGGATGCCAGCATCTGGGCCACCGACTGGATCAGGGACCGCTCTTCCCTGAGGAACGGACCTTCAAAGGATTCGGGCTTCTCTTCGAGATAAACGACGTCAATCCGGCCCGCCACGGCCCCGCCCGCCGGAAAGGACGCGGATTGTCTCCACTCCGTCCGACGGAAATTGGGCGTGGCGGCCTCGATCCTCCCGACGCTGATTCTTGCCGCCGTGATTTCCGGGTACTGCCAGGCCGGGGGGAGAAGAGCGCAGGTTTCTGCCAGGACCGACGCGGCGGCTTTCTTTCCGTCCTGGAGAAGGCGGGCCACGCCATGGAGGGCGGTCAGCTCCTTGACACGCTCGCCCAGCGCCCAGAGCAGGCTCTCTTTTTCTCCGGCTTCTTTAGGCGATGCTGTCGCGCGGTCCATCTGCGGCCAACGGCACGCCTCATTGTATTCGGGGACAACGCGGAATGCAAGGATTCCGGGCCTATTTTCCCCATTCGATGGCCACGATTCGCTGCCCGTTGACGCCCTCGGCCTCGTCCGAGGCGAGATGGACGGTCGGCGGCCCCATCACGGCCGGGTCGATCAGGTCCCTCCTACGGGATGCGGGGAAGCTCTCCGGGATCATTCCCGTGTTCGTCGCCCCGCCGGGGAGCAGGATGTTCAATGTGACGCCTGTGCCCTCCAATTCCCGGGCCCAAATGAGGCTCATCGATTCCAGGGCCGCCTTGGACGGTCCGTAGGGCGAGAAACCCCTGCGTTTCATGGTCTCGGAGTTGATGGAGATGTTGATGACCCGGCCGCGGCCGCGCCGGATCATATGAGGAAAGACGGCGCGCGTCATCAGAAATACCCCGTTCACGTTGGTGTCGATGACCATCCGCCAGGCGGCGGGGTCGGCCTCCCAGAAGGGCCTCGGCTCCGTCAAGAAGCGTTCGTTGATGAACCTCATCCCCCGAGCGGCGTTGTTCACGAGGATGTCGATTCCGCCGAAGTCCGAAACGACCGAATTGACGAGCCTCCGGACATCTCCCTCGTCCGCGACGTCCGCCTGAACCGCGACGCCGCCGATACGAGTCGCCACGTCTTCGATTTCCTGTTTCCGCCGGGCGGCGGTGACGAAGACTTTGGCGCCTTCGCCGGCGAACGCTTCCGCTATAGCCCTCCCGATCCCGCGTCCCCCGCCCGTGACGATCGCGATCCTGCCCTTCAATTTCATGGATCGATCTCCTTGCGAACCCTGCCACCGGCCAATGTATCACCCGTGCGGAGGGAGCTTCAAGGGGCGTGATAAAGACCGGATCCCAGGGGAGCTTCTCGCTGAAGATGGGGGTTGCCCAGGCAAAAAAGGACCGCCGGGCGTTTCCCGCCCGGCGGCCCGATGAAATCACCTGTTTTCGCTAGCGCTCCTATGAGCCTTACAGCATGCTGAGGTCGACTCCGGTGGCATCGCCCGCGCTGAGGTCGGCGATGGCGGGGACGCCCACGGCGAGGACGGATGTCGTCGTGGACCAGCCGATGGCGTCGACGCCGTAAATGGTATAGGCGGCTCCGCCGGGCAGGTTAGACATGATATAGGCGCCGCCCGTCGCCATCTGCGGCCCGACGTCGATCGTGTTCAGGATCATGCCGCCGTAGACCACGAAAAGCTTGCCGCTGTCCATCTTGTTCTGCAGCTCCGAGGGGACGACGATGTTCCCGGAGACGCTGTTGGCCGAAGGCGTGCTCACGGTCATGGCCGCGAAGCCCGCCTGGGCCAGGTCGGTGTTCGACGTCGGGGTCACGATGACCGCATTGCCGCGGTTGTAGAGCGTGGCGTTCTGCACGGCCTGGAACCCTCCCGCGACGCCGCCTTCAACCGGCGTATACTGGGTCAGCGTCGGAACGGTCGACCCGTCGACGTACGTCCCGGCGAGGAGCGGGCTTGAGGACAACTTGAAACTCTTGATGCCGCCGGTGAGCGGATTCAGGTCCCGGGTCCGGATTTCGTAGGGGAGCTCGCCCGCCAAGGGCAGGGTCTGGTAGAAATTGATCCACGACCCGGTCGGAGTCAGCACGCCGTCGTCGGCCGTCACCGCGTAGTCGTTCCCCGGAGTCATGGTGATCGTCGGGATGACGGTGGCCCCCGAGGAAGGCGTCGTTCCCTTCGTCACCGACACGCCCTTGAGGATGACGGTTTCGTACCCGATTCCGCGCATGATGATGTCATAGGTTCCTGGCGCCAGGGGATAGAGGACGAACTGGTTGTTGGTCGTGTCGTAGACCGTGGCCCTCTTGACGACGTGGTATTGGGAGGGCGTCATGTCGCTGTTCGGCACCTCGGCCTTGAAGACGAATTCCGCGGTCGCATTGTTGCCCGCGGCAGTGGCGTCGATCGTCCCGACAATCGCCCCCGCGTTATCGAGGTCGAAGTAGGCCAGCCTCGGCTTGAGGAAATATTCCGTGACGCCGTTCCGCGTGATATCGACGATGTCGTCGCCGGCGTCAAAATCGATGGCCAGGTTCAGCGTCGAAGACGTCGTCACCTGGAACGTCCCGGCCAGCCGGATGCCGTGGGAATAGTCCGGGACCCAGAGCGGATGTGCGCCGGAGGCGTCCACGACCTCATTGTTGTAGTTGAGGCCCTGGGTGGTGGCGGAGGCCGTCAGCTGGGCGGCCGTCCCCGCCAGCAGGATGCGGATCTGCTTGTAGGTGCCGACCGGGAGCTTGATGTTGTCCCAGATCGCGGAGCTGACGACGCCGTTGCACAGCGTCAGCAGGTCCACCGTGTAAGGGGTGACATCGTATTTCAGCCAGGCCGGATCCCCGGGCCCTGCCGTATCGCTCGTGTGGAACCAGAGCGATTTCACGGTGATCCAGACGTTGTCGTACCCGTAGGCGGCGGCGTCCGTGAGGCTGACGTTTACCGTCCCTTCGGAGCTGCCCGAGCTCGCGCTGGTGCCGGTCGAGCTGCACGAGCCGAGCGCGAGAGCAGCGGACAGGGCCAGGACCCCAAGCCAAAGAGCCTTTGTGCTTTCCTTGCGGAGAATTCTGGTCATTTTCAAAACTCCTTCGAAACTTTAGACCGCGAGGATCCTTCAGCCTTTGTCGGATGCCTCGCTTTTTTCATCACCGGCCCATCATAAAGGCCCTTTCCAGGGGGGGAATCACCTTTTAAGATGAACTCAGGGGAGATTGTGTATCCCCTCCCGAGCTCTGCGCATCACGGGAGCACAACGATATGTGTCCGGAAATGATACGTTCGGTTTTTTCAGACGCGGACATTTTTTTCTTGACTTTTGCCCACTGGCCGATTATATTTAACTAAATGGATAGTTAAAATGCGGCATAAAAGAGGCGGATGTTCGATTCGCGGGAGAACCGGCCGGCGCCACGCCCCGGGCCGCGCGGACGGCTCCGCCCTGTCCCGCGAGCGGATCCTCGACGCCGCGGAGAAGGTGTTTTCAAAAAGGGGCTACGACGGGGCGCGGGTCGACGAGATCGCCGCGGAGGCCGGCCTGAACAAGGCGCTCATCTATTATTATTTCGAGGGCAAAAGGGACCTGCTCCTGGAGATCATCGACCGGCTGATCCGGGAGATCGTCGCCACGAAGGAGCAGATTTTCAAGGCCCCGGTCACGAATGAGAGGGCCTTTTTCGATCAGATGCGCCGCATCCTGGATATCGCCAGCCGGCGGAGGCTCATCTTCGGCATCCTGGTCATGGAGTCCATCAAGAACGACGAACGGCAGGCCGACATCTTTCAGGCGTTCGACAAGATCTATGAGAGCAGCGTGCGGTTCGCCCAGAAGCTGGGGCTCGCTCCGGAGAAGTGGGGAGAAATCCGGACTCCGGCGTTTTTCTTCGGCCTCACGCCGTTCGTGTTCTTCGAGATCCTGAAGGACAAGTGGGCCAGGCACTACCGCGTCGACAGAAAAAGACTCCAGGAGGAATTCTCCAGGTCCTTCGAGGAGATCTATGGAAAATTCGCCATGTCTCTGCTGAAAGAAAGGATACGACCGGGCCGCCGGGCCAGAAATTCAACCCCGTAGGCCCGATCAAGCTCATCTGCCGATACAGCGAGGCGCAAATGCTCAAACCTCGGAAGCGGAAAGCCATAGGAAAACGGCCGGGGGAAGCGCCGGGCGGGACTTGCGTCTGGCCCCCGGCGCGCGCCGCCGGGGTGACGGCACTGCTCGGAGCGGCGCTCCTCGCCCTCAGCCAGCCGTCGCCGGGCCCGGGACCTAGCGGGCGGAGACCTTTACAGCCTGACCTTCCGCAAGCCCTGCCGCGGTGGCTTCAGATTTTGATGAGGATCCTGCGCCGGTAGAGCCAATAGCACATCGACCAGAGCAACGCCCAGGCCGCAAGACTGGTGGCGATTTCAGCCCCCAGATTTCCCGTCCAGCCGAAAGCGGCCTGCGTGAACGGCCGGGCGAGGCGCGCCAGCCACTCCGTCGCGTTGGTCTCGCTGATAATGTAGATGAACAGCGAATTCATGCCGACGATGTTGAAAAAGACGGCGCCCCGCCGCATCTTTTTGACGTCGACGAGCCAGTAGCAGAGCGCGAGCGCCAGTAGGCAGAAACCGCCACTGGCCGCGACGAAAGAGCTCGTGCAGATGCGCTTGATCATCGGCGAGACCCGGGTCAGGGCGAACCCGGCCGTCACTCCGAGGAGCCCGGCTAGCACGAGGACCCGGAGCTTTTTTCCGGCCGGACGCGCGCTCATCAGCCATTGCCCGGCCACAACGCCCCAGATCGTGTGGGCCGTCGTGGGGATGGCGTTGAACGAGACCCAGTGCCCCGCCGAAAGCTCGCCGGAGATCATCATGTCCAACCAGGAACCGAAGTTGTGGTCCGGGACAAAAGGCTGATTGTAGCCGGGGATCCAGAAGACGCGGTAGAGGATCTCCGTGAGAAGGATCAGACCGAAGCTCATGGCGATCTGCTCGCGGGCCGGCCGCTTCATCATGAAGTAGGCGATAATGTATGTCACGGACAGTTGGGCCAGGACGTTCTGGAAGCGGAAGGTGATCCGTCCGGGCTCGATGCAGTAGAGGGCCCAGCCCATGAGGAGGAGGACCAGAGCCCGCCGGACGGCATGGCGGGTTATCCGGCCGCGGCTTTCGCCCCGCGCCTCGCGCTTCGCCGTGGAGAGCGCCAGCGCGACGCCGACGATGAACATGAAGAACGGCTGGACGAGGTCCCAGAAATGGAGCCCGTTCCAGGGATGATGGTCGAGCTGTACCCCGATCGCATGCAGAATCGTCCCTCTCAGGGCCGGATCACGCAGGTGTTCGTACAGAAGCGTGCTTTCCCCGATCAGGAGAAACATAGTGAGGCCGCGGAAGAGATCGAGAGAGAAGAGCCTTTCCTTCAACGAAGCGGCCGCGGAGGCCTCGTTCTTCATCCGTCACGCCCCTGGCCGAAGCATGAACGCTTTTCGGCGACAAACGATAGCAAAGCCGGGGGCCGCCTGTCAAGAATGCCTGGAAGGGCTCGACACGGGCCCTCCCGGAACGCGCCGGACCGGGATGACGGGCCGCCCGTGACCCGCGTCTTCGCGCCCGCAGACCTTCGGCCGCCGGGCCTGGCAGAGGTCTGTGTCCGGGATCCCGCGGGCGGAGGCCTTTAGGGCCTGACCTTCCGCAAGCCCCGGCAGAAAAACGCGTCGCGCCGGGAGATCACCGGCGACCGGGGTCCGTCCGGATCAGGCTACCTCTTCGTGGCCTGGTCGATGAAGGCGGCGACGTTGTCGTGGAGCTTCACCCGGCTTTCGTCGTGCAGGTACATCATGTGGCCGGCGCGATAATAGTCGAGCCGGATGTGGTCCTGGAGCTCGGGGGGCAAGCCGAGGTGGCTCATGGTGAACTCGGTGGCGAAGAACGGCGTCGCCATGTCGTAATACCCGTTCTCGACCTGGACGAGAAGGCGCGGGTTGGTGATCATCGCCTGGGCAAGGTCGGACTCGACGTTGGGCGCGCCCGGGAAGAAGCCGCCGCCCCGCGCGGCGGGAGCGCCGGGAAAGCCGCCCATCATGGGCCGCCGCCGCCAGTTCCACTCGTAAGCGCCGCCACTCGAGGGCTTGTAGACCTTGTCCTGCCCGAATTTCAGCTCTTCGTGATTGTAGGTGTTGAGCATGGCCGTGAAGGCGCCGCCCACGGCCGGACCCTCCGGGTCGCCCTGGGCGTATTCGGACAGGAGGTCGCGGGTGTAGCCCGTGAACCGGGCGTCGATCCGGCCCGTGGTCAGCCCGCGGCTGCGCTCGAGCTCGACGTTGAACTGGGCCAGGTTCACTCGCAGGTCGGCCTTGAGCCAGTAGTCCGGGCCGAGGCCCGTGAACTCGGCGAGCTTGTCGGCCACGGCCTGCTTTTCCGCGGCCGGGAGGGCCGCGCCCTTGAACAGGGCGGTGGCGTATTCGCCCTGGGCGTAGCGCCGCACCTCGGCCAGGAAGGATTCGAGGTCCGCCGGCCGGTTCTTCAGCGCCTGGTGATACCAGGCCACGGCGGCATAGCTCGGAAGGTAGAAGACATAGCAGCGGTCATCGCCGGTGCCGAACGTGATCGTGGACATGTCGAGAACGGTCGAGATGAGGACGATGCCGTTGAGATGGATCCCCTCGCGGGACTGGAGGGCGTTGCCCAAGGCGGCCGAGCGGAAGGTCCCGTAGCTCTCGCCCACGAGGAACTTGGGCGAGTTCCAGCGGTCGTTCCGGCTCAGGAAGGTGTGGATGAACTGGGCGAAGGCGTCGACGTCCTCGTCGATGCCGTAGAAGTCCTTGTCCTGGGCCTTGCCCACCGCATGGCTGTATCCCGTGCCCATGGCGTCGATGAAGACCATGTCCGTCTTGTCGATCAGGCTCTCGGAATTGTCGACGAGAGCGTAGGGCGCGGGCGGCGTGAACGAGGCGTCTATTGTGGACACGCGGCGCGGGCCGAAGGCCCCCATGTGCAGCCACATCGACGCCGACCCGGGCCCGCCGTTATAGAAAAAGGCGACGGGACGCGCGCTCGGATCCTTGATGTCGGTGCGGGTGTAGGCCACGGCGTACATCAGGCCCGTCGGCTCGCCCTTGTCGTCGCGGAGAAACGTCGTCCCCGCCGTCGCCCGGTAGGGGATGAGCTGCCCCTTGATGCGGATTACGTGCTCGGACACGGAGGACTCTTCCACGGCCGCGGCCAACCCCGCGGACGGAGAAGACCTGGCCTCCTGCGGCCTCGGTCCTTGCGGCCGCTCCTGGGCCGCGACGGGCATCGACATCGCGAACACGAGCAATACAAAGACCATGAGCACCGGAAGGCTGTTTCTTTTGATCATGCTTTCGCTCCTTCTCCTAGGCTGCTTTTCCTGCGCTCCATCGGCAATGTGATAATTTTACCCAAGAGCGCGCTAAAAGGGAAGGGCTTTTCGCCCGGCGGCCCGGGCCGCGAAGGCTAGGCCGGGATTTTGCGTTTCAGGTAATCCGAGTAGTCCTTGACAACGCGCCGGTACGGGACGTTCATCAGGGGAGAGGAGATCATGAAATCGGCGGTCGAGCGGTTGCAGGCGATGGGGACGTTATAGAGGACGGCGACCCTCAGCAGCGCTTTGACATCGACATCGTGCGGAAAAGGCTCCATCGGATCCCAGAAGAAAATTACGAAATCGATCCTGCCGTCGGCGATCATCCCCCCAAGCTGCAGGTCGCCCCCGAGGGGCCCGGATTTGAGCTTCTTGATCTTCAGCTCCTCCCCGGCGATGCCGTCCTCCTCGAGCTTCCGGCGGATCGTCTCCTCGACCAGGCGGCCGGTCGTGCCCGTGCAGACCAGGTCGTGGCGGACGAGCGTGCGGTAATTGTACTCGATCCATTCCTTGAGGTCGCGCTTCCGGTTGTCGTGCGCGACCAGGGCAACTTTCTTTCTCTTTTCCATGGGAAACCTCTCTAGGGCGCGGCGCCCCGCGGCCAGAAATCTCAGACCGTATTATACACAATCCGGGCGCCCGGGATCGAGGCGGGGCCGGAAACGCGCGTGGACATGTCCGCGGCCATCCGGGAGATTTCCGCAGCCGTCCGTTGACAAAAGGCTTGCGCGCGGGCGGGTACTCTCCTATAATTTAATTGAAGGGGAATATTGTCGGCGCTTGGGGCGTTAGAGACATCGCAAGTTTATTTACACGATTTACGGGTCCAGGCTGGCTCGGCGTCGTGGCATAAGGCGAATCGGGGATCGACTTGCTGGCACAATTTATGCATTGGCATTGAGTGGAATTAAGGGGTTTGTCTAAAGCGCCGTATTTGGCTTTTTTCACCGGCATCGCGGAGCAACGCCCTGACCGGACGATGCTTGCGGCCGGAGCGGGGGGTGTTTTGCGGATCGGCTGATGTTGAAACTGACCGGCCTCAGGAAGTTCTACCGGATGGGAGAGACGGCCGTCCGCGCCCTGGACGGTATCGACCTGCACATCTCGCGGAACGAATTCGTGGCCGTAATGGGACCTTCCGGGTCCGGCAAGTCGACCCTGATGAACATCCTGGGGTGCCTGGACAGGCCGACGGAAGGCTCCTACCTCCTCGACGGGAGGGAAGTGAGCCGCCTCAACGACGACGAGCTCTCCTTCACAAGGAACAAGCACCTGGGGTTCGTGTTCCAGAATTTCAACCTCCTGCCCCGCTATACGGCGCTCAAGAACACCTACCTTCCCTTGAAGTATTCCCAGGTCCGCGAGTCCGACGGTCTGGAAAAGGCGGCCCGGATGCTCGAGCTCACCGGCCTCTCCGGGCGAATGGATCACAGGCCGGCTCAGCTGTCCGGCGGGGAGTGCCAGCGCGTGGCCATCGCCCGGGCCCTGGTCAACGACCCGGACATCATCCTGGCCGACGAGCCGACCGGAAACCTGGACTCCATGACGGCCCACGAGATCATGGCCCTGATCCGGGAGCTCCATGGTCGGGGCCAGACAATTGTCATGGTGACTCACGAAAACGACATCGCGGCCTACGCTGGCCGGATCATCACCCTAAAGGACGGAAGGATCGTCAATGATACCCGGAAGCCGTGAATCCGGATCGACGCGGGGGAGAGCGGCCGCCCGCCGCCCCGGCCGCCGCGCCCGGGCGGTCGCGGTCCTGGCCGCGGCCTGCGTCCTGATCCTCGTGCTGTCTCTCGCCTTCCTTCTGCCCCGGAGCGGTCGCCCGGCGCGCCCCGGAGCCGACAAGATGAGCGTGACACGGGGCGACTTCCGGCCGGTCGTCGTCCTCACGGGGAGCCTGACCGCTCTCCGTTCGGAAGAATTCAAGGTCCCGATCACGGAGAGCTACCGGGTCCAGATCAAGTGGATGGTGAAGGAGGGCGATATCGTGAAGCCCGGCGACCCCGTGGTGCGGTTCGACACCGCGGACCTCGCCTCGTCGATCGAGACGGCTCAGGACTCGTTGAAAGCGAAACTGGAGGAAAAGAGCCAGAAAAAGGCCGACTACGAAAACCAAAAGTTCGAGCTTGACGTCGAAGTGAAAAAGGCCGAGAACGACGACCGTCAGAAGACACTCGACGCGTCTATCCCGGAGGGTATTGAGTCCAAGTACGAGTACGACCGCAAGCAGCTCGAGAAAAAAAAGAGCGACTATGCCCTGGCGGCCGCCCGGACGAACAGGACCGTTAAACTGTCCGAAATCCAGAGTCAGATCGAGACTCTGGCCATCGAGGCCCGGGAACTCGGGGCCCAATGGGGCAGGCTCCAGAACACCCTGAAGGAGCTGACGCTCTTCGCCAAAACCGAGGGGTCCGTCCTCTACGCTGTCGACGAGTTCAGCGACCGGAAGATCCAGGTCGGCGACACGGTTTTCGCCACTTTCACCGTGGCCACCATTCCCGACCTCAAATCTCTCCTTGTCCAGGCATGGATCAGCGAGACCCAGATTCAGCGCATCAAGGTCGGGCAGGATGTCGACCTCCATCTCGACGCCTACCCGGACAGAGACTACACGGGCGTCATCCGGGAGATCTCGAGGAGCGCGGAGCCCGTGCGGCGGTGGGGCAAGTCGCATTATTTCAGGGTCGACATCGGCATCGGGAAGCTCGACCTGGACGTCATGAAGGCCGGGATGAGCGTCCGCTGCGAGGTCCGGGGTCCCGAGCGCAAGGACGTCCTGCTCGTGCCGCTCGAGATGGCCGCGTACGACGGCCGGTCCTTCTGGGTCAGGCCGGAAGGCGGCGAAGCCATTAAGCTCGTCGCCGTCGACAACGATGAGTTTTTTGTAGCCTTGAGCGCGGGAGACAACCCCGCCCTCAAGCCGGGCGTGCGGCTCGCTCCGGTCGGGCAGATCCCCGCCGGCGCCGGGAACGCCGGAAAGCCGAAAACCGATGAGAAAACATAACGGGCAGCATATGGCGGGCCGGGCGGGGCTTCCGGCGACGGCGGCGGTGGCGCTCGCCTGCGTTCTCTCGCTCCTGGCCTGCTCGCGGTCGGGGCGCTCCCGCGTCGTCAGGGTCGTCAAGGCTCCTTTCGACATCAAGGTCCACGCCACGGGACAGCTCCAGTCCTCGGCCTCCTTCTTCGTCGGCTGCCCGTCCGTGTGGCGCGTTTGGCAGTACACGATTTCGTTCATGGCGCCCGAGGGGAAGGAGGTCAAGGAAGGAGACATGATCCTGGCCTTTGACGCCCGCGAGATCATGCAGCGCCTCCAGCTCAAGCAGTCGGAGCTCGATACGGGAATCAAGGAGCTCGACAGGATGAAACTGCAGGAGCAGCAGACCAAGGAAGACCTCGAGCTTCAATACGAGGAAGAGAAGGTCAACAAGCAGAAAGCCGTCGGGCAGGCCGACTACCCGGAAGACCTGATCGCGCCGATGGAGCTGCAGAAGAGGAAGATGGCCCTCGAGCTGGCCGACCTCGAGGAGAAGCTCGCGGCCGAACGCGTGGCGAACCAGATCTCGGGGATGAAGAGCCGGATCCAGGTGCAGGAATCGAAGGTCCGCCTGCTCAAAGACGACGTGGCGCGGCTTGAGGGCGACGTCCGAAAGATGAACGTCACGGCCCCCAAGCCGGGGATCGTGGTCTACAGGCCCGACTGGGACGGCAAGAAGAAGGCCGTCGGCGACACCTGCTGGATGGGCGATACCATCCTTGAACTGCCGGACCTGCGCCGGATGCAGATGAAGGCCGTGATCCTCGAAGTCCAGGCGGGCCGGGTCAAGGTCGACCAGCCGGCCGAGGTCCGGCTCGATTCCAACCCGGAACGGGTTTTCAAGGGCACCATCAGCTCCCTCGGCCGCGTTTTCCGGGTCAAGTCGGACAGCCAGCCGGCGATCGTCTTCGACGCGGTGATCGACCTCTCGGAATCGGACCCCGGGTTGATGCGACCCGGGATGGCCGCCGGAGTCGACATCACCGTCTCTTCGAAGAAGAACAGCCTCCAGGTGCCCGAAGCCGCGATCGTCTACGGCGAGCGGGGCCCGATGGTCTGGAGAAAGGGCTTCCTCTCCCAGGCGCTGACGCCGGTCACGATCGGGGCGAGATCGTCGGGGATGGTCGAAATCCTGAGCGGCCTCTCGGAGAACGACTCGGTCGTCATCCGAGAGGGAACCACCGGGAGGGGACGATGACCGTGATGCGCCGGGCCGGCGCGTTCCTCCTGATCGCTATCCTCGCAGCCGCCTGCGGCCGGCCGGGAGGCTCCGGCGTTGCCGACATGACCATCCGGAAGGGCACGTTCGAAATCGTCATCCCGGCCTTCGGCGAGCTGCAGGCGGCCAAGTCGACGGCAATCGTCGTGTCGCCCGAGAGCCGGTTCGCGCTCCAGACGATCGCCTGGATCGCGCCCGAATATACGATGGTCAAGAGCGGAGACGTCGTCGTCCGGCTGGCCAGCGTGGAATTGGAGGACCTCCTCAGGACCGAGCAGGCCGAGATGGCCAAGCTCAACCTCGAGATCGCTCAGAAGCAGAGACAGCTCGAGAAGGACCGCAGCGACCTCGCGGGCGAGATCTCTGTCACCGCGATCCAGCGGGAGCTCGCGGACGTCTATGCCGCCCGCGACGAGACGATCTTCCCCCGGAACAAGATTATCGAAGACGCCATCGATCTCGACTACCAGAACTTCCGGGAACGCCACTTCCAGGAAAGGCGGGCCGAGCTCGAGAAGCGAATCGCGGCGGAGATCCAGCTCCTCCAAGCCAAGGCCCGCACCCACGAGGTGAAGATCAAACAGTTCCAGGACCAGCTGAACAGCCTCGATATCCGGGCCCCGCACGACGGCATGTGGATCATCGAGAAGCGATGGAATGGGGAGAAGTATCATGTCGGAATGACCGTCTATAGCGGGCTGAAGCTCGGTTCCCTGCCCGACTTGAGCGTCATGGAGGCCAAGATCTTCGTCCTCGAATCGGAGGCCTCGGGCCTCAAGGAGAAGCTGTCGGCCTCGTTGAGCCTTGACTTTGAGCCCGGGCGGACGTTTGGCGGCAAAGTCGTCGGAATCGATACCATCGCCAAGCCGCTCAATGAGGACAGCCCCCTGAAGTATTTCGAGACGAAAGTCAGCCTCGACGCCACCGATCCCCGGCTCATGAAGCCCGGGGTCCAGGTCAAGGCATCCATTTTCGTGACCAGGCTCCTCGACGTCATCGCCGTCCCGAACCAGGCCCTCCTCCTTGATCAGGACAAGGCCTTCGTCCTCGTCAAACAAGGCTCCCGGGCGCGGAAGAGGCCGGTCGAGACGGGGGCCCGGAGCCTCACGCTGACGGTCATCACTAAGGGCCTCTCGGAAGGCGAGGAGATCTATTTGGGAAATCCCGGTCCGGCGGCCGGGGAGGGCAAGGCGTCATGAAGGTGAAGTTCGAGGTCGCGGAATCGGTGGAGTCGCTCCTCCACCACAAACTGCGAACCCTGCTCACTCTGCTCGGCATGATCTTCGGCGTGGGGGCCGTGATCGCCATGCTGAGCATCGGCCGGGGGGCCGAACGGGAGGCCCTGCAGCTCATCGACACCATGGGCTTGCGCAACATCATCGTCAAGGCGAAGGTCTTCGAGGAGAGCAAGCTCAAAGAGATCCGCGAGAACTCGCCGGGCCTGACTCTGCAGGACCTCAACGCGGCCCGCGAAACGCTGCCGTTCCTGAGTACCTACAGCGCGAGCAAGCAGGTCAAGATCTACGCCGTCGTCAGCCGGGCCGGCGAGAGCGACGCCGAGGTCTGGGGCGTGACCCCCACCTACCTCGGGATGGCCGACCTGGGGATGAGCGAGGGGCGCTTTCTGATTCCCTTCGACGACCTCGTTTACGCCCACGTATGCGTGATCGGCTCGCGCGTCGCCCAGGTCCTGTTTCCGGGCGCGTCGCCCCTCGGCCAATACGTGAAGATCAATCACGTCTGGATGACCGTCGTCGGGGTGCTGAAGGACAAGAACCTCCTCAAGGAGGAGTTCCAGGGGATCGCGCTCAAGGGCGAGCAGAACAACATCTATGTCCCGCTGCAAACGGCGCTGGACGTGTTCCGCTTCGGGAACTACGAGTCCGACCTCGACGAGTTCCGGGTGCAGCTCAAGACAAGCGTCTCGAGCGCCACGGCCGCGGCGACGCTGGCCCAGCTCATGAAGCGGCGCCACAAGGAGATCGACGATTATGAGATGATCGTGCCCGAGGCCTTGCTCGAGCAGCACCGCAAGACGCAGAACATCTTCACCATCGTCATGGCCTGCATCGCGGGCATCTCGCTCCTAGTCGGCGGGATCGGCATCATGAACATCATGCTGGCCACGGTGCTCGAGCGGACGAGGGAGATCGGACTGCGGCGGGCCCTGGGAGCGCGACAGAAGGATATCCGTCTTCAGTTCATCACCGAGACGGTTTCGATCTCCGCCGTCGGGGGGACGGCCGGGATCCTCTTCGGCTTCGCCCTGTCCATCCTCATCTCCGCGTTCACAGGCTGGCCCGTCGGCTGGACGTTCACCGCCGTGCTGCTCTCGTTTGTCGTCTGCACCGTCATCGGCCTGGCGTCCGGGATCTATCCCGCGCTCCAGGCCTCTCGTTTGGACCCGATCGAAGCGTTGCGGCACGATTGAGGCGCGCCGGGACCTCCGCTTATTTTTCGCCTCCGAAGCGGTACCGCAGGTTCACGGCGAACGTCCGGGGCGGGATCACGTGCGTGCCTCCGAAGACGGACTCGATATTGTAGACGCCGGCCTGATTGAAAACGTTCAGCACTTGGACCTCGATCGACAGCGGGAGGCCGTGGCGGGATAGGTCGGCACCCGCCGAGAAATCCGCCACCGTCCGCGCCTGGATACGGTTCGGGTCGAGGCCCGTCCCGCTGTGTACGACGATGTAGGGGACGGCCCACGAGTTGTCGGGGTCCGAGGCGATGTCCTGAGGCCCGACGTCGCAGACGAGGCCCGAGTCGTAACGGACGCTGCTGCCGACCCAGACGCCGCTCCGGCCGACGTTATAGAAGACCTCGAGTTGGGCCTGAAGCGCCTGGTCGTGGTCGATGAGGAACGGGCCCGAAGTGATCGTCGCGAGGTCCGCCTGGTCGAGGAAGAGGCCCCCGGCGTACGGCGGCCAATACTCGGCCCGGGTGTGGCCCAGAGACAGGAACCCCTCGAAACCGCGCGTCTGCGCCATGTCCAGGCGCACGTCCCAGCCGTTGTACCGGCCGGAGGAAAACGCGATCGGGAAGACGATCCCGGTGTTCAGGAACTGGTCCTGATCGCCGGCTCCCGTCGATTGGCGCCACCAGAAATCCACGTCGAGGCGGGCGAAGCTGCCGAGCGCCTGTTGCAGCCCCACCGTGAAGGCATTCTGCCGCTCGCAAGGCACGAGCAGCTCCCCGCCTCCGAGCGCCCGGGACTGTTGCACGATGGGCGGGACGAGGGCCGCCGCCTCGGGCGAAGAACTCAACAGGATGTTTTCGTACTCCGGCGAATAGAGAATGCGGTTGTAAGAAGCGCGCAGGACTGTTCCCGTCTTCGGGATGAAGTAAGCCGCCCCCAGGCGAGGCTCCAGGGCGGACTCGCTTTCCGGGAGATTGTTGTAGTCGTATCGAACCCCCAGGTTGAGAGTGAGATTCTGAAGCTTGACGTTGTCCTCGACGTAGGCGGCGGCGTAGGTCCCGGTGCGCCGGCTCGAGAAATCGAAGAGCGAGCCGCCCCGGGTCAGGTCATACGGCGCGAGATTCGGGTTGTAGTCCGGCGAAGAGGGATCGTTCAAGGCGGGATCCGTGATTCCGAAGATAAAATGCTCGTCGATCGGGAACTCCTTGAGGACGGCGCCGGCCTTGATCTCGTGGGGCCCGTGGACCCAAGTGAAGGAGGGCGTCAGGCCGTAGTTGTCGAGCGTCCGGTCGGAGGAGGCCGTGACAGGAGTGTCGTTCGCCGAGGGGATGAGCTCGAATTTCGAGAAGCGCGCGAAGGCGATCAGGTCGAACGTCGCCGAGGGGGAGAAAACATGCGTCCAGCCGAGGTTGATGTTTTCGTCCTGGCTTTTTACGGTCTGATTCTGGCCGGCGGCTTCCTGCGTATAGGTGTTGGGCACGTCCCGGTTCGTCCCGCCGGCGAGGACCGTCAGCCGCAGCAGATCGGTCATCTTGGAGTTCGCATAATCCAGGCGCAGGAAGGCCCGACCGGTCTCGCCGACGTTGTGGAGGTTATCCGGGTTGACGGGGTCGAGGAAACGGTCCGATCGCGAACCCGCGACCGTGGCGAAAAGGCCCCAGTTTTGGGACCCGCCGATCACGGACGCGCCCTCCTCGAATGTCCCGAAGCTCGAGAGGCCGCTCAGGAGCTCCGCCTCGAACGGCTTGCCGAGCCCGGATTTCGTCGTGAGGTTGATAACGGTCCCGATCTTCTCTCCGTATTCGGCCGGGACGTTCCCGTAGATGACCTCCATCGACTCCGCGATCCCGGGATCGATGGAGTCCGAAAATGTGAGGCCGGTTTGATCTGAGATCGTCTGTCCGTCGATCACGTACTCGCCCTGACTGTGCGCGCCCTGGAAATGATAGCGTCCGTTTTCGTCCTGGGCGAAGCCGGGTGTCGCCGTGATCAGCTCCGCCATGGCCAACGACAGGACAGGCGCGGGGGCACGTGCGATGTAGGACTGGTCCACGTCGACGTGAGAGGTGGACGTGTCAGTTTCGAGCTGACCGGCCGCCGGCTCGCCGCCAGTCACGACAACCGTGGCCGAGACGGGGGCGGGCACAAGTTTGATCGTCACCTCGATGGGGGCTACGGACCGTACGGTCACCGTGATCAGGAACGGCGTGAATCCCTCGAGGGTCGCGTGCAGGTGATACGGGTTGAACGGGACATTATAAAAATCGAAGGAGCCGTCCGGCCCGCTCACGGTTTTCGACCTGTACCCGGTGATGTCGTTGTGCAAAAGCAGTTGCACGCCCCCGATCGGCGTTCCATCCGGGTCGACGACGTGACCGACGACCGTTCCCGAGGATTCGGCCGCAGCGGCGCCGGCCGCGAGAGCCGTCAGAAAGAAGATCAGGGCTGAGAAAGAGATGAGCGAAATAGACTTAGCCATGCTCAGTCCTCTTCCTCGAAATCAGGCCTAATTCCCATCAACGGAAATACGGAACATAAATTCATAATTGCACCTCCTTGGCTGTCGGTTCCCTTGAGGCAAGCGGCACGGAAGACCGCCGCGGCGTTGCACGTCCGCCGGCGTATCCGCGCACCGTTTCGGAGGGATCAGGCCGGAGGGGCCCGCGAGAGAAAGGGAGCGACCCTGAGGCATTCGTAGCGGATCGGCACATAGAGCGCCTCAGGCGCGGCGACGGGCAGCAGGCTCTCGAGAGCGTAAACCCCGCTGACCGCGGCCGGGAAATGGGCCGCCGCGCAGGCCGGGCAGTTGGGGTGATGGATGCCGTCGGTGTGATGATGGAAGGCCATCGCGAACGTGGAGAGGCAGAAGACGAGCAGGAAGACAAGCGCGAACCCGCCCGTCCGTTTCATGATGACCCGTCCCGCCTGCCGATGAGCGCCATGAATGTGATCCGCCATAAAACAATTCCATTATGAAGGGTCGCGTCCGGCCTGTCAACACGCGAGGCCCCGACCCTCAGCCTGTCCCGTCCCCCGGCGGGAGGCCGGACGGCGGTCTTTTGCGCGCCGCATGGCGCCGCGGTAAAATGGACTCGGATAACCCGGGAGCGGAGGGAAGAATGGAACAGCGAGAACTGGGTCGGTCCGGACTGAGAGTTTCTGCCCTGGGCCTCGGCTGCATGGGGATGTCCGAATTCTACGGCCCGAGGGACGATCGCGAATCGGTCCGGACGATCCACAGGGCGATCGACCTCGGCATCACCTTCTTCGATACTGCGGACATGTACGGTCCCTTCGTCAATGAGGAGCTGGTCGGCCGGGCGCTGAGGCCGCACCGCAACGAAATCGTCATCGCCACCAAATTCGGCAACGTCCGGGGCCCGAATGGGGAACGCCTGGGCATCAGCGGAAAGCCGGACTACGTCCGCCGGGCGTGCGAAGCGAGTCTGAGACGGCTCGGGATCGAGACGATCGACCTGTACTACCAGCACCGGGTGGACCCGGAGACGCCGATCGAAGACACCGTCGGCGCCATGGCCGGGCTCGTCGAAGAGGGCAAGGCCCGGTTCCTCGGCCTGTCGGAGGCGGCCTCCGGGACCATCCGGAGAGCCCATAAGGTGCACGAGATCGCGGCGCTGCAGTCGGAGTATTCCCTGTGGACCCGCGACGTCGAGGCCGAGGTCCTGAAGACGTGTCGCGAGCTCGGGATCGGCTTTGTGGCCTACAGCCCTCTCGGCCGGGGGTTTCTCGCAGGCGCGATCAAGACCCCGGCCGCGCTCCACGAGACGGATTTCCGGAGAACAAACCCCCGCTTCCAGGAAGAGAACATGAAAAAGAACCTGGCGATCGTCGCCCGCATCGAGGGGATAGCCCGGCGCAAAGGCTGCACTCCCGCCCAGCTCGCCCTGGCCTGGCTGCTGGTGCAGGGCCGGGATGTCGTGCCCATTCCGGGGACGAAGCGCCGGACATATCTCGAGGAGGACGTGGGCGCCCTCGACGTCGCCCTGACCCCGGAGGATCTGCGGGCGTTGGATGCAGCGGCGCCCGTAGGCGCCGCTTCGGGGGAGCGCTACCCGGAGCCGGCCATGCGCTCCGTGAACCGCTGATCGTCCGCGGGACCGGCGCTCCTCCGCTCTTTCACATAATCTTGACAAATTCTTGACCGAATCCTGACAACTCCGCCTCGGCCCAGACCTACTTTTCTGGCGATGCGACGCTCCGATAAGAAACCCAAGGCCCCGGCCCGCCCATTGGCGGGCCCCAGGAAAAAAGGGGACCGGCGTTTTTTCGAAAGACTCTGTTATCCTTTCGTGGGAAGGGGGAATCCAATGAATTGCCGAAAGTCCATTTGTCTCATTCTCATCGCCGCCTTTGTCCAGCTTACCGTGTCCTGCGTCGGCACGTCGAGTTACACTCCCGAACAGATGAAGCAGCCGGGGAAGAATTACCAGATCGTGCGCGTCCTCAAGAAATTGGGTGAAATCGTCGACTTCGACAAAGACAATCCCGCCGTTCTCGCCGGAAATGAAATCCGCGGCTCGAGCCGGGTCCGGGTAAAGGCGGAAGGCACGACGATCACGAGAGGAGGCGAGGTGTACATCGTTAAGACCATGGATGGCGTGACCTACAAGGCGGAGACATACCGGCGGGACGGGGACGCCTATGTCTTGACGACGAAATCGACGATGTCGATCCCCCTTTCGGACGTCTCGCTCGTCTGGACCCGCGAGTCGAACGGGGTGGGAACGGCGCTCGTCATCGTCGGAGGGGTGCTCGCCGTTTCCGCCATTGTGCTGGTCATCGCCGCCCTGACCAAGCAGTCCTGTCCCTTTCTTTATTCCGCGGGGAACGCCGGCTTCACTCTCGAGGGGGAGCTCTACAGCGGGGCGATTTTCAAGGGAACCGAGCGCCGCGATTTCCTGAAGCTCCACTCCCTCGCGGCCGGACCCGACGGCTATGTCCTGAGGATCGCCAACGAAGCCGATGAGACCCAATACACCGACGAAATGACCTTGGTGGCCGTCGACCACCCGAAGGACGTCGGCGTCTATGCCGGATCCGACGGCATCATCCACACCGTCCGCTCTCCCCAGACCGCTCTCTCCGCCGTGGATTTCGAAGAGCGCGATTACACCCCGCTCCTCTCCGCACCCGACGGCCGGATGTGGAGCTCGAACCCTTTCGGCAAAGACCCTGAAAATCCCGCCCATTGGAGGTCCGGCCTGATCATCCGTTTTCCGAGGGCCGAGGGCGCCCGGACGGCCAAGCTCATCGTCCGGATCGGCAACACCTATTGGGCCGACCAGGCTTTCGGAAACCTGATGGCCATGATGGGCGGGATAATGCCTTCCTGGTACCGGCAATCAGAGCAGAATCCTGACATCCGGGAGAGGGCGGATAAATTCATGAGCGACGAAGGGATCGGCCTGAAGGTCCAAGTCCTGGGCCGTGAAGGCTGGCGGGACCCTGGATTCTTTTACCCCACTGGGCCCTTCGGCATCAAGGACGACATCATGGTCCTGCCTCTTGAAAACACGCCAAGCGACAGCCTGACGGTTCGGCTGCAGGGCGGCACCTTTTTCTGGATGATCGACTATGCGGCTGTCGATTACACCGCGGACGTGCCCGTGGAGGCCCGCGAGCTGGCCCCGGACAGCGCCGTTGACGACGGCGGCAGGGATGCGCGAGCGTCCCTCCTCAGGACCGACGGCGACTATTTCGTCATGCCGGAGCCGGGCGGATGTGCCCTCGTCAAGTATCCTGCCCCGCCGCTCCGGCACGGGATGGAACGGTCGTTTTTCTTGAGGTCCACGGGCTATTATACGATCCACCCGAGGGCGACGGGGTCTCCAGACCTGGCCAAACTGCTGGCGATCCAAGAGAATCCGGATCTCTTCCTGAAGTTTTCCCTTCAGGAGATCCAGAAGAGGTTCCTGGCGGCGGCCGGCACCGGGGGCGCCCCCGCCGCGGCCCGCACTGGCCGCTGAAGGGAAAAACCCGACCAGGCGTGCGGTCTTCCGCGCGGGGCCCGGGTCCGGAAGGGGAGGCCGGGGGCGGTCAGACAGGAGCCGCCGAAACCTCTCCATCTAAATTTTATCCCTGTTTAATGCTATGATAGATCGTGGTATCGCGCAAAGAAACTCGAAGAGAGGATCGACCGTGAGAGCCACAGAGGAGAAATGGACGTGAGAAAATGCCGTGAACTTTTGCCATTGTACCGGGCTGCGGCCGCGGTCCTGCTGCTCGGCCTGATCGCCCTCGTCGGCGGGTGCGGCGGGTCGGGAAACGCAAAACAAATCATGACGGCGTTCGCCGGGTACTATAACAACGGCACGAACGACATCCCCTGCTATTGGGTCGGGACGACCCGGACCGATCTCACGGGCGTGAGCGGGCACAACGCCTACGCCTATTCCCCGGCGGTTATAGACAGTGGGACGGTCTATACGGCTGGCTACTACTACGACGGCACCAAAGAAGTCCCCTGCTACTGGGCCGGGACGGCGCGCACGGACCTCCCCGGAGACGGGGTCGACAACGCCTTCGCGTTTGCCATCACCGTGTCCGGCGGCACGGTCTATACGGCCGGCTATTATTGGGACGGGGTCAAGGAGATTCCGTGCTACTGGACGGGGACGACGCGCACCGACCTTGCCGGCGACGGCGTGCACAGCGCCAACGCGTATTCGGTCGCCGTTTCCGGCGGCGTCGTCTACACGGCCGGCTACTACAATAACGGGACGATCGACATTCCGTGCTACTGGACGGGGACGACGCGCACCGACCTCGCGGGGGACGGCGTCGACAGCGCAAGCGCCTATTCGGTCGCGGTCTCCGAAGGGACGGTCTACACGGCGGGGAGTTACTACGACGGCGAGAAGTACATTCCGTGCTACTGGACGGAGACGACGTGCACCGACCTCGCGGGGGACGGCATCCATAACGCGTATACGTCCGCGATCGCGATCTCGGGCGTGTCGGTCTACACGTCCGGATACTACAACAACGGCCTCATCGATATCCCCTGCTATTGGACCGGAATCTACCGCACCGACCTCGCGGGCAACGGCACGAACAACGCCTTCGCGGTCACGCTGGTCGTGACCGGGCTTACCGTCACGGCGGCTGGGTTCTATTCCGACGGAACGAAATTCATTCCCTGCTACTGGACCGATACGGTCCGCACCGACCTCGCCGGCGACGGCGTCCACAGCGCCGAGGTGCTGTCCGCGTTCTGGTGGTGGTGGGACTAGCGCCGGGCGCCCCGCCGGCCGGAGATCGACATGGATCGTGACCCGGTCATCCGTCTCCGGGAGTTGAAAAAGACCTATCTCGTCAGCGAGCGGGAGCCGGGCCTCCGGGCCGCCCTGGCCAGCCTCGTCCGCCGCCGGCGGTCCGAGGTCCGGGCCGTGGACGGCATCTCGTTCGACCTCCGCGCCGGCGAGATCGTCGGCTTCCTCGGCCCCAACGGCGCGGGCAAGACGACGACGCTCAAGATGCTCTCCGGCCTCCTCCACCCGACTTCGGGCGAGGTCTCCGTACTCGCGCATGTCCCGTGGAAGCGCGACAAGGCCTTCCTGCGGCAGATCACGCTGGTCATGGGGCAGCGCAACCAGCTCGTCTGGGACATTCCCGCCTCGGACTCCTTCGAGCTCAACCGGGCGATCTACCGCATCCCGGCCGGCGACTACAGGCGCACGCTCGACGAACTCGTCGCCCTCCTCGATCTCGAGCCGCTGCTGGCCAAGCCCGTCCGCAACCTCTCCCTCGGCGAGCGGATGAAGTGCGAGATCGCCGCCGCCCTCCTCCACCGGCCCGTGGTCGTCTTCCTCGACGAGCCGACGATCGGGCTCGACGTGACGATGCAGCGCCGGATCCGGGCGTTCATCTCCGAGTACAGCCGCCGCACCGGGGCCACCGTGCTGCTGACGAGCCATTACATGGCCGACGTCGAGGCGCTCTGCAAGCGCGTCATCGTCATCCACCACGGACGGCTCCTTTTCGACGGCGACCTCTCCGGCCTCGTGCAGCGGTTCACGGCCCACAAGACGATCGTCGTGCAGCTCAGGGATTGTGCCGCCGACCTCAGGGCCTACGGCGAGGTCTTGTCGTGCGAGGACGGGCGCCAGACGCTGCGCGTGCCCAAAGCGGAGACGGCGCGCGTCACGGAGCGGCTTCTCGCGGACCTCCCCGTCATCGACCTGACGGTTACGGACCCGCCGATCGAGGAGGTCATCGAGCAGGTGTTCGCCCAGGAGGCCGCTTGAGAGGGCTCGCCGACCTTTACCTCCAGCAGCTCAAGACCGGCATCGCCTCGATGCTCCAGTACCGCGCGACCCTGGTCATCTGGCTCATCGGCAGCGTCCTGGAGCCGCTCATCTATCTCGTCGTCTGGTCAACCGTTTCCCGGTCGAGCGGCGGAGCGGTCGGCGGGTACGGGGCCCGCGATTTCGCCGCCTACTACATCGTTCTGATGCTCGTCAATCAGGCGACGCACACGTGGGTGATGTACGAGTTCGACTACCGGATCCGGGAAGGAATGTTCTCGGCAATCCTCCTCCATCCCGTTCATCCCGTGCACGCGGACATCGCGGACAACCTCTCCTCAAAGGTCGTGACCCTGCCGTTTATGGCCGCGGCGGCGTGCGGCCTGGCCGTCCTCTTCCATCCGGCGTTCCACTTCGCCTGGAGCGCGGCCGCGGCCTTTGTCCCCGCGCTCGTCCTGGCCTTCCTGCTGCGGTTCCTCGTGGACTGGACGGTCGCCCTGGCGGCCTTTTGGACGACCCGCGTCACGGCCATCAACCAAATCCACTTCATGGCCGTGCTCTTTTTCTCCGGTCAGATCGCCCCGCTCGCCGTGCTCCCGCGCCCGCTTCAGGTCGCGGCCACGGTCCTGCCCTTCCGCTGGACCATCGGCTTTCCGGTGGAGCTGGCCCTCGGGCGGCTGACGCCGGCGCAGATCCTCTCCGGGTTCGGGGCCCAGGCCGGATGGCTCCTCGCCGCGGCGGCGATCCTGAGGTTCGCCTGGCGCGCGAGCGTGAAAAGATATTCGGCGGTGGGCGCGTGAGCTTTTTCCGGCTCCTGTGGCTGTTCGCGCGCGTCGGCGTCATGGGCGAAATGGCCTACCCGGCCAATTTCCTGGCCCACGTGCTCGACTCGATGCTCGAGTTGGGCACAGCGCTAGCCGGGCTGGCGGTCGTCTTCGCCCACACCCTGACGCTCGGCGGTTGGCGGTCGGACGAGCTCGTAGCGCTCGTCGGGGTCTATTTCCTCGTCGGCGGCGTCATCGGCCTCGTCATCCAGCCCGGCATGGAGCAGCTGACGGAGTCCGTGCGCGACGGGACCCTCGACTTCACCCTCGCCAAGCCGGAGGACGCCCAGATCCTGGTGAGCGTCTGGAGGGTCGAGGTCTGGAAGATGATTGACGTCGGGCTGGGGTTCGCCATCCTAGCCGTGTCCCTGGCCCGGCTGGGCGAGCGCGTGGGGGTCCGGCAGGCGGCGTCATTCGCGGCGGCCATCCTGGTCGGCGGGGTCATTATTTATAGTTTCTGGCTCATCCTGGCGACGACCGCGTTCTGGCTGGTGCGGGTCGAGAACATCCTCGTCATCTTCCAGAGCGTCTACGAGGCCGGGCGCTGGCCGGTGAGCATCTACCCGGGCTGGCTGCGGTTCGGCCTGACCTTCCTCGTCCCGGTCGCGTTTGCGATCACTGTCCCGGCCCAAGCCCTCTCCGGACGGGTGACGGCGCCGGCCCTCCTGGGCGCGGCCGCGTTCGCAGCGGCCCTGTTCGGCGCGGCGAGGATCTTCTGGCGCCTGGGGATCCGTCGCTACTCCGGAGCGTCGTCCTGAGCGGGCGTCTTTCGCTCCGGCCACGCCGCTCACGGCGTTCACGCGGCTTCTGTCAAAGACCCTTATTGACAGAGATCGGGCGCCGGAAATATCATCCGTACGGGCGCGAGCGCCGGACCTTGCGGCGAGCAACCTTCGGCGCGGGCCTGCGCCAAAGACAGGAGAGAGCGAGGAGATATGACGGAACCGGCGGAGAGGGCCAACCGGCGTTACTTTCGCGATGCCTACCGGACCGGCAAGCACGGCTGGGGCATAGACAAACCGTCGCCCTATGCCGTTGCGTTCCTTAGACGGCTCGAGAGGATTGTCCCGGGCGGGACGCTGCTGGACATCGGCTGCGGCGAGGGACGCCACGCTATCGCCGCCTCGCGACTTGGCTTCAATGTCACGGCGGTCGATTGGGAGCCGCTGGCCCTGGCGCGGGCGCGACGCTTCGCCGGAGACAAGGGAGCGCGAGGGATCGTCTTCAAGCAGGCGAACGTCCTCCGTCTCCCGTCGCCGGCAAGCCCGTTCGAAGTCGTCCTGGACTATGGCTGCCTCCATCACCAGAAGAAATCCGATTGGGGCGCGTATCGGGCAAGCCTCTTACGCGTCCTTTCGCCCGGCGGCTTTTTTGTTCTCTCCGTTTTCAGCCCGAACTTCCCGCTCTTCCGGGGGTGCCGCAAGAACTGGCACATCGCCCAGGGAGCGTACCGGCGGTGCTTCACCCGCCGCGACATCATGCGGCTGTTCGGCGGGGAATTCGAAGTGCTCGAGATGATCGAGGAAGACGGTGGCCGGCACGGCTTCTGGCATGTCCTTTTCAGGCGCAGGAACTTCGGCTGTTCCGGGCGGCGGGACGGCCGGGCGAAGGCCCTCGGATGAATCACGGCGCGGGCCTTCTCCCGGAGTTGGGGCCATGACGATTTTGGCGTATGATACGGGGTGCGAAGATCAGCGGAGAGCTTCCCGAACGTCGGAGCAGAGGAAAGGAGACGGTCCGTGCTGAAACGTATACTCGTCGCCCTGGTGGTGATCGCGATCGCGGCTTTCTGTGTTCTCTACCTCGTCCACAACCCGTTCAAGGCGTCTGCCCCGAAGGAGGAGGCGATGAACCGCGGCGCGAGGACCCAGTTCGCTTACGCAGAGCTCGTCAAAAAGGAAAAGGCACGGGACAACTGGGACCGGGAGCTCTGCGGGAACGAGCCGGCGCGGCTCACGCCGATCCTGACCATGGAGCTCGAGAAAGCCTGGCTGACCGATCAGCCTATTCTCTTCCTCGGGAAAGTCCTTGATATCAGGTCTGAAGATAGCGGATCCTACCGTCTCATGGTTGACCGCGACGTCTTCCTGACGGCCGCGCTGGGCCGGCCGGTGTTGAGCACCGATCTTCAGATCTCGGTCGTATGCCCGAAATCCATGGTCGAAACGTTCATCGCCAACAACCCGGATTACCTCGACGCGAACAATGGGATTGGGGTGATCGCCAAAATCGACACGATCGAGCCGCTCGAGAAGAGCGCGAATTCGGGCCCCGGCCTGGGTGCCGGGAAAGTTGGAAGGGGCAAGGCCCTCGATCTCGTGTGCCTGAGGAATCGCTGACCGGGCGGGAACATGCGGCCGGGCTTGTCGTTGCGGTTTCAGGATGGACGTCACTTCCGGGATAGGGAGAATTCTGGTATAATAATATTTAAGAGGGAGTTCGGGTTCCGCGGCGAAGGCGGCAGGACTGGCGCCGAAGCCGCCGCGAGCGGAGACCGGCCCCGATATTATTGAAGGAGGAAATTATGTTTTGCCCCGTTTGTTGGAAGCAATACCCGAAAGGGTTCATTAAGTGCGACGCCTGCGACGTCCCGCTCTCCGAAGGGGAGCCGAAGGGCCACGAACACCATCACCATGATGAGAAGCCCTCTAAGGGACCGTCCAAGCCTAGCGCGCCCCAGAAGCCAAAGAAGTAGCTATTACTGCCGCTGATTGCCGTCCTCTTTTGAGGACGGCAATCAAGCGGTCTTTTTTTATCGGGAGGCTCCTTCCAGCCGGCTTTGAGCCTCGCAGCCACAAGTAATATATTTAAAATCAACCTGTTGCGTACGAATCCGCAATTTTTCTCATTCTTTGGTATGATTTTTGCTCATGAGTGCGCGTGAAAAGGCCATGAATCGGCTCAAAGGAGAAGATTCCATGAAGAACAAATGGCTTCCGGTCTTGTTCCTGACCATCCTGACGGCGGGTCTTGTATCCTGCTATCATCCCTACGGGTACAGCTTCTACCCCGGAGCGCCGAAATTTGCCCCGACCATCCCTGCCGACGTGGAGCTCTTGAGGCATGCGCCGAAGCGCGACCATGTTCGTCTGGGCGAGGTCTGGATCGAGCCCGATCCTGGCATGAGCCGCGGCTACGTCGAGGGCGTGCTTCGGGAAAAAGCCGCTTTCATGGGCGCCGACGCCTTGGTGATCGTCGTCGACCGGTTTTTCCGGGAAGGAGTCGTCTTCAACTATTGGGGCGGCCCCATGCCGGTCTACGGACGCCGCATCGTCGGCATCGCCATCCACTACACCAGGCGCTAGAACGGTCGCGGACCTTGACGGGTCCGGCGGTTGGTGCATTATAGGCCGGGAGGTTAGGGGCGGCGGAGGCGGACCAAGGTCGCGCCCCATCCGCCTCCAGAGGGGCCAGCGTCCTCGAAGCCGGCGACATGGGGGTTCTTTTCGAGGAGGCTCCGGACGACCCGCTTGAGCGTCCCCGTTCCTTTGCCGTGGATGATGCGAATCTCCCGGATGTCTCGCTTGAGGCATTCTTCGATGTATTCGGGGACGAGGTCCTTGACGTCTTTGGGACTGAAGGTGTGGAGGTCGAGCGCGCCTTCGATTGGGATTTCCACGGGGTCGTCTTCTGTCATCTTCTTTGCTCCGATCAACGTTTTTCTTAACACAGGGGAGGCCGCTAGTCAAAGCCGGCCAGGGGGTGGGGAACACGGGCCAGAGGTTTGACAAGGCCGCCCGTCTCATCTAAACTAGAGTGGATTTTTTGGCCCGTTAGCTCAATCGGTAGAGCAGCGGACTCTTAATCCGCGGGTTGTAGGTTCGAGTCCTACACGGGTCATTCCCATTTTCCCCATATAAAGCCCTCAGAATGAGCCTCTTGCGGGGCCCGATTGTTTGTCACTTTTTCCCGGCTTTTGCCCGATTTTGCGCGGATTATATGCACAATCCATGCACAGTCGGCGCGGTGCAGCCTTGACTTTCGTCTCTTCGGCCAGGCAAGATGGGCTGGAAGGAGGGACGAATGACGAATGAAGAAATGATCGGGGCCATGAAGAAGAATGCACGCTGGGATGTCGCTTGGAAGAAGATTACCGGAGAGGAACGCACTCAGCTAAATACTGAAGAAATATGGTTCGTGAACTCGGTGACAAATCTCGAGGCTCAGATCGAGGCACACGCGATGACTGAGGCTACCAAGAAGTCGGCGGAGAAGGCCGCAGAAGCAGCGAGGTGGACGAAGTGGCTGGCCATCGCGACGTTCGCGCTCGCGGTCATATCTGCATTCGCCATCATCCTAAAAAAGTAGCAAATGGGGCGAAGCCTGGGCGAGAAAAAAATCTTAGAAAAAGATGCAGAAGACTCTTGACAAATTAACTATAATCTGCGATTATAAATTATAGACAGAGCAAAAACGTGAAAACCTATCAGGCCAAGGACATTGAAAGGCTGCTCGGGGTATCCCATGCCGAGCTCTTTCGCTGGTCACGCGTTTGGGAGTTATTCACCCCGGCCCAGATGGGCAAGGGGCGTCGAAGCAAGAATCGGTATAACTTCATTAACCTGCTCGAGATCGCGCTCGTCAGAGAACTCGCTCAATGGGGCGTTGATCTGCGCGTGGCACAATCGGGTTTTAATGGTAGAATCCTTTTTCCTGAGGAGATATCTGATGAGGGAATCCCCATCTATCGCCCGGGAGCTGACCTCGGGCTTGATTGTCATGAAATGTGGGAGTTCATTCAGAGGAATCGCAGAAAATTTGAGAAGGAAGGTTGCGTTCTGGTATTTCGGAAAACGCGCAATCTAGATTTTCTTGAGGCTTCGCTTCACGCCATGCCGAATAGGTCAGCGGCCCGATTCGTTACACCGACTGATATCACCCCCATTGGTTCTGGGGGGGTTAGCGTTCTTATGGTCGATCTCATGCAGACTTTGCGTCATGTAGAACAGGTCACAGGAGATAAGCTTGGCGAGTGAAGCCAGGTAAAATTGACGAGCCCCCCGGCTGCTGGAACAGCCGACTAGGGGGGCCCAGGAGGTTTGAAAATGGGTTCCAAAACACTCCCGTCTAAGGGTGCCAGAAAAACGGCGGCCCGTCAATCCCATCGTTCGGTTGAGCCCCCGACGGGGCTCAGGTGGCTGAAGCCATGCCATGCGGCCTTCCTCATGGGAGCATCCCGGGAGACTGTCTATCGGCTATGCGCCGCGGGCAAGCTCCCCAGCCTGAAATACCCGGGCCTCGGTATCCGCATCGATCGCGAGCGTCTCGAGAATCTCCTCGACAGTAGCGCAGCGCCGAGGGGCTAATGATCCCCGCCCAAGAGATCTTGGGCGCTCTCGTCCTCAACGCATCGCTCCTCGATTGCTGCGACCTCATGAGCGCCGACTTCCCGGCCGGCCGCGAACGCGATTGCTTCGAGGCCATAAGCGCGATCTGGGAAGAAGTGCGCGAGCCCCAAATCGACCAAGCGCTGCTCGCTGACAAGCTCGGCGGCGATGGCGCCGCGACATACGTCTCGAGCCTCACCGCTGGTAACTACGCCGGCTCTACTGAATCCTTCCGGGTTAGGGTAAAGGCGTTCAGGAAGAGGGCTATTGAGGCCAGGCTCCTGAAGACGATCGAGCACGATACCAAGGCCGGCTGCCTCTCGCTAAAAGGCTTGCGGCCCGACCTCGAGCTCATCGATAAGCTCGATGCTGAGGACCAGGCTGAGGAACGGAGCTTCCTCAGGACCGGCTTGGAGCTGCAGGACATTGAGCTCCGCTTCGAGTGGACCATCGAAAAGCTCTTGCCTGCCCGAAGCCTGACCTTGCTACATTCCCGCGGCGGCCTTGGGAAGACCTGGGTCAGCTTGGCCCTCGCCCAGGCTGTCAGCGCCGGCGAGCCGTTCTTGGGCTTGGAGACGAAGAGGCGCACGGTCTATTACGTCGACTTCGAGAATCCTTTGCCGCTTCTGGTCGAGCGGGTCAGGAAGCTCAACATCGCGGACGTGAACTTCTGGCACTTGAGCGCCGACCGTCGGCCGCCCAAGCTCGACGGGCCCGACTGGACGCTCTACAAGAAGTCCCTGGCGCCGGGCAGCCTCATCGTCATCGACACGCTGCGGGCCGCGCATGACGGCGACGAGAACTCAAGCCAGGATGCGGCAATCGTCATGAACCGCCTGAAGGAAATCCGTGAGGCCGGCCACGATATCGTCGCGCTGCATCATACGGGCAAGGTCAACGACCGCATCTATAAAGGCTCAACTGCCTGGTCCGACCTCGCCGACCACGTCCTCGACTTCCACCGCGTCAAGAAGGAGAACCTTGAGGAGATCGAGGATGATGACCAGGACCCGGATGCCCTGTTCTCGCTCGGCACCGGCGAGAAGACCCGCTTCGCCCCGTTCCGCCTCTACCTGAGCTTCGACCCCGAGACCGGCATTTTCAACACCGCCCAGGACCCGAAATCGACCGCGCTCGACCAGATCGCGGACTATATCCGCGGCGAAGGCGCCGGACAAAATCAAGGCGCGATCATCGAATGGGCAAAGGAAGCTGGGGTAGGGCCGAGGATGCGTCAGAGCTTTATCGCGCTCCTTCAGCGCGGAGAACGAGAGGGCCGCTGGCGTTCATTCAAGGGTCTGCATGGAGCACGAATCTATGAGCCTAGCCGTTCGTGAAGTCTGTGCTGTTCTCTCTAAGAGAGAGAGAGAACAGAACAGCTCACTTCGCCGCTGTTCTAGAACAGGTAGAACAGCCTTAGAACAGCTAGAACAGCTTCAGTTTTCCTCTGGAAGTGCTGTTCTGAGCGATAGAACAGGTGACGGCAAAAACGGCCAATTCTGCCTGCCTGAAAAAGACAAGCTGTTCTACGCGGTTAGAACAGGTCGAAGAGCCGAAAAATGGGCGGCGGTTTCTGACAATCCATCGGCGCCATGCTCCAGGGGCGGCCATGTCCCCAGGCGGCTAGAGCGGCGGACTAGTAGTCCGCGGGCTTCGGCACTTTCATTTGGGGAAAATCGTGGTTTTGGGGCCGTTATTGTGCACGTCCTGTGCATATTTCGACCGTTTCGCGAGTCATCCACATTCGGCCATAATCGGCGCAATACGCGCATTATCAGCACATTACAGCATGGAGCGTTTTCTCATGCCTGAAAAGCGATCAAAGAATCTGCCGGCGCTGTCTTCCCGGCCGGCTAAACACGGCCTGTATTCCTGGGTCGACAGCCGGCGCCTGCCTTACGGCCGGGCCTTCCAGAAGGTCAGGCGCGAGCTGGGCGCGATGCGGACGGAGATGATCGAGGCTCGGGGCGGAGACTCGGCCATCAGCCCGGAGCAGCGCATCCTCATCGACTCGATCATCGAAGCCTTGGGTGTCCAGAAGCTGCTGGGGATGTATACGCGGCACTATGGTGTCATCAATGACCGGCAGGCAAAGCGGGGCAGCCTCGAGCTGTCCCCGATCCTGGCGAAGAACTGGGTGAGCTACGGGAATGTCGTGCGCCAGGCCATCCTCGCGCTCAAGGAGCTCGACGCCAGCCGGCCGGGAGAAACAGCGCCGGTCCTGGCGGATATCATCGCGTCGTACGATCGGAAAGCGGCGGCGGATGGGCATACCCCTGAGGCGGAGGGCGACCGAGGCGGGAAAGCCTCAGATACGGTACGGGAATCTGAGAATTCTAAACCTTAAGAGGTATAACATGAACAGGATTTATTTCGTGCGTCACCCGGATCCGGGCCGGGCCGAGCAGCATCACGGCATCGATTTTCACTGCGGCCGCGGCAGCACCTCGTCCTACGCGAATGCGGTCAGGGCTGTCCGGGGTGGGTGCACGCTCGAAGATCCGGCCGACCAGGCCGCAACGGAGAAGGCGATTGCGGCCGAGGACCAGGACAAGGCCGAGGGGGTGAAGCGGAACAGAGAGATTGAAGGGGCGATGGAGATGCACGAGACGAGGCTTCACGACAGCGGGCGCAATTATTTCCCCAGCTATTAGGAGAAGGCCGAGAAGGAGGTGAAATCATGAGACAGTCTCAGAAACGGGGCTTTCCTGGGCAGGAAGGCCGCTCTAACGCTTGTAGCGGGGCGAACGGACGCGAATTTGATGCGCAGGACGGACGGGCCGGGTCTCCCCATATGGTCACCTGCCCCGTCTGCCTCAGGCAAGCGCTCCCGTCGCGTTCCGGCAGCCCCCGCCGGTTCTGCTCGCCGGAGTGTCGCTGGATGTCGTGGGCGCTTCGCAGGCTGGCCAAGGCTTCGTGGGAGGGTAGGGTGCCGGGGCTCTACCTCGAGATGCGGGCGGTCTTCGAGGAGGTCCCGCGTAAGGGCTTTGAAGAGGCGCGAAGGTTGATGGGATGAACATCATCGAAGCCGTCGAGGATAAGGCGCTATTCGGTTCGCTCTTCAAGGACCCATCGACGTGGTGCAACTGGCGCGTGTTTTTAAAATCCGTTTTCGGCCTCGAGCTGACCGTCGAAGAAACGGAAACATTCAAACGCCTCACGGCAAGGTCCGTAGCGCCAGCTGGGCCCTTCTCGGAAGTGTTCGCGCTCGTTGGCCGGCGTGGTGGAAAGAGCTTCATTTCAGCGCTTATCGCGGTGTTCCTCGCGTGCTGCCGGGATTGGACGCCTTTCCTGGCACCTGGCGAATTCGGGTACGTGATGGTGATCGCTTCCGATCGGCAACAAGCGCGGGTCGTGCTGCACTATGTCAAAGGGATCCTGAAACTGCCCGTTTTCAAGGCCCTGGTTGCCGTCGACAATAAGTGGGAAATCGGACTCCGAAACCGCATCATCATCGCAATCAAGACGAGTGACTATCGCTCGCTCCGAGGCTTCACTGTCTGCGCCGCGGTCCTCGACGAGCTTGCCTTCTGGACCGCGACGGGCGAGAATCCGGCCCAGGAAATCCTGACGGCGTTGCGGCCGGCCCTGGCAACGACGCCCGGGAGTTTGCTGCTGGGCATTAGCACGCCGTACAGCCGCATCGGACCGCTCTATGAGTCTTACCACGAGAAATACGGCCAGGAGGACCCGCATGTCCTCGTGTGGAGGGCGCCGACTCGGGACATGAATCCGACCGTGCCTCAGGACGTCATCGACTGCGCGCTCGCCCGAGACTACACCGCGGCTCGGGCCGAGTGGCTGGCAGAATTTCGGGACGATCTCGAGGCTTTCTTGTCCGCGGCGGCGATCGAAAGCGCGGTAGTCAAGGGCCGGACGTTCATTCCGCCCAGCTCCGACATAGAATACCGAGCCTTCGTGGACCCGTCCGGCGGGCGGGCCGACAGTTTCACGATGGCGATCGCGCACAGGACGCCGGAGGGCCGCATCATCGTCGACAACGTCCTCGAAAAGAAGCCGCCCTTCCAGCCCTCGAACGCCGTCTATGAGTTCTCGCAGACGCTCGGCTGGTATGGCATCAATTACGTCTTCGGGGACCGCTATGCGGCCGAGTGGGTCGCGCAGACATTCAGGTCCCGCGGCGTTACCTACTGGCCCTCGAAGCTCAATAAATCCGAAATCTATCTAGAATTCGAGCCGTTGGTCGCTCAGGGCTCCGTCGAGCTCCCGGACAACGACAGGCTCGTTGAACAACTCAAGGGCCTGGAGCGGCGGACCCGCAGCGGAGGGAAGGACTCGGTGGATCACTTCCCGGGCCGGCACGATGACCTGGCGAATGCGGCCGCCGGCGCGGCCGTTTTGGCAAATCTCTATAGGCCGTCCGTATGGACAGCCATACCCTAAAATTTCAAGGAGTGTATGATGGCTGAAAAAAAGATCTGAAGGCAAGCATCATGTTGGGGTTTGGCGCCTCACCCGAAAACTGGTCCAGCCAAAAATTGATGCGAGATTTTCGCTTGAATCGGGCCTCCCTAAGGAGCAGAGGATGAGGAAGAGTCGGTTCAATGAGGCCCGGATGTCCATTGCCCTGCGGCCTGGATGGATTCTACGAGTTAATCGCCCCTTCAGCCCTCCCAGGCACTGCCTAGAGTCTAGGTCATAACTGCTTTAGTTACATAGCCACTTAGGCTATCGGCCGCCGGCGCCGGAGGCGCCACTGGTTGAAAACCTCGCTTCAGAGGTGCTATCGTGAGGGGGAGACAGGTTAGAGGATCTAGGAGGCTGAGCGGAGATGAGAAAAACGAAACGGCTGATCCAATGCCTAGTCCTGACTGCGTTATTCTGTGCCACATTGCTTGCTCAGATGACGAAATCAGAGGAGGAACGAGCACTTCAGAACTTCGAGAGCATGGGCAAAACAAATGCCCAAATATTGACCATCCTGGATAATTCTCATAGAGCCGGCTTCCTTTACTTCACGACAGATTGGTGCGGTGCGTGTAAAGAGTTGGAAAAGCATGTTTTCGCAAAACCGGAATTCAAACAGTACTTGAAAGATCATTTTATTCCGTTCCTCATCGACGCCGATAAGAACACGGGGCCGGCCTTGAAGGATCTCTATCACATAGGGGCCTATCCGACCGTGGCCATCGTTAGCCCGCAAGGCAAGGTCATCGACAAGATAGTGGGCTATGACACATATGATATTTTCCTGAACAAGCTTAAAGACATCGTCAAGGGCATAGATACATTTGAGCAACTGATAAACGAGTATAATTTGGCTCCTAACAACGAGGCGAAGGCCATAACCCTCGCTGAGAGATATCTTTCCTTCTATGATTATACGAGCGCCAAACCGATTCTTGAAAAGCTGATACTTAATTCGAAGAACCCAAAGAAGATGCCAGAATTTCTTTTTGGCTTGGGCCAATATTATTACAATCTGCAATCCCCGCAGGCGGCGCCATTCTTCGAACGAATAATCAGAGAATCCCCGGACTATCCGGATATAGAAATGGTTTATTGGGAATTAGGCATCATATACAGCAACTTCGAACAACAACCCCAAAAGAGAATTGAACTTTTCGAAAGTGGCATAAAGAAGGGAGCGATTAAGAACTATCTTAGTAATGTGCGTTATTGCGAGGCCGTTGATTCCGTCACCCTTAAAGAATGGAAGAATGCTCTGGGTTATCTTGATAAATCATCAGAATACGCGCCCGGCCTTTCCTTCGTCCCGCTATTAAGGTCTTATTGCCTCACGCAGATGGGCAGAGTCGAGGAGGGCAGAAGGTTATTCGACAAGGTATACTCTGATAATAGCCAAGACCATCAAAAGCTACTCCAACTAATCAGTGCATGCATCCAATTTAAGGTCTATGTCAAAGAAGCATTGACATGGATGGAGCCGATCGCCGCTCAAGACGGCGGAAAGAATAGCCTCATTCTTTATGGATATGCGCAGTTGCTGGCCCTCAACGGGCAGAAACAAAAAGCCCTGAGCGTGATGGAGAAAGCGGTGGCAATGACTCCGGCGCCGCAGGTTCGCGCGGTCATGGAACAGGAAGTTGATAAACTCAGGAGAGAACTGAAAAAGACCTGAGCAAGTATGCCATTATTTTAAGAGATTTTTATAGCCGCATTTCAGGTTTGATTTCCCGAGCGCGGTATTGTTGTTATTAAGCTATCTTCAAGGGCTCGGACTTCATATAGTCGATGTAGATCCTAACCAGGTCCTCGTACTGGAGCTCCTCCTGGGTCCACTTCACAATAATCGATTTTTTTATCTAACATCGTATCGGACAAACGGGTCTGTAAGAAAAACTGTGTAAACCTCCTTGAACGGATAAAATAACTCAAGGAGGTACCGATGGCTCTGGACAGGGAGGAGCTGAAAAAGCTCCTCAAGGAGAAGGGCGTTAAGTCCCTGGACGATTTTAACGCTTTCATGAGGGAGATCAGCAAGGACGTCGTCGAAACGCTCCTCGAGGGCGGGCTGACCGACCATCTGGGTTACGAAAAGCACGACCAGAAGGCCAAGGCCACCGACGACGCCCGGAACGGGTTCACGCCGAAGACCGTCAAATCCAAGTTCGGGGAGATCGGCTTGGAGGTTCCCCGGGACCGGCAATCCGATTTTGAGCCACAGATCGTCAAGAAGCGTCAGAAGGACATCTCGGGGCTGGAGGAAAAGATCATCTCGATGTACGCCAAGGGGATGACCACCCGGGACATCCAGGCCCACATCAAGGACCTCTACGGCTACGAGATCTCGGCCGAGACGGTGAGCTCGATCACGGACAAGGTTCTGGAGCGGGCCCGGGAATGGCAGGGCCGGGCTCTGGAGTCCGTCTATGCCCTGATCTACATGGATGCCGTGTTCCTGAAGATGCGGCTGGAGGGCCATGTCCGGAATGTGGCCCTGTATACGATCGTCGGGATCAACCTCGAGGGGCAGAAGGAATGCCTGGGCCTCTGGATCTGCGAGACCGAATCGGCCAAGTACTGGTTGTCTGTCCTCAATGAGCTGAAGAACCGCGGCGTCCAGGACGTTCTGATCTTCACGGTCGACAACCTCAAGGGGATCTCGGAGGCGATCGAAGCCGTCTTCCCCCGGGCTGAGATCCAGAAGTGCATCGTCCATCAGATCCGGAACTCGTTGCGGTACGTGTCCTGGAAAGAGCGGAAGGCGATGGCCAAAGACCTGCGGGCGATCTACGAGGCCGCGACGGAACAAGAGGGAGCAGCGGCCTTAGAGAAGTTCGCGGAAAGATGGGACAAGCGCTATCCCCATATCTCGGCCTCCTGGAGAACGAACGGGGACGAGATCGTGACCTTCTTCAAGTATCCCCGGGAGATTCGGTCCCTGGTCTACACGACGAATCCGATCGAGAGCCTGAACCGGCAGATCAAGAAGACCGCGAAAAACAAGGCGATCTTCCCTAACGACCAGGCGCTCGTCAAGCAGGTCTACCTGGCCGTTGAAGAGGCGTCGAAGAAA
>CAZKFD010000011.1:0-383275 GCA_964551995.1 uncultured Eubacteriales bacterium
GGACAAAGAGGTGTTCGAGGGCCGTGATCGCGCCACGGGCGAACTCAAGTGGACCGGCACCCGCGTCGACCTCATCTTCGGTTCGAACTCCCAACTCCGGGCGCTGGCGGAAGTCTACGCATGTGAGGACTCGCAGGAGAAGTTCACGCACGACTTCGTCGCGGCGTGGAACAAGGTCATGAACCTCGACCGGTTCGACCTCGCCCGGCCGTAGCATAATCGTCGTCGAGGCTTCTGAAGCGTATCCTGGACTACCGTCCTCGCCATCCGGAGCGCACAGTCCTCTACCGCGTGCCGTTCCATCGTTTCGAGCGGTTCCTCATCGCATACGAGCGGCGCTTCGAGAGGGAATACGGGCATTTCCGGCGGGTCCTTCGCGGGCTGCCGCGGGCCCTGGTCTTCTGAATGCCGACTTCTTGACGCCTGCCCCGGGGGCCGGGTCGACCCGTCCGAGATCCTAGCGGATTGAACATCGCCAATCGGAAACTGGCGGCGTCCGCCCCGTCGAGGTATAATGAACGGCCAAGATGCCGGCGGGCGGGATTCCGGCCCGGCGCTCGACGCAACCTTTTCCCGGTTCCGGCCGTCCTTGGCAAGGAGCGAGCCCCATGGATTCCTCGGACCAATTCCTCGCGAGCCTGGGGCTCGACCTCGAAATCCATCATCGAATCACCGAGGCCCAGGACTCGAGCTTCCGGGAGAAAGTCCTCAGTCAAGCAAACCGCCCCGAGGGGATGGCGTACTTCGACGGCGTCATCGCCAGGGCCCACGGCGCGCGCGTCGAGGAAATCGACGCCCTGCGCAGGGCTGGCGCCAAGTTCGTCGGGACGTTCTGCATCTACGTCCCCGAGGAGATTGTCCTGGCCCTCGACGCCGTGCCTCAGGCCCTCTGCGGCGGCACGGCCCTGTCGATCCCTTACGCCGAGAGCATCCTCCCGCGCGACATCTGCCCGCTCGTGAAGTCGACCATCGGTATGGCCCTCGCCGGCGCCTGCCCCTACGGCCCGATCGAAGACATCGCCGTGGGCGAGACCACGTGCGACGCGAAGAAGAAGGTCTGGGATATCCTTGCGGAGGGAGGGGGCTTCCACGTTCTCGAGCTGCCGCAAAAGAAAGGCCCCAAAGACCGTGAGCTGTGGCTGGCCGAAGTCCGGGACTTCCGGACCCGCATGGAAGAGACGACCGGAAAGACGCTGACTGCCGACCGCCTCGCGGCCGCCGTCCGGCTCATGAACCGCAAGCGCCGCGCTCTGGCCGAATTTCACGACTTTCGCCTGGCAGACCGGCCGCCGGTGAGCGGTCTCGACGCCCTCGTCGTCACGCAAGGCGCGCTCGTCGACGACCCCGCGCGCTTCACGGAACGGCTCGAGGCGCTCAACGCGGAGCTCAGGGCCCGCGCCGCGTCCGGCGACAGCGTCGCCGCGTCCCCGTCCAGGCCGCGGCGGATCATGGTCTCCGGCTGCCCGTCGGTCATAGGAAACTGGAAGCTCCATCATCTCATCGAGACCTCGGGCGGGCTCGTCGTCTGCGACGAAACCTGCACCGGGACCCGCTACTTCTCGCGACCCGTCGAGGAGCGCAACGGCGACCTCGAGGCCCAGCTCGAGGCCCTCGCCGACCGCTATCTCGCCATCGATTGCTCCTGCTTCACGCCGAATGACGAGCGCCTGGCCTCGATCGCCTCTCTCGTCGAGCGCTTCCGGGTCGAAGGCGTCGTCCAGCACATCCTCCAATACTGCCACACGTATCACATCGAGGCGGCCCGCGTGGCCGGGACCCTCAAGTCCCGCGGTGTGCCGAGCCTCGTTGTGGAAACCGACTACGCCGAGGAGGATGCCGCTCGGCTCCGCACGCGGATCGAGGCGTTCCTCGAGGGGATGCGGTCCTGACATGGACGGATCCGACCGCGTCCTCGGCATCGATCTGGGGTCGCGGACGACGAAGATCGTGACCCTGGCCGGCGGCAGGCTGGAAAGGTCCGAGATCTTCGATACGACGCACCGCTCGATCGAGCGCGTCCGGGCCCGGCTCGACGCCGGGGATTTCGGTGATGCGGCCGCGACGGGCTATGGCCGCTATCTCGTCCATTCCCATTTGCCGTGCCGCATCGTGACGGAAGTGAAGGCCTGCGCCCTCGGCGCCCGCTTCTTCGGCGCCGGCTGCGGGCTCGTCATCGACATCGGCGGCCAGGACACCAAGGTCATCGAGCTCGACGGCGGCGAGGGCTATGCCCGCTTCGAGATGAACGACCGCTGCGCCGCGGGAACGGGCCGCTTCCTGGAGGTTATGGCCGGGCTGCTCGGCTACTCGCTCGAGGAGTTCGGGCGCGAAGCTCTGGCCTCGGCCGAGCGCGCCGAGATCAGCAGCATGTGCACGGTCTTTGCCGAATCGGAGGTGATCGCCCTGCTGACGTCGGGGGCCGATCGGAGGGCCATCGCCCGCGGCCTCCATCATTCCGTCGTCGACCGCATCTTCCCGCTCGCCGCGCGCCTGGGGGGAAAAGGCGACGCCCTGATGTCGGGCGGAGTCGCCCTCAATCCGTGCATCGTGGCCCTGCTCGGGCGGGCTATCGGCCGGCGCATCGTCGTTCCCGAGAACCCGCAGCTCGTCACGGCGGTCGGCGCCGCCCTGGCCGTCCGTTGAATGAAGGCGGGTCGAATGGCCGCGTCGCGGAAGGCCGGCCTTCCGCTCCCTCGACGAGAAAGGCAGGGAAACGGCCGGCTTTCACGCCAAGTCGGAGAGGAATAGGAGTCCCCCCGCGTGTTTCAGAGCTCCAATCGGAGCTCGATGATCCCGTAGCGGGGATCCGGGCCGCCGGGGAAACGCCGGATCTCCTTGAAGCCGAGCCTTTCGTACATCCTTATGGCGGGCGCGAAGAACGGGTGGGCGCTCGTCGTCACATGGGCGGCTCTCGTTTGATCTTCCCTGAACCTTCTTAGGATCTCGAGGATCTGCATGCCGCCGAAGCCCCGGCCCTGGTATTCCGGCAAGATGCAGTTCTGGCCGATGAGGCCGTATCGAGGCTCGCGGCGCGGGTCATAGGAGGCCAGACCGATGGGCCGGCCCCCGAAGCCACTGATGAAAACGTACTTCCCGATGGTGTTGGGGTGCGCGAACGCCTGCCGATCGAACTCCTCCCACTTTTCCGCTTCCGGCTCCCAGTACTCGGGACATTCCCCGACGAGCGCGGCGTAGCTTTTTTTGATGAGGGCGGACAGATCCCCGGGCCCGTAGAGACTGATCGGCGTGAAGGTCAGCATGCCCGCCTCGATGTGGCCGTCAGGGTCCGCGGCGCAACCGGAGCGCCTCCGAACCCAGCCAACGACTAACAGATTCCCCGCCTCCTGTCAATTTGCTGCGCTCCCGGGAGGGCGAGCTCTTGCCGGGACATGCCCCGAGGGAATTTGGTAATATAAGGCGCTGTGTACCTTTGTCGTCCGGGAGGAATCGCGTGAGAAAAATCCCGACCTTCCTGTTTTCCCTGGCCCTCGCCCTGATTTGTGCCCTAGCTGTTCAGGCCCGGCCCAAGGGCTATCTCTTCATCGTCGGGGGCGGCGAGCGCGCCGCGACCCTGATGAAGCCGTACGTCGAGCTCGCGCGCGGCTTCGGCACGGGGAAGATCGTCGTCTTCACCATGGCCAGCGGCGTCCCTCAAGAAGTTGGGCCGCAGCTCGTCGCCGAGTTCAAGGGGCTGGGCGCCAGGGACGTGGACTTCTACCAGCTCACCCGCGAGCAGGCCGTGAGGCCGGAGAGCGCTAAGATCCTCGACGGCGCGGGAGGCGTCTGGTTCACCGGCGGCGACCAGTCCCGGTTGACGGCAGCGCTTTTGGAGACGCCCATCCACCGGCGGATGCTCGAGCTCTATGAGAAGGGGTGCGTCATCGGCGGCACGAGCGCCGGGGCGGCCGTCATGAGCGAGGTCATGATCACCGGCGACGAAATACGGACGTCCAAGGAAGACGAACAGTGGCAGGTCATCTGGGCCGGGGACATCGTCCGGGCTCGCGGCTTCGGCTTCGTCAAGGACGCCGTCATCGACCAGCACTTTGTAACCCGCCGCCGGCTCAACCGGCTCATCACCACGGTCATCGAGAATCCCCGGCTCGTCGGCGTCGGGATCGACGAATCCACCGCCGTCCTCGTCCGGCCCGACGGCCGGTACGAGGTCCTGGGCGAGAACCAGGTCGTGGTCTTCGACGCCCGCCGGGCCGAGACGTTCAAGACGCCGACCTGTCGCCTCGGCGTTCACGGTATGACCATCGATGTCCTCGTTGCCGGCGACGTTTATGACATCGCCGCAGGAAAAGTCGAGGTCCCGCGCCCCGAGGCGGGACGGACGGATGAGAGATGAGCCTGAAGAAGCTGAAGCTCCCTCACACGCTCGTCCTGATCTACATCATGGTCGTCCTGACCGCGGCCGCGACGTGGATCATCCCCGGCGGCCGCTACCGGCGCGTCGAGAAGAACGGCCGGACGATCCCCGTGGCCGGCTCCTACGAGCGGACGGAGAGCCGCCCTCAGGGCCTCGGGGCCCTCTTCGTATCGCCGGCCAAAGGGTTCGTGGACGCTGGCGCCATCATCGTCATCGTCTTCATCTGCGGCGGCGCCTTTTCGGTCATCCAGAAAACGGGCGCCCTGACGACCGTCATCCACAATCTCTCGTTGAAATTCGGCCGGAGCCGGACGCTCCAGGTCCTCTTCATCCCCGTGACCATGATCCTGTTTTCCCTGGGAGGCGCCATCTGGGGCATGTGCGAGGAGACCATGCCCTTCATCTTGATCTTCGTCCCCCTCTCCCTGTCGCTCGGGTACGACACGATCGTCGGCGTGGCCCTGCCGTTCCTGGGGGCGGCGTCGGGCTTCGCCGGGGCCTTTTTCAACCCCTTCACGGTCGGGATCGCGCAGGGCATCGCCGGCCTGCCGCTCTATTCAGGCCTGGGCTACCGGCTCGTCGTCTGGGCGGGCGGGACGGCCATCGTCATTGCCGTCGTTATGGCGTATGCCGGCCGGATCCTTAAGAACCCCGAGATCAGCCCGACCTACGAAGAGGACCTGGAGAAGAGAAAGAAATTCCAGGTCGGCGGCCCGGTGATCGAGAAGCTGCCGATGACGGCCGCGCACAAGCGGGTCCTCCTGTCCTTTGCCGCGGGCTTCGGAATCATGATTTTCGGCATCCTGAAATACCAGTGGTTCATCTACGAGATCGGCGGGGTTTTCCTGGCCATAGGCATCTTCGCCGGGATCCTCGGCCGGCTCAAGAGCGACGAGCTGGGGAAGGCTTTCGTCGAGGGGGCCAAGGACATGGTTAACGCGGCCCTCATCATCGGCACGGCCCGAGCCATCCTCATCGTGGCCCAGGACGGACGGATCCTGGACACGATCCTGGCGGCGATGGCCGGCGCGATCTCGAAGTTCCACCCGCTCATCTCCTCGGAGTTGATGTTCCTCTCGCAGTGCGTGATCAATTTCTTCGTCCACTCCGGGACGGCCCAGGCGGCCCTGACCATCCCCATCATGGCCCCGCTCGGCGACCTAGTCGGGATCACGCGGCAGACGGCGGTTTTCGCCTTTCAGCTCGCCGAATACATCAACCCGGTCCTGCCGACCTCGGGCGTCACCATGGGAGTGCTGGGGCTGGCCGGGCTCAAATGGGAGAAATGGGCGAAGTGGCTGGTGCCGCTCCTCGTCCTCTGGGTCCTGTTCGCGGTCCTGACCCTCATCCCCCCCGTGCTGATGCGCTGGGGGCCGGCGTAAAGCCGCGATCTGGCACGCTTTGAGGATTCTCTCGTGGCGGCACACGGGCTTCAACGTCCACAGCCGGGTCTCAGGTTCTTGACTCTTGTTCCCGGCCGGGATATCCTCTTTTTGTGAGACGAGGGGTTGATTCCGTGTCGGGAGTGTCAGATATCCCGTGTAAACCCATTCTTTTCATATAGAGCCCACCTCAGCCAAACGGCTTAGACGCTGCTCCTGGATACTCCTCACCGCCAGGTGGTCCTGACCGTGCCCAAGGCCCTGAGGATCTTCTTCAAGTTCCGCCGGAGGCTCCTGGGGGAGCTCTGCCGGGCGGCTGTCCGGACCCTCATGGTCTATTTTCCGGAAGGTCTACGAGGTGGAGCCGATGATTTGCCCGCGCTGCGGCGGCCGAGGGGAGCGGGGACTACGAGTAGAGGCATGTCAACTTCTTGACGCTCAGCCGGGACCGGATTATGCTCTCTTTGTGGCGGGAGGGGTTGATTATGAGCGTGACATCGGGCGTTCCGGACCGAGCGCAGAAAGGAATTTCCTATCAATAAATCGAGTCGGGCAAGTTCAGTTAGGAGGGTGATTCATGTTAAAACGATTTGCGGCATTGGCCGTGGTCGGATTGGTTTGTGCAGCCTGCGCCATGACGGCTCCCGTTGCTAAGCAAATCCAAAATTCTTTTCCCATTGATAAGCCTTTCGATCCGGTCTGGCAGGCCGTCATCGAGACTTTTGGAGAATTGAACCTATCAATTATGAACATGGAAAAGGCATCGGCGCTTATCACGACAAACAAGATCGACTTTTCCTCTAGGCCGGGTTACGCTGACTGTGGGAACCTGGGCTTTTTTGGTACGGCCTTGGACTTAACCGGAAAAATTAATGTCTATGTGAAAAGGGTTTCCGATAATGCCTGCGAAGTAAAAGTTAATGCCATATTCGAGCTTAGATATAAATCACTGAGCAAAGGCCCGGACGAATATTATAAGCAATGCGTTTCAACCGGAAAGCTCGAAGGTGAGATTTTTAAGCGAATCCAAGAGAAACTCAAATAATGGTTCCTCTCCGCCTTCAATTCATCAGGGACCGGTGAACACGGAAGGTTGATATCGTCCGGTTGCACAGCTCAGGCAAAGGTCCGCTTCCATCCTGGTCGCCGCGGCGCTGTGCGGGACCCCTCAGCCTCGAACCAAGTAAGCTCACCCGCCACGCCGAGCGGCTTGGCCATGTGCCAGCCGTGTGACGGTGGCGTGCCAAATCTTAGAAAGCGAGCCGCGTCCCGGTCGCCCTCGGCTTGATCGAGGAGGAGTTGCCGCATCTCCTCTCCAGGGGCTGGGCGGAGATGATCCGGAAGGTCTACGAGGTGGAGCCGATGATTTGCCCGCGCTGCGGTGGCCGAGGGGAGCGGGGACTACGAGTAGAGGCATGTCAACTTCTTGACGCTCAGCCGGGACCGGATTATGCTCTCTTTGTGGCGGGAGGGGTTGATCACGAGCGTGACATCGGGCGTCCAGGGCCGAGCGCAGAAAGGAATTTCTTCCTAGTTCTTTAGCCCAGGCACCGTAAACCAAGAGGAGAATTCTTTCGTCCAATAATATTGAAGTCTGGAAGGTCATCAAATCAAAGAAACCGACACACCGAGACTTTCTTAAGGACGACTTTCATGGAGGGTTGCGTTCCGCCTGGCCCTGCTAGGCAATTATGAATAGGAGGTATGCTCATGAAACGAGCTTCTCTCGGCACGACGATGCTGCTAGCCATGATTTTCCCCATAGCCATCTTCATGATGGGCATCGGCCGAGTCCCGCCGGACCTCCAACCCCAGCAGGAGGGAGGCGCCCTCGGCCGAGCCTCAAGCGATGGGCGATTCGCGAAGGTCAGGGAACTGATTTTGTCCGGACTCGAACAGAGGAATATTCCTTCCGTCTCTATTTCCGTTTCCTGCAAGGGCCGTTTGGTCTGGGAGCAGTCGTTCGGATGGGCGGATCGCGAGAGGCATATCAAGGCCTCGCCGGACACTGTCTATTCGCTGGCCTCGGCGACGAAACCGGCGACCGCGACCGCGCTCATGGTCCTCGCCCGCGCGGGCAAAGTCGACCTTGATGCTCCGGCGGAACGGTACATCGGCCAAGGTCAGCTGACAATCTACGAGGGGTCGGCTAAGGACGTCACAATCCGGCGTCTCCTGCATCACACGGCCGGATTGCCGCAGCATTTCAATTACTTCTATTCCGACGAGCCCGACCGGCCGCGGGCGCTTGAGGAGACGATCCGGCATTTCGCCATTATCGTCCGGCCGCCCGGTGAGGTATTCCAATACGCGAATCTGGGGATGGCCATAATCGGTCACGTTATCTCTCGTGTCTCGGGGAAGTCTCTCGCTGAGTTCATGAGGGAGGACGTCTATAAGCCCCTCGGCATGACATCCGCCCTGTTCGACCCGGACCTGAGTCATTCCGGAAACATCGCGGTTGAGTATGATAATCGAGGGGCGGTCGTACCCTCCCATACATGCGATACGCCGGGGGCAGGAAACGGCTATGCGAGTGTCCGCGACCTCATCCGATTCGGGATGTTTCATCTCAAGGATCATCTGAAGGGCCAGCGGCGTATCCTCGACGATGCCGCGATCGACAGGATGCAGACGGAAAAGGACGGCGCCCGGCATAGGGCCGGGGGAGACGAGGCCTATGGATTGGGCTGGTTCATCGGGAAAACGGCCAATGGGACGCGGGTGGTTTGGCACGAGGGAGGATGGACGGGCGCCAGTGCCATGCTGAAGCTCGTGCCTTCCGAAGACACCGCGGTTGCCGTCTTGATGAACGTTTTTGATACGGAATTCGTCAACCGGGTGACTGAAGAAACAATCGGCGCCGTGCTCCCTGGATCTGCCGTTCGGGGAGGCCAGGAAGATCGTCCAGCGGTTTTGGTGGCGCCGCCTTCCATTGACCTGCCCGCGGGAACATACTCCGGCGAAATCCGCACCTTCGAGATGGCTATTCCCTTGATCCTGGAAAGGACAGACGGCGGAGGGATGCAGGCCCGCATTGGGGATCCGGCATCGCCGCCCAGACGCGTACGCGACGTTCCCGCGGCCGTTCCCCGTGAACGTGGACAACTCCTGGTCTTTTTCCCTGGCCCCTTAGGTGATAAGGATTCGGGGAGACGCTCTCATAATATCGTGCTCGACTTGAGATGGGTCCGTGACGAGCTCGTCGGGACCGCGTCGGCCATGACAACTGGCGGACTAGGCAACCAGGGAGTGGACGATCAACGGATGCACTTTTGGCTTCCCTACCGTGTGTCTCTGAAACGCACGGGCCCGCAGACTCTTCACTCAACAGCGGAGACGTCACTTAACCTAAGTCACTAAACTTAGGGGGAAGAGAAGGTGGGGTGAGTGCGGGGATTTGAACCCCAAACATTCGGGTTCACAGTCCAATGCTGGCCTCTGGGGGAGGTCGCTTTTTACTTTTCCCCTTTACTTTGAGAGCTTCAGTTGACTTCGGCCGGCTTCTCTCGTATTTTTGAGGTCTCGGACGATGAGGAAACTCCAAATTATTTCGACTTTGCTTCTCTTCCTCGCGGAGGTTGCGGCCAGTTTTCCAGGACTCTCGATGGCCGGTCAGATCGTGGCGGCAGAGCGGCCCTTTCACACCCCGAATTCTGAAAACCAGGAATCACCTTCCTTTTCTCCTCTGAAAAGCGTCGAGCTTCTTGTTCTCGAGACGGGCGGCCCCGGCCCGGTTAGGCTGGAGTTCCGCATCGAACTCGAGCCGGGCTGGCACCTCTACTGGGAGAATCCCGGAGACGCCGGCCTCGCCCCTGCCGTCCGCTGGAAGCTCCCCGAAGGCTTCGTGGCCGGGCCGCTCCTTCATCCGGTCCCCAAGAAGTCTGTCGATGAGGGCCTGGTCACTTATGTGCACAGCGGCACCGTGCTCCTGATCTGTGATATTGCTCCTTCGCCGTCCGATCAAGCCGGAAGGAGATGGGAAGCGGACGCCGTCCTGGAATGGATGGCCTGCCGCGAGAGCTGCATCGTTGGCGAAACGGCCGTCCGGACGGTTTTCCCACCAGCCGCCGAATCCATTCGCAAAGCCCGCTCGCTTTTTGAGGCTGATCGCCCTCTTTTTCCTCGTCCCCTTTCTGAGTCCGGACTCACCGCGGCCGCTGCAGAGGCTGAATGGACCGGAGCGGCGTGGCGGATCAAGATCACGCTCGCGGGTCCCCGCGTCAGCCAGGCGGACGATTTCTATCCCTATCCCCTCAAGGACTATGTGATCGAGCACGCCGGCGTTTCCTGCCATAACGGAAAGATCGTCCTTCCCGTGGTTCCGTCCCGAGGAAGTGGCTCTCCTCCTCCCGTTGAGGTTGGCGGACTCGTAATTTTGGGCGGCACAGGATATGATGTGAAAGTCCATGTCGTCCCTAAATAACCCATATTATTCCCTCTATGGAGGTAAGATTATGCGAAAGACATGCCTTATGAAGTGCGTGCTTTTCACCCTGGCTTTCGCGGTGGCAGGGCTCGCTGCTGCCGCGGCTGCTCCCTTGGCCGTCGGCGATTTGGCCCCTGCCTTCACCTTGAAGTCTATCGACGGCAAGATCCATTCGCTCGCGGAGTACAAGGGAAAGATTGTCGTCCTCGAGTGGACAAACCAAGGCTGCCCGGTCGTCCAACGCCACTATCGGACCGGGCTAATGCCCGCCGCGCAGAGGGCCGCGCGCGAAAAGGGCGTCATCTGGTTAGCCGTCAACTCAACCAATCCCGGCCACAGCAACTACAGGGAGCCCGGGGACCTGCAGAAGATCTATACTGATTGGAAGGCCGCCTACACGCTGCAGCTGATGGACGCTGACGGAGCTACGGGCAGAGCTTACGGGGCCAAGACGACGCCCCATATCTTTGTCATCGACTCTCGGGGACGGGTCGCCTACAACGGTGCGATCGACAACGACCCGCGAGGTGACAAGGCTGACCGGACAAACTATGCCTTGGCGGCTATCGACGCCCTGCTCGCCGGGGAACCCATTGCTGTGACGACGACACAACCCTACGGCTGTTCGGTCAAGTACAAATAATTCAAAGTAGATTGAAGTTCAGGGATTGTCCAGGGCATGTGAAGAACTGCCCGGTGCGCTCAGCGGCCTTGAGCCGGGGACTTCGCCGGTCGATGCGAAGCGGGCGGCCTGATCACGGGAGGGCAAGATGAAACGAAGTGACATGTCACAGCTGTCTCGGCGGGACTTCATCAAGGCCTCGATGACGACAGTCGCCGGCCTTGCAGCGATTCCGGCCGCAGGCTCGTTGGGGAAACGGTTGCTGCCCGCAAACATGGGGGCGGGGATGGCAGGCGGGACGGTGGTGGCGCTGATCAAGACCTCCGACAGGAAACACGGCGTTGAAGAGGCCATGAAGCTGCTTCGGGTCCCCGCGCTCAAGGGGAAGCGCGTCCTGATCAAGCCGAACTTCAACACGGCCGACCCGACGCCGGGCTCAACCCACAACGATACGCTGAGCGCGATTGTCCGCGGCCTCAAGAGTAGGGGCGCGGCGTCAATCACGCTCGGCGAGCGGAGCGGCCCTCCCGAGACGAAAAAGGTCATGGAAGAGAAGGGGATCTTCGAGATGGCCAAGTCCCTGGGCTTCGGCATCGTCAATTTCGAGGAGCTCGCCGACGCGGACTGGGTTGCCGTCAACCCGCCCGGCAACCATTGGGAGGGCGGATTCTTTATTCCAAGGCCCGTCGTCGAATCCAGATACACGGTCTCGACCTGCTGCCTCAAGACGCACGCCTACGGCGGGGTCTTTTCGATGTCCCTGAAGCTGGCCGTCGGCATGACGCCGAAAAAACTCATGCGTCAGCTCCACCGGTCGCCCGACCAGCGAAAGATGATCGCGGAGATCAACCAGGGCTACAAGCCGTCGCTGATCATCCTGGACGGCGTCGAGGCGTTCGTGGACGGCGGGCCGAGCAACGGCAAAAAGGTCCAGGCCGACGTGTTCATCGCCGGGAACGACCGGGTCGCGGTTGATGCGGTGGGCTTGGCCGTCCTTAAGGACCTCGGCTCTAACCAGGCCATCATGGGTCCGAAGATCTTCGACCAGGAACAGATTCACAGAGCAGTCGAGGTCGGGCTCGGCGTCTCAGGACCCGACAGGATCCGCTTCGTCACACCGGACAAGGCGAGTGCCAGCTACGCCGAGAGGCTCAAAGGCATCCTGGCTCTCGGGTGACAGATGCAGGAAAGCGACGCGCTCTGGAGCGGGAAGAACAGGGATCGATCATACGCGCCCATACTCAGCTGGACAGGACGTTGGATTCACAGTCCCCTGGTTGGTTGGCCGGTGCCATATATGATAACCACTGACGAATGAGTGAGTTATGCGGTCTGAAGGGGAGCCTTCTAAAAGGGCAGACGTTCCGGATTCCTTTCTAGAATTCACGCCTTTTCAGGTAAGCGGACCTGCGTTAAATCCCTCGCTCCAGAGGTGGTATCGTGACCGGTGGGGGCAGGTCAGGGAGCCGTCACGATTGGCTCTTCGCCTGGCGCGGCCCCCGGTCTTCAGGATCCCAACTTCTTGATACCCGCCCGGGGCCGGGTTATGCTCTCTTTGTGGCGGGAGGGGCCGATTATGCGCGTGACGCCAGCGGTTCCCGGCCAAGCGAAAAAAGGACCTTCCTATGAACTTACTCTCTTGGTAAGCCAGACCTCGCTGAATCGGTCAGTCTTTCCGGCGGTAGACCTCGGTGAATTGGCTGCGGAACTCCTTCTGCTCTTCGGTCGGAATCGGACCGGTGAGCGTCATGGTGTCGCCTGCGATCACCAGTTTGAAGTGGAACGTCTTTCCAACGATGGCTCCTGTTGTGTGATAAAGAATGGTCTCGGTGTAATCCTTGCCGTTCAGCGTGTAGGTACCGCCGCCATAGCTGTCGATCGGCGCCTTGCCTCTTTCGGTGAATCGCCCAACGAAGATGAAATAGCCTTTCGAGTACATCTTGAGCTGAGTTCCAGACCCATCGCCGGGCATGGACATTACCTTGCCGTTCTCAGTCCATTTGGCAGAGGTCATCTCCCAGGTTCCTTCGAGGGGAGATCGGGCGGACGGCTTATCAGCCGCAGCGAAGCTGACGGCCAAGAGTGCCAGCAGAGAGATGATCAATATCACACGTAACTTCATCGCGCGACCTTTAGAAAGAGGTAAAAGGAAAAGTCTTGCTTTCATGACAGCCTCCTTAATAGAGGATACAAAGTTCCTTTTCTCGTTTGACAAAGAACGTCCGCCTCCCTCGCTCAAAACCGATCCCTCCCGTTACCAAGAAAGGATAGCCCGGCTGCAGGCAGCTGTCAATACCCCGAAATCTGGGAAAAGAGGCTTCGTCGTGCTCGCACCTGCCAGGTCTTTGCTTGTGGGGCAGTTTTGATTATGGGAATCGCCAGACGCCGCAATCCGTGCCGGCGAAGAGATGCGACTTGCCCGCGATGAGGCAATTGACCTCAATGTCCGCAGGAAACCCAGAATTGAGCGCTCTCCAGTTCCTGCCCCCATCTTTGGAAAGATCAGCCACGGCTGGCACGCTTTTTGAATCAGCCTTCGCGATGTGCCGGGAATCTACTGTCCTCGACGTCCGGAGCGCATGGTCCTCTACCGCGTGCTGTTCCATCATTTCGAGCGGTTCCTCATCGAATACGAGCGGCGCTTCGAGAGGGAATACGGATATTTCCAGCCGGTCGTCCGGGAAGTCGTCGGCCGCTACCTCGATTGCGGCAACCCCCGCTCGGGCTTCGCCCGGATCCGCTGCCCGGATTGCCACGGGGAACACCTGTTGACGTTCTCCTGCAAGATGCGCGACTGGCCGCGCTCTTCGGCCGGGAGGTGCTCAAGCTTCTCGTGGACAGGGGATTGCTCAGCCCGGGGTGGGCCGGGAGGATTCTCTCCTGGCGACACACGGGCTTCAACGCCCACAGCCGGGTCCGGGCCCGGACCAAGTCCGAGGCTGAGCGGGTCGGCTACCGGCACGGCCCTGACGGCGCCGAGCTCGAGCGCATGGACTACCTGGAGTTCATCGCCCGGGTCGTCTCGCACATCCCCGATAAAGGCCAGGTCATGGTCCGCTACTACGGTCTCTACGCCAATGCCGACCGGGGCAAGGTCAGGAAAGCGAGCCGCGTCCCTGCCGCCCTCGGCCTGATCGAGAAGGATCCGCCGCCGCTGCCCTCCAGGGGCCTAGCTGCCGCAGCTATTTGGCCTCAATGAAGCCCTTGACGGCGTCCTTGTGGACCATGAAATCCATCATCTTCAGCCGGACGTAGTCTTCCGTCAGGAAGTAATATCCCTTGGGCTCGTAGTTGAAGGAACTCGACCCCGAGTCTTTGATCAGGAACCACGTCTGGCCGTTCTCTTCCTTATAGCCGATGAGATGGATGCCGTGGTCGTCGGTCGTCGTCCCGTTGCTGAACCGGAACTGGCGCGCATTGTCGTCGATGTAGGCGGACGGGATGTCGAAGGTCGGGATCATGAAAACCTTCTTCTCGGGGCTCTTGCCCGGCTCGGAGACGTCGCCCCCCAGGCTGATGGAATAGCCGCGGCCGAGAGCGCTCTTGATGATCTTCATGAACGTCTCGAGCGGCACGTTGTAATAGTCGTGGCTGTGCCACCAGTTGTCCGGCACTTCGTATTCCACCTGCTGCCCGAACGGCTCCTGCATGTAGGAGAGGACGTCGACGTAGTCGCCGGGATTGAGCTTCAGGTAATCCTTAAGGTAGGTGAGAGGCGTGTATTCCCGTCCCTCGACGGTGAACCTCTCCGGCGGCACGCCGAGATAGTGGTCGAGGATGGCCTTGACTGTCCGGAGCGCTTCGTCCTCGTTCCAGGCGCTGGCGGCCTTGAGATGGCCGAGGTAGGACGAGATCTCCGCGATCACCCTGGAATGGTCGGGGAATTTCTGGCCGGCGAGCAACCCGGTGTAGGCCTCCCGGGGCACGCAGCCGTCGAGCTTCCAGTCCCGGGTGACGGCGTTGGCTTCCGAGCCCTCACCGACGGCCGAGTCGCCCCGCTCGCGAATGAACCTCTTGGTCCGCTCGAGGTACTCGCAGTAGACCGTGAAGGCCTCGGAAATGCGGACCTTCTTTCCGGTCAGCCGGTAGATCTCCGATTCGAGCATGGACGTCGTCGAAAAACACCAGCAGGTGTTCGTATTGCCCTGCGAGACCGGAGGGTTGTGCCAGACCGTGTGGAAGCCCTCCAGGCTCGTCGGCGCCTGGAAGCCGCTGAGGTCGACGACGAAGGCCTTCGCCGGGGCCTTCGGCTTTTTCCAGAACTCCTGCGTGGACTTGCTGATTTCGTCCCAGAAGGCGTTTTTCGGCTCGATGAAGATCCCCTTGTCACGGGGCTTCTCTTGGGCCTGGAGGAGGAGGGGGACCAGGAGCCCGATCATCAAGAGAATTTTGGCTTTTTTCATGGCACACCTCGAAAATCGGAAATTCGATGGAGATCCGCGGTCCCGCGGATTTTCGGATCCCGGATGACCATGGAGCGATACTATCCCCGTCCGCCGGCCGCCGTCAAGCCGCGACGGGCCGCCCTCCCGGGAACGACCGCAGGGGCGGGATCAAGACCTGCCCCCGCCGGGCAACCTTTTGTCCTCCCCCGTCATCTTATAACGGTGAGGAAAGAGATGTTCTCCCCCGACGTGATTCTGGCGGTCCCCCCGGGAATTGTGGATAATAGTCTCTATGAAGTCCCGGACGAAATCCTGGGAGCGGCGGGGATTGTGAGCCCGGCGGAGGGCGGACAGCCTGTCTGGGGAACGGCCGACAAGGCCCGAGTGGCCGAGCTCGTCGAGAAGAGCCGGGCCGGGGACCTCGAGGCCATGGAATCCCTCTACGAGATGTTCAAGGGGCCGGTGTTCAACCTGCAGTACCGGCACACCATGAACCGGGCCGTCGCCGAGGATCTGCTCCAGGACGTCTTCGTGAAGATCTTCTCGCACCTCAAAGAGGTCCGGGACGCCGAGACCTTCCCGGGCTGGGTCTTCCGCATCGCCCTCAATACCTGCTACAGCTACCTGCGGCAGAAGCAGACTCATCAGGGGCGGACGGTTTCGCTGACCGCGATCGAAGGACGGATCGAGGAGGAAAGCGCCGGGCGGGGGGAGAACGACCTCAAAGGGCCCCTCGAGCAGGCCATCGGCTCGCTCCCGCCGCGGCTCCGGAGCGTCTTCATCCTCCACGACGTCCAGGGGCACAAGCACGAAGAGATCTCGAGGCTCCTGGGGTGTTCTGTGGGGACCTCGAAGTCCCAGCTCTTCAAGGCCCGGATGAAGCTGCGGGCCCTTCTCCGGGCCCGGAAAATCGTTTGACGGAGAAAGACCATGAGATGCCGTCGAGCACGAAAATCCATCAGCGAATACGTGGACGGTTCCCTCGGGGACCGGAAGAAGGCTGCCCTCGAGCGTCATCTCAGCGCGTGCCCGGCCTGCCGGGAGGTCCTCGAGGATTTCCGGGCGATCGCCGGTGCCTCGCCCGCGCTCGCCGGTCCCGAACCGGGCGCGGCCGTCTGGCCCCGGATTCGGGCCCGCCTGGAGGCTCCCGGGGCCGCGCCTTCGCCTGCCGGCGTCCCCGTTCCCGGGCGCCGGGCTTTCGGTTGGGGCACGCCTGCTTTGAAGCTTGTGGGCGTTGCGGCCGTTGTCCTGATTCTCGCCGCCTCGGGCGTTTTCTTCGGCCTCAGGCTGGGGAAGAAGGGCGTCCCGGAGAGAATCGCCGATCCGGAGAAATACACGCTCGCCAGACTGGACAGAGCCGAGCGCGACTGCCAGCAAGCGATCGTTTCCCTGAGCGCGGCTTTCGCGGCCCGGAAAGGGACGATGGCTCCCCAGGTCGCCGATATTTTTGACAGGAGCTTGGCTGTCGTCGACGACACGATTCGGACCTGCCGTCAGGCAGTTCGGAGGGAGCCGGACGACCTCCAGGCCAGGAACTATCTGCTGGCCGCCTACATGGACAAGGTCTCCGTCCTCGATACGGCCCTGGACCTCGAGCCGGGAAGCTTGAGGTCTCCGGGACGGGGAATCGGGGCTTGAACATAACACGGGCGTGAAGGAGAAGAGCCATGAAAAACAGCAACGGAAGAAAGTGGACGGCGATTCTCGCCGCCGTGGCCGTCATGCTGGCTTTCGGAACCTCTTGGGCTTTCGGCCGCGAGAAGCATGAAGAGAAATTCGAGAAGACGGTTCCCCTGGCCAGAGACGGGAAGGTCGTCCTGAGCAACACTTCTGGCGACATCGAGATCACGAGCTGGAAGCAAGACCAGGTCAAGATCGAGGCCCTCAAGACCTCCGAAGCCTCGTCTCTCGACAAGGCCAAGGAAAACGCCCAGCAGGTGACGATTGATGTGGCCGGCGAGGCCGGCGTCGTCCAGATCTCGACCAAGTTCCCCGAACACCTGGGAGGCTTTTGGGGGGGCAGCTCGATCAATGTCTCCGTTTCATACAAGCTCAAAGTCCCGGAGAAGGCCTCCGTCGAGGTGAAATCCATCAGCGGCGACATCCACCTGGCGTCGATCGGCGGGGAGGCGAAGGTGCGGTCCGTCAGCGGCGACGTGGGCGTGCTGGGCGCGGCCGGCGTCGATGTGAACCTGACTAGCGGCGACCTCACGCTCGAAAACATCGTCGGCGACGTCTACATCAAGAGCGTCTCGGGCGATATCAAGGTGAAGAGCGTCAAGGGATCGATCGAGCTGTCGTCGGTGAGCGGCGACATCACGCTGAAGGACGTCTCGGAGGCCCGCACGGTCAGCGGCAAGAGCATCAGCGGCGACATCACCTACATGGGGACCATCATGCCCGGAGGGAATTACGAGCTCAAGTCCCACAGCGGCAACGTCGAGATGAAGATCCCCGCCAATTCGGCCTTCGACTTCGAGGCCAACACCTTCAGCGGCGTCATCGACACAGACTTCGCGATCGAGACGATGGGGAAGATCTCTCCGAAGGAAATCCACGGGACCGTCAACAAAGGCGGCGCCCGGATCCGGATGACGACTTTCAGCGGGAACATCGACCTCAAGAAATATTGACGGAGCGAGCCGCGGAGGCTCTCCTTCGAGCCGCATTTCCGGGGCGGCCTTCGGGCCGCCCCTTTTTATTTCCCCGGGACGTGGTATGATATCGCCCTCGCCAGACGAAGATGCGCCGCGTCCATCTCATCAACTTCGTCCGCAAGGCGGCCGTCCTAGGCGCCTTTTTTCTGGCCCCGCTCCATTTCCTCAAACTCGGCTTCAGCGGCCTCGAGATCGGCGTCATCGCCTCCGGCTACGGCCTGGCGCCGCTCGTCTTCTCCTTCCCGACCGGCTGGACGAACGACCGGTTCTCGATGAAGCGCGTGATCCTGGCTTCCCTCCTGGCGCAGAGTGCCGTCCTCGTCCTCATCGGGCTGGCGCGCGAAGCCTGGCTCATGGCCGGGCTCTTTCTCGTTTTCGGGATGGCCAACAACGTCCTCGACGTTTCGATCAACAGCCTTTATTACAAGAATCCCGGCGGAGGCAACCCCAACAGGAAATACGGAACGTACAATTTCTGGCTGTCGCTGGGGCCGCCCGCCGGGATCCTCGCCGGCGGGGCGTTGATGGGCCTGGCCGGATACCGGGCGCTCCTCGGGGTCTTCGCCGGGCTGACCCTGCTCCTGGCGCCGGCCCTGCGGGGGCTGGGGGGCGAGCGGTTCTCCATCGTCCGGATCAAGGAATACCGGTCGATCTTTCTGAAGAAAAACGTCCTGGCCTTTTCACTCTGCCTCTTCGTGCTGGCGCTCCACTGGGGAGTCGAAGGGACGGTTTACGCCCCCTTCCTTCGGAGCCGGTTCGGTCTCGACGATTTCCAGGTGGGGCTCTACATCTCCCTGGCCTACTTGGCCCTGGCGTTCTCGTCCCTAGCCGTGAGCCGGCTCGGATTCAACCCGGAGAGAAACCGCCGCCTTTTCCTTCTCGGCATGGCGCTCTCGGGCCTCGGATTGATCCTGATGGTTCAGCACGACGTCCGCATGTCCTTCCTGTTCCGGGTCATCCACGAGGGCGGCGACGGGGTGCTCGGCGCCCTGGCGGTCCTGTATATTTCGGGGCTCTTTGAGAAGCGCACGATCGGGGGGAGCGCCGGGATCCTGACGGCGCTCCAGACGTCCGGCCAGATGGCCGGCGCCCTGGCCTTCTCAACGCTCGGCTTCCGCGCCGGGCTCCAGTATCCGTTCATCATCGCCGGGGCCCTTCTCCTGGCCAACGCGGCCTTCGGGCTCTACGCCGTTCCGCAGGAGCGCGGGCTCGGGGAGATTCCCGCGCCCGCCTGACAGGAGGAGCGCCGCATGATCGCGACCGAAGGGGCGGGCTTCGACATCATCCTCGTGAGCGGCGATCCTTACGCCGATCATCCCCTCTCTCCCGTCGGGGTCATCGCCCGCGTTCTCGACGCGCGGGGCTATCGCGTCGGCGTCATCGGGTCGCCGGATTGGAAGAGAAACGACGATTTCCTGAAGCTCGGCCGGCCGCGGCTCTTTTTCGGCGTCACCTCGGGCGCGATCGACAGCCTGCTCGTCAACTACTCCCCCCTCAAGCGGGAGCGGGCCCGCGACCGCAACGTACCCCATGTCGCCCGGATGCCGGACCGGGCCGTCATCGTCTACGCGAATAAGATTCGGGAGCTCCACCGGGGCGTGCCGATCGTGCTCGGGGGGATCGAGGCCTCGCTGCGCCGCTTCGCCCATTACGATTACTGGGACGACGCGGTGCGCCGGTCGATCCTCCTCGACGCGCGGGCGAACATCCTCGTCTTCGGCCCCGGAGAGATTCAGGCCCTCGAGATCGCGAAACGTCTCGGCCGCGGCGACGGCCTGGAAGGGATCCCGGGGACGTGCGTCATCCGCAGCGAGCCGCCGCCCGGCGCCCGGGTCATTCCTTCCTTCGAAGGCGCGGCCCGCGATAAGGACCTCTTCTGCGAGGCCCAACGCGCGCTCTCCAGCCGCCGGCTCCTGGCCCAGGGCCACGCCAACCGCTTCGTCGTCCAGTATCCGTCTCCCGAATACCGGACGGGCGACCTCGACTGGATTTACGGATTGCCGTTCTCGCGCGAGATCCCGGAGGGCTTTCCCGAGCTCGGGATGGCGAAATTCTCCGTTGTGACGCACCGGGGCTGCGTCGGCCGATGCTCCTTCTGCTCGCTCGCCCTTCACCAGGGCGACCGCATCGTCTCCCGGAGCGAGGCGTCGATCCTCGAGGAGATCCGCCGCCTGACGATGCGCGCCGACTGGAAAGGATCCGTCGACGACCTCGGCGGACCGACGGCCAACATGTACGGCATGGATTGCGCGTCTCCATGCCCGGACGGAGCCTGCCTGTCGTGCCGCCGGCTCGACCGGAGCCACGCGCGGCTTATCGAGCTCATGCGGAAGGCGCGCAAGCTTCCGGGCGTCAAGAAGATCTTCGTCCGGAGCGGCGTCCGCTACGACCTAGCCCTGGAGAGCCGGGAATACATCGAGGAGCTCGCGAAACACCACATTTCCGGGCTGCTGAAGATCGCTCCCGAGCACGTTTCCGAGCCGGTCCTCAGGCTGATGGGCAAGGGCGGCGGCCGGAAGGCCCTCGAGGAATTCCGGCGGGTTTTCGCCGAAATCAACAAAAAGACAGGCCGGGGCCGGTGGGCGAGCCCGCAACATCTCAAGTATTACTTCATGGTCGGCCACCCGGGGACGTCGGAAAAAGAGGCGAAGGAGCTGGCCGCCTACGTCAGGGAGCTGGAGAGATCGGGGGAGAAGCCGGTCGAGGGCGTCCAGATCTTCACCCCGACGCCGATGACCCGCTCGACCTGCATGTATCACACGGGAAAAGACCCAGAGACCGGAGAAAACGTCTACGTCCCGCGTCCGTATGCCGAAAAAAAGGCCCAGAGAAGGATGCTGACACGGACGGCCCGCGAACAGGACTGATTATTTCTGCTTTCTTCCGGATCGTGTCCCATCGTGGCGCGAGATCAACGAGATTAATAAGTTCTTTGCACGTCCATTGTTAACGGCTTGACATTCCCCATCGATAGGCATATCGTAATACCAAATTGCTATCGATGGAGATTTGAGGATGCAAGAAGTGAAGATCTCTCCTAAATATCAGGTCGTCATTCCCCTGGAGGTCCGGGAATCCATGGAGCTCAAACCGGGACAGAAGCTCCATGTCATCCGTTTCGCTAACAGAATTGAGATGATACCCGTCAAGGAGATTAAGGAGATGCGTGGATTTCTCAAGGGAATCCCGACCCGGGTTGCACGGGAAAGGGATCGGTATTGAACCTGGTGGATTCTTCGGGGTGGCTGGAATATTTTGCGGACGGGCCGAACGCCTCTTCGTTTGAAAAGCCTCTCGCCGACCCGGCGACGATTCTGGTCCCGACAATTTGTCTCTATGAAGTTTTTAAAGTCGTCCTTCGGGAAAAGGGAGATGACGCAGCCTTCCAGGCGGCCGCCATCATGTCCCAGGGCCGCGTGATCGACCTGACGCCCGAGATCGCGGTCCTTGCGGCCAAAACCAGCCTAGACGAAAAGCTCCCCATGGCGGACAGTATCGTGATGGCGACAGGCAGGACACACGGGGCGATGGTCTGGACTCAGGACGAGGATTTCAAAGACCTTCCCGGAGCCAAGTACTTCAGGAAGGGCTGAATTCGCTTCGGACGATCGCCCCGCCCTTGGCCAGAATCTCCTTCTCAGCCGCCCGGAATCCCTCTTCACTGATGGCCCGGGTGGCGTCCTTGACGAGCACGGCGGCAAAACCCAGGGACAGCGCATCCAGCAGGCTGTACAGGACGCAGAAGTCGGCGGCCAGGCCGACCAGGAAGACCCGGTCGACGTACCTCTGTTTCAGGTAGCCTTCGAGGCCCGTCGATTTCCGCCGGGCGTTGTCGAAGAACGTGCTGTAGCTGTCGATCCCGGGATCGGTCCCTTTCCTGATGATGGCCTCGACGCGTTTCATGTCCAGGGCTCTGGAGAATTCGGCGCCCGGGCTCCCCTGGACGCAGTGGTCCGGCCAGAGGATCTGCTCGACCCCGCCGAGGAGGACGGTCTCGAACACCTGCTTCCCGGGGTGGCTCGAAGCGAAGCTTCCATGTCCGGCCGGGTGCCAGTCCTGCGTGGCCACGACCAGCCCGAAGCGTTCCTGGAGACGGTTCGCCACGAGGATGATCTCCTCGCCCCTCGGTACGGCCAGCGAACCTCCGGGCAGAAAGTCGTTCTGGATATCGATGAGGATCAGCGCGTCCATGTCAGTTCTCCTCCCTGTGAAGCCGGGCCAGCCCGTTCCGGAGCTCGGCCAGCCGCTCGCTCAAGCCCACCTTGTAGATATGGGGGTTTTCAAATCTCTTGTGCTCGACCGGGAGGAGTGCCAGACGCTCCCGGGCGAAAGCGGCGATCCGGTCGACCGGTTCAGGCTCGAACCCCCTCCGTCCGTGCTCCATGACCGTAACGAGGAGCTCTTCCTTCCGGAACTCCGCGAGGCGCATCGACTTGCCGGGCTCGAACGGATGGACCATTCGCGGCACTTCACTCTCGCCCTCAAGGGCCACGGCGTCCGCTTCGAAGAGCCCCCGGCCGTTGAGAAAGCGGAAGAGCTTCTTCCGGCCCGGGAGGGTCGTTTTCGTCAGGCTTTCGGAAAGCTTGAGGCGCGGCTCCTCCCCGACCTCCGCCAGCTTGTAGACGCCGTCCAGCGCGCCGTCGGGAGCCCCGGTGGCCAGCCGCGTGCCCACGCCGAAGAGATCGATGGGCGCGCCCTGGTCGAGGAGGCTCCGGATCAGGTGCTCGTCGAGAAGGTTCGAGGCGACGATCTTGACATAGGCCAATCCCGCCTCGTCAAGCATCCGGCGGGTTTCCTTGGCCAAGTAGGCCAAATCGCCGCTGTCCAGGCGCACGCCGTAGAGACGGCGGCCGCGCCTCTCCATCTCCTTGGCCGCGCGGACGGCGTTCGGGACTCCGCTCCGGAGGGTGTCGTAGGTGTCGAGCAGGAAGATGCAGCCGTCAGGATGGGATTCCGCATAGCTGAGGAAGGCCTCGAGCTCGTCGCCGTGGCTCTCTATATAAGAATGGGCCATGGTGCCCGCGGGGCGGAGCCCGAAGCGCCGGGAGGAATAGACGTTGGACGTCGTGTCGCAACCGCCGATGACGGCCGCCCGGCTGGCGTGGATGCCGCCGAAGCCGTGCGACCGCCGCAGTCCGAATTCGCTCAGGAGGCGGGGCCCGGCGGCCAGCCGGAGCCGCGCCGCCTTGGTCGCGACGAGGCTCTCGAAATTGAGGAAATTGAGCAGAACGGTCTCGACGAGCTGGGCTTCGAGAAGGCGTCCTTCGACGCGGACCACGGGCTCCACGGGAAAGACGATTTCGCCTTCGCGGACCGACGCGATCGTCCCCCGGAACCGGAAACGGCCAAGATACTCCAGGAAGCCGGCGTCGAAGCCCAGCGACCTGAGGTAGGAGAGGTCCTCCGCGCCGTACCGGAAGCGCTCGACGATGTCGAGAAAATCGGCCAGGCCGGCGAAGACGACGAAGCCGCCGTCAAAGGGGATTCTGCGGAAAAAATAATCGAAGACGGCCGGGGTCTCGCTCGTCCCGTCCCGGAAATAGGCCTGGGCCATGGTGAGCTGATACATATCCGTGTACAGGCCCGTGTGCCCGTCGATCATCATGCGCCCGCCTCTCATTATACGCGGAAAGGGCCGGGTGTTGACAACACGCCGCGCTCTCCGTACCCTTATGGCCGTGGCCGCTGTGAAGGTCGCCGCCGCGGGGATCCTGCCGAGCCTCCAGGCCGTCGTGCGCCGGACGACGCGCATGGAGTTTTTTTCCTTCTCCGTGGTCTTCATCGGGCTGATCGAAGAGACGTTCAAGTATCTGCCGTTCGTGCTGTTGGCCCTGAGGCTCCTCTCGGCGGTTCTCATCCTCGGGCTCTGGGCCTGGGGGATCCGGACCCTCGAGAGGCGAGAGGCCGCAGCCCCGGCGTCCCCCGCCGAGGCCGGCCCGGATTCCTCCTAGGGGAACGAAAAAACTTTAAATCGGTCGGCTGAGCGGGTAATATAGAGACCCTTGATCCGAGCATGAAGAACGCGGCGGCCGCCATCGTCGTTTTTTCCGTACTCACGGGCGGGGCCCTCGTCCGGCCTCTTCCCGGGTTCTCGCTCCAGTACGTGATTCCCGGAGCGGCCGTGAATCCGCTCCAACCGAAATGGCAGGCCATGGAAAGGGACATCCTGAGGAGCCTCCGCGATTTCCGCGGCGACCTGGGGCTCGTCGTCAAGGACCTTTCGAGCGGGCTGACCATGGTCCACGACGCGGACAAGCCGTTCCCCTCGGCGAGCATGGTCAAGCTCCCCGTCATGGTGGCGTGCTTCAAGGCGGCCGAGGAAGGCCGGATTTCTGTGAACGAGCTCATTAAAATGACGATGGCCGACAAGGCCCGGGGTTCCGGCAGTCTCCGGGCCGAGCCGAGCGGCACCCCGGTCACGGTGGAAAAGCTCATCGAGCTCATGATCACGTCGAGCGACAACACCGCGGCCAACATGCTCATCGACCTTCTCGGGTACGACTATCTCGGGATGACCTTCAAGGAACTCGGGATGGAGCACACGAACCTGTCGCGCAAGATGATGGATTTCCGCTCGCGGAGAAACGGCATCGAGAATTACACGACGCCGCGTGACATGGCCGACCTCCTGGAGAAGATCTACCGCGGAACCTGCGTCAACGCCGACATTTCGGCGAGGGGCCTGGAGATATTGAAGGCCCAGAGAGTCAACGACAGGATCCCGAGGTATCTGCCCCGCAAAGTCGTCGTCGCCCACAAGACCGGTCTGGAGAACAAGGTCTGCCATGACGCGGGCATTATCTTCACGCCGAAGGGCGACGTCCTGGTCTCGATCTTTACGGAGGGCGACACGGGGTCGATCATCGCCAAAAGGATGATCGCCCGGATCGCCGCCCGCGTCTACAACGTCTACAAATGACGGGGGCATGACATGACTCTGCGCCGCGGCGATCGACCAAGACCGGCGGGACGGGGCGTCCTCGTCACCGGCTGCTCGTCGGGCATCGGACGGCAAACGGCCGCGGCTCTGGCCGGAAGAGGATTTACGGTCTTCGCCACGGTCCGCAAGGAATCCGACGCCGGATCGCTGCGCGGATTGGGCCTCCCCAACTTGGTGCCCGTCTGTCCCGTTGACCTATCGGACCTCGATCAGGTCGCGGGGGCAGCCGCATTCGTCGCCAGGGAACTCGAGAGCAAGGGCCTGAAGGGGCTCTTTGCTCTCGTGAACAACGCGGGCGGCGGCGGGCCGGCTCCCGTCGAGCTCCTGGATCCGACCAGGTTCGACATTGAGCTCCGGACGCGCCTGCTCGGTCCCGTCGCGCTCATCCAGGCGCTGCTGCCGCTGCTCCGGCTGGCCGGCGGGCGGATCGTCTGGATCATGACCCCGTCCCTGATCCCCACGCCGTACGTCTCGTCGATCCACGCCTTCGACTTCGCCGCGAACTGCCTGGCGCGGACGCTCGACATCGAGCTCCGGGCGTGGCGGATCCCGAGCATCATGATCAGCTGCGGGGGGATCCGGACGCCCGCCGGGATGAGGACCGTCGCCGATGTTGAGGCTCTTCTCCGGGACGGGGCGCCGGACCGGGTGGCGCTCTACGAAGGGGCCCTGCGGAGGTGGGCGAAAGATATGGAGGCCTTCGATGCGAAGCGGACGGACCCGGGGGAGGTCGCAGAGGCCGTCGCCCGGGTTCTCATGGCCGAAAAGCCGAAGCGGCGCTACTCGATCGGCCACATGGCCCGGGCCGCGGCCTTTCTGGAGGCCCTGCCCCAGCCGCTGGCCGACCGGATCCTCAGGAAACGTTTCTGAGCCGTGCCTTCCCCGAAAACGGCGGCGGTTCCTTAGACGACAGGAGGGGAAACTGGACGCCTCCGCGAATCTCGAAAACTGCGGAGGCCGTGATCAAGAAGCAAAGGAGGTTCCGGAAGATGAACCCAGCATTCAGCCGCAAGGCGAATAAGATTCTCGATGAGATCGTCTTGGCCCGGCGGACGATGCGGGCTTTCGCCGAGGAAGCACCGCCGCGGGAGGCGATCGAAGATCTCATCAAAGCCGGGCTTTGGGCTCCCTACGCGGCCCTGGCCGTGGGCGGCCGGGATGATTTCCGCCGGTTTTTCGTTTTTTCGCGGGGAACGGCGGCCATCCTCAAAGCGGCGCGCCTCATTCAGGCCCGGGCGCAGGGGATGCTCGAGGAGCGGCGGGCGCAGGGCGGCCTGCCCGCCGCAGGCGACCGGGATTTTGTTTATTTCGACAGGATCCGGCCGCTCGCCGAAAAGGGTCATCCCTCTCTGGCTGTCGCGCCCTATTATATCGTCGTCGCCGAATACCAGGGCGTTCCCGCGTCCGGGCTCCAGTCCCTGGCCCACGTGCTCGAGAACATGTGGCTCAAAGCGACGGCCCTCGGGCTCGCCTTCCAGCTCGTCAGCGTGACGGAGACCATGGCCCGGGACGAAGAGTTCGTCAGGCTCCTCGGCCTGCCGTTCGGGGATTATGTCCTGGACGGCTGCGCCGTCGGCTATCCGTCCGCCGAGCCGCCGAAAGGCCGTCGCCCCGACCCCGCCGCCGTCACCAAGTGGCTCTAGCTTGGGACGCTGCGGGCGCGCGGGTGGAACGGCGGATTTTCTTGTGATAAAATGACGAGCCCGCCGCCCGTCTCGGCGGCGCGAGGAGAAAGGTTTGATGCCGCGAGGCCGGAAGAGGGAGAGGAGGGAGGAACTTCCCGAGCTGGGGAAGGCCCCCGCGGCCTTTTTCGACCGCGTCATCTATCCGCGGCTCGGGGTCCGCGACCCCCATATCGTCATCGGACCCCGGCATGGGGTCGACTACGGCGTCATCCGGGTCGGCCGCCAGTACGTGGCGATGTCCACAGACCCCTTCTTCATCGTGCCGTCGCTCGGCTTCTCGCGCGCGGCCTGGTTCGGTTTCCACATCATCTTCTGCGACGTCGCCGTGTCCGGCCTCAAGCCCAAGTATCTGGCCATCGACCTGAACCTGCCTCCCGAGATGAAGGAGCGCGAGCTCGAGGAGGTTTGGGAGACCGTTCACCTGGAAGCCTCGAAGTACGGGGTGAGCATCGTCACGGGCCACACGGCCCGCTACACCGGCTGCAATTACCCAATGGTCGGCGGGGCCACGTCCATCGCCGTCGGCGCCGGAAAGGACCTGCGAGGGCCGTTCCGGGTGAAGGCTGGCGACCGGATCGTGATCACCAAGGGTCCCGCCATCGAAACGACGGGGCTCCTGGCCGTCCTCTTCCCCGAGCGGTTCAGGGCCGCCGGCGGGGCCGCCTTCCAGAAGGACGCCGCGGCCGTCTTCAGCCAAATGTCCGTGATGGACGACTGCGCCGTGGCCCGGGGATTTTCCGGCGTGCACGCCATGCACGACGCCACGGAGTGCGGCGTCTGGGGGGGGCTCGCCGAAATGGCCCTGGCCGGCCGCTACGGCCTGCGGGTCTGCGAAGACCTTATCCCTGTGCAGCCCGTGGTTAAGAAGACGGCGGAGCTTTTCCGCTTCGACCCGTTTTGCGCCATCAGCGAGGGGACCTTAATCGCCGTCGTGGCTCCCAAGGACGCGGACCGGCTCGTGGCGGCTCTCAAGGATAAGGGAATCGCGAGCGCCGTGGCCGGCGAGGTGCTGCCGGAAAAAGAAGGCCGGACGATCATCACGGGCGGCGCGGCCAGGGTTCTCAAGCACCCCGGCGTGGACCCGTACTGGACGCTGGCCGCCGAGCTTTCGAAATAGCGGGTTTCCGCTCACGGCGGACAGCGGGGTCGGGGAGGATGCCGGGGCCGGCGGAATCGTCTTCCGGAGCGCGAGGACTATTGCTTGGCCGCGATCCAGGCTCCGGTCTGGCCGCCGCCCGTGAATGTTCCCGAGCTGTAGCCCATATTGAACACGGTCGTGGTCAGAACATAGAATTGCCAATCCCAATAGGCGAGGACGAGGGATGTGGCGTTGGCGGTCCAAGTCCCGTGATAGCCGCGCTCATCGGTGAACGTCCCGGACAGAAGGTCCGCTCCCTTAAGGGTGATGAGGAAGGGGGCCGGCGCCGTGACGGTCGGGTCGGTATAGGTCAGCGAGACCGAATACGTGCCGCGGACGTCCACCAGCCGGACCAACAAGGTATACCCGTCACCGTACATGACGACGGAGCTTGTTGCCGTCTGCCGGATGGTGGTGTTGAGGAACACCTCGACCGTATTGATCGTGTTGACCGGGATGTAGTTCAGGGTCACGGTGGTCAGTTCCTTGTACACATGTTTCCCGGCCTCCGGAGTCCCGGTGACGCCGCTCTCGATCATGACCGTCAGCGAGTAATTGGGGACCCCCCATTTGCAGCTCCCGGTCAGGAGAAGGGCCGTCAAAGGCAGCATCCAGGCGAGGCATCGGGCTCGGAAGCCTCGGTTGTAACCGTTCATGGGCCGTGCACCTTTCAGGCTCTTGTCCTTCTCTCGGTCTACCATTTTAACATATTTTACGGCTCAGGAGTTGCATATTTTGCCGGTCCGGCCGACAGGCGCGGCCCTAGCGCCGGCCGGAGAAACGTTTCGCCCGCCGGCCGAGTTGTAGTGGTCGGGATATTATGTTACCTTATAAGCGGCAAAAATGGCCCAAGGCGGAAGAGGTTCGATGAGAAAAAGCCGGCCTGAAGGGACCCGCAAGCCGGAGGCGCGGCCGTGAAGAGGTGGCGTTCGTCCTTTCTTGTCGCCCTCGTCGGGCTGGCCAGCCTCCTCCCGGCCGGCTGCAAGAGCGGCACAAGCCCGTCGACCGTCGGGACGATCAATATAACCAACAGCTCCGGCACGACCATCCTCGTCTACCTCGACGGGAACCTCGAGCTCACCCTCGACAGCGGGGCCGCGGGCACGATCTCGAATGTGACCCCGGGGGCGCACGAACTCGTGGCGAAGAGATCGGACAACGGGTTCCTGCTCGATTCTCGGACGATCGATGTTACCGCAGGCGGGGTCTACGGTATCACGATCAACGGCGCGGCGAGCCTTCTCATAACCAACAACTATATGGAGATCCTGTCCATCTATCAGGACCAGGTCTATATCGGCGACATCGGCTCCCAGATCAGCGAGACCCTCTACGAGATCTCCTTCGGGACCCATGTCTATCAGGCCGAGAGCAAATGGAACGGGACGGTCGTGGCCACGACGACTATTGATTTCACCAACACCATCCAATACACCTGGGTGATCTCGCCCTAGGCCCGGGGGAGCGCTCCCGGAGGGTCCGACCGATGGCCGATCTGCTGTACAGGAAGCAATTCTTCATCCACACCTATGAATCCGATTTCGACGGCCGGGCGCGCCTCGTGTCGCTCCTCAATTTCCTCCAGGACGCGGCCGGCGACCACGCCTCGCTCCTGGGATGGTCCGTAATGGACCTGATCAAAAAAAATATGACCTGGGTCCTGTCGCGCTATCACGTCCGCGTCCGCCGCTATCCCGCCTGGGGAGAGCGGGTCGACGTCGCGACTTGGCCGTCCGGGCGCCACGGTTTTTTCGCCCTGAGGGATTTCGACGTCACCGACGGCGACGGGAAGCCCGTGCTTGCCGGAACGACTTCCTGGATGGTGCTCCAGACCGAGCGGAGGCAGCCCGTCAAGCTCGACGATATCCTCACCTCCAAATTCATCCTCGACCGGCGGGCCCTTCCGGACGATTTCGAGCCTCTGCCCGTCATCGAGGCCGCGGACCGGGAGGTCGCGTTCCGGGTCGAAATGGGACACCTGGACCTCAACAAGCACGTCAACAACGCCGTCTATGTCCAGTGGGCGATCGAAGCAGTTCCCGAAGAGGTCCTGTCCCGCCGCCGGCCGGTCGAGGTGGAGGTCTCCTACCGGGCCGAGGCGTTTTTCGGGGACACGGTCACGTCGCGGGTCCGGTCCGTGCCCCCGGCCGGCCCGGAGCCCGTTTTCCATCACCAGATCGCGAACAGCTCGACCGGGGCCGAGCTCGCGCGTCTCCGGACCCGATGGCGGTGAGGGGAAAGACTTGAGTGTGCCGAAGAGGGCGGCCCTCTGCGTGAGGGGCTTTCTTTTATTCATTTTCTCGTGCGCGCTCCTTGGCGCGGCGAGCGGCGTCCCGAGGCTCCCGGAGCGCTATCAGAAATGGCTCGATGAGGACGTCGCTTACATCATCACGCCCGCCGAACAGGACGTCTTCCTGAGGCTCCAGACCGACAGGGAACGGGACGTTTTCATCGAGGCCTTCTGGAAGCACCGGAACCCCGCGCCGGATTCGTCGGAGAACGAGTTCAAGACGGAGCATTACCGCCGGCTGGCCTACGCCAATCAGTACTTCGGCCGGGAGGCGACCCTCCCCGGCTGGAGGACGGACCGGGGCCGCATGTACATCCTGCTCGGCGAGCCCCGGGAGGTCCAGAGGTTCGTGGGAAGGGAAGGCCTTTGCGATTGCGAGGTATGGTTTTACCAAGGGAAGACCGATCTCGGGCTCCCCGCTGGCTTCAACCTGCTGTTTTTCAGGGAACACGGCCAGGGAGCTTACAAGCTCTACAGCCCTCTCGAGGACGGTCCCCAGGCACTGATGACCGATTACAACGGCGATCCTAGTGATTACCTCCAAGCCGACCAGGCGCTCCAGAATATCGAACCGTCGCTGGCCTCCCTGGCCATGTCTCTTGTCCCCGGCGAGGACACCGGGGCGCCGGGCCGCCCCTCCCCTGCTTCCGATCTCCTGATCCAGCGCATCGAGTCTGTGCCATCCCGGACCGTCCGGGACGAATACGCCCGGAAGTTTCTGGAATACAAGGATTTTGTCAGTGTAGAGTACACGGCGAACTATCTCGCGAGCGACAGCCTGGTCAAAGTCTTCCGGGGGCCGGCAGGCCTGTCCTTCGTCCACTACGCGGTCGAACCGCAGCGGCTGTCCGTCAACCAATACGGCATGAAGTTCTATACGACGCTGCGGATCAACGGCCGGGTCACGACGCTTGACGGCCGGCTCGTGTACCAATATGAAAAGAGCGTGGCCCTGGACATGCCCGAGTCCCAGATGGCGGCGCTCAGTCACGCGCCGTTCGATTATCACGATGTCTTCCCGCTCGTCCCGGGGACTTACAAGCTCTCGGTCCTGATCAAGAATGAGGCCTCCAAGGAGTTTGTTTCCGTCGAGAAGGTCATCCGCATCGCCCCGAGGACGGGCGCCGTAGAGCTGACGCCTCCGGTCCTCGGCTATAAGGCCTCGCGCCTGGATCCCCCGGAAGCGAAGATCCGGGCCTTCCGCCTCGGGCCCTATAAAATCGACTGTCAGCCCGGGCGGATTTTCGCCGCGGGCGATACCCTGGCCGTGGCGTTTCAGGTCAACGACCTGCCTCCGGCGCTCACGCACGAGGGCCGGGTCCGCGTGGGCTTTTTCCGGGACGGCCGGCTGTTCCGGGAGATCCTGCGCCGGCTCTCCGATCTTCCCGACCTTCCCGACGTCCTCGAGGAGGTCCCCCTGGCCGATTTTCCGCCGGCCCACTATCAGGTCCGCGTGTCGGTCCTCGACGGGGCGACGGAGGCCGCCTCCTCTGAGGAGGAATTCGACCTGACGTTCGCCGCGGCCGTGGCCCGTCCCTGGTATTCGTCCCGCGTCCTGCCCGAGGCCGGAGACCCCGTCTATTCTCTGATCATCGGGTCCCAGCTGTTCAACCTGGGCCGGGCCGAAGAGGCCAGGGCTTGGATCGAGCGGGCCTACGAGAAGATACCGGACTCGTCCGACGCGGCGATGCCCCTGGCCCAGGTCTACGCGGCCCTGGGTGAGTATCCCAAGGCCGCCGGAGTCCTGGCGCCGTTCCTGAAGCGCGGGGAGGGCGCTCCCTACGAGATGTACCTCCTGGCGGGCGAAGCCTACAGGAAATCGCGCGATTTCGCTCGGGCCGTCGAAGTGCTTGACGAGGCCGTCGCCCGTTACGGTTTCAACGCTTCCCTGCTGAACGCCCTCGGAGAGTCCTATTTGGGACTCGGGAAAACCGCCGAGGCGCTGGCCGCGTTCGAAAAATCGCTCGAGCTCAGCCCGGACCAACCCGGGGTCAGGCAGAAGGTCCAGGCGGTAGCGCTCCGTGTAAAGGGGAGGGCGGCGGACTTCCGGAGCGCCGAAGCCCCGACGAAAGGACTTACAGGCATGGACGTCAAGAAAACGCTTTTCGGACATCTCGGCGACGGCGCCGGCGTGGAAATCTATACGCTCACGAACGGGCACGGCATCGAAGCCAGGATCATGACCTATGGCGCGACGCTGGTGTCGCTCCGCCTGCCCGGCCGGAGGGGGAAGTTCGCGGACGTCGTCCTCGGCTTCGACGACCTGGCCGGTTATCTGGGCGCAGACCCTTATTTCGGCGCCATCGTGGGCCGCTACGCGAACCGCATCGCGAAGGGAAAGTTCACGCTCGACGGAGTGACCTACAATCTCGCCCGGAACAACAACGGCAACAGCCTCCACGGTGGCCTCAAGGGATTCGACAAGGTCCTCTGGAAGGGCGAAGAGGTGCGGGAGCCCCGAGCCGTCGGCGTCAAGTTCACGTACCTGAGCAAAGACATGGAGGAGGGCTACCCCGGCAATCTCGCGGTCACTGTCGTCTACACCCTGAACGACGCCGACGAGCTCAGGATCAGCTATGAGGCCGTGACGGACAAGGCCACACCGGTCAACCTGACCAATCACACCTACTGGAACCTGGCCGGTCAGGGCCGGGGCGACATCCTCGGCCATGAGCTCGAGATCGAGGCCGACAAATATACGGCCGTCGACTCGGCCGCGAACCTGATCCCCACGGGACAGCTCGCCGACGTCAAAGGCACGCCGCTTGATTTCACGGCGCCTTACGCGATCGGGGAACGGATCGCCCAGGTTGAGGGCGGCTACGATCACAACTTCGTCCTGAGGAGCGGCGGAGGGAAGATGGCCCTGGCGGCCCGGGTCTATGAACCGTCGAGCGGCCGGGTGCTCGAGATCTTCACGGGCCAGCCCGGCATTCAGTTCTACTCGGGGAATTTCCTTGACGGCACGGTCAAGGGCAAGGGCGGGGTCGCTTGCCCCAAGTACAGCGGATTCTGTCTCGAGACCCAGCACTTCCCCGATTCCCCGAACCACCCGAATTTCCCTTCGACCATCCTCGAGCCTGGGCAGAAGTACGAAACCGCAACAATCTATAGGTTTCTGGTGAAGTGAGGCAGCCCCGGCCCGGCCGAGGGCCGTGCGCGGGCCTTTATCCTCAACGCCTTTCGGGCAGGATCTCCAGCCAGTACCCGTCCGGGTCCTCGATGAAATAGATCCCCATCCCCGGGTTCTCGTAGCAGACGACGCCCATCTCTTTGTGCTTTGCGTGCGCGGCCTCGAAGTCGTCCACCGTGAAGGCCAGATGGATCTCGTTGTCACCGAGATCGTAGGGCTTCTTGCGGTCGCGAAGCCAGGTCAGCTCGAGCCGGTGCGGCGTCCGCCCGTCCCCGAGGAAGGCGAGGACGAAGCTCCCGTCCGGCGGGCTGTGACGGCGGACCTCCTTGAGTCCGAGGGCGGACGTGTAAAACGCGAGGCTCTTTTTGAGGTCCAGGACGTTGATGTTGTTGTGGGCGAATGTGAATGTCATGGCGTCTCCTCGTTCCAGGATAATCGAAAGTCCTGCTCCGTGTCGAGGCTCCGGCGCTCGGGCGCCGCCGGCGTCCTTCAGCGGAGCGCCCGGGTGACGAAGGCCTCGACCAGGGCCGCGACGAGAAGCAGGGGCAGAACGACGAGGACGAACGACCTCGCGGCATCGCCCGCGAAATCCGCGGGGCCGGGTTCGGTGCGGCCGGCGTGGTCTTTAAGAAAACCCGCGGCCGGCGGCTCGCCTCCCCGCGCACGCGCTTTTTTCCTTTTCCTTATGGCCGAAAGGAGCCATCGGCCGGCGCACAGAGATAAATAGATTCCGACGCTAGCCGCGTAGAGAACGGCCGGGAGCTCGAAGACGGCGTGCGGCGCGACGCTCCTCAGGAAAAGAAGCGGGACATCGAAGCCCCTCCGTTTCGACACCGAGGCCAGGAGCCCCAGGGCCGCGCCGTTGGCGAGGGGGTCGATGACGGGAAGGCAGGCAAACGGAACGGTCCCGGCCGCGACGGCGAGGGCCGTGGCACGGGCATTGTGATAGAAGAGCTCCAGGGCCATCTTGGGCGCCGGGGCGCCGATCGAGACGTCCTGCAATGACTTCATGACGTACGCCAGCCCCCGCCTCTCGAGATCGGGACGGAGCATGAAAACGGCGAAGCCGAGAATAAAGCCGATCCCGAACGCTCGGGCCGCGGCCTTGAAATACTTCCTGTAATGAGCTTTCCACATCGCCCCTTCTCGCCCGTAGAAACCGCGGAGGCGGTCCGCCAACCGCCTGGCGAGCGGATCTCTCCGCCCAGACATGGCTCCGGGTTCGAGGCCGTTCACCGGACCTCCTTATTCCTCATCGGGATTATTTCACGGAGCCCGGAAGGATGTCAAAACCGGGCCTCCCCGCCTACGCGGAGTGCCCGCCGACGAGCTCGTGCTCGATCCGCTCGAGGGTCTTGCCCTTGGTCTCGGTAAGCCTGGCCCGGATGAAGAGGAAGCCCAGGACGCTGATCCCGGCGTAGATCCAGAACGTTCCCGCCGGCCCGAGGCCCCGGTTGAGGTGGGGGAAGGTGAAGGTCAGGACGAAGCAGGCCGACCAGAGAGAGAACGTTGAAACCGACATGGCCGCTCCCCGGATACGGTTCGGGAAGATTTCCGAGAGCAGGACCCACGTGACCGGGGCGAGCGAGAGGGCATAGAGAGCCATGGAGAGGACGACGAGGAGGAGAAGATGCGGGCCTCGGCTGTGGACGGCATAGCCCGCGCCGACGAGCCCGAAGGTCGCGGCCAGCCCTGCCGACCCGGCCATCATCAGCGGCTTGCGGCCCAGCCGGTCCACGAGCCGGATGGCCACAAGAGTGAAGACGAGGTTGACGGCGCCGGTGACGACGATGTTGAAGAGAATGTCGCTCACGCCGTAGCCGGCGGCCGAGAAGATCTCTTCGGCGTAATAAAAAATGACGTTGATGCCGCACCACTGCTGGTAGACGGCCAAGACGACCCCGATGAGGAGGACGCGGAATATGCCCGGCTCCACCAGGGTCCGGAAGCGCACCTTCTGGATGTCGGGTGCGGCCAGCGTCTCGCGGATCTCCGCCAGGGCTCTCTCCGCGAACGCCGCGCCGCCGACACGGGCGAGGACCTTCCCGGCGGCGGGGCCGCGGCCGTTCTTGACGAGCCAGCGCGGGCTTTCCGGGACGGTGAACATGAGGATGAAGAATATAAAGGCCGGCACGGCTTCGGCGCCGAACATCCAGCGCCACCCGACTTGCCCGTTCCAGGAGTTGAGGATGTCGGCCGCGGAGGCGCGCGCCGGGATCGGCCTGGCGATGAGCCAATTCGCGAGCTGCGCCGCCAGGATGCCGATGACGATCGTCAACTGGTTTACCGAGACGAACTTGCCGCGGACCTCGGCCGGCGAGATCTCAGCGATGTACATGGGTGAGAGGTTCGAAGCGAGCCCGATGGCGACCCCTCCGAGGAGCCGGTTGGCGACGAAAAATCCGAAATCGGGCGCCAGGGCGGTCAGGACGCCGGTCGCGGTGAATAGAAAGGCGGCCAAGCCGAGCAGTCTTTTGCGCCCGAACCTGTCGCTGAGGACGCCCGAAACGAGAGACCCGGCGAGACACCCGACCAGGGCGCTGCTCATCGCCCAGCCGATCTCCGATGGGGTCGTCAGCCCGAAAAACCGTTCGTAGAAAGGCTTGGCGCCGCCGATGACCACCCAATCATAGCCGAAGAGGAGGCCGCCCATGGCCGAGACAAGGGTTACGCGCCAGATATACCCCATGTTGCAAGCGGGCCGGTCGTCCATCGCGTCTCCGGAAGGGGATTTTTACACCAAACCGGGCGAGAGGGGAAGCGAAAAGACGGTCCCGGACGCGCCGCCCCTCATTGACTTCGGCGGGGGCGCGGGCATGCCATCCGGGAGAATTCAGACAGGAGGCGGATGCGCAGATAACTGAGATAATCCGGCCGTGAGGCCGCTTCGTCCCCTGAAAAAAGCCCGTATTGAGAAAAGATTTTGCTTGACTTGATGGCTGATATCTGATATATTAGATATGGAAGTAGATGGGGTTTTCCGGGTAAGGTCATGCCTGAAGCCACGGCGCGCGGATGGGTTTTCGACGTCAGGCGGTACTCCATCCACGACGGCCCGGGCATCCGGACTGCTGTCTTTCTCAAAGGCTGCCCGTTGAACTGCCTCTGGTGCCATAACCCTGAGGGGATAGCCCGAGGGCCCGAGCTCATGCACTGGCCGTCCCGCTGTGTCCGTTGTTACTCCTGCATCGCTGCCTGTCCCCTTGGGGCAGTTTCCAAAGATCCGTCCGGGGCCGTTGTCGTTGACAAAGGCAAATGCGATCTTTGCGGCCGATGCGCCTCGGCCTGCCTGTACGATGCCATGCAGGTCGTCGGCTTCAGGGCGGCCGTCGGTGACCTCGTCAGGGAGATCGAAAAAGACCGTATCTTCTATGAGCAGTCCGGTGGGGGTGCCACTTTCACCGGCGGGGACCCGCTGGCGCAGCCGGAGTTCCTTGAGGAGGCCCTGGACGCGCTCCGGGACAGGGGCATCCATACGGCCGTCGATACGTCCGGCTTTTCCCTGAACGGGGTCCTGGACCGGATCGCGGCGAAGACCGGCCTCCTTCTCTACGACCTGAAGCTCATCGACGACGCGCGGCACAAGGGTTTCACCGGCGTGTCGAACGTCCCGATCCTGGAGAACCTGAAAAGACTGGCCGCCGGCCCGGCAGACATCTGGATCCGGATCCCCCTCATCGCGGGCGTCAACGATGACGACGAAAACATCACGGGCACGATCGCCTTTCTCAGGTCCCTCAAGACGATCCGGACCGTCGGGCTGCTGCCTTACCATTCGGGCGGCATGGACAAGGCCCGCCGGCTCGGCATCGATTCCCGCTTCAGAACTTTCGCGGCGCCGACGGAGGAGAGGCTGGACGCCATCGAGACGGCCTTCCGCGCTGCCGGCTTCGACACGAGAAGAGGAGGATGAGCATGAACGAACGGATCAAGCGCCTGAGGCAGCAGTCGCTCGAGGCGCGTCCGACGATCAGCGTCGAGCGCGCGAAGCTCATGACTGAATTTTACAAGTCGCCCGAGGCCCGGAGCGTCTCACCGGCCATGCGGCACGCTCTGGCCTTCAAGTTCCTCATGGAAAAGAAGGCGGTCTGCTTCAATGACGGCGAGCTCATCGTCGGCGAGCGCGGCCCGGCGCCCAAGGCGACGCCGACCTATCCCGAGGTCTGCATCCATTCTCTGCAGGATCTTCAGTATCTCAACGACCGGAAGAAGACCGCTTTCGCCTCGGACGCGGAGACGCGGACAATCTACGCCGAAGAAATCATCCCTTTCTGGCATAGCCAGTCGCAGCGCGAGCGGATCTTCGCTGCCATGACTCCGGAATGGATCGACGCCTACGAGGCCGGCGTCTTTACGGAGTTCATGGAGCAGCGCGCGCCCGGCCACACGGTCCTCGGGGACAAGATCTACAAGAAGGGGCTGGGCGACATCCAGGAGGATATCTGGGAGGCCCTCTCGCGGCTCGATTTCGCCAACGATGCCGAGGCCTACGACAAGCGGGAGGAGCTCGAAGCGATGTCCGTCGCCGCGGAGGCGGTCATGATCTACGCCCGGCGCCACGCCGCCAAGGCCCGCGAGCTGGCGGCCGCGGAGAAGGACCCCGCGCGCCGGAAGGAGCTCGAGCGGATCGCCGCGGTCTGCGATTGGGTCCCGACCCACGCCCCGCGGGACTTCTGGGAAGCGCTGCAGGCCTACTGGTTCGTCCACCTGGGCGTTATCACCGAATACAACACCTGGGATTCCTTCAATCCGGGGCGGCTCGACCAACATCTCTGGCCCTTCTACGAGAAAGGCCTCGCCGACGGGACGCTGACCAGGGACTCAGCTCGGGAGCTCCTCCAGGCCTTCTGGGTCAAGTTCAACAACCAGCCTGCTCCGCCGAAAGTCGGGGTCACGGCCGAGGAGAGCGGGACGTACACGGACTTCGCCCTCATCAACCTCGGGGGTCTCAAGGAGGACGGGTCGGACGCGGTCAACGAGCTGTCCTACCTCATCCTCGACGTTATCGAGGAGATGCGCATCCTCCAGCCGAGCTCCATGGCTCAGATCAGCGCCAAGGGGCCGGACGCGTTTCTGCTCCGGGCCCTGCGCATCGTCAAGACCGGCTTCGGCCAGCCGTCGATCTTCAACACGGACGCCATCGTCCAGGAGCTCGTCCGCCAGGGGAAAAGCGTCGCCGACGCGCGCAACGGCGGGGCGAGCGGCTGCGTCGAAGCGGGCGCCTTTGGAAAGGAAGCCTACATCCTGACTGGATATTTCAACCTGGCCAAGGTCTTCGAGATCACGCTCCACGACGGCGTCGACCCGCGCACGGGCAAGACGATCGGGGCCAGGACCGGAGACCCCGAGTCCTTCCGGACGTTCGACGAGCTCTTCGAGGCCTTCCGGGAGCAGATCCGCCACTTTATCGACATCAAGGTCCGCGGCAGCAACGTCATCGAGAGGCTTTACGCGAAGTACCTGCCGGCGCCGTTCCTGTCCGTGCTCATCGACGACTGCGTTCGGAACGGCAAGGATTACCATGCGGGGGGCGCCCGCTACAACACGAATTACATCCAGGGCGTGGGCATGGGAACGATCACCGACACCCTGAGCGCCATCCGGTACAACGTCTTCGACCACGGGCACTTCACGATGAGCGAGCTCGTCCGGGCCCTCGAGCGGAACTTCGAGGGTTACGAAGCCCTGCGTCAGCGCGTCCTCAACCGGACGCCGAAGTTCGGCAACGACGACGATTACGCCGACGGGCTGATGAAGCGGGTTTTCGAAGCCTACTTCGATGCCGTGGACGGGCGTCCGACGCCGCGCGGCGGAACGTACCGGATCAATCTTCTGCCGACCACGGTCCACGTCTACTTCGGCAAGGTCACCGGGGCCACGGCGGATGGGAGGAAGGCCGGCGACGCGGTCTCCGAAGGCGTTTCTCCGGTCCAGGGGGCGGATCGCAGGGGCCCGACGGCGGTCATCAAGTCCCTGGGGAAGATGGACCACGTCCGGACGGGCGGAACGCTCCTCAACCAGAAATTCACGCCCCAGCTCCTGGCCGACGACACCGGGCTCCGGGGGGTCAAAGACCTCGTCCGGTCCTACTTCCGCCTGATGGGCCACCACATCCAGTTCAACGTAGTCACCGCCGACACCCTGCGGGAGGCGCAGAAGCACCCCGAGAAATACCGCGACCTCGTGGTGCGCGTCGCCGGGTACAGCGACTACTTCGTCGACTGCAGCACCGAGCTCCAGAACGAGATCATCCGGCGCACCGAGCACCAGGGATTTTAGTTAGATGGAATAGGGGATATCTCCGGAGGGGGCTGTCCCCTGTCTCGAAGAGGACAATTCCCCGCCGCCGGAAGGCAGCTTCTCTCGTTGTCTCCGTTCCGGACCCCCTACCGGACGAGCCGGGCATCGAGCAGGATACGGACTCCGGTCAGGGCCCGGGACAACGGGCAGTTGGCCTTGGCCTCGTCCGCCGCTTGAAGAAACCCCGTTTCCGAAGCGCCCGGAACCTCCGCCCGGGTCCGGAGAGTGATGGATGTAATCCTGAACCCCGCTTCGGCTTTTTCGATCAAGACCTCGGCCGTTGTTTCGATCTTGCGCGGCGGCGTGGCTTTCGACCCGAGGACGCCGGCCAGGGCCATGGAAAAACAGCCCGCGTGGGCGGCGCCGACGAGCTCCTCTGGATTGGTCCCCGCGCCGCTCTCGAAGCGCGAGGAGAACGAATAGGGAGCTTCGAGGAGACCCGTTCCGAGCTTCACGACGCCCTTCCCCTCCCTGATGGATCCTTCCCAAACCGCGATGGCCTTGCGAACGGGCATGGCAACCTCCTGCATGTGAAAATCCTCCGGTCGGGCCGAAGCCCGAGCGGCTGCCGGGATCTGAACGGCAATAAACGTGCCATATTTTCGGCCGCTCCCCCGCCTTGCGTCCGGTTGCCGGGGTCTCGATGGCCCGGGTTTTGTCCCGCGGCCCTGGAACTCGTCCTCCCGGATGAGACGCGGACGGCCCGGCCGGCGCCCGGGGCCGCCCTTCGCCCGGTCACCGGACCCTCACGGGCAAAGCGAGGTGCGACGCGTGCGCCTTCGAGCGGAAGACGCGCTGGATCGCCGCCCGGTAGTCCGATGCCTTCGCCAGGAAGATGTTCTCGACGAACGTCTGGGGGTTCCGGTCGATGAGCGGGAACCAGGTGCTCTGGACCTGGACCATGATCCTGTGGCCCTTGAGGAAGCAATGGTCGGTCCCGTGGAGGTCGATCGTGAAGTCCGTGACGGCGCCCGGGACGAGCGGTTCCGGCTTCTCGAAGCTCGTCCGGAAGCGGCCGCGGAAGACCTCGTCGGCGATGATCAGCTGGTAGCCTCCCATGGACGGGTCTGGAGGATAATCCTCCGGATAGACGTCGATCAGCTTGACGATCCAGTCGCTGTCGGTCCCCGTCGTCGAGGCGAACAGGCAGGCGAGGATCTGGCCGGTTACGGTCACATCATCGGCGAGCGGACCGGTCTCCCAGCTCAGGACGTCCGGACGCAGATGGGCGAACCGCTGGTCGCCGACGAGCCAGGTCGCCCAGCCCGAGCCCCGGGGATCGTAAGTCGGTTCGATGGGGCGCGGGCGGTACGGCACGGGATGCTCCGGGTCGGAAATGTAGCTGTCAAACGCCCGGCTCTCGTCGCCTTCCGAGGGGGCTTCGAACGACAGTTGCCCGTCTCCGCGGAAATAGAGGCTCCGGCTCTCGGTCAGGTCCGTGGGCGGCCACCGGTCGTACCGTTGCCAGGTATTAGACCCCGTCTCGAACGTGACCGCCTCGCGCACGTCCCAGCCGCCTTTGCCCTTCAGGTAGTGGGCGAAGAACGGCGCCTGGATCTTCTCGCGGAAATATTTGGCCGTCTTCGCGCCGAACCTGATCCGGCCCAGGGAGCTCCCGTCTCCCCGCATCCAGCCGCCGTGGTTCCACGGCCCGGCGACAAAAAAGTTCATGCCGTCCCGGTCCAGGGGCTCGAGGGTCTCGTAGATCTTCTGCGGGCCGTAGAAATCCTCCTGGTCCCACCAGCCAGCGACGTCGAGGGTGGGCACCGTCACCCGGGTCAGATAGGGGGCCATGGCTTGGGTGCGCCAAAACGCGTCGTAGTTCGGATGGGCGACGAAATCGTTCCAGCTCGGGATCCTGCCGAAGAGGTATTCCATGTTCACGTTCGAGAGCGGCCCGAGCCGGAGGTACCACTCGAACGTGTCATAACGGTCGAAATGGAAGTTTGTGTTCTCCTTGGATGTCTCCATCATGGCTGCGTATTCGAAGCCGTAGCTCAGGCGGAAAGCGCCGTTGTGATGGAAGTCGTCCCCCAGGTACATGTCCGCCGGGGAAGCTTGCGGTGAGACGGCCTTCACGGCCGGATGCGGGTCAATCATGGCCATGGCCGTCAGCCACCCCCCGTAGGATACGCCCATCAGCCCCACGCGCCCGCTGTTGTGCGGGATGTTCTTGACCAGCCAGTCGACGGTGTCGTAGGCGTCCGTGCTTTCGTCGATCGCCCGGGGGTCGGTCCGGTCGCGGGGCGGGCGCTGCATGACGAAGCGGCCCTCCGATCGGTACCGGCCGCGGATGTCCTGGAAGACGAAGATGTAGCCCTCCCGTACGAACTCCCGGTAGGACTCGGTCGTCAGGAGTGCCGCCGATTCGGGCGCGCCGTACGGCGTCCGCATCAAAAGGAACGGCAGCGGGGGCGAGGCTTTCTTTGGCACGAAGATGACCGTGAAAAGCCTGACCCCGTCGCGCATCGGGATCATGGCCCGGGTGATCGTAAATTCGGGCGCGCCTGCGGGGCGCGAACAGGACGGGGCCAAAAGGACGAGGCCCGCCAGCGCGGCCGCGAAAAACGGGCGGAGCGGGATCGCGATCGTTTTCGGCGAGAGACATTTCATGATGGACTCCCGGCTTTCGGATTTGGAAAGATGATATCCCCGCACGGTCGGGGCCGTCAATGCTGATCGTTGACGCCGGCGGCTTCAATGGCGGATACTGCTTGTGAACGTCGGCATTTTCCCGTCCAAAAGGAGGCGCTCATGCCGCCCGAAGTCAGGGTTGAAGCCGTTTATCAGGGCGGAATGCTCTTCCGGGGGAGGTCGGACCGGTCCGGCAAAACCGTGGACGCCGATTTCACCAAGGACGCCGAGCCCCCGGCGGGCTTCACGCCGCTCGAGCTCCTCCTGACGAGCCTTGTCTGCTGCAGCGGCCAGGTCGTCGTCGGCCTGCTCGGCAGGATGGGCCAGGAGGTCAAGGATCTGACCGTCCGGGCCCGGGCCACGAGGCGCGACATCCACCCCAAGGTCCTGACGGCGGTCGAACTCCTCTTCGAATTTCGCGGCGGGAGAATCGAAGGGGCTTCGGTCGAAAAAGCCTTCGAACTCTCCGAGGACCGCTTCTGTCCCGTCTGGGTCATGCTCAAAGCGAGCGTCCCCATCACCGCGAAGCACATGATCGCCTAGGAGGATTCATCGTGGCCTGACGAAAGGACGAATCGCCGGCGAGCTCCCGACGGGCGGCGTCCGCTGAAGGCCCCGCGATGGGGGAAGATCTTCGTGGCCGAAGAGACGCTTCGCGGCCAGGTCGTCAAGTGGGGCGACCTTTGGGGGGGCGGAACGATGGACGTGAGCCTCAAGGCGTGACGATCGCCTTGAGGATGCCGTCCCGGCGGGCCGCAGCCATCTCGTAGGCCTTGGCGGCATCCTCGAGCCGGAAAGAGTGGGTGGCCAGGAAATCTACCCGGATCCGGCCGGAATGGATCATTCCCACAGCCTTCCCCAGGCAGCCGTTCTGGCGCCGGACGCTCTGGATGCGGATCTCCTTCCGCCTCAGCCGGCTGCTCTCGAAGGACACTCTGGACTCGAGAGGGATGCCGACGACGACGATCGTTCCGCCCGGTTTGACCAGCGCCACGGCCTGGTCGAGGGCCGCCTGGTCGCCGCAGCACTCGAAAATGAGGTCCAGGCCCAGGGATTCCCGGCGGAGGATCTCGTCGACGACGTCCTCGCGGTCGGGGTTGCCCGACCAATCGGCCCCGGCCGCGTCGGCGGCCCGCACGCGCGCCTCCATCTTGTCCGTCGCATAAAGAAAGCCGGCCCCCTCCGCCTTGAGAACCATGAGCGCGCACAGCCCGATCGGCCCGGCGCCGAGGACGGCGGCCGTCTTCCCCCGGACCGCTCCGGCCAGCCCCGTGGCGTAGACCGCGATGGAGAGAGGTTCGGCCAGAGCCCCTTGGACAGCGGTCATCTTAGCGGGAAGCGGGACGCAGTTCCGCTCCGGGGCGAGCATGAATTCGGCCATGCCGCCGGTGAGCTCCCCATAGTGACCGAGAAACAGAAGCTTGCGGCAGGTATGAGGCCGCCCTGTCCGGCACTGGTCGCAGGTCCCGCAGGAGACGGCCGGCTCGATGACGACCGCGCTCCCGGGCTTGACTCGAGTGACGCCCCGGCCGGCGGCTTCGACGACGCCGGCACACTCGTGTCCGGGGATGAACGGGTAGCGCACCCGGTCTGCGCCGACGGAATCCGAGAGGTAGTAATGCAGGTCGCTGCCGCAGATCCCGACCGCCCGGTTGCGGACGAGGACAGCGTCGTCTCCCCCGATCTGCGGCTCCGGGACGTCCCGGACCTCGACTTTTCCCGGCCCGGTGAGGACGGCGGCTTTCATGGCTCCATTATTATAGAACATCGGGGTCGGCTTCGAAAGGCCGGCTGTCCCCTGTCGCGTCCGCCCCGGCGGGACGCGCCGGACGGAGACTAGGATTTTTCGGGAGAATATGGTAAGCAGTAAACGCAATGGTCGAAGATCATGACGAAGCGGCCGCGCCCGGCCCCCCGCCGCCGTCGCTCGTCTCCGCGGTCCCGGGGCTTACGGGCCGGTTAGCGGCCCTTTGGCTGGAAGACGGCGGCCGGCCGGACCTCGGGCGGACTTTCGCCGGTCGCGAGCGAAAGCCGCGAGAAAAAGCCCTGGCCGTCTTCCTCGATGCCGTTCTGGCGGAGACGAAGCGGCCGCCGCTCGCGCCGACCGATCGCGAGGCCGCTCAAAGGCGGATCTTCGAGGCCTTCGAACGGTTCGCGCGGACGGCCCTGGACTGGGAGGACCGGCACATCGATATCCTTCTCTCCGGCGGCTTCGGCCGGGCGGCGAATGAATTTGTCCGCAAAGCGAAGGATTTCGATGCGGCCCTCCGCTCGCAGGACATCTTCCAGGCTTGCCGGAACGTCTGGGTGGCGAACGGCCTCCAGCGCCTTCTCGGCCGGCCGGTCCGGCTGACGCCGGCGATCTTCGCCTACAGCCTTCTTTATCCCTATACGGACAATTATCTCGATGACCCGGAAACGGGGGAAGAAACGAAACGCTCTTTCAACGGCCGGCTCCGCTCCCGCCTCGAAGGCCGCGAGGTCGGGCCCGGGAACGGCCGGGAAAGGCGGATTTTCGATCTTGTGGCGATGATCGAGACTGAGCACGACCGGGCCCGTCATCCGCAGGTCTTCGAAAGCCTGCTCGCGATCCACGAGTCCCAGGTGAAGAGCCTCGGGCTGCTCCGTTCGGACCGGCCGGTCGGGGAGGCCGAAGCCGTGAAAATCGGCCTCGAAAAAGGCGGGACATCGGTCCTGGCGGATGGATGCCTGGCCGCCGGCTTGCTGGCTCCCGGCGAGATCGCATTCCTGTTCGGCTTCGGGGCTTTTCTGCAGCTCATGGACGACCTCGAGGATGTCGAAGAAGACGGGCGGGCGGGGCTTCAGACGGTCTTTTCCCGCTCTGCCGGGCGAGAGCCGCTCGACGCGGTCACGGACCGCACGTTCCGGCTCGGCGTGGCTGTCCTAGGAGGCCTTGATGGCTTCGGCGTCCCGGACGCCGAGCCCCTCAGGGAACTCATCCGTTCCAGCCTCGTCCAGGGTCTGGTCATGTCGGCAGGACGGTTTGGCAGGCTCTACAGCCGGGCCTACCTCAGGGCGCTCGAGGCGCACGCGCCGTTCCGCTTTTCCTTCCACAACAGAGAGCGGCGCAAGCTCACGCGCCGCCGGGCCGCGATCGGCCGCCTCTTCGAATCCTTCGCTAAGGCCTGATTCGGCTTGGAAGTACGTTCTTTTGCCGAAGATCAGGTGGGGACTGCTATGCGGGGCAGGAGGCCGCCCGACAAAAGGAAGCAAAAGAATCATACTCTCCTTAGGGATATTTACCAGAAGTGGAGCTCCGAGTAGCTCCGCTCCACTTCTGCCGGTCGCTCCTTAGAATCCGCTCCCTGCCGGAAGGGGACCCGGCGGGATTTTCGACGGGGGAGCCGGGACAGGTTTCTGGGGCCGGGCGATAAGGGTGGCCTTTATTCCCGTTCTAACCGATACTCGAGAGCTTAGCCTAGAACGGATTTTCAGTCGGGTAGAGCATCCCGACGGGCTGGTTGAATGAGAGGTCGCCGATCCCGAGCATGCGCATGGCTGCCCAGAAGGCCGCCCCGGCGTGACGGAAGGCGACGGCCGTATGGTGCGGGAATCGCTTCCCGATAAGCACGTGCCGGTAGAACCGCCCCATCTCCCGGATGCCGATGACGCCGATGCCGCCGAACGATTTCGGGTCGATGTCGAGGACTTCCCCCTCGGCGATGTACGACCTCAGGACCGTGTCGGCCGTCGATTGGAGCCGGAAGATCGTGACCTCGCCGGTCCGGATCCGGCCTTCGAGCGTGCCGCGGGTAATATCCGGCGCCTTGCCCGGTTCGATGAGCCGGTGCATGATGAACTGGTAGCTCATCTGCGGATTCAGCATGCACGGGGCGGGAGTGTTGCCGCAGTGGAAGCCCATGAAAAGGTCCGTCGGCTTGTAGGCGCCAACGGCCTTCTTCGCGGTCCGGATCATGTCCGCCGGGACAGTGTTGTTGATGTCCAGAAGGGTCGCCGGGAGCTCCGTCGCGCACGTGCATATGTATTCGCTCAGGGCGCCGTAGATGTCGACTTCGCAGGCCACGGGGATGCCCCGCGAGGCCAGCCGCGAGTTGACATAGCACGGCACGAAGCCGAAGAAGGATTCGAAGGCCGGCCAGCACTTGTCGGCGAAGACGCCGTATTCGGAGTCGCCCAGATTCTTCTCCATGAACTCGAGGAGCGCCACCTCGAACTGGGCCAGCTTGGGCAGGAGGTCCGGAAACGGGTTCCCGCCGCCGAGCTCACGGGCCATGTCCCGGGCGACGGACTTGATGGAGGGGCGGCCCTTCGCCTTGAGGAAGATGTCGTAAAGGTCGAGCTCGCTGTTTTCCATGATCTCGACGCCGAGGTCATAGAGCGGCTTGATGGGCGCGTTGCAGGCCAGGAAATCCTGTGGCCGGGGCCCGAAGGAAAAGATCTTGAGCCGGGCCAGGCCGAGGAGAACGCGGGCGACGGGCACGAAGTCCCGGATCATCCCGGCGACTTCTTCGGCGGCCCCGACCGGGGACTCGGGGATGTGGGTCCGGAGCCTGCGGAGTCCGGCGTTGTAGGATGTGTTGAGCAGGCCGCAGTAGGCGTCGCCACGGCCGCCGACGAGGTCCTTTCCGCTCTCTTCGGCCGCGGCGGCGAACATCACCGGCCCGCCGAACTTCTGGGCCAGCAGGGTCGTCGGACCCTCGGGCCCGAAGTTGCCGAGGTAAACGACGAGGGCGTTGACGCCCCGCGTCCGGATCTCCTCGAGGCCCGCCCGGGCGTCGATCTCGTTCTCCACGGTCGTCTTGATCTCCGTGACCGGGAGCCCGGCCCTGCGGCACTCGGCCACGACGCGGGCGCGCCGTTTGCGCGACAGATCGACCGGGAAGCAGTCGCGGCTGACGGCCACAATGCCGAGTCTGACATTCGGGATGTTCTTCATTGGGACTCTCCTTTTTTCTGACCGTAATAGGCGTGGGGGCCGTGTTTCCTCTGATAATGCTTTTCCAGCAGGTAATCCTCGAGGGGGGGCTGATCGCCGCGGATTGCGAGCGTGCCGAAGGCCATCTTGGCCACCCGCTCCAGGATAATGTTGACGCGGACGGCCTCGCCGGGCGTCCGGCCCCAGGTGAACGGCCCGTGGCCGGCGACGAGGACGGCCGGGATGACGAGCGGGCTGAGGCCCCGGAAGCGGTCCACGATGACCCGGCCCGTATTGAGCTCGTAGTTCCCGCCGACCTCGGACTCCGTCAGCTGACGCGTCATCGGGACCGGCCCGTGGAACAGGTCGGCGTGGGTCGTGCCCAGGCACGGAATTTCCTTGCGGGCCTGGGCGAACATCGTCGCGTACTCGCTGTGCGTGTGGGAGACGCCTCCGATCTCGGGGAAGGCCTTGTAGAGCTCGATGTGGGTCGGCGTATCCGAGGAGGGATTGAGCCCTCCCTCGACGACCCGGCCTTCGAGGTCGACGAGGACCATGTCTTCGACCTTCATCTCGTCATAGGGCATGCCGCTCGGTTTGATGGCCAGGATGCCCCGTTTGCGGTCCAGGCCGCTGACGTTCCCGAAGGTCAGGATGACGAGCCCGGCCCGGGTGAGCTCGAGGTTGGCCGTCCAGACGAATTCCTTGAGTTCGGCGAGCATGCTCAACTCCTCAGCTGGCGGTCCCGGATCGCCAGGAGCTCCTTCATGACCGGGAAGAGATGGCCCGCCCACTCCCGCGTCCCGAAGGCGTCGTGGAGCTCGCGGTAGAGCCGGTAGAGCCGGACGTATATTTCGTGGCGCTCCGGAGACGGCCTGTACGTCTTCTTCTTGAATCCGGACATGGCGGCCTGGGCCTCGGCGAAGGTGTCGTGGCCGCCGCCGGCTCTTCGGGCCGCCACGGCCCCGGCCATGGCCGCGCCGAGGGCGCAGGTCTGCGCCGAGCGGGCGATCTTCATCTCGAGGCCGATGACGTCGGCGTAGATCTGCATGACGAGCGGGTTCTTCTCGGCGATCCCGCCGCAGTTGACGACCTCGCGGATCTCGACGCCGAACTCGCGGAACCTCTGGATGATGGTCAGGGCGCCGAAGGCCGTGGCCTCGATGAGGGCCCTGTAGATCTCCTCGGGCCTGGTGTGGAGCGTCAGGCCGAGGATGAGGCCGGTCAGGCGCTGATCGACCAGGACCGTCCGGTTCCCGTTGTGCCAGTCGAGGGCGAGGAGGCCCGACGCGCCGGGCCTGAGGGCCGCGGCCTTCCGGGTCAGGGCCTCGTGGGAGCCCTTTTTCGGTCCGCCCGGTTCGATCTCGTTGACGAACCAGTTGAAGATGTCTCCGACGGCCGATTGGCCGGCCTCGAGTCCCAGGTATCCCGGCAGGACGGACCCGTCGACGATGCCGCAGAGGCCGGGAATGTCCGGCAGCTTCTCGCCGGCGGGCCAAACGCAGATGTCGCAGGTGCTCGTGCCGACGATCTTGACGAAGCGGCCCGTATCCACCCCCGAGCCGACCCCGCCCAGGTGTGCGTCGAAGGCCCCGACCGCGACGGGGATGCCGGGCCTCAGTCCGAGGGCCTTGGCCCACTCCCGCGTCAGGGCGCCGGCCGGGGTGTCCGACGTATAGGTCTTCTTGTACAGGCGGTCGCGGAGCTCGCCGAGCCTCGGGTCGAGCCGGACCAGGAACTCCCGCGCGGGCAGGCCTCCCCAGGCGTCGTTGAACATCGCCTTGTGGCCGGCCGCGCAGCGGCTCCGCTTCATGAGCAAAGGGTCGGTCGTCCCCGTCAGGACCGCGGGGAGATAATCGGCGCATTCGACCCAGGAAAACGCGGCCGCCGAAACCTTCGGGTCGACGTGCAGGGCGTGGCGGATCTTGCTCCAGAACCATTCCGAGGAATACGTCCCGCCGCACTTGGCCAGATATTCGGGATGCTCCTTCGCCGCCAGGGCCGTAATCTCGGCGGCTTCGGCGTGGCCCGTGTGGTCTTTCCAGAGCCAGGCCTGGGCGTTCGGGTTTTTCCGGAACTCCCGATAGAGGGCCAGCGGCTTTCCGACGCGGTCCACGGGGAGCGGCGTCGAGCCCGTGGTGTCGATGCCGATCCCGATGACGTCCGCGGGATCGAACGTCCGGCTCTTCTTCCGGACCAACAGGACCGCCTCCCTCACCGTCGACCGGATTCCCGCCAACCAGTCGGCGGGATTCTGGCGGGCCAGATTAGGGTCCTTGGGATCGAGGATGATGCCGGCATGCCCCGTCAGATAGTCGAAGATGGCGGTTCCGACCTCGTTCCCGTTCCGGATGTCGACGATGAGGGCCCGGACCGAATTGGTCCCGAAATCGAGGCCGATGGCGTACTTGGATTTTCCCATATCAGGCAACTTCCGCTCCTTTCCGGCGGCCGCGCCGCTCGGACCGCTTTCTTATTATATCCAGCCGGGTGGGGAGGGCAATACGGCCGGAAAATAATCCCCGGCACTTCGGCGGCACGATCGAGAGCACATCTCCATCAGTGCCCGTCATTTGCGTTTCAGATGATCAAGAAGTGACTTGAGTGAAAGGCGCGCCTGGACGTCCATTGTGGAAAAAAATTGCTTATTTTCGCGCTTCACTATGATATATAATATATCAGCCCTGCAATGCCATGATATTTTTCACTCTTTTAGGAGAAATCCCTGTTTCATTGGAGGTCCGATGAAATTCCGTCTGTTCGCCAAAACGGTCCTTTGCCTTGCGATCGCCGGCGTCGTCGCCGGCTCCGCAGCTTTCGGCCAGGGGCCCTCGACCGAGGCGCTTCTGGAAAACCTGACGTTCAGGAACATCGGCCCCTTCCGCGCCGGTTCCTGGGTGACGAGTTTCGCCGTGCCCGAAGCGCCGGAGAGGGCACACCTCTACACGCTCTATGTGGGCACGCGCAACGGCGGCGTATGGAAGACGACGAACAACGGCGTCACGTTCGAGCCCGTCTTCGACGGCCAGCCAAAGCTCTCGATCGGGGCCGTCGCCGTGGCGCCGTCGGACGGGAACATCGTCTGGGTGGGGACCGGCGAGGCCTACTGCGCCCGGAGCTCCAACAGCGGTGACGGCGTTTACAAGTCCGTCGACGGGGGAAAGACCTGGACGAATATGGGGCTGCGCGATTCCCAGCACATCGCCCGGATCGTCATCCATCCTAAAGACCCGGACATCGTCTATGTGGCCGCCATGGGGCACCTGTTCTCGACGAACGCCGAACGGGGCGTGTTCAAAACGGCCGACGGCGGCCGGACCTGGCGGAAGGTCCTGTACGTCGATGACAGGATCGGGGCGATCGACCTCGCCCTCGTCCGGTCCGAGCCGGAGACGCTCTACGCGGCCATGTACGACAAGGTCCGGCTGCCCTGGACCTACGAGATCGGCGGCCCCGAAAGCGCCATCTACAAGACGACCGACGGCGGCCGGATCTGGGCCCGGCTCGGCGGAGGTCTGCCGAAGGGCCGCATCGGACGGATCGGCTTGGACGTCTATCAGAAGAACCCGAAGGTTCTCTGCGCCGTCGTCGAAAACGGCAATCCGAGGCCGGCGACCGCCCAGGAGGCCGAGCAGGACAGACGCCGCGGCGGAACGCCGTCGGCCCGGACGGTCGGTAACGAGGTCTACCGGAGCGACGACGCGGGCAAGACCTGGCGCAAGATCAACCCCGGACATGAAGGGGACCTGAACAAGGCGCCCTATTCCTTCAACCAGCTCCGCCTCGACCCGGCCGACCCGGACGCGGTCTACATCACCGGTCAGTCGCTCTACAGCACCAACGACGCCGGCAGGACCTGGAAGGGCGTCACTTGGCCCCCGGACGGTGTTTTCCAGAACGCCTTCGGAGACTTCCGGGCCATGTGGATTGACCCCCAGGACCACGACCGGATGATCTTCGGTTCCGACGGCGGGGTCTACGTTTCCTATGACCGGGGCAAGACCTGCATCCACCTTTACAACATCCCGCTGGGTGAATTCTACGCCGTGGGCGTCGACATGGAGGATCCCTACAACATCTACGGCGGCCTGCAGGACCACGAATCGTGGAAGGGGCCGTCGAACGGCTGGGCGAGGCAGATCTCGCTCGCCGACTGGGTCACGGTCGGCGAGGGCGACGGGATGTACAACGTCGTCGACCCGACCGACAGCCGCTGGGTCTACAACAACCGCGAGATGGGGACCATGTGGCGGTTCGACCAGAAACTCGGCGTGCAGACCGAGATCACGCCGAAGCGCGGGGCCGGCGAGAAGCCTTGGCGGTTCAACTGGACGCCGCCGATCGCCCTTTCGCCGCACAACCCGGCCATCGTCTACACAGGGGCCCAGGTCCTTTTCCGCTCCCTCGACCGCGGAGACCACTGGCAGGGAATCAGCCCGGACCTGACTACTGATGACATTTCCAGGGAGCACGGCGAGGGGAACGTCACGTACTGCACGCTGACCACGATCGCCGAGTCGCCCGTCCAGCCCGGGCTTATCTGGACCGGGTCGGACGACGGCAAGGTCCAGGTCACGAACAACGGCGGCGCCACCTGGCTGGACCGGACGGCGGCGCTGGGCGCTGCGGGCGCGCCCGTGAACTTCTGGGTCAGCAGGGTTTTCCCCTCGCCCCACGCGGCTGGGACATGTTTCGTCGCCAAGACGGGCTGGCGGTTCGACGAATTTGAGCCCCTTCTCTATAAGACGACGGACTACGGTGAAACCTGGACGTCGATCGCCGGCGACCTGCCGGCGGGCAAGGCCGTCAACGCCGTCGTCCAGGACCGCAAGAACCCCGGCCTGCTGTTCGTCGGCACCGAGCAAGGAGTGTACGCGACACTCGACGGCGGGACAAGCTGGCTGCCCTTCAAAAACAACATGCCCTGGGTCAAGGTCACGGATCTCCTCATCCACCCGCGGCAGAACGACCTCGTCGTCGCTTCCTACGGCCGCGGCCTGTGGATCACGGATATCTCGCCGCTCCAGGAGATGACCGCCGAGATGCGGGCCGAGGACGTCCATCTTTTCGATATCAGGCCGCAGACCGAGCGGGTTTACGGCGGCATCGGCAACTATCAACTCTTCGGCGACAGCCATCTCCTGAGGCCTGATGAGCCCGACGCGGTCGCCGTGCGCTATTATCTGAAAGCAAAGACCTCGAGCCCGGTGAAGGTCACGGTCGCCGACCCCTACGGCCTGGTCCTGGGCGAGCTCGAGGGCAAGGGCGATGCGGGACTCAACACGGTACTCTGGTTCATGCGTGTCCAGAGGCCTGGACAGCCGGAGGGCGAATTCGAGGGCTCTTACGGCGGCCGGCTCGTGGATCCGGGTGAATACGTAGTGACGCTCGACGTGGCCGGCAGGAAGCTCTCGAAAAAAGCCCTCATCCGCGGGCGCCAGGGCTGGACCGTCGGGCCGGTTCCGATCGAGATCAGGTCCTCGCGGTGAGAGGAAGGGCGCCGATGAACCGCCGCTCAAGGGCCGGGATCGTCGTCTTCGCTTTGGTGCTTCTGTTTTCCCAGAGCTGCGTCCGGCGGGCGCCGAAAGCCGATTACCCTGTGAAGCCGGTGCCCTTCACGGACGTCCATCTCACCGATTCATTCTGGGCGCCGCGGCTCGAGACGAACCGGACGGTTACGATCCCCCATATCCTCAAGGAGGAAGAGGACACCGGCCGGGTCAGGAATTTCGACCTGGCTCGGGAAGCGATTGCGGGCGAAACGAGCCTCAAGTTCTGCACGAGCTATCCGTTCGACGATTCCGACGTCTACAAGACGATCGAAGCTGCGTCCTACGCGATGGCTGTCCGCCCGGACCCCGGGCTCGACAAGTTTGTCGACGGGCTCATCGCCAAGATCGCCGCGGCCCAGGAGAAGGACGGATACCTCTACACCATCCGGACGATCGGCGGCCCCCCGCCCGTCGATTGGATGGGGAAGGAGCGGTGGTCTCACCTCTACATGAGCCACGAGCTGTATAACCTTGGGCACCTCTTTGAGGCCGCCGTCGCGCACTACGAGGCCACGGGGAAAAAGACCCTCCTCGACGTCGCCCTGAAGAGCGCCGATCTTGTCTGCCGGGAATTCGGTCCCGGCAAGCAGACAAACCCGCCGGGCCACGAAGAGATCGAGATCGGCCTGGTCAAGCTCTACCGGGCTACGGGGAGGACCAAGTACCTCGACATGGCCCGTTTCTTCATCGACGCGCGGGGCAAGACCGAAGGCCGGGTCCCGTACCGCGGCAACAACGGCGAGCCGCTTCTCCTGTACGGCGAGTATTCTCAGGACCACAAGCCCTTCGTCGAGCAGGACACGGCCGTCGGGCACGCCGTCCGAGCCGGGTACCTTTATGCGGGCGCGGCCGACGTCGCGGCCCTCACGGGGGACCGGGACTACGTCGTCGCCCTCGACAAGATCTGGGACGATGTCGTCGGCGCGAAGATCTACCTGACCGGCGGCATCGGGGCGGCGGGAGCCTGGGAGGGCTACGGCCCCCCTTATCGCCTCCCCAACGCCACGGCCTACGCCGAGACCTGCGCCAATATCGCCACGTTCCTCTGGAACTCGCGAATGTTCCGGCTGGAGGAGGACGCGAAGTACGTCGATGTCATGGAGCGCATCCTCTATAACGGCATCCTCTCCGGGCTCTCGCTCTCCGGCGACCGCTTCTTTTATTCGAATCCGTTGGCCTCTTTCGGCCAGCACGAGCGCGTGCCCTGGTTCGGCTGCGCTTGCTGCCCGCCGAACGCAGCCCGGATCCTGGCCTCCGTGCCCGGCTACGTCTATGCCGCGGATGCGGGCAAGGTCTATGTAAACCTCTTCGCTCAGGGGACGGCGCAGATCGCCGCCGGCGGGACGAGAGTCGAAATCGCGCAGTCCACCGAATACCCGTGGAAGGGGAATATTCGTATCGACGTCCGGCCGGCGAAGCCGGTCGCGTTCGCCCTATGCGTCCGCATCCCCGGCTGGTCCCTTGGACGGCCCATCCCCTACGATCTCTACCGGTACGCGGACGAAAGCGCCGGTCTGGCGGGGGGAGAGAAGGGTCAGGGCGGGGAGACCGTCCCGGCGCCCGTCCTGAAGGAGATCGAAATGCCCATGGTCAAGGTCGACGGCCAGGCGGTCGACCTCAACCTCGATAAGGGATACGTCGTCCTGCGCCGGACCTGGCAGGCGGGCGATACCGTTGAGGTCAGTCTTCCGATGCCCGTCCGCCGCGTGGCGGCCAACGATAAGGTCGAGGCCGACCGCGGGCGGATCGCCGTCGAGCGCGGGCCGCTCGTCTACTGCGCGGAGGCCGTGGACAACGGCGGCCGCGTCTCGAACTTCGTCCTTCCTGACGGCGTTCCGCTCGCCGCCGCGATGCGTCCCGACCTTCTGGGCGGGGTCGTCTCGATCACGGGCGAGGCCGAAGCCCTGAGCGAGAAGGGCGGAGGGATCACCGCCGAAAAAAAGGCCGTCACCCTGATTCCGTACTACGCCTGGGCCAACCGCGGGAAAGGGGAGATGGAGGTCTGGATCGCCCGCGAGCCCGCCAAAGCTCGGGTTGCGGCGGAGCCCGGGCTCGCCGCCCGGGCGATTGTCACCGCCTCCGAAGGAGCCAAAGGCATCAAGGGCGTCAACGACCAATATGAACCGGAAGCGTCCGACGACCCCGTCGGCTATATGCACTGGTGGCCGAAGAAAGGCACGACGGAATGGGTCGAGTACGCCTTCCCGGAGCCCGTCCGCGTATCCCGGACGGCGGTCTACTGGTTTGACGACACGGGCGGCGGCGAATGCCGCGTGCCCGCGTCCTGGCGACTGCTCTACAAATCCGGCGGCAAATGGCTGCCCGTCGCCAACGCCCGTCCTTACGGGGTGGCCAAAGATGCCTGGAACACGGTGACCTTCGCCCCGGTCAGGACGACCGCCCTCCGGCTCGAAGTCGAGATGCAGAAAGAATGGTCCGCCGGCATCCATGAGTGGAAGCTCAGATAACCCGGCTAGACGTCCTGGAAGTAATGGCCGTCGCGGAAAAGTCTGAAGAAGCATCTGGCGCAGGCCTCGAGATCGTTCGCGGCGTCGTGAGCCCCCTCATAAGCGCGGCCGAAAAGGCACATATGGAGTTCCTCGAGGCTAGGCCATTTCAGGCCGAATCCCCCGGGTCTCGGCAGGCGGCAGATGCCAGTCGTCGTCTTCATCGTGCAGATCCCCGGCCGTTCGATGCAATCCAGCGGTCTGTCCAGACGAACGAGCTCGGCGGCGATGACGCCGCGATCGTAGTCGAGGTTGTGGGCGACGAGGACGATGTCCCCGCTCGCCGCCGCGCCCTCGAACTCGATCAGAACCTCCGCCAGGTCCCGTCCGACCCGGCGGGCCCGGGTGTGCGAGATCCCATGGATCGCCGTCGCCTCCGCCGGGATCCTGAACCCATCGGGGCGGACAATCCGGCAGCGCGTCTGTTCGGCGTGCCCCTTGGCGTCATAGACGGCCCAGGCGACCTGGACGAGTCGGGGCCATGCGGAAACGTCTTCGACCGAGAAATAGCGGTGGCGCGGCAGCCCCGTCGTCTCGCAGTCGAAAAGCAGGAACCTGTTCATTTGCCCGTGCTTATGCGCGCCCGGGAGGAACGGCCCCTCCCGCCGGGGTCAAGGCTATCTCCGGCCCCGGCCCCGTGTCAAGCGCCGGCGCTCCGGTGTCAACGCAGCATGAGATTTTCCTGTTCTTAGCAACGCGAAGACTTCCTATTTTCATCGTAATCCCACAGCCACGGGCCCATGCTTCCAAGGATGGGCGGTCGAGGGACGGACTTAGGCGGCGGCCTCCGGACATTGTCCGATCGAACTCGAACAGCCGCCTTAAAAGGGGCGCCGGGGAGCGTTGACAGACTCCCGGGGTCAGTGTACATTCCCCTCTGTCGGGCGGGCGTTCGGCGCCGCTTGGTGAGAGGCCCGGCACGCCCGGGAGGAGGAATCATGACCGTGTCGCCCAGTCATCGTCCGCGCCACGCCGCGCTGCTTTTCGCCTGCGGACTGGCGCTTGTCCTCGGAGGCTGCAAATCCGGGCCGTCGAAGGCAGGAGACGAGCTCGCTGGCAGAACCCAATTCATCGCCAACCCGTCGTTCGAGGACATCGAGGGCGGACATCCCCGGGGATGGTCGCCGCGGACGTGGCAGGGGCAACCGGACGCCGAATTCAAAGTCGATTCGCTCGCTCACACGGGCGCGCGTTCCGTCATGATCGCCTCCGCGAAGGGAGCCGATGCGTCGTGGGTCGAGGTCGTTCCCATCCTGCCCTATTCCCGCTACCGTCTCAGCGGCTGGATCAGGACCGAGAACCTCGTCGCGGGCTCGGGCCGCGGGGCCCTGCTCAATGTGCACGGCGTCGAGGCCTGGCGAACTCCCGCCGTCACCGGCACCAAGGACTGGACGAAGGTCGAGGTCGAGTTTGACGCCGGCGCGAACGACGCCCTCGAGGTCACCTGCCTGTTCGGCGGCTGGGGCAAGGCAACGGGCAAGGCCTGGTTCGACGACCTCGCGCTCACCCGGCTCTCCGGGAAGGACCTCAGCCATCCGTCTGTCAGGATCGACTCCGGCAAGATCGGCGCGCTCCTGTCGAAATATATCTACGGCCAGTTCATCGAGCATCTCGGCCGCTGCATCTACCAGGGGATCTGGGCGGAAATGCTTGAGGACCGCAAGTTCTTCTGGTCCGTCGGACAGGGAGAGTCGCCCTGGAAGGCGGTGGGGGATCCGGCTCTGGTCAGGATGGACAGCGCCGCCCCGTTTACGGGGGAGCATTCGCCGCGGATCCGGCTCACGGGGAAAGCCGAGGGCGGGATCTTTCAAGGCTCCCTGGCCCTCGTCGAAGGCAAGGACTATGTCGGGCGCGTGATCCTCGCCGGCGACCGGAGCGCCGCGCCCGTCCGGGTCAGCCTCGTCTGGGGGCCCGGCGCGGACCAGAGGCAAACCATCGAGGTCAAGGGTCTCGCCTCCGGCTACAGGACCTTCCCCTTCTCGTTCCGGGCCGGAGCCTCGACCACCGACGCCAGGCTCGAGATCGTCTCCTCCGGCCGCGGTTCCTTCGCGGTCGGCACGGCCTCGATCATGCCCGCGGACAACGTTGACGGCTTCCGCCCCGATGTCCTGGCTCTCCTCAAGGAGCTTGACGCGCCCGTCTACCGCTGGCCGGGGGGGAACTTCGCCAGCGGCTATAACTGGCGCGACGGAATCGGCGACCGTGACAGGCGGCCGCCGCGCAAAAACCCCGCATGGCAGGGCGTCGAGCACAATGACGTCGGCCTCCACGAGTTCCTCGATCTCATGCGGCTCCTCGGCGCCGAGGCGTACATCACGGTCAACAGCGGCCTGGGCGATGTCAAGATGGCCGTTGAGGAACTCCAGTACGTGAACGGCGCGGCGGACACCTCCATGGGGCGCCTCCGGGCCAAAAACGGGCACCCCGAGCCCTGGGGCGTCGAGTTCTGGTCCGTCGGCAACGAGATGTACGGGGACTGGCAGCTCGGCCACATACCGCTCGCGATGTACGTCCGGAAGCACATCCAGTTCGACGTGGCTATGAAAGCCATGGACCCCTCGATCAAAATCACCGCCGTGGGGGCCTTGGGGAGATGGGACGAGAGGATGCTTGCCGAGGCCTCGAATCACATGGACTTCATCAGCGAACACTTCTACGTCGGCGAAAAGCCGGGGCTTCTCAGCCACGTCAGCCAGGTCCCGGCCGAGATCCGGCGCATCGCCGAAGCCCACAGGGAATACCGCCGGACGATCCCGACGCTCGCAAATCGCGTGATCCCGATCGCCCTCGACGAGTGGAACTACTGGTACGGGCCGGACCTCTACGGCGAGATCGGGGTGCGCTATTTTCTGAAGGACGCCCTGGGCATCGCGGCCGGGTTCAACGAGTACGCGCGGGAGAGCGACATGTTCGCCATGGCCAACTACGCCCAGACCGTCAACGTCATCGGCGCGATCAAGACGACCAAGACGGCGGCCGCGTTCGAGACGACAGGCCTGGCCCTCGATCTCTACCGGCACCACTTCGGGACGATTCCCGTCGAGGTCACGGGTGCGCCTGAGCCGCTGGATGTCATGGCCTGCTGGAAAGACGCCGCGAAGAAGGTGATGACCGTCTCGATCATCAACCCGACAAAGGCCCGGCAGACGATCCGGCTCGATTTCGGTAAACTCGGCCTCTCGAGGACGGCGACCCTCTACCTCATCGCCGGCGACGACCCGGGGCTTTACAACGAGCCCGGCAAACCTCCGGCCGTGGTCATCCGGGAAAACGACGGCGCGCCCTTCGGCACGAAATTGACGGTCCCGCCGATCAGCGTTTCGTTGTACGAGGTGGCCGCAAGATAACCGTCGGGGCCGGCCAGGAGGCGAAAGAAGCCCGAAAATGACCGCCGGGGAGAGATCGCCCGTCATCGACGGCCACGCCCATTCCGCCGGAGAGTTCTGCTTCGGCGAGGAGATCGTGCGGAGGCTGGACGAGCTCGGGGTCGAAAAGGTCGTCCTCTGTCCAGGTCCCGTTAATGAGCCGATCAAGTGGCCGGTCCCCAATCTGGCCAGCGTCTTCAAGTCCCGAGGCCCCGGCCTCGCCGGCAGCCGGGCGCTCCGTCTGACTGCCGGATATGTCGCCAAGCGCTTTGACTTCGCCGACAGCAACGCTTACGTGGCCGGGCTCGCCCGGCGCTTCCCCAGCCGCGTCATCCAGGCCTGCTGGGTCGACCCAGCGGACGCGGAGACGATGCGGGATCTCGGAGCGCGTCACAAAGAATGGAAATTCCGGGCGCTCAAGGTGCACCAGTGCTTCCAGCGCGTTCCTTCGGATTCCGTCCCCATGCGCGAGCTGGCCCGCTTCGCCGGTCGACGGGGCCTCGCGATCTTCATCCACCTGTATTCGAGAAGGGAGGCCGCGGGTCTCATGACTCTGGCCGCCGAGCACCCGGAAACGTCCTTCGTCGTCGCCCACCTGCTCGGGTTCGAAGTCTTCGCCGCGGCCGGGCGGGAGACGCCGGGCAACATCTCTTTCGACATCTCCCCGCCGAGCATGACTCCCCGGCAGCTGGTCATGAGGGCCGTCGCCGCGTTCGGGGCCGGCCGTCTTCTGATGGGCTCCGACACCCCGTACGGAAAAGACAACCTGAAAGAAGCCCTGGCTCTCGTCCGCGGCCTGGATATCCCGGAGGCGGACAAGCGCCTCATCCTCGGCGGGAACGCCCGCCGCGTCTATCATCTTTAGTCCGGCCGCGCTTTCTGACCGCTTCAGATCATTTGAGGGGGATCGGCCGGAATCCAGCCTTCTCTTTCAGCCGGGTCAGGAGGGCGTCGAAGGCGACGGCCTCTTTCTGTTCCTTGATCTGCGCCGCGATCTGGGCCTTGACCTCGTCGAGGGGCTTCGTCTCCTTCTTCCGGTTCTCGACTTTGATGATATGGTAGCCGTAGGCGGTCTCGACGATGCCGCTGATCCCGCCGACGGGGATGCTGAAGGCGGCGTCCTCGAACGGCTTAACCATCGTGCCCCGGGCAAAATCCTCGTAGAGGCCGCCGGTGGCCTTAGAGCCGGGGTCCTCGGAGTATTCCTTGGCCAGCGCGGCGAAGTCCTCGCCCTGTTTTGCCCGGGCCAGGATGCCTTCCATCTTCTTCCGGATCTCTGCCTTCTCCTGAGCGGATTTTCCCTGGGTCAGAAGAAGGATGTGGCGGACGGAGGCGGTCTTGTCCTCTCCGTAGACCTTCCGGATCTCCGCGTCCGTCACCCGAGCGTTTGAGGCCAGCGCTCCATCGAGGTATTTGCGGATAGTCATCGCCTCCGCCGCCCCCTTCCTGAAGGCCTCGACGCTGATCCCGTTTTCCTTTAGACTTTCCTCGACCTTAGCCTCGCCCCCCGCCTGGGCGTACTGGGCTTCGAGAGTCGCCTTGATCTCCTCCGGCGTGGCCTCTTTTTTCGCCTCGACGGCGGCGGCAAGGAGGAGCTTCCGCTCGCCGAGCTGGATTCCGAACTGCTCGATGACGGCTTTCAGGCGGTTGGCGTCAAGCCCCTTCAGCTGCTGGGCCTGGTTGCCGCTCGTCTCGAGGATGGCCTCGAGAACTTCGCCGGCCGACACGTCGAACCTCTTGGACGTGGCTATCAGTGTGACTTTATCGGGGGCGAGGGCCGGCACGGCCGCCGCCAGGTCCTTGGCCAGGGCGTAGGCGGGGGTACCCGCCGCGAGCTTCATGGGGGCCTCCTTCTTCGAAGAGCAGCCGCTGGCGGCCAAAACCAGGACCAGGCCGAGGATCGGGATTTTTTTCATGGGCGTCTCCTTGCGTGTGAGAAAGGACCTCTACTTCATCACATTCAGGGTGAAAATTCAAAGGATATTTGGCCCCGGGGGTATGAGATTTTCTTAAGCCGCCGAGGCGAACGTGCGGCCGGGTCGCGGCTCCCGCGCCGAGGGCCGGACGGGACTCAGGACCTGCCGGACGGCGGAATGGCCGCGGAAACCGAGGAGATGGGAGAATGGAGAACGTGAGGGCCAGACGACGCAAATCGCGATACCTGGCCGGGGCCGCGGGACGGAAGAAAACCTAGGCTGCTTCCGGGTTCTCGTTTTCGGGCGTTTGACCGCCCGGTTCCTGATCCGGCCCCGGTTCGCCCTCGGGCGGCTGGTGGTGACGGGCCAGGCGTTTCAGCCTTTTTTCTTCCTGTTTCTTCAGGCGGGCCAACTCGCGGATCCTTTTCGAACTCTTATAGGCTCTGCTGCTTTTTGCCAAAAGACCTCCTTCCCGTTTTTTTCATCATATCATATTCGGGCGTTCGGGGCGAGTGGGGTCGGAGAAAAGATCAGCCGGCGCTGATTCCCTTTGCTGCGGCCGCGGGCCGCCCCTTTCGTCCCCCGCTCAGGCCGCCCCTTTGTCCGAGGCGCCGGGCTTTGTGACGGGCAAGCCTTTCTTGCAGAACGGGCAGGCGCCGGGCTCGAAGGCCTCGACCTTGAGGGCGAGGAGGCTCCCGACGGGCTTCCCTTCGATCGGCACGGCCCCGCCGGTCCGGTCGACCAGGACATAGATCCCCTCGATTGAAGCATGCCGCTCCTTGAGGCAGGCGACGACCTCCTGGATCGAGCCTCCGGTCGTCAGGATGTCCTCGACGATGACGGTGCGGGAGCCGTCGAGTCCGGAAAACCCCGGGCGGATGGACATCTTCTCGTCGACGCGCTGGCTGAAGGCGAACTTCTTGCCGAGCTTCAGGGCGGCCAGAAAGCCGATGGCGATGGCCCCATAGGCTGGCGAGACGACATAGTCGAATTCGGAGACTTCGGCCTCGATCTTCTCGACGAGGAGGTCCACGATCTTTTCCAGGGACGCCGGCTTCTCGATAAGGCGGATTTTTTCGAAGTACCACTCCGAGTGCTTCCCAGAGGTCAGCCTGAAATGGCCCTGGAGAAGGGCGTCGCATTCCTTGAAGAGGCTGAGGACCAGTTGCTCGCGGGGCGTTTCGGGCATCGGACCGCTCCTTCGGAAAAGCCGGATTGGCAGACCCGATTATATCGGGATCGCGGGCCGTGGACAAGACCCCGGGCGCGGCCCCGCTTGGGGGGCGCCGGAGGCCCCTCATACCCAACAGGCCCCGAAAAGAGTAACATGGTGCGGAGAGGAAAACGGCATGAACTGGGAATTCGAGGATAACGGGCGTTGCTTCGTTTGTGGCGCGAACAACCCGGACGGGCTGAGGCTCGGCTTTAGGATAGACCGGGAGCGGGGCGAAGCGAAAGCGGAGGTCGAGTTTCCCGAGCGCTTCCAGGGGTGGGAAAGAACCGTCCATGGCGGGCTCCTGGCCACAGTCCTCGACGAGGCGATGATCTACGCCGCCGGCGCGAGGGGCTTCCGCTGTGTGACCGGAGAAATTACCATCCGCTATGTCAAGCCTTTCCGGACCGGCGCCCCGGGCACGGTCAAAGGCCGCTTTCTCGGGGACAAGGGCCGGATCGTCATGGCCGAGAGCGAGGTTGCGGACGTGAAGGGCGTCATCGCGGCCAGGGCCACGGGAAAGCTCTTCAAGCTCGCCTGACCCGAACCCGGACCGCGGGCGCTTCGCGGGTCTTTCGAATCACTGAACGGTGATGTTCGTTACGGCCGTCAAGCCCGGGTCGGGGGGTTCGCTCGTTATCCAAGCCCAGGCCATGTAAGGCCCCGGGGCCGCGGGCCGCCCGTCGTTGTCCTTGAGGTCCCAGGAGGCCGGCAGGATGCGGGACTCGCCAGGCGCCAGGCTCATGGACGTAAGAACCTGGAGAAAGCCCTTGTCATGCGACCAGGCCCAGATCGTGCGCCCCAGGCTGTCGGCGACTTTGATATCGAAGGTCTGCGAGCTGGAGAAATTCGCCGTGACCTCTCTCGTGCCTGTGTTTTTGAGCGTGATCTCAAAGCTCAGGCCGTCCGTCTCTTGTTCTCCTACGGCTAAGTAAAGTCGAAGTCCCTGGACATACAGCGAGCCGCTCAGAGCCTGCCCGGATTGGGACCGGCAGCAGGCACAGGCGATAAGGAGGACAATGCTGACAGAGATCGCCGCTTTTTTAATGCTTTCCTCCGATTTACCGATTTTTCCCCCCGGCCGGTCACTTTAAAAATAGCGCCCGAAGGGGAAGTTGTCAAGGCGCCGCCTATAGGAAGAAGCGGACGGCGACGAAAATGAGGAACAGGCCGTAGAGGAGCTTGACCGTGGCCGAGCGGAGCCGGATAGTGATCAGGGCCCCGATGACCGTACCTATAAAGAGGCCCAGGGCGACCCAGGCCGCCGCGCCGAGGGCGAGCGTTCCCTGGTGGTAGTAGACGAGGACACCCGGCAGTCCGAACGGGGGGAGGATCGCCCCGAGGGATGTGGCAATAGCCCGCTTGGCCGGATAGCCGAGGACGAGCGCGAGCAGGGGGACGATGATGTTGCCGCCGCCGATGCCGAACATCCCGGCCATCACCCCGGCCAGAACACCGACGGCCACGAGCGCCAGGGTATGAGGATGGGGAGAAGCTTCGGGTTCGGGCCTGGGCGGGACGTCCAGGCCCATGAGATGCCTGAGGAGGCGGACGGGTTCGATGAAGTTCCAGCTGACATACAGGCAAAAGACGGCGAAAAGCCTCCTTATGATCCCTACCGGCAGCGAGTTGGCGAGCCAGGCGCCGAGGGCCACCGAAGCCAGGATCCCGGCGGCGATGAGGAGGGAGGCCCGGACGTCGATGATTTTCGCCCGGTAATAGGCGATCACGCCAAGGATGCCGACGGGAAGCATGATGGCGGCCAGGGATGTTCCCGTCGCCTTCACCAGCGGAAAACCGGCGAAAAGGATGAGAGCGGGAACGATGATGATGCCGCCGCCGATCCCGAAAAGCCCGGCGAACACTCCCGCCGCGGCGCCGACGGAAATGAGCCAGGGGCCGGTCATGGCAGCCATTGTACTCGAAACGGGGCCGCGCCTCAATCGTTTATCAGACGGCTCCCGCCCCGGCTTCGCTCCCGCGGGCAAAGTCCCTAAAACCCGGAGAAAAACGCTTCCGACGGCAACCCGGCCGTCCGCCGCGGGCTTTATTGTATAATGGCTTATATCGTCGAACCGGAGGAATGGCATGCCGCTCGTCAATAAGCTGGCCGGGGCGGCCGCTCTCGGCCTCGGAGTCGCCGCCGCGACCCTTCTCGCGCTCGCCGGAGGCGGACGCTCCCGGAGCTCGATGCCTCGGCTTCCCAGGGATTATCCCATCCGCCCGGTGGCCTTCACCGATGTCGGGATCACGGACGCCTTCTGGGCGCCCCGGCTGGAGACGGACCGGACCGTTTCGGTCCCTTACGCCCTTCGGATGAACGAGGAAACGGGCCGTGTCGACAATTTCCGCAAGGCCGCCCGCCTGATAAGCGGGCCCTACACGGGCAAGCGCTACAACGACTCCGACGTCTATAAGGCGATGGAGGGCGCCGCGTACACGCTTATGCTCCATCCCGACCCGGCCCTCAAGAAGACCCTGGATGATCTCGTCGCCATCATCGCCAAGGCCCAGGAGCCGGACGGCTATCTCTACACGACGCGGACGATCGATCCCGCGCATCCCGCGCCCGGCGCCGGCTTGGAACGGTGGTCGAACCTCCGGGTCAGCCACGAGCTCTATAACGTCGGCCACATGTACGAGGCGGCCGTCGCCCATTATCTCGCGACCGGCGAGCGCTCGTTCCTGGATATAGCCCTCAAGAACGCCGACCTCCTGGTCAGGACCTTCGGCCGCGGCCCGGGCCAGCGGCGGGGCTTCCCCGGCCACGAGGAGGTCGAAATCGGGCTGTCCAAGCTCTACCGGGTCACCGGCAACGAGGCCTATCTCACTCTGGCCAAATTCTTCCTCGACGAGCGGGGCCACTATTTCGGCGGTGAGAAGCACGGGCCGAACGACCCCTTCGCGGTCTACGATTCCGACGAATATCTGCAGAACCACAAGCCGGTGCTCGAGCAGGACGAGGCTGTGGGCCATGCCGTCCGCGCGATGTATCTCTATTCCGGCATGGCCGATGTCGCCGCTCTCGGCGGATATCCCGAATACGCCGCCGCCATCGACCGGCTTTGGGAGAATGTCGTCGGCCGGAAGATGTACCTGACCGGCGGCGTGGGCTCGCGCGGCGAGATCGAGGGCTTCGGTCCGGACTGGGACCTGCCGAACAACGGTTACGCCGAGACCTGCGCGGCGGTGGGCAACGCCCTTTGGAACCATCGCTTGTTCCTGCTTCACGGCGAAGCGAAATACATCGACGTCATGGAGCGGGTCATCTACAACGGCCTGCTCTCCGGCGTCTCGCTCCGCGGCGACCGGTTCTTCTATCAGAATCCGCTCGAATCGGCGGGCGGCTACGGCCGCAGTTCCTGGTTCGAGGTCGCCTGCTGCCCTGCGAACATCAACCGCTTCCTGCCGTCTCTGCCCGGGTACATCTACGCGGCGAAAGGCGATACGGTCTTCGTCAACCTCTTCGCAGGGAGCACGGCCCGGGTCGATGTCAACGGGCGGACAGTCGTGTTGACCCAAGAGACCCGCTATCCCTGGAATGGGGCTGTCAGGATCGCGGTCAGCCCGGAAGGGGGCGGGGCCGGTTTCGAGATCGCGGTGCGCATTCCCGGCTGGGCGCGAAACGAGGCGGTTCCCGGCTCCCTCTACCGGTTCCTGGACCGGAACGATGCCAGGCCGAAGCTCCTCGTCAACGGCCAATCCGTCGGCCTGGCTCCCTCGTCCGGATACGCCCGGATCCGGCGGGACTGGAAGGCCGGCGATGTCATCGAACTTTCTCTCCCCATGCCCGTGCGGCGGGTCGTGGCGGACGAGCGCGTCAAGGCCGACTCCGGGCTGGTGGCTCTCGAGCGGGGCCCCATCGTTTTCTGCGCCGAGGCCGTGGATAACGGCGGCGACGTCTTCGACCTCGTGCTTCCCGACGCGGCCGAGCTTCAGTCCGTTTTCCGCTCCGACCTGCTCAACGGCGTCGTCATTGTCACGGCGCAGGCCATAGGTTCGGTCAGGGGGAAAGACGGCTCGGTCCAGGACAGGACAGTGAAATTCCAGGCCGTGCCCTACTACGCGTGGGCGAACCGCGGCGCGGACCAGATGTCCGTCTGGCTGGCCCGGACCAAGGGCGCGATCAAGCCCCGCGAGGGCCGCGGAAGGATCGGTCCCATTTACTGACGGCGGCGGCCGGCCCGCCGTCGGCCCGCCGGGTTGCTCGTCAATCTCTTTCCCGATGCTGGGGCGGCTTGGCCAGCTCCCAGTAGATCGAGTACCTCTGGCCGAAGAGCTTGTAAAAAGGAATGAGAGTGACGTCGTAGGGCTTTCCGGCGTTCACGGTTTGGAAGGTCAGCGGCTTCCCGGGGACGGGCTTGATCCATTTTTCCAGGGGGACCTCGTCATGCCTCTCGAACGAAGGCACGGGCACGGGGTTGCCCTCCGGTCCGTACTGGCCGTAAACCTTGTCCCGGGTCAGCGCCTCGCCTCCGCCCAGCTCGCCCGCCAGGACGATCGGCCCGTAAAGGATGGCCGCGATGTCCCGCCGGTCGGGAAGTCGCTCGAGGTGGAGCGACATGGGCAGTGAGACCTCGACCCGGTCTCCGTTTTTCCAGACGCGGTCGACGGTAAGATAGCTCGACGGGCTTGAGAACTGGGCGAGTCTCTGGCCGTTGGCTTTCACGAAGCCGCCCTCCGCGATCCATTCGGGGATCCGGATGCGGAGCGCCAAGCGGACAGGTTTCGCCGCTGAGAACACGAGCGTCGTCCCAGGCTCCTCGGGGAACCGAGTCTCTTGGCGGACCTTGAGGCCCTTCTCCGTCCAGTTGAGCTCGGAGGCAATGAAGAGGTTGACGAAGAGCCCGTCCGCGTCGTGAAAATAGATGCTGTCGCCGTACTTGGCGTGGTTCTCCATGCCCGTCCCCGTGCAGCACCAGAACGAATCGTACGGGCTCATGAAGGTCCTGTACATGCCCGGCATCATGGGGACGTAATACATCATCATGCCGTCCTCCGGATTTTGGGAGGAAAGAATCCCGTTCCACAGGGCCCGCTCGTAGAAGTCGGCGTACCTCGCGGAGGCCTCCCAGCTGAAAAGGTGCCGGGTGAGCTTCAGCATGTTGTATGTGCAGCAGGACTCGTGGCTGTCCTTGCCGAGCTCGCCGAACATCTGAAACGGGCCGGCTTCCCAATGCTCGTTGTTGCTCGTCCCGCCCGTGGCGAAGCTCCGGGCTCCCGCGACCTCGTTCCAGAAGAACTCCGCGCTCCCGCGGAGGACGGGGTCGCCGGTCATCTCGTATTCGCGCGCCGCGCCGATCACGTTGGGAATGAAGGAGTTGGCATGCTCGCCCTCGAGCTTGTCCACGGAGTGCGCGAGCGGCTCGGTGTAATGCCTCTCGTCGAAGCGGCGGGCCGTGGCCAGGTATTCGGGGTTGCCGGTGATCGAGTAGAGATTCGACAGGACCTCGTTCATTCCGCCCTGCTCGGTGAAGTCGAGCACGCGCTCCATGTGGACCGCGTCGGACTTCGCCGTGAACGATTTGACCCAGCGGGCCATGCCCTCGACGATCTCCAGGGCCTGGCTGTTCCCGCAGTATTCGTACATGTCGGTGAGGCCGGCCATGATCTTGTGGATCGTATAGAAGGGCGCCCAGACCGTGCGGATCGAGTCGACGCGGTCGAAGAAGGTCTCCGGGAAGGCGCTCAGGTAGCCGCTCGGGCCGAGGGCCTTCTGGCACTTGGCGAGCTCAGCGACGACGGCGTCCGCCTTGGCCCTGACTTTTTCATCGCCCGTCGCCGCGTACATGAGCGCGGACGCGGACAGGAAGTGGCCGGTCGTATGGCCCCGCAGCTCGACGTCCGGCCTCTCCCAGCCCCCGTAGGCCTCAGCCGGCGCCGGCAGACCGGCCGTGACGCGGAACATATGGAGGAGGCGGTCTGATTCAAGGCTCATCATATATTTGAGGTCACGCTCCATGGCCTGCCGGAACGGGCCTCGAGCAGCCGGACATCCTTCAGGTTGAAGGGGTAGGCACGGATCCCGGCCTTGGGCGCGACCGAGATCTCCGGAAACATCGTGTCGTTCAGGGCCGCCCGGTGCCGGGACGGCCCCGTCGCGCCGACGGCCACAACCGGCGACAGCACGGAGAGAACTGCCGCCGCGATTGTGAGCATGTGGCTTCTTTTTCTCATGGATTCTCCCTCGTTCAATGAAATCGGGAATAACCTAGCACCCGGGAGCGGGAGCGTCAAGCGAAGCCAGGCGAGGCCCGCAGGATTCTCCCCCGGCCCGGTGCTGCGCGGGCTTCCGCCTCTTTTGTGGATTCCGGTTTGTGCCGGATCGCGGATTCCCGCAAGGGAAAACCGGGCTCGACCTCCCGCCGGTTGCTTTTCCGGGGCCTTCGGACTAATCTTCCTTATGGCCTTTAGCGGGGCCGCCCCGCGGAAAGCAAGCACGATGAAGGAGGCGCCGGTGAGCCAGCGCGGACTGGTCCGTCTGATTCTGGGGATGTTCGGCATCCTGGCCGTGTCCGTCCTTTCGGGCGCCCGCCCGCCGCAGGAGAACGCCCCGGCGCTCGTGAACGAGAACCTCAGGGCGGATTTCAACGACCACGGCCTCGTCTCCCTCACGGGCGTCAGGACGAACCGGAAAATCGTTCTCTCCGGCGATCCCTCCGCCGTGACCGTCGACGGGGCGAGGCTGGAGATCTCGAGCCTCGGCCTGGCCGAAATGGAGATCAAACCGTCCCGTCTGACCTATCGCTACGTCAAGGACCCCTATACGATCGAAGTCGTCTATGAGCTCCGGCCGGGCTGGGGGTTCCTGAGCAAGCAGATCGTGCTGTCCTCGGCCGCGGGTGCGGCCTTCCATGTCAGCGAGGTCTCGGAGCTCGAGACCTCGCTCGATGTCCCGGTCCTCGACGAGCTCAGGATCGCCGAGGGGAAATGGGGCTCCTTCTGCCGTTTCAACGCCGGCGGGTCGGCCGCGGCTCCCCCCGTCTGGGGGGCTTTTTTTGTCCTTCAGAACCCGTTCATGGTCTGGAAGAGGGACGGCCGGAACATCTCCGCCTCCTATGCCCCGGACATGGACTGGAGTCCGGACGACGGGCCTTTCGCCGCCGACCGCCTCTGCGTCGGGATGTACGAGCTCAGCGGGGTCCGGTTTCCGGCCAAGGCCGTCCCCGAATGGAAGTACGTCCCGGACTACGACCGGCTCCTCCGCGAGGTCCCGACGATCGACCTCAACGAGGTCGATGCGCTGTCCGACTGCGTTCGCTCCTTCTTGCTCTATTTTCCCGGCCGGACGCGCGTCCATATCCCCTGGTGCGAGAACGACTACCAGATCGACGTCGGGACCCCGGAAGGCGTCGAGGAGTACAAGCGGATCATGGACCGGGCGGCGGAGCTCGGCTGCCGAGACGTCCTTTATACGCCGGCCAACAGCGGGCTTTCCCGCGTCGAGGACAACGCGGACGCCTGGGGGTGGGAGAACGTCCTTTGGTTCGGGCTTGGCCAGAAGATCCGTCTGGGCGAGTGGGATCCTGACCGGGACGATGTCCCCGACGGAATCAAGGCGATGCTGGACTACGCGGCTACCAGGGGGCTCAAGCTCATGGGCTACGCCTATCCGTCCCTGCCGTTCCTCCAGAACCCGGCGTGGACGAAATGGGCCGGGACCAAGGTTGGGGGATACACGGGTGCCGACACCGGGCTCCGCAGCTTCCAGGACTGGTGGCTCGAGAAGCTCCTGTCCTTCGCCCGCAAGACCGGCGCGGGCGGGTTTTCCTTCGATCACTGGTGGATCGCCTACGACAACGCCTCCAGCAAGTACGCGCAATGGTTCGGCTGCCGCCGCATCCTGGAAACCCTGCGTCGGGAGCTCCCGGATATCGTCATCGACGGACGGCAGCAGTATCAGAACTTCGGCCCCTGGACCTGGCTCGCGGGCTCCTATCCCCACCCGACGCTGACCGACGAACAGCCGGAAAGCTTCACCGCCTTTCCCGATCTCCACACGGACAGGGTCTCGGCCGACCGGCAGAGGTTCGCCGCCTGGACCTACCGGGTGGAGCGCTTCGCCCCGCCGGAGATCGTGCCGGGCTTCATCACCCACCAGTCGGAGAGGTCCGACGAAAAGGGCGTGATGCGCCGCGACCGGTTCCGGCCGCGCGACTGTGATTATCTGGGCTGGAAATACTCGGTCCTGTCCTCGGTCGGAACGGCCCCGTTCAACCACGTCGTCAACTTCATCCCGGCCCGCGACCCCGAGGAATTCAAGGCTTTCTCGGATGAGGATAAGGCTTGGTTCCGCCGCTGGCTCGACTGGACCGACGAGAACCGGCGGTTCCTGCATGCGCTGCGGCCCATTATCGGCCCTCCCATGATTGGCCGGGCCGACGGCACCGCGGCGATCGTCGAGGACCGCGGCTTTATTTTCCTCTTCAATCCCAACCCCGGCCCGGTCGAGGCCCGTTTCCGGCTGGACGGCTCGATCGGTCTCACGAAGGGCGACCGATTCATCATCCGGGAGATCCACCCCGAGGAGGGGCGGTTCGTCGGCTCGCCCGAGGGCTTCTGGAAAGCCGGCAGCGAGGTCGCCGTCCCGATGTCCGGGGCGGACGCCCGGGTCTTCGAGATCTTCCCCGCCCCGGCCGAGCTCGGTGAAGCCGTGCTCTTCAACGTCGCCGGCTCGGCGGCGCTCAGGGACGGGCGGCTTGTACTCAGCATCACGGGCGAGACCGGGACCGTCCGTGACGGCCTGATCCTTCTGCCGGCGGGCGCGAGGGTCCGCGCCATGTCCGTAAACGGCGTGCCCTATCCGTTCAGGCAGGAAGGAGCGCTCGTCCCCTTCACGACGCGGTTTGCCGGCCGGGCCTTCGGGCGGCTCGAGCGCGCGGGAACGGCCGATCCGGCCTTCGCCGGCGGGACCTTCAAGGCGAAATTCTCGGTCCCCGGCAGGGTTTTCAGGCAGCTTGCCGAGCGGAAAAAGGAATGGCCCGTGACCTATACGGAAGACGATCTCCGGGCGCCCTGGCTCGGCCCCTGGCGGCTTCTCCTGTTTATTGCGGTCGCCGAGCCGGCCGAATCCATGGACGTCGCCGTGAGGATCGACGGCCGGCCCGTCACGGTCATGAGGGCATACAACAGCGTTTACCCGCATTCGTCCGAGCGGACCTTCCTGGGGAGCTACGTCGACCTGTCCGCTCTCCAGCCGGACCGGGCCTACGAGATCGAGGTGGCCCTGCCGCCCCTCGCGCCCGGCCGCTTCATGGGCCTGTTCTTCGAGAACGTCGAGCCGGAATTCAGCCAGGCGATCCTCGCCCCCCGTCCCCTCCGCTGACGCCGCCCGGGCAGACCGTCGGTCTTTCTTCCGGCGCCGCGCCTCCCGGAGAACGTCCCGGATGCTCTTGACTCCGGTTGCGGTGTTGCATATTCTAATTTTTTAAGGACGCGCGAGCGGAGGGATTCCCATGGACCGAAAACCCATCCTGAACCTGAAGTCGCTCAAAGAACAAGTCTACGAATATCTCCGCGAGCAGATGCGCACGGGGGCGATCCTGCCGGGGTCGGTCATCGATATGGAGGAAACCTCCACAAAGCTCGGCGTGAGCAAAACCCCCCTCCGGGACGCTCTCCTCCAGCTCGAGATGGAGGACTTCGTCACCATCCTGCCGCGGCGGAAGGTCGTGGTCAACGTTCTGACCGAGCGGGACATCCGGAATTTCTACGACATCATCGGAGCCTTGGAGAGCATCGCCCTGCGCAACGCCTTCGACTGCCTCCGGCCGTCCGACATCGACGCCATGCACTCGCTGAACGAAGCCATGGAGAAGGCCATCGACGCCAACAATTTCGATCTCTATTATGAAAAGAACCTCGCCTTCCACAACACGTTCCTTCATCTCTGCGGCAACGAGAGCCTGATCAAGATCGTCACGACGCTCAAGAAAAGGCTCTATGATTTCCCCCGTTCCAAGGGGTTCGTCAAGGAGTGGGAGCAGGCCAGCATCGGCGAGCACCAGACCCTCGTCGACCTCATCCGCCAGGGGAAGCGCGAGGCCGCGGCCGACCACATCCGGGACGTGCACTGGTCCTTCAAGATCCAGGAACCCTACATTCACAAGTATTACGCGCACATCGCCAAGAGCCTGGCATGACGCCGGCGTCCCTTGCCCCCCGATAGCGAGGCGGAGAGATGCGCCGGGAAACGATGTCGCCGCGCGAGCGATGGCAGGCTGTCCTCCGGAGGGAAAAGCCCGACCGGGTTCCCATGGACTTCTGGGGCACGGACGAGGCGGTCGCGTCGCTGGCGAAGCATCTCGGCTGCGGCGGCAAGCGGGAGGCCCTTGAGAGGCTCCATGTCGATTTCGTGGTCAAGGCGATCCCCTCTTACGTCGGCCCTCCTCTCGCGCCCGGCTCCGACCCCTTCGGGCGTCTGTACAGGAAAGTAGCCTTCGGCGGCGGCGTCTATGACGAGTGCGTCAACAGCCCTCTTGCGGCTTACGGCTCTGTCGAGGAGATCGAACGGGGCTACGCCTGGCCGAGCCCGGATTGGTGGGATTACGGCTCCCTGGCCGCCCGGCTCGAAGGGCTTGAGCGATACCCCGTCCAGGGGGGCGGCTCCGAACCTTTCCTGATCTACAAAGACCTCCGCGGCCAGGAGCAGGCCTTTGTCGACCTCGTCGAGAACCCTGAGATGGTCGATTACTGCCTGGACAAACTCTTCGCCCTAGCCTATGAGGACACCCTGCGGACGCTCGGGGCCCTTCCCGGCCGCGTCCTGTTCACGTATGTGGCCGAGGACATGGGCGGCCAGAACGATCTGATGCTCTCCGTCACCCATATCCGCAGCTTCCTCCTCCCCCGGATGAAGCGGATCATCGACCTCTCACACGACGGCGGCGCCTACGTCTTCCACCACAACGACGGCGCGATCCGCCGCATCATCCCGGACATGATCGAGGCCGGAATCGACCTCCTCAACCCGATCCAATGGCGGTGCGGCGGCATGGACAGGGAGGTCCTGAAGAGGGATTTCGGCTCCCGGGTCGTTTTCCACGGCGGCATCGACAATCAGCAGACGCTGCCCTTCGGGAGCGCGTCCGAAGTCCGGCGGGAGGTGCTCGACAACCTGAGGATCCTGGGCCGGGACGGCGGCTACATCCTGGCGCCCTGTCACAATATCCAGGCCCTGACCCCGCCCGAAAACATCGTGGCCGTGTACGAAACAGGCTATGAGAACGGCTGGAGCTGAGTCCGTCCCCCGGAGCCCGGGCGCCTCGGCCTCCGGCGGATGACCCGGGGGAGCGGCCGGGTTCATTAGGAGGACGACATGAGGACGAGACGAGCTGCCGTCTCTTGGCTGGTCATCGCCGCGGCGGGAGCGATCATCCTGACAGGAAAGGCACAAGCCTACGGATCGGAGCCCTCCCGTCTCGGCGGCGGGAGAGCGTCGTCCGCGGCCCCTTCCGATCCCTGCACCAGCCTCTGGTATGCCCATCCCGCCGATAAGTGTGAGGACGGCTTTCCGGTCGGGAACTGACGGCTCGGGACCATGGTCCCCGGCAGGACCGACGAAGAAGACATCTCGCTCAACGAAGAGACCTGCTGGTCGGGCGGTCCGCTTCATGTCGCTGGAAGTAGGCGTGACCGAGTTCGAAACCCGGCCGGCCAGAGCTTCCTCGTGAGAGCCCGGTGAGACGCCTGAGCGCGCCGGGGGGCCCACGGCCATTGAAGTTCGGCGCGAGAAGCGATATGTTGAGTCTCCTCCGCCGGCCAGGGGCCGGAGGCCCGAGGATGAGGCCGATTTCGGGCGTCCTCGGTCCCGGCGGGACGCCGGGCGGATGGAGCCGCCCCCGGGCGGACGATGACGGATAAAAAAGAGGAGGCCAGCCGTGATGAGAAAACGTTTCGTCCTGATCCTTCTCGTCGTATTGATGGCGGGACTCGGCGTGCCGCGCGTCGGCGCGGCCCCGGACAAGCCTGCGGACCCGATCTTGACGATCGACCGCATCTTCGCCTCGCGGGAATTCATCCCCGAGCGCTTCGGCCCGGCCCGCTGGATGAAGGACGGAGAATCCTACACGACGCTCGAACCGAGCGCGGCGGCGAAGGGCGGACGGGACCTCGTCCTCCACGACGCCAAGACCGGGAAGCGGGATGTCCTTGTCTCCGCCGCCCGGCTCGTCCCCCCCGGCGCGTCTGAGCCGCTGTCCATCGAGAACTATGACTGGTCTCCCGACGGCAAGGTCCTGATCATCTTCTCGAACTCCAAGCGCGTCTGGCGCCAGAACACGCGCGGCGACTACTGGACCTTCGACCTCCGCTCGGGCCGACTCCACAAGCTCGGAGCGGAGTTCGAGGCGTCGACCCTCATGTTCGCCAAGCTCTCGCCGGACGGGCGGCTGGCGGCCTACGTCGTCCAGCATAATATCTATGACGAAGAGCTCGCGACGGGCTTGGTCCGGCAGCTCACGTTCGACGGCGACGCGGACACGGTCAACGGGACGTCCGACTGGGTCAACGAGGAGGAGCTCGACATCCGCGACGGGTTCCGCTGGAGCCCCGACAGCCAGTCCATCGCCTTCTGGCAGTTCAACACGCGCGGCGTCGGCCTCTTTTCGATGATCAACAACACGGATGCCGCGTACCCCGAGATCATCAGTTTCACGTACCCCGAGGCCGGGACCACGAACTCGGCGGTCCGGGTGGGCGTCGTCTCCGCCGGCGGGTCCGCGCCCGTCTGGATGAAGGCCCCCGGCGACCCCCGGAACAATTATATCCCGAGGCTCGAGTGGGCCGGGAACTCCCGGGAGGTCATCTTCCAACAGCTCAACCGCCTGCAGAACACGGACAGGGTCTTCATCGGAGAGGCCGCGACCGGCGACGTGCGGCCGATCTTCACGGACAGGGACGAAGCCTGGGTCGACATCATGCCCGAGTTCATCTGGCTGGCCGGCGGAGAAAGCCTTCTCTGGTTGAGCGAGAGGGACGGCTGGAGACACGTTTACGCCGTGCCCCGCGCCGAAGGGGACATCAAGTTGCTGACGCCGGGCGACTACGATGTCGTAAGCATCGACGGCCTGGATGAAAGGGGGGGCCGGCTCTATATCACGGCGTCGCCCGATGACGGCACGAAGCGCTTCATCTACTGCGTCCGGCTGGACGGCCGGGGAAAGCCGGAGCGCGTCGGCCCGGCGAACCAAACGGGCGTCCACCGCATAGACGTCTCCCCTTCGGGCCGCTGGGCATTCCATACCTGGTCGAGTCTGGATACCCCTCCCGAGACCGAACTCGTACGCTTTCCCGGGGGGGAGAGCGTCCGCGTTCTCGCCGCCGATAAGGAGCTCCGGGCCAAGGTGGACGCGCTCAAGCGGAACAGGGTCGAGTTCTTCAAGCTCGCGATCGGCGGCGGCGTCCGGGTGGACGGCTGGCGCATCCTGCCGCCGGATTTCGATCCGGCCAAAAGGTACCCGCTGTTCGTCTATGTCTACGGGGAGCCGGCCGGCCAGACCGTCCAGGACGGCTGGGGAGGGAACACCTACCTCTGGCATCTGATGCTTGCCCAGCGGGGATACATCATCGCCAGCTTCGACAACCACGGGACGCCGGCGCCGCGCGGCCGGGCTTGGCGCAAGAGCATCTACCGGCAGGTCGGCATCCTCGCCTCGGCGGACCAGGCCGCGGCGGCCCGGGCGGCCATCGCCGCTTGGCCGTTCGTCGATCCCGATCGGGTCGGGATCTGGGGCTGGAGCGGGGGCGGCTCGATGACCCTCAACGCCATGTTCCGCTACCCCGGCCTCTACAAGACGGGGATCTCCGTCGCCGCCGTGCCGGACATGCGGCTCTACGATACGATCTACCAGGAACGCTATATGGGACTCCCGCAGGAGAACGAGGAGGGGTACCGCGACGGTTCGCCGATCACTTTCGCGAAGCAGCTTGAGGGGCGGCTCCTGATCGTTCACGGCACGGGCGACGACAACGTCCATTACCAGGGCTTCGAGAGGCTGATCAACGAGCTTGTGGCCCATATCAAGCCGTTCACGATGATGTCCTATCCTAACCGCACCCACGGGATCTTCGAAGGCCAGGGCACAACGCGCCACCTTTACAATCTGTTTCTATGGTTTCTGGGCGAGAACCTGCCGCCGGGAGCCAGGGCGCATTGAACGCGCCCTTCGGGGATGGAACGGAATCCTCATACCTCCGGTTGACGGGCGCGCTGGGAACGTATTCCGGGCTGTTCATGACCATCTTCCTGATGAGCAGGACCATGCGCTCTCCGAGCCCTCCCCCCGTATCGGCCACCAGGTACCGGACGGCCCGCATCGTATCGTCGAAAAAGAAGTCGCCGACCTTGCCCACGTCGCCGTCGGTGGCCACGATCTGGTAACCGAGAAGTTCCTTGACGCTTCTCAGCGCTTGATGAGCTTCTGCCTGAATAGGGGACGGAAGCCGGCCGCCGGTTCGCGCCCACTCTGCACCGTTCCCGGGAGACGGGAGCCGATTGAAAAGCCCCCGGCCGGGGCCTATAATGGCCGTGGGCCGTTCAGGGCCGTGATTCATCCATGGGCCGACGGAGGGGACGATGGCAAAGTTATCCATGCGGAGGAACCTGGCGCTCGCGGCGACGGCCCTTCTCCTGATGCTGGCCGGGGGTCCGTTCCCGGCCCGCGGGCAGAACGCCGCATCCGACGAGGGCGTCCGTGCCCGGGTCGAACAGAAGTTCATGAAGGAGGGGCTCCTCGTCGGTAACGACATCCATGTGACGGTCGAGAACCGGACCGTGACTCTGACCGGCAATGTCAGGACCCTGGCCCAGGCCGAGACGGCTCGGAAGGCCGCGGAGTCCGAGGCCAAAGGGTACAAAGTCATGAGCCGCCTCGAAGCGGCCGGGCCGGACCGGCCCATTCGGCAGATCGCCGAGAGCATCATGAGTGCTATCGATAAGTATCCCTCGTATTATATTTTCGATTCTGTCGGCGTCGGCATCGACGACGCGGGTGTGACCACTCTCAAGGGCTGGACGTATTATCCCTGGAGCGCCGAGGACTTCGTCAAGATCGCCGAGAACCAGCCGGGCGTCACGAAGATCAAGAACGAGATTACGCGGCTGATGAGCATGAGCTCCGACACGGCGCTACGCTTTCAGGTCGCCCGGCTGATCTACAGGCGGCCGCTGGCCGCTTCTTTCGCCCGCATGAGCGGGCCGATCCACATCATCGTGAACAACAGCGTGGTCACGCTGGTGGGGACCGTCCGGAGTGAGAGCGACAGGAGCAGTTACGAACAGATGGTCCGCAGCAATACGGGGGCGCTTAACGTCATCAACGAGCTCCGGGTCAGCGGGAAGTGACCGGGAGGCATTGGCGCCCGCAAGGGGGTCGCAGGAAACGGCGGGTCGTGGTATACTCGGGCAGCCCCGCGGCCGGCCGCCCCGGGCGCCGACGGTCATGAAGAAACCGGGCTATCTCAGGCAGTATATCGGCGACAAGGACGTCGGCGCCCTGCATCCGAGCTCTCACTTTCTCGTCCGGCGGCTCATCCGGTGCCTGCGTCCCGGGTCCATCGGGACCCTGGTCGAGTTCGGTCCGGGGCCAGGCGTTTCGACCCGCCCGATCCTGGAGGTCATCCCCGAGTCGGCCCGCTACGTCGCCATCGAGAAGAACCCCGCCTTCCTGGCGGCGCTGAGGTCGGAGATCACGGACCCCCGGCTCCTGGCCGTCGAGGGGGACGCCCGGTCGGCCGGCGACATCCTGTCGGGGCTGGGGATCGTGACCGCCGATGCCGTCATCGCCAGCATTCCGTTCTCGTTTTTATCCCGCGACGAGCGGGGGGCGATGCTCGACACGGTTTATTCGATCCTGGCCGACGACGGCGACTTCGTGATCTTCCACCAGTTCTCCCTCATGATGCGCTCGGAGTTGAAAGAGAGGTTTGCCGGCGTCCGGGTCCATTTCGAGCCGCGCAACGTCTTCCCCTGTTTCCTGCTCCACTGCAGAAAGCAGCCCCGGCGGGAGGTTTGAACGAATTTTTAGGAAAAGTTCAGTGGGGGAAGCCGGGAAGGGGTGATATCCTGCGGAGGAGCGAAAGGCCGACTCCTTGAACATCCTGGTTATAGAGGACGAAAAGAAAGTCGCTCAGGCCCTCAAGAAGGGGCTGACGGCCGAGCGCTACGAGGTCGAAGTCGCGCTAACGGGCGAAGAGGGCTTTCTCCTGGTCTGCTCAGAGACCTTCGACCTCATCATCCTGGACCTCATGTTGCCCGGCCGGGACGGCATGGAAATCCTTCGGGCGCTCCGCCAGAACAACGTTCGGACGCCCGTCCTGATCCTGACGGCCAGAGACGCCGTCGGTGACAAGATCCTCGGCCTGGACCTGGGGGCGGACGATTACCTCATCAAGCCTTTTGCCTTTCCCGAGCTGACGGCCAGGATCCGGGCCCTGCTGAGGCGGGGCCGCGGCGAGCCGCCGACGAAGCTGGGCCTCGCCGACCTCGAAATGGACCTCCTCGAGCGGACGGTCCTGCGCGCCAAGCAGGTCATCTCGCTGACGGTCAAGGAATTCGAGCTGCTCGAGTTCCTCCTCCGCAATCAGGGGCATGTCGTCACGCGGGAGATGCTGGCCCGGGACGTCTGGAAGGAAACAATGCGGGCGACCCCGCTGGATAACGTGATCGATGTCCACATCGGCCGGCTGCGCAAGAAAATCGACGAGCCGTTCCCCCGGAGGCTGCTCCACACCGTGCGGGGGGTCGGGTTCATCCTTTCGGAGAAAGCATCGTGAGCTTCCGTCCCTCGAGCGTGCGCGTCCGGCTGACCCTCTGGTATACCCTAATCCTGGCGGGCATCGTCGTCGTCTTTTCGCTCGTCGTCTTCTACTTCGTCAGGGCCAGCCTCTACCGTCAGCTTGACCGTCAGCTGGACGCGTATTTCCAGGAGATCTCCCAGGCCTCGTCCGAGGAGCCGGGCAAGATCCCCGACTTTGAAACCCAGGGTGCCACGGAGTTTTTTCAGCTCGTCAAAGGCGGAAAGCTCTTCTTCGAGACTCCGGCCTACGGGAGGTCCGGCCTGCCGGTCTTCGGCCCGTCGTCCGCCTCCGGCACCCGGACGCTCCGGTCCCCGGCCGGCGCCCGGTTCCGCTTGAAGACGGGGCCGGCCGCAGGGGAAGTTCGTCTCACGGTCGCCGTCGAAGCTGGGCCCGTGCGGACGGCTCTCCAAACGCTTGCCGTCATCCTCTTGCTCGTCCTCCCCGCCGCTCTCGTTCTGGCGGCTTTCGGGGGATATGTCATGGCCGGACGCCTCCTGAAACCCGTCGCTGGCCTGGCCGCCCGGGCTGACAAAATCTCGGCCGAGAACCTGTCGGCGCGGCTGCCGGTGGAAAATCCGCGCGACGAGTTCGGGCAGCTGGCAGGCGTCTTCAACCGCACCTTGTCCCGCCTGGAGGACTCCTTCGAGCGGCTGCGCCGCTTCACGGCCGACGCGTCCCATGAGCTGAGGACGCCCCTGACGATGATCCGGAGCGTCGGGGAAGTCGCGCTCGAGGAGGACCTGGACCCGGCCGCCTACCGTGACCGGATCGGCAGCATGCTTGAAGACGTCAGCCGGCTGACCCGCCTCGTCGACGACCTCCTGACGCTCACGCGGGGCGATTCCCGGGCTGTGGAGCTTCGGCGTCGTGAGGCCGATGTCGGCCGCCTGGTTGAACGAGCGGTTGAAGATATGCGCCCCCTGGCCGAGGAAAAAAACCAGAGCCTGATCCTGCCACCGGAAGGGCCGGCCGCGATTCTTGCGGACGAGGCGACGCTGAGGCTGGCGCTGGTCAACCTTTTGGACAATGCCATCAAATACACTCCCGAGGCGGGCGAGATCACGGTCCGTTCCCGTGTCCGCGGAGACGAGGTCCTTATCGAAGTCGCGGACACGGGCCCCGGCATCCCACCCGGATACGGAGACCGGATATTCGACCGGTTTTACCGGGTCGAAAGGGGCCGGTCAAGTCCGTCCGGAGGAGCCGGGCTGGGCCTGTCCATCGCCAAGTGGGCGGTGGAAGCGAACGGCGGGCGGATTGAATGGGAATCCCGGGAGGGAGAAGGAACCACCTTCCGCCTCGTCTTTCCCGTTATTCCCAAGAGAACCTGAGAGGAGGAAATCATGCGTCGTTGCGCCGTCCCATCCGTCCTGGCGGGTGCGTTCGTCTTCGTTCTGTCGTTGGCGGCGCCGTCCCCATCTGCCGGCCGGCAGGGCCACGAACGCGGAACTGGAGGGGAGACGCATATGCCTCCCGCCGTGGCCCGGGCGGTCGAGGCCAACTGCGGTCGCAACGGTCAATCAGGTCGAGAAATCCGAGGTCCGGGCCGAAATCCGCAAGGCAGGCAAAAAGGGCACCATCGCCAAGCTCGTTCCCCCGAAGCATGTCTATGAGGCGGAACTGGTCAAGGGAGAGCGCAGGGGTGAAGTTCAGGTGTCGCCCGACGGCAAGATTGTCGAAGGCGCCAAATGGGGTGCCGGGGATTTCCCAAGTCGGTAGCGCGGCAAGGAATAAGCGGATAGAATAGTGGGGACATAAACGCTCGCGAGGAGTCCCGGAAGAGAGGTCCATGGTCCCCGATGCCGCCGTTCCCGGAGTGACGCCGCCCGCCGTTGCCAGGAGATCTGCCGCGGCCGGTTATTTCGTGCCTGCCGTTCTGGCCATCTGCCTGCTGTTTTCGATCGTGATGGCCATCCGGAAGCCCATCCCCCACGGCCACCAGTATGAGCTGGCTGTTTTTCTGTATGCAAACTTGATCTTTGTTTGGTTCCTCTATGCGGTCCGGCCGGCGTGGATCTTCCGGAAAGCGCTCCTCATCGGCATCCTCGCGATCGGACTCGTCTTCGGCGCTTGGGGTCTGGCCCGGATGGACCCGCACCCGGAAGTCGTTTCCGTATACGGCTCCGTCTTCGAGGCGCTCAAGAACGGCCAGAACCCCTATACGTGTGGAACGATCTTCCATTGGGCTGAGTTCCGCCGCGTCGTCTACGGGAATTTCAATTACATGCCGATGGAAATCTACCCCTATTATGCGGCCCGGCTCATTGCCGGCCGGTGGAACCTTGCCGTGCTGACCATCGCCATCCTACTCTTCCAGGCGATCGCGTGTCTCGTCCTTGTCCGGACGTTTCCGAAGATCAGGCTGGCCTATCTCTGGCCCCTCTTCCCGTTGTTCATCTTTGGCGAGTTCCGGACGAACTCGGCCGTGACGCTCCTCATGGCGGCCCTGATCCTCTGGGCCATCAAAAAGGAGCGCGACATGCCCGGCAAAGGCTACCGCTATCTCGTTGCCGTCCTGTTCGGGATCGGGCTGACGACCAAGTTCCTGATCATCCCCTTCTTCGCGGCCTACTATTGGAACAAGTTCGACGCGAAGAGGCTCCGTTCGCTCTTCGACATCGCCGTCGAGGCCGGCATCGGCTTGGCGACGGCGCTCCTCATCATCGTGCCCTACGGCGTGAAGGCCGTGGTGAAGAGCACCGTCCTCTTTAACCTCGTCCTGAAGGACCGGGACGCGGAGACGACCTTTTTTCCGAACGTCCTGTCGGGGGCCTTCAGTTGGGCCGGACTCTCGGCGTGGTATCCCTACATCGCCCTGGCCGTCTTCGCCGCCGCAATTTTGGTCGCGCCCAGGCTCAATGTCTTCTCGGCCATGCTGGCCGCGACTTTCGCTTTCTTGATCGCCTCGCCCACGCCGAGATCGCAGTTCCTGAGCACTGTCATCTACCTGGCCGTTGCCGGGATCTATATGAACGCGGAGCGAATGGGGACATTGCCCGCGAAGGTTTGGAGGGCCGGATGCGCCGCAGAGGCCGGCCCAGCCTGAGGGACCGTGGCGCGGAGACGGCCTCGTCCGTATGGAAGGCCGGCGGAAAACCACGGAGGGGCGTGAGAAAGAATATCGCCGGGGGGCCGGACGCGCCGCGGGTCGCAGATCTCGAGACCGTCGTTTCCTTTTACACCGTCGCCGACGAGAAAAGCCGGCTGGTCACGGGCCTGGGCCGCGTCGAATTCGCCCGGACCAAGGACATCGTCAAAAGATACCTGCCGCCCCCGCCCCGCGTGCTCCTCGACGTCGGAGGGGCCGTCGGCCGCTACTCCTGCTGGCTGGCCAAGGAAGGTTATGAGGTGCACCTCTTCGATCCCGTGCCGGCCCTCGTGGATGAGGCCCGGAAGGCCTCCCTGGAACAGCCGGAAGCCCCGGTCGCAAGTCTTCACGTCGGCGATGCCCGGGCTCTGGATTTTCCCGACGCGACGGCGGACGCCGTCCTCATGTTCGGACCGCTTTACCATCTCACGAGCGCCGGCGACAGGCACAGGGCGCTCCGGGAGGCCCACCGGGTCATGAAGCCGGGCGGATACCTTTTCGCCGCCGGCATCTCGAGGTTCGCCTCGGCTCTCGAGGCGGTCATCAACGGCTTTCTCGATGACGGAGATTTCTTCGGGATCGTGCTCCGGGATCTCCGCGACGGACAGCACCGGAACGACACGGCGAACCTGACGTATTTCACGGACGCTTATTTTCACCGCCCTGGGGAACTGAGGCGGGAAATCCAGGAGGCGGGGTTCGCCCCGCTGGATTTTGTCATGGTCGACCCGTTCGCCTACTCTTTCAAGAACATCGACAAGTATTGGGAGGATCCCGTCCGGCGGGAACGGTTGATGGATATCCTCCGGAGGCTGGAAAGCGAGCCGGCCCTCATGGGGGCCGGGCCTCATCTGATGTGTGTGGCTTACAAAGCCCGGTGACCCGCCGTCCGCGGTCAGGAAGGATGGAGTCCGGAGAGGAGGGACGGCTGTGAAGTTGACAGGATGGCCCACGGCGTGACCGCGTCGGCTCCCTTTTCCGGGCAGTCTCCTCTCGACAGAGGCCGGGAACAGCTCCCCCCGCTGGTTGTCCTCTATTTCATCGTCCTGGCCCTCGTGTTGCTGCTCACGCACGGCCACTTCACGACCGGGGGGCTGCTCATCACGACCCTGGCCTTTCTGGCCTATCTCGCCTCTCCGTGGCGGGCGGGACGAAAACCGGACCGTCCGTGGCTGACCCTGGAAACGGTGTTCTGCGTCCTCTGGCTGGCCTTTTCGGCCGCCCTGATGATCCGCAACGGGCTCATGTACCCCCAGATGAACCTATGGTTCGTCCTCCTCAGGACCGCTCTGGCCCTGAACTTCGTCTGCGCGGCCGCCACCGCCGTCCTGCTGTTCTCGAGCGGCAAAATGCCGCGGGCCGCGAGGGTCCTGCTCCCCGCCGCGCTCGTCCTCGTGGCCTCCTGCTTTGTCCTGACCCTGAAAGCGTCGCCCGCGCCCCATATCGATGTCTTCACGATCTGCTCCAAGGCCGTAGATTTGCTCCGCGCCGGCCACAATCCCTACGACTTCCTTTACGCGGACATTTACGGGGGGAAATACACCTACCACCCCCGGCTCATGTATTGGCCCGTCGTAACCTACATGATCACGCTCGGCAAGCTGCTCGCGGGAGACGTCCGGTTTGGCTATGTGCTCGCCCAGTTCGCGGCGGCCGCCGGCCTGTGCCTCCTGGGCCGCCGCCGTGGATGGAGTCTCGAGAAGACCTTTCTGGCCGTCCTGGTCTGGTTCACTTTCCCCGTCTCTTTTTTCGTCCTGGAACAGTCCTGGGTGGAGGGGCTCCTCATGCCCGCGCTGGTCTTCTTTGTCTATTTCACGGAACGGCGGCAATGGGCGGCCGCGGCGGTGATGGCCGGGCTGGCGTGCGCGACGAAGCAATATATGATCTTCTTTGCGGTTTTTTCGTTCGTGTATGTCTGGAGGAAAGCAGGCCGGGGCAAGGCCTTCGGATACGCCGGCATCGCCTCCCTCACGACGATGGCGACCATGGTCCCTTTTCTGGTCTGGAACTGGCGCGTCCTTCTGGACCGTACCGTCTTCGAGATCCTGCGTTACGACATCCGGACGGAATCGCTGTCCTGGATCGCCTTCTCGATCAACCGGCTGCGCGTTCCGTTCAACGCTTCGCTCTCTTTGGCGCTGACGGTCCTGCTGAGCGTCCCGGCCCTGGCGGTGATCCTCCGAAGGGGAGAGGTCCGGCCGGCCGACCTGATGTTTACCCAGGCCTCCGTCTTTTCCGCGGTTTTTCTCTTCGGCAACCAGGCCCTGTGCAATTATTACTATTTCCTGAGCTTCCTCGTCTTCCTCCACCTCGTTCTCGTGGACGGAACCGGGAGTGAAGCGTAAAATCGAACAGGAGGTAAAAAAAGAGATGAAAACGTTTCGTCTCGGCTTGGCCGTTCTCTTAGCTGTGGCTATGGCGGGTTCTGCGCCGGTCCGGGCCCAGGACACGGGCGGCTACCGCCTCCTCAAGACATATACGCTCGGCGGGGAGGGCTTCTGGGACTACATGGCCTTGGATGCCGGAGCGCGCCTCCTCTATGTGACGCACGGCACCGCCGTCGAGATCCTGAACGTCGACACGGGCGTCAAGGGCGCGCCGATCACCGGCCTCAAGGGCATTCACGGTGTGGCCTTCGCCCCGGACAGGAACCGGGGTTACATTTCCAACGGAGGCGGAGACTGCGTGACCGTCTTCGACCTCAAGACGCATCAGGTTATCGTGGAAGTGCCGACCACGGGAAAAAATCCCGACGCCATCCTGTATGACCCGTTTTCGGGGCGCGTCTTCACTTTCAACGGGCGGAGCGGCAATGCCACGGCCATCGACGCTTCGACGGACAAGGCCGTCGGGACGGTCGACATCGGCGGCAAGCCCGAGTTCGCGGCCACGGACGGCGCGGGCACGATCTTCGTCAACGTCGAGGACAAGAGCGAGATCGTGGGTTTCGGCGCCAGGTCCCTCCAGGTCATGAAAAGATGGTCGATCGCGCCCGGAGAAGGCCCGAGCGGGCTGGCCATCGACCCCGAGCACAAGCGCCTGTTCAGCGTCTGCGATAAGCTCATGGTCGTGTCGGATTTCGAGAGCGGTAAGGTCGTCGCCACGGTCCCGATCGGCAACGGCCCGGACGCGGTCCGGTACGACGCGGGCACGGGGCTCGTCTTCTCCTCCAACGGGGAAGGGACGCTGACCGTCGTCAAGCAGGATTCCGCAGACACGTACGAGGTCCTCGAGACGGTGAAGACGGCTCGCGGCGCCCGGACCATGGCCCTGGATCCCGAGACGCACCACGTCTTCGTCGTGACCGCGGACTTCGGCCCGGCCCCGGCGCCAACCAAAGACCACCCGAGGCCCCGCCCGACGGTCGTTCCGGGCTCGTTCAGGGTGCTCGAGTTCGGCAGATAAGGCCCGAGGGCGCCCGAAGAAGCGCCCGGAGCAGACCCGCGGGCGGAGAGGCTTTCCGGCCGCGTCACTCCGTCGCGCGGCGGCGGACCATCAGATAATAGAGCGTCGGCGTGGCGATGAGGGAGAGCAGGACCGAGATGCAGAGAGCGCCGATGACCGCCACGGCCAGGGGCTTCAACATGTCGGCGCCCGAGCCGACGCCGTAGGCCAGGGGCAGCATCCCGAGCGCGGCGGCCAGCGACGTCATCAGGACGGGACGGAGCCTGCGGAGCCCCGAGCGCACGACGGCCTCGGCCAGATTCAGGCCTTCGGCGCGGAGCTCCTTGACGAAATCTAGCATCAGGATGCCGTTCTTGGCGACGATGCCGATGCCGATGATGACCCCCAGCAGGGAGACGATGTTCAGCGACGTCCCCGTGATCCAGAGGGCAAGGACCGTTCCGAAGAGAGCCAGAACGGCGCCGAACATGATGGCCACGGGCTCGTAAAAGGACCCGAACTCGAGGAGCAGCACGGTGAAGACCAGGAAGATGGCCATGCCCAGGACCATCATCAGATTGCGGAACGACTCCTGCTGCTGCTCGTAGGTTCCTCCGTACTCGATCGCTCCCGGCGGCAGGGTCGGGTCCTTGCCGAGCGTCGCGCGGATTTCCGCCATGGCGCTTCCCATGTCGCGGCCTTCGAGGCGCGCCGAGACGGCCACGTCCTGACGGAAGCCGTCGCGCCGCAGCTCGAGCTGGCCGGGCTCCTCGACGACGTCGACGACCTGGGAGAGCTGGACCAGCTGCCCGTCGGCGGTCCTCAGCGGGAGATGGCGGAGCTTCTCCACGCGGTCGATGTCGGAGGGCTCGGCCTTGACGCGGACGGCGACGACCCGGTCCCCTTCGAGTACTGTGGAGGCGGTCTCGCCGATCATCGCCGCGTTGACGGCCGAGGCAATGTCGTTGGCGGTCAGGCCGAACCGCTCGGCGTCGACATAGCACACCCGGAAGCTGATGGCGGGGCCGCAGTAGACCAGGCCGTTGAAGACGTCGACGACGCCCCTGATCTTGTCCAGTCGTTCCGCGATCTGGGGCGCCTTCTCCTTCAGATAGGCCGTGTCGGTGGAGAAGAGCTTGACCTCGATCGGCTGGGGCGCGTACATCAGGTCGCCGATGAGGTCGCTTAGGATGCCGGGGAATTCCCAGATGACGTCGGGCAGGGCGGCGTTGAGCCTGTGGCGCAGCTCGGTCAGGACCTCTTCGGTCGAGCGCTTGCGGTCGGGGCGCAGCTTCAGCAGGAAGTCGCCGTTGTTCGGTTCGGTGATGAAGAGGCCCAGCTGGGCGCCGGTGCGCCGGGAGTAGCTCTCAAGCTCCGGGACCGACCGGATGATGTCTTCGGCGTACTTGAGCTGGCGGTCGGTCTCGGCAAGGCTCGTCCCTGGCGGAGTGAGGTAGTCGATGACGAAGCCGCCCTCATCCATCGGCGGCAGGAACTCGCTTTCCAGGCTCTTATAGATGAAGGCCGAGAGGAAAAGGACGGCGGCGCAGGCGGCGATCGTCGGCCCGCCGTGCCGCAGGGCCGTCCGTACGCCTTTTTCGTAGATCCCTGTGACGCGCCGCAGCAAGCGGCCGCCCTGTTCCTTCGAAACCTCTCCGCCCGCCGGCTCACCTGGCTTCAGCAGCCAGGCGGCCAGGGACGGCGTCAGGGTCCCGGCCAGGGCCAGTGAGGTCAGCAGGGCGACGACCATGGTCATGGCCAGGGCGCGGAAGAAGACCCCGGGGATGCCCGTCAGGAAGGCCAGCGGGATGAAGACGACCACGGGGGTCAGGGTCGAGCCGATGAGGGGACGGAAGATCTCGCCGAGGCCCTCCCGGATGGCCGCCAGGGGACCGAGCCCGGCCGTCCGCTTGGTGTGGATGGCTTCGACGACGACGATGGCGTCGTCGATGACGAGACCGATGGCGGCGGCGATCCCGCCCAGGGTCATCAGGTTGAACGACATCCCGGCCGCCTTGATGGAGATCAGCGTGACGAGGACGGTGACGGGGATGACGAGGATGGCCACAAACGTCGTCCTCCAGCTCTTGAGGAAAAAGTACAGGATCAGGACGGACAGGATGAGCCCGAAGATGATGGCCTCCCAGACGCTGTGGACCGAAGCGCGGACGAGCAGGGACTGATCATAAAAGAACGCCAGCCTCAGGTCGGGCGGCAACTCGTTCTTCAGGATTTTCAGCTCCTCCCGGAGGCGCCGGGCGATGTCGAGGGTGCTCCCGTCCGGCTGGCTGTAGATGTTGACGAGCACGGCCACTTTGCCGTCGGCGGTGACGATATTGAAGACCGGCTCGGGGCCCCGCACGACCCGCGCGAAATCGCGGACGAGGACCGGGTGCTTGCCGGAGACCGTCACCGGGAAGTTCTCGATGTCCCGGATCGAGTGCACGCGGCCGTCGACCACGGCCAGATAGAGCATACGGTTCTCTTCGTGGAGTCCCGTCGACGCGACGAGGTTGTTCTTGTTGAGCGCGTCCGTGACTTCGGACAGGGTGAGGCCGGCCGCCTGGAGGCGGAGCGGGTCGACGACGATGTGGTATTCGGGCGTGCGGCCGCCCACGAGGTCGGCGCGGGCGACGCCCGGGATCTGCAGGAACCGCGGCTTGAGCTGGTAGCGGGCGATCTCCCAGAGATCGATCAGGTTGCGCTTGGGGCTGGTCAGGCTGATGCCGATGATGGGGAAGTTCGAGAAGGTCACCCGGTAGACCTGGGCCTCGGCCGTGGCGGGGAGAGAGGCGCGGATCTGGGACAGCCGGCCGAGGACGTAGAGCTCCGACCGGATCATGTCGACCTTCCAGTTGAAGAAGATGTTGACCTCCGCCGAACCGCGCCCCGTGGCCGAACGGATCGTCGTCACCCCAGGAATGTCTTTCATGCTCTCTTCGATCGGCCGGGTGATGGTCGCCATCATCTCGTCGGCTGGCATCACTCCGTTGTCGACGAGAATGACGACGCGGGGGAAATTCGTCTGCGGGAAGACCGACGACGGGATGGTCAGGGCCGAGTAGACGCCGCCCAGGCAGAGGGCGATGCTGATGAAGACGATGGGCAAAGCGTGACGCGTCGCGAACCGGCCGACGGCGGAATCTTTGGCCATGAACGTCACTTGTCCCCGATGATGTGGATCTTCGTCTCCCCGGTGATGTTGTAGGCGTCCGTGGTGACGATGACCAGGCCCTCCTTGAGCCCTTCGCCCTCGACCTCGGCCAGGCCGGCGTCGCGGAGGCCGGCCTTGACGGGCCTGGGGATGGCCTTGTCGCCTTCGACGACCATCAGCACGGTCCCGCCGGCGGGGCTGGGAACGACGCTCTCTTCGGGGACGGCGAGGACGTCGCGGCGCTCCTCCGAGACGATCCTGACGCTCAGGAACTGGCCAGGCTTGAATTGCGCCCTCACCGGCAGGGACGTTCGGACGAGCACCGTATCGGTCTTCGGGTCGATGTCCTTGCCGACGAGTATCAACGTTCCGTATCCCTGGACCCCGGGGCCGAAATCGACCGGCTGCCCGGTTTTGAGCGGGCCTGCGTCGCGGCTCGGGATCTGGGCCGTGAGCACGAGGCGGCTGAAGGCTATGACCTCGGCCAGGACCGCGCTCGGGTCGACGGTCTGGCCGATGCGGGCGTTGATCCGGACCACCGTCCCGGAAAGAGGCGCTTTGATCTCGAGATAGGACAAGTCTGTCCGTGCCGCGGCGAGGTCGTTCCGGGCCGCCTGGAGGGCGAGAGCTGCTTCCTGGACGGCCTTCTCCGAGGTCCCGCCGGCCGGGAGCAGTTTCTTCTGCCGTTCGTAGGTCTTTTCGGCGAAATCCAGCGCCTTTTCGGCCTTGGCCACGGCGACTTCGGCCAAGCGCGTGTCGAGGCGGAAGAGGATTTCGCCGCGTTCGACGCGCTGCCCCTCCGTGCAGCGGATCTCGGTCAGGATGCCGCCCAGCGGAAACGACAGGTCGGCTCCCGCCGCGGGCCGCCCCTCGGACGGCGGCTCGGGCTCGACGGTTCCGTAGGCCGTAACGTAGTTCCGGAGAGTCGCCCGGGTGATCTTCCCGACATGAACGGCCACGTCGGTGACGACTTCCTCTTCCTCGCCGGCCTTGTGCCCCAGGCCCTTGATGAGGACGAGAACGGCCGCCGCGGCGACCGCCAGAACGATCAACGCGGTTATGGCCCTGCGTTTATTCATCCTCGCGCTCCTTCTCGGGACCGGACTGCCCCGGCGCTTTCGTGTAAATCCAGTCCTTCACCTCGAGGGGGCTCTGGGCCGCGTTCTCGAGCCTCCCGACGGACTGCTGGGCTTGAACCAAAGCCTCCAGTCGGGCCTGCTCGCCGGCGTTGAGCTCGAGCTCGACGGTCAGAAGCTCGAGCGTCGAGATCTCGCCGAGCTCGTGTTTGGCCGCGGCTGCCTTCGCCTGCGCGGCGAGGTTGGCCCGGAGGTCGTCCGCCGCCTGAGCTTTCCGGAGGGCCGAGCGGCAGTCCTCGACGGCGGCGTCGAGCTCGCCGATGACTTGGGACTGAAGGGCGAGGAACGCGGCCGCGCTCGCGGCGCGTTGAGCCTCAGCCTCGGCGATCGGGCCCCGGTTGCGGCTGAAGATGGGAAGCTCGAGCGCCAGGCCGAGGGTCCATTTGCTGTCGGTCTGGTCGAGCTGGTAGTCGGGCGAGAGGCGGATGTCCGGATATTGCTTGGCGATTTCCAGGCGCAGGGCCGACTCGCTGGCCGCATATTCCGAAAGGGCGGCCAGGAGGTCGGAGCGGTTCAGGACCGCGTGGCGGCGGACCTCGCCCTCCGGGAAGTCCGGCGAGGGCGGGCGGAAGTCCTCGTAGGAAATCTGTACCCCGTCCAGGGCCTTCCTGGGGAGGCCGATCGCGGCGGCCAGCCCGGCCATCGCTTCTTCCTTGGCTCGGGCGGCCTCGATCGCGGCCAGACGGCTTCCGTCGAGCGCAACCCGCGCCTGGGAAACCTCGTAGGCCGAAACCTCTCCGGCCTCATGCTGGACATCAAGAAGCCGAACCGTTTCCCGTTGGAGTCTCTCCGCCTCGGCGAGGAGGGACTCCCGCTCGCCGGCCGCATAGGTCTCGAGCAGGGTGCTGCGCAGGCGGCTGCGCATGTCCCAGGCGGCTTTGAGGATATCCCAGCGCGCCGCCTCGGAGAGGTGCCTGGCCTCGGCAATCCTCAGGCCGCGCTTGCCGGCCGTCTCGATCGGGATCTCCAGGAGGATCTCCGGGATCCAGGGCGTCATCAGGCTCACCGGGGTCGTGCTGTTGTATCCGACCAGGGGGTTCAGGGTCGGGTTGGGACGTTCGCCGGCCGTGATCCGGCCCGCCCGGGCCACCCCCCACTGGGCGCGGGCGACGTCCATATCGGGATTGTAATACAGCGCGGCCAGGGTCAGAGACTTGAGATCCCATACCGCCGGCGGCCAGTCCTTGACGTCGCCGTTCTGGAGAAGGAAATCTTTGAGTTCCGTCGAGGTGAGCCTCCGGGCCTCGAACGCGTCCATGGCTTTGGCCGGTTCGATGGGCTGGGGATGGTAGCGGACGCAGGCCGGCGTCATCGAGAGGGCAAGAGCCACGCCGATGACCATGAACAGCGCACGTGATCTCATCATGCCGCATTCCCCAGTCCGGCGTCTCCGGAGACCGCGCCGCCCGTCCCCCGCAGACGACGGGACGGCCCGGAATCCTCCGGATCCGAATATCCGCTATAGGGACGACGCGAAACGCGGTTTCCTTCCCGAAGTTCCCGGTTTAAGAGGTTTCTGATCATGAGGTTGTCAGGAACGGTATTATCATTCCCGGGCGGGGAGGCTTTCAACTGAATTTTCCGTCAGATAGGAACCTGTTTTTGGCCCGGCGGCCAGGGATCTTTCTATGTCGCGGCTAGGCGGGATTCCTCTTGTAGAATAGCCGTTTGACGACCTCGGCCGCGGCGCCGTCGCGGACGGCCGTGGCCTTGACCCGGACGAGGGAGATGGGCCTGCGCACGGCGTCGGCCGCCCCCTTCTCCTGCCAGAAGCCGAGGAGGCTGCTGGCCAGGATGATGAACAGGATGATGGAGGCGTCCGTTTCGGACAGGCTCCAGAAGCCCCGGAGGTCTCCGGCCATCGAGCCTCCCGTCAGTTGTTCTTTTCGATCTCGCGGCGGATGCTGGGCTCCAGGTCTTCGGGGTGGGCCCGGCAGTGGTATTCGATCCCGCTCGCCGAACGATGGGCCTTGAAATAGGGCCAGCCAAGACTCATCAGGTGCCGTTCGTGGAGCTCGTGCAGGAGCACGAACTTCCGGTCGCCGGGGCTGAGGTCATCGTCCAGCCAGACCTCTTCCTTCGGGACGAAGTGATAGACCTTGTCGTGGCCGCCCTCGGTGAAGTCGATGAAATAAAGGCTCCGCACGAGCTCTCCCCGGATGATCCAGACCTTGACCCGCCCGCTGTATTTCTTGAGGAGCCTTTTATGGATGGAGGCGACGATGGTTTTCCGGCCCAGGGACGCGACCTGGCGGATCATCTCCGACTTCCGGCGCTCCCTCTTCTCCACGGCGTCGGCCTTCTCCAGGGCGTCGTCGTAGGGCATGCCGCCGGCCATCAGCCGGTGCTCGACGAGCAGGTGGTCGATGAAGAACTGCTCCTCCCCCGGGCCGTACTCCTTGTCGATCCAGAATTCGTTGCGGGGGATGAACCGGAAGCGGAAGTGCTGGCCGAAATTCGTGAATTCCTCGTCGATGCTTTTCCGGACGTAGCGGCCGTCGACGATCCAGACCGTGAAGCCGCCGACCTCGTCGAACTTCCTGAGATAGGGTTTTTTCATGAGCCCTCTTTCTTCAGGTACTTGTCGTACCAGGCCACATACCGTTCGTAGTGGTCGCGGACGTAGCTCGGGGTCGTGAGGCCGTGGAACTGGCCCGGGTAGATGACGAGTTCGGTGTCCACCCCCAGGCTCTTGAGTGCCTCGTACATTTGCTCGCCGCCGATGAGGGGCACGTTGAAATCCTTGTCGCCGCCCATGAAGAGCGTCGGCGTCCGGATGCGGTCGGCGTGAAAGAACGGATAGGAAATCTTGAGCCACAGGTCCGTCGTCTTCCAGGGGGCCCCGATCTCGAGATCGTATTGCCGGATGTATTCGTCGTGCCCGTACATCGAGAGCTGAAGGGCGCTGCCCGCCCCGCTGATTGCCGCCTTGAAGCGGCTGTCGGTAGCGATGGTGTAGTCCGTCAGGATTCCGCCGTAGCTCCAGCCGCCGATGCCGAGCCACTGCGGGTCGGCGATGCCCGCCGCCACGGCTCCGTCGACCGCGCCGAGAAGGTCCATGACTTCCTTGTGCCCCCAGTCGGCGAAAATGGCCTTCTGGAACGCCGAGCCGCGGCCCGAGCTGCCGCGGTAGTTGACCGCCAGGACGACGTAGCCGTTCGCGGCCAGGAACTGGTGCTCGAAGCTGAAGCTGTATTCATCCTGGCCGATCGGCCCGCCGTGGATCCGGAGCAGCAGAGGGTAGCGCCGGCCCGGGGCGAAGGAGGCCGGCTTCACGATGAGGCCGTGAACGACGGTGCCGTCCTTGCTCTTCGAGGAGAAATCCTCCGTCGTCGCCAGCTCGAGCCCGGAGAGCAGGGCGTCGTTCTGGTGGGTCAGCCGCCTGAGCGTTCCGGCCTCGAGCGCGTCAACCTCGGCGAGCTCAACGGCCGTGCCCGAAAGCAGCGTCAGGGCGCCGTCGGCGCCGAGCGAAATACTGGAGACCGTCCGCCGGCCGGTGGTTAGCTTCTCGACCGGCCCTCCAGAGAAAGCGGTCTCGCCGACATAGACGACTCGATCATCCTCGACAAGGAAGATCAGGTTCTTCCCGTCCGCGGTCCAGAGGATAGGGCCGACAACAGCCCGGTCTAGCGCTTCCGTCAGGATCTTCTGCTCGCCGCCCGCCGCCGGGACGACGGCCAGCTTGTTAAGATTGTACGCGGAAAAGCGCGGGGGATCGCCGCTGAGGAAGGCGATCCATTGCCCGTCGGGGCTCCAGGCCGGACGGCTCCCTTCGGGGCCTTCCCGGCTCGTGAGGCGCTTGGACTCCGCCCCGGGCCTGGCTTCGACAACGAAAACGGCGGTGTCCGGATTCCGGTCCGGGTCTGACCCGCAGTCGCTGATGAAGGCGACCCGGCTTCCGTCCGGCGACCAGGCCGGCCGCACGTCATCCCACGATCCCGACGTGAGGGGCTCGGCTTTTTTTCGGGCCGCCACGTCGAAGAGCCACAGGTGCGAATACAGCCGCTTGAGATATCCTTCCCGGTCCTCCTTGAAATGGTAGCGGTCGATGACCATCGGCGCCGGCGTCTTCCGCTTCCAACCCTCCAGCTTTTCCGGCTCGTCCGCCGGGTCCTGGTCGCTCGTAACGATGACCAGCCGCCGGCCGTCCGGAGACCAAGCGTAATCGCTGACGCCGCCTTTGATGTCCGTCAACCGCTGCGCTTCGCCGCCCCTCCTGTCGAGAAGCCAGACCTGGGGGCCGAGCTTCTTCTCCTCCTCGGTGCCGCGGGAGGCAAGGAAGGACAGGAAGCGCCCGTCCGGACTCCAGCGGGGAGAGGTCTCGCTGTCCGGATCGGATGTCAGGCGGACCTCCTGAGAACCGTCCCAGCTCGCCATCCAGATATCGCTGTCGCTCTTATCCTTTTCGAAGTCTGTCGTGCCGACGGTATACGCCACCCATTTCCCGTCCGGCGAGCGCTGGGGATCACCGACCATGCGGATCCTGGCCAAGTCGTCAAGCGTGATGGCGCGCTTGGCCGCTTTCGCCGGGCCGGCCTGCCCGGCGGCTGCGGCCACACCGATTGCCACGAAGACGATCCCGAGACGACGCAACATGATTTTGGCGCTTTTCTCAAGCATAGAAAATTTATACTGTCGGGCCGCTGTCATGTCAAGGCGGCCGGAAATTGATTCTGGTGCCGGGTTCACTTATAATCGAGGGCGAGTGGATCGAACCTGGCCGCAAGGGGTGTGCGATGCTCTACTTCGCCTACGCTTCGAATATGAACCACGCGCAGATGAAAGAGAGGTGTCCCGGAGGGCGCTTTCTGAAGCCCGCCGTCCTCAGCGGCTACCGATTCGTCTACGACGGCTATTCCGTGGCGCGCCAGGGTGCGACGGCCAACATCGTGAATTCGGGTGTCGACAGGGTCTTAGGGGCGCTCTTTGAGATTACGGAGAAGGACCGGCTTGAGCTGGACGCCTACGAAGGCTACCCCAAGGCCTACGACAGAAAAGACGTCGAGGTTAGGGACGGTGAGGGAAAGGCCTATAAAGCGATGGCCTATTTCCGGACCGGGCGGGCCCTCGGGAAGCCGCACCCCGACTACGAGAAAGTCGTCCTCGAGGGGGCGAAAGACTGCGGGCTGCCCGAGGACTACGTGGACAAGTACCTGCGCGTGATCCGGCTCTGAGCCCGCGCGGCGCCCCGGAGAGAGACGCATCCGGGGTCCGGCCCTTTTTTGGCGACTTCTTGACGATTTTTTCGCGGACCCGTGACACCTTTGTCCTCCGACTGGACCATTATTCTCTTGCCGGGCGGAAGCCGGGAGGCTTCCGGGATCTCTGCTCCAGGCAAAGGCCGAAGCTCTGCCTCCGGGAACGGATGAGTTGCTTTCCCGCCGGCTCCGCTGATCGCCCGAAGAACCGTCTGTCGAGGAACCGCCGGGGTCCCGGTTCCGGTAGGTTTTCCGGAAGACTCTTGGTATAATGAGACCTCGCCGGAGCGGCTCCGGCCCCCGTGGGAGACGATGAAAATCAAAATCGCTTTGGCCGCGACGGGAGTGTCCCTGGCCGTCATGGCGCTTCCGGCCTGGGCGCTCGCTTCGCTCTGGAGCGCCGGGCCGGCCTTTCAGGTCTGGTGGGGGATCCTGGCTTTGGCCGCCGACGGGGTCATTCTCGACGGCGTTTTCCGCCATCACGCGCCCGTTTTCGGCCGAGTCTTCTGGCGGGGAGACGAAGACCTCCGGGCCGTAGCGCTGACGTTCGATGACGGCCCTAACGGTCCCCACACCTCGCGCATCCTGGACGTGCTCGGCGCGGCGGGCGTCAAGGCGACATTCTTTCTCCTCGGCCGTAACGTTCGGCGTTTTCCGGATCTCGTGGCGAGGATCGCGGGCGAGGGGCATGAGATCGGGAACCACGGGCTTAGCCACAGCCCTCTTGCACTCAAGTCTCTGGCCGACGTCCGCCGGGAGATCCGGACGACGGCCGCCCTCATCCGGGAGGCGTCCGGCGGGGCGGAGGCCCGGCTCTTCCGGGCCCCACACGGCTGGAGGAATCCCTGGACGAACGCCGCCGTCCGCGCCGAAGGATGTCTCCCCGTGTCCTGGACATTCGGCGTCTGGGACACGTCCCGCCCAGGGGCGGAGGTGATCGTCCGCCGCACGCTGCGGGGTCTCGGAAACGGCTGCGTCTTCCTTTTCCATGACGGGCGGGGCACGGAAGAGGCTGCGGACTCGAGCCAGCTGGCCGAGGCCCTGCCCGAGATCATCGCCGAGATCCGTAGACGAGGATATGATTTCCTGACTCTTTCCGAGATGATGACGAGGTCGCGGCGGGCATGAACCGGCGCCGGGTCGTTTCGCTCATCTCGCTCGCGGCGTCGTTGGCCGTTCTCCTCCTTCTGTTCTCCCGCATGAACCTGGCGCTGGCGGCCCGCTCCCTGACCGAGATCCGCTGGGGCTGGGTCCTGGCGCTGGCCCTGCTGAACATCGTTCACACGTGGGTCGAGGCGGAGCGATGGAACCTGATCATCTCGTCGGTCAAACCGGACTCCCGAGTGCCGCAGGCCTTCGCGGCCATCCTGGTCGGCGTCCTCGGCAACATCCTCCTGCCCCTCAGGCTGGGGGACGGCGCGAGAGCCCTCTTCCTGGCCAGGAAGCAGAAGATGCGGTTTTCGGGCGCCCTGTCCACGGTCGTCCTCGACCGGGTCGTCGATATCGCCTTTTTCCTGGCTCTTGTCGGCGTCACAGCCCTCTTTTTCCCGTTCTCGTCGTCCCAGAGGAGGACCTTCGCCGTCTCCGCCCTCGCTCTGGCCGTGGTGGTGGCCGTCCTCATTCTCCTCGCCAAGGGCAGCCTGAGCGCAAAAGTGAGGTCTCTCGGAAAGCCGGGCCGGGCGGTGAGCGATCAGATCGCGCACCTGAGGATTGGGGTCTCGGCCCTGAGGAACGCGGGCATCATGCTCCCGACCGGAGCCCTGGCCGCCCTGTCGTGGATCATGCGGGCGACGCTCGTCTGGATGATGTTCCGAGCTTTCCGGCTGGATCTGCCGGTTTTGGACGCCGCCGTGACGCTGATCCTGCTGAACGTGGGCACAGCCGCGGTCAACACGCCGGCCAACGTCGGCGGCTTCGAGCTTTCGGTGGTGGCCGCTCTGGCCCTCTTCGGCGTCGAGACGGAAAGAGCCCTGAGTTTCGCCGTGCTTCTTCACGCCGCGGAGATCATCCCCGTGGTCTTCCTCGGGCTCGGCGTCCTCTGGCTGACGGGCTTCCGCATCGAGGCCCCGGGGCCGGGCGTTAATTCAGAGAAAACCGGATAGGGTTCGCGGCGTCGCGCGTCCCATCCCATTGTTGGGGCGGACGGCCGAGCGGATTCTGTTCCGGGCGTTCTGCAGGCCGCTTGAGTGCGCGCCTGTAGACATCGGCGATGCGCTCGGCGATCCTCGGCCAGGCGAATTCCTGGGCCTTCCTCAGTCCGGCCTGCCGCATGACCCAGCGGTAGGCGGGGTCGTCGATCAGGTTCACGATCGCCCGGGTCCAGGCCTCCGTGTTGAAGGGGGGGACCATGACGGCCTCTCTTCCGCCGGCGATGAGTTCCCGGAATCCGATGATGTCGGAGGCGACGATCGGGGTGCCGCAGGCCATGGCCTCCAGAAGCGTGATCCCGAACGAGGCCCGCGTGGTCGGGCAGAGATACAGGTCCGAGCTGCCGTAGCAGTCCGGGCGCTCTTCGAAAACGTGCCCCATGAACTTGACGCTGGCCCCGAGGTCGCGAGCCTTCCGCTCGTAGTGGGAACGGAGAGGCCCGTCCCCGGCGACGACCAGCTCCGCGTTCGAGTACCGGGCCAGCACCCCGGGCATGGCATCGAGAATCGTTTGGAGGCCGTTGCGGGGGTCGAGACGGCCGAGAAACAGGAGTCTCGGCCCTTGCTTGAGGGCGTCGTTCGGCTGCCGGCCGTTGGGATGAAAATATCTCACCTCGATCCCGTTCGGGATGATCTCCCAGTCGGCCCGGAAATAGCGGGAGTGGGCCTGGATCACGGGTTCGCTGACGGCGATCTTGACGGCGATCGCATCCATGAGGATCTGCATGGGCTTTTGAAGAAGACGATAAGGGGGAGATCCCGGAAACCAGGAATGGAACGTGGCGACGACCGGAAGACGAAGCCTGTAGGCCGCCCATTGACCGACCATCCCCAGCGTGGGGGCCAGGGCACCGTGAAGATGGATGAGCTCGATGCGGTCCTCGCGGAGAATCCGTTCGATGTCCCTCAGGAGCGTCCGGCCGGTGCTCACACGGGCGAAAGATCCGTTGCTGTAGATCAGCCGGCTCTTCCCGACGCGGCGGACGAACGGCTCGTCCCCGCTCTCGCCGGCCATGTGGGACGTGATGATCGTCGCCGAGTGGCCCATCGCCCTGAGCTCGCGGGCAAGGTGATGCACGTGCTCGGTCACGCCGCCGAGGTGCGGATAATAGAATTCGGTGATGAGCGCGATGCGCATTCTCTTCCCCTCTTGTCTAAAAACGATATCTTCCGAACATGATCTCGGGAGACGACTCGTGTCACTTTATGATTTTGATGAACGTGGCCTCGTTGACGCCTTCGGCCGTTGTCGTGTAGCGCACCCGGACCTCTTCGCCTTTGACAACCTTGTCCAGGGTCAATGGTTTCCCTTTCGCGTCGTAGATCGTGGTCGTGGGCTTGACTAGGAACATCAGTTTGGCGTTGGTTTTGTTGATGACCGTGATCTCGGATTTCGTCGCCGCGTCCGCGTCCGCCAGCGTCACCGCATCGACGGTCCCGACGACGCCCTTCGTCGGGACGTGGGGCGGCTTCGGCGCCGGGTTGGACTGCTGGCTGAAGCCCAGGAATGCAAATCCCGCCACGAACAGGATTGATGCCAGAGTCACGGCAAACTTTCTCATCTTCGCCTCCCGCACGGATTCGCTCTCCATTCCTGTCGGTGACGTCTCGCGCCTCCACCGCTCCCTCGGTTCTCACCTCCCCAGATTTCCGCGCCCATCATACGCCGGAGCGCGTTACAGGCCGATTAAAATAAGATTAAAAAATTCTCATCTTTCGGCATCGACGGCCGGAGAGAGGCGAACCGGGCGGGGCGCCCGGCCGGAGACGAGCTGCCGGTCAATGGGAGGAGGGAAGGTGGACGGTGAAAGCCGTCCCTTTTCCGACCCGGGTGGAGACCTCGATTCTCCCCCCGTGGGCTTCCGCGATGGCTTTGGCGATGGTCAGGCCCAGACCGAATCCCGCCGGCCCACGCTTTCTCTCGGCCCGGTAGAAGCGGTCGAAGATATGGGGCAGGTCCCGGTCGGAGATCCCCGGCCCCGTGTCGCCGATAGTGATCTTGGCGCCGCCGGCGTCCCGGCCGACGGTGGCGGTCACGGTGCCACCCGGGGGAGTGTATTTCAGGGCGTTATCCAGCAGGTTCAGGAACAGCTGCTTGAGCCGGGACCTGTCGGCGCGGACGATGATCCCCTCGGGGGCCGTGATCCCGAGGCCGATGCTCTTCTGCTCCGCCGAGACCGTGAGGTCGGCCCCGATCTCGCCAACGAGCTGCCCGACGTCGACCGAGCTCTTGTCGAGCGTCATGGTGTTACTGTCGTAGCGGGCCGCCGTCAGCAGGTTTTCGGAGAGAGTCGCCATCCTGTCGACCTCCTCGAGGCCGCTGCGCAGGATCTCCTCGTACTCCTCGGGCGAGCGGCTCTTCATGAGCGCCACTTCGATCTCGCCCTTGAGGACCGAGAGCGGCGTCCGGAGCTCGTGGGACAGGTCCTCGACGAACTGGCGCTGGCTCGAGAACGAACGTTCGAGCCGGTCGAGCATGCCGTTGAACGTCTCGGCCAGCCTGCGGATCTCATCTTCCGCCGCCGTTTTCGGCAGGCCGATGCGGGCCTTGAGGTTCTCGGCCGTGATGCCCCGGATCGTGTTGATCATCCGGTCGACCGGATTCAGGGTGATCTTGGCGAGAAAGACGCCGACGAGCCCACTGGCGACCATGAGGGCGGGGAAGAGCAGGAACAGCAAGAGCTTCAAGTGGTTGAGGGTTGCGGAAAGCGACGTCAGCGGCGAGATCACCTGGATGGCGTAGGCCGGCCGCCCGTCTTCCAGGGCCAGCAAGGAGAAGGCCCTCAGCTTGACGCTCCGGCCGGGAACTGTCTCAGCGGACATGTCCGTCAAGCGGCCCGCCGGGCCCAGGCTCGAGACCGGCTCCCTGAGCGGGACGTCCCCGGCCGACGGAATCTTGCGGGAGGATGCAATCAGGGCCCCGTCGGCGTCCAGGATCCGGACGTCGATATTCAGCAGCACGGGATCGTCGATCTTCTCGAGCAGCCAGCGCTGGACGATCCGGTTGAAGTTCAGGTTGTGGATCTTGGTCAGGCCGGCGGGAGGCACGCCGGCCCGCACGGCGTCCGCCTTCTCGGCCTCCCAGAAGGCGTTGATGGAATCCCGGATCCCGCTGGCCTTGGAGGAGAGGAGGTCATTGATGTCGTCCTGAAGGTTCTGGTTAACGTAGTGATAGAGCACGGTGCCGAACACCACAAAGGTCAATGACAGCACGGCCAGATACCAGAGGACGATCCGCGTGCGGAGCGAGGTCAGCGCCATATCAGCCTTTCAGTGTGTAGCCGCGGCCCCGGAGCGTGCTGATGAGCGGCTTCGAGCGGTTCTGGTCGACCTTTTTCCGGAGATAATTGATGTAGACGTCGATGACGTTTGAAAAGGAGTCGAAGTTCATGTCCCAGACGTGTTCGGCGATCATCGTCCGGGTGACGACAGTGCCCTCGTTCCGCATCAGGTATTCCAGGAGGGCGAATTCCTTCGGTGTGAGGGCGACCTCCTCCCCGCCGCGGGTTACGCGATGGGTCACGACGTCCATCACGAGGTCGTCGACCTGGAGCTTCGTCGCGTCCCGGGAATCCTTCTTTCGCAAAAGAGCCCGGCAGCGGGCCAGGAACTCCTCGAAGGCGAAGGGCTTGGTCAGGTAATCGTCCGCTCCCGCGTCCAGCCCGACGACCTTGTCCCGCACCCTGTCTTTGGCCGTGAGCATGAGGATGGGGACGGCGAGGCCCTTTTCGCGCAGATTCCGGCACAGGCTCAGGCCGTCCATCTTGGGGAGCATCAGGTCGAGCACGATGAGATCGTATTTCTCCGTGGTGGCCAGGAAATACCCCTGCTCCCCGTCGTCGGCGACATCGACGCTGTAGCCTTCTTCCTTGAGACCCCGCCTGACGAAGGAAGCGATCTTGGCTTCGTCCTCGATGACAAGAACTCTCACCGGGAGCTTCTCCCCATACGGATCGGCTGTTTGATGGCCCGGCGCGATGTCCCGGATCGCGCCGGGCCGACCCTATTATACGCTACTTTTTCTTCGCCGCGGCATGGGCCTTCTTGATGAAGTCCCAGACCTCGGGGCCGAACATGCGGCGGTCCTCCGGGATCGCACCCGCCGTATAGGCCTGCCCGATCCTGGCCTTGAGCCCGGGATGGTTGCCGTAGGCTTCGTCGAGCAGGTCTTGCCAACGCTTCGCCAGAGATTGGGCGGTCTGGCCAGCCGGATCGGCGCCGAGGTTCTTTTTGACCTCGGCGATGAGCGCGGCCCAGCGGCGCTCGTACTCTGCCATGGCCGCGGGGGTGTAAGCCTTACCGATCTCCTGGAACTCCCGGAGCTCCTCCTTTGTGAAGAATTTCTCCTGCCATGCCTTCTTGACGTCTTCGCCCATTTGAATGACCTCCATGATCTGAATGAGTTTTTTCCGGTTGATCCGGCCGTCCGTCTCGAGACGCTTCAGGACCTGATCGATGGCCCGGGAGGCCCGCCTGAGCCGGCCGATCTCGTCCTTCACCGCCTCGCCCTGAATCTTCAGGGACCTGACGACTTCGAAGCCCTTGAGGTCGAGCAGGTCGCGGATCCGGGCAAGGGGGAAGCGCATGAACTTCAGCGTCACGATCTGCTGGAGACGAAGGAGGTCTGCCTCGCCGTAGACGCGGTACCCGTTGGGCTTCTGGAAGCTCGGCTTGAGCAGGCCGATCTGGTCGTAGTAATGGAGTGTCCTGACCGTGACCTTCGTCAGATCGGCGAACTCCTTGACGAGATAGGTTTGTTTCATGCTCTTATCCCGGCCCCCATTATCAACTATGACGTAACGTCAAAGTCAAGAGTTTCCGCGGCTGCCGGCGTTTCACGGCCGGAATGAGAGGGGCCGGTGTTCCGGACGATGCCTCCGCTCTCTCCCCCCGAAGGCCATTCCTCCGGAAACGGCGGCCGGGAAGCGTCCCGATGGGGGCCGGTCAGTCGGTCACGGGCAGGCCCGTCGCCCGGTCGAGGGCCGTCTGGCTCAGGACAAACTCGTAGAGGGCCCGGAGCTTGAGGAACTGGGCCTCGACGAAGGCGTCTTCGGTGTCCAGAAGATCCAGGTTCGTGATGGTGCCGGCTTCGTAGCGGGCTCTGGCGAACTCCAGGGCTTTTTTGGCCTGCTCGATGTCGACCTCCACGGAGCGGAGTTTTTCTTCGCTGGCTTTCACGTCGGAAACCGCTTGCAGGACTTCGGACCGGATCAGGTCGTCGAGCTCGCGCGTCCGGTTTTTGATAGCCGTGAGCCCGGCTTCCGCTTCCGCCTTCAGGCTTCGAGTGAGGCCGCCGTCAAAGATGGGAACATCGACCTGGACGGCGGCCACGTAATCGAGCTTCCAGGTGTTGACGTTGGGGATATAGCCGTTCTTCGTTCCGCCGAGGATGTTCAGGCTGACCGAGGGCCGGTCGCGGAGACCGGCGACGCGAACCTGGAGGTCGGCCGTCCGGATCAGGTTCTGGAGGGCCCGGGCCTCCGGCCGCTTCTGCCACGCGTCCTTGATAAGCGCGTCGGGGTCGAGGGCCATCTCGCGGTAGGTGAATTCGCCGCGGAGCTTGAGCGGGGCGACGGATTCAAAGCCCATCAGGCGGCGCAGGGCAAGCTCCTGCTTTTCCATGCTGTTCTCGAGGTCGACGATCTGGTTCTGGGCCGCGACGAGCCGGACCTGCGTATTGAGCACCTCGAGCTCGGTCGCCGTTCCGATGGCCAGCTTCTTGCGGCTGATCTGGATGTGGTCGTTGAGGTCCCGGACGTGGTCGTTTTCGACGCGGATGCTCTCCTGGAGGAAGAGAATGGCGTCGAAGAGTTGGGCGGTCTCGAACGCGAGATCGCGCTTCATCAAGTCCCTGTGGTCCTCGGCCGTCGCCACTTCGGACGTGGAAAGTCTGACCGATTCCTTGGTCCGTCCGCCGTCGTAGATCAGCTGGCGGAGGCCGGCGTGGAGGTCGAAATTATTGGCCGGGTACAGTTCGAAGGTGCCGAGGCCGGGGACGGCCAGGACTTCCAGCGGCCCGATCCGGGTGTATGAGAGGCTGCCGGCGAAGTTGGGCTTGAGGGCCGTGCGGGATTCATCGACGCGGGCCAGGGAGACGGCCACGGAATCCGAGGCCTCCTTGAGGGCGGGGTTGTGGGCCAGCACGATCCGCACCGCATCCTCGAGGCTGAGCGAGTCGGCTTCGGATGTCTGGGGGAATGCCGACAGGGGGAGAAAAAGGACCAGAAGAATCAAAATGTTCACGCGAAGATGTCTCATCGTCGTTCACCTTTCGGTCCGTCTTGTTACGGGATTCGCCCCGGCCGCGGCCCCGGCCGGCGGCGTCCCTGAACGATCGCCGGCTACTTGATCCGGATCTTGATCTCGACCGACATTCCGGGGCGCAGGGGAAATTCCCTCCGAAGCTCGGGGTTCATGTCGTCCAGGTAGATCCGCAGCGGCACCCGCTGCGTAATCTTGGTGAAATTGCCCGAGGCGTTGTCGGGTGGGATGAGTGAGAACTGGGCGGCCGTGTAATCGTAGATCAAACCGACCTTCCCGGTGAAGGTCCGGCCGGGATAGGTGTCGATCGTGACCGTCGCCGGATCCTGCAGCCTGATGTGGCCGAGCTTGGTCTCTTCGAGGTTGGCCGTCACCCAGATGCGCTCGGTCTCGTAGATCGTGAAGACGGGCTGCCCGGGCTGGACGATATCCCCCTCCATCAGCCAGCGCTTCGAAACGATCCCGTCGAAAGGGGCCACGACGGTCATGTTCTGCAGCTGCGTCTCGGCGACGCCCAGCTGGGCCTTGGCCACACCGATTCGGGACACGGCGATGGCATATTCCGCCCGGGCCGCGTCCAGGGTCTGTTGGGCGTGGATATGCTGCTCCTTGGTGATGACCGAATTCTTGTATTGCAGATCCGCCCTTTCGAAATCGTCCGAGGCCCGGTCGACGTTGACCTTGGCCAGCTCGAGGCTGTTCTCGGCCAGGCTGAGACCGGCCCTGGCCTGCTCCACCTGGGCCCGGACGTCCGTGTCGTCGAGCTGGATCAGCAGCTGGCTCCTCTTCACCGCGCCCCCCTCGTCAACCGTCAGCCGGACGATCCGGCCGAGGACCTTGGTGCTGATCGAAACCCGGTCGGCGTCCAGGTAGGCGTCGTCCGTGGAAACGTAGTTGAGCAGGTTCTTGTACCAGTACCAGGCCCCGAGAGCCATGGCCAGGACGAGGAGAAAGAAGGGAATGAGAACCCGCTTCTTCCGGTAGAGGGGGACATGATTGATCGCTTCGTTGTCCTCGCCGCCGTTCGGCGGCGTCGCGGCATCCGGCGGAGGATCGGCCGGCCCGGTGCTGGCCCGGCCAGCGGGCCTAGGCTCTTTCGGTCCCTGTTCCATAAGTGGATCTCCTTCGTTCGAGGTTCGCCCGGATATGCTCCAGAAGCCGCCGCAGCAACTTTTTCTCTTCTCCCGTCAGACCCGACAGCAGCCGCCTCTCCTGGCTGCGCCAGACACGGAGAACGGGGCCCTCCAGCACCCGGCCTTTCCGCGTCGCATAAACCCGCGTCACCCGGGCGTCGTCCTTGTCGGGGCGGCGCCCGACGAGGCCGGCTTTAGCCATGCGCCGGAGCATAATGCTGACTGTGGCCTGTTCCACACCGAGCCGTTCCGCCAGCTGCCCCTGGGATAGGCTATGGCCGGCACAAAGGTGGATGAGCAGGAGCTCCTGTCCGACGCGCAGTCCGAGCCGTCCGAGCGCCCTTTCTCCCTCCTGACGAAAGGCCTTGTGGGCCATGACGAATTCGATGCCCACGAAGCCCGCAAGTTGCTTGACGGTCGTCATGCGGGTCTGTCGCCTCCGGAGGAACAGTCAACTGATTAGACGTCAAAGCATTATCGTTCGATCGCCGCGGGCTGTCAAGAACGAGGAGAAATTTTTTTCCGCTGGGGCCCGGTGTTTCACCGCCAGCGGTAGCCCGTTGTGAACTCGAAAGCGCTGCGCGTGAGGTTCGCGTCGCTCGTCCGGGAAAACTGGAATTCGAGCCGGACGTTCCGGAAGATATACCAGGTGACCCCGGCCGCGTAGATGTTGCCCGGGGTGGGGAGCAGGTCCTGGATGGTCAGGTCCTCGAGCAGCCGGGTGCCGTGGCCGTAGCCGACCGAAATGAAGTTGTCGGTCGAAAAATACCGCCGGAGGTTGAGGACCCAGGAAAAGGTGGCGTTTCCATTTTCGGAGCCGTAATTCAGGCGGACGTAGGGATAGTAGTTCCCCAGATAATAACCCACGGAGCCCAGGACGAGCGTCATCGGCCGGTCCACGAAGCTCATGTGCCAGACGCCGACCGACACCTCCGCCGCGGATAGGATCCCCTGATAGATTTCAATGAGCGCGGATAGCCTCGGGTAATAGACGGCTTCGGGCGAATAACTCAGGTCGATCCGGGCATAGGCTTTCGTCCAGAGCCGCGGATAGGCTTCGGCCTCGAACTGACGGTCCGTCTCGGCATAGCGGTGGGTCTGGTTGTATTTCAGGGCCATGACGCCGGTATCGCCGGGGAGGCCGAAGAGCACCGCGACCTGATCGTCCTGGAAATCCGCCCGGCCGTCGCTCCAATCGTCCACCTCGTGGCCGTAACGGACCTCGAGCCTCGGCTCCAGCCGCGGCGTCGACGACGTCAGGAAGATCTTGTAGTCGTCGTTCGCCGGGTCGAGAGCGGCGGCTTTCTCGAAGTCTTCCCGGGCCCGACCCCGGTTCCCCTGCCACTGCTCGACGAGTCCGAGATGGAAATAGGCGTCCGCGTTCCGAGGGTCGCGGGCGAGCACTTTCTGAAGGATGGTCCGGGCCTCGGCGAAGTCCCCGCGCCGCGCCGCGATGTCGGCAGTGCCGACCAGGGCCCCCTCGTTGGCCGGGTCGAATCCGAGAACCTCGCGGTACCGGGCGAGGGCGTCGGCATACCGCCCCTTCCAGGTGAGGAGCCTCGCCATGAACAGGAGGACGTCCCCGTTCCTGGGGAAGAGGGCGTTCATCCTCTCGAGCCGGGACAGGGCCTTGTCTCTTTCTCCGGAGCGGGAATAGGCCTGGACGAGAAGGAAGTTGACGTCGTAATTAGCCGGCGCCGACTCGAGGAGGTCGAGGCAGATCGTGATCGTCGCCGCGTAATCCTTCTGCTGGAGGGCGCGCTGCGCCCGGTCGTACGGACGGTTGTCGTCGGCGGCCCACAGCTGAGAAATTCCGACCAAGAGAGCCAGTGCGATCGCGGTTGTTCTTTTCATGGCTGTTCGTGCTCCAGCGTGAACCCCTTCTTTTCCATTGTCCCCCACTCATTCCGGCCGCAGGCCAGGTCCCAGAAGGCCTTGACCCGGACGGCGGCGAGCCACTGCCGATACACGAGATTTTCCAGGATGCCGAAGACCGTGATGGTGATGACATCCACCAGGCGCGGATAGCGCTGCAGGGAGTATTCCTCGAGGAGGATGGCCGTGAGCGAGAGGAGCATTCCATAGACGACGGCCAGGAGAAAGAAGCGAACGGCGAACGGAGAGTCGACTTGGCCGGTGACGATGAAATAGAGGAAAAGGATGTAGCCAAGGATCTCAATAGGAGGTCCCAACATCTCAAAGATCATGTAGAACGGCATGGCGACCATCCCGGTCGCCCCGTAGCGGGGATTGAACATCATCCTCAGGTTCCGGGTGAGGACATCGACGAGTCCCCGGTGCCAGCGGTTCCTCTGCCGGGCCAGGGTCTTGAAGTTTTCTGGGGCTTCGGTCCAGCAAATGGGGTCGGGGATGAAGGTGATGCGATAGGGAATCCTCCGCTCGTGGAGGTGCCGGCGGAGGCGGACGACCAAATCCATGTCCTCGCCGATAGTCTCCTTCCTGTAGCCGCCGATCTGAAGTGCCATATCCTTTCGGAATAGGCCGAAGGCTCCGGAGATGATGAGGAGGCAGTTCATCATGCTCATCCCCATCCTTCCGCCGAGGAAGGCCCTCAGGTATTCGAGGATCTGGAAGCGGGCCAGGGCGTTGCGCGGCATCCCGATCCTGTGGACTTGACCGCTCTTGATCACGCATCCGTTGCTCAGCCGCACGACTCCCCCGACGCCGACAGTCCGCTCGGGGTCTTCGTGAAAGGGCCGGACGACCTTGAGGAGGGCATCGCGGTCGAGAATGGAGTCCGCGTCGATCGCGCAGAACAGCGGGTAGCGAGCGATATTGAGACCGGCATTCAGCGCGTCCGCCTTTTTGCCGTTGACTTTGTCTACGACGACGAGCTTGGGCTCCTGGGGCGACATGTAGATTCCGTGGACAGGCGCCGTCTCGATGGATTTGCGGAAGACCCGGCTTGTTTTTTTCAGGTCAAAGGCGCGGATGAGTATGTCGAGCGTGGCATCGGTCGACCCGTCATTGACGATAATGACCTCGTAGAGCGGGTATTCGAGGGTCAGAAGCGACCGGACGCTCTCGATAATGCCCTGCTCTTCGTTGTAGGCCGGGGCGATGATTGAGATCGGTTTGGCCAGCGGGAGGGTGAAGATCTCGTTCAGCCGGACATAGCTGGTCAGCCTCTGGTAGCGCAGGATGCCCACAAGCGAGAGGAGGACGAAGAGCAGATAGAAACTGTTGATCAGGAGGAAATAGACCAGGATGGAATCGGAGACGAGGCGGAAAAGAAAGTCGAGCACGTTCACCCTCAGTCCCCTTGCGAATACGAGAAGTCCTCCAGAGCCATGACCGCCATGTCCGAGGCGAAACGGTCAGCTTTCTGCCTTGCCACTTCCTTCAGCCTGCGGAAGCCGAGGGGGCCGAGGTTGAGGAGCCCTTCCCGGGCATTGTACCGTACGTGCCAGATGGGAGAATACAGACCCCGCGTCAGGATGACCAGGGCAGAGGGGTTCTTCAGGTTTCCCAAGCCCTTGAGTGCCTGTGCCTGGACCTCCCATTCCCGGTCTCCGGCCATCTGCTCCAAGGTGTCGTATGATTCGGGGATCAGAAGCCGGCTTAGGGCTCTGGCGACCTTGATCCTGACCTCTTTCTCGGGGTGACTCGCGTAGGCTTTGATCTCGGGATACAGAGCGGGAAGAGGGACGGTCCCGACGAGCTCGATGAGAAGGCACAGCTTTTCGATGGATATCGGTTTCTGCAAGTATTCCTTGACGAAGGATTCGATCTTTTCCCCAGCCCCGTAGATGATGTTCGTGTACGTATGGATGTTGGGGCATGACTCCTGCTCGAAGGCCCGGAACACCAGACCCAGGGACTCCGGATCCGGAAACCGGACGAGGGCATTGACGGCCGCCAGCCGGATGATCGGCTTGTCCTTGAGCAGGTCGACGAGCAGGATCTTTTCCGGGGGGGAGGAAAAGAGCCCCGCGAGACGGGTCGCCTGGAGCCGCCGAGACATGAACGGCGAGCGAATGTCCCGCAGACAGCGCTGCCTCAGGGCGTGATCGAAGATGACTTTCAGAACCTCCTTCTCCCGGCCGTTGATCGTTTCGAGAAAGTCGATGAGGACCTGGATGAGGACCTCCCGGTGGCGCTTGTAGCGGAGCGCGATATCGACGGCCGGCTCACTCCGCCCTGAGGCCATCGCCCCCAGGATGTCTTCCTCGATTCGTAAATACCGAGCTCCGAAAGACGCCTCGCGGCGCTGGACGATCATCCGGCGCAGGATGATAAAAACGAACAGGGAGATGGAAAAGAGCAGGATGGAGAGCAGGCTCCATGAAACGAGGATCGGAAGAATCTTATGCACGGTGCGCCTTCCAGGCCCGCTTGATCTTGGCGATAACGATCGGGGGCGAGAAGGGTTTGGTGAAATAGTCGGCCGCCCCCCCCTCGATGGCTTTCAGCACGTCGGCTTCCTGGGCCAGGATACTCAGCATGAAGACGGGGATGGCCGACGTCTTGTCGTTCTTCTTGAGACGGTTCAGAACTTGGTAGCCGTCCATGTCCGGCAGAAGGACATCGAGCAGGATGACGTCGGGCCTCTCCTGAGCGGCCATGCGGAGTCCGCCCGGCCCGTTCGCACACGTGACGACCTCGAGGTTTTCCTTTTGCAGGAAATACCTCAGGATCCGGACCGTGCCGGGATCGTTGTTGATGATGAGGACTTTCCTGATGGCTGGCTCTTCGTCCGCGGAGCTCTGAGACAGAGCGTCCGAGGTCTCGGCTGGCGCAGGCCTGATCTGGTCCTCGGAGCGGTCCCCGCCAATGAGTTTTTGCATCCTTTTCAGAATTCGAATCTCGCGCTCGAGATAGGGCCCCAGGCTGTCCTCCGCCCGTCCCCGACCGGGATCACGAGCTGCATCGGCGGCCTCCGCCGCGGGACCGTTTCCCACGATGAGGCTCGTCAGGGTCTCGAGCCGTTGGGCCCTCTCGAGCTCCTCGATCGACGTCTGGAGGAGCGTCCGGATGCGGACCTGGGTCCGGGCGACCAGGGACAGGTGGTCCTGGATCTCTTCCGCGCCCCTGGAGATGAGCTCGGAAAGAGCCTTTGCGGGTGCTTCCTCACCCGGAAGGTCCAGGCCGGGAGAATTCGTCCCGGGCACGGGCGTGCCCCCGGCTTCTTCGACTGTCGAATCCTTCCCTTTCATGTCTTCTTGTCTCCGGACGGGCGCCGTCTCTTAACTAAATGATAGATAATAAAATCGTTCCATACCCATGCGCGGTGATTCCCGGGGTGATTTTTTAGCCCGGCCGTCACCAGCGACGGGGAGACGATCTCACCCTCCATACGGTCTTGCCCGGGACCGGCGTCGGCTCGGAAAAGACGGCCGGGTTCATTTTCCCCTTCATCGGACCGGAGAGAATGCGGCTGCCGGGCCTCCGGATAAACGCGCGAGAGCCGTCCAGAAAAGGAGGAACACATCACGCGTTATCTGAACATAGGGAAGCTTTTTGGGATCGCCGTCTCCGTCGCGATCCTTGCGGGAGGGATCGGGAGATTGCGCGCAACCTGCGGAATGCCCTTGAAGCCGGCCGCGCCTTGAGCGGCACCTGACGCGGCGCGCCGCGGAAAGGACATGGTGGGTCAGATCATCGCCTTTTCTCGGGAGCGGGAACAGGAGCGGAAGCCGGTCGATGTCTGGGACGTCATCAAGGAATCGTTGCCGCTGCTCCGGATCTCGATGCCCAAGAGCGTTCAAATCGTTGAGAAAACCGGGGTCGGCTCGGACGTGACCGTCGCCGACGCCGCTCAGCTTCATCAGGTCATGATGAACCTCGGCAGCAACGTGGCCCACGCCATGCGGGAGAGGGGGGCATCTTGGAAGTCGGACTCAACGACATCCTGATCGACGCCGAAACCGCCTCCCGGCACATCGGCCTCAAGCCCGGCTCCCATCTCTGCCTCCGGGTGGAGGATAACGCCCAGGGGACGCTCGTCACGATCTATCTGCCGCGCGTCGTCGGCCATCCGGCGCCGGCCCGGGAAGTCGAAAACCAGCCCTCGAAGGGGACGGGGTCGGCTTCGGCGGTGAGATCCCGCTGCTGCTCGAAATCTGTGCCACCCTGATCGTCAATCCGAGCTTCTGCCCGGAGGAGGTCCGCGGCATCTTCAGCTCAGGCGGCGACGTCGATCTTTTGGGAATTCTGCCAGAGCCCGTGGATGTTGCAGAGACTCGAAGCGTATATCGTCCCCGGCTTGTCCGTCTTGAAGCTCAGGACGACCTCGTGGTGCGTGTACACGGTGCTCGTGTTCGGGCCTTGGACCGACGCGCCGTGCGCCGAGAATTCGGCCTTGCCGATCTGGCAGGGAAATTTCTCGCCGTCCGGATGGAAATAAACGTCGATCCAGCTGATGTGGTGCTCCGTCGTGTTAGGATGGGCGATTTCGCGGCCGATCGTCACTTTCACGGGGAAGAATTCGCCCTTCTTGACTTTGGCCGGCGCGTCGATGACCGGAACATGCTTTTCTTTCTTCCAGTCCGCCGCTTGGAACAGGTCTCTCATGTCTGCCATGAAACTCCTCCTCTCTTAATATTAAGATTCTCAATGCAAGATTCATATTACGGCCGCAGATCCCGGCTCGGGCCGTCTCCGTTCCGCGCCGGCCGCGATTCCCCCGCGAAATTCCCGCGAGCCGGGAAAGTTTCCTCTTTTTCAGGAATTGCCTTCTGGCCCGCCTCTGGGATAATCTGCGAATGCCGGCCCTCCCCCAGAAGCGGTCGTGGCCGGCGGATAGGCATGTTTATTGTATCATAAATCCTCCTCGCCGGCGGGGGCTCATAGAGCGACCGGGAATCCGGAGACTCGTGGAGCGAGGGCATTCGCCCCTTTTGTCGGGCCTGAAAGGCGGCGAACATGATCATCACGGAATCGCTTTTCGCCCTGGCCGTAGCCCTGTTTCTGACGGCGGTCTTCGCGGTCGCCGGCCGGCAGCCGAAATCTCGCTGGCGGGTGATCCTCTTTTCCCTGGTGGTGTTCCTGGGGGCCTGGGCCGGCGGCATCTGGATCACCCCGGTCGGCCCCACGATCCTGGGCGTCTACTGGCTGTCCTTCTTCGGTGTCGGGCTCGTCCTCCAGCTCGTTTACAAGCCGGTCTGGATCGGCGGCGTGCTCGTTCCAGCCGCGCTCCGGGGGCGGTTCCCGTTTTATGTCGCCTTCTTCGGCGGGATCTTTGTGACCTACATCGTCGGCGACATCATCGTCATTCCGTTTGGCCACGTATTCAGGAAAAAAGACGGGACCCCATGAGGATAGCCGCTTGATCGAAGGGCATCGGGTCGGCACGCGGGCGCTTTATCGGACTTGAATCCGTCGGGAGATTCTGACCGGATTCGATAATCCCCCTTGTCCCCCCTTAGTTAATTAAGGGGGACTCAATAGGACCGCATTTCGGATATTGGCCTGCCGAAACGCGCCCAAGCTCGATTAGATCTTAACCTCCCCAACCCGTCCTGGAATTCAGGAGGGGCTGCGAAAGGGACCGCGTTTCGGGAAGAGGATGGGCGATACAGGATTTGAACCTGTGACTCCTACCGTGTGAAGGTAGTACTCTGCCACTGAGTTAATCGCCCATGACCCACATTTTAGCCGATTCCGCCGGGATGTCAATTTCCCGGTTTTCCTGGGGAAAAGTCCGCGCCGCATGGACGGAAAGCGTCAGCGCCGGGGCCGCAAACTCCGATTGACTTTGCCCCGTAATGTCCTTATAAATAAAGTAATGGCCATCACCCGGTGTCCGTACTGCCACGCCATCATCGACGAAACCGACAAATATTGCAACAATTGCGGAACCCAGCTCCTGTTCCCTGAGGACGAAGCCGTTGAAGAAGAGATCAAGGGCGAGAAGATCGTCGACGCCGACATCGAGGACAGGGATTATGAGACTGGCGAGGTTGCTGAGGACCGGGCCGGCGAAGAAGAAAAGCAAGAGGGCGAACCCCTCGACGCGGAAGAGGCGCCGGAGACGGAAGAGAGGGCCGGGGAATTCACTTCGGAGATTCCCGGGCAGGCCGAAGAAGGGCTGGGAGCGGGCGGAGACGAGGAAGATGTAAAGGGGGGCGGGGAAGCGGAGGCCGCCGGCGCGGAGAGAAGCAAAACCGAAGAAGTGATTCTCGTCGAGGAAGCCGAGGCCGCCGGGAAAGGCACGGAAACGGCCGGGACCGCCGTGGAGGGAACCTCCTTGACTGAGCCGGAGTCTCGCCCGGCCGCCGCCGCGAAAAGTGAAAAAACGGATGGGGATGAGGTCCGGACAGGGGAAATGGAAGAAGCCGAAGCCGAAGCCGAAGAAGCCGTCCCGGCCCGCGCCCCAGTGCCCCTGACGTTCGACACCGGCGAATTGGAGGGGATCGGGAAGACGATCGAGCTCAGCAGGGAAAAGCTCGACAGGCTTCTGGAAGCCATTTCCGAAAAGCCGGGGAAGGAGGGCCCTTTCGAAGAGGTCTCCGCCGCGACCCCGGAACCGAAGCCGGACAGGAAGACCGGAACGCTGCCGCCATGGGTGGACGGCATGAAAGGGGCGGCTTCGTTTCCGCCGAGAGAAGAGACCCGAGATGCGGGGCCCCGCTTCCTGAAGACGTCCGGTGCCGGCGCGGAGGCTGCCGCTGGGGAATCCGGCGACGCCGGGACCCGAGAGGCCCCGCTTGAAACCGAAGAAGAGGAGATTTTCCCGCGCCGGAAACCTCCCGACTCGGGGATCGGCCTCCCGGAGCGTGTGGGCCAGGCAGCCCTGCCTTTCGCACCGGCCGCGGCCGATGAGCAAGAGGAACGAAGCGAGGCCTGGGAAGAACCGGCCGCGCCGGAGCCGGCCCGGGCGCCGGCTCTCGGCGAGGAAGTCGCGCCGCCCTGGAGTCAGGCTCGCAAGGACGAGACGGCCGCCCTCGAAGGGGAAGCGGAAGCCGGGAAGAGCCGTCCGCCCTTCCAGTTTTCGCTGTTCTTGAAGGCCAAAGCGTTCGATGTCCTTTTCGTCGGCATCTTTTGGCTCGTGGCCTTGTGGACGGCGGCCCGCTCCATGGAGGCGACGCTGTTCGAGCTCCTGTCCGTGACGTCGAGGGCCGTCCTGTTCCTCTACGCGATCTTCCTCCTGATCTATTTCTTCCTCTTTAAGTTCTTTCTCGGCGAGACTCTGGGCGACCGGCTGTTCAAAAACCGGGATGAGCCGGCCCCGGAACGATAGGACTGAAGTCTTTCCCCAGGAATCTCCGCCGCGCCCGTTCGTCGGCCGCAACCGCCTCGGGGGGGCCCTCTACGAGAACTTCCCCGTCGTCGATGATGTACACCCGGGAGACGATCCTGAACGTGTCGCGGACATTGTGGTCGGAGACGACCAGGGCGATGCCCCGGTCGCGGAGCCCCAAAAAGATCCGCTGCAGGTGCTGGATCGTCAAGGGGTCGATGCCGGTGAACGGCTCGTCGAGGAGCAGGATCGTCGGCTCGAGGACGAGGGCGCGGGCAATTTCGAGCCGGCGCTTTTCGCCGCCCGAGAGCGCGTGCGCCGCCTGCCCGGCGAGCGCGGAAAGTCCCACGTCTTCGAGGAGACGGCGGAGCCGGCCTTCGTTCCCGCCCCGGGGACCCGGCTGCATCTCGAGGATCATGCGGATGTTGTTCTCCACGGACGCCTTGAGGAATACCGACCCTTCCTGGGGGAGATAAACCACGCCGGCGTGACTTCTCTCGGGCGTCGTCCAGGAGGAGATTTCCATGTCGTCCAGCAAGATCCGGCCGCCGTCGGCCCGAACGAGGCCGGCCAGCATCTGGAACGTCGTCGTCTTGCCCGCCCCGTTCCGGCCGAGGAGCCCGACGATCTCCCCGGACAATGCGGCCAGGGAGACGCCGTTGACGACGGCGCGGCGGCCGTACCTTTTGACCAGGTCCTCGGCCCTCAGCGCGGCCATTGTGCGGGCTTTTCCTCTCGGCTAGAATACTAAGGGCATTCCCCGGGGCTGTCAAGAAACGATGAAAGCCGTGATCAGCACCTCGCGGCGCACGGACCTTGTCGCGTTTTTCCCCGCCTGGCTGGCCTCAGCCTTGGAGAAGCGGAGCGCGCGGGTCCCCGGTCCCCGCGGCGGAGTCCGGCGGATCGACCTCCGGCCGGAGCGCGTGCACACCGTCGTCCTCTGGTCCAAGAATTTCGAGAATGTCCTCAGAAACGAAGCCGGACTCATGGACCGTCTCGCGGAATTCGGACAGCTCTATCTGCATTTCACGGTGACAGGGCTCGGAGGCACGCCTCTCGAACCCGGGGCCCCCGAAGCCGCCGAGGCCCTCGCTCAGCTTCCGGCCCTCGTCGCGCTGGCCGGCGATCCGCGACGCGTCTCCCTGCGTTTCGATCCCATCCTGTTCTGGCGGGAGGGCCGGAGGGTCCGGACAAACCTTGATTTTTTCGACAATACTGCCGCCGCGGCGGCCGCATGCGGCGTTCGTGACGTGCGCCTGAGCTTCGCCCAATGGTACCGGAAAGCGCGGCGCCGGGCGTCCGCCGGGGGCTGGGACGTTCTCGACCCGCCCGAAGAGGAAAAGAGACGTCACACCGCGGCCCTGGCCTCCGAAGCCCGGGCCCGAGGCCTGAACCTTTGGGCCTGCTGCCAGCCGTTCCTTGCGGGCCTCGCGGGGATCCGTCCTTCGGCCTGCATCGACGGCCGCCTCCTCGAAGAGCTTCACCCGCGCCGCGAGCCGGCCTCGCACCTCAAGGACAGGAGCCAGCGTCCCGACTGCCTCTGCACCGAATCTCTGGACATCGGCAGCTACGGCCAGGCCTGCCCGCACGGGTGCGTGTATTGTTATGCCAATCCCGCCGACTGAGACCATACTTATAAGGACCGAAGAGGGCAGCCGGAACGTGATAAAGCGGTTTAGCCCGGAGATCGCGGGCCCGCAGGGAAGTTCCAGGCGGAACCGACAAAACTTGTCTGAGCTTGGCGTAGCGTACGCCAAGCGAGTTGTTTTGGCGCCGAGGAGCGCGTGATCCGCGCGGCGTGAAAAACCGCGATCTGGAGTGAAGGTTGCCCTCTTGGTCCCTTCAGATGCCGAGGCTCAGCCGTTCGGCCAGTGCGGGCGGGAGCTTCTCGTCGAAGATCCGCTTTTTCGCATCCTCGATGTCGTAATCGACGCGATAGAACCTGATCACTCGGGAGTCGGAGTCGTAGATGGCGAACGCGCTCCGGGGATTCCTGTCCCTGGGCTGACCCACGGAGCCGGGATTGATGAGGTAGCGGACGCCCTTCTCGAGCTTGACCTCGTTCGCATCGCCTTCGAGGAACGTGCCTTCGACGTTCCCGTCCTTCTCGGTGTAGATGAACGGGAAGTGGGTGTGGCCGAAAAAGCAGAGGGGGGTCTGGTAATAGCCGAAAGCCTCGGCGGCGTCGAATTCGCCGAAGATGTAGTAGTCCTCGTCGAAGGGAGCGCCGTGGCAGACGGTGATCGTCTCGTGTATGATCTCTGGACCCTTCTTCAGCCGGGAGAGGAAGTCCAGGTTCTTCTTGGAGATGGCTTTTTTCGTCCAGAAGATGGCCGCGGCGGCGATGGGGTTAAAGGTCTGGATCGAGTCGAGCCCCGAGACGGCCTTGTCGTGGTTGCCGCGGATAATGGACAGGGGCTTTAGAGTTAGGATCCTCTGGATGACCTCGTTTGGGGAAGCGCCGTAGCCGACGAGATCACCGAGGAAGAGGTAATGATCGATCTTCTTTTTCTGAACCGCCTTGAGCACCGCGTGGAGCGCCTCCAGGTTCCCGTGGATGTCCGTAAAGATCAGGTACCGCATGGGGGCTTTACCTTTCCGCGGCCGTCTCGTACAGCCGCTCGGCCTCGAAGGAGCTCCGGACGAGGGGACCGGCCACGACCTCCCGGAACCCGAGGCCCAAGGCCGTTCGGCGGAGCGCCTCGAACTCCTCGGGTGCGTAATACCTTTCGACGGCCGGACTCTCCGCCGCCGGCTGCAGGTATTGGCCGAGAGTCAGGAGGCCGCATCCCGCCTCCCGGAGGTCGGAGAAGGCCCGGATGACGTCCGACTCAGCTTCCCCCAGACCGAGCATCAGGCCCGATTTCGTCACCGCGCCTCGGCCTTTCGCCGCGGCCAGGACCTCCAGGGACCTCCGGTAGTTCTTCCGGGGCCGGCGTATCCTGGGATATAGGGATTCGGTCGTCTCCAGGTTGTGATTGAGGATGTCCGGCCCGGCCGCGAGCACCGTCTCGAGGGCTTGCCGGTCTCCGCCGAAATCCGGGATCAGGGCCTCGACCTTCGTCCCGGGGCTTGCCTCCCGGATCGCCCGGATCGTGCGGGCGAAATGGCCGGCGCCCCCGTCGGCGAGGTCGTCCCGGGTCACTGAAGTCAGGACGGCATAATGAAGGCCCAGAGACCGGACAGCCTCGGCGACGCGCGCCGGCTCTTCGGCCTCCGGGGGCGAGGGGACGCCTTTGGCCACGGCGCAGAAGGCGCAGTTCCGCGTGCACGTGTCCCCGAGGATGAGGAAGGTCGCCGTTTTCCGCTCCCAGCAGCGGCCGATGTTCGGGCACCGGGCGCTCTCGCAGATCGTGTGGAGGCGCCGGGTCTTCAGGATGTCCGAGACCCGGAAGAAGTCCCCGTGCGACGGGAGGCGGACCTTCAGCCAATCCGGTTTGCGCGTCCCCGGCGCTCTTTTGTTAATGGACAGGCCCCCTTCTCGCTCAACGCGTTCATATCACGGAACTTCGGGAAGGAAAGAATGATCCCAAAAGGAGAAAGCGGTCAGTATTCGATGTCGCGTTCTCTCTTGATGCGCCGCCGCATCCGTTTCCGAGCCTGAGCTTCCTTCATCCGCCGCCGTTCTCCGGGTTTGAAGTAGACGGAGTGTTTCTTGATCTCCTTGATGATCGCTTCCTGCTGGACCCGGCGCTTGAACCTCCGGAGGGCGGACTCCAAGTTCTCGCCTTCTTCAAGAATGACAAACGCCAAAAACCTTCACCTCCGATCTCGGAAAATCCTGCATTCTTATACAGGATTGCCCTGCCAAAGTCAAGACGCGGAAGGGCGGCCGGCGTCCCTGATGAAGCCTCCCGCTCTGAGAATGCAAGCCAGGGCGGCGGCGCGCATGGGGTCGATGAAAGGGACGGTGAGGTCGTCTTCGCCGATCGCGATAGGGATTTCCGTGCACCCGGCGACGATGGCCTGGGCGCCCATGCGGACGAGCTCCCCGGCGACGCCGATGAGGATTCGGTGCGGATGGCCGGCCGCTGTCCCGGCCTTGATCCCCCGCCTTCCGTAGATCGCGGTCATGACCCGTTTCTGGCCGGGGCCTCCGGGGACGAGAACCTCGATTCCCGCCAGGCGGAAAACGTCGGCGACGATCCCCGTGCTGACGGTTCCCGTCGTGGCCAGAAGTCCAATGGTTCGTATCCGGGGGAACCGCTTCCGGATGTCCGCGGCCGTTTCTTCCAGGAGATGGACGATCGGAATCGGGGAGCGGGCCGCGAGCCCGGCGTAGAAATAGTGGGCCGAGACGCACGGCATGACGGCGAAGTCGGCCCCGGCCCGGCTCAGGGTTTCGAGGCCGCGCCGGAGAGCGGGCAGAGGGCTGGGACCGCCGTGCAGGATGGCCCGCGTGCGGTCCGGGATCCGGGGCAGGTTGCAGACGATAACGGGGACGTGGTCCTGGTCGCGCGCGGCCCGGGTGTTCCGGACCAGGAGGGCGAAGAAGTACGCCGTGGCCTCAGGCCCCATCCCTCCCAGCACGCCGACTGTCTTCATTCCGTCCCGCCGCGGGCGCCGACGAGGGCGCGGATCCTTTCGAGCGGCAGGGCCCCGGCCCTGTGGCCGTCCTTTCCCTCCATGGGGCCGGACTTGAAGAGGGAATCGAGGATGGCCTCTTCGGCGGCTTCGACCGCCGCCTGGAACAGGGGAGACATGTTTTCGTCGCTGAGCAAAGTGACGGTCCGCGTCGGCTCTTGGGAGCGCTGCGGAATACGGAGGCCCGGGGCGGTGGAAAAGGCGATGGCATAATCGCCGCTGCCGTTGGCGAAGTATCCACCCGTTCGGCCGATGCCGAGGAGGGCCCGTTTGGCCAGACGCCCGAGGTTCCGCGCGTCGAGGGGGGCGTCCGTGGCCACGATGATCATGCAGGAACCCCCTTCGGCTTCCTCGGGGCCGAGGGCGCCGTGCCTCGGCGTCGGCAGCGGACCGCCACCCTCTTCGCCGAGTATCCGGCCGGCGGGCAGACCGTCGATCGTCAGGACGCCCCCGAAGTTTGTCTGGACGAGGAGGCCGACCGTGTAACCGCCCCGGGCGGCCGTCAGCCGCCGCGAAGCGGTTCCGATGCCCCCCTTGAAACCGAGGCAGGTCGTTCCCGTGCCCGCGCCGACGGAGCCTTCGGCCACGGGTCCTCCGGAGGCGCCGCGGATGGCCTCGAGGACGTCGGCCTTCGTGACGTGCCGCCCCCGGATGTTGTTGAGCCAGCCGTCGTTGGTCTCCCCGACGACGGGGTTGACCGAGGTGACGTGCTCGTTCCCCGGGCGGGCGAGGGCGTCATCGATCAGCGCCTCCGCCGCCGTCGGCACGCTCAAGGTGTTGGTCAAGATGATCGGCGTTTCGAGCGTCCCCAATTCCTCCACCTGCGTGAATCCCGTCAGCTTGCCGTAGCCGTTGCCGACCGACACGCCCGCGGGGACTTTCTCCTGGAAGATATTCTCCCCGTGGGGGACGACGGCCGTGACGCCCGTCCGGACATCGGCCCCTTTGATCAGGGTGACGTGACCGACTTTGACGCCTGCCACGTCCGTGATTGCGTTGAGGGGGCCCGGGTCCAGGACCCCGATCCGGATGCCGAACTCCCGGACCCGCGGCCGTTCCGCGGCCGGCGGGCTTCCTGCCGTCCTTCCGGAATCGATGATCCCGAGGGCGAGGGGAAGAACGCTGAGTAGCAGCCACATCGGAATTGTCCTCCGCTCGAAGATCGCTGCCATTTTCCCTTCAATATACGTCTTTCGGCCGCTCGGGAGCAAGAGCGCGGCGGGCAGGGGCTGCTTTTTTCCGGCCTGGTTTTCTGGTATTAACTAAGCTCATGGCGGAGATGACGGACGCATATCTTAAGGCGCCTCTCCTCGAGAGAATCGCCGGGCTCGTCCACGGATTCGGCACCGGCCGTTGGACAGAGGGGGATTTCGCCCGGACTGAGGCCTTCGCTAGTTTCCGCCCTGTAATCATGCGGCAGCTGCACTCGGACGTCGTCCACCGTGTGGACGCGCCTCCGGAGGCGCGGCTGAGCGGCGACGCGCTGATCACGGCAACCCCCGGGCTCCTCCTTGTCATCCGGACGGCGGACTGCCTGCCCGTCCTTCTCGCGGACGGTCGGCACCGCGCCGTTGCCGCCGTCCATTGCGGTTGGCGGGGCACGCGGGCCAGGGTCCTGGAGCGCGCCGTCCGGGAGATGGGGACAGCCTACGGCACGGAGCCCGGCAGCTTGCTCGCGGCCTTCGGCCCGTGCATCGGCTCGGACTGTTACGAAGTCGGGCCGGAGGTCCGCGAAGCCTTCGCCTCGGCTGGCTTTCCGGGGGCCGTCCTGATGCCCGTTCCGGCCCGCCCCGGGAAGTCGCTCCTCGATCTGAGGGCCGCCAATTCCTGGCTGCTCGAGACGCTCGGCGTGAAAAAGGCCAATGTCTGGACCGCGCCGGCCTGCACGCACTGCGACCCGGACCTTTTCTCCTGCCGCCGGAACCGGGGCGAGCAACGCCGCCTCTACAACTTCATCGGCCTCCGCCCCGCTGACACTAAACCCGTCATCAGCTGCCTGAAAAGGGACAGCCGCCCATGAGGGGGCCGATCCCTGCTCGTTTTCACAGGGGGTTGGCCCAGCGAATTAGGGCCGGACGGCTGAAGCATCATAAGATCAATGCGCAGGGGGTGTTCCCGGAGGAGGGCGTGTGGAGTGCCGGGCGGGCATGGACCCTCACCCCTTGGGCGAGGGGAGCAAGGCACGGAACCGAAGCGGGTTTGGCTCGCCGGGACAAACCCGCGACCCGACGGAGGGAACCCCCCGAGCTCAACCTCATATGCGGAAGCCGGACGAAATTCGGCCGGGTCCGCCCCGCGGGCCGGTCTGTTGCAATTTCGGGGTGATTTCGCTATCCTTAGCAGGTCACAGGAGAAGATCATGGAACGGACAATCGGCGATATCGACCTTCCGGGGATTCGTCTCTATAAGAAGGGAAAGGTCCGGAATGTCTTCGAGATCGAAGACAAGCTCCTCATCGTCGCGACGGACAGGATCTCAGCGTTCGACTGGATCCTCCCCTCGCTCATCCCCTACAAAGGGAAAGTCCTGACACAGTTGTCCCGGTTCTGGTTCGATTTCGTCGCCCTGGCCTGTCCCAACCACATGGTGGCCACCGAGGTGGACAAGTTTCCCGCCGCCCTCCGAAGGTTCAGTGACATCCTCTACAAGCGGTCCATGCTCGTGCGCAAGACGCAAGTCATCCCCGTCGAGTGCGTCGTCCGCGGATATCTGTCGGGGTCGGGCTGGAAAGAATACCGGAAGACGGGCAAGATCTCGGGCGTCAAGATCCCCAAGGGGCTCGCGGAATCAGACCGGCTCGAGGAACCGATCTTCACCCCCTCGACCAAGGCGGAGCAGGGGCACGACGAGAATATTTCCATGAAAGACGTCCAGAAGATCGTCGGGGCCGACCTCGCCAACAAGATCCGCAAGGTCAGCCTGGAACTCTATCAGAAGGCCTCGCTGTTCGCCCTGTCCAAGGGGATCATCATCGCCGACACGAAATTCGAGTTCGGCCTCATCGACGAGGACCTCGTTCTCATTGACGAGATCTTCACGCCCGATTCATCCCGGTTCTGGCCCAAGGCCACTTACAAGGCCGGGCAGTCCCAGCCCAGCCTGGACAAGCAGTTCGTCAGGGACTACCTGGAAACCACCAACTGGGACAAAAACTCGCCTCCCCCTCTCCTTCCCAGAGAGATTGTCGCCCGGACGTCGGAGAAGTACCTGGAAATCTACCGCCTTCTCGCCGGCCGCGATGACCTCGCATGAGCGAACTGGTCGACCTCCACGTCCACTCGAACAAGAGCTGCGATGGCGATTTCTCGCCGGCCCAGTTGGTTGGATTCGCCAGGGAGAAGAGGTTTCGGGCCATCTCCATCGCCGACCATGACACCGTGGCGGCTTATCCCGAGGCGGTCGACCTGGGCTGCGAGGCGGGGGTCGAGGTCATCCCCAGCATCGAAGTGACAACCCTTTACCGGGGTCGCGAGTTCCATCTGTTGCTTCCGTTCGTGGACTGGAGCGACCCGTCCGTTGGAACGATCATCGAGATCCAAGGCCGGTGCCGGACCGAGGAGGCGATGGAGCGGGTCGAGAAGGTCCGCCGGTTCGGCTTCTCCATCACCTGGGAGGAGGTTCGGAAAAAGGCCAACGGGGTCCCTCCCCTGGGCGTCAAGATCGCCCAGATTCTCCTGGACAATCCGGAAAACGAGAAGAACCCGGTCCTGGAGTACTTCTACCGCGAGGAAAACCGGCCGTTCGCGCCCTATATGTTCTACAAGGAGTTCTTCACCGAGGGCCAGCACGCGTTTGTCCCCAAGAAGTTCATCGGCCTTCCCGACGTCCTGGACGGGGCGGCGTCGAGCGGCGGAGTCCCGGTCCTGTCCCATCCGGGGGCCTACTTCCAGAAGACGACCCGCGACGATCTCAAGGACCTCAAAGAGCGCGGCCTGGCCGGGCTCGAGGTCTATACGAGCTATCACACGGTTGAACAGACGGCGTTCTACCGGGCTGCGGCCGAAGACCTCGACCTCGTGCCGACGGCCGGCTCGGATTTCCACGGCCGGATCAAGCCCCACGTCGCCTTCGGGGAGCTGCGGGACGGCCGGTACTGGATGGTCGAGAGGTTGAAGGATCGGAGGAGGGGAAGGGCATGAACTGGCTCGACGTCGTTTTTCTCGCCATCTTGGTGGCGGCGATGATCATGGGGCTCGTGAAGGGGCTGGTCCGGCAGGTCATCGGACTCGCGGCCGTCGTCCTGGGCCTCGTCCTGGCGGCCCTCTACTACGGAGGGGTCTCCGAGATCATCGGCAAAGTGGTGCACAACCACCTGCTCAGCAATTTCCTGGGCTTTCTCGTCATCTTTTTCTGCGTTCTGGCCGCCGGCGCGTTCCTTGGCTTCCTTATCTCCAAGGCCATGAAAGGCCCCCTGGCCGCTGTCAACCGGCTGTTCGGCGGGCTGTTCGGGCTCCTCAAGGCCGTCCTCATCTGCGGCATCCTGGCCTTCGCGTTGACCGTGTTCGACGTCGCCCGGCCGGCGCTGCAGGCGTCCCGTCTGGCGCGTTTCTGTCTCGGTGTGACGCGAGCCGCGGTCCACCTCATCCCGCAGGACCTCAAGGACAAATTCGACCAGTCCTACAGGGATATTCGCCGGAGCGGGGGGAAAGATGGAGAGAAGATTTAGCGACCTCAATATTCACCAGAAGCTGGAGCTCGTCATCAAGGAGATGGTTGAGAAGGAGCTAAGCCTCAAGGACGTCCTCAGGGAATTCGAGAAGATCTTTTTCGAGCAGACGGCCAGGAAATACGAGGGCAACAGGACCAAAATGGCCAAGGCCCTTGGGATCCACCGCAATACCCTGCAGAACAAAGCCAAGGCCTTGAAAATTAAAAAGAAATATTAGCAATCTAAGTCTTAGATTGCTAATTTTAGTGATTTTTCCCATTGACAAATCCCCTGTTTATTATATATTATTAGCACTCTGTTTTTCTGATTGCTAAATCAATAAGGAGGTTTATATGAAGGTTCATCCGTTGCATGACAGAGTGCTCCTCAAGAGACTTGAGGAACAGGAGGTCAAGAGGGGCGGGATCATCATCCCGGACACGGCGAAGGAAAAACCCCAGGAAGCCGAGGTCATTGAAGTCGGCAAGGGCCGGGTCAATGACGACGGCAAGACGATCCCTCTCGTCGTCAAGAAAGGGGATCGGGTTCTCATCGGCAAATACAGCGGCACGGAAGTCACGGTCGACGGGGACGAGCTTGTCATCATCCGCGAGGAAGAGATCCTGGCGGTTATCGAGAAGTAAGGAGAGATCATGGCCAAGCAAATCATTTCCGGAGATGAAGCGAGACAGTCCCTTCTCAAGGGCGTCAACATCCTGAGCAACGTCGTCAAGGCGACCCTCGGGCCCCGGGGCAAGAACGTCGTTCTCGACAAGAAATTCGGCTCGCCCACGAGCACGAAGGACGGCGTCACGGTGGCCAAGGAAGTCGAGCTCAAGGACCCCTGGGAGAATATGGGCGCCCAGCTTGTCAAGGAAGTCGCGTCCAAGACGTCCGACGTGGCGGGCGACGGCACGACGACGGCGACCGTGCTCGCCCAGGCCATCTACGGTGAAGGCCTGCGCTACGTCACGGCGGGCTCCAACCCGACGATCATCAAGAAGGGCATCGACAAGGCCGTCGAAGACGTCGTGAAGGAGCTCAAGAAGATGAGCCGCGACGTCAGCGGCGAGATGATCGCCCAGGTCGGCGCCATCTCGGCCAACAACGACGAGAGCATCGGCAAGATCATCGCCGAGGCCATGGACAAGGTCGGCAAAGACGGCGTCATCACCGTCGAGGAGGCCAAGGGCCTCGAGACGACGATGGAGATCGTCGAGGGCATGCAGTTCGACCGCGGCTACCTGTCCCCCTACTTCGTAACCGACCCCGAGCGCATGGAGTGCGTCCTGGAGAACACGCTCATCCTCCTCCACGAGAAGAAGATCAGCAACCTGCGCGAGCTCCTGCCCCTGCTCGAGAACGTGGCCCGGTCCGGCCGGCCTCTCCTGGTCGTGGCCGAAGAGGTCGAGGGCGAGGCCCTGGCGACGCTCGTCGTCAACAAGCTCAAGGGGACGTTCGCGTGCTGCGCCGTCAAGGCCCCCGGTTTCGGCGACCGGCGCAAGGCCATGCTCGAGGACATCGCCGTCCTGACGGGCGGCAAGGTTATCACCGAGGACATCGGCGTCAAGCTCGAGAACGTCGGGCTCGACTGGCTCGGCGAGGCCAAGAAGGTCGTCATCGACAAGGACAACACGACGATCGTCGAAGGCCAAGGCAAGAACACCGACGTCCAGGCCCGGATCAAGCAGATCCGCACCCAAATCGAGGAGACGACGTCCGATTACGACCGCGAGAAGCTCCAGGAGCGGCTGGCCAAGATGGTGGGCGGCGTTGCCCTGATCAAGGTCGGCGCGGCCACAGAGACCGAACTCAAGGAAAAGAAGGCCCGGGTCGAGGACGCCATGCACGCCACCAAGGCGGCCGTCGAGGAGGGTATCGTTCCCGGCGGCGGGGTGGCCCTGCTCCGCGCCCAGAAGGCGCTCGACAAGCTCGGGCTCGAAGGCGACCTCCAGATCGGCGTCAATATCGTCAAGAAGGCTGTCGAGGAGCCTCTGCGGCAGATCGCGGCCAACGCGGGCTATGAAGGCTCCGTGGTCGTCGAGAAGGTCAAGGAGGCCAAGCAGGACACGGGCTTCAACGCCCTGAGCGAGAAGTACGAAGACATGGTCAAGGCGGGCATCCTCGACCCGACCAAGGTCGTCCGGATCGCCCTGCAGAACGCCTCTTCGATCGCCGGACTGCTCCTGACCACCGAAGGCCTGATCGCCGAATTGCCCGAAGAGGAGAAGCACTCCAAGTATCCGGCGCCGCCGCCCGACATGTACTGATCAGCTTCACGACGAACGGAAGTGAGCCCCGGGCGGTCTCCCCGCCCGGGGCTTTTTTATGGGGCCAGGTCTTCATCCTGCCTCTTTTTCCAGGGGGCCGCTCTCCGGGCATGAATGGCGAGGGGCAATCCGGCCATTTTTCTTCGGTCAGGGGGCCGGCCGCCGGTTGCTCGTTTCTCCTATGAAGAGCATCAGAATGAAGATTTGACCCCTTCTCATCCGTGGTCATATCGAATAATATGAAGGGCAGGCCCGGGCCATGCGGAAGCTCTTCGACCGGTATGTCCTCAAAGAGGTCTTTCCCCCCTTCCTGATCGGCCTCCTCGTCACGGCCTTCGTGCTGCTCATGAACGAAATCCTCGTCCTGGCCGATCTCTTCATCGATAAGGGGGTCTCGGCGGGTGTGGCGGGGAAGATTCTGCTCCTCCTCGTTCCCTCCCTGCTGGCCTTCGCCGTCCCCATGGCCGTCCTGACGGGGGTCTTGGGGGGCCTGGCCCGGCTCTCTGCGGATTCCGAGATCATTGCCTTTCGGACCCTCGGGATCGGCTCGTCGAGGCTTCTCAGGCCCCTGTTCGTCTTCGGCCTGTTCGGCTGGCTCGTCACGTCGGCCCTAGCCATGTTCATCGCCCCCCGGGCCAATTACCGCTGGCTCCAGACGATGACGAGCTCCGTGCTGGCCAAGTCGGAGCTCCGGGTCAATCCGCTCGAATTCAACGAGTCCCTTCCGAACGTCGTCCTGTTCGTCCGCGGGGTCGAGAGTGACAAGACCTGGCGGGACGTCTTTGCCTATCTGAACAAGGACCCGTCGAGCCCGCGGGTCGTCATGGCCCGGGCGGGTCGGATTCATTTCTTCCCCGAGACGAAAAGGGCGACGCTGGAGCTCGCCGACGGCGTCCTTCACTCCGGCTCCCTCTCCGAGCCCGAAAAATACAGCGTCACCTCGTTTGCGCGCTTCGAGGAGGACATCGACGTCGAAAACCTGTTCCCCAGCGTGGCGAGCGAAAAGAGGGTCCGGGAAAAAGACATCGGGGAGCTCCTCCGTGACGCCCGGACGCTCGCGGGCGAGCTACGGGACGCGGCACGGCGGAGCCGGGAGCATCCGGGCGACGGACAAGCCGCGGTGCTCCTAGCCCGCGATCAGAGGGAATGCCGGGCGCACGGGATCGAGATCCACAAGAAGTTCGCCCTGCCGCTGGCCTGCCTCGTCTTCGTTCTCCTCGGGCTGCCCCTGGGCCTGATGACGGGACGCGGCGGCCGGACGAGCGGGCTGTTCCTCAGCCTCGGCATCATTCTCCTGTATTATGCGATGATCACGTTTGGCGAGAAGCTGGCCATGGACGGCAAGATCGCTCCGTTCGTGGGGATGTGGGGGCCCGACGGCGTGCTGGCCCTCGCGGGGCTCCTCCTGCTCCTCCGCTCCGACGTGACACCGGGGGTTCCCGTCGTCCTGCCGGGGCTCTTCCGGAAGGGCCCCAGGCCGGCCCTTGCGCCCCGGGCCGCGCGCCAGCGGGCCCGGACGGCTCCGCGGCTGCCCCTGCGTTTCCCCGACATCCTGGACCGCTATGTCTCCCGCAAGTACCTCGGCATCCTGGGGTTCGTCCTGGCCGGGCTGCTGAGCGCCTCTCTCATCATCACCTTTCTCGAACGGCTCGACACCCTTCACCGGCACAACAAGCCGATCGGACTCCTCCTCCGGTATGTCTGGTTCCGGATCCCCGATTTCCTCGCCTCGATCCTTCCCGTCGCCGCCTTGACGGGGGCGCTCCTCGCCCTGGGCCTCCTCGCGAAGACCAACGAGGTCACAGCCATGAAGACCCTCGGGATCAGCGTCTACAGAATGGTCGTGCCGGTCCTTCTCCTGTCCGCCGTGGTCAGCGGCGCCGCCTTCCTTGTCGAGGAGCGCCTCGCGCCCATGGCCAACGCGCGGGCCCAAGACGCCTGGGACAGGATCAATGACCGGCCGGCCAGGAGCTACAGCTACCCCAACCGGCACTGGATGCTCAGCGCCCAGGGGGACCGGATCTATCATTACGTTTATCTCGACTCCGCCTCCCTGTCCTTCAGCCGCCTGTCCGTGTTCGACATCGACACGCGGCGCTGGACCCTCGATCGGCGGATCTACGCGGATCGGGCGAGGCTCGGGGGGACCGTCCTGACCCTCCGCCATGGCTGGATCCGGGATTTCTCGGCGTCCGCGGCCGTGCCGTTCGCCCTCCGGGAGGAGTGGCAGCTCGCCGGCGCTGAGGGTCAGAGCGACTTTCTCCGGGAATGGAAGGAGCCCCAGCAAATGACTTACGGGGAGCTCCGCCGCTACGCCGCCGAGGTTCAGCGCATGGGATTCGAGGCCACGCGCCTCCGGGTCGACCTGCAGGGCAAGCTGGCTTTTCCACTCGCCAGCCTGATCATGACAATCCTGGCGATTCCGTTTTCGTTCTGGATGGGTCGGAAGGGAACGCTGGTCGGCATCGGTCTGAGCGTCCTTCTGGCCGTCGCTTACTGGGGCGCCTTCGCGGTCCTGCGGAGCCTGGGCTATGCGGGGGCCTTCCCTCCCGTCCTCGCCGCCTGGGGCGCGAACCTGGTATTCGGCCTCGCGGGTTTCCTGGGGATCCTGACGCTCAGGACCTGATCACATCTTGTACTTGCCGAAATCTTCGGGGCTGAGGTCCTCGAGCCATTTCCTGAGGTTCTCGGACGCGTCCAGGTTGTCCTCAAATTTCAGGCTGTGGGCCTTGCGAACGACGTCGTCCTCCACGAAGATCGGCGAGCTCATGCGCAGGGCGAGAGCGATCGCGTCGGAGGGCCGGGAATCGATGACGATGAGCCGCTCGTCCTGGCGGCAGTGGATGAGCGCGTAAAACGTGTTGTTCCGGACGTCGTTGACGACGATCTTTTCGATGGCGATCCCGAGCTTCTCCAGGAAGTTCTTCAGGAGGTCGTGGGTCATGGGCCGCGGGGTGGGCACGTTTTCGATCGTCAGGGCGATGGCGTTGGCCTCGAAGACCCCGATCCAGATCGGCAGAATCTGCTCCTTGACGGGATCCTCGAGGACGACGATCGGCATCTTGGAAATCGGATCGACGACGAGACCCTTGACCTTCATCTCGATTTCCATCGCCGCTCTTTTCTCTTCTAATATAGGGGGGCGGGGGGGCGTTGTCAAGGAAGGGCTAGAACAGCGTGAGCTGGGCGGCCAGATCCTCGGCCGCGTCCTGACCGAAGAGATGGATGAGGCCGTATTCGCCGTCGTGGCCGGGGACGATGCGGACGAGCCCGCGCCGCATCCGGTCGATACCGGCGCTGACTTTATCCGGACTGACGCGGGCCAGCTCGGGGATGGGCACGTCGACGAGGACCGAAAACTCGTCGCCGAACTCCCGGATGAACTTGAAGTACAGGTCCCAGACGCCCTGGCTGTCCGGCGTCTTGCCGACGGCCTCGGCGACGATCTCGTTGAGGGGAACAAGGCTCTTGAACGGGATGCGCCCGGCTCCGTCCGCGGACTCCCGGTCGGCCAGCTCCTCGACGCGGTGGAGGACGCCGATCGTCAGACGCTTCCCGCACTTGGGACAGAGGTCGTTCGACTTCAGGCTCTCCCGGGGCGAGAGGACGACGCCGCATTTGCGGTGGCCGTCGTAGTGGTACTTGCCTTCCTCGGGGAAGAACTCGATCGTGTAAAGGAATCTGGACGGGTCCCGTGCCCGGAGGGCGTCCATGAGCCCCCGGTAGGAGAACTCCGTATCAAAGACATTGGCCTCCCGGCCGATGCGTGACGGAGAATGGGCGTCGGAGTTGGATACTAGGGCGAAGCGGTCGAGGGCCGAGAGCCGCCAGTTCATGGCCGGATCGGATGAGAGGCCCGTCTCGAGGGCGAAGATCATGGGCGTCATCTCCTCGAAGCACTCCTCGATCGCATCGAACCCCGAGTTGGCGCCGAACAGCGAGAACCAGGGCGTCCAGATGTGGGAGGGGATGACGACACAGCGCGGGCAGGTCTCGGCCACCATCCGGCAGAACAGCCGTACGTCCAGGCCGAGGATCGGCCGTCCGTCGGAGCGCAGGTTTCCGATCCCCTCCAGCCGGCCGTTGATCCTCTCGACCGACTCGAAGTCCGGCGCGAGGAGCATGACGTGGATCTTGCGGACCTTGCCCCCTTTCGAATAGATGAAGCTCAGCTCCGTCGAGAGAATGAACGAGACGTCCTGGGGCGAGACGGACATTCCACGGAACAAGGGGTCCCCTGAGGGCTGGATGTTCGTCCGGAACTCGAAGAACCCGTTGCCCGACGGCTTGAGTTTTTCCTTCATGAGGAAGAGCCACTCGGGATGGGTGAAATCACCCGTGGCGAGGAGGCGGATGCCTTTGGCCTTGGCCCAATAGGCGAGCGTGTCGAGGACCATCTCGCGTGACGTAGCCCGGGAGAATTTCGAATGAACGTGAAGATCAGCCACGAACTTCATGAGCGGGATTTTCAGTTTAGAACGAGCCGACGGCGATTGCAAGTCTTTTTCGCGCCGAATCACGAGCAGGCCGCGATCGCGAAGCCGCTCCTTCAAGCGCTGAGAAAATGATGATAGAATATTCGTGGGGAGGGTGGCCGGGTCTTCCGGGCGCCCGACCCAGGAGTGGAGAAGTCTCGGATGAGATCGGGCGTGCTCGCTTCCGGGCTGGTCCTTGCGGCTGCGGCGTTCCTCGCCGCCCAGGGTTTCGGCGGCCGGGAACGCGTCCGCGGCGCCGTCTACGACGAAGCGGGGAAACCGCTCCAGGGAGTCCGTGTCGAATTCCTCTCGGCCGCGGGCGAACGCGGGTTCGACCTGAAAACCGACAAGGCCGGAAAATGGACGGCCCTCGGCGTCGCCCGCGGACATTGGACGGTCCTGTTCGAGACGGTCGGCTATATCCCGGAGAAGACCGTTCTGGACGTCCCGGCCGCGGGGAGGAACCCCGAGTTCGTCGTCACGCTCAAGAAGATCGCCGGCCTAGCCGTGACTGAGGAGATCAGGGACCTCCTCGCGAGGGCCAACGGGCTCTTCGACCAGAAGGACTACGGCGCAGCGGCCGGCCTCTATGAGCGGATCCTGGCGAAATGCCCCGACGCCGTCCTGATCGCCCGCAGGGTGGCCGATTGCCGTCTCGCCCTGGGCCAGTACGAACCGGCCGAACAGACCTACCGGAAGGTCCTGGAGAAGGAGCCTGGAAACGTCGAAGCCGTGATCGGCGTCGGCGAGTGCCTCTTGGCCCGCGGCGACGTCAGGACGGCCATGGATTGGTATGCCAAGTTCGATTTCGACAGCGTCCAGGACCCGGTCGTCTTATACAACGTCGGAACGGTCTGCTATAACGCCAGTCAGTTCGAGGACGCGCTGAAGTATTACCGGAAAGCGGTCGAGAGGCAGAAGGACTTCCTTGACGCCCTCTATCAGCTGGGCCTGACCTGCCTCAATCTCCAGAAGAGGGAGGAGGCCGTCGCCGCTTTCGAACGATGCCTGGGGCTCGTTCCCTCCGATTCCCCCCGGGCGCAGCAGGTCAGAGGGTTCCTCGAATACCTGAAAAAATGAGAGTCCGGCCGTGAGATTGCCGGTGTGGGAGAGGCCATGAACATCAAAAGGGCTCTTTATGTTTGCGCGGCTCTGGCCGCGTGGCTCTGTCTTGCGCCCGGACGGAGCGCGGCCACGCCCGGAACGAAGCTGGACCCGGAGAGCGACAGATTCTATCAGACGGCGCAGCTGATCATGACCGGCGAGGAGAAGAAGATCTTCAATCACCTGCCGGACGCGGCCTCGCGGAAGGAGTTCATCAAGGACTTCTGGGACAAGCGGAACCCCGACCCGGACGCGCTCGATAACGCGTATAAAAAGGAGTTGGAGGCCCGGGTCGATTACGCCAACAAGCACTTCCGCGAGGGCGGCCTCGGCATGAACACGGACCGCGGCCGCATCTACATTTTTATGGGCCGGCCCGACAAGGTCGAGGAATATTACAACCAAGGGTATTCCAACCAGGGATATTACAACCAGGCCGGCACGGGCATCCGGGGCTCTATCATCCAGTGGTTCTACTACAATTACGGCCTGGGCATCGAGTTCGTCGATGAGCGGGGGATCGGCGAATTCCGGATGCGCGACTACACCGGGGCCGGAAACTTCTTCGAAGCCATGGACCTTTTCAAGCTCGGACAGTCCGTTGGCCCGGACTCCGTGTTCAAACAGCCCGTCGTCAAGTTTGATCTGAAGTACGACGCCTCCCGGAAAGAGCTGGAAGTGGACTTTCCGGCCAAGGACCTCTTTTTCCGCGAGAACGACGAAGGCCAGCTCCAGGTCGACCTCGATTTCAAGATCTACGTCTATCCGAACGAAGGAGCGACGAAGGAGACGTTCGAGGAAAGCCAGTTCTTCGTCACGACGGACAGCGAACTCCAGGGGCTGAAGACCGTTCCCTTCCGGTTCAGCCGCGCGCTGAAGCCCGGGAAGAACTTCGTTGACGTGATCGCCATGGGGAAGCAGGGGACGAGGGGTAAAGTCCGGCGGATCTTCGAGATCAAGGTCGGTCCCTGAGCCCGTCCGCGGACGCCGCCCGCGGGCCGCTCCGGCGAGCGACGGTTGAACCCTACTTCACTTCGAATGGGACGGTCTTCTCGACCTTTCCCCCTGAAAGCATATCGGTGATCTTGATCACCAGGTTGTATTTTCCGGCGGGAAGGTCCCTTTGCTCCGTCCGTCGGCCTTTCTCGTCCGTGATCTGGAGTGTCTGCTTGAGCGGCAGAGGTTGGTCGACCAGAGGGTGAACGTATTCTCGCATTTCCCACCTGATAGCGATCGTCCCGTCCGGCTTCTGGACCTCGTAGGTGGTCTGGATCTGGCACACGGTGTCGGGAGGCTGTCCCTTGGTCTTTGCCCCGAGGACATAGTAGAAGGGCTCGATCTGGCCTTTGTTCTCAGGCGTCACGATGCTATTGGCATCGGGCGTGATCTGGAGCAGGTAGCAAGCGAAAGATTCTCTGTGAACCGTGGGGTACAACTCAGGACTCTGCAGCTGGTCGATCTTCTTGACGAAAAAAACGGGCGTTATGTCGATCGTCTTCTCATACGCCTCCGGTCCGGGCAGAGCGAAGTCATAATAGCCGACACCCACTTTTTTCAGGTCGGGTGTCGCTATGGCCATAGCCAGGGTATATTTCGTGGGCGGGAGGATATAACTGAACGAATACCAATCCTCCTTGTTCGGGTCGTAGCTCGCGCTCTCTTCCTGGAAGGAGAACGGAATGTATCCTTCCCGGAAGGCCGTTGATTTTTCCGAGGCGTCGGTTTGCAAAAATTCATAATAGATGCTCAGGTTGGCTTGGAGGACGCCCGGCGCCGGAGTCGCTGTCGGAGGCTGTTGTCCTTTCGTCTTGGGCTGGGGCGGGGGCGCCGGAGCGGCGAATCCGAGGTCCGCGTTCTTGGCCTGGAAGATGAAAGCAATAATTTCGGAGCCCGCCTGGATAGGCACTTGATAGATTCTGGTAATCGTGAAGGGAATATCCTGTCGGCCCTGGCGGGTCGCCAGTCCCTCCTGCATGATGGCTTTGATTTCCTTGGGGATGCGGATCTTTTCCGGCTGTTTCGTTTCCTGGGGCTTAGTCTCCTTCTGTTTGTCAGGCGTCGCTTGGGCGAAAAGCGCGGACAAGCTCAGCATGAAGACAAGGGGGAGACCGGCCACGAGGATTTTTTGGGGTCTCATATTTCCTCCTTGAGAGATGCCTCTTTTCATCCCGCCGAAATGGGGGCAATTCTCGTGCTAAATCGAACAGTGTGAGCTCTCCGTCTCTGGGGGAGGAACCGCGCCGCTCGTAAAACTTCTTTGCAAGTCGAAATCGTCACGCGAGCCCTCTCCCAGCCGAAGATAACGCTTAAATATATCAGATTTCATTTTTTTTTCAACTGGTACTTTTTGACGGCCTTCTGGTGCGCCTCGAAGGTCCGGCTAAATTGGTGAGTGCCGTCCCCGCGCGCGACAAAATAGAGATATTTTTCCGGAGCCGGGTCCCAGGCCGCCTCCAGGGACGATCGTCCCGGATTGCAGATCGGGCCCGGCGGCAGGCCGGCCTGGACGTAGGTATTGTAAGGCGACGGAAACTTCATGTCCCGGCTGAGAAGCCGGCCCGTGTACCTGCTTTCGAGCTTGAGACCGTAGATCACCGTCGGGTCGCAGTCGAGCTTCATCCCGAGACGCAGGCGGTTGTGGAAGACCGCGGACACCAGGGGACGCTCCTCGGGGCGGGCGGTTTCCTTCTCGATCATGGAAGCCAGGATGACCGCGTCCCGGACGCTCATCCCCGGCTCCGGAGTCCGGGACCGCTCGAGGTCGCCGATGACTCTCCGGAGCTCGCCGACCATGGTCTCGATGATGTCCCTGGCCGACGGCTGCCGAGGTACGAAATAGGTGTCCGGGAATAAATATCCCTCCAGGTTTTTCGCCCGGGGGTCCCAGCCCGCAATCAAGGACGTGTCGCGGAAGGCGGACATGAACGCGTCCTCCCCCACGTTTGCTTCGGCAGACAGAAGGGCCGCGATCTCCCGTCCCGTCAGACCCTCCGGAAATGTGATGGGGCGAAGGTAGATCCTGCCCAAGAAGAGCTTGAACAAGACCTCCTTGGCCCGGGCCGGAAACGCGATCTCGTACTCTCCCGCCCTGGGCCGCTCGCGGGAGTAGAAAAGATCGTAGGCCGTCGTCACGGCCAGGGCGCTTCTGATGATGCCGACGTCGCGGAGCTCCGCGGCGACGCCCCGAAAGCTCCGCCCCTTCTGGACCTCGAAGAAAACGCTGCCGCCGGGTCCGGCGTTCGGGACCTCGAGTTCACGGACCAGCCAGCCTGTCAGAGCCGGAAGGAGCAAGAGCGCGGTCAGGACGGCGGCCTTAACGGCTTTGAGGAGCATGAGGATCCCCGTGCCTCCGCTCGAGGTACGTCGAAAGGATGATAACGGCCGCCACTTGGTCCTCCCAACGTTTTTTCTTCGCGCCCCGGAAGTTCTGGCCCTGCAGGAGGTGGAGGGCTTCGCGGGTCGTCAGGCGCTCGTCGAGAAAGAAAACGGGCTTCTGCACGGCTTCTCTGAGCCAGGCCGCGAACTGACGCGTTTTCTCGGCCCGCGTCCCCGAGCTGCCGTCCATGCGGAGCGGGTCGCCGATCACGATCTCCTGGATGTCCCAGCGGGAAATGAGGTCCTGAAAGAACCTGCGGTCTTCCTCGTGCCGGCCGGTGAGCTTGTAAGTCCCGTGCGGCTGAGCCGTGATCAGGAGGGGATCGCTCAGGGCGAGGCCGACATTCCGGTCTCCGTAGTCTATCCCGAGGACCCTCATCCCGGGTCCCTCTCGACACAGGCTTTTCGCGACCGCTGCCGCTCGAATCCGAGCCGGATCAGCCTCTCCAGGAGCCGGGGGAAGGGAAGGCCGCTCGCCTCCCAGAGCTTGGGGTACATGCTGATGGCCGTGAAGCCCGGGATCGTGTTGAGCTCGTTGACGAACAGGCGGTTCGTGCCGTCCTCGAGAAAAAAATCCACGCGGGCCATCCCCGACACCTCCAAGGCCAGGAACGCCCGGACGGCCAGCTGGCGGATCCTCTCGGTCGTCGGCCGGGGCAGGGCGGCGGGAATCACGAACGTCGTCTTCCCGTCGAGGTACTTGTCCCGGTAGTCATAGAATTCCCGGTAGGGGATGATCTGTCCCGGCAGCGAGGCTTCGGGCGGGGCGCCGCCGAGGACGCTGCACTCGAGCTCGCGGCCGGCGATGCCCCTCTCGACGAGGACTTTCGTGTCGTACCGGAAGGCCCTCTCCAGGGCGGCTTCTATCCGGCGCCGGTCCGTGACCTTGCTGATGCCGACACTCGAGCCGAGGTTGGACGGTTTGACGAAGACGGGCAGGCCGAACTCGGCCCGGATCCGCCGCAGGACTACCCGGCGCCCCGTCCGCCAGTCCCGCTCATCGAAGGCGAGCCAGGGGACGACAGGAAGCCCCCCCGCCCGGAAAAGGGTCTTGGAGATGACCTTGTCCATGCCCAGCGCCGAGCCCAGAACGCCCGCTCCGACATAGGGGACCCCGCCCATTTCGAGAAGGCCCTGGATAGTCCCGTCTTCGCCGAACGGACCGTGCAGGACGGGGAAGTAGATATCGGCCCGGAGGGCGCGCCGCAGGCCGCGGACGTCCCAGGGGAGCAAGGGAAAGACCCGGCCCGGCGATAGTCTCTTCGGGTTCGATGACGGCGCGGCGACGACCTTCCAGAGCCCGGCCTTCGTGACGTAGAGCGAGCGGACGTCAAATTTCGCCTTGTCCAGGTTCCTGTGGATGGCCTCCGCCGAGGCCAGGGACACCTCGTGCTCGGCGGAGCGCCCCCCGAAAATCAGGCCGACGACGATTTTTTTGGACATCGGGTCCCTCGGCGCGACTAAAAAACTGAGGCAAATTATTCTAGTATAAGTCGCGGGCTTTTGTCTATGACGCACGAAGGAACGCTTCCGGGGCCGGGCCGGCCGCCTGTTCCTGTACGGCGGCGGAACTTTGTATTGACAGTGTCCCGGAGGGGTCCTTATAATAACGCCAAGTGGAACGCCATCGGCCAAGAGGTGTGATCATGACAAACCGGAAAGGAATCTCCTTGGGTCTTCTCGGCTTTGCCGTCGTCGCGTTCGTGCTGCTCGTGCCAGGCCGCACGTATGCCCAGGATCAGATTCAGAAGGCCAAGATTTTCGAAGAGACCTACCAGATGATCACCGATACCGACCTCTATTGCTCTTTCTATATGCAGGAGGAGGGCAAGGCGCTTCCCGACCTGCGCATCATCGGGTCGGAGCGGATGAACGAGAAGGATAATCTGGCCGACGCGGATCTCATCTACCTCAACAAGGGGCAGGCCGACGGCCTCGAGATCGGCCAGCTCTTCCAGATCATCGGGCTTGAAGATAAGGTTCCCCTTTATGGAACCGTAGCCCGTCACCTAGCTAAGGCCAGGATCATCCGGCTTGAAGACAAGATGGCGGTGGCGCGGATCGAGAGGGCCTGCTGGGCGGTCAATGTCGGCGACTATCTCATCCCGTACGAGGAGCAGGAAGGCGAGATCGGAAAAGACAAGGGCTACAGCCAGATGGACCCGAACGCCAGCAAGAAAGGGAACGTTATCTACGTCGACCAGGAGCTTCGTCTGGCCGGATCCGGGCAGTGGGCCCTGATCAACATGGGCCGCCAGCAGTGCGTCCAGATCGGCGACCAGCTCACCGTCTTCCACCGGGCGAAGCCGAATCTCCCCCGGGAGGCCGTCGGCAGCCTGATCATCATCGACGTCCGCGGCGCCACGGCGACGGTCAAAGTCCTGTCCTGTAGGGAGAACGTGGCTATCGGGGACGAAGTCCAGCTCAATACCGCGCGCTAGGCCCGGCTGCCTCTCCCCAGTCAGCCGGGGGCGGAGCGGCTCTCTCTGCCGGCCGGGGATCATCGATTGACAGGGGTGGGGATTTCTGCTAGTTTAGGGCGTGCCGTTTCTCCGAAATAAACCAACGAGCGGGCGTAGTTCAGTGGTAGAACGTCTGCTTGCCATGCAGAAGGTCGTGGGTTCAAGTCCCATCGCCCGCTCCATGCCACCCTTCCGGAGACCGGACCGAACGAGGGCGCGGTACCCAAGAGGCTAAGGGAGAGGTCTGCAAAACCTTTATTCGTCGGTTCGAGTCCGACCCGCGCCTCCAAATCCCACCCGCGAGGCCGCCGTCTTCAAATGCGGCCGGGCCCCGGGGTTCATTGACAACCTCCTCTCGGAAAGGCTATCATGGCTTCATCTCGAGGAGGAGGGTGCTATGGACTTGGTGCAGAGGGTTGAGGGAATTCTTATCCGGCCGAAGGAGGAGTGGGCCAAGATCAAGGCCGAGCCGACGACCGAAACCGAACTCTTTACGTCCTATGCCATGGTGCTGGCAGCGATCCCGGCCGCGGCCCAGTTTATCGGCCATCTCCTCGTCGGTCAGCGGATCCCCTTCATCGGCCTCTACCACTGGGGGATCGGACGAGCCCTGGCGAACGCTGTTCTCGCCTATGTGTTCTCCCTGGCGACGGTTTATTTCTTCGCCGTCATCGTCAACGCCCTGGCGCCGAATTTCTCGTCGCTTCAGAACATGACGAACGCCATGAAACTCGCCGTCTACTGCATGACGCCGGGCTGGGTGGCGGGCATCCTGTACATCTTCCCGGTCCTGGGGATCCTGACCATACTGGCCAGCCTGTACGGCCTCTATATCCTCTATCTCGGTTTCCAGGCCCCGATGATGGAGACGCCCCGTGACAAGGTCCTGGGCTACATGGTCATCAGCATCGTCGTCGTGGTCGTTCTCGCCTTGGTCTTCGGGCTGATCCTCAGCTGGCTTTTCGCTGTCAGGCTTCACGCCTGATCGAGCTCGCCGACGACCCTGAGGAAGGCCTCCTCGGGGGAGGGCGCGGCCGTGATCGGGCGCCCGATGACGAGATAATCCGCCCCTTTGGCCACCGCTTCCGCGGGGGTCATGATGCGTTTCTGATCCTGGGCGGCGGCCCAGAGCGGCCGGATCCCCGGCGTGACGATCACCCAATCGCGCCCGAATTCCTTCCTCAAAATCTCGATCTCCTGGGGCGAGCAAACGACGCCGTCCATGCCGGCGGAGCGGGCTAGGCCGGCCAGGCGCAGGACCTGGTTGGCGACGGGGGCGGCGACGCCGATCTCTTTGAGGTCAGCTTCCTTTAAGCTGGTCAGGACCGTCACCCCGAGGAGGACCGGCTTCGGGCGGCGGAGCTCCTCCGAGACTTGCCGGGCCGTCTCCACGGCCCGCGCCATCATCTCCCGGCCTCCCGATGTATGGATGGTCATCATCTGGACGCCGTGGCGAAAGGCCGACCGGACGGCTCCGGCCACCGTGTTGGGGATGTCGTGGAGCTTCAGGTCCAGGAAGACATCTTTGCGCAGGGCCTTGAGCTTTCTGAAGAGCGCCGGCCCTTCGGCCGTGAAGAGTTCGAGTCCGACCTTGAAGGTCCGGGCCTCGCGGAGGCGACTGACAAGGGCCAGGCCTTCCTCCTTGCTGGGAACGTCGAGGGCGATGATGATCCGGCCGCGGCTGTCGCTGTTCATGCGCTCATCCTCCCGCCGGGCGTGAGGCCCGGCGCCTTTTTCGTCACGCCTCCCGCGGCGTCCTGAGCGTCCCGATGATGTTCCGGATCCGGTCGACGGCGTGCGCCCCGCACCAGTCATCGATCTCGCGGATGATGCGGACGCAGGCATCGGGATCCACGAAGTTGGCCGTTCCCACTTCGACGGCCGCGGCCCCCGCCATCAGAAACTCGACGGCGTCCCCGCCGGTCATGATCCCGCCCATGCCGATGACGGGAACCCGGGCGCGGGAGGCGACCTGATAGACCATTCTTAGGGCGATGGGCCGGATGGCCGGCCCGCTGAGGCCGCCGAAGACATTGGCCAGCCGCGGCCGGCGCGTTTCGATGTCGACGGCCATGGCCAGGAACGTATTGACGAGCGAGATCCCGTCGGTCCCGGCTTCCTCGGCGGCTTGGGCGATCTCGACGATGTTCGTAACGTTGGGCGAAAGCTTGGTGATGACCGGGCGGCGCGCGGCCGCCTTGATCCGCCTGATGAGCTTGAACGTCGGCTCCGGTGAGAGGGCGGGACAGGCGCCGTCCTGCTTGACGTTCGGGCAGGAGATGTTGAGCTCGTAGGCCGCGATGCCGTCCTGTTTCTCGAGGAACTCGACGACGGATACGTACTCGTCGTCGTCGGCCCCGCACACGTTGACGATGACGGCCGTGCCGTATCCGCGGAGGCGGGGGAGAACTTTCTCCGAGAACGCCCGGACCCCGACGCCTTGGAGACCGATGGCGTTGATCAAGCCGCTCGGGGTTTCGACAAGACGGGGAGGCGGGTTCCCCTCCCGGGGATCGAAGTAGAGCCCTTTGACCACGAACCCGCCGAGCTTGTCGAGCGCCAGATAGGGCTCGAATTCGAGCCCGTAGCCGAAGGTGCCGCTGGCCGCGATCACGGGGTTCTTGAGTTTCAGGAATCCCAGGTCGATCTCAAGGTCCGCCATGGCCGTCATTCCGTCCACATGATCCGGTCTCGGCGAAACACGGGCCCCTCCTCGCAGATCTTGACCCAGCCGTCGCCGCCTTCGTCCCTGATGCGGTGAACGCAGCCCCAGCAGGCGCCGATGCCGCAGCCCATCATGGATTCCAGGGAGAATTCGCAAGGGATCCGCCTCCGCCCGGCGTGTTCGGAAACTGTGCGCATCATCGGGTCGGGTCCGCAGGCGAAGAGGACATCGGCCGGCTCCCGCTCAAGAAAGCGCTCGAGGCTTTCCGTGACGAGCCCCTTGAAGCCGAAGGAACCATCGTCAGTCGCGCAGAGGAGGGGGAGGCCGGCCGTCTCGAACTTCCCCCTTAGGGGTAGATCCTGGATCGTGCGCCCGCCGTAGAGGACGGTGACCTGGGCGCCGGCGACCTTGAGTTCCCGCCCCAGAAAGTACAGCGGGGCGATGCCGCGGCCGCCGCCGACCAGGCAGGCCCGTTTTCCTCTGAGCTCTGCTGTGACGGTGAAGCCCTTGCCGAGCGGGCCGAGGAGGTCCACGGTATCGCCGGGCCTCTTCCGGGCCAGGATGTCCATCCCGACTCCGGTGACCTTGAAGAACAGCTCGATCCCCGAGGGGCCGGCGTCATGGACGCTCAGGGGCCTGCGGAGGAGGGGAAAAGGCGCCGGGGACACCTTGACCATGACGAACTGGCCGGGGCGGGCGGTCCGGCCGAGCGCGGCGGTCTCGATGCCCAGCAGATGATAATCCCCCCAGCTCAGGGCGGTCAGGACGCGAGCGCTCCGGTCAATTGCCATGGCTTCGGCTCTTACTCCGTGTTTGGACAAAAATAGCAGAATCACGGGCGTTCCGCAATAGAAAAGGGAGCCTATCGATCACGTCCGGCCCATCTCCTGCGCCCCTGATTCGGACGCTGCGCTCCGGCCGGCGATATTGCGGCGGGGGCGGGAAATACTCTATAATGAGGCGATTCATAAGCGGAAGGACTCATCCATGCAAGTATCGAAAAGAGGCCGCGAGATCCAGGCGTCCCCGATCCGGAAGCTGAAACCGTTCGCCGACCGGACGCTGGCCAAGGGGATCAAGATCTTCCACCTGAACATCGGCGACCCGGATATCCCGACCCCCCAGGTCGTCCTCGACACGTTCTGCAGCTATCGCGGCCCGGTCCTGAGCTACGGCCCGGCCCAGGGCTTTCTCGACCTCCGCCAGGCCGTGGCCCGCTATTTCGGGAATTACCGAATTCCCCTCGAAGCGGACAACGTCATCATCACGACGGGCGGGTCCGAGGCCATTCACTTCGCGTTCTCCGTTGTGGCCGACTCGGGCGACGAGATCATCATCCCGGAACCCTATTATACGAACTACAACGGCTACGCCTCGTTCGCCGGAGTCCGCATCGTCCCGCTCCCTCTGCGGGTCGAAGACGGGTTCCGCCTTCCGGAGACCGCCGCGATCGAAGCCAAGATCACGCCCAAGACACGGGCCATCCTGGTCTGCTCCCCAAACAACCCCACCGGGACCGTCTATATGCCGGGGGAGCTGGAGCGGGTCGTCGGCCTGGTGAAAAAGCACGATCTCTTCCTGATCGGGGACGAGGTCTACAAGGAGTTCGTCTATGACGGCCTGCAGCATAAAAGCGTCCTCGAATACGAGGACATCGAGGACCGTGTCATCGTCGTAGACAGTATCTCCAAGCGCTACAGTTGCTGCGGCGCGCGCATCGGGATGATCATCACGCGAAACGACGGGGTCTACCAGTCGGCCCTCAAGTTCGCCCAGGCGCGGCTCTGCCCGCCCTCGGTCGAGCAGATGGCCGCTCGGGCGGCCTACGAGATGCCCATGAGCTATTTTCAGCCCGTCCGCGAAGAATACCAAAGGCGCCGCGACGTCCTCTACGAGGGTCTGAAAGACGTCCCGGGGCTCATCATCCGCCGCCCCCAGGGCGCGTTTTATGTCATCATCCGGCTGCCCGTGAAGGACGCCGAGCATTTCGCCGTCTGGATGCTTTCGGAATTCTCGCTGGACGGGAAGACGGTGATGGTCGCCCCGGGGCCGGGGTTCTACTCCACCCCGAACCTCGGGACCGACGAGATCCGCATCGCCTACGTCATCAACGAGAAGGACCTCCAAGAAGCCGTCGGGGTCTTCAAGGCGGGACTCGAGAAATACCGGACGCTGTTTCCCTGAACCGGAGGGCCGGCCCGGCAACAGGCGGTTTGAATTTTCAGCCCGTTGCGAGTATATTGCTTGAATTATCCTGGCATGTCTTCAGGAGCACTCCATGAGCAATAAATGCGTTTATTTCTTCGGCGGCGGAAGGGCCGAGGGCAACAAGGAGATGAAGGACATACTCGGCGGGAAGGGGGCCAATCTGGCGGAGATGGATGGGATCGGCCTGCCCGTTCCGCCCGGCTTCACGGTTTCGAGCCAGGTCTGCGCCTTGTACAACGGTAACAGGAAAAGGATCCCCGACGCCGTGCGGCGGGAGATCGAGAAGAATTTGCGGAAGCTCCAAACAACCGTCGGCCGACGTTTCGGCGATCCCGCCGATCCCCTCCTCGTGTCCGTGCGCTCCGGCGCCCGGGCCTCGATGCCGGGCATGATGGACACCATCCTCAACCTCGGACTCAACGACAAGACAGTGGCCGGCCTCATTGCCAAGACGGGGAATCCCCGCTTCGGCTACGATTCCTACCGGCGGTTCGTCCAGATGTACGGCGACGTCGTGCTCGGGCTGAAGCCCGTCAATAAAGACGACATCGACCCGTTCGAGGCCATCATCGAGGCGAAGAAGCGGGAACGGGGCCTCGGCGGCGACACAGATCTCACAGCCGACGACCTGAAAGACCTCGTAGCCCAGTTCAAAGGGGTCATCAAGGACAGGACGGGGCACGTATTCCCCGAAGACCCCGTGAAGCAGCTGTGGGGCGCGATCGGCGCCGTCTTCGACTCCTGGAGGAACGAGCGCGCCGTCGCCTACCGGAAGCTCTACAACATTCCCGAATCCTGGGGAACGGCGGTCAACGTCCAGCTTATGGTCTTCGGGAACATGGGCAATGACTCCGGCACCGGCGTCGCTTTCACCCGGGATCCGGCCACGGGCGAGAACACGTTCTACGGTGAGTATCTGATGAACGCCCAGGGCGAGGACGTGGTTGCCGGCATCCGGACGCCGCTTCCGATCGCCCGCCTGGACAAGGACGTCCCCGGCGCCTATGCCCAGCTCGAGAGAATCCGCCGCGTCCTGGAGAAGAACTTCCGGGACATGATGGACATCGAGTTCACCATCCAGCAGGGGAAGCTGTACATGCTTCAGTGCCGCGTCGGGAAGCGGACGGCTTTCGCCGCCATCCGGATCGCCGTCGACATGGTCGGCGAGAAGCTCATCGCGGAGAAGGAGGCGCTGACCCGTATTGAGCCCGACCAGTTGAACCAGCTCCTCCGCCCGGTCTTCGACCCGGCCGAGAAGGACGCGGCAGTCAAGAGCGGCCGCCTGCTAGCCAGGGGATTGAACGCCGGCCCGGGCGCGGCCGCCGGCCGGCTCGTGTTCAACTCTGCGGACGCCGAGGCGCGTGCCCGAAGCCGCGAGCCGGTCATCCTCGCCCGGATCGAGACATCGCCGGAAGACATCAAGGGCATGAGCGCAGCCGAGGGCATCCTGACGGCGCGCGGCGGCATGACGTCGCACGCCGCCCTCGTGGCCCGTCAGATGGGTAAGGTCTGCGTCGCCGGCTGCGGCGAGCTGGTCATCGATTACGGCAGGCGCGAGATGACCGTCCGCGGACGCGTCCTCCATGAGGGTGATTGGATCTCCATCGACGGGACGACCGGACAGGTCCTGGAGGGACGGATCAACACGCGGCCGTCGGAAGTACTCCGGGTTCTGATCGAGAAGACCCTCGATCCGGCCCGCTCCCCCGTCTATCAGACGTTCGCGGAGGTGATGGAGTGGGCCGACAAATCCCGGCGGCTCAAGATCCGGACGAACGCCGACCAGCCGGACCAGGCGAGGAACGCGGTCGCCTTCGGCGCGGAAGGCATCGGGCTCTGCCGCACGGAGCACATGTTCTTTGGCGAGGGGAAGATCGGCCCGATGCGAGAGATGATCCTGGCCGATACGGCCGAACAGCGGCGGGCCGCCCTTGCCAAGCTGCTGCCGCTCCAGCGCGCGGACTTCCAGGGCATCTTCGAGGTCATGAACGGCCGTCCGGTGACCATCCGGACGATCGACCCGCCGCTCCACGAGTTCCTGCCCCACGAGGAGCCGGAACAGCGGGCCCTCGCCGCCGAAATGGGCCTGTCCTACGAGAAGGTCAGGGAGCGTGTCGAGTCGCTGAAGGAGTTCAATCCCATGCTGGGGTTCCGCGGCTGCCGGCTGGGCATCATCTATCCCGAGATTACGGAGATGATGGCCCGGGCCATCTTCGAGGCGGCCGCCGCCACGAAAAAGCGCGGCATCGCCGTCGAGCCCGAGGTCATGATCCCGCTCGTCGGCCACGTCAAGGAGCTGGCCGACCAGGAGCGGATCGTCCGTCGGACGGCCCAGGCCGTCATGAAGGCGCAGGGCGTCCGGTTCACCTATCACGTCGGCACGATGATCGAGATCCCGCGCGGCGCGGTCACTGCCGACGAGATCGCGACCGTAGCCGAGTTCTTCAGCTTCGGCACGAACGACCTGACTCAGACGACCCTCGGGGTGAGCCGGGACGACGCCGGGCGGTTCCTCGTTCCGTATGTCGCGAGGGAGATCTACGCCAAGGACCCGTTCGAGGTCATCGACCGGGACGGGGTCGGCGAGGTCATGCGCATGGCCGTGGAGAAGGGCCGCCGGACGCGGCCAGGCCTCAAGATCGGCATCTGCGGCGAGCACGGCGGAGAGCCATCGAGCATCGAGTTCTGCCACACGATGGGGCTGGACTACGTCAGCTGTTCGCCGTTCCGCGTGCCCATCGCCCGCCTGGCGGCCGCCCGCGCGGCGCTGCTCAACCCGCCAGCGTCGCGCCGTCCGGGGCAAAAGAATGGGCCGGCCCGGAAAGGCGCTCCGCGGCGCCGGCCGGCGAAGAAGGCGGCAAGGGCCGGGAGGACGTCCCGATAGCCCAGATGACCGCCACGTGAGGCGTTCCATGGGCGAGCTCGTCGGCCTCCTGCGTTCGGTCATCGGCCGGCGTTTTCCTTTCAAGCTCGTCTACAGCAACGAGTACTGGATGTTCGATACGGGGAAGCACGTCTTCCCCCTCCAGAAATACCGCCTCGTTTACGAGAACCTCCTGTCCATGGGCGCCCGCAAGGACGATTTCCTCCGGCCCCGGCCGGCTCAGGACGAGGACATTCTCCTGGTTCATACGGCGAGATACCTCAACCATTTGAAGGCGGGGACGCTCCGGCCCGACGAGATACAGGCCATGGAACTGCGTTTCTCGCCGGAGCTCGTGCGGTTCGCCCTGCTGTCGGTCGGGGGCACGGTCCTCGCCGCGCGCCGGGCCCTGGAAGACGGGATGGCCTTCCATATCGGCGGGGGGTTCCATCACGCCTTCCGCGATCACGGCGAGGGCTTCTGCCTCCTCAACGACGTGGCCGTGGCCGTGGAGAAGATGATCGAGGAGAAAAGAGCCCGGAAGGTGATGATCGTTGATTGCGACCTCCATCAGGGCAACGGAACGGCCGCCATCTTCGCCCGCCGCGAGGATGTCTTCACGTTCTCCATCCACCAGATGGACGTTTACCCCTCGGAAAAGCCGCCCGGGAGCCTGGATGTGGGTCTCTGGGCGGGAGACGATGAGAGCAAGTATCTCCAGGAGCTCAGAACCCACCTGCCGCCGATTTACGACGAATTCCGCCCCGAGCTGATCATCTATCTAGCAGGAGCGGACCCCTACGAAAATGACCAGCTGGGGGGCTTACGGCTGACGAAGGAGGGATTGAAAGAGCGGGATCGCTTCGTCTTGGAGAACGCCCGCCGCCGCCGCCTCCCGGTGGCCGTCGTTCTGGCGGGCGGCTATGCCCGGGAGATCGAGGACACGGTGGCGATCCACATCAACACGATCCGCGTCGCCCGGCGCATCCAGAGGGTCTATTCCTGATCCTGCAAGAAGACGTGGGCGAAGACCTTGGCGTCGCCCACCATGTTGTCGATGATGCAGTATTCGTTGGGCTCGTGAGCCGTTTCGTCGAGCTTCGACCAGCAGGCGGCGTGGAAGCCGGCCCTGCGGAACAAGGCCGCGACCGTGCCGCCGCCGATCCCCATGGCCCGGGCCTCTTTCCTGTAAACGGACTTGACGGCTTTTTTCAGGGCCCTGACGACGGGCGCCTGGACCGGCGTGGGGGGGGCCGCCGGCGCTTTCTGTTCGATGCCGATCTCGATCTTCACCCGGAACCTCTTCTCGATCCCCGCGGCGATCGACTGGATGCGCTTCTCGACGTCGGCGACCTTGTACTTCGGAAGGATCCGACAGTCCATGTAGAACACGTCTTCGCCCGGGATCGTGTTGATATTGGGGACGTTCCTTTCCTTTTTGGTCGGCTCGAAGGTCGACAGCGGGGGGTCGAACAGCTTCTCCCGCTGGGGGAAGAAATTGTACAGGCGGTTGAGCGCCGTGATGAAGAAGCTGGCCGCCTTGAAGCTGTTGATCCCCTTCTCCGGCGTCGACCCGTGAGCCTGCTTTCCCAGCGTCTTGAACTTGAGCCAGAGGAGGCTTTTTTCGGCGACCTCGATCATCGTCCCTTTCTCGTTGCCCGCGTCCGGGACGATGATCAAATCCTGTTGACGGAAGGTCTGGTGGTGCTGGAGAACGTAGTCGATCCCTTTGAGGCTCCCGGTCTCCTCGTCCGCGACGAGGGCGATCCCGATATCGTAAGCCGGGAGCACGCTCTCGGCCTGGAAAGCCTTCACGGCGAACAGGGACGCGACCATGTCCTGCTGATTATCCTCCACGCCGCGGCCGTAGATCCGTCCTTTCTGGACCCAGGCCTGATAGGGATTTCCGTCCCACTGGGAGAACTCCCCCGGCGGCACGACGTCCATGTGGGTCATGACCCAGATCGTTCGGGCCGAACTCCGGCCTTTGTAGTAGGCCAGGATATTGGGCCGGTATCCGGCCGGCGCGTCGAGGTCCTGCGCCTTGATCAGGGTGATTCCCTCGAAGCCGTTCTGGTTGAGGTAGTTCTGGAGGAACTCGGCCTTCTTGGCCTCGCCTTCGCCGCCGCTTGCGGGGGCGATGGCAGGAATGGCGCAGAGCCGGATCTGGAGGTCGACCATCTCGTCGCGGAACTCGGTGATCCTCCGGAATAGCTTCTCAAAGATCCTAGCTTCGGTCATGGGCACTCTCCTCCATGCCGGGTCTGGCCGCCATGATAGCACGGCCCCTTAAAAAAGCAAGGGCGGAAGCGGTCCCCGCCCGGCCGCGGCCTTGGCCGCCGGCCGCGCCCGGAAGAACCTCAGGATTCCTTGGATGATGTATTGGATTCCGGCGAGGCCCGTCAGGACGGCCGTCAGAGCGTAGAGCCAGATCAGAACAGGCCAGGGTTGCCCCAGGCCGTTGAGGAGGAGCACCAGGAGCAGCGTGCCGACCTGGCAGATCGTGCTGGCTTTCCCCAGCAATGACGGCTTGAACGTCGTCCGGCCCTTGATGCTGTTGTAAACGAGCACGCCGACGGCGATCAAGACGTCGCGGCCGATGCAGATGACGGGCAGCCAGAGGGGAAGGCTGTTCGGTGCGCTCCATTGGGGAAACGCCATCACGACGAAGGCCGCCGTCATGAGGACTTTGTCCCCCAGGGGGTCCAGCCACAGGCCGAGGTGGGTCTTGAGGCGGAACTTGCGGGCGGTGAACCCGTCGAGAGCGTCCGTCGCTCCGGCCAGCAGGAAAATCCCGAAAGCGAGCCACGGCCGATGCCGGACCGCCGACCAGACGAAGACCGGCGCGAGCAGGATCCGGGTGAGAGACAGGATGTTGGGAAGCGTGAAGACCTCGGAGCTGCGCTCGTCTTCGTCCACCGCTCGGCTCATGCGGCTCTCCGGCATCCCAAACTCCGCGCCTTCGGAACTCATTTGGCCAGCACCAAAGCCAGGTCCAGGATTGAGGCCGCCTCCCGGCCCGTGAGGGTCTTCTCCGGCGCGAACATCCGGTCAGGAGACAGAACCATGATCTGGAGGGAGACGACCCTGAGTATCGGCTCATAATAAAAGTTGTCCGGCGAAACGTCGGCGATCTGGATTTTCCGCGTTTCGAGAACGGGCACGAACTTGACGCCTTTCCCTTCGAGGAACGCGACGAGCCGGGAGACCGTGTCCGCCATCTCGGCCCGGTTGATGATCCTCGAGGGCTGGAACGTGTGGTTGTCGTAGACGCTCATGACGTTGCGGGAGGCGACCTCAACGATGAACTTCTGGGCCCAGGAGGTGCTGATGTCCACGAGGATCTCTGTGGCCTGGGCCGGCACCCTGAAGAAGTCTTTGAACTTGACGGCGATCAGGGCGGCGAGGTCCTCCCGGGTGACGGCATCCTGGGCCGGGATGAGGCCGTATTGGCTGGGGAGCTCGACGACGCCGAGCTTGTTCTTGAGGTCTTGGATCCGGGCGGCGAGGTCCTTGTCCTGGGGCTCAAGGTCGGCGAGTTTCTCGTACAGATCCAGGCTCCGGCCGAAATCCCCCGATTTGTAGAGCTCGTCCGCGTACGCCTGCAGGACAGCCCTGTCGCCCGGCTTGGCTTCGTAGGCGGCTTTGAGATGGACGAGTCGGTTGGCCGGACTCCTCTCTTCTCCGTAGATCCGGGCCAGCTCGAGATGGGCCCCGGCGGATTCGGGGGCGTAAAAAAGGACCCTCAAGAGGGCTTTCTTCTGGCCGTCCCGGTTTCCGGCGGCCTGGGCGGCCCGGGCCTCAGCGTAAGCCTGCTCGACGAGCTCGTTCCGGAGCTTTTCGAAGCGGGGCTTGGCCCAGCGGCTTCCCGGCTCGCTCCTGAGAACCTCGCGGTACTGGGTGAAGGCCTCATCCTTTTGCCCCTGGGCTTCGAAGATCTGGGCGAGCCCGATATGGGCCGGGGTCATGTCGGGGAAGCGCTCGATCGACGCCTTGAACGATGCCGCGGCGCCCTCCAGGTCCCCCAGGGCGAACTGAGCGTATCCCAACCCTACTCCGTAAAGAGGGCTCGCCTGGCCGAGCCGGAGGAAGATCTTCCTGGCATCATCCGCCCGCCCCTCCCGAAGATCCTTCCAGGCCTCCTCGGCGGCGATCCTATCATCGAGGCTTAGCTGAGTCGACACGGAATACGGGATGTCTCCGATATAAAAGGACGGGGGAGTCGGATGGACCGTCGCGCAGGACCATGTCCCGATAAGCCCGAAAAGCGCGAGGAGGCCGACGACGGGACTCTTTTTCACCAGGGATCTCCTTGATCGAGATAGGGCAGAAACCCGACGATGGCCGCAGGGTCGGCCATGACCTTGAATTCCAGGCAGCGGCTGTTCTCCCTCTTTTTCAGGATCAGGGACAGGCGGGCAAGGGAGTCTGAGACCTCAGGACGGTCGTTGGGGATCTGGAGATAGTAGAGCCGGTGGTCCCGGAACAGGATGCTCCTGAGCTTGCCGAGGAGATTGGGCACGCCTTGCCCCGTCTTCGCCGATAGCGCGATCGTTCGGGACCCGGCATCCTCGTTCCTCCGGAGGATGAGCTCCCGCTCCGCTTCGGGAAGAAGGTCGATCTTGTTGAGGACCTTCAGGACGGGGACCTCGCCCGCGCCGATGTCCTTCAGGATCGACTCGACGGCCTCGAGGTGGCTCTGGGAATACGGTGAAGTGACATCGATGACCTGGCAGATGCAGTCTGCTTCCCGGACCTCCTCCAGCGTGGCCCGGAACGACGTGACAAGCTCCACCGGAAGCTTCTTGATGAAACCGACGGTATCTGAAAGGAAAAATGAGACGCCGTCCGAGTAGGATACCCGGCGGAGGAGGGGGTCGAGAGTCGCAAAGAGGTTGGCGGACGTGTATCTTCGCTCCTCGGTCAGATGATTGAAGAGGGTGGATTTCCCCGCACTTGTATAACCGACGAGGGATACCGTCGGCACCGGGCTCTTGCGGCGGCTCTCGCGTTGGCTCGAGCGCCTTTTCTCGAGGCTCGCGATGTCCCTTTTGATCTTCGTGATCCGGTCCCGGATCCGCCGGCGGTCCTCTTCGAGCTTCTTTTCGCCGGGGCCCCGCGTCCCGATGCCGGCGCCCTGCTGCGTCAGCCCGGGGCCGCGTCCCCGAAGGCGCGGAAGGAGGTAATCGAGCTGGGCCAGCTCGACCTGGAGCTTCCCTTCGTTCGTCCGGGCCCTCTGGGCGAAGATGTCCAGAATGATCTGCGTGCGGTCGATGACCTTGACCCGGATACGGTCCTCGAGGTTCCTCTGCTGTGTGGGGGAGAGGTTGTGATCGAAGATGACCAGGTCCGCCTCGAGCTGGCCGCGGGCGCCGGCGATTTCCGCCGCCTTCCCTTCGCCGACGAAATATCTCGGGTTGATCCGGGGCCGGACCTGGAAGATCATCTGGGCGACCTCCGCTCCCGCCGCCTTCGCCAGGCCGGCCAGTTCCTGCATGGACTCCTCGGCCTCGTCCTTCTCCTGACGGGTCGTGGCCACGTTGATGAGGAGGGCTCTTTCCATCGCTCCTATTGTAAATGGTTTTGGAGATAACTCTCAAGACCCGATAGGTCGTCAGGGGAAAACCAGGCCACCCCCGGCATCTTCCGGAACCAGGTGGTCTGCCTCTTGGCGTAGCGGCGGGTGTCCCGTTTGGTACGGGCCCGTGCTTCGTCCTCGGAGATCTCTCCGCGGATAAGGCTGAGCACGTGCCGGTAGCCCAGGGCTCGGAAAGGCGGCGAGTCCTCGGCCACGCCCTTCGCGATCAGGCCCCGGACTTCCTCCGCAAGGCCGCGCTCGAACATCCGGTCGACGCGCTCTTCGATCCGGCTGTACAGGGCCTCGCGCTCGAGTGCGAGGCCGATCTTAACGATGTTGGATCCCGCGGCCGGCGGGACCGTCTGTCGGAAATGCTCGGACAGAGGCCGGCCGGTGGTCCGGTACACTTCGAGGGCTCGGATGATCCGGATGCGGTCGCGGCTCCGGATGGCACGGGCGTAGGACGGATCGACTTCCTGAAGCTTGCGGAAAAGCGCCTCGAGGCCCTTTTGCCGGGCCTCCGCCTCGAGCGCCGCCCGGAGAGCGGGGTTCCGGCCCGGCCCCGGGAAAAGGCCCTCGACGAGGGCCTTGAGATAGAGCCCCGTCCCGCCGACGACGATCGGCAGGCGCCCGCGCCCGGCGATCTCCCGGGCGGCTTCGAGGGCCTCGCGGATGAAATCCGCCGCCGTGAACTGAAAGCCGGGATCCACCGCGTCAATCAGATGGTGGGGGACGCCCCGCCGCATCGCGGCCGTGGGCTTGTCCGTTCCGATATCGAACCCCCGGTAGACCTGGATAGAATCGCCGTTGATGATCTCCCCCCCGAACCTCAGGGCTAGGGTCACCGCGGCGCGGCTCTTGCCCACGCCCGTCGGGCCGAGGACGATGACGATGTTCCGGATCTCAGGTTGCAATTTTAATCAGAAGCCAGAGGCCGATGAGGCTGACGAGAATGAGCATGGCCAGCAGCTGTTTTCTCTTCAAGGGAGCTCTCCGATCCTCTCCAGGCTCTTGACGAGGGCCGACTCGTGGCCGGAACCGAGGGTCCGCTTAACGGCCAGGACCTCGGCCACGAGGATCTCGTCCATGCTCTTGAGGACGCTCCGCCGGGTCTCGTCGCCGATGAAGTTCATGCTTGTCTTGAGGAAGGACTTGAGCTCGATGTGGCCGTCCTCGGCGAGCTCAAAGCCCTGAAAGGTCGGGTCCAGGCGTCCCCGGATGTCTTCGAGGGAGTTCCGCACCAGGCTCAGGGCCACCGGCCCGATCTCTTTCGAGATGTACTTGAAGATCGCGGAGCACTTGGCGTTGAAGATTCCGAAGAGCTTGTCCATGTCGGCCAGGGACATCTCGGCCTGAATCCGGCCCGTCTTGGGTTTAAGAGGGCGCGGACCGGCCAGCCCCAGACAAAGAAAGACGAACAGGACCCTCTGAGTTTCCCGTTTGCCGAGGTCGCTCGCCTCGTAGATCTCGGCCAGCGTCTTCGCTGTGCCGAGGACTTCCAAGAGGTATCGTTCGTGGGGCGTCAGCTCCAAGAGTTCGGGGCGGTGAGGGGAGAAGCTCTGGATGGCGTCGATGTCGGCGGGGAGCTGCTTGGCGATGATGTCGAAATTGCCCATCCTCCGCACCCCGTCCAGCACGATCCCGGCCAGGGGGATCTCCCTGATATAGAGCGGTCCCGGAGGCCCGTCGCTCGGCTCGAACGCGAAATCTCCCTCGGCCCGGTCGAACAAAGAGCAGGCCTCCTCCCTCATGAACGCTTCGAGAAGCTCCCAGACGCGCCGGGGCTCGAACAGAGGGATTTCGAGGAGAGAGCGGACAGCGGAAACCCCCTTCTCCTGGGCGTATTCCTCCGCGTGGGCCAGGCTGATCAGATCCGCCTCGCCCGAGGTGAGGAGGAAGCGGAGAAATTCCTTTTCCGGAAACCCGTCCCGCCCGACGGCCAAGGCCCCCCGCTCGAAGAGAAACGTTTTCGCGCCGGTGGCCGCCCGGACCGTGAGCCTGCCCGAAAGCTGCTTCCGCCAGATCTCGGAGAGGACCCTGGGGAACGGGATCTGCGACAGATCTCCCCGCCGGAGGGGTTCATTCATAGGCATAATTTATAAGGCGCGGAGAGAGAAGTCAATGCGGCCGGATCACCGGATGAAGCTCATCCCGACGAGGGAGATAGCGATATTGGCCAGGGCCTTAAGGACCCAGACGGAGTACGAGATGAAGAGAGACTTTTTGAGGTCGACTTTGAAGGCCGCCGAGAGGCCGAAGGCCAGGATCCCGAACATCCAGAGCTGGAAAACGTCCACCTGGCTCAAGATGATAGAGGCCGTCGACATGACCTCCATCCGGGGGAAAAGGACCGTCAGGCTGGTCGATGTCTGTAGCGTGGATTTCCGGACAAAAATGAGCCCCAGCCGGAGCGCGTTGCCCAGCAGGACGTTGATCAGGCTGGCGTGGACGAGGGCCGAAAAAACCTGCTTGAACGTTCCCTGCGAGGTGACGAACCGGCCCATCATCAGAAGGATGAGCGCCTGGAGCAAAGCGGCGACGACGAACCAGAGGGGAGTGAAGACCGCCGTTTGGACGATCTGCGCGGTCGTCACAGGCCCCTCCAGGCTTCGCAGCTGTTGGTTGTAGCGCTCCTCTCCCACGCGCTCCTTGAGCTTGACGCTCTCTTTCATCATCTGGAGCTGGTCGTGCCGGGTGTAGGGGGACACGACGAGCGTATAGGTGACGAGAATCACGAGGACGACGATCAGCATGCCGGGCCAGGTCGGCTTATCGGCCAGGCCCTCGAATGTCTTTCGCGGATTGAAGAAGACTCCGGACAAACGCTCGAAGAAGTCCATGGCTAATCTCCTTTGCGCTCGTCGCGTTCGATCTGGCCGTCCCGGATGTGGATGATCCGCCGGGCCTGGTTGGCGACCTCCTGGTCATGCGTGACCATGATGATCGTGTTTCCCCGGCCGTGGATCTTGTGGAACAGGCTAAGGATCTCGCGTCCCGTGTGGCTGTCCAGGTTGCCTGTGGGCTCGTCGGCCAGCAGGAGTGACGGCTCGTTGACGAGGGCCCGGGCGATGGCCACGCGCTGCCGTTCCCCGCCTGAAAGCTCGGCCGGCTTATGTGTCATCCGGAGCTTCATCTCGACCATCTCCAGGGCCCTGCGGGCCTTGTCCTCACGGATGTTCCTCTTGACGCCGCTGTAGATCAGCGGCAGCTCGACGTTCCGGAAGGCCGAGGCCCGCGGCAGCAGGTTGAAGACCTGAAAGACGAAGCCGATCTCGCGATTCCGGACATGGGCGAGCTCGTCCTCGGTCATGGCGCTGACGAGCTTCCCGTTGAGCTTGTAGGTCCCCTCGGTGGGTGTGTCCAGGCATCCGAGGAGGTTCATCAGCGTGGACTTTCCGGAGCCCGAGGGGCCCATGATGGCCACGAATTCGTTCCTGGCGATGGTGAACGTGACGCCGCGAAGGGCTTCGACGTCCTGCCCCCCCAGCCGGTAGATCTTCCAGAGATCCTCGACCAGGATGAGGCTGGCATCCGGCTGGCTCATGCGGCGGGCGTTTCCTTCTTCAGATCCGTCTTGATCAGCATGCCGTCCTTGAGCTCGCGGAGGGACGCGTAGGGGCCGGTGACGATCTCCTGGTTTTCCTTGAGGCCCGAAACGATCTCGATATTCATGCCTCCGGCGATCCCCTTGTCGATCGGCTGGAACTTGACGCGGCCGCCCTCGACGATATAAACGCCTTCCTCCTCCTTCGCGACGCCGGGCCTGTCTCCGCTCGCGCCGGGCTTGTCTCTCAGGACGAGAGCAGAAATAGGCACGGCCAGGACATTTTTCTTCTCGGCGGTGATGATGTCGGCGGAAGCGGAGAGCCCCGGCTTGAGCTTCTGGGGGGGGGTCTCCAGCGTGACGTCGACCTTGAAGTCCTTGGATTCCTCCGTCGATGTCCCGCCGGTCACCTTCTGGATCGCGGAGCTCCCGATCTCGGTCACTTTCCCTTTGAAGGTCGTGTCGGGATACGCGTCGACCCGGACGTTGGATTCCTGGCCGAGGCGGACGCCGACGACGTCCGTTTCGTCGACCTGGACCTCGACTTCCATGACCGAGAGGTCGGCGATCGTCATGAGGACCGTGCCGGGGTTGTTCATGGTCCCGACGATGGCGGTCTCGCCCTCCTCGACCCGGAGGCTGGTGATGATCCCGTCGCGCGGCGCGACAAAGACCGTTTTGTTGAGGTTATCGAGCGTGCTCTTGAGGCTGGCCTCGGCCTGCTTGATCTGGAACTGGATGCCGTTGACCTGGGCGTCCGAGACGTCGTACTGGGCCTTGAAGCTTTCGAGCTGGTCCCGGGAGATGAGCTGCTCGGCAAACAGCTTCTTCTGTCTTTCGTACGAGTCCTTGTCTCTTTGGAGCCGGGCTTGGGCCTCGATCAGGTCCGCCTTGGAGGACTGGATGAAGAACCGGTCACGGTCGGCGTTGGCCTCGTACTGGGTGGAATCCAGCTTGAGCAGGAAATCGCCCGCCTTGACCTCCTGGCCCTCGATGACGCCGATCTTGATGATCCGCCCGGGGACCTGGGCGCTGATGTTGATGCTCTTTTTGGGCTTGACCTCTCCCGACGCCGAGACGATCGATGTCAGATCCTGCCTTTTGACCTTCTCGATGGTCACCTTGACCGTCTTCTCGCGCTGGGTGCGGAGGTTGAGCATGACGACGGCCAGAATGACCAGGACCACGGCCATGAAGATCAGCGTCCGTTTTCTGCGCCGGAAAAAACTCTTCTTTTCCCTCATAGTCCTGCGGCCTTCCAAAAATCAGTTATAACCCTATCCGTATATTATAGTACGGACACAAAGGGAAAAGGTTTGAAAAATGGCCGGCCTCTCAGGGGGCGGCGGGCCCTCTTTCCTTGGGAGGGCGGAGTTGATAAGATAGGGGAGGCCATGGGCGCACGGAACGGGTTTCTCGAGGTCGGCGGGGCCGCCGTCCGCGAGGCCGGACGCTACCTCCGGAAAAATCTCCACCGCCGGGCGGCCGCCCTTCACAAGGGAGCAGTCGACCTCGTCACCGAGTTCGACATGGGCTCCCAGGATATCCTCGTCGGCCGCCTGTCCGAGGCCTTCCCGGATCACGCCTTTCTGGCGGAGGAGAACCTGGCCCGGCCGGGGCGCTGCGGATACCGGTGGATCATCGATCCTCTCGACGGGACGACCAACTACGCCCACACGTTCCCCGTTTTCAGCGTCTCGGCGGCCCTGGAGCTCGAGGGCCGGGTTATCCTGGGCCTGGTCTATGATCCGCTGCGCGAGGAATTGTTCTCGGCCGAGGAAGGCACGGGCGCTTTCCTCAACTCCCGCAGGATCCGAGTTTCGGACGTCTCCGACATCGGATGCAGCCTCTTGGCCACGGGTTTCCCGTACGACATCCGGACAAGCCCCGTCAACAACATCGGGCACTGGAACCGCTTCCTGCTCCGGGCTCAGGCGGTCCGCCGGTGCGGGTCCGCGGCCATGGATCTCTGCTATGTCGCCTGCGGGAGGTTCGACGGATTCTGGGAGCTGAAGCTCAAGCCCTGGGACGTGGCCGCGGGCGTTCTGATCGTGGCCGAAGCCGGCGGCCGGGTCTCGGACTTCAAAGGCCGGGCTCTAGCCATGGAGTTCCCGGAGACGCTGGCCAGCAACGGACAAATCCATCAGGCCATGATTGACGTGATCGCTCTGGAAGCGGCGCCCGGGGGAGAGGACGACAACCATGATTAAGAAGGCCGGGGTTCTGATCATCGGGTTCTTGGTCGCGGCGGCCGCGGCCCTCGCCGGGGCGGGCCGCCAAGAAGGCGCACTGGTGCTGGTCAAAAAGGTCACGGTTCCGGGGAATCCGGGCTGGGCGGACACCGGGCTGGACGTCTTCGCGGGCGAGGAATTCCACATCGTGGGGAGCGGCCGGATCAGTCTCCAGAGGGGGAACCCGTCGGCCAGCTGCGGCCCGGAAGGGCTCGACCTCATGACCGTCCAGCAGCCGATCCGGGACCGGAACATCGGCGCTCTGATCGGCAAGGTCTCCCAGCTCGTATCCGTGCGCAAGGACGAGGATACCGGCGAGGAGATCCGCGATGAGGTCGTCGAATATTTCTTCGTCGGGTCCGAGAACGATGTGACGATGCCCATCAAGGGGCGTCTGTACCTGGGGGTCAACGAGGACATCCTCAAGGATAACGAAGGGGAGTTCTCCGTCGTCATCTACCAGCGGAAGAAGTGACGGCGCGGTCAGGCCGCTTCCTCTTCGGCCCTGCTGGCCAGAAAGCCCTCCATGAACTGGGTGTCGTACTTTCCGTTGATGAAGCCCGTGTCGGAGAGGATGGCGATGAGGAGAGGCAGGTTCGTCCTGATCCCCACGACGGTCGTCGTTTCCAAAGCGACCCTGATTTTTTCGATGGCCAGCTCCCGGCTCGGGGCGAAGGCGATGACCTTGGCCACCAGGGAGTCATAGTCGGGGGGGATCAGCCAGCCGCAGTAGGCCGCCGAATCCACGCGGATGCCTTCCCCGCCGGGGAGGACGAGAAAATCGATCTTTCCCGGCGACGGCACGAAGGTCTCCGGGTCTTCGGCGTTGATGCGGCACTCGATGCTGTGCCCCCGGAGCGAGAGGTCGTAGGGAAAGCCGAGCTTCTCCCCGGACGCGATCCGGATCTGGGCCTTGATCAGGTTGATGCCGTAGACCGCCTCGGTGATCGGGTGCTCGACCTGGACCCGGGCGTTGGCCTCCATGAAGTAGAACCGCTGCTTCTCGTCCACCAGGAACTCGAAAGTGCCCAGGCTCTGGTAGCCGATCTCGGCGGCCGCGTCCTCGACCTCCTTGATCATCCGCCGTCGGGTCCTTTCGTCGATCGCGGGCGACGGCGTTTCTTCGATGAGCTTCTGGTATTTGCGCTGGACGGAGCATTCCCTTTCCCCGAAGGCGATGACTTTTCCCTTCTTGTCGCCGATGACCTGGATCTCGATATGCCGCGCCCCGGAGATGTATTTCTCGATGTACAGCGACGGATCCCCGAAGGCGGCCTTGGCCTCGCCCTGGGCGATCGGGAACTGCTCCTCGAGATGGGCCGAGGACCGGCAGATCCTCATTCCTTTTCCTCCCCCGCCGGCCGAAGCCTTGATGATTACCGGAAAACCGATCTTGAGGGCGGCCTTTTTGGCTTCGCTCACATCTTCGACGACCTTGTCGCTGCCCGGCAGGATGGGCAATCCCGCCTTCTTCATCGCCTGGCGGGCTTGATCCTTGTCTCCCATGAGGCGGATGATGGAAGGGGGAGGGCCGACGAAGGTCAGCCCGTGGGTTTCGCAGATCTCGGCGAATTTGGCGTTTTCGGCCAGGAACCCGTAGCCGGGGTGGATGGCGTCGGCTCCCGTGATGTCCGCCGCGCTCAGGATATTGGCGATGTTCAGGTAGCTTTCGGAGGCCTTGGCTGGACCGATGCAGACCTTCTCGTCGGCGAGCATGGTGTGCAGGGACCGGCGGTCGGTCTCGGAAAAGACCGCCACCGTCTTGAGACCCAGTTCGCGGGCGGAGCGGATGATGCGCAGGGCGATCTCGCCGCGGTTGGCGACCAGAATCTTGGAAATCATGCGGCCTGGCTCGCAGGTTTGATGGCGAACAGCTTCTGGCCGAATTCGACGGGTTTGCCGTTTTCGGCGAAGATCTCCGTGACCGTCCCGTCCAGATCGGACTCGATCTCGTTCATCAGCTTCATGGCCTCGACGATGCAGAGGGTCTGGCCTTTCTTCACGGGGTCCCCGATGTCGACGAAGGGGGCGGCCGTCGGGTCCGGAGACCGGTAGAAGGTCCCGACCATGGGTGAGGTCATGACATGCATTGTGGCATCAGGTTCCGGGGCCGGGACCGGGGCCGGCGACGCCGCCTCTGCCAGGGTCGCCGCGCCGTTTCCGGCCGACTGTATGACCAGCGGGGGCGGGCTCGCCGGCACCGGGCCGGCCCGGCCGATCTTGATCTTGTAGCCATCGACTTCAAACTCGAAGAGCGACAGGTTTTTCTCCTCGAGAAGGGCGATCACCCTCCGGATTTCGTCGAAATCGATCTTCCCCCCGGGGCCGGCCGTGACCAGCGCGTCGGAAGGCTTGTTTTTGTCGTTCATGGGCCTCTTCCCTTTTCCTCAGGGTAGCTTTACCTTAACGGCAGCAGGGCCAAAAGTCAAGTTCGCGCCGTTTGACTCCCCCCGCGGCTTGGCCTAAGATGGCAGGCGCGTACGCCCCGGGAGGATGACTCAGGATGTTCGACCAGCTCGCCGGCCGCCTCGAGAGGATGATGAAGTACCTCAGGGGCGAGGGCAAGATCACTGAGAAAAACTTGGGCGAGGCGCTCAAGATGATGCGCTTGGCCCTTCTCGAAGCCGACGTCAGCTACAAGGTCGTCCGGGAACTCGAGGCCCGAGTCCGGGAGAAAGCCTTGGGAGAGGAGGTCCTCCGGAGCCTGACCCCGGCGCAGCAGGTCATCAAGATCGTACGCGACGAACTCGCGGGGACTCTGGGCGGCCGACAGCAGCCCCTGCGGTTTTCGAGCGCCCCCCCCTCCGTCTTCATGCTCGTGGGTCTGCAGGGCAGCGGCAAGACGACGACCTGCGGCAAGCTCGCCCGCTGGACGAAGGGCGTCGGAAAGAACCCCCTTCTCGTATCCTTCGACTTGAAGCGGCTGGCGGCCCAGGAGCAGCTCGAAACGATCGCGGACTCCCTGGGCCTGCCGTTTTACCCGATGGACGCAGGCCGGATGGCGGCTCCGGAGCGAGCCCTCAAGGAACTGGTCCTCTACGCGAAGAGCAGGGCCTTCGATCCCCTGATCGTGGACACCGCGGGGCGGCTCCACGTGGACGACGAGCTCATGGACGAGCTCCGGATGGTCCGGGACGTCTTGAAGCCCGCCGAGGTTATCTATGTCGGGGACGCCATGACCGGGCAGGACGCCGTCCGCAGCGCCCAGGCGTTCGAGGAAAAGATCGGCCTGACATCGGTCATCCTGACCAAGCTGGACGGCGACGCCAGGGGCGGGGCGGCCCTGTCGATCGTCTCCGTGACGGGCCGGCCCATCAAGTTCGTCGGCGTCGGCGAAAAGCCGGACAAGCTCGAGGTCTTCCACCCTGACCGCATGGCCTCCCGCATCCTCGGCATGGGAGATGTCCTGACGCTCATCGAGAAAGCCGAGGAACAGGCGGACCTCGAAGAAGCAGAGGATCTGGCCCGCAGGATGCGGAAGCAGGAGTTCACGCTCGAGGATTTCAAAAAGCAGCTCGCTCAGTTGAAAAAGATGGGCTCGCTGTCGGGGATGCTGGGCCATCTCCCCCAGGTGGGCCCTTTCAAGGCCATCGCCGGCGCCGAGCTCGACGAGCGGAAGATCGTGCACTTCGAAGCTATCATCAGCTCCATGACGGCCCGCGAGCGCGAGAGCCCCAAGCTGCTGAACGGCAGCCGGCGGCTGAGGATCGCCCGGGGCAGCGGCCGGCCCGTTCATGAGGTCAACCAGCTCGTCAAGCAGTTCCAGGACATGCAGAGGATGATGAAGCAACCCCGGTTCCAGAAGGTGCTCTCGCGGATGAAGTAGTCCCGCCTATTTTCCGCCGCAGACGTACTCCAGGCAGCGCAGCCAGAAGGCCGCATATTCTTCCCAGAAGATCAGGTTGCAGCCCCAGTGCGGGGCGGGGTCGGACATATAGGCGAGGACGCGGCCTTGTCCGTAGCCCCGGACGGCGATGAGAGGGTCGCCGGTTTCTCGGACTCTGAGCAGGACCCTGGCGTCCGGGATGGGAACCGTCTTGTTGTAGCCGAGGATCGGGGGCATCGTCCGGATGCTGACGCCCTTGAACAGGGATTCCCCCGCCGGCGTGAGCTCCGCGTCGAACCCCTCGGTGCTCTCGATGAGGTCTTCGAAGTCCAAGCAGCGGACCGGGAGCAGGTCCTTGAGCGCCGTCCGGCCCCATCCTCCTTTCCCTTGCTCGCCGGTGAAAGAATACCACCCGCCCAGAAAGAGAATGCCCTTTCCGTTCTTGACGGCCTCCAGGGTCAGGCGGATTCTGTCGGGGAAAGTCAGGACCCGGCTGCCGAATTTCTCGCGGTTGAAGAAGCCCGGCGCAAGCTGAAAGAGCTTGGCGTCGATGTCGCTGAAGATCAGGACGTCCTGGTTGTCGAGGACTGTCTCATAATCGCCGGGTCCGAGCCGGTTGTAGAAATCCCAGGCGGGGATCGACAGGACCGTGTGTTTTCCCGTCGATTCCAGGGCCTCTTTCAGCCATTTCCCATAGTTGAAGATATCGAGCCCCTTGGGCGAATAATAAAAAGGCGTTTCCGCGAAAATGGGGCCCGTCAGCACGGCCCAATCCCCAACATAATAGATCTTCGCCATCGTCCGTATCTCCTTCCGGCCCGCGGCCGCTGGCCCTTCCGTCCCTGGGGAATAGGATACCACCCTTGGGGAGGCATCTACAAGGTGTTTCGGCCCAATCAGGCGGGAACGGTGTCCTCTCGAGAGGACAACTCTCGAAAAGAATTTGACTTACCGACAGAATTCCGTTATGCTTCTTGAGCAATTTAGTTCAACGCGGAAGTGATACCACAATGATGACCATGCGACTGATGAGATTTGGCGCCAAGAAGAAGCCCTCCTACCGAATCGTCGTGATGGATTCCAAGAAGGCCACGCAGAGCCAGGCCCTGGATACGGTGGGCACTTACAATCCCCTGAAGGAGCCCGCGGACATCAAAATCGACCTGGAGAAGGCCAAGCGCTGGCTTTCACAGGGAGTCCGGCCGTCGAGAACCGTCCAATCTCTTTTGGATAAGGTCTCCTCATCCACGAAAATATCGCAAGAACCCAACCCATAAAGGAGGACACGGTGAAAGAACTCGTGGAATTGATTGCCAAATCCTTGGTGGACAACCCGGAAAAGGTGGTCGTTTCCCAGCTTGAGGGGGAGCAAACCACGATCCTGGAGCTCAAGGTGGCCCCGGAAGATTTGGGGAAGGTCATCGGGAAACAGGGCCGTACGGCCCGCGCCATACGGATCATCCTCGGCGCCGCCGGGATGAAGCTCAAGAGGAGATTCAACCTGGAAATCATTGAAAAAGGCTGATCTCGTCAATATCGGGAAGGTTCTCAGGAGTCAAGGCAAGGAGGGAGACCTCAAGATCAGGCTCCGCGGGAAGGAGCTGGCCGGGCTGACGTTGACGAGGATCTGCCTGGGACGGGCGGGGGGGGTCGAAGAGTATGAGGTCGAGTCGTTCCGGCTCGATCGCAACGTGCGTTTTCTGAAACTCAAAGGTGTTGACTCGCTGGCCCGGGCCGACGCCCTGGCCGGGTGCGACATCCTGGTCTCCGAGGACAGCCTCCAGCCTGTCGAAGAGGGCCGCTTTTACGATTTCCAGGTTCTGGGGAGCCGCGTCGTGACGGTCGACGGGGCCGAGGTCGGGACCGTCCGGTCGATCCTTTCCGCGGGCGGCGCCGACGTTCTCGTCGTCGTCCGGGAGGGCAAGGAATATTATATCCCGTTCGCCGAGCCGATTTGCCGGCGGGTCGATCCGTTGACGAAAGAGATCCTCATCGACCCCCCGGACGGCCTTTTGGACTTGAATGAGATTTGATATAATCACAATCTTCCCTGAAATGTTCGGCGGCGTCTTTTCGGGGGGGATCATCCGCAAGGCCCTGGAGAAGGGCTTAGTGGAGATTGCGGTGCACGACCTGAGGGACTTCACCCAGGACAAGCACCGCCAGGTTGACGACCGCCCGTACGGAGGATGGGAAGGCATGGTGCTGAAGCCGGAGCCGATCTTCGAGGCCGTGGAAGCGGTCCGACGGGAAGAGGACTGCCGGATCTACCTGCTCTCTCCCCAGGGGACGCGCTTCAGTTCGGGTCTGGCCCAGGAGATGGCCTCGCGGCGCCAGATCATTCTCATCTGCGGCCGCTACGAAGGCGTTGACGAGCGCGTCGTCGGCCACCTGGTCGACGGAGAGCTCTCGATCGGAGACTATGTGCTGACCGGAGGCGAGCCGGCGGCGGTCGTGGTCCTGGACGCCGTCTCCAGGTTCGTCGCCGGGGTTGTGGGCAAGGAGGAGTCGGTCCGTCACGACTCTTTCGCGGAAGGAATACTGGACTTCCCCCATTATACGCGGCCTCGCGAATTCAGGGGCCTGAAGGTCCCACAGGTGCTTTTTTCGGGCGACCACAAGAAAATCGAGCGGTGGCGGCGGAAAAAAGCCCTGGAAAGAACGCTCGACCGGCGGCCGGATCTGCTGAAGGATGAGAAACTCTCTCCGGAGGACGGAGCCCTCCTGAAGGAAATTCGGAACGAAAGGAAGAACTCATGAACGAGGTCGATTTGGTGGAAGATCGGCAGCTCAAGAAGGACATCGAACCGTTCGGCGTGGGCGATACCATCAAGGTCCACGTCGTGATCCGGGAAGGGGATAAGGAACGCGTCCAGATTTTCCGCGGCGAAGTCATCTCCCGTCGTGGCACCGGGCTCAAGGCCTCGTTCACAGTCCGGAAGATCTCCTTCGGCATCGGCGTCGAGCGGATCTTCCCGCTGCATTCCCGGATGATCCGCAAGATCGAGGTCGTCCGGAAGGGCAAGGTCAAAAGGGCCAAGCTTTATTATCTGAGAAATCTCAAGGGCAAGGCCGCCCGCCTGAAGGAACAGCAGCAACAGCAGCCACAGTCCTGATCAGGCGGGCCGTGACCGGCTTCAAGATCGAAAAGGCGCTCTTCAGGGATGGCTTTAGGTCCGTCGCCGGCTGCGACGAGGTCGGCCGGGGTGCCCTTTTCGGGCCCGTCGTGGCCGCGGCCGTCGTCCTCCCCCCCGCCTGGTTTCTGCGCCGGCCCCCGGCCTGGGCCAGGCAGGTTGACGATTCCAAGCGGCTTTCTGCGACTAAAAGGATGGAGCTCGCGGCACGACTGCTGTGCGATGCCGAGTCCCTCGGAATTGGCATGGCGTCCAGCGCCGAAATCGATGAGAAAAATATCTACTGGGCGGCCCAGCTGGCCATGAAACGAGCCATCGAGAACCTGTCCGGGCCCGTCGACTGGCTCCTGGTTGACGGCTTTCCGCTGAAAGATGTACAGTATCGACAGACGGGTGTTCCCCAGGGAGACCGGAAGTGCCTGTCCATCGCCGCCGCGTCGATCGTGGCCAAAGTCTTCCGCGACGACCTGTTGGATGCCTGGGCTGGCATTTACGGAGGCTACGGCCTGGAGAGGAACAAGGGCTACGGAACCGAGGAGCACTTCCGGTGCCTGAAGGAAAAGGGCCCGACGGGACTCCACCGGATGTCCTTCAAGCTGGGATGAGAGACGGGGAGAGCCGATGAGCGGCCGAATCGACAGAATCAAAACTATCGAGCTGGCGGAGAGACACGTCAAGGCGGGGAAACTCAAGGAGGCCATCGCCGAGTACGAGCGGCTGGCCGGCAGCGATCCCCAGGACGTGGGGACCCTCAACATCATCGGCGACCTCCACATGCGCCTGGGCCAGAACGACAAGGCCGTTCTGTCCTTTATGAAAGTCGCCGAGGAGTACGAGAAGAGGGGCCTCTTCTCGCAGGCCCTGGCTATTTACCGGAAAGTGAGCAAAGTCCAGCCAGACAACGCGGACGTTTCCCTCAAGCTGGGCGACCTTTACGGCCGCCAGGGCTTTCTGTCCGACGCCAAGAATGAATACACGACTACGGCCGCGCGGTTCGTCCAGGAAAAGAAGTTCCAGGAAGCCATCCATGTCTATGAGAAAGTCTGCAGCCTGGATCGGGAGGACCTCGGCCTGAAAAAGGAACTAGCCGACCTCTACCGCGGCCAGGGCTATCTCGACGCCGCGCTGGAACAGCTCAACGAAATTGCCGGGGTCCGGGCGGGCCGGGGCGAGCTCGACGCGGCCGAGGAGATCCTGAAAGAGGCTCGAGCCATCAGCCCGGGCGATTCCAAGACCCTGGTCAACCTCATCGAGCTCTATAAGCGGTCGAACAAAAGCCAGAAAGCCATCGAACTCATCGAGGAGAGCCTCCGGCAGACACCCGACAACGTTCAGCTCATGAACCTCCTTGGGAATTTCTACTTCGAGGCCGGGGACATGGCTAGGGCGGAAGAGATCTTCGCGGCCATCGTCACCGGGCACCCCATGAACGTCAACGCCCGGATCAAGCTCGGCCGGATCCAGATCCTCAAGGACAAGCTCGACCAGGCCTACGAGCTGTTCGAGCCCCTCATCGGCAACCTCATCAAGAAGCACAAGGACGAAAAAGCCATCGGGCTCCTTGGCCTGATCCTGGAGAGCCAGAAGCCCCACCTCCCGGCGCTCGAGCGCCTGGCCTCCATCTATCGGGTCAACAAAGAGACCAAGAAGCTCGAGGTCGTGGCCCGCGCGATCGCCGACGAGCTCCGGCGCGGCGGTCCGGCCGAGAAGCTCCTCCCGGTGTTGACCGAGCTCCATCAGCTGCGCCCCGACGACGTCGAGCTCGGCCGGGAATTCCAGAAGCTCCGGAAGGAGATGGGGTTGCCCGACGAGGCGGCCGCGGAGGAATTTCCCGAAGTATCCGGCAAGGAGCGGGAGGCCATCCAGGAGGTTATCGACCAGGCCGATCTCTACATGCAGCAGGGCCTTGTCCGGAACGCGCGGCGGATCCTCGAAAACCTGACCCTCCGTTATCCCGACGACCAGCAGATCTTGAAGAAGATCGCTGTGCTCGACGAGATCCGGACGCACATCGACGAGGACGAGCTGCGGCGCCGGGTCGAAAAAGCCAGCGCGCTCGAGTCAAGGATCAGGGCCCGGAATCAGCGCGAGGACAGACAAGAGGACAAGCCCGAGACCAAGCCCGAGACGGAGGCCGAAGCCAAAGCCGCCCCGGACAAAAAAGTGACAGGCCCGTTTCCCGGCGATATCGCGGAAGGGGAGAAGGTCAGCACGGCCGATATTTTCGCCGAGACCGATATCGTCCCCTTCGGCGGGCTTGCGGACGGCGAGAGGAAATACTACGACCTCAAGGACCGGGCCGCGGAAGAGCTCCGCATGCTGAAGGCGGCCTTCGGCCAGCAGGTCCAGGGAGCGATGACTCAGGAGGAGCGGGAGCTGTCGAACATCGTGGCGGACTTCAGGCAGGACCTCAAGGCCAAGGTTACCGGGGACAACAACGAGATGCACTACCACCTGGGCATCGCCTTCATGGAGCAGAGCCTGTATGCCGAGGCCATCGAAGAGTACTCGGAGGCGGCCAGGGACAAGGGGCTGGCCCTCGAGTGCTTCAGCCTCATCAGCTATTGCCACAAGCAGAAGCAGCGCTACCAGGACGCCGAGAAGTGGATCAAGAAAGCCATTTTGTTGGCCCGGGAGGGCACCGACCAGTATTATGCCCTGGAGTTCGAGCTGGCGGAGATCTTCGAGCAGGCCTCCAACCGGGCGAACGCCCTTTCGCTGTTCCGGGAGATCCGGGACTGGAACCCCGATTTCCGCAACATCTCCGTGAAAGTCCGCAGCCTCGAAGCCGGCACCGACGACTGAGCAAGACAGAACTCCTGTTCTGCCTTATGATCGCCCTCCTTTGAGCCCCGGCAACAGAAAAAGAAAATAAAAAAGGGACGGCTCCCGCATCGGAGCCGCCCCTTTTCACTCGTGAGAGATCTAATCGACGATCTTGCCCGAGAGGATGAGGATCAATCCCTCCCCGCCGCCATCGAGCTTGGAGACGCCGACAACGGTCTTGTCTCCGGACTTGATGTTGAGCGTCGTCTCGATCAGATCGGTCGTGATGTATTCGACTTTGGCAGAAGTCGCGTTCGGCGGCACGTCGGCGAGGCGGACCAGCCTGAGCCGGACCGCGGTCTGGACGAGGGACGTATTCTCGTCCTTTATCACTTTGGGCCTGAGCTCGAGCTCGAAATCAGCCTTTTCGCCCAACCGGACTTCCGAGTTTTCCTCATCCATGGCCCGGATGAGAGAAGTGTCGAGGAGCGAGTAGGTCTTATACTTGAGCAGATTTCGGAGTTCCCTGATGATGGGGTCGTTCGTCATGTCCTCGGCGTTCTTCTCTCCGGAGACCGAGCCCAGGACCAGTTGGACCGTGAACAGGATGTCGGCCGGCTTGACGTCGATCTGCCGGATCGCCTGAACAGCCCTGTCGACGTTTTCAGGATAGTCGCTGATGACGACGACATTGTCCGTCGGCCCGCCCGTCGTCCGGCCGTCGCGGCTGAGGTAGGTCCTGATGAAGTCAAAAAGGCGGCTCCCCGTCCTCAGGTACTTGAGGCGGACAAGCTCATTCTTGAGCTCGGGTTTCGGGCTCGCTTTCTCTTGGGGTGTGCCCGCGGCGAAGACCGGCGCGGCGGCCGCCAGCGCGAACGCCAATACGACAAGCACGATCATTCCTTTTTTCATTTTCCGTCTCCTTTCCATTCGAAATTCTTGTCGAAGAACCAGACGACCTGAAGTCCGGTCTCCCGCGAGACCATATGGACTGAGAGAACGTCCTGACTGACGCTGCTTTTGGGTTTGGCCGGATGCGGGGGCGCCGCTTTGCCGCCGCTCTTGGCGAAATATTCCGGCTGGATGAGCGGCACCGTCCTTGTCTCTTGTCTTGCCGGCGGGCTGATCTTCGGCTTTTCCGGGGCCGTTTTCGCCGTCTCACTCCGTATGACCTCCGGCCCGGACAGGGCGGGGCCCTCCTTGGATTTGAAGATGGAGCTCCTGAAGAGGATTGCCGACGCGACGAGAATCGCGACTGCGGCGACGGCCGTAGCCGACGCCCAGCGCAGCCGCACGCCCCAAGCGGCCCGCGCCTTTCCGCCTTTTTCCGCGGCGATCCTGCCCATGAGGGCCTTCCAATCCGCTTCGGCCCAATCGGCCATGCCCTCCTCCCGGGCAGCGGCCTTGACGCGGGCGAGCGCGCTCCGGTATTCCTCGAGCTCCCGGCGGCAGAGAGGACAGGCGTTGATGTGGGCGAGGGTCTTCCGTTCCAGCCGTGCCTGCAGGTCGCCGCCCGCTAGCAGAGGCAGGTTTCGCTTCACTTGCGCGCAGGTCATCGTCCCTCCTCCAGATGGGGAAACTTCTCCCGGATGGCGTCCCGGATCTTGCGCCGGGCCGATGAGAGATGGACGCGCACCGAGACGCTCGAACAGCCGAGGGCCAGGGCCGTTTCCCTGATGTCGAGCTCCTCGAGGTCCCTGAGGATGAAGACTTCCCGCTCCCGGGGAGCCAGGACCGAGAGGCACTTTTCGAGGTCGGACCGGAATTCTTTGGCGCGCCGGCCCGATTCGGGGTCTTCCTGCGGCCAAGGCTTGCGGGCGGCCTCGACGGCGGTGTCGGCCTCTTTCCGGCGCCGTCTGAGGCGGTCGCGGGCCTGGTTCGCGGCGATCTGGAAGAGCCAGTTCCGGAAGCTCCTCGACGTGTCGTACCGGCCGAGATGCTTGAAGGCCCGAAGAAGGGCTTCTTGCGCGACTTCCCTCGCGTCCTCTCGGTTCCCGGTCAGCCGGAGGGCCAGGGACAGGATGGACTCCCGGTAGGGCGTTACCAGAGGCTCGAAGGCCTCGTTGCGGCCGGAAAGAACCATCGCCACGAGCTCCTTCTCGGTTTCATTCATCCGCATGGTTCTACCGCCGCCCGCGGCAAAATGTTAAGTCTTTGCCCAGCCGGGGTCAAAGGCCGGACGAGCAATCCGGGCGCGGCGCAAGCGGGGTTCGTGCGCTTCTTGGAGACCTGAGGCGCCTCAAATGAGATATCATAGTGAAGGAAGAACCGTGGCATATTCCATTCTGCCGGGCGGAAAGAAATTCTTGATGTGGATCCGGGATCGCGCCTGCGCTCAGAGGGCGCTCCGGACGAGCGGCCGAGTCAGGCAGGTCGGCCCGCCGGCGCCCTTGTTCGAGATCTCCCGGCCTTCGTAGGTCCGGACCTCGATCCCGGCTCTCTCCAGGATGCCGCGCGTCCGGGGGTTGCCTTCGAGGGCGAGGCATGTCCCCGGCGCCACGGCCAGGACGTTACAGGCCATCGTCGGGTATTCCTCCTCCGGGACCTCGAGAAGCTCGTACCCGCGTTCGAGGAGGAGTTTGCGGAAGGGCACGGGCAGAAGTCTTGAATAGACGAGAAGCCGGCCTTCGTCGACGGGGCTCAGCATCGACATGAGATGGAGGACGTCGCCGGGGCCCTCCCAGTGCGGGAGTGGGACCTCGACGACTTCGCGGACGAACCCGGCGACGAGCTCCCGGAGCTGCCGGATCCCCTCGGCATTCGTCCGGTAGCCGTGGCCGACGGCGAGGGTTTTCCGGTCGAGCCAGATGACGTCGCCGCCTTCGAGCGTTCCCGGCTCGCGGACCGCGCCGAGGACCGGCAGGCCCACCTTCGCCGCGAAGTCCCGGACGGCCTCGGGCTCGCCGCGGCGGAGCTCCTTGCCCATCCGGCAGAGGACGAGCCCGCGGTCCGTGACGGCGGCCGCGTCCCGGACGTAGATCGAATCGAGCCCGGTCCGGGGGTCCACGGGCAGGAAGTGGATTTCCGGGATCGATGTCCTCAGGATGTCCACGAAGCGGTCGTATTCATCGACCGCCCGGGCGAAGTCCGGCTCGCCCGCATAGCCCAGGTCCCGCCACTCCCCCCGGACATTCACCTGATTCCGCCAGGCCTCCCGCGGACGCTTGAGGAGGATCGACCGCGCCGGGAGGACTTCGGAATGGCCGTGCGCCGTCATGGGCCAGCTGAAGCTCTTTCCGGGATTTCGATGAACATGCGTTCCGTCCTCGGCGTCAAAGGTATTTCCCCGTCCGGCTTGGATGTCATTATGGGGGCAGGCGCGGCGGCTGTCAACGGCGCCTCGAGGTTTCAGGCATTTCCTTCGCGCCTCCCGGGCTCCGAAGATCGGCGAATTGACCTTCGGCGGGGGCTTGTGATATAAGCCTCTTTGGCCTTTGAAATCCAGTCTTCCATGAAGACGACGACCGCAGGCGCCCTCGGCGAATCCCCCCTCCCCGGATTATTCGCTTCTGCGCGCGCTTTCTTTCGTCCCGGAAACGATCTCCATAATTCTGATGGATAAGGATGGTGAGCATGAACGACACAAAAACGACCGAACCCGAAGGAAAGACGTTCACCCGGCGCAAATTCCTGAGCGCCTCGGCTGCCGCGGCGGCCGGCGTGATGGTGCTTCCCCGGCACGTTGTCGGGGCGACGCCGAACCGGAAGGCGCCGAGCGACACCTTGAACATCGCCTGCGTCGGCGTCGGCGGCATGGGATTCTCCGACACGCGGGGCGTCAAATCGGAGAACATCGTCGCCCTCTGCGATGTCGATGAAGAAATGATCGCCAATCTGCTCCACGCTGATGACCTCGACGACAAGGAGAAGGTCATGTACGCGAAGGCGGCGAAGTACCAGGACTGGCGCCGCCTTCTGGATAAAGAGAAGGGTATCGACGCTCTGACCGTGACGGTGCCCGACCACAACCACGCGATCATCGCCATGGCCGCCGTCAAGCTGGGCAAGAACGTCTATGTTCAGAAGCCCCTGACCGAAACGGTCAAAGAGGCCAGGATGCTGGCCAAGGCGGCCAAGGAGGCGAACGTCGTCACCCAGATGGGCAATCAGGGTCACTCCAAGGAAGGCGCCCGCCTGATCTGCGAGTGGATCTGGGCCGGGGCCATCGGCAACGTCTATGAGGTCCACAACTGGACGAACCGCCCCATTTGGCCGCAGGGGATACTCGACGCCCCCAAGGAGATCCCGTCCGTTCCCTCGACGCTCGATTGGGATGTCTGGATCGGGCCGTCGCCGTTCCGGCCCTACCATCCCGCTTATCACCCCTTCAAGTGGCGGGGCTACTGGGACTATGGGACCGGGGCGATGGGAGACATGGGCGCCCACATCCTGGACCAGCCCTTCTGGGCGCTGAAGCTCGGCTCGCCGACGAGCGTCCAGGCCAGCTCGACGCCGTTCACCAAGGACTGCTATCCGAATGCCGAGGTCGTCACTTACGAATTCCCCGCCCGCGGCAACATGGGGCCGGTCAAGATGATGTGGTGGGACGGCGGACTGACTCCGCCCCGGCCGCCGGAGCTCGAGGACGGGCGGATGCTGGGTGATGAGAACGGCGGCTCCCTCTTCATCGGCGACAAGGGCGTCCTGATGTGCAGCTGCTACGGCGAGGACCCGCGCCTCCTGCCCGAATCGCGGATGAAGGACTTCATGAGGCCCCCGAAGACCGTTCCGCGTTCGCCCGGCATCCGCGAGGAATGGATCGAGGCCATCAAGAAGGGCACGAAGTCGACGACGGACTTTTCATACTCGGGCCCGCTCACCGAAACCATGCTCCTGGCCAACATCGCCGTCCGGATGAAGGACAAGAACGTGAAACTCCTCTGGGACGGAGAGAAGATGGAGTTCACGAACCTGCCGGAGGCCAATCAGTACCTCCACTATGAGTACCGGCCCGGCTGGAGCCTGTGATTTGCGCAAAGAGGGACAGTGCCCTCCGCAAGCAGTCCCTTGTCGGTGATGAGGTGATGTCATGAAAAAATCTCTCGTGTTTCCGGCGATCGTCGGGATTCTTTTCTTTGCCGCCGCGGCCCTCTGCTTGACAGGGACGGTCGAGAACGAGTGGCAGATCCACGACATGAATCGGCCCATGGCCCCGGTCGTGACGCCCGGCCCTCCCGGCCCGCCCGTTCCTCCCCCGTCCGACGCCGTCGTCCTGTTCAACGGCAAGAACCTCGACGGCTGGACCGATGCCAAAGGCCAGCCGGCCGGGTGGAAAGTCGAGGACGGGTATATGGAGGTCGTCAAGGGCACCGGATCGATCCAGACTGTCAAGGGCTTCGGCGACTGCCAGCTCCATGTCGAGTGGATGGCCCCCTTTCCGGCCACGGGCGAGGGGCAGGACCGCGGCAACAGCGGCGTCTTCCTCATGGGACTTTATGAGGTCCAGGTCCTCGATAGCTACAACAGCCGGACCTACGCCGATGGACAGGCTGCCGCTATCTACGGCCAGTATCCGCCGCTCGTCAACGCCTGCCGTCCGCCGGGGGAGTGGCAGACTTACGATATCGTTTTCCACAGGCCCCGGTTCGGACAGAACGGGGAGCTCCTGTGCCCGGCCCGGATGACCGTGTTCCATAACGGCCTGCTGGTTCATGAATGCGCCCAGTTGACGGGCCCGACCGCCCACAGGGCCCGGCCCCCTTACACGATGACCCCCGACAGGCTCCCGGTCGCCCTCCAGGACCACGGGAATCCCGTCCGTTTCCGGGACATCTGGATCCGCAGCCTGGAATGAGTCCGGCCGTCGGCCGCCCTGACCGTCGCCGCGCCGCCGCAGAAAAAGCAGAAATCCGCCTTTTTCGTCTGGGGCGGACGGGAGAGCCACGAACCCGAGAAGTGCGTGGACATTTTCGTTCCCTGGCTCGAATCCCGCGGCTTCAGGGTGGAGATTTCCCACAGCCTCGACGCCTATCTCGACACGGCGAAGCTCAAATCGCTCGATCTCATCGTCCAGGTCTGGACCCAGGGCGCGATCACGCCCGCGCAGAAGAAGGGCCTCCTCGAGGCCGTCATGTCCGGCGTCGGGCTGGCCGGCTGGCACGGTGGGCCGCGCCATCGAGTAGCCGGGACTCCCGTCCGGGGGACGGCGGCTCCCGGCTCAATTTTCCTTTGACCTGGCCCGCCGCCGTCTATTACAATGGGCGGCGAAAGGACTCGGAAAATGGGCGATGGGACAGCCGCTGAGAACCGCGAGGGCGCCCGACCCCGGCCGCTCACGCTCTCGTTCCGCCCGCCGCTCGAGCGGGCCTTCATGGACGACTATGCGCGGAAGTCGCTGTGGCAGGTGCGCTTCGCGGTCATCGTCACGGCCCTCTTCTACTGCGGGTTCATGGCCCTCGACGCGGCCGTCGCCGCCGAGGCGATGAAAGCCCTCCTGACGATCCGGTTCGCGATCTTCCTCCCGGCCAGCGTCATCCTCTTCCTGCTGAGCTACTGGCCTCTCTTCGGCCGGATCTGGCAGGGAGCGCTCGCCCTGTGGAGCCTCGTCGCGGGCGTAGGGATCGTGGCCATGATCGGCCTGGGGCGGGGCGAGGTCCAGAATTCGTATTACGTGGGCCTGATCATGATCTTCATCGTCCTCTACACGTGGACCCGCGTCCGGTTCGTCTGGGCCACGCTCACCGGCCTGCTGATCGTAGCCGCGTACGAGGTGCTCACGCTCAGCGTCCTTCGCGTTCCGCCGCAGGTCACGCTGGCCCACAACTTCTTTTTCCTCGGATCGAACGTCCTGGGCATGTTCGCCTGCTACTCGATCGAACGCTACGCCCGGAGGGAGTTCGTCATGGCCCGGCTCCTCCGCGAGGAGCAGGACAAGGTGCAGCGCGCGAACCAGGAGCTCGCCGAGAAGAACGAGGAGCTGCGCGGCCTGGCCGAGGTCGACGACCTCACCGGGATCCCCCATCGGCGGATGTTTGACCAGGAGATGAAACGGGCCTGGCGCCGCATGCTGCGGACGAGCCGCCCTCTGACCGTCCTTCTCTGCGACGTGGACTGCTTCAAGGCCTTTAACGACACCTACGGCCACCAGGCGGGCGATGAGTGCCTCGTCAAGGTCGCCCGCGCAGTTGCCGGGTCGGCCCGCCGGCCGGGGGACTACGCGGCCCGCTACGGCGGCGAGGAGTTCGCGGTCATCCTGCAGGACACGAGCCTCGAGGGGGCCCAGCATGTCGCCGAAAGGATCTGTCTGGCCGTCCGGATCCTGGCCGTCCCCCACGCCGGGTCCGCCGTTTCGAAGCACGTGACGATCAGCGTCGGGGCCGCCACCATTCAGCCGACTCACGAACAAGAGCCGGAGGCCGTCGTCCGGAAGGCGGACGAGTGCCTCTATCAGGCCAAGGGGGAGGGACGGGACCGGGCCGTCGTGGCCCGCGTCTGAAGCGCGCCGGCCGGGCCGGATTCGCGGCTCTGTCCCGCCGCCGGGCCTCGCCGGGGGGCGGGAGTGAACGCCGGATGAGAATCAAAGTCCTGGGCACGCGCGGGGAGATCGACAGAAGCGCTCCCCGGCATGCGCGGCACTCGGGCCTGCTCGTCGACGGGCAGCTGCTCTTCGACCTCGGGGAAAGAGAATTCCTGGACGCGAAACCGCGCCGCGTCTTCATCACCCATCTCCACCCGGACCACGCCTTCTTCGTCAGGGAGCCCGCTCCGCTCGCGGTGCCCGTCTACGCCCCGGAGGCCTTGGCCGGGGTTCCCGAAGTCAGGGTCTTCCCCGGCCGGATGAACTACCGGGGCTACTTGATCCGCGCCGTCCCCACCGACCACAGCCTGAAAGTGAAGTCCACGGCCTACCTCGTGGACAGGGGCGGGCGGCGGCTGCTCTGTACGGGCGACATGTTCTGGATCAACAAAGAGCACCGCTCGCTCCTCGACAGGATCGACCTCGTCGTGACCGAGGCCAGCTTCCTCATCCGCGGCGGGAGGATCCGGAGGGACCGCGCCACGGGGCGGGCTTTCGGCCACGCGGGCGTTCCGAACCTGATCGAGCTGTTCCGGGGATGCGCCAGGAATATCCTGTTCGTCCACTTCGGCTCGTGGTTTTACGGCGCCGCGGCGAAGTCGCGGCGGACGCTCGAGGCCCTGGGGCGGAAAAGCGGCGTCAACGTCCTGGCTGGATACGACGGCTACGAGCTGGATCTCGACGACCTGACATAAGCGTCCCACAGGTCCGGCCGCACGAAGAGCGCGAGGACGACTTCCGGACGAAGCCCGTAGAAGGCCTCCTCATAGCCTTTCCCGAGGATTCGCCCGGCTTCTTCGGCGAAGGATCCTGAGACGATGACGATCGGCGCCACGTCGAGTTTCGGCGCCCGGCGCATGTCCGTCCAGAAGCCGACGCGCGTAAACTCTCTCAGGGACCAGGGGAGGGGCCAGGTCTCGTCGGGCGGGGCCACGACCATGATCAGCGTGTCCGCGCGGTCCGACGAGACGCCGGCGACCCCCTGCACGGTCCGAACGAGCTTCATGAAGTCCGGGCTAGTCTGGGCGTAAACGTACGGATTCGTCGGGTTCGCGAAGTCGATGAAATTGGCCCGGACATCCTGATAGGTCAAGCCGAGGAGCCCGGCGGCGAAAAGGGTCAGCACGGCCGCCTTGGCGAGGGACGACTTGGCGGCGTTCAAGAGTCCGGCCGCGCCGTGTCCGGCGAGAATGACTGCGCCCGCGTAAAACGGGACCGCGTTCCAGGGTGTTTTATAGGGGATTAGAGAATAGGCGGCGGCGGCGAGGACGGTAAAGAAAAAGATGAAGCGGACGAGGCGCGAGCGGCCCTCATGACCCGGCCCCGGGACGAAAACGAAAACGCTTCCCGCGGCGGCCAGGGCCAGGACGAACGCCTCGCTCCAGACAGGGCCATGTCGGAAGCGGGAAAAGGCCAGCATCCGGAGATAATACGGCCAGTGCTCTGCGTGGACGCCCGGGGCTCCGACGCGGGCGAGATACCCGCCGAAAGCGCGCACCGAATCGGCCAAGCCCCCCGGGTTGGTCAGGAAAGATGTGAAGAACAGCCAAGACGTGACGAAAGCCGAGGCCAGGAAGAGCGCGATGTCGAAGAGGACCGCCTGCCCCTTCCGGGCCCCGGGAGATGTCGGCCTAGGGCCGGCGACCAGGTCGAGCACGGCGGCCGTAGCGAGCGCGCCGAAGAGGATGACCGAAGTCTCCTTCGTGGCGAACATCATCCCCGCGGCAAATCCTGCGGCGGCGGCCCACGCCGGGGACCGCGTCCGGAGGTACCTCCAGCCGGCGGCGACAAAACCGACGAGAAAAAAAGCGAGGATCGTCTCCTGGATGTAGAACCGGCTGTAATAGGTCAGAAGGGGCGAGACGGCCGCGAGAAACGCCGCCGAGACGATCGTCTCCCGCGCCAGGCTGCCCGCAAAGAAGAGGAGGAGAATGAGTGTCCCCGTCCCGAAGAGCGCGGGCACGAGCCTCAGCGTGGTCTCGTCCACCGCCGCCAGGGACCTTTCCCCGAGGAGCCTGGCCACGGGGAGGGTCAGGTAATACAGCGTCGGGCCGTGGTGGTCCTTCGGGTCGTAGCGGTATTCACCCCTCTCGAGGAGGGCGGCGAACTTGACCGCCTGGTTGGCCTCGTCATGGTGCATCGGCCGGACGTCCAGGCGGACGATCCGGAAAAAGAGCGCACACACGACCGCGCTCCAGAAGAGAGCCCGGAAGGCTTTGTTCGTCATTTGCCGGGGATGCCGTAGACTTCGACCTCCACATAATGGTTCATGTCGTTCGAGGTGTTGCCGCGGCTGTAGAGCCGGACATACCGCGCCCGGACGCCGCGGGCGTCAATGAGCTTCCCCTCGTAGGTTTCGATGTATTCCTTGTCCCGGCCGACGCCGAGGCCCGAGGTGTTGTCGGAGTCGTTGTTGAAGAGCGTCGTCACGCCCTGGACGAAGTCCTTGTCGTCGGACACCTGGACGATGACGTCCCGGTACACCCGGGCCTGACTGTGATAATGCCAGACGACGATCGCGTAGAGGGTGTCCGGCTGACCGAGGTCAATCTGGACCCACTGAAGGCCAGGCCCCAGCTCCACGTAGTAGCCGTCTTCTCCGGATTTCTGGCCGTCAGTGACGAACGAGAGGTCGCCGATGACAGGTTCCATGTCGCTTGCAGTGACGGGCTTGCCGCGCGAGAGCAGGACCGTGCCGACGGGGACGAGGAACGGGCCGCGGGGACGGCCGGTGATCGGCTCCAAGTTGGGGGTCCGGATGTTCCTCGGAGTTCCGATGAACATCGGCTTGGGGAGCTCGATCTTCAGGACCTCCTTGCCTTTCTCCTGCCGGGCCGAGCCGGGAGACGGGAGAATGAGGGCCAGTCCGAGGACGGCGACGGAGGCCAGGATGAGCGTTCGTTTCATAACAGTCTCCTCCTCTGCGTGCCTAGGCGATCGAAACGGCATTGAATATTTTACACTTTTTTTCGGTGATAATCACGACGGCCCAGACCTCGGGGCGCTCCCGGCAATAGGCTTCAACCTCCCCGGTCGTCATCACCAGGAACGCCGTCGAAAGCGCGTCCGCGAGGGCGGCCGAAGGATGAAACGCCCAGGCCGCCAGGTGGCCGCCGGCCGGGGCGCCGTTCCGGGGATCGATGATATGGGCGCCCTTGACCTCGGTCCCGGAGCCGCTGAGGGCGCCGCCGCGGAGCCGGATTATCCGGGGCATGCCGCAGCATTTCCAGGTGGAGGCTGCCCCGACCGGCCAGCCCGATCCTCTGGGGCCGGGCCCCGGGCCGAAGCCCAGGGCCGTGCTCGTCCCGCTGTGGAGGAGGGCGTTCCCGATGCTCCAGTCCTCGAGGACTTCGCGGGCCTTGTCGAGGGCGTAGCCCTTTCCGATGCCGCCCAGGTCGAGGTCGAGGCGGGCCGGCTCCTTCGCGGCCCGGACGGCCGGCCGCGAGGCTTTGAAGCCGGAGCGCGTTCTTTCAACCCTGAGGAGGCCGGACACCGTCCGCGGTCCGGGCCTGCGGGAGCCGGACTTTCCCCGGCCGGGGAGGCCGCCTTTCTCGTCGGGGGACAGACCGGCCGCGGCCTTCGCGCCGCGGAGGCCCGCTTGCGGCGCGGACAAGCGCGCCCGGAAATTGATGTCGAAGGCCCCGTTTGTTTCAGCCTGCACCCGGGCGGCCAGCCTCAGGCATTCGTATGTTTCGAGGCCGATCCGCAGCGTCTCTCCAGGGGCCAGCCGGCTGATCCGGCTGATCTCGCTCGAGGGATCGAACCGGCTGAAGAGGCGCTCGATGCGGTCGATCTCATCGAAGACGGCTCGGGAGGCCTGGCGGGCGTATGTTTCGTTCCGATCTGCGACGAACAGCTCGAAGACTGTGGCCATCGTCTCGTGCGCGAAACGCCGAACGGGAGTGCGGGGAACCTCCGGCATGGCCGCATTCTATCAATAAAAAACAAGGAGGGACAGCCCCCGGGAAGCCTATCCGTCTTTTCGATTACGGCGTCGAGGGCTTTTCGCCGAGCGGCAGCTCCTGGATGGAGTCCGGCGCGGCGTTGACCCGGGCGGCGACCTGGCCGATGCCTCCGGCGTCCTTGCCGCTGACGAAGTGGACGTCGAGCAGGCCCTCGGCGCGGAAGCCGGTTCTCAGGTAGTTCATCTCGGCCAGGGACACGCTCCAGCCCTGGAGCCAGGCCTCGAGTTCGCGCCGCTGCTGGGCGGTGCCCTGGAAGCGGACGGCCAGCTTGATGGGGCTGCCCGTGCTGACGACGCCGGACTTCGGTTCGCCGAACACGTAGAGGGCCTTGACGCCCCAGCGCTCGGCGTCGCAATGGAGGGCGATTTGGGCGGCCATGTGAAGCCGCCAGTGGGCGTGCCCGCTGTCGTCCCGGTACTTCGCCGCCTGCTCCGGCTCGAGCGCGGCCCGCATCGAGGCCCCCGGCTCTGTAAACATGCCCACGGCCAGCTCCCTGTCGCCGTTCATCAAAATCCGCAGGACTTTGCCTCCCGTGGCCTCGGGGACGTCGATGACGCGGAGGGATTCGGCGAGGCCGGCGAATTCGGGGAGGAACTCGGCGAGCCGGTTCGGCGAGGACAGAAAAAAGCTCTCGTTGAATCTCACGCCGGCGTCGTCCGGGTAGAGAGGCAAGTAGCGGATGCCTGATTCGACGAGGTCCTGGAAAAAGTGCGTTCCGAAGGACACGTCGGGGACGTAGTTGCCCTTCTTGCGGGCGACTTCGATGAGCATCGCGGTATTGCTGATGTCCGAGTAGGTCACGCGGACGCCGAGCTTGATGTCGCCACGGCTTCCCCACCGCCCGGGGCCGATCAGAACGAACTGCCGGTTGGGCAGGATCTGGTTGAGCCTCCCGACGGCCAGCCCGACCGCGGCCAGCTCCGTCAGCCCCGGAATTTCGCCGTACTTTTCCGGGTCGACATAGACGATGTGGGTAATGTCGGCCACCTGGCCGTTCGAGACGTAGCGCCGGGCCGTGAAGAGGATCGTGTCGTCGGGTATGCCGGCCGGGATTTCCATCGGGAGGTCCTCGACCGCGTAGCTCTGGGGCCGGCACTGCAGGAGGTAGAAGTCCTTTCCGTCGGAGGCGAACTCGATATCGACAGGGACGCCGAGAGCCGTCTCCAGGGTCTTGAGGATGGCCTCGAGCTGGCCCATGAAGGGACTGGCGGAGATGAGGCCGTCGAAAGTGACCACGGCGTCCACCTTCGCGAAATCCGTGGCCAGGCCCATGGGGCGCTGGAGGACCCCGTCATGGAAGAGCGAGATGACCTTGTTGAGGGCCGGGTATTCGGGTCCGGACTCCCTGAGCAGGTCCTTGATATCTTTGGTCTCGAAACAGTTGTTCTCCAGGTTGATGACGTCGATCTTCTTGGGCGAATAGCGGATGACCTCGTCGATCGAGACGTTCACGCGGAGGTTCGGACGCCCCGGCGCCACCATGATGGGGTAGTCGTCGCTGACCCTGTCCACGGCCCGGGTGCCGAGCCCGGGGACGAGGCGGAGAAGGCCGTCCTCGCGCCGGATCCGCGGCGACCAGCGGAACTCGTTCCGGCTGAAGGCGACCCCGGCGTAGGCCGGAAGGTAATAGTGCCCGACCTGCCGGCCGACGACCTCCTGGATCATGATCCCCATTTCCTCGTAATAATCGAGCAGCCCCCGTTCGGCCCTGTACTGGATGGGGTCGGGGCTGAAGATCGAGGCGTAGACCTCGGCCACGGCGTCAAGCAGGGCGTCGAGCCGCTCCTTCTTGCTGCCCTGATTGGCCAGGAAGAGGCTCTTGTATTTCCCGGCGAAGGCAGTCCCGAGCCGGTCCTCGAGGAGGCTCGAGCTGCGGACGATGAGCGGGACGTCCCCGAAATCGTCCAGAGCGAGCGACAGCCCTTTCACGATCTCCTGCGGGAAGGAGCAGGTCTTGAAGACGTGGACGATGTGCGGGTATTCCTGGCGGACCTCCTCGATATCCTTGTATTTCTGCTCGATGACCTCGTCGAGGTCGTTGTGCTGGACGAAGGCCATGATGGCGTCGGAGGTAATGTACCACGTCTTCGGCGTCTTGACCTCGCCGACCTCCTGGAGGCGGCGCGCGGCCTGCTTGAGGATGCGGCTGGCGAGGAACAGCCCGGCGCTCTTGCCCCCGAGCTTCCCGTGGCTGCCCTCGGGGAAGATGATGCGTTCCATGAGGTCGAAGAAATCCTCGGGCTCGACGTACTTCTTGGCGATGTTGATGAACTCGAGCTGTTCGGTGAAGAAGCGCCGGATCAGGGCCACGCGGACGCTGTTGGACGTGGCCCGGGGCAGCTGGATCCCCTCGGGGATGAGCCGCCGGTAGCGCTGGATCGATTCCAGGACCTCGTTGAGCGGGGCGTACACGTCTTCCAGCGTCTTAACCGAGGCGCTCGAGCGGTCCTCGTTCATCCATTTCTGGATGCGGGACATGATCTCCTCGTCCGTCAGGTTGTCCGAGGCGATCTTGAAGGTTTCCTCGCTGAGCTTGACGAACCATTCCACGCTTCCCCGCTCCTGCGGAACATTCGATTCCCCGAATACACCCTCGGCCTCCTGCTCCTCTCCGATGCGCTGCAGGAGCGCCCGGGCCTCGCTCACGCCGCGCCATCCGAGGTAGTTCATCATCTTGCGCGAGACGCGGATGAACAGGTTCTGGTCGGAGTTGCGGAGCAGGTCCAGGGTGATGCGCCAAGCTGGCCTGTCGCGGCCCGGGCCGCGGCGCTCGTCGGCCATCTCGTCGAACATCCGGCGGAGCCTCTGATGAAGAATGAACTGGCCGATGCGGTCGGCGATCGTCTGGACGAGCTTGACCTCGCCCTTGAGGAAGGGGCCGCACTCGTTCTCCGGAGTCTGGCGTTTGTAGGATACGCAGAGCCGCCCGGCCGTGGCCTCCTGGACTCGGATGTCGGCGCAGTGGACGTGGGGGGAATCCTCGAAGCCGGGCGATTCGTAGACGTCGTCGCCGCAGGTGATCCGGGCCTGGCAGCATTCGGGATATTGCCACCCGGGCGGGATGGCCTCGAGGATGAGGGGAAGGACTTCTTTGAGAGGCTGGTCGAAATGACTCAGGATCTCTTCGACCCTGTAGAGACAGTTGAGCTCCTTGGCCCGCTCGTGGAGGCTCGAGAAAAGCGTGTTGACAGCCGTCGGCGTCCGTTGGTTCGCCATCGCGCCGCGTCCCTCCTTCGCGGCCAGGCCCGCAAGACTATTTTAAACCCAGCCGCGATCTTTGCAAGCGTTGGCGACTCGGCTGACCGCGATCACATAAGCCGCGTCCCGCATATAGAGCTTCCGGGTCCGGGCGAGCTCGCTCACGGCGAGGAAGGCCGCCGTCATCTTGTGGTCGAGCCGGCTGAGGACTTCCTCCTTTGGCCAGTAGAAGTTCTGGTTCGACTGAACCTGCTCGAAGTAGCTGCAGGTGACGCCGCCCGCGTTGGCTAGGAAGTCCGGGATAACGAAGATGCCCCGGCTCTTGATCACGGCGTCGGCTTCCGGGGTCGTCGGACCGTTGGCGCCCTCGGCGATCACCCTGGCCCGCGGCCCGATCTTCTTCACGGTCTCGGCGTTGATCTGGTTCTCGATGGCGGCCGGGATCAGGATATCGACGTCCTGCTCGATCCAGGCGTCGCCCGGCAGGCGCTCGTACCCGAGCTTCGTGACCTTGGCCTTATCGATGCCGCCGAACTCGTCGGTGATCGCCATGAGCTCCTCGAGGTTGACGCCGCTCTTTTTGACATACGTGTATGAGGTCTTGTCTTTCTGGTCCCAGCAGGCGACGCAGACGACCTTGCCGCCGAGCTGCGTGTAGAGCTGGATCGCGTACTGGGCGACGTTGCCGAAGCCCTGGACGGCGGCGACGGTCTTTTCGATCGGCAGCCCGAGCTCCTTGAGCGCCTCGCGGAGCGTGTGGACGAGGCCGTAACCCGTGGCCTCGGTGCGGCCGAGCGAGCCGCCCATGCCGACGGGCTTGCCGGTGATGAAGCCGGGGTATTTCGCGCCCCGGATGGCCTCATATTCGTCGAGCATCCACAGCATGTGCTGCGGGTTGGTCATGACGTCGGGGGCGGGCACGTCGCTCAGCGGGCCGACGTTCTTCGCGACCTGGCGCACCCAGCCCCGGCAGAGGCGCTCCTGTTCGTGTTCGCTGAGGTTGTGCGGGTCGCAAATGACGCCCCCCTTCCCGCCGCCGAGCGGGATGTCCACGACGGAACATTTCCAGGTCATCCACATGGACAGCGCCCGGACGGTGTCGATCGTCTCCTGGGGGTGGAAGCGGATGCCGCCCTTGCAGGGGCCCCGCGCGTCGTTGTGCTGGCAGCGGAAGCCGCGGAAGACGCGGACCGTACCGTCGTCCAGGCGAACGGGAATGGAGAAATGATACTCACGGAGGGGCTGACGGAGCAGGTCCCTCGTGGGCTGGTCAAGCTCGAGAAGGTCGGCGACGCCGTCGAACTGCTTCTGGGCCATCTCGAACGGATTGAACCCTTTGGTCGCCATGAAGAAACTCCATTCTGTTATGAATGTATGATGACATTCTGAGAAGCAATAAAATCGCTCAAACGTGAGTAGAAATTATAATCTCGGGGAGGTTAATATTCAAGTCACAGGCAGGAGAGGGGACGTTCCAAAAGAGGCGGGCATGGCAATTCCCGACGCGCAGTTCATGGGGCCCTCCTCAGCGCCATGGATACCGCGGTGGCTGTCGTTTGACCCGCCATCTTTGAGCCTGGCAGCCTGGTTCTCGGGCAGAAACACTACGGAATGGCCGAAATTGACATTAAAAAAATATTATATATCAATAAATATTTATTGACAAACAGTAATTTTATGGTTATATTGATTATCGATAAATGAATTGGAGGCCTCAATGGAAAATCAGAACTTTCACATTCCTCTCTCTTCCATTCGGGTGTTCTATCTGTTTATCCAGGTCATTTGGGTTGTCAGTGTGATCGGCATCGGTATCTGGTCCGTCGTTCTGCCAATCGGCTTCTTCGGCACGCCGGACAAGAAGCCGCTCTTTGATCTGGTGACGTGGGCGACTTGCTTCCGTGGAATGTTCTCAGGCGCTATCTTCTTATGGGTTCTTTATCCTCTCCGGAGCCTTACGTGCACCGTCAATGGAGGAAGGCCTTTCGATATCACGAATCCTTCCAGGATCCGCAAAATCGCGTTCGGAGTATTCGCCTGGATACCGGTCGGAATTATCGGAGAATACCTGCTGAAGCCCGCTCGCGGACCGATAACATGGGTCGATTTTGCTGGAGTCCTTTGGCAAAAGGCCGTGGTGTTTGGCTTTCTGGGGCTCGCCATTCTTATGTTCGCCGAAGTGTTTGATGTCGGAGTCAGGCTCAAGCAGGACCAGGACCTGACCGTCTGAGGTGGGCCATGCCGATCATCGTCAATCTCGACCTCATGATGGCCAAGCGGAAGATGTCGCTGACCGAGCTCTCGGAGAAGGTGGGCATTACCATGGCCAACCTCTCGATCCTCAAGCAGGGCCACGCGCGAGCCATCCGCTTCTCGACGCTGGAGAGGATCTGCGGGGTCCTCGACTGCCAGCCCGGCGATTTGCTGGAGTTCAAAAGAGAAGGGTAGGCCGGTGCGAGGATCTCTCTCGCCGACGAAAGAGAAGAGGCCCTTTCGAAAAGGCGCCCATCCGTGATCAACCGGGAAGCCCGGCCCTCAGGACTTCCTGGTGAAGCGCATCACGCAATCCAGACACTCGGGATCCTCGTACTTGATCTCGAGCTTCCATCCCGCGGCCGCCGCCCGGTCCTGCCAGATCGTCTCGAAGATTCGGCGGTAGTCCTCGAAGGAGATCTGTCCCCTGAGATGCCCCGTCTGCTTATAAAGCGCAAAGAACTGCGGCTTGATCCGGACCACGGCTTCGCGGTCGGTTAGGCTTTCCAAGGTGACGGGATTGCCCCTCAGCCGGCCTTGTTCCCAGCAGGCGTACAGGATGAAGGCCCGCCCGGGGGGCACGAAGGGGACCCAGGTCTTGGCTGCCAGGTAGTATCCGGCGCCGTCCTTCAGCAGGCTGGGCAGGAAATCCTTCCCCTTTTCCTTGGACAAGACGTTGTCGAAATACACCATCTGCGACCAGTAATTCTCTTCGCGCTGCCAGGCCTTCGTCTCCTCTGGCAGGTCGGGGAATTCGGAGGCGGGGAACTTGTCAACCTTGTCCAGCCGGATGAAGATATTCTCGACGTGGCGGTAATACCAGTGGCGGCCCTCCTTGAGCAGCGTGAAGCAAAAGATTCCCTTCGTCTGCTCTCCCGAGGTAAAGGTCACGATGTAGTGGACTTCGTTCCCGACCGGGAAAACCTCGGGATGAGCCCATTCTTTCCAGGTCCCGTGCGTGTCCTGGATCTGTTTGAAGATCCTGAGTTGCTCCAGGAGAACCTCCTTCGGAAGGCCCTCATAGGGGCGGATCCGGTCGAGGGTGATCTTCCCGTTTTTCACCGCCATGACAAATTCCTTCCAAATGGCCAGGTCATCCTGCCCTTGGGCGGAGAAGACGGCCGGCAGGGCCAGGAGGGCTAGAAAAGCGATGGCCGCCGCCGGGCCTCTCATTTTGACCATGTGACACCTCCGCGCCGTTACCTGCAGAACCGGTGAGCGACAGTTGAACCGAGGCTGATTTTATCCGAACGCCGTCGGCAAGACAATCTTCGTGGGAATATCGGAATCGTGTCTTTTCGGTTCGTGCATGGTTATCGGCGATCGCCCAAGCAAGGAAGCGCTCGGGATCCCTAGTGGCTTTTCTTCGGATGGGCCGTCAGTCTGCGGAGCGCGGTGCGAAGAGCTCGAGGTCGGCGAAGGCGATGGCCGCGACGAGCGTAACGAGCCCGCTCCACCGGTGCCATTCGAGGAGCACGATCTGCCCCTGGTAGTGGAACCAGGGGAGCATTGGCAGGAGGGCCGAAACGGCCGCCGATGCGCCCGCGATGAGGAAGATCCAGAAGAACACTTTGGCCCAATCCCTCGGCCCCCAGGGAATCCGGAAACGCCGTGCGCTTTCCATGTTGCCGGGAAGGGCGAGCGGACTCGGGTTGAACATGAAGCGCCGCGCCCTCAAGAAGGCCACGAGCGTCAGGCAGACGGCGAAGACGGCTCCGGCCACGACATGAAGAAGCAGGGGATAGCCGTAGAGCCCGCGCCGGATGAAGATGGCGAAGAAGAATCCGCTGGCCGTGAGATAGAGAAAACTCACGTAAAGGCTGGCCAACAACCATTTTTCAGCGGCCGGAAGCCGCCAGAGTCCAAATCCCTTGAGCCAGGCCGCCCACCCGCCGGGAGCGGGTTTGACCAGAGTTTCGGGGATTCTCCGGGCTAGCCATCGCCTGAAGTCCCGGAAGACCGCCGCGTAGAGAATGCTCCCTTCGGCTGAAGGATGACGGATGCGGTAACGGCGGAAAGCCAATGCAAGCCCCGTCGCCAGCAAGGTCAGGACCGTGACGGCGGCGAACATGATCATGGCCTCTTTTCGATGAGCCCGGCCAGTCTCCCGGCGATGACGACGAGGAACGCCAAAAGCAGGAGGCCGACGGCGAGGATCGCCGCGCCCAAGACGATCTTGAAAAGGGGCCTCACGGCGAACGTCAGACCGAAGATCCTTTGGAACACGCCTCCGACGCCCATCAACGAGGTCGTAGACCGTGTTTCGAACTTGTCCGTCAGGAGCGGCCCTGTGCCTTTGATAGTCTTGAAGAAGAATTTTGAGTCCGCGGTGTGGCAGTCGGTGCAGCCGTTCCAGCCCAAGGATTGTTCGACGGGGCGCACGTTATGGGCCAGCGACCACATGATCGGAGCGGCGAACGCCGCGGTCCCGGACGTCAGCTTCCCCGCCTTGTTCAGGCGGAACGTCCGTCCTCCGGAAACGTACACGAAGTCGGCCGCATCACCCCGCTGCGGCTCCTTCGCCTGCGTTTCCACGGCCCGAAGCGCTGCGAGGACGAGCCCGACCTGCTCTTCCGTCAGGGTCTGCTCGGTTCCCGCCTTGGCCGTTACCGCCCGGAGGTCGAAGTCCGACGCCAGGGGTTCGATCCTGCGTTCCTTGAGCCAGCCCGCGCCCGGCTTCGCCTGGAGAGCGGCCGGAGCATCGCTCGGGTTGAGATATCCGTCCACGATCTGATACAGCGTCTTTCTGACGATGATGGCCGGGCGCCCCGGCGCGCCTTTGACCGTTCCCAACGCCTGGAGGATGCTCTGGAGCCTGGGCGCGATCTCCGGGTCCTTGTCCGGCGAGGCCGGATCGAAATCGGGGACGAGCGGCGAGAGGCCGAAGCTCTTTTTGATGGCCCAAAAGGCGGGGGGCGCTGGCGTGCCGCCGGCCTTTGCCGCACCCGCGGCCGGAGAGGCGTCGAGCCCGCCGTCCACATTGACGTCAAAGACCCATCCCCCGGAGACAAGGACGGGGACCTCGGTCTCGCCGCAAGCCTGAGTCAGGGCGGAGAGGACCTGTGTGATCCTGTCCTCGCACTTGAGAAGGTCGCCGGCTGCGGCCTCGACGGCCTCGGGCTTGAGCGGGACGACCGACTTCCCCTCCTCCCGCGCCCAGAAGGCCGGCCAGGCCAGCCGTTGCGGCGTGATCCTCCCTCGGGCGTCCCTTGCATAGACCGGTTCGATGATGGCTGGCTCATCCGTCCACCACCGGGCGACGCCGTAGATGCCGAGCCGGTTAGCACGCGACGTCCGGACGCGCATCCATTGCTTGGACGGCATCGGACCCGAGTGGCACACGGGGCACGACAGCGTCTTGAAGTGGATGAGCGGGATTCCCGTGTGCTTTGGGACGGGGGCGCCCAGGCGGCCGGGCGTGACGAGCTTCCGGCCGCTCGAATCTTCGCCCAGATGGCAGCCGCGGCAGGTGAACGAGTCCGCCGCCCGGTTCCCGGTTTCCTCGGCTTCGCCCTCGTAGCCCCGGATCATGCCGTGCCCCAGGTCGTTCCTGTGGCATTCGGCGCACGCGATGCCCCTGGCCGTGTGGACGTCCGCCGCCGCCTCGGCCCGCGTGTCCGTCACCGGTGAGACCGAATGACAGACCAGGCAGTTCCTGTCGCCGGGGGGATAGGCGATGTCGAGGAAATAGCGGTGCTTGCTGTCGAAGTCGGACGCCTTGTAAGTGACGAACGGTGCCACGGCCCATTCGTGGTCATCGAGGTTGGGGCCGTCGTAGACGCTCCAGGTTTCATGGAGGCGCGAGGCCATCCCCCCGACCTCGCCGACGCCGGACGCAGCCGTCGCCGCCCAACGGAAGTTCTGCCGGAGCATCTGCTTGGCCCACTCGCTGTTGTCCTGGCGGCCGGATCTGTTGTGACAGGCCAGGCAGTTGATCTCGGCCTTCCCGGAGACGTTCCAGCGGGAGTCGGGGCCCGGCGCGACGTCCCCCTCGTCCGGCTCCGCCGGTCCTCCGCCCGGCATGTGCCGGCCGAAGAGCATAGTGAAATCCCAGGCGTCGAGCCCGACCGTCCTCGGATCCCAAGATCCCGGCCATTTCCGGTAGGAAACGGGCAGGATCGTTCCGGTTTTCGCGTCGAGCCAGATCCACGGCTCGCCGGGCCGTCCGTTTTTCTCCGAGCGCATGGCGTTCCAGTGCCAGCCGGCCTGGATCGTTTTATAGTCATGACACGGGCCGCAGGTGGTGCGAACGGAGAAGGGCATGGCATCCCGGTCGTCGGGGGTGATCAGCTGGTTTATGTCGTCGCGGAGCGGAATGAGGTGCGTCGGCGTCGTCCGATTCCCGTCCCAGGGCGCCGGCTTTTCGTCCTGGGCACCGGCCGCGCTCCAGAGGCCGATAACGAGCAAGCCCAGGGCCGCCGCGCCGAACCGTCCGGCGGCTCTCATGCTTTGAACTGCTCCGGACGGAATTCCAGCAGTCTCCGGGCCTTGACGGCGTCGTTGGTGTTGAGGACGGCGACGCAGGATTCGAAGGCGAGATCGGCCGGGCAGCTCAACGGCGTGCCCAGCCGGACGGCGTCGAAGAAGTTCTCGAGGTGCGGCTGGTGCGCGGGCTTGGCCAACTCGACCGGCAGATTCCAACGCCCAGCCTCCTGGGTCATCCGGACGTCGACGAAGATGTTCTTTGAAGTGCTCTTCTGGATCGGGGCGGACTCGGATTCGAGGAGCCCGGCCTTGGCCAAAGAGTCCCATTCCGGCGCCGTGGGCTCTCGCATCGCCCAGTTCCCCTTGGACGGGATTTCGGACAGGACGATCGATCCGTTGTCTCCCATGAACGTCTCGTAGAAACCGCCATGCTGGGTGGTCGTCTGGACCTGATAGAAGGCGCGGGAGATGCCCCCCGGCCTCTCAAATTCGTAGACGGCCATGACGTTGTCATACCACTGCCAATCTTTGTAATAGTCCATGCCGCCGCTGGCGACGACCGACCGGGGGTTCGCGCCAAAGACCCAGCTGAAGAGGTCGATTTGGTGCGAGCCGAGGTCGACCATGGGGCCGCCGCCGTATTTTTTGAACAGGCGCCAGTTCCGGAATTCGGTCATCGAGCCGTAGCCGTACTTGTTGAGCGTGGCCGCGTCGATCGTGTATTTCTCGGGCCATCCGAGGAGCTCGCTCTTGGCCCGGTTCCACTGGGAGTAGGCGGCGGTGACCAGGCCGAGAAGCCTGTGCTCCCGGATAAGGCGGTCGATGGCGTGGATGTAGCGGGGATTGGAGCGGCGCTGATGGCCGATCTGAAGGAGCTTGCCGGTTTCCCGGGCCGTGAGGACCATCGAGCGGGCCTTCTCCAGAGAATTCGCCATCTCCTTTTCGCAGTAGACGTGGAGCCTGGCCCTGAGGCAGGCGTTGGCGTGATCGGCGTGCATCCAGTCGGGCGTCGCGATGACGACGGCCTGGAGGTCCTTCTCCTTGGCCAGGAGGTCGCGGAAGTCTTCGTAGACCCGGACGTCCTGCCCGTATTTTTTGAGGTAGTTGTGGGTGTAGGTCTGGCTGTAGCTCCAGATGTCGCAGATCGCGAGGATCCGGATGGCCGGAATGCGGAGGATGGATTCGATGAGGACCCGGCCCTGGGCGCCGCAGCCGATAACGGCAATGCGGAGCTCCTTGGGATTCTTCTCCGCGGCCGCCTTCACCCGGGGCGTTTGGGAGAGCGCTTTTCCGGCGAGCGCCAGGCTGAGGCCCGCCGCGGCCGAGGTCTTGAGGAAGTCCCGGCGCGACAGGCCGTCCTTCGCGTCCGGGCGTTTCGTCTTCGTGTGCATAAAACGACTCCTGGCTCCGTCGAGTCCAGCCCATCATACTACAAAACCGAGCGGCAAAAAAAGCCCGCGAGAGGCCGGAAAAAACCTGCCCGTCGCGCCTCCTGCCCTCATGTCCGCGGCCGGGGCGCGCCCTCAATCATCTCAGGCGCAGGGACCGGTCACCTTTTCTATAAGCGGTGGACGCGGGTCCTCTGGGCCTGGCTTCGCCGGCTTCCGTTTTTCTCCGTGATAGGGTATTATATAAAGAGCGCGGAAAGGGTCGGGCTGGCGGTTTTAAGAGAAGTTTGGCTGTTTTGAAAAGCATGTATTGTGAGGACGGCGATGCGAACAAAATGGCTCTGTTGGCTCGGTTCGACCCTGATCATCCTATCGGCTTTGAGCTGCGGCGGTAGCAGTAGCAGCCCGACTCCGACCCCCACTCCCACCCCTCCGAGCGTGACGGTCAGCCCGGAGACGGCGACGCTGTCCCCGGGCGCGGCCCAGCAGTTCACGGCCACGATCGCGAACGCGACGGACCAGACGGTCAGCTGGGAAGTCAACAACGTCCAGGGCGGGAGCGCGACCTACGGACTGATCTCTGAAGGCGGCGTGTACATCGCCCCGACGAACATCTCGGGCTTGTCCAGCGTGACGGTGACGGCCGTCTCCTTCGATGACCCCACGAAGACAGGGACCGCCACGGTGACCTTCCAATCGGGTTCGAGCGTCAAAGTGGTCATCGCCGCGAACGGAGCTCCCATCCCGGTCCTGACGTTCGGGTCGTACACCCTCTCCGCGACGGTCAGCGGGACTACCAATACGGCCCTCACCTGGCAGGTCAACGGCGTCACCGGAGGCGGCTCGACGACGGGCACGGTCACCCAGGCGGGGGTCTATTATGCGCCCCATTCGGTGCCGGTTTCCACGGCGGCGAACAACGACGGCCAGACGACCGACGTGATTTTGACGGCGATTTCCCAGGCGGACACCACGGCCTCGGATTCGGTGATCGTCGTCCCGACCCCCCCGCAGACGTCGCGCTTCCCGCTGCCGGTCCCGCTCGGGACGTCCGGCGGAAATGCGCATGACTTGTCGACCTCCGGGAATTACACGTTCTGCTGCGGCGGGACCATCGGGTCGCTCGTGTCCCGGGGCGGTCAGCTGTACATCCTGAGCTGCAACCACGTCTTGGCCCGGAGCGACGCGGCCTCGATCGGCGACGCGATCATCCAGCCGGGGCTTATCGACAACAACTGCGCCGTTGCCGGCACGAACACGGTCGCGAACCTGTCGCAGTTCTTCAATCTGGAGACGGGCGCCCTGCCGAACGTGGATGCCGCGATCGCCGAAATCGTGTCCGGCGCCGTCGAGCCGCTGGGGACCATCCTCGAGCTGGGCGGCACGGCGAGCGGCAGCCAGCCGACCGACGGGACGCCCAATCCCGGACCGGGCGTGACACCCACGGTGGGACGCCCGGTTGCTAAGAGCGGGAGGTCGACGGGCCTGACCTGCTCTCAGATCACCTCCGTCAGCACGTCGATCAGCGTTGAATACCAGAAAGGATGCAATACGGGCTCGACCTACGACGTGGATTTCGACAATCAAGTCGACGTCAGCGGCGTGGGCTTCAGCGCCTTCGGCGACTCGGGCTCGCTCATCGTCACCCAGGACACGTCGGACCCCGTCGGACTGCTCTTCGCCGGCTCCGATACGGACACGGTCGCCAATCCCCTGGACGACGTCCTCTCGCAACTCGCAGACCCGTCGACGGGGGAGAAGCCTGTTTTTGTCGGAGATTCGACGGTCGGAGCCCATGCCGTCGCCGCCTGCTCGATCCCCCAGCCCACGTCGTCCCTGGCCGTAATCCTGCAGGGGCAGGCGGCTTTGTCGAATCTCGCCCTGGAGGCCGCCACCGCGGCCCGCGACGCTCATGCCGAAGAGCTGATGACGGCGCACCCCGAGATCCAGGCTTTGGGCGTGGGCGCGAGCTGCGACAATCCCCGGGAGAGCGCCGTCCTTCTGTTCGTGCCGAAAGGGCCGTCCCATGCGGGTCTTCCACCTCTCGTGGGCGGGATCCGCACGCGCATCGTCGAGGTCACCACGAACAGGATATCAGGCTCTCTCTCGGCCGAAGAGAGCTCCATCCTCATTCAGTCGGTGGCGCTGCCCCCGCTCGCCTACGCCATCTCCGAGGCCGAAGTGGAACGGGCGAAGGCGGTCCAATCGGCTCACCGGGATGCCCTGATGCGCCAGCACGGCGTCCAGGGCGTCGGCGTGACGTCGAGCCTGGATTCCCCAGGCGAGGCAGCGTTGATGATTTTCGTCATCCGCGGGGTCGCGCACGACCCGATCCCGCCGGTCATCGACGGCCTGCGGACCCGGATCCGCGAAACAAGCCGCTTCCGGGCCCGCTAGAGCCCTGGGGCCAAACGCGTCTGCCCGGCGCCCCGCTATTTCTTCATATCCTTGTCGAAAGCGACCAGGGAAGGCGAGAAGTTCATCCGGCGGACGAACTCGAGCGATTCCGCCGCGCCGAGCTCGCGGTCCATGGCGTTGTCCTCCCACTCGACCGAAAGCGGGCCTTCGTAGCCGATGGCGTTGAGCTCGCGGATGATGCCCTCGAAATCGACGTCGCCGTGCCCGAGAGACCGAAAGTTCCAGCCCCGGCGGACGTCGCCGAAGGCGAGGAAGGAGCCGAGGATCCCGGCCTTGCCGTCGAGCGTCACGGCCACGTCCTTCATGTGGACGTGGTAGACGCGGTCGGCGAACTCGCGGATAAAGAGAGGCGGCTCAAGGCCCTGCCAGACGAGGTGGCTGGGATCGAAGTTGAGGCCGAGGGTGAGCCTGCGGTTGAACGTCTCGAAGAGGCGGCAGGTCGTGTAGAGGTCGAAGGCGATCTCCGTCGGATGAACCTCGAGGGCGAATTTGACGCCTTGCTTGTCGAATTCGTCGAAGATGGGCGTCCAGAGGTCGCGGATCTTTGCGTAGCCGGCCGCCACCATTTCCTCGGTCGTCGCCGGGAATGAGTACCAAGCCTTCCAGACGGGCGAGCCCATGAAGCCGTTGACGACGTAGCATCCCATGACTCGAGCCGCCCGGGCTACGGCCTTCATCTCCTCGACGGCCCACTTGCGGAGGGCGTCGGGCTTGCCGCGGACCGCGGCCGGCGCGAAACCGTCGAGCCGGGGGTCGTATTCGTCGCCGACGCATTGGCCGGCGAGGTGGGCGCCGAACGCCCAGCACTTGAGACCGTACTTCTTAAGGACCCGCTTCTTCTCCCGGACATAGGCGGCGCTCGAGGCCGCTTTGCGGACGTCCATGTGATCGCCCCAGCAGGCGATCTCCAGGCCGTCGTAGCCCCAGCCGGAAGCCTTCTTGCAGATCTCCTCGAACGGCAGGTCGGCCCACTGGCCGGTGAACAGCGTGACAGGTCGTGCCATAATCGTTTCCTCCTTTTATTCCATGCGGACCCAGGCGGCCCCTTCAGCTGAGCTTTCGACGCACTTCTCGATGAAGCAGACGCCGCGGACGCCGTCCTCGGCCCCTGGAAAATCGAGATCATCGGCCGCAAGCGCTTCGCCCCGGAGCTTCTTGGCCAGGGCCGGAATAAAGGTCGAGTAGGTGTTGGCGAAGGCCTCGAAGTAGCCTTCGGGGTGCCCGGACGGGATGCGTGACAGGCTCTGGGCCCTGGGGGACATCGGGTCGCGGCCGCGCGACAGCATCGCCGTCGGCCGGTCCAGGCACGAGACGCGGGCGTTGTTCGGGAACTCTTGGAACCATTCGACCGCCCCCTCGACGCCGTAAATCCGGAGACGCAGGGCGTTGTCGTGGCCGATGGCAATTTGGGAGCTCCAGTACACGCCCTTGGCCCCGCCCCGGTAGTTCACCATGATCGTGGCGTTGTCCTCGAGCGGCCGCCCGGCGCCGAAACGGTCGAGCCGGGCGCAGAGCGACTCAATTCGCAGGCCGGTCATATAGCCTGCCATGAATTCGATGTGGCTGCCGATGTCGCCGACGCAGTTGGAGATGCCGGCGACCTTGGGGTTCGTCCGCGAGAGGGCCTGCTTCTGGCCCGTGTCCTCGAGTTTCGTTGCCAGCCATTCCTGGGGATACTCGGCGTTGATGAAGCGGATCGCGCCGATATCCCCTGAGGCGATCATGTCCCGGATGTGCTTGACCATGGGGTAGCCTGCGTAGGCGTAGGTCACGCAGAACAACAGGCCCTTTTCCTTGGCGAGGCGGGCCAGGTGCGCCGCGTCCTCGGAGCTCGTCGCCAGCGGCTTTTCGCAGACGACGGGGAAGCCGTGCTCGAGGGCGGCCCGTGCGGCGGGGTAATGGGCGTTGTTTGTCGTGACGACGACGATGAAGTTGGGCCGGTCGTCGCGCTTCGCCTCCGTGCGGATCATTTCCTCGAACGTGTGATAGAGGCGTTCTTTCGGGAGGTCCAACAGCCCTCCCGTGACCAGGGTGTTTTCATAAGATTGGGAGAAGCAGCCGCAGACGATGTCTGCCTTCCCGTCCATGGCGATGGCCTTGCGGTGGACGTCGCCGATGAACGCCCCCTGGCCGCCTCCGATCATGCCGTAGCGAAGCTTCGGGGTCTTGGCTCCCGACGCCTGTCCTTCGATCATGGCTCACCTTCCTGCGGGATTTTTACCACTATTGGCTCCGGCGATGCAAGCCTGTCCCCCAAGGACGGGACGGCCTTGGATAAGGAGCGGTCAAACCTGAGAGCGCTTGACGGGAATCTGCTGGTTTGACGCCTTCTTCGTTCTCCGGCGTCCTATCTTTTCGTGAGCGCCTGCCGGATCTGTTCCGTTGCCGTCTTGGCCTCGGCGGCGACGGACGGGTCCGACTCGAGCGACTCGGCCATCCGAAGGCCGGGCTCGCACGGGAAGCGCGGCAGCAGCCCCAGAACGAGCCTCCTTTCCTCGGGCCGTGTGCTCAGTGAGAGCGCCTGAGCGAGGTCGGCTACGGCGGCTTCGGGCTGCCTGTACGGTTCGAGTCCGACCATGCGGACAAAGGCCCGCAGGGAGAGGACTCTATATGTGAGATTGTCCGACTTGGCGGCGATGCCGAGGACGTCGTCGCGCGCCGAGACGTCGGGCCACTCGGCCAGGCCCCGCACCGCCGCGTCGACGATTTCCTTGTTCCGGTCGGCGAGGGCCCTCCGCATCGCCGGGAGGGCCGTGTCGTCTCCGATCTTGCCGAGAATACGGAGGAGGTCGGCCACGTGCCGCGGGTCCTTTTCGCTGGCGAGCAGGTTCTCGGCGGCTTCGCCGCGGGCAAGCGGTCTCGGGATTGTGAGGGCCAGTGAGGCCACGGCGTTTTGCATCTCTTCCCGAATGGTTTCGTCCTCGATCGTGAAGAGGAGCGCCAGAAGGCTCCTCAAATCTGCGGGCAAACAGACGTCTCCGAGAGCCCTGACGGCGCGGAGGCGGAGCGATGTCTCCGCCCCCGACCGGACGATCTCCATGAGCGCCGGCTTCGCGGCCGCGATCCGTCGTGCGTCGGCGGCCTGGATGAGCTCGGCCTTGATTCCGGCGTCGGGTTCCGTCCCCAGCAGCTCCAGGATCGCGGTATCGACGTCGGACCCTTTGAGCCGCGACAGGGCCACTCGGGCGAGGGCCTGCTCATCGCCCGTCGCCCGGGCGGCCCGGGACGCCAGCATCGCCACGGCCGTCGCGTTGCCGGCCTTGCCGATCGACCGCAATGCCTCCATCCGGACTTCCGGCGAGGAGCTGTCGGCGGCCTTCACGAGCGAGGGGAGGACGATAACCGCCGGGTAGGACGCCAGGGCCGACGCGAGCTCGGCCTGCTGCGGTCCGGGGAGCTTGTCAAGGAACGGGAGCACGGCCGGGATCTCCGAGGCCTCGAAGACCTCCGGGATCAGTGAGACGGCCGGTGCATAAAGGATAGCGTCGCGCCCGGAGAGGGCGCTTATGATAAGCTTCACCTGGTCTGTCCTTCCGGCCGCCCGGACCCGCCCGCAGAAGGCGGCTTGGCGGTCGATGGCAGGCAGGGTCGTGGCGAACAGCTGCTCGTAAAGGCCTGCGGCTTCGTCCTTCTTCCCTTCCTTCAGCCGTTTCTCCGCGCACAGCAGGAGGGCCGAAGCGGCTTCGGCTTTGGGCTGGCCTTGGGCCGCGGCGAGTAAAGCCTCGAGGCCGCGGACGGCATCGGCCGTCCCGATCTTTCCCAGGGCCTCGACCGCACCGAGGGCGGTTTCAGGATCGCTTCCCTCGGCCAGGCGCCTCAGCGCCGGAACGGCCGCGGCGCACTCCCGGTCTCCGAGTGTCGAGACGATCCCCCGTCTGATGTCGTCCCTGGCTTTTCCTAGGGCCGACATCAGGGCCCGGTCGGCCTCGTCCCCGGGGATCTTTTCCAGGGCGTAGCGCGCCGGGTCCGTCGTTTCGGGATTGAGCAGCATCGCCTCGAGCACGGGGACCGACGCCGCGCTTCCGATGAGGCGCAGGGAGCGGCAGGCGGCTATCACGCCTCCGGGCGCGGGATGGGACCGCAGGAACGTTAGGAGCTTGGCCTCGCATTCCTTACGCGTCGCGGGGTTGTCCTTGTGCGCCAGGACATAGGCTCTCAGCCTCATGAGCGGGCCCACGCCCCGGTCGTAACGATACGCGGCGAGCTCCTTGAGGATCTGGTCCAGGGCATCATAGGTGAGGCCCATGGACTGTTTGACCTGCTTCGATTGCTGGGCCGAAGGCGCAGCCGGCGCGCCCGCGCCGCCCCCAGCCTGCGCGAGGAGGGGCAGACCCAGGAGGACGGCGATGGTGAAACAGGCGATTTTCCGCATCGGGCCATGATTCCTATGCCATGTTTTTCTCATCGGGGTCCTCCTCACTCGGGAAGCAGCCATGGCTTGCGGTACGCGTGGCTGAGAAGCCGTTCGGCCTCGGAGTCGTCGATGGTGGTTTCGGCTAGGGGATCCCAGCGGATCTTCCTCCCGACCTCCATGGCGATGACGCCGAGGTGGCCGACGCTGGCCGAGCGGTGGGCGGTCTCCGCCGGGGCGATGGTCAGGGCCCGGCTGCGGACGCAGTCGAGGAAGTTCTGCCAATGGTCCCGGCTTCTGTAAAGGCGGATGTCGCCGGGACCGACCGTCTCGCGCTTGAGGCTCTCCGGCTCCGTCTCGAACTGGCCGCGGTCAACCCAGATCCAGCCGTACTCGCCGATCCACTTCGTGCCGCTCCAGATCTCCTCGTATCCTCCGGCGATGATCATGGGCGTTCCGTCGGCATATTTGGCCTTCAGGTAATAGCGGGTCGGGCTGTTGTAGATGCCGCCCGTCGGAAACTCGCCCGTGCCTTCCATTTCCACCGGGCCGGTCGCGTCCCATCCCATGCCCCAGTGGGCGATGTCGACGTGATGGCCGACCCAGTCCATGAGCTGGCCGCCGCCGAAATCCATGTTCCAGCGCCAGTTCATGTGAACGCGGGCCTTGCAGTAGGGCCACCACGGCGCCGGGCCGATCCAGAAGTTATAGTCGAGGTTCGGCGGCGGGGGGACGAGCGCCTCCTGACCGAAGGTCCCGGCGAAATCGTAGTGGCCGGAGGGGAGCCCAACCTCGATCTTATTGATCTTCCCGATGCGGCCGTTGCGGACGAGCTCGGCGGCCTGGTGGAAATTCTCGACGGAGCGCTGCCAGGAGCCCGTCTGCCAGACACGGCCGTAGCGCTTCACAGCTTCGCACAGGGCGCGCCCCTCCCTCAGGTTGTGTGTCAGGGGCTTCTCGCCGTAGACGTCCAGTCCGGCACGCAGGGCGGAGATGGCCAGGATAGCGTGCCAATGGTCGGGAACTGCGAGCGACACGACGTCGAGGTCCTGGCGCTGGAAGAGCTCCCGGAAGTCGTGATAGGTCGCGCAGGCCGTGTTGCCGTACTTCTTGTTGACCGTGTCACGGGCCTCGGCCAGATGCTCGGCGTCGAGGTCGCAGACGGCGACCCACTGGACCTCGGGCTTTTCGAGGAAGCTCTGCATGTTGCCGGGGCCCATCATGCCGAAGCCGACGCCGGCCATGACGATGCGGTCGGAGGGAGCGACGGCGCCGCCCTTGCCGAGGGCCGCGGCCTTGACGATCGTCGGGAAGCCCAGGGCTCCCGCCGCCGCTGCCGCCGCGGCGCCGCCCCCGATCGCAGCGGTGCGGAGGAATTGCCTGCGGTTCATTTTGGCGCGCTTTTCACTCATCCTTCACTCCTCTCTTCTTATTGATGCATCTTCCCGCCGCCGCCGGCGTAGACGAGCTGACCAGTCAGCCAGCGGGCCTGCTCGGAAGCCAGAAAGACGACCACGTCGGCAATGTCCTCAGGCCGGCCGACCCGGCCCAGAGGGGTCCGGGCGCCGATATCCTTTTCCTCGCGGGGCGTGAGCCAGCCGGTCTGGACCGGACCTGGCGCGACGATGTTGACCGTGATGCCGTACCTGCCGAGCTCGGCGGCCGCCGACCGGCTATAAGACTCGAGCGCGTGCTTGGCGGCGGCGTAGCTCACGGCGCCCGGGTGCGAATCGGCCGCGTCCGTCGAAATATTGACGACCCGCCCCGACTTCGCCCCCCGTGCGAGATAACGCCGGACATACTCGACCATCAGCAGGGCCGAGGCGCGCGCGATGACGGTGTAGTGGTCGTCCATGGTGGCCGCGTCCGCCAGCCGCATGCCGTAGCCCTCGCCCGCCACGAGCGCCGGGTCGAAGGTCTCGGGGACCCAGTGGGCGTGGTTGTTGACGAGGATATCCACCGGACCGAGCCGCTTCTCGCAGAGGTCGAAGAGGGCGGAGGTGCTGACGGGGTCGGTGAGGTCGGCTTCGAGACAAGCGGCGCGGCCTCCTCCGGCCTGGATCGCCCGGACGATCGCTTCCGGCGGCTCTTGGCCGACGGCCTCGTAGAACGCGGGCCCTCCGGTTCCGTCGCGGCGCGCCCGATCCCGTTCGGCCTCGCTTACGGCCGAAGGGCGTCGGAACGAGCTGATGAACACGGCCGCGCCCTGGGCGGCGAAAGCCCGCGCCGCGGCCGCGCCGATCCCGAGCGGGTTGTTGGCTCCCGTGATGAGGGCGACCTTGCCGCCGAGTTTCGTGTCGATCATGCCGGTACTCTCTCCCTCAAATGAGCGGTGTTTTGCCGGGGACGGCCACCGGGTCGACGGCATGCGGGCCGAATTCGTACCTGACGGGCGAGAGGTCGAGTTTCGAGGCCTTCATGGCCCAGTCCCAGGATATCGCCTGTCCCGTATAGGCGCTCATCCGGCCCATGATCGCGCAGAGCGTGCTCTCGGCCACCCGCCGCCCTTCGTTGAGCGGCTTTCCCGCGCGGATGGCGGCGATCAGGTCGGCGTGCTCCTGGACATAAGGGTTGACTTCGTCCCCCTCGAATTTCCAGGCGTTCGGCCCGAGGATCTCGCCGTAGCCAAAGGCCGAGCCTTTCGTCCCGACGATGCGCTCCTCGATTCGGTCGCTGCAGCCGGCGGTCTGGCGGCACATGCTCAGGACGCGGGCGCCGTTCGGGTACTCGAGCTCGACGGCGAAGTGGTCGAAGATGTTGCCGTATTCGGGCCCCGTCCGGACTTGGCGGCCGCCCATGCCCATGACCTTGACCGGCGTCGCCCGGAAGGCCCAGTTCATGACGTCGATGTTGTGGACGTGCTGCTCGACGATGTGGTCTCCCGAGAGCCAGGTGAAGTAGATCCAGTTCCGGCATTGCCATTCCATGTCGCTCATCTGCGGCTCTCTCTTGACGACCCAAAGCTCCCCCTGGTTCCAGTAGCACTGCCCGCCGACGACCTCGCCGATGGCGCCGTCGTGGATGCGTTTCATGACTTCGAGGTAGCGCGCCTGGTGCCGCCTCTGAGTGCCGGCGACGACCGCCAGCCGCTTCTCCGTGGCCAGGACGGAGGAAGTGATGACCGAGCGGACGCCCACAGGATCGACGGCCACGGGCTTTTCCATGAAGACGTGTTTCCCCGCCTCGATCGCGGCCCGAAAATGGATCGGCCGGAACCCAGGCGGGGCGGCCATGATGATGAGGTTCGCCTCGGGGAGCGCGCAGGCCTTCTTGTAGGCGTCAAAGCCCGGGAAGCACCTTTCCAGCCTGACCTTGACCTTGTCCGCGTGCTTTTCCCGGAGTTTGGCCAGGGAGCTTTGGATTCGTTCGGCGAACAGGTCAGCCATGGCCACGACCTCGACGCCCGGGGCGGCGTCCATGCAGTCGATGGCCGCCCCCGTGCCCCGCCCGCCGCAGCCGATGACGGCGACGCGGATCGCCTCCGAACCGGCGGCGTAGAGCCCGAGGCCCGCGGGAATGGCCGCGGCGAGAGAGGCCGCGGCCGAGGTCTTGATGAAATCCCGACGCGTGATGCCCGTGCCGTTGCCGCCGCCGGTGTTTCCGCTCGCTTTGACCATGTCCTTCACTGTCGCCCTCCCGGAGAAAATCTCTGGCCGGGTTCGACCGGCGCAGGCTGGCAGCATGCAGCCGCCCGCCAGGCCGGCCCGGTCCTGTCAATAAGAACCGGCGGCGCGGTAGGCGTCGATCACGGCCTCCTCGCCCGCCTTGCCCTTGAGGCTTTTCCCGTGCTCCATGCACAGGACGCCCTGGTAGCCCTTCTCGTGAATGCACTTGAAGATGTTCTTGAAATCGAGCTCGCCCGTCCCCGGCTCCATCCGGCCCGGCGTGTCCCCGAGATGGAAGGCGGCAATCTCGTCCCAGCTGGCGTCGATGTTGGGGATGATGTTGCCTTCAGTGATCTGCTGGTGGTAGATGTCGTCGACGATCTTGCAGCACGGACTGCCCACGGCCCGGCAGATCTGGTAGGCCTGGGACATCTTCGTAAGGAAAAGCCCCGGGTGGTTCTTGGGATTGAGGGGCTCGATGACGATGGCCAGCCCGGACGGCTCGACGACGCCCGCGCACCACTTGAGGTTCTCGATGACGTTGGCCGTCTGGTAGCCCCAGTCGAGGCTTTCGTCGTAGCGGCCGGGCACGACCAAGGTCCACTTCCCGTTGACGCGCTTGGCCGTCTCGACGGCTGCCCTGAGCTTCGCCGTCGCCGTATCGCGAACGGCCTTGTCCGCAGTTACGAATGTCTTGACGCGGAAATCCGCGTAAGCGACGAACGGACCGACAGTGAGGCCGAGACGCGCCGCCTCCCGGCCGATGGCCTCCTGCTCCGGGACGGGCCGGTCCATGAAGCCGTTGTCGAACATGGCCTGGAACCCCCGGTCGGCCATAAACCTGAGCTGGTCGAGCGGGCCCTTTCCGGCGCTCTCTTCGAACATCCCGAACGGCGGGGCGAATTTGAGCTTGAACGGTTGCGCGCTCTTGCCGGCCCCCGCGGCCTGCCCCTTCAGCCCCGGGGCGGCGACGGACAGCACGGCTGCGCCCAGGGCGGCGTTCTTCAGGAATTCGCGGCGTGACGGCGGGATCTTTTTCATGCCGGACCTCCTTCCTCCATGCCACGAATTCTAATAAATATCCCGGGGACATTCAATATGAGAGGCGGGAGGGGAGACGCTCATGGCGTTGGACGATGTCAACTGATTCCAATATAACCAGATGGCCGGCGTCAGAAACTTGGCGATGAAGTCGGGCCCCCGGTGCGGTCGGTCCGGGTCCCTTTCCGGGCGGAATCGTCTAGCTCACTCAGACTGGTCTCGATAGCCGGCCCAGAAGCTCAAGGAGCTCGTCGGGTGCGCTCCCGAAAACGCGCCCTTCCGGGGATGATCGTTCATTGACTTGTCCGCGGGCGGCGTCATACAATCCCCGGCGCGACGAACGGACGGGCACGGCTGGAGGAGCGACCGCAAGATCATGGACATCATGGTGCGCGAGATGACCGCCGCCGACTGGCCCTCCGTGGCTGCCATTTACCGGGCCGGCATCGCCACGGGCCATGCGACTTTCGAAGCCGGGCCTCCAGCATCTTGGGAAGATTTCCGCGCCCGCAAGATCCAGGGGTGCAGCCTCGTCGGCTCGACAGGAAAAGCGGAGGTGGCGGGATGGGCTGCGCTCAGCCCCGTATCCGACCGCTGTGTCTACGGGGGCGTCGCCGAAGTGAGCCTCTACGTCGACTCGGATCCGGGCGGGAAGGACGTCAGGACGGCGCCCGGCGGATGGGGGGGGCGGGGAGGCGACGAGATATTTAGAAATGGACGGGCCAGCGTACACACGAAGACATCAGCGGGTCCCACACGAGGCGTGCCGAGATCTTCAGGCGCTCTCCGCTCGACGCCCGGGCCTGGGCATCGGCATGAGCGCATCGTCATATCACGGAGGCAGACAGACAAGGAGGTTCCATGTCGAGATTATCGAGACCTGTCGTAGTCAAGCTGCTGACGGTCGTCGTTGTTCTGGCTCTCGCGCTCTTGGCCCGCACGCAGGGCCTTGAGGATCTCATACGCGTCGGCGCCGGCCGCTCGGCCGCCGTGACGTCGGCCGACCCCAACCCGCTGAGCAACGCCGACCGCATCAAGATTGTCGCACCCGGCGAAACCCGGGTCCTGGCCGACATCAAAGGCCCGGGAGTCATCCGCCATATCTGGCTGACGTTCAACGAGGCCCGGCCCAACTGGCTCGAGGCCGCCGGGTCGGCCCGCCCCGACGAGATCGTCCTCCGCATGTACTGGGACGACGCCCGCGAGCCGTCGGTCGAGGCGCCGATCGGAGACTTCTTCGGGGCCGGCTTCGGCCTGCGCCGCGAGCTCAAATCCATACCTGTCGAGGTCGAGGGCGGCGACGCCTACAACTGCTTTTGGCTCATGCCCTTCTTCAGGCGTGCCGTCATCACCATCACCAACGAGAGCCCGGCCAAGAACGTCCGAAGCTTCTACTACCACATCGATTACACGCGGGAGGCCGCGCTTCCCGAGAAGACGGCCTACTTCTGCGCCCAGTACAGGAACGAGTTCCCCGAAAAGACCGGACGAGATTACCTCATCCTGGACGCGGAGGGGGAAGGCCAGTACGTCGGCACCGTGATGTCGATCCGCTCGCGAAGCCCGTTCTGGTTCGGCGAAGGGGACCCAAAATTCTACGTCGATGGCGACGCCAAGCCGACCATCCAGGGCACCGGCACCGAGGACTATTTCCTGATGGCCTGGGGGCTCGAGGAGAAGCAGTTCCCGTACTTCGGCTGCACCTACATGAGCTCCGGCTTCGAGGACCTGGGAACGGAGTACGGCCTGTACCGCTGGCACGTCATGGACCCCGTGCGCTTCACCAAGAGTCTCCGCTTCGAGATCGAGCACACGGGCTGGATGAGCGCCGACGAGACCGAGAGCGGCAAGGTCGAAGGCAACGTTGAACGCGAGGATGACATGGCCACCGTCGCCTTCTGGTACCAGGTCGGACAGCCGAAGCGGTTCACGACGCTGCCGCCGCTCGCCGCGCGCCTCCTGCCGAACCTCGACATCGTCATCGAGGGACAGGCGCTGATCGCCACGGCCAAGCACACTCCGGGGGTTCTCGAGCTCCAGAAGGGCTACGACTGGACGGGCGACGGCCAGCTTCTTTTCATGCCCGCCAGCGAGGGTCCGGAGATCGAAGTCGAGTTCAAGGTCGGAAAGGAAGAATACCGCGGCCTCGTCCTGCGCTTCACCTATGCCGACGACTACGGCATCTACCGCGTTGACCTTGACGGAAAGAACGTCCGCCAGCCGCCCGACGACATGACCGGCGAGAAGATCCAGGAGTACGATTTCTATTCGAAGGACCTCGAGGTCAAGGACCAGTATCTGGGAAGTTTCAAGCTAGCGCCCGGAACCCACACACTGCGGCTCGAGTGCCGAGGCAAGAATGTCCTCTCCCACGGGTACAATGTGGGCCTGGACTCGATCCGGCTGCGGGGGCGCTGGGCCAAGAAGCGCAAGCTGCTGGGCTAGAGACTGCCGGGGCTCGGGTGTGGGGAACCGCCGACCTAAGAAGGGCCCGGCCTCGGCTTTTCAAGGGGGGCCCGTCCGCAGTCAGATCTTGGCGGCCACGGGCATGCGCCGGCCGCCGCCGAAGGCCTTCGACGTCACCTTGAGCCCCATCGCCGCCTGTTTCCGCTTGTATTCGTTCCTGTCGACCGCGGCCGCGACCCAGCGCGTCGTCTTCTCGTCGAAGCCGAGCCCCACGATCTCCTCCACCGAGCGGAACTCCTCGATATAGAGCCCCAGGATCTCGTCGAGGACCGGATAGGGCGGCAGCGTGTCCTGGTCGGTCTGGTCGGGGCGCAGCTCGGCGGACGGCGCCTTGTCGATGATGGCGCGCGGAATGATACCGGCCCCGGCCGACGCGCCCGCCCCTTTCGTCGCGCCCGCGTTGATGTGCGCCGCGAGCTCGTAGACCATCGTCTTCGGCACGTCGGACAGGACTGCCAGACCTCCGCTCATGTCGCCGTAGAGCGTGCAATAGCCGACGGCCATCTCGCTCTTGTTCCCAGTCGAAAGGACGAGGTGGCCGAACTTGTTGGAGAAGGCCATCAGGATCGTACCTCGGATCCGGGCCTGGATGTTCTCTTCCGTCACGTCCGCCTCTCGGCCCGCGAAGGGCTCTTTCAGCGTCTCGAGATAGGTCCTGTAGATCGACGTGATAGGGATCGTCAGGCACGTCACCCCGAGCCGGGCGGCCAGGTTCAGCGAGTCTTCGATGCTGCCCCTCGATGAGTAGGGCGACGGCATGGTCACGGCGAGCACGTTTTCGGGCCCGGCCGCGGCCGCCGCCAGGCAGCATGTGACTGCCGAGTCGATCCCGCCGGACAAGCCGACCACGGCCTTGGCAAAGCCGCACTTCCTCATGTAATCCCTCAGCCCCAGGACGAGCGCCTCGTAGACGGATTCGATCCTGTCCGGCGGCACGAAAAGCCCCGGCGTCCCGGAGGCGGCGGTGTCGATCGTCCGGACGTGCTCCCGGAAGGCCGGCCCGATGGCCGTGGGCTCTCCGGCCCGGTCGAAGCACAGGCTGGAGCCGTCGAAAATGAGCTCGTCGTTGGCCCCGACCTGGTTGACGAAGACAAACGGCCGGCCGTGCCTCTGGGCATGGTTCCGGATCAGGCGGAAGCGGATCTCTGGCTTCCCGGCGTAGAATGGCGACGCCGATATGTTGATAAACAGGGTTGCCCCCCGCCCCGCTAGAACGTCGATCGGGTCGGTGCTGTAGAGCCGGCCGTTCGGCCACAGCTCCGGCTCGTTCCAGGCGTCCTCGCAGATGGAGACGGCCAGGGTTTCCCCCTTGAACGGCAGGGTCCCGATTCCCTCGGCCGGGGCGAAATAGCGCGTCTCGTCGAACACGTCGTAGGTCGGAAGCAGACTCTTGGGCTGTTCGAGAAGCACACGGCCGTCGTGGATGAGCAGGGCGGAATTGAAGAGGGGCTTCCCCACGTCCCGCCGCGTCGGCATCGGCGCCCCGAAGAGGACGCCCGTGCGGGGAGTGGATTCCGAAGCCTTCCTCAGCTCCTCGACAGCCGAGACGACCCCCTCGATGAAACAGGGCCTTTCGACCAGGTCCTTGGGGGGATACCCGACGAGGAACAGCTCCGGGAAGACGACGAGATCGGAGCCGCTCCGCGCCGCTCCGGCCAGGGTTTCGATGATCCTCGCCCTGTTGCCGCCGATGTCCCCGACGACCGGATTCAGCTGGGCGACCGTGACCTTCATCTGCCGTCGATTATATCATAAAACCGTCCCGAACCTGTTCTGCCCGGCCTGACGTAATGAACTGATATTCAATTAAATAGATAACCTCCCGCCGGCCGGCTGGTCGAAGTCCGCCGGAACGGCCCGCCGGCCGGGAGGGATGCCCCGTGTCGGGGGCCGGGGACCCTACTGGCCGACCGGCACGAGCACGACTCTCTCCAGGTTCATGGCATGGTCGTAGACGATCGATTTGGCCTTGACCCGGAGAGTGTGGCTCCCGGCCTGAAGCGTGACTCGGCCCACGCCGAAGGCCTTGGGGAAATAATCGCTGGGCGAGGGCTCGGTCATCGCGGAGATCGTCTGGCCGTCGGCCTCGACCTCGTAGGCGGCCTTCCCGCCCGCGACGCTCGCGTAGGACACCTGCACGTCGTATGCCCCCGGCGCGGACGTCTGGAACGTCCACTCCGGATAATCACTGACGCTCTGCCAGTTGGTGAGCATCGTCGTCCGGTAGAAATAATCGAGGTAGGCGCGCTGGCCCATCTCAGCCTGGATGTCGGCGAGGCAGACGGGGAGGTCGATGCGCCCGCTTCCCGAAGCCGGCGCGATCACATAGGGATCGACGACCGGTGCGCCGGCGAGCTCGACGGCGATTACGGTCGCGTCGGGGTCGGGCGCGCGGCGCGGGAGGCGGATGACGACGTCCCTGCCCGCGCGGCGGACATCGAGAAGCGCCACCCTGTCCGTGAGCAGGTAGGCCCTTTTCACGTCCGTCCGGAGACCTGGCAGCGTGATCGATCCCTCCACGGGCCAGCCCATGACGTGGATGTAAAGGGTCCGGCCCTTGACCGTGCAGCGCCCGAAGAAGGGAAGGCGCTCGAAGACGCTGGCGGTTGTGCCGTAGATCGACTCGCCGTTCACCTTGAGCCAGGCTCCGATACGCTGCAGGCGGGCGACGAACTCCGCCGGGATCCGGCCGTCGGGCTGCGGGCCGATGTTCAGGAGCAGGTTTCCGCCCTTGCTCACGATCTCGATGAGCTGGCGGATGAGCTGGCTCGCGCTGTGGAACTCCGTCTCGTAACGGTTGTAGCCCCATCCGTTCCAGTTCATCGTATAGCAGGCCTCCCAAAGGCGCGGCGTCCCGTCGGGGTTCCTGATGCCCGTTGCCGGGACGTAGTTCTCGGGCGTTCCGAAGTCGCCGCAGCCCGGGAGACGGTCGTTGATGAGGATGGACGGCTTCAGACCGCGCAGCATCTTCTCGATCTCGACGGCGCGCTGTTCCTTCGCCGTGTGCTCCCACTGGCCGTCGAACCAGAGGATGGCCGGGTCGTAGCGCGTCACGAGCTCCCGGACCTGGTTCATCGCGTAGTCCATATAGCGGTTGAAGTCGGCCCCGCGGGTCGGGCGGTCCTTCTCCCAGCCGCGGCGCGGCAGGTAGTCAGGGTGATGCCAATCCATGATGGAGTAATAAAAGCCGAGAGGGATGCCGGCCGTCTTGCAGGCCGCCGAGAGCATGGCCAGGATGTCCTTCCCGTACTTGGCGTGCGCGACGTCGTAGGTCGTGTAGGCGCTATCGAACATGCAGAAGCCGTCGTGGTGCTTAGAGGTGATGATGATGTAGCGGACGCCGGCCTCTTTGGCCAGGGCCGTCCACGCCGCCGGGTCGAAGTCGACGGGGTTGAAGTTGTCGGCATAATACCGGTATTCGGCAAGCGGGATCTCGAGGATCTGGCGGGCCCACTCTTCGCGCCCGATCATGGAGTAGACGCCCCAGTGGATGAAGAGGCCGAACTTCGCGTCCCGGAACCACTGCGTCCGGTCAGACTGGGCGGCGTCCTTTCCGGCCTTCGGCGGGCCTGACGCCGCCGCGGCCATGGTCGCCAGGAAGAATACGAGGACCACGAAGACGAGACGCTTGTTCATTTTCTCAACCTCCTCGACGCCCGCTCCGGCGTCACGGACCTGAATCTACCAAATGGGGTCAAGGCAAGTCAATCGGCGGGGTAGGATGAGCCTGTCCTCCAGGTCCCGGCCTTCAGGACATGTCATTCCGGGCGCTTCAGCCAGCCTTTGAGGATCGCGGCCTGCAGGGGGGTCGGGCCAGGGTCCCGGGAGATGGAGTAGTCGTGTTTCATGTTCTTCCCGAGCGCGATCTCCGCGTCCCGCTCCGCCCCGCCCCTTGAGAGGCGCGCCTTGACGGTGTCCCCCGGCTTCTTGGCCGTCAGCAGAGCGCTGAGAACGTCGGCCGTGGCCCGGCGGCCGTCGAGTTCCAGGAGTTCGTCTCCCGGGCGCAGGCCGGCGGTCTCCGCCGGCGATCCGCTGCTCGCGCCGGTGACGATCAATTTCCCGTCGGCGGTCTGGGTGTCCAGGCCGAGATAAGCTCCCGGCGCCTCCTTCGCCGTGTCGACGACCCGCAACCCGGCGTAGCCGAAGTACTTGGCGTAATCGACGTCCTTCGTCGTGGATGCGTATGCGAACATCTCGGCCATCGGCTGCCCGGCCGCCGCCTCGCACGCCTCGCGGAATTCCGCGTCCGTGAAGCCGCGCTTCAGACCCTGGGCATACTTCCGGTAGAGCTGCCGCATCACGTCGTCCAGGGACCTCCGGTTCCCGCTGTCATGGCGGATCTCGAGGTCGAGCATGGCCCCGAGCATCGCCCCGTTGTCGTAATACGAGATCTTCGTCTTCCCGCCGCCGAGGCCCTGGCTGCTCCACGTTTCGAGGCTGGATTCCGCCGCCGACTGGTAGCGGCGGCCGGGGCTGTTCTCGAAACGGGTCATGGCCTTTTCCATCCGTTCGAGATACTCGTCCCCCGTCATCAGGCCGGCCCTCACCATGATGATGTCCTCGTAATAGACCGTCAGGCCCTCGGACACCCAGAGCATATCGGTCAGGTTTTCCGTTTCATAGTCAAAGGGCCCCAGAGCGAGAGGCCGGATGCGCTTGACGTTGAAGTTGTGGAAGTATTCGTGGGAGATGTAGCTGAGCCAGCCCTGATACCCTTTTTCGTCGACGAGGCCCCGGCCGTTGAACGAACAGGCCGCCGAGTTCGCGTGCTCGATGCCGCCGTTTCCCTTGCCCATCAGCAGGAACGTGTAGTGAGTGTAGGGGATCGCCTCCATCAGGCCCGTGGCGGTTTCGACGATCCGCTTCAGGTCGGCCAGCATCCGCCGGCGGTCCACCGTGTCCGGGACGTCCTCGATCACCACCGTGTGCGGAACGCCCCGGACCTCGAACCGGGCCGTCTCCTGATTGCCGAGCAGAAGCGGGCAGTCATAGAGGACGTCGAAATCCGGCGCGAAGAAGGTGCCGGGCCGGCCCCCGACCGGGTCGAGTCCGGTCGCGACGCGGGTCCAGCCCTCGGGGAGACGGACGGTGACGGTCACCGGATGCCGGATCTCTCCCGCGGGGTAGACGAATATCCCCGGCGGCGCGAGGAACGCCCGTCCGGCGTCTGCGAAATTGGCCGCCACGAAAGGGATGTCCGCTAGGACGTCATAGTCCAGGACGACGACGGGCGATTGCGCGGCCGCGACGCGCCACGTGTTCCGGGTGACTTTCTCCCAGCCGAGGGCATGTCCGTCCCCGTCCGCGGCGCGGAAATTCGAGACGTTTTTTTCGTAATCCAGGATCCTGTAGTAACCGGGCATCCAGGCCGGCATCTCGAAATCCCGGACCACGCCCTTCAGTCCTTCCGCGCGGAAGCGGACATGGAGAATGTGTGCGTCCGGATGCGGGATTGAAACCGTGAAGGCCAGCCGGGCTTCCGGTGGCCGGCCGAAGGCGGAGACCGGCGCGAAAAGGAGGACAAGGCCGAGGAGGGCGGCCAGATGCCGTCTCACCGCTTCCTCCTCTTGAGGAGGGCCGTCAGGAGAAAGGCGCCGCCGATGAGGATCATCAGGATGCCCCACGCCAGGTTGACGTTGAAGCCGAGCGATCTCTCGTACAACTCCCCTTTTGTCAGCAAGCCGTAGACCGTGAGGACGACGCCGTAGCCGCCGAGGAGCCAGCCGATCGGCAGCTTGAGGTCGAGAGCGTGCCCCTCGCCCATCCCCTTCTCGGGCTCCGTCTCCTGTCCCTTCATGCCCCGTTCGTCTCTCATCGTTCGCTCCTTCCCGTCAGCGGCCCGATCACCAGAAGATGATGTTCAGGAGGACGGCGACGAGGATCGCCACGGCCCCCCAGACCGCGGGCCGGGCGAACCACCTCGCCGCCGCCTTCACGCGGGGGGTCAGGCCGAACACGAGGCCCCTGAGATCCTCGGGATTCCGCCTTGCCGTGAAGAGGCTGACCCCGATCGTCATCACGAAGTCCGCGAGCCAGGCCCACCAGGCCTGGTAGAAGTTCGCGGCCATGTCGCTTGCGTAATGCAGGACGCCGGCCTTGAAGGCGACGTAGTGGCCGGCGGCCGTCAGGATGCCGAAGAGAAGCCCGAAGAACCCGCCCCACGCCGTGGCCCCGGCCCAGAACATCCCGAGGAGGAAGGTGGCGAAGAGCGGCGCGTTGAAGAAGGAGAAGACGAGCTGCATGTAATCCATGAGGTTGGGAAACGACCGAACGATATAGGCCGTGCCGACGCTGATAAAGACGCCGAAGACGGTCGCGTACTTGCCCATGTTCAGATAGTGGGAATCGGGCTTGCCTCTCCGGATGTACGTCCCGTAGATGTCGTAGGTCCAGATCGTGTTGAAGGCCGTGACGTTGCCGGCCATCCCGGACATGAAGCTCGCCAGGAGGGCGGTGATGGCCAGCCCGAGGACGCCGTTGGGCAGGTAGTGCTTCATCAGCAGGATGAGCGCGGAGTTGTATTCCGCCGTGCGGCCGACGGCCTGGCTGAACTCCGGCAGGACGATGAGAGCCACGAGGCCCGGGATGACGACGATGATCGGAACGAGCATCTTGGGAAACGAGGCGATGATCGGCGTCATGCGGGCCGAGTTGATGTTCTTCGAGGCCAGCGCCCTCTGGACGACCAGGAAGTCCGTCGTCCAGTAGCCGAACGACAGGACGAATCCCAGGCCGAAGACGACGCCGAACCAGTCGACGCCGAGCGGGTTGTTGCTCGTGCCGAGGAACTTGATCGAATGGAGCAGCGGCTCCTTGAGCCTGGCCGCGAATCCCGCGACGCCCCCGACCTCCCGGAGGCCGAGGAAAACGATCGGCAGGAGGCCGAGCCAAATGAGGAAGAACTGGATGACCTCGTTGTAGATCGACGAGGACAGGCCTCCCCAGAAGACGTAGATGAGGACCACGGCGGCGGCGAAGAGGATGCTCCCGGTGAGCGACCAGCCGAGCATGAGCTTGAAGAGGAGGGCCATGGCGTAGAGGCTGATGCCGCTCATGAGGACCGTCATGACGGCGAAGGAGATCGCGTTCAGGCCGCGCGTGGCCTCGTTGTAGCGGAGCTTGAGGTATTCGGGGACTGTCCTCACCCGGCTCCCGTAGTAGAAGGGCATCATGAAGATCCCCAGGAAGACCATGGCCGGGATGGCCCCGACCCAGTAGAAATGGACCGTGGTGATGCCGTACTTGGCCGAGTTGGCCACCATCCCGATGACCTCCAGGGCGCCCAGGTTGGCCGACAGGAAGGCGAGGCCCGTGATCCAGCCCGGGAGCGACCGGCCCGAAAGGAAGAAGTCCTCCCCGGTCTTCATGTACTTCTTGAGGGAGTAGCCAACGAGGATCATGACCAGGATGTAACCGGCGATGATGGCGTAATCGACGGCGTTGAGGACGATGATCGGATGCATCTCCTTCTCCTTTCCTCGAGGGAGCCGTCCGGAGACCGGCGCGGAGCGGGCGGCGACCGTCCCCGCCCCGTCCGCGGCAGAACATATAACACAGGAGAATTCGGGCTGTCAAAAGGGCGCGTTGCCGACTCGCGGACGTTCGAGGAGGGGCCTTCGGCGCGGGGCCCGGGCCGGCGCCGTGCCGGTGAGAAAATCCTCGCCGCGGGACGTTCCCTTTCTTGAGGAGCCCCAAATGGCTGGAGAGACGCCCGCGAAGACCCCCCCGGGGGCAGGGAACGACGACGGGTATCCCGCGGCCGCCGTCCGCCCCTTTTTGGGGTCGGCCCCGTCGGTCGAAAAAATCCGGGTCATGATTGAAAAGGTGCGGGATACCGACGCCCCGGTGTTCATCCTCGGCGAGAGCGGGACGGGAAAGGAGCTCGCCGCCCGGACGATCCACGAGACGGGCGCGCGCCGGGCCGGTCCGTTCGTCGCCGTCAACTGCGGGGCCATCCCCGAGAGCCTGCTCGAAAGCGAGCTCTTCGGCCACGCCCGGGGCGCGTTCACCGGGGCCTTCCGGGACAAGCCCGGCCTCGTCGAAGAAGCCGCCGGAGGGACGTTCTTTCTCGACGAGGTCGGCGACCTGCCGTTCGGCCTCCAGGCCAAGCTCCTTCGGCTTCTCGAGGAGCGGACGATCCGCAGGGTCGGGGAGACGCGGGTCCGGACCGTCGATGTCCGCTTCATCAGCGCCACGAACAAGGACATCGATCATGAGGTCGCCCGCGGGAACTTCCGTGAGGACCTCTACTACCGGCTCAAGATCATCCCGATCGAGCTCCCGGCGCTCCGGGAGAGGCGGGAGGACATCGTCGTGCTCCTCAACTACTTCGTGGGCGAGTACGCGCGGCGCATGCGGCGACCGCGGCCCCATTTCTCGCCGCGGGCGCTCGAGCTCCTGACCGGCTATTCCTGGCCCGGCAACGTTCGCGAGCTCCAGAACGAGGTCCAGCGCTGCCTCGTCATCGCCGGGCTCAGCCCGATGATCCGGGAGGATTTCCTGTCCCCGAAAATCAACCCGGGAGGGGAGGAGTATACGCCGTCTTCCCATCTTCTGGCCGGGGCCCGGGCCGAGTTCGAAAAAAGGTTCCTCCGGGAGGCCCTGGCCCGTTGCAACTTCCACCGCAGCCGGACGGCCGCGGAGATCGGCCTTACGCGCCAGGGGCTGTTCAAGCTGCTCAAAAAGCACAATATCCGGCCGGGGAGCCCGGAGCCGGCAAAAGAAACGTCGTAGAGGCGAAGAAGGACAGCTCCGAAGGGATAGCCCCCTGTGTTGAAGCGGCGGAGCGGTGTGTGCTACATTCGACGCATGGCGGAGACGAAGGACAAGCCCGGGGTCTTTCAGGTGACCTGTCCGTGCTGCGGGGCCCTGCTCTGGGTGGACGGGGCGTCGCGGGCCGTCATGAGATCGGAGAAGGCCAAGAAGGCCAAGGGTTCGCTCGACGACCTCCTGGTCAAGGAGAAGGTCCGGACGGACCAGTTTGGCCGCAAGTTCGACGCGACCTTCGAGCTGCAGAAAGAGAAGCACGCCAAGGCCGACGAGCTGTTCAAGAACGCGCTCGAAAAAGCGGAAAAGGGCGAGGACGAGTAGGATCCGCGGCGGCTCCCGGCCTTTGGACGCCGATCCTGAAAAGTGCCCAGTCCGAATCCGGCCGAGCTCTCCGGAGCTGGGTTCGGACATATCGCGAGGGAAGCGGGGCTAGCTCCCGGCCTGCGTCTCGTCCTCCCGCACGCGCGGCGCCATCGTCCATTTCATGAAGCCGAAGAGGATGAGCATCCCGACCGACAGATAGTTTATGAAAACCCAGGGGAGGCCCATGACCGCGGTGACGGAGGCGGCCGCCACGAGCAGGACCTGGGCCTTGATCTCGTAGATGCCGTATTTTTCCCAGAAGCGCAACTCCGAGCCACTCCGTTGCGCTTCTGATGGTCGCTCTCAAGAATCCGCTCCCTGCCGGTCCCCTCCAAACGGGGTCTTTCGGGCGGCCCTGAGACCGCCCAAACCTTCACTCGAGTATTAAGAGTGACCGTTGCCACAGGAAGCTGTCCCTCTTGGTTATTCTGAAAAAGTCCCGCGGACGAGGAGCCGGCCGCCGGCCATGAGCTTCCGGCCTCTGGCGAACACGCTCTCGAGGGCCAGATTGCGGTCGAAGAGGATCAGGTCCGCGTCGCCGCCCTCCACGACCCGTCCCTTGCCGGCGAGCCTGTAGAACTCCGCCGCGTTGGTCGAGAACAGGCGCAGGGCGGTCTCGAGCGGCAGGAGCTTCTTCCTGACGAGGTCCCGGAATTTCCGGAGCAGGTCTTTTTGGCTCGCGACCGTCAGGCGGACGAGCCGTCCGGCGCCGTCAAAGACAGGCAGGCTGCCGTTGCTGTCGGAGCTCACCATGACCCGCTCGAGGGGAAGGCCTCTCTCGAGGATCCGGGCGACGCACTCCTCGAGGCCGGCCTCGGGGTCGCCTGCAGCGGGATCGGGACCGGCCGTGATGTCGATGGACCCACCCGCCGCGAGCCAGGCCAGCCCGTCCTCGAACAGCTCTCGGTTCCTGTTGATGTGGGTCGGGACGATCTGGGCCGGCGGGATCTCGGTCTCCCGCAGGATCCGGAAGAGCGTCTCGAGCTTCCGCTTTCCGTCGCCGAGATGAACGTGCAGGACGCCCGCCTTCCCGCCGAGCATCCCTCCGACCCGGCATTCCGCGGCCAGCCGGGCGACCTCGTCGAGTGTCGGTTGCGACGAGCGGTGGTCAGAGAGCGCGATCTCGCCGGCCCCGATGATCTTGTCGATGAGGGCGAGGTCGCTGCGGACGCTCCCCGTCAGGGTTTTAACGGGGATCTCGTAGGATCCTGAGAAAACATAGGTCGTGATTCCTTCGACCTCCAGCGCCCGGGCTTTGGCCAGGAGCGAGGACATGTGGCGCGTGACGCCGTCCGTGCCCAGGCACCCGATGAGCGTCGTAACGCCGCTCGCGATGATATCCTCGACCCGGATCTCGGGGGCTCGTGTGGCCGGCCCTCCCTCGCCCCCGCCCCCCAGGATATGGACGTGCGGATCGACAAGGCCTGGGAAAACATACGCCCCTTCGGCGTCGAGGACATCGGGTCGGATCCCCTCCAGACGAAGGGACCCAGGCTCTGAGAGGGATTCGACGATGCCGCCCGCGATCAGGACGTCTTTTTTCCCCCGGGGCTCCGGGCCGAAGACTTCGCCGTGGCGGATCAGGGTGAGCATGCCGTCCTCCTCCAGCTGAGGGGTCTCGGAGGGGGTGGGAACCCCCCTCTCAGGGAGGAGCGTAGATTAACATGCCTGGCGTGTCGGGGTCAAACCGCACGCGCCGGCACGATAGCCCGGCGGCTTTGAACTTCAAGGCGGGATTCTGTAAAATAAGGCCGCTCGCCATGGAGACCTACGAGAAGGAGCTGGCGCGGATCGAAAAGGTCGTCCGCTTCCTCTCGCGCCTGCTGCTTTTCCCCAAAAAGCTCGAAGTCCGCGGTGCCGAGAACTTCGTCAGGGATGGCCCCACCATCATCACCGGCAACCACATCGGAAGTTACAAGGACGTGGCCGTCCTGTTCCTCGTCAGGCAAAGGATGATCTATTTCGTCGCCAACAAGATGATCTTCGACCGGGCCGATGCGAGCGACCTCGTCCTCAAGCACCTTCACCGGCACATGGGCAAGATCGGCGGGTTCGTCCATATTCTCCTGAACCCCTTCTATTCTTTCATGGTCGAGTTCGTCTCCGGCCACATCGCCAAGGTCGGGACGATCCCCGTCGACATGTACGGTAGACGCACCGACGCCATTCTCAAATGCCAGGAATATCTTCAGAAGGGCCGGGCCATCATCGCCCTGCAGGGCCGGGGACGGGTCGACCCCGGCGACCCGAATCCCTACATCAAGAGCTTCCGGAGGGGCGTGGCGATCATGGCGTATAATCTTCACAAGGATCAGGGCCTCTCCGTTCCAGTGACGCCCCTCTCGATTTTCGGGACTCACGGCCTGTGGGGCGTGCCGGGACGGATCCGTGTCAATGTCGGCGAACCGATGTACGTCAAGGAATATTGGGGGGGGACGGAGCACGACGTCGTCGGGAGGTTCCGGGCGGCCCTGCAGCAATCCGTCTCCCGGCTTCTGCTCGAAAGCCTGAAGTGGTGAGCATTCTCCCTCCTCGAAGGCGGTGAATCATGTTCAAAGGACATCCCAGGGCCCTGTTCGTCATGTTCCTGGCCAACATGGGCGAGCGTTTCGGCTTCTATACGATGGTCAGCATCTTCGTCCTTTTCCTGCAGGCGAAATACGGCATGACGGCCGGAGCCTCGGGCTTCGTCTACAGCACGTTCATGTTCGGCGTGTACTTTTTCCCCCTCCTGGGCGGCTTCCTCGCGGACAGAGTTCTGGGCTACGGCCGGACGGTGAGCATCGGCTTCGTGACCATGTTCCTCGGGTATATCCTGCTGGCCCTGCGCTCGGCCATCGGGTCCGGGTTCGGCCTCGTCATCGCCGCCCTGGCCGTCATCGCCCTGGGAACGGGCCTATTCAAGGGGAACCTTCAGGCCCTTGTCGGCAACCTCTACGACGAGCCCCGGTACAGCTCGCTCCGCGACCGGGCCTTCAATATCTTCTACATGGGCATCAACATTGGGGCCATGTTCGCCCCGACCGCCTCCGAGAAGGTCAGCAACTGGATCCTCGGCGCATCGCACTATTCCTACGACGCGCGGATCCCGGCCCTGGCCCACGCGTTCCTCAAGGGGACGGCGGCCGACGCCAAGGATCTGCTGGCCGTCGCTCGGGCCCAGGATCCCGGCGTGACGCTGGCGACCCTGAAGGCCTTCTCCGAGAACTATCTCAACGCCCTCAGCAAATCCTATCATTACGGCTTCGGTGTCGCCTGCATCAGCCTGATCGTTTCCATGGCCGTTTTCTGGGCCTTCCGAAAATCCTACCGGCACGCCGACCTCAGCGAGACGCAGAAGGCCCGGTCGGAGGCCCACAGGGGGCAGATGGCCGAGCTCACGCCGCAGGAGACGAAACAGCGCCTCGCCGCCCTGGGCCTGGTCTTCTTCGTCGTCATCTTCTTCTGGATGGCCTTCCAGCAGAGCGCGGTGACCATGATGTTCTTCGCGAGGGATTACACGGTGCCGAGCGTCGGCCGGCTCACGAACCTCTGGTTCGACCTGGCCGGCCTCCTGCCCCTCTTCCTGTCCGTGGCCGGCCTGGTCTTCCTGTTGAAGAAGCGATCCGGGCCGGCGGCGCGCCTCCTCGGCGGGCTGGGCTTTGTGGTTTTCGGGGGTCTGGCGTATCTGAGGTTTTGCGGCTACCCCGCGGCCAACCCCTTCCAGCCCCAGCGCTTCCAGCACTTCAATCCCTTCTTCATCGTCGCCCTGACGCCGGTCATCATCTGGCTTTTCGCCTCCCTTCACCGCAGGGGAAAGGAGCCGTCCTCGCCGCGTAAGATCGGCTTCGGCATGATCCTGACGGCGGTGGCTTTTTCCGTCCTCGCCGTCGGGTCGCTCGGGCTGCCGAGCCCGCGGTCCCTCGGCGGCCTGGTGGCTCCGGCTGCGAGCCAGGTCTCGGTCTACTGGCTGATCTCGACCTACTTCCTGATTACGATCGCCGAGCTGTTCCTGAGCCCCATCGGCATCTCGTTCGTCTCCAAAGTCGCCCCGCCCAAGTACAAGGGCCTCATGCAGGGCGGCTGGTTCGCGTCGACGGCCGTCGGCATCCAGCTCGTCGGCGTCGGCGCCTACCTTTGGATGCGGATCCCGCTCTGGACGCTCTGGATGATCCTCGTTGTCGCCTGCCTGCTTTCGGCCGGCTTCATGTTCGCCGTCATGAAGCGGCTCGAAAAGGCCGCCGGCGTTTGACCCGGGCGGGCCGCGGAAACCTTCCGGCCCTGGAATCCGTATAACAGGACGTGAGTTCAAGCCTTGCTCGGGATTATCATCGGCGCGGCAACGAAGGACATCGCCGTCTGGCTTTCGGTGGGGGTCGGCTGCGTGCTGGCCGTCGAAGCCGGGATAGGCGCCGTGCTGGACAGTCGGAGAAAGTGATCCTGAGATAAGCCGCCCCCAGGTCGCCTACGCCTCTGACTACGCTTTTGAAAAGAACGGCATCCGATTCCCCAGCGCCACAAGCACGGTCAAATCGTATCTTGGCGATATTCGCCTGGGGGATCTGACGCTCTCCAAGACGGGTGTCGTCTACAAAGACGGCAGGTTCTTCCAGGCGCAGACAGAAGTCAAGTCCCGATCGCTGGGACCGTCAGACCTCAGGAGACGATAATGATGGCCTCGCCGGCGACGGCGTCGAACCGGCAGACTTCAAAGCACGAACGGCACTTGATGCACTTGCTTTGGTCAAGATTGTGAGGCTGGGACCTCGGCCCCGTAATGGCTCCCGTAGGGCACACCTTGACGCACATCCGGCAGCCCGTGCACCGCTCGGGGATGATGCGGAAGGTGATCAACTCGCGGCAAACGGCCGCCGGGCAGCGTTTGTCCACGACGTGGGCGATGAATTCGGAGCGGAAATACCGCAATGCGGTCAAGACCGGGAGGGGAGCCGTCTGTCCCAGGCCGCAGAGCGAGCTATTCCTCACGATATTCGCGAGCTTCTCCAGCCGGGTCAAGTCCTCTTCGCTGGCTTTCCCGGAAGCGATCTTGTCGAGGAGGCCGACCATGTGCCGCGTGCCGACCCGGCAAGCGACGCACTTGCCGCACGATTCGCCCTGGACGAACGACAGGAAGACGCGCGACGTGTCAACCAGGCAGGTGTCTTCGTCCATAACCAGAATCCCGCTCGAGCCCATGATTGTGCCCGCGGCGCGCAGGGAGTCGAAGTCGAGCGGCGTTTCGATCTTGCTGCCCGGCAGGAACCCTCCCGACGGCCCGCCCGTTTGAACGGCCTTGAGCGCTTTCTTTCCCGTAATGCCGCCGCCGATCTCATAGATCAGGCTCGAAAGCGCAGTCCCCATGGGCACTTCCACGATCCCGGAGTTGGCGATCTTCCCCGTCAAAGCGAAGACGGCTGTTCCCCGGCTCGTTTCCACGCCTGTGGAAGAGAATCCGTCTGCCCCGTCGGCGATGATCGAGGGGACACAGGCCAGAGTCTTGACGTTGTCGATGATGGTCGGTCTCCCCCAAAGCCCCTTTTCTGCGGGAAACGGTGGCCGGGGCTGGGGCATGCTCCTCGAGCCCTCGAGGGAGCCCAGGAGGGCGGTCTCCTCGCCGGAGACGAACGTCCCGCCGCCTTCGAAAATTTCGGCGTCGAAATCGAAGCTCGAATCGAGAAGACCTTTCCCGAGATATTTCTTTTCGAGGGCCTGCTCGAGGGCAATGCGGGTCCGCCGCGCGGCCAAGGAGTATTCTGCGCGGCAGTAAATATATCCCTGGCCAGCGCCCACAGCGTAGCCGAGGAGAGCGAGCCCTTCGATGACCGTGTGGGGGTCCGCTTCGAGCAGGCTGCGGTCCATGAAGGCGCCGGGGGAGCTCTCGTTGGCGTTGCAGATGACGTACTTCTCGTCCCCCGGCTGCCGGCGACAGACGTCCCACTTGTACCAAGTGGGGAATCCAGCCCCGCCTCTCCCGCGGAGGCCGGACCGCTTGACCTCATTGACGACTTCCTCCGGCGTCATCGATGAGACGGCCTTCCGCAGAGCCCGGTAGCCGCCCCGGGCCTCATAGTCCGCGATCCTCTCCGGATTGATCAGGCCGCAGTTGCGGAGGATGATCCTCTTCTGCTTCTTGTAAAAGACGATGTCCCCGTAGCGCGGGACGATCTCTTTCGTGACCGGGTGGCGATAGAACAGTCGCTCAACGGGCGCTCCTCCGAGGAGATGGGACTCGGCGATATCCTTGGCGTCCCCGGGCTTAACCCGGCAATAGAAGATCCCCTCAGGCTCGACGACGACGATCGGGCCGATCTGGCAGAATCCGTGACACCCGGTGAAACTGACTTCGACCTTGTCCCGGAGGCCCAGCCTTCCGACCTCATCCTCCAGGGCGGCCCTGATCTCGGCTGAACTGGAGGACAGGCAGGCGGTACTCTCACAGACGAGGACTTTCGTTTTATCCACGGCGGGCTTCTCCCTCGAAGCGCCTCCTTTCCCGGACTTCGGCCGGGCGGCGCTCATTGTTTCTCCTCCGAAGGATCGAGAGATTCGACGAGTTGCATAAACGTCACCCGATTCATCCGCCCATGAATCTCGTTGTTTACGACGACGACGGGGGACATGGCACAGCAGCCCAGGCAACCGATCCCCTCCAGGCTGAGCATTCCGTTCGGCGAAGTCTGGCCGTGGAGAAGGTTCCTTTCGAGCTTCATGGCTTCCATGAAGTTCTGAGCTCCGCCGACATGACAGGCGTTGCCTAGGCAGACCTGGATGTGGTATTTCCCGGGAGGTGCAAAACGGAACTGCGGGTAGAACGTGGCTACGCCGTAGATCTCATTCTCGGACATCCGAAGCTTCCGCGACAGAGATTCGATGGATTCTTGGGAAAGATACCTTTCGGCGTCATGGATCTTCTTGAGAAGAGGAAGCAGGCTCCTCCTCCTTTCGCGGATGTCCGTCCGGGTGAAATGGGAGGCTGCGCCCGACATGTCATCCTCCTCTCGAGGACGATTTTTTCGATTCCGGGGGGACGGGCTCGGGGCGCCCCTTTCGATAATAGATGTCCCTCAGGCTTTCGATTCGGCCGGGAGAGAGAAACACGCAATCCGCGATCTTGGCTCTCGCATGGGCCACATCGCCCGCATGGCTCCGGCAGGTCGGCGCCCCGCAGAGCCCGCAGTTCAGCCCCGCGAGGGACCTCAGCAGCTCGGCTGTCCGATTTTTCCTGGCGACCCTCTCGCGCAGGTCAACTTCTTTTCCCTCGATGTCTCGTGGTCTTAAGGGGGCCCTCAACGAGAAATCCTCGGAGGCGCGTCGCCGCCCGACCTCCCTGATGAACTGGCGAGACGGGCGAGGCAGGCTCGAAATCAACTGGAGATTCCGGCTGCGGGCGACGTAGAGGTTCTCGACCGTGAGATTGCCGCCGATGCACCCTCCCTGGCAGGCGTGGCACTCCAGGAAATCGATGTTGCGGATTTTTCCCTTCTCGATGTCGCCGAAGACCTTGATGATGTCGGAGAGGCCCTGGAGGGGAAGGTAATGCTCTTTGGAGAGGTTCGGGAATTCGCCTTCCGGTGCGCCCCAGTGGAACCATTCGCTGGAGCCCGTCGCATTCGCCGCGCATTCGTCTTTCTCGGGGTTCCGGCGCAGGATGGCCAGGAGATCGTTGTAGATCTGGGAAATGCCGACGGCTCCGTCCAGGTAGCTTCCGGCGCCTTCCGCCGGCTCAAGGATCGAGATCGTCTTCGCCTGGCACGGCGTGATATAGATAGCGGCAATGTCCTCCGGCTTCAGGCCCAGCTTCTGCGAATACCGGCGCTTCACCTCGCGTCCCGCGATCTCCCGCGGCGATTCAATGCGGATCAGCTGGTCGACGAGGCTAGGATAAGCGACCTGGACGAGGCGCACGACGACCGGGCACGAGTTGGAGATCAGGGGAAACGGGCCGGGCCACTTTCTCACGTCATCGCGGATGGCCAAATTGACGAGCTCGAGATCCACCGCATATTCCCAGACGGCATCGAAGCCGAGACCCAAGAGGGCCTGGTTCACGCGCCCCGGCCTCTCCATCAACGAGAATTGGGTGTAGAGAGCCGGGGAGGCCACGGCGACTTTGAACTTAAACCTGTCCAACTCCGCGAAGCTGATCGTAGTCGCCGAGATGGCGCCCGACGGACAGACCCCGAGGCAGGAACCGCAATCGATGCAGAGCTCAGAAATGACTGTCGCCTTGCCCTTTTTCACCCTGATGGCCTGCGTCGGGCAGGTACGCATGCAGGCCATCCGGCCCTCGCATTTCTCGGCGTCGATCCGGAAACCGTGTTTCAGCTCATTCATGGGCGTTCAGCCTGATCCTGGCGATGACAGATGTGCCTTTCCCGACCTCCGTTTCGATCCGCAGCTCGTCGGAATTTTTTTTCATGTTCGGGAGTCCCATCCCGAAACCGAATCCGAGTTCCCTCATCTCGTCCGTGGCCGTGGTATACCCTTCTTGGAAGGCCAGCTCGAGGTCCGGGATTCCCGGGCCTTCGTCCCGGACGATCAAGTCCACGGCATCCTCCGTGAGAATGAACGTCAGCGTCCCTTTCCAGGCGTACATGACCACATTCATTTCCGCTTCGAAGGCCACGATCACGGCTCGGCGGATATCCGGCGCGCTGATGCCAAGGTCCAGGAGGACGGACTTGATCTCGCCGGAGATCTCCCCGCCCCGGTCGAAATTCCCTCCCTGGATCTCGTAGGATTCCCGCATCAGCTCGGCGGCCATCAAGAAACACCTTTGAGCCCCTTGCTCGCGAGAAGGGCGCAGATGTCGAACATAATCATCCGGGTTACGAGGACCGGGATCTTTTTGTTCCTGGCGTACTCGATCACCCTGTTATCGGGCCTCTTCCCGCGGCAGTAGAGGACGGCGCAGCATCCGGCGAAATCGGCCGTCCGGATGGATTGAATGTTGGTCAGCCCGGTGACCATCAGTTCCTTGGATTTGGCGAAGGCCAGGATTTCGCTCATGCCGTCCGACGCCACGACCTGCTGGACATCGATGGAGAGGCTATCATCCCCAGCGAGGACTTCACATTGGAGAAGGTCTCTGATCTCGCGCAGCTTCATGTCACGTCTGTCCGGTCAGGTATTGATGGATGGAGGCCGCGGCGATCCTCCCGTCCCCCATGGCGCTGATCACCGTGGCTGCGCCCCTGACAACGTCGCCCCCCGCCCAGACGCGGGCCTTGGACGTCCGGGCTGTCGCGGGGTCGGTCACGATCCCGCCCTTGCGGTTGACCTCCAGGCCCGGTGTCGTCATGGGGAGGAGAGGGTTGGGGCTGTTGCCGATAGCGATGACGACGGCGTCCACCGGCATGCGGAAATTCGAGCCTTCGATGGGGATCGGCTTTCTCCTCCCCGAATCGTCCGGCTCCCCCAGAGTCATCTCCAGGCATTCCATCTCTTTGAGCCATCCGGTCTCGTCGCCGATCAAGCGGACCGGCAGGGTGAGGAGGTTGAAAATAACGCCCTCCTCCTCCGCGTTCTCGGCCTCTTCTGCCCGTGCCGGGAGCTCCGTCCGGCTCCGGCGGTAGACGAGATGAACCTCGTCGGCGCCGAGGCGGATGGCCGTCCGGGCGGAGTCCATGGCCACGTTCCCGCCGCCGACGACAGCCACGCGGGACCGCCGTTTGACCGGCGTGCCGTATTCGGGGAACCGATAGCCTTTCATCAGGTTCACGCGGGTGAGGTACTCGTTGGCGGAGTAGACCCCGTTGAGGTTCTCGCCCGGAATGTCCATGAACCAGGGAAGACCCGCGCCGGCCCCGGCGAAGAGGGCGTCGTATTCCTCGAGGAGCCGGTCGACCGTTTTGGTCGTGCCCACGATGAAATCCATCCTGATCCTGGCCCCCAGTCTCTGAACGTAATCCACTTCTCGCTGAACGATCGCCTTAGGAAGTCTGAATTCAGGTATTCCGTAGACCAAGACCCCACCGCACTCGTGAAGGGCCTCGAAGATGGTCACATCGTGGCCCAGAATGAGGAGATCGTTGGCTACGGTGACGCCGGCCGGGCCCGCCCCGACGATGGCCACTTTTTTTCCCGTCTTAGAGGCCTTCTCCGGCATCTCGAGTTTTCCCGAGGCCGCCTCCCAATCGGCCAAGAAACGCTCCAACCGGCCGATGGCCAAAGGATCCCCCTTCTTGCCGACGACGCACATCTTCTCGCACTGCTCTTCCTGGGGGCAGACGCGACCGCAGATGGCCGGCAACGCGTTGGTCTGCTTGATCTTGCGGATGCCTGCGGCGAATTCACGCCCGACGATGTGCCGGATGAAGCCCGGAATATCGATCCCCACGGGACACCCTTGCTGGCACAAAGGGTTCTTGCAGTCCAGGCACCTCGAGGCTTCCTCGACGGCCGTTTCGATGGGATATCCCAGAGCGACCTCGTCGAAGTTCTTGATCCTTTCCAGGTGGTCCTGCTTCGGCATGGGCCGGCGCTTCACGTCCAATATCCTCTTGGCCGGCTTTTCTTCCGCCATGTCCGGCACCTTCTCAAAAATGAGTCGCGGCGCTGCTCCGGCGAAGCGGGTCGATCTCTTCGAGATTGTAGCTCTTGCGCCGCGCCAGAAATTCCGGCCAGTCGATCTCATGCCCGTCGAAATCGGGACCGTCGACGCAGGCGAACTTCATTTTCCCGCTGACCGAAAGCCGGCAGACGCCGCACATCCCCGTCCCGTCGATCATGATGGGGTTCATACTGACGGTCGTCTTCCAGCCCAACGGTTTGGTCAATTCCGAAGTCCGCATCAGGAGAAACGTGCATCCGTTGACGATGACCAGATTGGGCGTGATCCCAGCCTCCTCCATCATAGCGGGCATCCTGTCGATATGCCCCTTCCGGCCCTTGGTCCCATCCCGGGTGACGACGAAGACGCCGTCCGAGGTTTCGGCCAGCTTCTCTTCCCAATAGAGCAAATAGGCGGCGCGGGCTTCGAGGAAGGCGTAGACCCTGTTTCTGGCTTTCTTCAGGGCCCGGGCGATCGGATAGATTGAGCCGATGCCGTAGCATCCGCCCACGCACAGGACCGTGCCGAAGTTGTCGATGAGGGTCGGCTTGCCCAATGGGCCAGCATAGGTCGGAATGAACTCTCCCGGCTTCAGCCGGGCCAGCCTGGCGGTCGAGCCGCCGACCTGCATGAAGATGGAGGTCACTGTGCCGGCCTGCCGGTCCCAGTCTGCCACGGAGAGGGGGATCCGCTCGCCGAGCTCGTCCGGCCGGACGATGACGAATTGACCCGGCCGTATGGACTCCGCCACCTCCGGGGCACGAACAGTGAGCTCGTGCAGATTGGGAACAATCATCCGGCGCTCGATCACGTCGTACATGCCCATCCTCCCTCTTCCGTCCTGGACCGCCTCACGCCGTTATCCTAGTGACGGCGACCCGAACCGGATTCGCCTCGAGCCTGTAGAGCGGCAGAAGGTCGCGCCGCCCTCCCAGCCCGCCGAAAACGGCCGGTCGGCTGATGTAAATAACGCCAGCCGGACATCCCGGGTCCTCCACGGCGATGCCCGGGGCGCTGGCCTTGCTGTCGCGGGCGGAGATATGAATCCGGCTGCCGCTTTTCAAACCCAGCCCGGCCATGTCCTCCGGGTTTATGCGGAATCCCTCCTCGAGCGCGAGCTCCTCCAACCCCCCGACCTTTGAGGAAAGGTCGATCCCCCGGTGGCGGTAGCCGCCCGGCTGGAAAACCAGCAGGAACGTGCCCTCGGAAGCCCGGCCGTTTTTCGCTTTTCCCGGCTCCCATGCGGACGGCGCCCTCATGCGCCTCTGCCTCCGGCTCACGCCGGCCGGGAAATCGGGGATGTCCTTCCTGATTTCTTTAAAGACGTCTCGCGGGCTTCTGTAACTCATAATATGGCAATCCATGGCATCGGCGAGGTCGGCGAAGATGCGCCAGTCCGGCCGCATGAAGCCGGTCAGCGCGCCTTCCGGGGGGGCCTCGACCTGGACGATCTCCTGGACCCGGCCCTCCATATTGACCAGCGTCCCTCCGGCTTCGGCGAACGAGGAGGCGGGGAGGAAGACATCGAACGCGAACGGCGGAAGATAAATATCCTGGACGATCAGAAAATCGCAGGCCGGCCTCTCGAGGAAGGGGATGTCGCCGGCCAGGTAGAGCACCTTTGGGCGCTTCCGGCCGCTTGCCAAGTCCTCGAGGCGGAAATCTCGCTCCCGATGCCCTCCCGCCGGAGCCTCTTCCGGAAGAAGGCCCAATTCGAGAACGCCCCGGGAGTTAGCCCCGAAATAGAGAGGGATGAAGTTTGACTCCGGTCGCGTCGCCAGCCGCCTCAATCCCTCGGCGAGGTCGCTTGTTTCCGCGTAGTGGAAGACCTGCGGACCCAGGATCACCGTCAGGCGCTCGCTAGCGGCCATCACGGCCAGGGCCTTTTCAAGAGACGGGGCGTCGATGCCCGCTGCCCCGGCCAGCGCGGGCGGGGCTGGCGCTTTCCCCGCCAGGTACTTGGCGATGCCTTTGAGGACCGTTCCTTCGGTCCCGGGAGCCGGCCGAAGCCAATCGTCCGTATAACGGGCCAGGTTGCTGTCCCTCGGGTCGATGGTCACTAACCTGGCACCCGCGTCGATGGCCTGGCGGACCTTCGTTCCGACTACCGAGAAATCAAACCGGCTGTCGAGATCGACGGCCAGGATGGCGTCCGAGCCGGTGATGTCTTTGATAGAGATGGGCAGGGAGAAGAGGAAGGACCAGAGGCCCAGCCCTCCGCCGAGCTCGATTCGGGCCGTGGAGTCGATGCGGGGGGCGCCGAGGCAGTCCCGCGCGAATCTCCGGGCGGCGTACAGAGCCTCATTGGTAAGATCCGGCGATACGATCAGGGCCGAGTCCCCGGGCTCGACGGCCCCGAGTGCCGCTGCGGCCTTTCCCAGCGCTTCCTGCCAGGTCACCTCTCGGGCGAAATCACCCTTCTTCATCAGCGGCTTCTTGGCGCGGTCGAAATGATGGGTCGTTTCGGGAAGGCAGAAGCGTCCCCTGACACACAGCTGCCCATCGTTGACTTCCGGATCGAGGCTGGCCTTGACGCCCGTCAGCCGGCCGTTCTTGTGGTTGAGCTCGACTTGGCAGCCGATGGCACAGATGGGGCACGTGGAGACCTGGAATCCGTCGGGCTTCCCTTCCCACTTGGAGACCTTGTCGGCGAGAGCGCCCGTCGGACAGACATCTACGCAGGCGCCGCAGAATTCGCAGCCCGCCTCGCGGTGGCTGCGGCCGAAGGCCGTGCCGATCTTTGTCAGAGAGCCCCGGCGGGTGAAGGCCAGCACCGAGCTCCCGCGGACCTCCGCGCACATCCGGACGCAGCGTCCGCAGAGAATGCAGAGGTTGTAATCCCGGTCATAGAAAGGATCATCGTGTTCGGGCTCGAAACCATGATAGAGGATGGGGTAATCGATCTCCGGGAGGCCGATCCTGTCGATGACGTCCTGGAGCTCGCATTGACCGTCGTTCGGGCAGAAACGGCAGCCCGTCGTCACGCCGCTCTTTCGGATCGTCCCCTGAAACTCTCGGCAGGCGGCGCTCTCTTCGCAGATGAGACAGCTCGAGGGATGCTCGCTGAGGATGAGCTTGAGCATCTCCCGTCGGAACTCTTTGAGGGCCTCCGAGTCGGTCCGGACTCTCATCCCCTCCGCGGCGGCGGTGCTGCAGGACAAGGGATATCCCCGCATCCCTTTGACTTCGACCATGCACAGCCGGCATCCGCCGAAGGGAGAGAGGTCCTTATGGGAGCATAGGGAAGGGATATAAATCCCGTTCAGCTCGGCCGCTCGATGGATGGACACGCCTTCGGGAAAGGAAACCGTGCGGCCGTCCATCTCGAGGGCCAGCGTGCGCGACTCCTTGTGCGCCATGGCTCATTCCGAGATCACCTGATGCCGAGCTCATAGAGCTTCTTGGCCAGGGTCCAGGTGTCGTCCTCGGATCCGAACAGGGCGATCTTGGCCCGGACGGCCAGGGCGACGACGTCCTCGGGGGGGGTTTTGCCGCGGGAGTAAAGGACGGCGGCGACGTCGACGAGGTTGGCGGCCGCGATCAGGTTCTTATGGGTCTGGAGGGTGATCAGCAGGTTGCCCCCCTTGATTCCGATGATATCGCTGACCATGTCGGAGATATAGACCCCCTGGATCTCCTTGTCCGCATAGGGATTGAACGACCTGAGTCCGATTTTTGAGGCAAGTTCGGAAATCTTCATTTGGCCTTTTCCTTATTTCAATAGAGTTCGGTCAAGCCAACGTCGGCGAGGACGATCCCCTGGCAAAAATCCACGGAACGGCGCAACGTGCAGGGAACAACGATGATCTTCTTATTCGGGTCCACGAGGTCCGCGTTGAAGTATTCGTTCAGGGCCCAGATGCTTTCCTCCGAGACGCACGTTCCCCGCTCGTGCGAGGAGTCGGCGCAGAGAGCGACATAAACCCAGGTCTTCCACTCCGGATCCGCGGCGCCGCTCTTGAAGACCCCGCAGTCCGGATCGCATCGCCAGCAAAGCATCAAAGCCATGAGCTCCTTGAGGGGGACTTCCCTCGAGCACTTCTTGCACTTGAGGTCGAACTTGACAGCCTGGGAGCTCCCCAGGTAACTCCAGATATGGTCCCCTTGCTGATAGTGATCGACCGGCGGAACCGGCTCTTCGGAAAAGAATGAGATTCGGTGACGGCACTGGAAGCAGCCCTCGGTGACCAGATAGCCACTCCGGACGTTGACCATCTCCCATCTGTGTTGGCACAAGCCTCTTACCGTCGTGTTCAAGGCCCTGGACCGCCAAGAATTCTGCGCTCGATTCTTATAGAACTATACAGACGCCCCGCTTTCTTGTCAAGAAAACGGATTACTCTCCGGGAGTCATTCAAGGCTGCGGCCGGGCTAACGCCGGGCGAATTGACCGACGAGCTCGTCTGGGATGAAGAAGCAGCGGCTCTTCTCCACCTCGTGAACCAGATTCACCGCTTCGGCGTTGTAGGGAGTAGCCATCCCCACTTCCCGGCCCAGGCTGACGATCTCCCCGTTCAGATAATCGATTTCCGTGGGCCTGCCGCGTCTCAGGCTCTTTAGGGTGGAGCCGAGCGTCTTCAGGGAGCCGACAGACCGGCCTAGCATCCAGGCGGTCGCGGGCAAAGGCGAGCGGACGATGAAGGTCAGCGAGGCGAGGGGAACTCCCGGGAGCGGCGCGAGGCGAATGCCGGACCTCCGGACCGCCCGGTACCCTTCCTTGAGTGTCAGCGCGGCGATCCTCCTCATCCGGGGAGCGCGGAGGCACTCGCGGACACTGAGGCCTGTCATGGCCTCGAGCCCATTGGCGATATTGTTCATCAGCAGCTTAGTCCAGTGAGCGCCACAGATGTCGTTACTCGTCTCCGTTCGAACGGCTCGCCCGAGCAGAAACCTGAGTTCTTTGACGCGCGGCCCGTTTGGTCCGAAGGGCTCGCCGATGATGAGCCTCCAGCCCCTCGCGTATATGATCTCTCCGGGCTCCAGGAACTGGGCGTTGAGCAACACCACGCCGCTCACGATGTTTTCCTGGAGCAGCAGCGCGGCGACGATCTCGTCGCTCCGGACCCCGTTTTGCAGGGTGACGACCGCGGCGTCGCGGAGCGCGGCGGAGACCGGGCGGCAGGCGCTCTCAACATCCTGGGTCTTGACGGCCAGCAGCGTCACGTCCGGCCGAAAATCCAGGGTTTCGGCGGCCTTGACCTCGAGAGTCAGCCCGCCCAGGGCGCCCCCGATCCGCAGGCCCTTCGCCCGGATGGCTTTCGCGTGTGCCCGGCGCGCGATAAGCGTCACGTCTTCCCCGGCTCGCGCCAGGAGGCCGCCGACGAGGCTCCCGACGGCGCGCCGGCTCTGAGGACGGCGATTCTCGGGTTTGGGCTTAAAGCCATGAATCTCGCGTCATTTTGCCGAGGGTGATGAGGGCTCCGATCCGGCAGATTTCAATTTCTTCGCGTCGCCCTCAGCGGCGCTTGCCACGGTTCCTGCGCCCGGCATCTCGGGCATTACGCGCCGGCCTGCGCGCGGAGCTCCGGCGCGCCGGGGCAGCGCCAGTTTCGGCACAGAGCGAAGCGGCTGCCGGGTTTATTTTTCCACCTTGACCATATCGACGCCGCACGTGCATTTGCCCGGGGTTTGGCTGATCGAATCGCAGGTGCAGCCCGGGCACGCGCAGGCATACTTGCCGATGGTCTTGAACGGCTGCTCCCGTTTCCCGATGACGAAGACCGCAGTCCTCTCGCCGACGGACTTAACCCTGGCTTTGACCATGGGACGGCCGCAGGTGCAGTTGCCCGCATGGCGAGAGATCATCTGACATGGACAGGACTCGCCGCAATTGAAGGCGTAAACCACGTCGCCGACCTTAAGATTGATTTTGCCAGTTACCGACGGCCCTGCGGCCAGGGCTGCGGCGACGGCCACGGCGGCGGCCAGGGTAATTCCCATCGCCCAGATCCGACCTTTCTTAATCTTATCTCCTCCGGGGGAACGTCCCGTTTTGCCAAACGGACTTGCCCATAATTATACCACAAAGAAGAAAGCCGGGAGATTCTGCAGTGAACGCCTTCCCGCCGCCCCTTTCCTGGCTGGGGCTTTACGTACCGGGAGGGGGGAACCGCCGGATTTGCGTCTCGGCCGACGCCCCGCTCAGCCGATCGAGGCTGGGATTCCCTCGTCCGGGTTGTACAGATGCCGGATCAGGGCGAACAGCGTGGCCGTGATTTGGTGCCGGAACTCGACGCCGAGCTCGCACGTCTTCCCGTCCTCTTTCATTTTGTGCCATTTGACCTCGGCCTCGAGGGTGATCGTCTGCTTCGACCGGGCCAGGTGAATCTGGAGCTTGATCACGGCTCCGTCCTTGTACAGCCGGTTCGTGGTGATTCTCGCCCCGCCCGTGGAGATGTCGTATGTGCATGCGTTGAGGGACGGGCTCTTGTCGGCGTCCGACGCCGGCACGATCACCACCTGATTCTCTTCGACGAATCGGCTTTCCTTGCGTCTCTCAATCATGATGGTCTCCTCAAGAGACATCGGCCTTTCGAGACTCATTATCGCCCGGACACCCGGGATGAGCGCAATCACCTCCGGGGGTGATTTTGGGTGATGAATTTTCACCCCCTTGCGTCCCCCGACACGGATCGGGCCCGCAACGTGCATAATGGGCGCGGGATGAAACTTCGGGATGATGCGGACATGACAGGACGTGAGTCGAGCAGCGACGGCCGAGGCACCCGGGGCGGAATTGCGGCCGGGCCTTCAGTCAGCCTTCGTCGTGGAGCCCCGGCAGAAGGAAGTCGGAGGCTTCTTGGGGGGCACGCGAGAACCGATGGGCGCCGGCCGGGATCCTCGAATATCGGAAGTTTCAAGAGCAGCCTCGGGGCCAATCAGAGAATGGCCTTCTTTTTCTCGAGGTAATAGAGGTAGTTCTCGTAGCTGACATCCGGCGGGACGCGGTGGTCGACGCAGGGCAGGTATCCGCCGCGCTCGACGAGCGGCCGGAGGTGCTCGAGCTCGCGGTCGACGGCCTCCCGGCCCGCGATCAGCGCCAGCTTGTTGACTCCGCCCAGGAGCAGCATATCCCGGCCGTGCTCCTCGCGCAGCCGCCACGGATCGGTGTGGGCGGCCTCGATCGGGAACATGCAGTTGATACCGCCGCGCAGCCAGCCGGGGACGAGGTCATAGATCCGGCCGTCGCAGTCAAGGACGTTGACGTCGATCCCGCGCTTTCTCAGGGCGTTTGTGATTCGCTTGTACCGCGGCACCATGAGCTCCTCGAAGAGCTTCGGCGAGAGGAGCGGACCGTGGTTGTAGCACATGTCCTCCCACCACCAAGCGACGTCGACGCCCCCGTCCGGGATGTGCCTCTCGATGAACTCGAGGTCCATCAGTGTGACGTGTTCCATCATCTCCTCGACCCAGTCCCTGTCCGTCATCAGGGCGACCGACAGGTTCTCGAGTCCCATCCAATCGCGGAGCCAGCCGTAGAGCGAGCCGCAGTGGAAGAGGATGGGCATGCCCGCGGCGTGAGCCCGCTCGAGGGCGGCCGCGACGTCGCCCACGCGGCCCGGACGCCCCGGGTCGAGCCGTTCGTCGCGGAGCCTCTCCCAGTCGGCGCGCGTTTCCACGGCGAACCGGATGAACCTGGGCATGGAGGAGTCATAATCAAGCATCTCCGTCAGGGCTCCGTCCCGGGTCTGGACGAGGCGCCGCTCGCCCTTCGCTTCGAGCGTCTTCTCCTCGAAGGCCGGATAGAGGCCCCGCTGGATGGGGACTTCGGGCATGATCGAGAGGCCTTCGAGGCCCAAATGGCGCTCGACGTCCTCGTTCGTCCGGCAGTCCCCAGGCAGCCCCTGTCCGTGCCACACGGCGATCGTCTTGTCCCAATAGCCGAATTCCATGTTGGGGACACGATCGGGCTTCCCCCAGTGGAAAACCTCGTTGAACCTGTCTCTCGTGGTCATGAAACCGCCCCTCATCTTAACAAAAACCGGCCGGCCCGGCCATATTTCCGACTAAACTCACGGCAAGGGAATGAACCGGTCTGCGTCGTTGAAAACCTGCGTGCCGCTGTACTAGAATGGGGGCGGCGTTGAAGGAGGGTCGGATGGCCGCAAAGAAATCTCCTCTGGGAATTCTCCTGGTTCTGTCCCTGCTCCCCCTCGGCTTCGTGTCGTGCGCCCACCGTGGGCCATGCCCCGACATCATGGTCGAGAAAGGCGCGTCCTGGCACGAGATGGCCGCGGCCAAGGAACTGCGCCGCTATTTCTATCTCCGCACGGGCTTCCTTCCGTCGATGGGGAAGGTTGGTGCTCTCTCACAGGTCCAGCGCAACACCGTTCTCGTTGTCGAGAAGGACGCGTCCCTGCTCGGCGGCCTGGGCGACAAAGACGTTTTTCAAAAGATCGCCGGACTCGGCTCACAGGACTACCTGATCAAAACGGTCCCTCTCCCCGCCGGGAAGCTGGTCCTCGTCGCCGGCGGCAGCGGGCCGGCCGTCCTTTACGGCGCCTATCGGCTGGCCGGGAAGCTGGGCGTCCAGTTCTCCCTCGAGGGCGACATCCTCCCGGACAAGAAGCTGTCCGGCCTGGACCTCGACTTCGACGAGATCGGCCGGCCGCTCTTTCTCGTCCGCGGCCTCCAGCCCTTTCACGATTTTCCCGAAGGCCCGGACTGGTGGACGCTTGAGAATTACAAGACCGTCGTCGCCCAGCTCCCCAAGCTCCGCATGAATTTCCTCGGTTTCCACACCTACCCCGAGAATCCCGACAAGGAGAGGGGAGCGACCCCCAACGCCGAGCCCACGGTCTGGATCGGGCAGTCCGGAGACTTCGCCGGAGACGGAACGGTCAATTTCAGCTACCCCGCGAGCTACCAGAACACGCGCCGCGGGAACTGGGGCTATGAGGCCAAGAAAACGGGCGACTTCCATTTCGGGGCCAGCCTGCTCTTCGAGCGGGACGATTACGGGAACGACGTTATGGTAGGCTTCTGCCCCGAGCCGAAGACGCTCCGGGACTCGAACGAGGTCTTCGACCGCGCGGCCGCCGTTTTCCGCGACGCGTTCAGCTTGGCCCACAAGCTCGGCGTGAAGACCTGCGTGGGGACGGAAACGCCCCTGACTATCCCCGACCTCGTTCAGAAGCGGGTCCGGGACGCCGGGAGGAACCCTCTGGACCCGGCCGTCGTCAAGGACTTGTACAAAGGGATGTTCGCCAGGATCGCCCGGGCTTATCCCATCGACACGTACTGGTTCTGGACGTCGGAGGTTTGGACGTGGAGCGACGCCAAACCCGAGGCCGTCAAGGCCGTGAGCACGGACCTCGAGGCCGCCGTCGAGGCCTGGCGGGAGCTGCGGCCCCCGTTCGGCCTCGCGACCTGCGGCTGGGTGCTCGGGCCGCCCTCCGACCGGACGCTCTTCGACGACCTCCTGCCCAAGGACGTGACCATGAGCTGCATCAACCGGGATGTCGGCAAAGCCCCCGTGGACCCGGGCTTCGCGCGCATCTCGGGACGGTCGAAATGGGCCATTCCCTGGCTTGAAGACGATCCCTCCCTGACCTCTCCCCAGCTTTGGGTCGGGCGCATGCGGCGCGACGCCGCGGACGCCTTGCGCTACGGCTGCGACGGACTCATCGGCATCCACTGGCGGACGCGCCTCGTGTCGCCGAACATTTCGGCCCTGGCTCAGGCAGCCTGGGACCAGGCCTGGAATACGCTTCCGCGCAGCGTCGCCGAGGACGTCGGGCCGATCAGCGGCCAATATGTGTCGTTCCAGGAAGAGAAGGTCGCCGGCGCGGCACCGGGGGAGGAAGCCATTTATCAAACCATCCGCGACCGCGTCTTTGCCTATTATGTCCCGGTCCCGAACGGCCGCTACGCGGTGACGCTGAAGTTTGTCGAGGGCCAGGCCCGCGACAAGGGAGAGCGGGTCTTCGATGTCTTTCTCCAAGGGAAGAAAGTTATCGACGGCCTGGACATCTTCGCCCGGGTCGGGAGATTCAGGGCCCTCGACTTCACGTTCAGAAATGTCGAGGTCCTGAACGGCCGGCTGGCCGTCGATTTCGCCGACCGGATCTCTTACCCCGCGCTCGCCGGCCTCGTCATCGAAGGCAAGGATTTCAAGAAGAAAATCAACTGCGGCGGCCCCGCCTTCAAGGACTTCGAGGCGGACTGGCCGGAGACCGACCGGAATATGGCCTCGCTCGACTTCTACCGGGATTGGGCGGCGGGCGAGTTCGGCCCCGCGGCGGCCGACGGGATCGCCGCGGTCTTCGCCAGGATCGACGGCCGCCTTCCCGTCCCGGTGACCTGGATCGCCGGCCCTGGAAACGTCGTCCCAGACGGCCGCCCCTGGACTGAAGTGAAGGCCGGCTACGCGTTCGTTGACGAGTTGGAGGCCTTTGAGCCGAAGATCGAGGGCCGGGGCGAACGGGAGAGGTTCCGCTACTGGCTGTCGAATTTCGAATACATGCGGGAGGTTGCCCACCTCGACTGCCTCCTGGCGGAATTCAACCAGGCGATGGACAAAGTCAAGGCGGAGAAGGACCCCCAGGCGAAAGCCGACGTGGCCCGCGCGATTGCTCTCCCAGTCCGGATCGAAATGGCCGCGTCCCTAAAAAAGATTTTCGACGACCTCCTGGAGGCCGTGAGCACGACCGGCGGGTTCGGGACAATTGCTAACTGGGAGCAGCACATCCTGCCCGGCGCCTGGGAGGCGTCCGGGGCCGAACTCCATAAGATTCTCGGCGATGAGGCTGCGAGCGCGGCGTTTCTCTCCAAGGTCTATCTCGGGGCGCCCCGGATCATCGTCCCGGCCCCGCGGCCGAGCCTGGAAGAGGGCGAGAAGCTTAGCCTCAAAGTCATCATCCTCTCCAAGAGGCCGCCCGACTCGGCCCGCCTGCTCTGGCGCGCGCTCGGCAAAGGGCGGTTTGCCGCGGTGCCGCTCGAGAAGCTGAACCGGGGAGTCTACACGGTGACGGTCTCGCCCAACAACGCGGACATCGAATATTATATCCAGGCCCGGGCGGACGGCCAGGACGTCATCTACCCGGCGACGGCCCCCGAGACCAATCAAACGGTGATCGTTTATTGAGGACGCCGTGGCCCTCGCCAGGCGGAGTCCGGTCCTTTCGCTTTCCGGCGCCTGCTCGGCTCTCCCGCGGCACTGGAAAATAATTCCATTTTTCAGTAATCTATAGGTACCTTTCGGGCGAGAAGAGGCGCGGGAGTGGACGAAACCAAACCTTCTGTCGTGGTTTTGCCCCATCGCCTGCGCACCCGGGACATCCCGGCGGCTTTCGCGGAAATCCAGGGGCAGCTCAAGCGGGGGGCCGTAACCGTCGACTTCGGCGGAGTCGGGGAGTTCGATGCCTCCACGCTGGCTCTTTTGAGCTACCTCCGCCGGTGCGCCCCGGGTATCGCCGTGCGCAATGTCGGCGAGGGCCTGGAGAGCGCCTTCCGGGCCTTTCTCGGAGGCACGCCCCCGGCGGCCTGTGAAGTGCCGGTCCCGGGTTTCCCGACGCGGGTCCTGCATTCCCTCTCGGACAAGTTCATGGCGCATACGAGGAGCGTCGCCAAGTTCTTCGTCATGCTCTCCGACGCGATCTTCCACACCGCGTCCTACCTCAAGGATCGCCGCGGCGTTTACCCGGGGGAGACCTGGAACCAGCTGTTCTTCATGGGGTACAAGTCCTTTCCCATCACGAGCCTTCTGATTTTCCTCGTCGGCGTCACCATCGCCCTGACCTCCGCCGCCCAGCTCAAGCTCTACGGGGCCGATATCTACCTGGCCGACCTCATCGGCTTCGGCATGCTCCGGGAGCTCGTGCCGCTCATGACGGGCATCATCCTCGCCGGGAAGGTTGGCGCCGCCGTCGCGGCCGAACTTTCGACGATGATGGTGCTTGAAGAGGTCGACGCCCTCAAGACGATGGGGGTCGTCCCGGAGAGATTCCTCATGGTCCCCCGGCTCCTGGCCATCACGCTGGCCGTGCCCCTGCTCGTCGCAATCGCCGACGCCATCGGCATCGGCGCGGGCGTCGTCGTCGGCCGGATGTCCCTCGGGATCCTTCCCTCCTCGTTCATCCGGGAAATGCGCACAGCGGTCGGGCCGGGGGACTTCCTCATCGGTCTTGGCAAGACCCTTGTCTTCGGCTGGGCCGTGATCGTGGCCAGCGGCTACAAGGGCCTGACCGTCGGCCGGAGCCCGGGGGAGGTCGGGCGCGCGACGACGGAGTCCGTTGTCCTTTCGGTTTCCTTGATTATCTTCATCGACTGCATTTTCGCTCTCATCATCTATTAGCGCCATGGAGATCATCAGCGTTCGCCATCTCGCCGTCGGCTACGGGAACGTCAAGATCCTCGAGGGCCTGGATTTCGGCGTCCCGGCGGGGCGGATCACGGCCGTGGTCGGAGCCAGCGGCTGCGGCAAGTCCACTCTGCTCAAAACCCTGGCCGGGCTTCTCCCGCCCCTGGCCGGCGAGATCGTCTTCGGAACCGACCGCGTCGATTATGCGTCCGAGGCCTCCCTCGGGGCCCTCTACGACCGCATCGGCGTGCTCTATCAGGACGGAGCGCTGCTCAACAACCTGACGCTTTTCGAGAACATCGCCCTGCCCATCCGCATGAAGCTCCCGGAGATGCCCGGGGAGGTGCTCCGGGAGCTTGTCCACGACCGCCTGTCGCAAGTGGACCTGCTCGGGAGCGCCGGCAAGTATCCTTCCGAGCTCTCCGGCGGGATGCGCAAGCGGGGCGCCCTGGCGAGGGCCCTCGTCCAGGACCCGGAGGTCGTCCTCTGCGACGAGCCTTCGGGAGGGCTCGATCCCATCACCTCCGGGCACCTCGACGGGCTTCTCCTCGACCTCAAGAAGGCGTTCGGAACGACGTTCGTCGTCGTCACCCACGAGCTCCGGTCGATCCGGAGGATCGCCGATGAGGTTTTGGTCCTCCGCGACGGGCGTCTCCATTTCTCAGGGGACCTCGGGGAGATCATGGCCTCGGGAGACGAGTTCCTCCGGGCATTCTTTCTGAGGATGGCCGATCATGATGACGCATGAGCAAAAAACCCGGCTGGGGGTTTTTCTGGCGATCGCCACGGTCGTCTTCCTGGCCGTGCTGGGCTTCTTTCTCGTGCCGCAGCTCCGGGAAGCCGGTGATTCATACTACATCGATTTCCGGGGCACGTCGGTCAACGGCTTGCTCCTCGGTTCGGCCGTCCGGTACCAGGGGGTCGAGATCGGAAGGGTCACGGCCATCGAGGTCAATCTGAAAGCGACGAGCTCCGTTTTCGTCCACATCAAGATCCAGAAAGGGTTCCCGATCAAGACGGACACCGTCGCGGTCCTGAACAACGCCGGCATCACGGGCCTCAAGTTCGTCGACCTCCAGGGCGGGTCGCCTGGAGCGGAGCTCGTCAAGCCCAACGGCGTGATCCAGATGGGCCGCGGCCTGGAACAGCGGGCCGGCGACATCGTCACCAATATCGACACTGCGGTCAACAGCATCAATTCACTCCTGTCGCCGGAGAATCTCAAGCGGATCAACCGCGTCCTCGAAAAGGCCGAGAAGAGCTCCGAGATGATCTCCTCGGTCATCGAGGCCAAGCGGGCCAAGCTCGAGAGCTCCTTCGACAACGTCGAGAAGGCGACCAACGAGTTCGCTTCCGTGACGGAGAACCTCCGGAAGATCTCGGACAATGTCAGCGATATGAGCCAGAAGATCGTATCCCGCTCCTCGGCGGCCGTGGACAACATCGCCCAGCGCTTCTCGGACGCCGAGATGGGGCGGGCCATCAGGGATTTCCAGGCCTTCGCGGAGACGGCGTCGGAGAGCCTGAAAAAAATCGAGAAGAGCCTCCTGGCGCAGCAGGAGGAGCTCGGCCGGGCCCTCCGGAGCTTCGGGGCGACCCTCGACAACCTAGCACTCTTCACGCGCCAGATCTCCGAGGATCCGTCGGCCCTGATCCGGCTCCAAAAGGAAAAGAAGAAATGAAAAAAACAGCCCTGGCCGCCCTGGCCGTCTCCCTCATGAGCGGATGCCTGGCGATGTCGCCCGCCAAGAGGTATTTCCAGATCCGGAGCCTCGCCTCGCTCGAGCCTGCCTGTCCGAAGATCGAGCGGCGGCTCCTCGTCGAGCCGGCCGCGGTCGATTCCCCCTATCGCGACGTCCGTATCGTCTATCGCGTCTCGTCCTTCGAGTTCAGGTATTATCCCTACGAGTTCTGGGCGGAGAGGCCGGGGGACATGATCGGCGCCGCCATGGCCGATTTCCTGGTCCGGAAAAAAGCCTTTGCCGCTGTTGGCCTGGGGACGACGGGCGGGGAGCCCGAGCTGGTGCTCCGCTCCCGCGTGCAAGTCCTCGAGGAGATCGACGGCCCCGACGTCTGGCTGGCCCGGCTGGCGATGAGCCTGGAGTTCGTGGACGCGATGACGGGGGCGACGGTCCTCGCGTGGTCATTCGACAGAAAAGGCCCGATGCCGGCGAAATCGGTGGGCGAGTTCCCCGTGGCCTGCTCCAGGATCCTCGAGGAAGAGCTCTGGAAGGCGGAATGGGAGCTTGCCCGGACTCTCGGGAAGAAGGGGAGTTAGATGAAGAGCGTGCTCGCAGGCCGGCGGATCCGGCCGGGCGCTTATTCGCCGTGGCCTTTGAACAGGCCGCGGACGGCGTAGATCAAGGGCCCGAGGAAAGCATGGCGAGGGCGATCGCGAGCCAGAAGTCCTTTTTGGCCGCGACATTGATGATCCGTTCTTTTTTCCGGGCTCTCTCCTCTTCGGCCTTGAGCCTCGCGCATTCCTCCCGGGAACGTGCGGTCTTGCGGGCGATTTCGATCTTCTCGTCCGGGACGAACCGGGCCCCGGGCCCGGCCCGAGGGCCTTTCTGAGGGATCCTGCGTCTGCAGCGCTTTCTTCGTCCGCAGGGATGGCTCCGGGCCCAAACAGATGTCCGGCGGTCCTGCTCGCCGGCCTGATAATAGTTTAGGGCAGGCCCCGGCGGCCGTCTACGGGATATTTCTCGGCCCGATGGCGGAAGTGAAAGGCGACGAAAAGGAGGGCCAGGACGGGGAAGATGATGAGGCTGGCCTCGGCGCCCATCGGCCCTCCGGTCAGCCATTGGGTCCCTCTCGTCGCGGCGTCGAGCAGGTGGTTCGGCATCGGCAGGCCGCCCTTGTTGCCGGTATTCGGAAAGCCGAAGACGAACAGGGAGCCGAAATTGAACGCCCAGTGCCAGCCGATGGCGAACCAGAGGTTTCCCGTGCGGCGAACCGTCAGGCAGAAAAAGAGGGCGATCAGAGCGACGCTCAGGCCGTCCACCAGGGTCTCGTTGGGTTTCTCTGCATAATGGAGGTAGAATCCGAAGATCGCGGACAGGACGGCCGCGGCCGGCCAGAAGCGAATCCCCGAGGCGAGGGTGAAGAGCTCATAGCCGCGGAAGACGATCTCCTCTAAGAGCGAGGCGGCGAGAAAAGCGGCCGCCCAGAGGAACGCGTAGAGGGCGATGCGGGCGCCGCCGAGCGCCAGGCCGCGCACGGCATAGCCGCCGGCCAGAGCCATCACGGCGACGGCGGTTGCGATCGTGGCCAGGCCCCACAGACCTCCCTCCCAGAAGAGCCGGCCGAAGGCCCCGCGGCGGACAAGGCCGTAATCCGCGAACCTGCGGTGCTCGATCCGGGCCATGAGAAAGACGCAGGCCGCCGACACCGCGAGCCAGACGGCCTCGATGAGGAGGAAGTTGACGGCCGTCCATTCCGGCTCCTTCCCTAGAACCGCTCCGAGCCCGAGCTTGGCCGCGGCGCCGACGAGAACGACAGCCATGTTGAAGAGGAGGAGCCGCCAGCCGGCTCTCAACCCCCAAGGGCCGAAAAAGACTCTTCTGATGCGTCCCGTTTGAGGAGAATCCGTCATGATTGTCGCCTTTCAGCTCCCGGCTTTCAGCCAGCGACGCTCGATCTCCTCGAGTGTGCGGCCCTTGGTCTCGGGCAGATAGAGGATCATGAAAACGAGGTCGAGGGCGCACATGGCGCCGTAGAGCCAGAACGCGGCCGAGGCGTTGAGTCTGTCGGAGATCACGGGGAATGTCAGGGTCACGGCGAAGTCCGCGAACCAGAGGACGAGCGTCGCGAGGCCCATGGCCGCTCCCCGCATCCGGATGGGAAAGATCTCGGCCATGACCACCCAGACCAGGGGGCCCATGGCCGAGGCGAAGAAGGCGATGTAGAGGAGGATGACAAAGAGAAGTGCCGATGACGGCAGGAAATGATATCGGAACGCCGCCCCGAGGAGGACGAGTGAGACGCCCATCCCCCCCGTGGCGATGAGGAGGAGCGGACGGCGCCCGACGCGGTCGGCGAGGACAATGGCCACGACCGTGAAGACCAGGTTGGCGAAGCCCACGATCGTTGATTGGCCGATGGCCGACATGCGGGCGAAGCCGGCACTCTCGAAGATGCGGGGCGCGTAGTAGAGGATGGCGTTGATGCCCGTGATCTGCTGGAAGACGGCCAAGACGACGGCGATGACGAGCGGCCGCCGGAAACCCGGCCGGAAGAGTTCGCCGAACGACCCCTTCTCCAAGGCCAGCGTCTCCCGTATGTCCCGGATCTCCTGCGCAGCGGCCTCGGCCGTGTTCACGCGGGCCAGGACGCGGGAGGCCTCATCCTCACGGTCCCTCTTGAGCAGCCAGCGGGGGCTCTCCGGGACGCGAAGAAGAAGGAGGAAGAACAGGACGGACGGGACGGCCCCCGCCGCGTACATGTAGCGCCAGTTCGACGGGCCGGTCCCGGCGAAGATCCAGTTGACGAAGTAGGCGAGAAGGATGCCGGTGACGATGGCCATCTGGTTGACCGAGACGAGCGCGCCCCGGACCCGCGCCGGGGCGATCTCGGCGATGTAGAGCGGCGAGAGGACGGCCGCCGAGCCGATGCCGAGGCCGCCGACGAAGCGGAAGGCGACGAACCCCGTGATCGTGTGCGGCACGGCGCAGCCGATCGCCGAGGCGAGGAAGAGGGCCGCCGAGGTCAGCATGAGTCGCCGCCGCCCGATCCGGTCACTGATCGGGCCCGCGAGCCCCGAGCCGACCATACAGCCGATGAGGACCACGCTCACGGCCCACCCCTCCTGAAGGGAGTTGAGCGAGAATTGCTCCTTCATGTAGCGGGTGGCGCCGGCGACGATCGCCGTGTCGAAGCCGAAGATCAGGCCGCCGATGGCGGCGACGACCGTGACGGCGATGACATAGACCGCTGCCTTCTTCATTGGCCGTTGAATTCCTTGACTGCTTCGAACATGGCGACGAGGTTCCCGAGGGGGACGTTGGCCTGGACGTTGTGGACGGCGTTGAAGACGAACCCGCCGCCCTCGCCGAAGACCTCGCACCGGCGCAGGACCTCGGCCCGGACCTCCTCCGGCTTGCCGAAGGCGAGCGTCCTCTGGGTGTCGACGCCCCCGCCCCAGAAGACGACGTCCTTGCCGAAATCGGCTTTCAATGTCTCCGCTTCCATGCCCGCCGCCGAGACCTGGACCGGATTGAGGATGTCGAAGCCGCTGTCGATGAAAGCCGGGATCAGGGTCCGGACCGCGCCGCAGGAGTGCTTGAACGTCTTCCAGTTCGTGTGCCTGTGGATCCAATCGTTGATCCGCCGGTAGTAGGGAAGGTAGAGCTCGCGGAAGGTCACGGGCGAACAGAATGTGGACTGCTGGGTGCCGAAGTCGGTGCCGCAGATGAAGACGGCCTGGACGTGATCGCCGGCGCGCGCCCCGATCTTTTCGAGATTCTCCAGGGCGATTTCGGTCTGTCTCTCGAAAACGGAGTGGACATAGGATTTGCGGGTCAGGGTCGAGATGTACCATTCCTCGATGTCGCGGATGCCCTTCGGATGCTTGAGGAAGGGGGCCGGGACGAGAGCGATGTCCCCGAGGGCCGTGCCGCCGAAGTTGGCGATGACGCCCCGGCCGGTAGCGGCGGCGCGCCGGCTTGAGGCGTCGAAATGGTCGAGAGCCGCTTCCGAGACCGGGCCGAATTCTTCGAGGTTATCCCGCGGGTCGAGCCGGGCCTCGTCGATCGGACCCTGGCGGACGAGGGTGTCGAAGAAGAATCCGTTCTTGGGGAGCCTCGCGGAGGGCGGGGCGGACGTGTCTCCCCGGGGGTAGATGAGCGTGTCTCCATTCGCGTCCTTCGTCACCCGGAAGTGCCCGGAGACGAGAACCTCCCGGCCGTCGTCCATGCGCCAGGGCTTCCAGTCCTCGTTGGGGAAGCCGAACATCGTCTCGTATCCCCAGACGCCTTCGACGTCGAGGCCCAGGACTTCTTGGAGATCCTCGTCGATCCAGCCCAGCATCTGGTAGGGCTCATGGACCCTGACGAGGCGCTTCTCAAGGCCGTAGTGTTCGCGCAGGGCGATGACGCAGGCGACGTGCATGCCGGTGACGGCCGTGCCGTTGAAGTCGACGGGGATGCGGTCGGGCTCGCGGTGGTTGAGGGCGGCGTCCAGGCGCTCCCGGCTGGTCATCGGCATGGCGGCCTCCTTGGTGCCCCCCAGATTACCGATTTCCGAGCCGGTTTGCAATAAGGGGTGAGGCGGCGGCCCCGGCCCCGTCGCCGAACACAATGACGCTCTGTTTTGCCGGCGGCGATTAGGATTCAGAGGTCGGGGCCGGGGGCCGTTTCCGGCTGACCCGCCGCATGACCACGAACACGGGCAGTCCGAGGCCGAAGAAGAGCGCGCCGTAGAGGGCTTCCAGGGGCTTGTTGAGGAGGACGTTGAGGGAGACCGTCAGCTGGAAACCGATGAAGACGGCGGGGACGACCGGGTAGAGCGGGACGCGGTAGCCTTCGTAGGCCTCGCCGGACCGGCGGGCTTTGCGCCTGAGCGCGAAGATCGTCGAGGCGACGAGGGCCACCGTGATCGTGTCGAGGAACATGACGTAGTTGATGATGTTCTCGAACGTCCCCAGGAGGAAGAGGGAGAGAAGGATGAGGCCCCCTAGGAATATGAGCCCGAACTCCTGGGTCTGAGTCCTCGGATTGACCTTCTGGAAGGCGGCCGGGAGAGTCCGGTCCTCGGCCATGGCGTAATAGGCCCGCGGGATCTGCATGAGAGTCACGTTGAGAAACCCCATGGCTGAGAGGAAGATGGCCAGCGAGACGACGAGCCAGCCGCCCCCGCCGAAGGTCGCCCGGGCCGTCTCGGCGGCGACGAGCTTGGCCGAGGCGACGCCGGGGACACCGAGGGCCCTGACGTAGGCGGCATTGATGGCCAGATAGCAGGCGAGGACGATGAGGATGCCGAAGAAGATGGCCCGAGGCACGTTCCGCCGGGCGTCGCGGACATCGGCGCCGAAGTTGATCGTGTTCTGGTAGCCGCCGTAGGCGTAGAAGACGGATATGAAGGCCGCGCCCAGGGCCAGCCACCAGGAGCGCTCGACGGGCAGTGAGCCGGTCGTGACGGGCGCCTTCGTCGAGACGAATGCCCCGGCGACGATGACGGCGATCATGCCGACCTTGAGCAGGCTCAGGACGTTCTGGGCCCAGGCGCCCATCTTGATGCCGAGATAGTTAATGGTCAGGAGGATTGTCATCAGGACGGCCGCGGTGACCTGGACCTGCAGACGGGAGGGGGTCGTATCCGGGAAGACGATGGGCGTGAGGTACTCGGCCCCGATGAGGGCAACGGCCGCGGCCCCGGCACCGTTGAGGACGATGACGTTGGCCCAGTTGAGCATGAAGGCCACGGCCGAGTTGTAGCTCTCGGCGACGACTTTGTAGTACGAGCCCGGCTTGGGAAATCGGCCGCCGATCTCGGCAAAGGTCAGGGCACCGAGGAAACCGGCGACCCCGCCCAGGATCCAGGCGAGGTAGAAGAGGGCGGGGGTGCGGGCGGCCGTGGCGACCATGGCGGGAGTGCGAAAGATGCCGATGCCGATGATGAGACTGACGACGATCATCGTCGTGTCGAACGTCGTCAGTTTCGCCTTGATGGCCACGCCCTATCGCTCCTGCGCGTCAGGACCATTCTATCCAGAAAGGGAAGGAAAGCAAGACGAGGGAAACGGGCGAGCCCGGTCAGGCCAGGTCTTTGACGGCCTGGTCGATCCTCCCCAGCGCCGCCCCGAGGATGGCCCGGGGGCAGCCGAAGTTGATGCGGAGGAAGCCCTCGAGCTCGCTCCCGAACGTCGTCCCGTCGTTGAGATAGACGCGGGCCTTTCTCAGGAAGAAGTCGTTGAGCGCGGCCTGGGAGAGCCCGAGTTCCCGGCAGTCGAGGAGCGCGAGATACGTCCCCTCGGGCCGAATGAGTTGGATCCGGGGGACGCGCTCGGCAAGGAATTTTTCGAGAAAGTCGAGGTTGGCCTCAAGATAAGGCAGGAGCGCGTCGAGCCAGTCCCCGCCGTGGGCGTAAGCGGCTTCGAAGCCGACGATCCCGAAGACCTGGCCGAGATCGAACCCAGCCCGCTCCGCCTCGTCTTCGAACTTTTTGAGCAGCTCGGGATTCGGCGCGATGGCGGCGGCCGTCGCCAGCCCCGGGATGTTGAACGTCTTGCTCGGAGCGACGAAGGTGAGCGTGCGGCCGGCGATCTCGGGGGAAAGGGCGGCCAGAACCCGGTGGCGGTGGCCGGAGTAGATGAGGTCGTGGTGGATCTCGTCGGCGATGACGATGAGGTCCCGCTCGACGGCGATCCGGCGGAGCCGCTCGAGCTCCCCAGCCGTCCAGACGCGTCCGGCAGGGTTGTGCGGGCTGCAGAGAATGAGCATCCGGCCCGGGGCGTCGACCTTGCGCTCGAGGTCCTCGAAGTCCATCACGAAGCGCCGGCCGTCGAAGCGCAGGGGGTTGCGGACGACGCGCCGGCCGTTGTTCTCGATGGCGTAGAAAAACGGGTGGTAGACCGGCGTCTGGATGATCACGCCGTCGCCGCGTTTCGTGAAGGCGCGAACGGCGTAGTTGAGGGCGGGGACGACGCCCGGCGTCATCGTCATCCAGGACCTCTGGACCTCCCAGCCGTGCCGGCGGCGGAGCCATTCGATGGCCGACTCGTAAAAGGACGGAGGGACGAGGGGATAGCCGTAGATCCCGTGGATGGCCCGGCGGCTGAGGGCTTCGACGACGGCCGGCGGCGCTTCGAAGTCCATGTCGGCCACCCACAGCGGGATCGCGTCGGGGACCTTGAGGACCTGGCGCGGATAGACCCACTTCAGGGACTCGGTCGCGGTCCGGTCGATGATCCTGTCGAAATCGTATTTTGGGGACACAATACTCATTTCCGAATTTTCCTTGCCGCCTTCTCTCTGACCTCGTATTCTCCACCCTGCGGGGAGCGGGACTCTTATCCTCTTTCGCCGAGCCGCCAGACCGAAGCCGCCTCGCCGGGCCGAAATTCGGAAATGAGTATTGTGTCCCTAAATTCCAGCTAAAGGAGGAACTTGCCGCTCCTAGCGATGTATCGGCCCTTGGCCCGGATCGTCACCTTGTCCACGAGCGCGTCGAAATGATACTGGCTTTTGTTCTTTCCCAGTCCGTATGAGTCGCCGATGGCGAAGTGGACCGTCCCGAACGCCTTTTCGGCCTCGAGCATGTTGGCGCAGATCCTGGCCCCCCGATTCGTGCCGATGCCGAACTCGCCGATCATCCGAGCCGTCGGGTCCGAGCCGACCGTCCGGATGACCTCCGCGATGCCCCGGCCCTTGAAATCGACGAGCCGGCCGCGCTTGAACGTCATGACGCCGTGGCCGAGCTTGTCATCGATGAGGCTGATGACGAGGGTCCCGGTGAACGTCTTCTCGACCGGTGCGGTGTAGCATTCCCCGGCCGGCAGGTTGCCGTGCATGCTCTTCTTATGGATGTCGCCGTTGTCGTTGTTCCAGGTGCGGCCCTTGACGCTGAATGCGATGTGCGTCCCCGCCGCATTCTCGATGAGGACGTCGTCGGCGTCCTTCATGGCCCGGATGACCCTCTTCGTGAACCTATCCATTTCCGAGAAATCGATGTTGACGAGCCGTTCCATCATGTCACGCGTCAGACCCGGCATCATGCAGATCCGACCGTTCTTGCCGCCCTCCGAGACCATGAAGCCACGGAAGGGCTTTTCGGGGAAGCGGCCCTCGAGCATGTAGACCGTGACCGTGGCCCCCCGGATGAGCTCCTTGAACTGCCGCGTCGGCGCGGTGATGGGCCGCAGGGTTTCGGTCATGAGATAGGTCGTCGTCTCGGCGCCGGCCCGCTTGGCGTAATAGGCGAGGGCCTCGGCGATCTCCATCTTCTGCTTGTCCGTGACGAGCAGGAATCTCTCGCCGGGCCTCATTCGCAGGGCCTGGTTGACGGCCCGGTTGGCCGCCGAGTAGAGCTTGTTCGGTTTCATGGCGAATCTCCTCCTTCCATTTTATTTCGTGCGCCGCGCGTCCCAGTAGACGAAGCTGCAGAGCAGGACGAACGCGGCGAGGCTGATGATCTGTCCGTAATCCGCGAACCACGGCCACGGCGTCCCGTCGACCCAGCGGCCGCTCTGGAGGATCATGGGGATCCCCAGGCTGACGAAGTGGTCGAACTTGGCCAGCTTGAGGAGGGCCAGGACGATGCCCATCAAAGCGCCCCCGGCAATGAACCCGGACGAGATGAGGGTGCCGCGGTTGTTGCGCCGCTCGCTGAGCTCCTTGTCTTTGGTCGAGCTCTTGACGAGGTGCGAGATGAGGCCGCCGACGAGCAGCGGCGTCGTCAGCTCGAGCGGCAGGTACATTCCCAGCGCGAAGGCCAGGGCCGGGACCCGGGCCAGCTCGGCGGAGAGGGCCACGGCGGCGCCGATCGCGTAGAGAAGCCAGGTCACGGGTTCCCGGGACATCATCGACTTGATGACCGTCGCCATCAGGTTGGCCTGGGGCGCGGCCAGCGCGCCGCTCTGGAACGAAAAGGCCTTATCCAGGATATAGATGGCGATGCCCACGGTCAGGGCCGACACGAGGACGCCCGTGAACTTGAACCTCTCCTGGTTACGAGGCGTCGCGCCGATCCAGTAGCCGATCTTGAGGTCGGTGACGAAGCTCCCGGAGAGCGACAGGGCCGTGCAGACGACGGCCCCGATCAGGAGGGCGACGGCCATGCCCTGCGTCCCCGAGAGCCCGGCGCCGAGGAGGATGACGCTCGAGAGAATGATCGTGATCAGGGTCATCCCCGAAACGGGGTTCGTCCCGACGATGGCGATGGCGTAGGCGGCGACCGTGGTGAACAGGAACGAGAGGATGATACAAACCAGGACGCCGATGATCGCCAGCTTGACGTTCGAGATCCAGACGAAGTAGAGGAAAAGCCCCGCGGACGTCGCCAAGAGCCCGAGGATGATCGTCGACATCTTGAGGTCGCGGCCCGTCCTCGCCTCGCCCGTCGTCCCGGCCTTCCTCCCCTTGAAGATCTCCCGGAACCCGAGCGAGAACGACTTGATCATGACCGGCATGGATTTGATAATGCCCAGCACGCCAGCCGTGAAGATCGCGCCGATGCCGATGTTCCGGACGTACGTGGCGAAGATCTGGGTCTCGCTCATCTGGCCGATGAGGACTTTGCCCGGGTAGAGGGCGTCGGGGAGATGCTGGCCGAGGAACCAGATGGCGGGCACGAAGGCCAGGTGCGAAAGCAACCCGCCGGCGACGATGACGGCGTTGTAGCGGAGCCCGATCACGTACCCGAGGCCCAGGAAGGCCGAGAGAGCGTCGATCTTGAAGACCATCCGGGTCTTGACGGCCAAATGGTCCAGGAAGGGGAGGAAGCGGAAATTGATGATCTCGTCCCAGGCCCGGACGCCGATGGTCAGGAATTCGTAGACGCTGCTCACGCCGACGCCGAGGATCAGAGCCCAGGCCTGTTTTCCGCCCGATTCGCCTGAGACCAGGATCTCCGTCGTCGCCGTGGCCTCGGGGAAGGGGAGCTTGCCGTGCTGTTCCTGGCAGAAATAGCGGCGCAGGGGAGTCAGGAAGAGGATCCCCAGGCAGCCGCCGAGGAACGCCGAAAGGCAGATCTTGACGATGTCCGTCGGCAAGCCCAGGATATAGAGCGCCGGGATAGTGAAGATGGCTCCCGCGACGATGGCCCCGGAGGCGGCGCCGATCGACTGGAGGATGACGTTCTCGAGGATCGTGCTCTTCCGCCTGTATACGTATCCAATCCCCACGGCCAGGATCGCTATCGGAATGGCGGCTTCGGGGACCGTTCCGACCTTGAGCCCGAGGTAGGCGATCGAGAACGTGAAGAACAGGGACATGAATAGGCCCCAGAGGACGGACCGAACCGTGACCTCAGGGAGAGTGGATTCCGCGGGCACGAAGGGCTTGTACAGCTGGCCCGGGGGCAGCTCCCGGTAGGCTTCAGGCGGCAGGGATTTCCTGGGCGTCTCCATCTCGCTCTCCTTTCAAATACGAAATACGGGCTGTCCTATTTGAAACGCAGGCGACGAGACTTATTGCTCTCTTTCATACCGGTTCAGGATCTCATTGGTCAGCTTGAGGAAGGCCTCCTCGTTGACCCGGACTTTCTTCTCCTCGCGGGCTCGGGCCATGTAGGACACGAGGAATTCGTTCCTCTTCTGCTCGAGCCGGGTATCGCGCTCCGAGGCCTTGTCCTTCTCGAAATCGGCCCGGCTGGCTTCTTTCCGGCCGAGAACGCGGAAAATAGCGTAGCCGTCCTCGACGCGGACGGGTGCGCTGGTTTTCTGGAGGGCCAGGGAGAAGATGAGATCATCGGCCTCGGGATTCTCGCCGATCAGGCCGAGGTACTGGCCACGCTTGTGCTCCTCGACCATCTTGTATTCGAGCTTATTCTTGGTGGCCTCAACGCCCCAGTCATCTTTCGGCCGGGATTCGATCTCGGAGAGCATTTCCCGGGCCTGCTGCTTTTTCAGGTCCTGGACGATGTCGTTGGCGACGTCGGCCCGGACCTCGTCCAGCTTGGCGGGCTTTTCGGGCTCGATCCGCTCGAGCTGGGCCAGCACGGCACCGGTGTAGATGGAGATCGGAGCCGAGATCCCTTTGTCCTTGAGCTCGAAGAGGGCTTCACTCACGGCGCCCGCGGTGTCGAAATTTCCGAGGGGCTGGCCTTTCTTGAGCGGCCCGGTCGAAGCGATCTTGAGACCTTCCTGCTGGACGGCGAAGTCCAGGTTCTTTTCCTTGAGGGCGCGGGCCTCGAGCTTCTGGATCCCCTCGGCGACGAGGGCCCGGGCCTTCTGGTCCTCGAGGATGGTCCGGATCGTCGCGCTCACCACGGCGAGGGGCTTGGTCGATGCCGCCGTTTTCTCGGTCGCTTTCAGGATGGCTGCGCCTCCGTCGGTCTCGACAACCCCCGACAGCTGCCCCTGCTCGAGCTTGTCGGCGGCCTCGGTTTCCTTGGCCGACAGGGATTTCCATTCGTCCAGGCCCCAGTCGCCGCCGGCCTTGGCCTTGTCATCCTTGGAATAGGTCCTGGCCAGGGCCGCGAAATCGGCGCCCCCCTGGGCCTTCTTGAGGATGTCCCGGGCCTCGGACAGGACGGCGGCCCGCTCCTTGGCCGTGAACGGCAGCCAGATCCGGCTGAGGCGGAGCTTCTCGGCCTCCCGGAATTGCCCGATGTTGTCCTGATAATATTTCGCAATCTCCGCGTCCTGAATTTTGACGTCCTTCTTGAAGTCGTCGTTCCTCAAGAAGATATAGTCCGCGGTCCGCTTCTCCGGGATCATGTACCGGGCCGCGTTCTTGGCGAACGCGGCCGCGATCTCCGCCTCGGCCGGTTGGCTTTTGATGTCGATCTTGGACGCCTCGGCGACGAGGTATTCGATCTTGGCCGATTCTTTCTCGTTCCGGTAGTTCGTCCAGAGCTCCTCGTCAGAGACCGCGATCCCTGCGGTCAGGAGGTTGATGACCTTGCCGATGAGGATCTCCTGCCTCAGGCTGTCCTCGAACTCGCTCACGGGAATATGATTGTATTCGAGGATCCGCTTGTAGAGCTCGTAGCCGACGAACTGTCCGTCCCTCTGGAGGGCCGGATAGGATTTGATCCGTTCGCCGATCTCAGCGTCCGTGACCTGGAGCCCCATGCTCTGCGCGATCTGGAGCAGGAGATGCTGTTGGATGATCTGTCCAAGGGTCTGCTCCGGGATGTTGAGCTGCCGGATGAGATTCTGGTTCAGCCCGCTGTATTGTTTCTTCATCGCGTCCAGCCTCTGGCGGAGGCCCTGATAGTACTCGTCGGCGCTGATCTTCTGGCTGCCGGCCGTGGCCAGCGTGCCGGCCCGCCCGGCCTCGCCGAGGCGTCCGGCGCCTCCCCAGATGGCCCAGATGGACACGATGAACGTGCCGACGATGATCCATAGGATGGGCTTCAGCGATTTCACGTTCTTTCTCATGGTCTTTAGCATGGGTGCACCTCGAATCCCTCGGGGGCGGCCGGCCTCACCGCGCCGCCCGTCCTTTCCGCGATTTTTCCCGGTCGAACAGGGGGCGGAGCCGCTCGTAGGTCGTTTCCAGGTCCTCGATGAAGACCCGGGTCTCGCCGACGAGGGGCATAAAGTTCGAATCTCCCGTCCAGCGCGGGATGACGTGGAGATGATAGTGGCCCGCGATCCCGGCGCCGGCGCTGTGGCCGAGGTTCATGCCCGCGTTGAAGCCCTGGGGCCGGTATGCGGAGCGCAGGACGCGGAGGGCGGCCTGCAGGAGCTCGGCCAGCTCCGCGCCCTCCTCCGGCCGAGCCTTCAAAAAGTCCGCAATATGCCGGACGGGGGCGATCAGGAGGTGGCCCGGAGTGTAGGGGTAGCGGTTGAGCATGACGAAATTCCGGCGGCCCCGGAAGAGAACGGCCGCCTTCCGCTCGTCCCCCTGCTTCAGGGCCTCACAGAAGACGCAGGCCGCCGTGTTCATGGCCGTCCGCACGTAGTCCGCCCGCCAGGGCGCGGAGAGATAGTGCATTATTGGTTGATGAGCTCCTTGAGGAGTTTGCTGGGCTTGAAGTAGAGGACCTTTTTCGGGGGGACCTTGACGGGCTCGCCCGTGCGGGGGTTCCGCCCCGAGCGGGACGTCCGTTTCCGGAAGCGGAAACTCCCGAAGCCGCGGATCTCGATTTCCTCCCCCTTCAGGATGGCCGCCCGGATGGTCTCGAAGAACAGGTTGACGCCGTCCTCGGCCTCCTGTTTCGGAATGCTCAACTCCCGGGAAATCTTGTTGATCAGATCAGCTTTTATCATGAGAGTCCTCCTTTTTGGTTCTCCGCTTCGGAGCGGTGATGTTCTTCAGCTGGTCTTTCATGATGTCGCCCAGGGTCATCCGGTCGTCCTGGGAATCCATGTACTTCTGGAACTCCTGCTTCTGGAGGTCGAACTGGGCCTGCTTGAAGCTGAGGGAGATTTTCTTGGCCTTGGCGTTGAGCCGGATGATCTTGGCGTTTCGTTCCTCGCCCACCGTGAAGGCATCGGAGGGCTTCTCGATTTTCTTCTCGTCGAGTTCAGAGGTGAAGACGACTCCTTCGATGCCGGGCACGATCTCGACGAAAACGCCGAAGTCCGTGATCCGGACGATCCTGACTTTGACGATGTCGCCGACCTGCTGCCGGCTGAAGAAATCCTCCCAGATATCGCCCTCGAGCTGCTTGATCCCGAGGGACACCTTCTGCTTCTCGACATCGATGTTGAGGATGAGGGCCTCCACCTCCTGGCCGACCTGGAGCTTTTCCGAGGGATGCTTGATCTTCTCCCAGCTGATGTCTGAGATGTGGACGAGGCCTTCGATGCCCTTCTCGACCTCGACGAAGGCGCCGAAGTCGGTGATGCTGGTCACAGGGCCCCGGATGCGGGCGCCGATGCCGCTCTTCTGCTTCAGGAGCTCAAGCGGATGCGGCGACGCCTGCTTGAGCCCCAGGGAGATCCGCTTCGTGGCCGGATTGACCTCGAGGATGGTGACGACGACCTCCTGGCCGGGCGCCAGGACCTTTTTGGGATGGACAAGCTTCCGGGACCATGTCAGGTCGGAGATATGCACGAGCCCCTCGACGCCCTGCTCGAGTTCCACAAACGCCCCGAAGTCGGTCAGGCTGCTGACCTTGCCGCTGACCTTCTGGCCGGCCTGGTATCTTTCTGAGATCGTCGACCAAGGGTCCGGGGTCAGTTGCTTGAGGCCGAGCGAGATCTTTTCGTCCTTCTCGCTGAAGTCCAGGACGACCACCTCGATATCCTGGCCCACGGTCAGGAGGTCGGAGGGACGGCCGATCTTCCCCCACGATATGTCGGACACATGGAGGAGGCCTTCGACGCCGCCGAGGTCGATGAAGGCGCCGAAGTTCGTCAGCGTCCTGACGTGCCCGGTGATCTTCTGGCCCTTGACGAGGTGGCTGAAGACCTTCTGCTTCTTCTTCTCCCTTTCGTCCTGGAGGAGCAGTTTCCGCGAGAGGACGGCGTTCTCGCTCTTGCGGTCGAATTTCATGACCCTGAACTTCAGGGTCTGCCGAATCAAGGGCTCGGGGTCCTTGACCGGCCGTATGTCCACGTGCGACTCGGGGAGGAACGCCGGGATGCCGACGTCCACGCTGAAGCCGCCCCGCGTTTTGCCGACGATCGTGCCGGTCACCCACGTGTTGTGGGAATAGGCTTTCTCCAGAAGATCGAGGGCCCGGGCGGTATCCGCCCGCCTCTTGGACAGCACGAGGTAGCCGTCCTTATGGTCGGTCTTCTCGAGCATGGCCTCGATCTCGCTCCCGGCCCGAAGCTCCGAAAGGGTCTTGGGATCGGCGAATTCTTCGATCGGGATGGCCCCTTCCATTTTGAAGCCGATATCGACGAGAATGTGGGTGGGGGTCCGCTTGATAACCCGGCCCTTGATGATCTTCCCCATCGTGATTTCCTTGTTGCTGAACTGGTAGCGGTCGAGGAGGTGCTCGTAGTCTTCCGACGACATCTTCTCGTCGCGGTCCGGGAACTTGGTTGGGTCAGTCATGGCAGGTTTACTCCCTCGCTGAATTCTCTCTGGAGCTTCGCAGGATGGCGTCGACGGCTTCCTGGATGGCCTCCGGGGGCGTCGAGGCCCCCCCTGAGATCCCGACAGTGCGCGCACCCCGGAGCATGTCCGGGGCGATCTGTCGGGCATTTTCGATGAAATACGTCCGCGGCTGGATGCGCCGGGACGTTTCGAAGAGCTTGGCGGTGTTGGAGCTCCTCCGGCCGCCGACGATGAACAGGGCATCGACACGCCCGGCCAGCTCGGCGGTGGATCGCTGGCGGGTCCGTGTCGAGTCGCAGATCGTGTTGTAGACGCTGAGCTCCCGGGTCTTCGCGATCAGAGCGGCCGCGACCTCCTGAAAGACTTCGAGGTCCTGGGTCGATTGGGCCAGAACGGCTCGCGCCCGGCGCGCGGGGAGGTTCCGGGCCTGGCGTGCGTCCTCGACGACCACGCCCTTGCCGCGGCTGTAGCCCAGGAGGCCTCGCGTCTCCGGATGCTCGCGGTGGCCGACGATGACGATTTCCCGGTTCCTCCGCGCCAGGAGATCCACGAGCCCCTGGATTTTCTTGACGGTCGGGCAGGTGGCGTCCACGACCCGGATCTTCCGGCGGCGGAGGCGGCGGTAGACCTCGGGGGATTCCCCGTGGCTCCGGATGATGACTGTCCCCTTCCGGACGTCCTCGGGCGAGCGGACGGCGCCGATTCCCCGGGCTTCGAGGTCGGCGACGGCCTGGGGATTATGGATGAGGTCTCCAAGCGTCACGACGTCGCCGCTTCTTTCGCGGCGCGTCCGCCGGGCCATGGCCAGGGCCCTCTTGACGCCGTAGCAGAGTCCGCTCTCGTCGGCAACGATGATTTCCATATTCTCGCGATCTTGAAGGAGGGCCCTATACTATATGAGTGGCTTCGTGTTGTCAACTCTAAGTCTAGACGGGGCCTGGACTTAGGGACTATCCTTCGGACGACCGCTCCTCCTGCAGGATCTTGGATATTTCCTCCTCCGACGGCAGCTCATCGAGGCTGTTGAGCCCAAAATACAGGAGGAACCGCTCGGAGGTCCGGTAGACCAGGGGGTTCCCGGGCGCCTTCTTCCGGCCGACGATCTTGATGAGTTTCTTTTCGAGGAGCGTCTTCAACGTGTAGGTGGAGTCGACGCCCCGGATGGCGGAGATCTCCGCCTGGGTCACGGGCTGATGATAGGCCACGGCAGCGAGAGATTCGAGGGCCGCCGAAGAGAGCTTGTTCTTGCGCTCGATCTGGAGGAGCCGCCGGACCCAGCGGTCGTGGTCCGGCTTCGTGGCGAAGATGTATCCTCCACCCGTATGGGCTACCCGGATCCCGTGCCCGGCGGCCTCGTAGCCCCGGAGGAGCTCGTCGAGAGCGGCCTGGATCTCCTCCCCGGCGACGCCCTCGAGAACGGCCTTCATCCGTTCGATCGTCAGGGGCTCCTGCGAGATGAAGATCAGGGCCTCGATGATGTCTTTCAGCCCTTCATTCATGGGGGCCTGCCCGGCGTCCGTCCTTGCGGATCCAGACGCGGATCGTTTGGAAGAGCTCGTCCTGGACGGCGACCGCCTGTCGGGCCTTGACGAGCTCGAGAAGGCAGAAGAACGAGACGAAGGCCTCTTCGAGGGAGGCCTGGGTTTCGAAATAGGCGAGGAAATCGAGGACCTGGCCGTCCCGGAGGAGGCCGAGGAGCTCCTTCATCTTCTCCTCGGAGGAGACGTCGCGTCCCCTGATGATGCGCGTGTCCGCCTCCGCCTTGCGCTTCATCATGAGGAAGAAGGATTCCGCCAGGTCGAAGAGGGAGACCTCCGCGAAATCCGGCTCGCTCTCGCCCGCGAGCGGAGGCAGGAAATTCCGCCTCCACTCGAGGAGCTGGGCTTCTTCCCTTTCGCGGAGGAGTGAGCAGGCCGCCCTGACCTTCTGGAATTCGAGAAGCCGGTTGACGAGGACCTGCCGCGGGTCCTCCTGTTCGGCCAGATCGGTCTCGCGCGGCAGGAGCATTTGGGACTTGATATAGATGAGGAGGGCGGCGATGAAGAGAAACTCGGCCTCCCGGTCGAGGTTGATCCGCTCCTTCCTGTCGAGGTAATCGAGATAATCCCGGGTGATCGCGGCGATGGGGATGTCGTGGATGTCGATCTTCTTCTTGCGGATGAGGAACAGGAGCAGGTCGAGGGGCCCTTCGAAGGCCTCGAGCCGGACCTGATAGATGTCCCGCCCGTCCGTTTCCGCGGGCGGGACGATCTCTGGGGTCTCGAGGAATTCGGAGGCGGCGTCGGTCATGTTAGCGGATGAGGATTTCGAGGAGGCGTTGAATGGGGGCGAAGAGGAGGTTCAGGACGTTCGTATACACCAGGACGACGATGATGATGATCCCGTAGGGGCGGAGGCGGTCATAGGCCGCGGCGGCCTCGTCGGACAGGAGCCCGGACAGGATCCCGCTGCCGTCGAGGGGCGGCACGGGGATGAGATTGAAGACCGCCAGCGAAATGTTGATCTCCAGGGCCAGAAACAGGATCAGGCCGACTCCGCTGACGATCTTGATCAGGAACGCAGAGCCTGTCAGGCCCAGGGTTATGTTCTTCAGAACCAGGAAGAGGACCAGCGCCGCGCCCGCGGCGAGCAGGTTGGCGCCCGGCCCCGCCAGGGAGATCCACAGGTTGTCGCGCCGGGGATGGCGCAGGTTGTAGGGGTTGACGGGGACTGGCTTGGCCCACCCGAAGACCGGCTGATGGAAGATCACGAGGATCAGGGGAAGGAGAATCGTGCCGATGAGGTCGATGTGCGCGGCCGGATTCAGCGAAACGCGTCCCATGGATTCGGCCGTCGGATCCCCCATCTTCGCCGCTGCCCAGCCGTGGGAGGCCTCGTGGATGGTGATGGCGAAAAGGGCCACGAAAAGGCTGATGACGATTTGCGCGATGTTCATGTCCAACCGTATGCTGTATGCCTGATAGAAGGTATTTTATAGCACAGGAAGGGGATTCCGTAAACAGGTCCGGGCCTTTTTTCGGCCGGGAGAAATCTGGCAGCTACAGCGCCGGATCGCGGTCGATCTCCCGGCCTTCGAAGAGCGTCAGAAGGACGCGGGCGGTGTGGATCTCGGAGGCCGGAATCCGGAAGCGGGGCGCTTCCGTCGCCGAGCCGGCGGAGACGATCTTTCCGGCCGCGACAGCGACCGCTTCCGCCCACGGATGGGACGGGTCCATCGCATCTGCCGCGCTGTACGTCAGGGTCAGGTCGGCCGGAGCGTCCGGCGTGCGCCGCCCACAGGAGACGGCCAGGATCAGGGCCAGGATGAGGATCGGGATGGAGGCCCCTGCCGGCCGGTGCCTCCGGGCGGCGGGGGAGTGGCTTCCCGGGCGCACAATCCGCTCCATGACGTATCTTTTTTCTTTGCCCCGGCTCAGGAGGCGCCGATGCTGTTAAGGCCCGCTCGGAGGGCCCGGCGGACGGAGAGGATGGCCTCCGGCGGGGCCGGGGCCGCGCCGCCGGCCCGCGGGACGTAGCCGCGGCTGTTGAATCGGAACTCTTGGCCGTTCCGACGATGGCAGTACCGGAAGTCGATCCCGGGATGGCCGAAGACGAGCGTCATCATCGTTTCTGCCATCTTCGTCAGCGGCGGGCGGTCGATATGATGATAGGGGAGACGCAGCGTGACCTTCGTGCCCCTCGTCGGGGCCGACTCGACGGCCACCCGGCCCCCGCAGAGGCCGGCCGTCTGCGCCAGGAGCGCGAGTCCGAGGCCCGTCTTTTTCCGCTGAGTCGTGAAAAAGGGATCGAGGGCCCGCTCCCGCTCCTCGGCGGACATCCCGCGTCCGTCGTCGGTGATGCGGATCGTCAGGAGGTCCCGTTTTTCGCTCTCGTTGATGCCGATGACGATCCGCCCCGCTCCCGCGGCCACGGCGTTCTCGGCGATGTCGAGAACGTGCAGGGACAGGTCCTCCATCATGACGGCCTGACGCTCCTTCCGTTCGCTCCGGCCAGGGCTTTGCGGATCTCCTCGATCGTCGGCTCGGCCAGGAAGAAATCCATGGTCGCCCGGCCGATCTCCTCGGGCCGATGGGCGTCGGAAAAACGGACGAAGGGGAAGTGGACCTGGGGGCCGAAGGCGTCGCGGGCCTTGTCGAAGGGCAGCAGAGGCGAGACCTCGACGGCGTCGAGCGCGAGGTCACCCGGGATGAAGCCGAGCTGGGAGATCAGGCTGAAAGCCTCGCGGTCAATGTGGGAGGCGACGGCCAGCCCCCCGTGCCCGTGGATGAGGCTCACGGTCTCGTAAACAGTGAGCCGCGTCGCGCCCATGAGGCAGTGCGGATTGAAGCCCGTGACCCCGTCTTCCGCGTCGACGATGACCTGGTCCCTGATGAAGCTCCGTTTCGAAGGGACGTCGGGCAGGTTGCGGTAAACGTCCGCGAGGAGCGGGCCGAGGTCGGTCCCGGCATCGAATAGGCCGAGGATGTGGGCCTCCTCCTCCGTGGTCAGTTCCAGGCCGGGCAGGACCGCGAGGTTGGCGCTCTTGCCGGCCTCCCCCACGGCGGCTGCGTTCTCGGCGGCGTTATGGTCGGTGACGGCAATGATGTCGAGCCCCGCGGCCCGGGCCGCCTCGACAATGCCGCGCGGGAACATCGCCAGCTCGCCGCACGGCGAGAGGCACGTGTGAATATGGAGATCGGCCCGGTACCGCCTGAGATCCATCAGGATCCCTTGATCCCCAGTTCATAGAGCCTTCCGGCGAATTCGAACGCGCTCATCCGGGTCCCGAGGACCGCCACCCGCTCCTTCCCCGCCTGTTCGAGGGTCTCGGCGGCCGGCTCCCGGCCGTTTGCGAGGACGATCCCGGACAGCTCTTTGAGGACGGCGACGGCGACGATGTTCGGATGGACCTGGATCGTGATCCAGAGATCATCCCTCCCGCCATGGGCCATGACATCGCTCAGGAGGTCGCCCGCGTACCCTCCGCCGACGGGACGCTCGAGAGCCGTTTCCCCGGCATAAACCTTGAGGTCCAGGCGCCGTGCTAGGTCGGAGAGTGTCATCGTTTCTCCTTTTTCACGAATGGGCAATCGCTCGCTTCGGCCACTCCCCGGACGATGTCTTCGGCCAACGTCCGGCAGTCCGGTGCCCCGCACGCCGCGCAATCCTTGTGAGGGAGCCTGGTGAAGATCTTCTCCCGCCGGCGGGCCTTCCGGATGGCCCGCGCGGGGTCCGGGTCGAGAGGCGGCTTTTCGGCCGGCGTCACGGGATGGTCGAAGGAGAGGAAATCCTTGTGGTAGAGCCGGCTCACGTCCTTGTGATCGACCACCGCCCGGTCGCCGGCGGCGTTGACCAGCTCGAGAATGCGGCTCTTGGCCAGAAAACGGTTCTCGATCTCGAGCGGCCCCCCCACGCAGCCGTCCGGGCAGACAGTGCATTCAAGCAGGTCGACGTCCTGGAGCAGACCGGCTTCGACCTGGTCGAGGACCCGCATCGTGTCCCGGACCCCGGAGACGGCGACGCCCCGGTGCTTCTTGAGGCCACGGATCTCCCCTCCGGAAAGCGACCAGCCCATGCCGATCCCGCTCAGCAGCGCGTCCGGGAAAAGGTGGCGCATCAACGCATCCTCCTGGCTTTTCCGGAGGGCGTCGAGGATCTTGGGATAGATGTCCCGGACCGAGATCGCCCCGTCGAGGTAGGATCTCTTCATCGTGGCCGGGCTGTTGATGGAGACCATCTTCGCCGAGCAGGGAGTGATGTGGATGATACCGATCTTCTCGGGCGGAAGGTTGAGAGTGCGGGGGAGGATCGTGCGGAGGATCTTCGCGGCGATCTCCCGCGGCGGCTCGATCGGCAGGATCTGGGCGCAGAGCGACGGATAGCGCCTCTGGATGAGCCGCACGACCACCGGGCATGTGGACGAGATGAGCGGCCGCGGCTGCAGATGCTCGGAGAGGTATTCCTCGATGGCCGCCGTGTTGAGCTCGCAGATCGCGCTCGGGTCATAGACCTCGTCGAAGCCGACCTGACGGAGGGCGCCGAGGATCTCGTTGGGGAGCGTGGCGCTCCCGAACTGCCCGTAGATGACCGTCGAGGGGATGGCCACCTTGTAGTCGAAAACGTGAAGGTCCGCGAACGACGTGGTGTACGACTCGACGGCGTCGTACGGACAGGCACGGATGCATTCCCCGCAGTCGATGCAGAGCTCGTCGATGATCCGAGCCTTCCCGTCCCGGACCCGGATCGCCCGCGTCGGGCACGCCGTCAGGCAGTGGACGCAGCCGACACACTTCTCCCGGATGATATGGTTGGCGTGGAAGTATTTTTCGCTCATGGCCGATGTCCGTTGCTGCGGATGATGATCTCGAGATGGGTCCCCCGCCCGACCTCGGATTCGACGGAGAAGATGTCGGCATTCTTCTTGATGTTCGGCAGGCCCATGCCCGCGCCGAAGCCGAGCTCGCGCATCTCGGGCGTGGCCGTCGAAAAGCCCTCAGTCATCGCCAGGGGGACGTCGGCGATGCCTGGCCCGCGGTCGTCGACAGTGATCCGGACCTCCTCGGGGGAGACCTGGAGGTCCATACGGGCTTCCTGGGCGTACATGATGACGTTCATCTCCGCCTCGTAGGAGGCGATGGCGGCCCGCCGGATGAGCCGGGCGTCGAAACCGATCTCCTTCAAAAGCTCCTTGATCCGACAGGCGACGGCGCCGGCTTTGGCAAAGTCCCCGCCCCGGACCCGGAACTCCTGCCGGAACACGGATTCATCGGGCATGGCTTCTCTCCTGAAGGAGAGACGCGATCCGGGAGCAGGCTTCGAACATCGGCAGGCGGGTCGCGACGAGCGGCAGGTGTTTCTCGCGGGCCTGCTCGACCACCGCCGCGCCCGGACGCTTGCCCTGGACGAAGACGACCGCTGCGACATCGGCCAGGCTGCAGGTGCAGATGACGTGCGTGTTCGCCAATCCCGTGAGGAGGAGCGAGCCAGGCTCGATCGAGGCCAGGACATCGCTCATGAGGTCGGAGGCGAACACCTTCGAGCACTGGAGTCCTAGCGGCATCCCCGGGGTCAGAAGTTCGCCGTCGAGCCGGCTGATCACTTCCCTGAGGATGATCATGGACGTCTCTCCTCTCCCCGGACCGGGACTGGGGCCCGCTCCCCGCCATCGCGCCTCGGCGCCGGAGGGGGGAACCACCCCTTCGTCTCCCAGAGCATTATATCAGGGAGCAAACCAGACAGGCAAGGACGCCCCGGCGGGGCGGGAGGCCGAGGGCCGGCCGGACGGAGGTCAGAGGAACGGCAGATAACGCTCGATTTCGTAGTCGCTGACCTGCTTGTCGAATTCCCCCGAGACACTCCGGCCGTACTCCTCGACTTCCTTTTTCTTGTTGGCGATGAGCTTCTGGAAAATGTGGTCGCCGAGGGTCTCCCGGACGATCGCGCTCTTTTCCATGAGCCGGACGGCCTCGTCGAGGTTTCTGGGCAGGACCCGGATCTCGAACTTTTTCTGCCGCGTCCCGCTCATGTGGTAGATGTTCTCCTCGACCGGGTCTACGAGGTCGGCCTTCGTCCGGACGCCGTCGAGGCCCGCTCCCAGCATCACGGCGAAGGCCAGGTAGATGTTGCAGGCCGGGTCGGCCGCTCGGAGCTCGATGCGGGTCGCCTGCTCCTTTCCCGGCTGGTACTCGGGAACGCGGATGTAGGCGGAGCGGTTCTTCTGGCCCCAGGCGATATAAACCGGAGCCTCATAACCCTCGATGAGGCGCTTGTAGGAGTTGATCCATTGACTGAGGACGGCCGATATCTCCCGGGCGTGGGACATGACACCGGCGATGTACTGGCGGGCGAGGTCGGATAGGTAGTAGGAGCCTTTCCTGTCAAAAAAGAGGTTCTTGCCTCCCTTCCAAAGGGATTGGTGGACGTGCATGCCGCTCCCGTTCTGGCCGTTGATGGGCTTGGGCATGAACGTCGCGTAGAGTCCGTGCATGCGGCAGACCTTTTTCACCATGTAGCGGAAGATCATAGCGATATCGGCCATTTCGAGCGCGCCGAGGAAACGGAGGTCGATTTCGTGCTGGCCGTGCGCGACCTCGTGGTGGTCGTACTCGGTCTCGATGCCCATCCGGTGGAGGAGGAGCTGGATCTCCTTCCGAACTTCTCCGTGGCGGCCGCCGAAGAAATACCCGCCCGCGTCCGCCGGCACAGGGTTGTCGCTCGACGGGAAGATGAAAAACTCGAGCTCGGGCCCGCACTTAAAGTCCTCGATGTCCATGTCCCTGCGGGCGCGGGCCAGAGTCTGCTTGAGGATACCCCGGCTGTCGCCGACATAGGGTGTCCCCTCTGGGGTCAGGATGTCGCCGAACATGACGGCCTCCCGCCACCGGGTATCCTCGTCGAAGCCCTTGTATTGCCAGGGGAGGAGACGGAACGTCGTGGGGTCGGGCTTGATCACCAGGTCGCTCTCCTCGATGCGCACGAAACCGGCGACCGAGGAGCCGTCGAATCCCTTGCCTTCCTGGAAGGCCTTATCCAGCTCGTTGCTCGGGAAGGCGAAGTCCATGGGCCGCCCCAGGATATCGGGAAAGACGAGGCGGATGAACTGGATGCCGTGGGCCGGATCCCGGATGACGCTGAGAACGTCTTTTTCATCCCTCATGCCGAACGCCTTTAAAGAACTCTTCGCCACCGGTGCCATTTCGTTTCCTCCTTTTATGCGATCGTGGTTGTAAGAATATTTATAGAAATCCTGATAAGTTGTCAATCTATTTTTTAATTATCTTGACATATGGACATTTATATGCCGATAATCATAACAATTGGAGGAAAATCGATGATCGAGGAGCTGAGCAGGAAAATCATCTGGGCCCTGAACCTCAACGCCCGCAAGAGCTTTCGGGAGATCGCCAAGGAGGTCGGGACGTCGGCCACGGCCGTCATCAACACGGTCAGGAAGCTGGAAGCGGAGGGGGCCATCAAGGGTTACATCCCCGTCGTGGATCCCGAGTATTTCGGCATCCGCCTGATCGCCATCGTCGCCGTCCGCATCTCTCAGGGGAAGCTCCTCGAAACCCAGAAGAAGATCTCCCAGGATCCGCGGGTGACGGCCGTCTACGACGTCACAGGGGACTGGGACTCCTTCATCATCGGCTACTTCAAGGATCGCGAGGACCTCAACCGTTTCATCAAGAAGCTTCTGGGTTTCCCCTGTGTCGATCGGACGGTGACCCACATCGTCCTCAATGTCGTCAAGGAGGAGCGCCGCGTCTTCGTTTAAGCCCGTTTCTGCCCTGTCCCTTCGCGCTTCACGTCCGGTGCCACCCAAGAGGCCGGAAGAGGGGACGGAACGTGTTCAGGCGCTATTAAGGCGCAGGCTTCAGCCATAAGCGAAGAGATCCATTTCAGAGATTTACCAGAAGAGCGGCTCCGAGCCGCTCCGCCGCGCTTCTGTCTGTCGCTCCTGGGAATTCGCTCCCTGCCGGAGGGAATCCCCCGAGCTCAGCCTCAATGCGCCTGAGGCCGGCAACTGCACTTCGTTCGGCTGAGCGGCGGCGCCCCAGATTTTCTTGACAGATTCCCCAGTTGTGCCATAATCGGCTTCCGAGCCCTTCGAAGGAGAAGCTGATGACGAAGACTCCCCATTCTCCGATCGGCCATCACTATATCGTCGAAGCCTCGAGCTGCGACCCGAAAGTCATCGGGAGCGTCGAGAAAGTCCAGCAGATCCTCGTCAAGGCCGCGGAAATCGCCGGCGCCCACGTCTGGTCGATCTCCTTCAGCAAGTTTCCCCCGCACGGCGTGAGCGGCGTGGTCGTCATCTCCGAATCCCACATCTCGACCCACACCTGGCCCGAGATGGGCTATGCCGCCCTGGACATCTACACTTGCGGGGCGCACGTCAAGCCGGAGAAAGGCGTCATCTACGCGGTCGAAGCCTTTGGCGCGGCGACCTCGCACATAACGGAAATCACCCGCGGCATCGACGAGGGGGACCAGATCTTCTATCACAGCTTCGTCACGTGGGAGGAGCATCTCCGGCGGGGGGAAGCGGTCAAGGACAAATAAGGGGGAGGGATGGTTGTCGAATTCACCGTCGTACCGGTCGGCCGGGGCGAGCCTCTGGCCGGGCCGGTGGCCAGGATCGTCGATATCGTGGACCGAAGCGGACTTCCGTATCAGTTGACGGCCATGGGAACGATCATCGAGGGCGACTGGGACGAAGTCTTCGGCGTCGTCCGGAAATGCCACGAGGCCATGAGGAAGGAAGCGAGCCGCGTGTCCACCCACATCGCCATCGACGACCGGGAACATGCCAAGGGCCGCATCCGGGGCAAGGTCGAAGACGTGGAGAAGGCCCTGGGGCGACCCCTCAAGAAATAGGCCGGGTTTGTAAAATAGCTTTACATTCGGTCCGAGGACAATTCCCCGGTTTAATCAATTTCTCCCGGCGGCCTCCCGCTCTATTTCCCCGAGGGGATTTTCCTGGCATAAAACGTGCTCCTGAGGTCTGTGGCGAATGAGGGAGCGGATGAAGACCGACATTTTTTCCTTTGATATAATAAAAAGGAACGTGAGGAAATCGATTTTGTATGGGCTGGCCCTCTGGCTTTGCCTGCCTGCTCTGGCCCTCGGCGCCGGGCAGGCCCCTGCTGGGCCTCCCCAGAGCATTCAGGCCCTTTTCAATCAGATCCAGGCTTCCCTGCAGAAGAGGGACTTCGTTGCTTACCTCGACCTTTTCGAGCCTGGCCTCCGGGAAAAAGAGGAGAAAAGCCTTCGCTCGGTCTACGACGCGGCGAAGATGGAGACAGTCCGGCTCCGCTTGGCGGGACAGAGAACCGAGGCGGACGGTGCGGCGCACCTTTTCGTCCAGGCGTATTTTGAGAACGCCACCGCCGCCCTGATCGAATCGTGGCGGATCACCGCCTCCGAGCGGGGCGGACGCTGGGAGATCACCGGCAAGGAAACGGCGGACACGATCGTCAACCTTTATAAGATCAGGATCCCGTCGGACCGGGTCGAGCGCGTCCGGTCGCTCGACATCAGTCATCGGGACATCCGCCTGTCCTTCGGGGAGGCGGCGGTCTTTCACGACAATATCCCCGGTCTCGAGACAGCCCTCCTGGTCATCGGCAAGGGGACCGTACGCTTCACTCCCTCGGACCCCATCGAGCAGCACCAGATGGAGCTCCTCTACGGGAAGAGGTATCTGCAGGACGAGATCGGGGAGGCTTACATCCGGTGCTCGGTCGGCTTCATGTCTTCCCGCGTCAGGATCATAAGGGGGGAGGGGCTGCCCGAGGTGACAGCTGAAGAGACCGCGAAGGCGGCGTCGATCTTCACAAAGGCTTACCCGAGGTCCTTCACCATCGAAAGCTCCATGGAGCGGCAGCTGCTGTCCTTCCTCCCCCAGGGCGAGGAGGCCGTTTTCGAGCTCAAAGCCAAACGGGCCGGAGAATTGACGTATATCTATTATCCGTTTTCCGAAGAAGAAGTGACCCTCTACGACCGATCCAAAGACAGGATCATCAGCCTCTACAGCCCCGTGAGCGCCTCCGGGCCTCGGGCCGAGAAGCTCTATGTAGGCCTCGAGAGCCCGGTCGACATCGACCGCTACGAGCTCGAGCTGAACTATTCGCCCGCCGCCTCCTATCTTTCGGGCCGGGCCCGGATCTCATTCATCCCCGGGTCCGAAAACATTCAATACCTCAGGTTCCGCTTCAACCCGGACTTCGAGATCCTCAAGATCTACGATGAAAACAAGTACGAGCTGTTCTACACCCAGGATAAGCTCCGCAAACTTCTTTATGTGTATCTGGCCGCCCCCACGAAGCCGCAATCCCCCACCCGAATCGAGATCTACTACCGGGGACGGATGGTGCCGCCTCCTCCCACCTCGGATATCATCGGCCAGTCGGCTGTCCGGAACCGGCTGGCCTTCAAGCCGCGCTATGAAACGTACCTGTTCACCCAGGCCGGCCTCTGGTACCCGGCTCCTCCGGACGAGGATTATTTCAAGGCCCGTCTCACGCTCATCGTCCCTCCCGAGTACCAGTGCGTCGCCGTCGGAGAGATGGTCGAGACGGGGCGCTGGGACGGGATGAGGGACGTCGTCGAGCTCGAAAAGGCGGGCAGCTCCATGTCCATTTTCGAAACGAGATCGCCGGTCAAATACCTGGCCTTCATCGTCGGCAAATTCGACCGGCCCCTAAGCCTCGCTGATCCAATCCCCATCCGGCTCCATGTTTCGACGGAGGTCTCGGACAGCAGCCCGGCGGTATTGGGCCAGGCCCGCGATATCCTCGACTTTTATATCCGGGCTTTCGGGCCCTTCCCCTATGAAAAGCTCGGCGTGGTCATGCGGCTCTGGCCGACGGCCGGGGGACACAGCCCGCCGTCCTTCATCGTCCTAAACGAGGTGCCGTGGGCCTCGGACTCCCCTTATCCCGCGATGGCCGACAATCCGGTCAACCTTTCCCAGTGGGACGATTATTTTCTCGCCCATGAGATCGCCCATCAATGGTGGGGCCAGGGCGTATCCTATTCCACTTACAGAGACCAATGGTTGAGCGAGGGCTTGGCCCAGTTCGCGGCGGCCTCCTATATCCGGGAGAAATACGGGGAGAAGGGTTTCGCGGCGGTCCTGAAGAAGTTCTCCCAATGGACGGACAGGAAATCGGTCATGGGCCCAATCTCCCTGGGCTCGCGCCTGAGCTTTTTCGACTTCAGCGCCTACCAGGCCATAGTCTACGACAAGGCCGCCCTGACCCTCTTTATGCTCCAGGATCTTCTTGGAAAGGATGTCTTCTCCTCCGGGCTGAAGGAATTCTATGAAACGTACAAGTTCAGCGCGGCCCGAACGGAGAATTTCATCGCGACGATGGAGAGGGTCTCAGGACGCGACCTGAAGGATTTCTTCAGCGGCTGGTTCGATTCCTACGAGCTGCCGGAGGTCCGGACGAGCTGGTCGGAGGAGAGCACTCCCGAGGGGGCCCGCCTCAGGGTCCGGATCACCCAGAGCCGGAACCGCTTCGTCTTCCCGCTATGGATTCAATGGACGAGCCGCGGTGAGACCCACGATGATCTGGTCGTCGTCCGGCAGGCCGTTCAGGAGTTCGTCCTGAAGGTTCCGGGGAAGGTCGACCGGGTCCGCTTCAATCCCCGCCAGGCCGTGCCCGGGGGATTCTCCTAGGGGTGCCGCTCCGGAGGCCGGCACCGGTCACGTCGCCGGGTCGTCCGCATCGATGTTGAGCCTCTTGATCATCTCGTTCAGGGTCGTCGGCTTGACGCCCAACAGTTTTGCCGCCTTCTTCTGAACGCCCTTGGATTTCTTGAGGGCCGTCAGGATGATCTTCTTCTGGAAATTCTGGGTCCTTTCCCGCAGGTCCAGGGACTCCCCCGGCGAGAGGAGCCAGCCCTCCGGGGGGACCTCCTTGGTGAGCAGGAACGGCGGCAGGAACTCGCGAGTGATGACCTTCGAGCGGGAAAAGACGACGGCCCGCTCGATGAGGTTCTCGAGCTCGCGGACGTTCCCCGGCCAGTCGTAGGCCCCGAGAATCTCGTAGACGTCCTCGCTGACGCCCTCGATCTCCTTGCCGTTCTCGCGGCCATAAGTCTCGATGAAGTGCTTGACGAGCAGGGGGATGTCCTCCTTGCGCTGGCGCAGGGGAGGGAGCTCAATCTTGATCACGTTGAGACGGTAGAAGAGGTCCTTCCGGAATGTCTTCTGGACGATCATCTCCTCGATATCCGTGTTCGTCGCCGCGATGATCCGGACGTCCACCTTGATCGTCTCCGTGCCGCCGAGTCTCATGAACTCTTTCTCCTGAATGACACGGAGGAGCTTGGCCTGAGTCTCGAGATTGATGGAGGAGATCTCGTCGAAGAAGATCGTGCCCTTGTCGGCGGCCTCGAAGAGCCCCTTCTTCAGGGCCACGGCGCCGGTGAAGGCGCCCTTGACATGGCCGAAGAGGTGACTTTCGAGGAGGTCGGGAGGGAGGGATCCGCTATTGACGACGACGAAGGAATTGTCCGCCCGCGGGGAATTCAGATGGATGGCCCGGGCGACCAGCTCCTTTCCCGTGCCGCTCTCGCCCTGGAGGAGGATGGTGGTCCGCGTCGGGGCGGCGGCCTTGACGAGGTCGAACACGACTTTCATGGCGGGGCTCTTGCCGATGATGTTGGAAAAGCTGAATTTCTGCCGCAGCTCGTCCTTGAGCCGGAGATTTTCCTCCTGGAGCCGCCGGTGTTCGATGGCCCTCGCGACCGTGAGGAGGAGGTCGTCGTGCTTGAAGGGCTTTTGGATATAATCGAGCGCCCCGATCTTCATGGCCGCGATGGCGGATTCCACGGACCCAAAGGCCGTGATCATGATGACCGCGGCTGCCGGGTCGATCTTCTTGATCCTCCGGAGGGCCTCGATCCCGTCCATCCCGGGCATCAACAGGTCAAGCAGGACGACATCGTACGGCTGCGAGGGAAATTTGGCCAGGGCCTCCTCGCCGGACGAGGAGGATTCGACCTCGTAGCCCTCGGAGGTCAGGAGCTCGCCGAGGACGTCGTGGATGACGGGCTCGTCGTCGATGACATGAATGAGGCCTTTATGGTTCATGGGTTATGTCCTGGTCGGCGTCGATGAAGTTCGGGACAGCGGGCTCTCGCCCAAGGGCAGGGAGATGGTGAACGTGGAACCCCGCCCGACTTCGCTCGAGACATGGATGTGGCCTTCGTGCTCCTTGATGATCGCGTAGCTGATGGACAGTCCCAGGCCCGTCCCTTTGCCGATTCCCTTGGTCGTGAAGAACGGGTCGAAAATGTGGGCCATGTGCTCGGGCTTGATCCCCGTCCCGGTGTCCGAGATCCGGACCACGGCCTGCTTGTCCTCCGCGAAGAGCTGGATTCCCAGAGTGCCGCCCTGAGGCATGGCGTCGAGCGCGTTGAGGATGATGTTGATGAAGACCTGCTGGAGGCGCTCGCCCTGGGCGCTGACGGCGGGGACGGAATCGAGCTCGAGCTTGAGGAGAATGTTCATGTTCTTGAGCTTGTAGTCGATGAGGGACAGGATCTCCTCGAGGATCTCTTTGATGTTGACGCGATGAAAGGACGTGTCCGACGGATTGCGGGCAAAGGCTAGGAGGTTCTTGATGATCCGCGCCACCCGGTCGGTCTGGGCCTCGATCTTCTCCAGGAGCTGGGCGTAGTGCGTGTCCGTGAGCTTTTTCTGGAGCATCTGGATGTAGCTCGATATGCCCGTGAGAGGGGTGTTGATCTCGTGGGCGACGCCGGCCGAGAGGAGCCCGATGGAGGCCAGCTTTTCCGACGTCAGGAGCCTTTGCTGGAGGCTGATCTTTTCCGTGACGTCCTCGAAGACGATGATCGTCCCGTAGGGCTGCAAGGCGTTGTCGAGGAGCGGGGTCCTGGCGATATCGAAAATCTTGTTGCCGCCGCCGGGAAGATCCAGGCTGATCTCGCTCAGAAGGCGGAAATCCTGCTGGGTTTCGGGCGGGTAGAGGGCCGAGTACGTTTGCTCCCCCAGGACCTCCTTGAGGCCCTTCCCGAGAGCCGCCTCCTTCCTCAGACCCATTTGATCTTCGAGGACCCTGTTCCAGCCGATAATCCGGCCCTGCTCGTCGATGACGGCCACGCCGACGGTCAGACTCTCGATGATGTTCTCGCTGTAGTCCTTGAGCCGCTGCATCTCCATCGTGCGGATGCTTTCCTGGCTGTAGAGGTAGGCGTTTTCGAGGGCCAGGGCCGCCGAGCCGGAAATCGCCGTCAGGAGCTCCCAGTCTTCGCTCGTGAGAAACGACCCGTCCTGCTTTTTGCCCATGACCAGACAGCCGATCATCTTGGCTTCGACCTTGAGGGGCAGAAAGTGGAAGAAGCCGTACCTGGAGAACCTGTCCATGCAGACCTGGAGGCCCCGGCCGGACCCAGCGGGAAATGAGGAGAGGTGATCCCTTTCGAGAAGCTGTGCGGCGAGCGGGTCGTCGAAGAGGACCTTGGCCGGGAGCGGCATTTCCTCTCCCCGCGAGCTCAAGGGCGTGAAGGACGATCCGCGGCCCTCGTCGGCCAGCAGGAGGGCGACGCTCCGGAGCGACAGCGCGTTCGTGATAGCCTCGAGCAGGGCGCGGGCCAGGCTCTGGAGGTTCCGTTCGCGGCTGAGCTCGCGGCTGAGAAACATCAGCGTCTTGCGGTACTGGTAGCTCTTCTTGTAGATCGCCCTGTCGAGGAGCGTCTGGAAGAGCCGCTTGAGCGGTGTGAAGAGCGTGGCCCCTAGAATGATGGCCAGAAGGCCGAAAAAGGCCGCGTTCCAGCGGTTTTCAGAAAACAGTTTGGTCTGGGAGCTGACGATGAAATACAGGAACGCGATGACGAAAAAGGTGAAAGTCAGGGTCGCGGCTTTCTTCAGAAGGACTTCGATGTCGACGAACCGGTAACGCGAGATGGAATAGGAGAACGTCAGCGGGATGAGGGCCAGGAGGATAACTGTGAGTTCCTCGGCCGTGGACGGGATCCGGCCGAGGACAAAGGGGATGAAATAGAAGACGGTCGAGGGAATGATGCCGAAGGAGAGGCCGAGGACGATGATGCGAAGCTGTTTCTTGACGAGAATGCTCGGCGCCCTGAGGGTGCTGTGCGCCAGGATGCCGAGGGTGACGAGGCCGAACACGACGACATGGAGGAGCTCCAGGCGCTCGAGCCCGCTCTGATATCCCAGGGCGGCCCGGTCGCTCCAGGGGCCTGGGAGCGGGATATGAAACCGGAGGCGGGCCAGGACGAGCAAGATCGCGGGCAAGTAGACCAGGGGAATGAAGGCGGACCGCTCCTTGAGGAACCTCTTGCGGAGCGGGAAGATCATGAAGAAATGGAGCAGCAGGGGCGGAAACGCCAGGAAGGCGATCTTGTCCAGGGCGTAAAAGACCATGTCGAGGAAATCCAACTGGCCGGTCGGCGAAAAAATGGTGAAGGCCGCGAATGTCAGGGCCAGGAGGTAGAAGAAGATGTACGGAAGGGTCAGCTGTTTCTTGGAATTGAAAAAGATGACGAGGCTGATGACCAAGGTGGTCAAACCGATCAGGACGAGATAGAAATAAATCAGGTCGACGCCTTTCTTCTGAGGATAGAACCAGGGATACATCTGCTGGCCCGGGCGGTTGATTTCGTACGTGACGGTTTGGCCGGCCGCAGCGGCGCTCCAGAGGTTCTTGAGGACGTCGATCCTCGTGCGGACGGGATTCTTGTTGATCGCCGAGAGAACGTCACCCTCACGGATGTTGGCCCTCAGATAGGCTTCGCTCGACAAGTCCACCTTGATGGCCGTCAGGCCCTTGGACGTTTCCCTCCAGACGATCCCGTCGGTCACGTCCTGCCAGACGGCCTTCCGGTAGACGTTGAACCCGCCAAGCACGAGGACAGCGAGGAAGATACCGATGACCGGGATGGTGGTTTTCTTCACCGGCTTAATCCTCACCGGGCAGGGCGGCCGTCAATCCAAAAAATTGAATTCGGCGCATAAAAAAAAACCCCTAGTCGAGCACCTGCCGCGAGCCGGCGCGGATGGCCCATTTGACGGCCCCCTGATGAAGCAGCTTTCGCAGGGCCGGGTCTTCCTTGAGCCCCAGAGGCCGCGTGCTCCGCGAGAGAAAGTTGCTCATGTAATCATACTTGGGCTTCTGGACTTCCTGGCTTCCCGACTCCTGGCCTGTCTGGGCTCTCAAAGGCCCCGGGGAGACGAGCCTCAAGAACAGGCCGAAGGCGGCCACGGCGACCGCCGCGGCTAGGGAAAGCGCTATCCTCCTCATGGATTTATAAATAAATCTTTCCCCGGCCTTTGTCAATCAGGGGCAGTTCGGATTGACAAAATAAAATGGAGTAGAATAGATTATGGACAAAATTTGTTGATCAGGACGCTCCCGTAAATGCCTTATTATGAATGCCGTGTCACCGCCGAGTCCGGCCGGGTCCTTACCCAGACTCTCATGGCTTCGTCGGCCGATGAATGCCGGAAGGCGCTTGCCTCCGAGGGCTATCTCGTTCTCTCCGTGCGGCGGGACTGGAAGACCATCCGGTCCCAGACCATCACCGTGGGGCGGAAGATCAAAGACAAGGATTTCATCCTTTTCAATCAGGAGCTCGTGGCCATGATCCGGTCGGGGTATCCTATCCTCCGCAGCCTGGAGGTGATCACCGGCCGGCTGAAGAACGTTTATCTGAAAGAACTGTTGCTAAAGGTCGCCGAAGACGTCAAGCTCGGAAAGGCCCTCTCGGAGGCGTTCCTTCCTTATGAAAAAAACTTCGGCACGGTGTACGTCGCCAGCCTCATGGCCGGGGAGCGCAGCGGCAACCTGGCGGGGGCGATCTCCCGTTATGTCGACTACGCGAGGATGATCGCCCGGACACGGTCGCGCATCCGGTCGGCTCTCGCCTATCCGACCTTGCTGATCATCTTCGCTTTCGTCCTCTTCAGTCTCCTGGTCAATTTCATTCTGCCGCGGTTTTCCAGCTTCTATCAGGATTTCCAGGCCAACCTGCCGGGCATTACACGCGTGATCATGTCCTTTTCGACGGCCGTCAACGCCCACTGGTATGTCGTCCCCGGCGTTGTGGCGCTCATCACCGGAGTGATCCTGACGCAGAGGAAGCGGCCCGATTTCCGGTTCCGGGCCGACAAGCTGAAGCTCCGCCTTCCTTACGGGAAGACCATCTGGCTTGAATCGAGTGTCGCGGTCTTCAGCCGGACCCTCGGGCTCCTCCTGGAGGCGGGCATCACCCTCATCCAGGCGATCGGCATCGCCATCCAGTCGGTCCCCAACGCCTTTCTCTCCCGGAAGATGAAGGATGTCCCCGATTTCATCAAGAACGGCGAAGGTCTGTCCGACGCACTGTCGAAATCCGGGGCCGTCCCCCCCTTGGCCCTGGACATGATCCGCATCGGCGAGACCTCGGCCAACCTCCAGGGCATGCTCGGGGACGTGGCAGATTTCTTTGATGAGCGGATTCGTGTTAAAATTGATACTCTGGTCTCGCTGATCGAACCGTTGGTGATCGTCTTCATGGGGCTCGTGGTCGCGGGAATGCTGCTGGCCGTCTATCTGCCGATCTTCAACGTGATCAGGATCACGAGGTGAAAGAACGGCAAGTGAACTGAAATGACGAACGAAGAGCTGGAACATCTCCGGGAGGAGGAAACGTCGACGCGGAAGCTGGCCGAGCGCTATCACGTGCCCTATATCAACCTTGAGGGGGCCGCCCTCGACCGGAGCCTCGTCCAGTCCGTTCCCGTCGAGTTCCTCCACCGGTTGAACTTCATCCCGCTCGAGGACTCGGCCGGCGTCATGAAGATCGCCGTCGCCGACCCCTCCGACCTTGCCGCGATCGACGCCATCGAATCGTTCCTGGGAAAGAAGGTCGAGGTCTTCGCGGCCTCGGGCCGGGCCATCCAGGAGGCCCTGCGCAAGAGCGAGACGGCCATGCAGGTCCTCCGGGACGCCACGGAGGGCTTCATCACCCAGGTCGTCGAGCGGGAGAGCGGCGAGGGGGAGGACGTCATCTCGGTGGAGAAGCTGGCCGACCAGGACGGCTCCATCATCAAGCTCGTCCACACGATCATCCTCAGCGCCGTCCAGAAGCGGGCCAGCGACATCCACATCGAATCCAAGGACAATGACGTCCGGATAAAATACCGGATCGACGGCGTGTTGGGCGAGGCGATGGAGTCCATCGACAAGAAGTTCCAGTCGCCGATCATCTCGCGGATCAAGGTCATGTCGGACCTGGATATCTCCGAGCGCCGCGTTCCCCAGGACGGCCGCTTCCGGCTCAAGATCAAGGACAAGACCATCGACTTCCGGGTGTCCGTCATGCCCTGCATCTACGGCGAGGACGCCGTTATCCGGATCCTGGACAAGGAGATGATCACCGAAGCAATCGCGGAGCTGCGGCTGGACATGCTGGGCTTCTCCGACCCAATCCAGAGGAAATTCCGCAAGTACATCACCCAGCCCTACGGGATGGTGCTCGTCACCGGCCCGACGGGCAGCGGGAAGACGACGACGCTCTACGCGGCCCTGACTGAGATCAAGTCGCCGGAGGACAAGATCGTGACGATCGAGGACCCCGTCGAGTACCAGATCGATGGGATCACGCAGATCCCGGTCAACGAGAAGAAGGGCCTGACCTTCGCCCGCGGACTTCGGTCCATCCTCCGGCACGACCCCGACAAGATCATGGTCGGCGAGATCCGGGACCCGGAGACCGCCCAGATCGCCATCCAATCGGCCCTGACGGGGCACCTCGTCTTCACGACCGTCCACGCGAACAACGTCTTCGACGTCATCGGGCGCTTCCTCCACATGCAGGTCGATCCGTACAGCTTCATCTCGGCGCTCAACTGCATCCTCGCTCAGAGGCTGGTGCGCGTGCTCTGCGCCCGGTGCAAGACCGTCGTGACCTATTCTCCCTCCCAGCTCATCGAGTCGGGGCTGGACCCGGCCCGGGACGAGTCCCGGACGTTTTATGAACCGGCCGGCTGCCTGGAGTGCAACCAGACGGGATACAAGGGGCGCACGGCGATCGCCGAGATCCTGGAGCTCTCGGACACCATCCGCGAGATGATCCTGGAGCGGAAACCGCTCTCCGAGGTCAAGAAACGGGCCAAGGCCGAGGGCATGGTCTTTCTCCGGGAGACGGGTCTAGAAAAAGTCTACGATGGCGTCACGAGCCTCAGGGACCTGAATAAAGTGACGTTTGTGGAGTGAGAATGGCGCCGCTCCTCGGGAAGCTCCGGTCGATGTTCACGGATCGCCCACGCCCGGACGCCGTCTTCGGCCTGTCGGCCCAGGCCCTGAGCGGCATCCTGGCCGGCTCGAAAGGCCGCGCCGCCCGGAAGCGCTTCGTGCTGCCCCTCGACGCCGGGAGCCTGACGCCGTCGTTCGACAAGCCGAACGGCATCGAGGTCTTTTCACTCGCGGCCCGCGTCGAGGAAGGGAAGGAGATCCTCGGGCTCGCCGGGGGGACCGTCGCCGTCCTCATTCCCGAGATATGCGTCCGAGTCTTCGTCCTGGCGGCGGAATCGCTTCCCGGCTCCGATGCCGAGAGAGAGGCGTTTCTCCGCTGGCGGGTGGCTAAGCAGATGCCCATCATGCCGGACGATCTCAGGTTGGCCTGCGATCTCTCCTTTGTCCCCGGCCCAAGAAAGATCCTCGTGGCCGCCGCCCGGGAGGCCGTCGTCCGGGAGTACGAAGCGCTCTTCTCGTCCGCCGGGCTCAAGCCGGGCTGTGTGACGATTCCCACCTTGAGTTTGGCCAACCTGGTCGACCGCGCCGCCGCCGACGGGCTCCTCCTGAGCGCCGGGACGGACCATCTGGGCCTCCTGGCAGCCATGGATGCGGAATGGACTCTGTACCGGCTCAAGGGGCTCGACCCCGCGGCGTCGTCCCGGGACAGGATCGGCCTGGTCGTCCAGGAGGCCGAGAACACCGTGCATTTTCTCGAGGACAGGGAACAACGGAAGATCTCCCGGCTCTGGGTCCATTCGGCGGACGGGGAGGAGACGGCGGACCTCGCCGCGCGGCTGGAATCCGTCCTCTCCCTGCCGGCGGAAAGGCTCGAATACGGCGCCCCCCGCGAATGGGCTTCCGCGGAAAAGGGGGCCCTGGCGCCGCTTGTGGGTCAGCTCGCATGAACCGAAGACCGCCGCTCGACGTGAACCTGGCGACGAAACCCGTCCGGAACAGACGCTTCTATGTCCTGGCGCGAAACATCTTGGCCGCGGCCGTCGTTATAGTAATCGGCGTGGCGGCGTTCTCGGTCGTCAGATACGGGTTTCAGGCCTCCCGGCTCAAATCCTCGGTGGAGGAAACGGGCGGTTTGGTCGACGCCGCCGGCAAAGAGGTGAGACGTTTAACCTTGGACATCCAGAAAGCCAAGAAGACGAGTCAGTCCGAGGTCGACCTCGTCAACGACATCATCATCCGCAAGAGCTTCTCGTGGACGGAGTTCCTGTCCCTGCTCGAGGCCTCGCTTCCCGATTCGAGTTATATCACGTCGCTCGTCCCCAGCTTTTCCGGGGAGCGGACCGTCGGCCTCAAGATCAAGCTGGTTTCGGCGAGCCTGGACGACCTCCTGACATTCCTCAACAACCTCAATGCCCGGAAATTCCGGTTCCGGCTCGAGAGCGAGTCCCGGGAGGAGGGCGGAGGGCTGATTTCGGAGATCTCGCTGACCTATGAACGCAATCTTTAGCCGTTTGGACGGGAAGGAGAGAAGGACGCTCGAGCGGTTGGGCTTGGTGGTCCTCCTCCTGCTCGCGATCGGCTTCCTCCTGATGCTGGTGGAGAAAAGCGCCTACCGCGATGCCCGGGACTCCTTGGAGACGGCCCAGGCGCGGCGCCTCAGCATCGAGAAGTCCCGGGCCGCGGAGCGGGAGGACTGGCGGCGCTGGCAGGACGCCGAGCGCGATCTCGAATCGCTCAAGGGGATGAGCTTCTACGATGAAAAGACGATCTACCGGTCGCTCCGGCTGGACCTGCAGAAGATCTTCAACGAGTCCGGCGTGAACGTCCCGGAGATCCGCTACGGCTACTCCGATGCGGAAAAGGGGCGGATCAAGGAGGTCGTCGTCGCCTTCGACTATACCGGGGGATACGCGGATCTGAAGAGATTCCTGGGCGTCGTGGAGAGCTTTCCGAAGTTCCTGTTTGTCGAAAAGATCGACTTCCTGAAAACGCAAGAGGGGAGCGGCGTCCTTCATTTCAAGGTGACGCTGGCGGCCTACTATGAAATCTGAGCGGGGCATAGTCTTCCTGGCGGCCTTCACGGCCTTCTCTCTCTGCTTCCCGGCGCGGGGCGGGGCGGCCGCGGCCGGCAAGATCCAGATCATGCCCGGCACGCCGGTCGTCCGGCTGGTCGTTGAAACGGACGGCCCGCCGGCCTCGGCGCGGGGGTATTATCTTCCCGGGGCTCCTTCAACGTTCGCCCTGGACCTCGGCGGCGCCGCGACGGGCGAAGCGCCCGGCGTGCCCGCCGTGGAGGCGCGGTTCATCCGGGACGTCCAGGTCCTGAGGGAAGGCCCCCGGGACATCCGGATTTTGGCGCGGCTGGTCGAGCGTGTTCCCGTCCGGCTGCGGCGGGAAGACGGGCGGACAGTCATCGAGTTCATCAAAGTCCAGGAATATTCCCTCGACGCAGACGTCCAAGCCGAGCTGGCCCGCCGCCCCCAAGGCCGGATCTTCCTGGACGGGATCGATCCGTCCGACGCCCCGGGCCGTGTCTCTTTCCGAGTCGAGCTCACGGGACGGGCCGTGGCCCAGGTCTTTTCCCTGAAGAGCCCCTGGCGTCTCATCATCGACCTTTACGACACCGTGCTCCGGGCCGGACCCTCCGGTTGGGGGACCGAAGATCCTCAGGTTCCCGTCGAGAAAGTGCGAGTCGGGCAGTTCCGGATGTCCAACCCCCGGCCGATCACGCGCCTGGTCTTCGACCTCAGGGACCCGTGTGTATACGCGCTCGACGCGGATAAGGACGGTCTCATCGTATCCTTCTTTAAGAATATACCCCTGGGAGAAGCCGCGGTGACCCCTTCCGTGCCATCGCCGCCGCCGGCCAGGAACGCCGCTTCCAGGACGGAGCCGGCGGCGAAGGCCGCAGCCGCCGCACCGGACGACCAGCCCGCGGCGCCTCTGATTCGCCTGGATCTCCTCCGCCCTAACAAAAAAGAGGCCGCTCCCGCGCACCGCGACATCTTCCGTCCCGGCGCCGCCGTGCCGGCGGCTTCCCCGGTCCCCTCTCCGGGCGCTCTGAGCGGGCCGCCGCAGTCCAAGCAGCCCCCGGCCTTCGCCCTGAATCTGGTCTACGTCGGCTCGGTCCAATTGGGCGGAAAGATCATGGCCCTGGTCACGTCGGAAGGCCAAACGCTGCCTGCGGCCGTGGGCGACGAGATCATTCCCGGGTACAAGGTCCTCCGGATCACGTTCGACGAGATCGAGGTTGAGGGGCCGAATGCCCAACGAAAGACGTTTTCCCGACAAGGAGGCCAGCCATGAAAAAAACTGCACTCCTACTCTCGATGGCCTTGAGCCTCTGGGGATGCGTGACCGTCAGCCGGGATTACCGGCTGGGTGCGGCCGCCGAGATGGATCACCAATACGAGATGGCCATCCGGTATTATGAGAAGGCGGTCGCGGAATACCCGACGGATGCGGTTTACAGGCTCGCGCTCGTTCGGGCGAAGTCGGCCGCCAGCCTCTTCCACCTTCAGAACGCCCGGACCCTGGCCGCTCAGGGGAAGAAGAAGGAGGCCCTGGCCGAGTACGCGTTCGCCCTGCTGTACGACCCGTCCAACCGGACGCTCGTGGCCGAGATGAACGCCCTCCAGGCTCCTCCCCCGAAGCCCGAGAACCCTCCCGAAGAGCTTTTGGAGCCGCCGGTCAAGCTCAAGAGCACGGGCGAGAAGCTGAACGTCGTCTTCCGCTCGCCCGTTTCCGTGCGTTCCATCCTCGACACCCTCGGCCGGATGGCCGGGGTGACATTTATCTACGACGAACGATTCCGGGACGCGAGCTTGGCCCTCGACTTGACGGGCAAGGACCTCGAGCAGGCCATCGGCTATCTGTGCATCGCCAGCAAGAACTTCTACCGGATCGTCGACGAGAAGACCGTCATCATCGCTCCCGATGATTTTACGACCAGGCAGAAATACGAGCTCCTCGCGGTCAAGACGATCTACCTGTCCAACGTCAGCGCCCAGGACGTGCAGAACCCGCTCTCCCAGATGATCCGGATCCAGGCGCGGAACCCGACGATCACGGTCGACAAGACCCTCAACTCCATCACCATCCGCGACACCCCGCAGGGCATCGCCCTAGCTGAGAAGCTCCTCCGCTCCTGGGACAAGTCCCCGGGCGAAGTGGTCATCGCCGTCGAGATCATGGAGGTCGATCGGAACCTGCTCCGGAACCTCGGCATCGATTTCAGCAACACGACGCTGAGCGTCGAGCTCAACCCCAACATCAGCCCCGGGAGCGCTTCGGGCTGGATCAACCTGAGCGGCCTCAAGCTCGGCTCCCTGAGCAGCTATGAAATGGCCACGCCCCAGGCCGTTCTCGATTTCCTCGAAGGGGATGCGAACACCAAGCTCATCGCCCAGCCCCGCATCCGCGGCCTCTCCGGCGAGGATATGAAGTACCTCGTCGGGCAGAAGGTTCCCATCCCGACGTCGACGTTCACACCCATCATGGCCGGGGGCACGAACGCCCAGCCGATCGTTTCGTACAACCTCCAGGACGTCGGCATCGAGCTCGACCTGAAGCCCCGGCTCCATCTTGAGAAGGAAGTGACGATCGACGTCGACATCAAGATCTCGTCTCTCGCCGGGACGGGATACGCGAACATTCCGATCCTCAACAACCGCGAGATCAAGAACACGATCCGTCTCAAGGACGGGGAGACCAACCTCCTGGCGGGCCTTCTCAGCAACGAGGAACGGAAGTCGGTCTCCGGGATCTCCGGCCTGAAGGACATCCCGATCCTGGGCAGCCTGTTCTCGACGACACAGACGACGATCGACCAAACCGATGTCGTCCTGACACTTACGCCTTATATCATCCGCAGCCTGTCCCTGACGTCCGAAGACTCCAAGCCGATCTGGGTGGACCCCAGCAGCGCGACCGGTGTGGCCGCGGCCGCCCAGGGCGGGGTGGAAGGGGGGGCCGCCGGGCAGGGCGTGCTCCCACCGCAGGCGCCGCCCGCACAGCCTGAGCAGCCGGGGGCCGACGCCCTCTTCCTCTCGCCGGCGAGCTTCGAGATCCCCCGCAACTCGGACTTCCGCGTCAACGTCGAACTCGCAACGGCGAAAGAGGTCGGCAACATGTCCCTCACGGTGGGATTCGATCCCCAGAACCTCAAGCTCAAGGAGGTCATTGAAGGAGGCATCACCAGGCAGCTCGGAGACCAGGCCAAGTTCCTGAACGTCTCGAACGACACGAGCTGCACGCTGGGATTCTCCGCCGCCTCCCTGGGCCGCGGCTTCAAAGGCCAGGGCATACTCGCGGTTCTGGTCTTCACTGCGGCGAACCCCGGCGAGACGGCCGTCTCCATCGGCAGCTATACGGCCTTGGGCGTCAACGGACAGCCCGTCGTCCTGGAAACGGGCGAAGCCAAGATCCTCGTCCGGTAGCGGAGGGCGCCGCGGGCTCAGGCCGGCAGGAACCGATGATCATCATCCTCTCGGGACCCGTCCACGGCGGCAAGACGACCCTCATCCAGAAGTCCCTCTCCCGATGGGCCTCGCGTGGGCTCCGGTTCGGCGGTTTTTTGAGCCTGGCCGTTCCGAACAGCCGGGGTGAAACGGAGTACGATTTCCTCGATCTCAAGAACGGCCGGCGTCTCCCGTTCCTGCGACGGAAGGGGGAAGACGAGTGGGAACACGTCGGGGATTTCCGTCTCGTCCCCCGGACTCTGGAGGCGGCGCGGGCGCTCATCGCGGCCGCCGACCCGGCCGAGGTCCTCATCGTGGACGAAGTCGGGCCGCTCGAGCTCTCCGGGGGCGGGCTGTGGTCGGCGCTCCGCGAGGCCGTTGGCCGAAGCTCTCTGCGGACGCTCCTTGTCGTCCGGGAGAATATCCTGGAGGAGATGATCGAGGCCCTGAGGGGATCTGTCCCGCCGCTCGTCCTCGACGTCCGCAACCCCAACGCTTCGTTTCTCTTGGACCGGAGCCTCCTTCCTCCGGGATAGTCCCATGAAAATCCAGGCCAGGTTTTTTGCCTCCTTCCAGGAGCTTTTCGGGATCCGGGCTCGGGACGTGGAGCTTGCGGGGGGAAGGACCGTTCGCGACTTCCTCGACGCCGTCTGCGACTCGCCGGCGCGGCGGGAGGGGATTTTTTCCGGCGCCGCGATCAGGCCGCACATCGTTGTCATGGTCAATGGCGTTCATATCCAGTCCCTTCAGGGGCTCCGGACGCCGCTCTCGGACGGGGACACCGTGGCCGTCTTCCCGTTCCTCGGCGGCGGGTGAGCCGGGACCAAGGAACGGTCGGACCGGAGCCGACCGGCCCATTCGCCCCGGAGCGCTCGTTTATAAAAAAGGCGGACTTATGATATCTTAACCGCATGCCCGCATTCCCGATCTCCGGATATCACGGCCGGGTCCTCGACATCGACTTGACCTCGGGGGACATCCGCGAGAAGCCGCTGGATCCCGAGTGCGCCGTGGATTACCTCGGCGGCCGCGGGCTGGCGACACGGATCCTCTACGATACGATCGACCCGGGCTGCGATCCTCTGAGCCCCGAGAACGCCGTCGTCATCGCCGCCTCACCCCTCATCGGGACAGGCGCGCCGACTGCGGGGCGGGGGCACATGACCTTCAAATCGCCGCTCACAGGTGTCATCGGCACCTCCAACTCGGGCGGCACGTGGGGCGCGGCCTTCAAGGCCACGGGCTTCGACGTGCTGGTCGTTCGGGGCGCTTCTCCGGGCCCCGTCACGATCGACATCGCGCCCGGGCACGTGGACGTCCTCCCCGCGGGCGATGTCTGGGGCAAGACGACCCGCGAGACGAACGACGCGCTGACGGCCGTCTCGGAACCCGGGTCCCCCGCGCGGGTCCTCTGCATCGGTCCTGCCGGAGAGCGGCTCGTGCGGATTGCCGCCGTCGCGAACGACCGCAACCGCGTCTACGGACGCTGCGGGCCGGGCGCCGTCTGGGGGAGCAAGAGGCTCAAGGCCGTCCGGGTCCGGGGGAAGGAAAAGATCTCCGTCGCGGACAAAGAAAAATACCAGTCGGGCCTCGACCAAGCCCTCTATATGATGAAGCAGGCGCCGATCACCAAGCGCCTCCTCCGGGAGCTCGGCACGGCCGGGCTCATCGAGCTCATCAACCTGATCAGCATGCTGCCCCACCGGAACTTCCGCGACTGCCGCCATCGCGACGAAGATGTGGAGAAGATCTCGGGCGAGCGGCTGGCCCGGACACTCCTCGAGAAGGCCGGAGCCTGCTTTCTCTGCCCCATCGGGTGCCAGCGCCACACGCGCGTCACCGGCGGCCGCGGGACGGAGGAGAGGGGCGAGGGGCCGGAATACGAGACGATGATTCTCATGGGTCCGGTCTGTGACGTTTATGACATGAACGCGATCGCCCGGGCCAACTACCGGTGCAACGAGCTCGGGGTCGACACGATCAGCTTCGGCGGGACCGTCGCCTGCGCCATGGAGCTCTTCGAGCTCGGGCTCATCACGTCGCACGACGCGGGGAGCCTCGACCTGTCCTTCGGGAACGGCGATGTCCTGGAGCGGCTCGCCCGGCTGACGGCGAACCGCGAAGGTCTCGGCGAGGCGCTCGCGGAGGGCTCCTACCGTCTGGCGGAGGCGCACGGGCGGGCCGATCTCTCGATGACCGTCAAGAAGCTCGAGATCCCGGGCTACGATCCCCGGGCTTCCTATACCCAGGCCCTGGGCTATATGACCTCGCCCACCGGCGCCTGCCATCTTCGCGGCGGGTACGCCGTCTCGCTGGCGTTTTTCGGCGGCACGAGGGAGATTCCGAGGTTCAGCCTGCTCCAGTCGCCGATCGCCATCCGGAACATGCAGAACACGGGCATCCTTCAGGACAGCCTGGGCATCTGCCGGTTCACCGGATTCGCCTTCTCCTCGGAGCCCTGGGCCCGGATCGCGAGCGGCGTCACGGGACAGGATTTCTCCGTGGCCCGGCTCGAGGAGATCGAAAACCGGATCGCGACGCTTGAGCGGATGTTCAACATCGAGGCCGGGGTGACGGACGCGGACGACGCCCTGCCGCGGAGGTTTTCGGAGATGCCCATCATGGCCGAGGGCAGGGAGCGCCGGGTCTCCGAGAAGGACCAGGAGAGGATGAAACGGGACTACTACCGGGTCCGCGGCTGGGACGAGAGAGGACGGCCGGGAAGGGAGCTCCTCCGGGCCCTCCGCATCCGCAGGAGGAAGCCGTGAGTCCCGGAGAATGGAGGGCGAGTGAGCAGCTGCTGCGGCTCTTCCAGAGCGTCGGCCGAGCCTCTCTCCTCTGCGATATCCAGGACAGCCACAGCGGGAACATGGCCGTGCGCTGGACGGACGAAAGAGACGAGGACAAGATCGTCATCACGGCGACCGGCTCCCAGAAGGGCGATCTCGAGCCCAGCCAGATCTGCTTTCTTTCGCCCACGGAAACGGACTTCGGCTATTACAAAGCGTCCTCCGAAACCGACATCCACGCCCGGATCCTGGCCCTGCCCGGCGTCCGGGCCTCCATGCACGCCCACGTGAAGGAGCTGATCATCGCCACGCTGGACGATGCCCAAAAGCCCGCCCGGCCGCCCGACTTCATCCCCGTCGACCCCCTCGGCCGTCGCCATCTCGGCTCCTCCATCCCCGTCGATTGGTTCGCGGTCCCGAGCGGCTCGCCCGAAATGGCGAAGATCCTGCCCGAGCGTTTGGCGTCGCATCCGCTGGCGGTCATTTTCGGGCACGGCGCCATAGCCAAAGGGAGGACACTCAAAGAGGCGTTCTTCAGGCTCTGCGTGGCCAACGCGTCCGGCGCGCTCGTCCGCCTCCTGTGGAAGCTCGGGGTCGATGTCGGCGCCCTGCGGTCGCGGATCTCGGAGAACCCCGGCCGGTCATTGTCTTTCGCCCCTCCGGCTTTCGAGGACGGCGACGACGGCCGGTGCGATTTCCTCGAGGAGGAGGAGATCCGCCGGGAATTCCTCAAGGCCGGGAACAGGATCTTCGAGTCCCGGCTCTCGACCTTCCATTCGGGGTCGATGTCCGTGCGCGGCGTGGACGCGATGCTCTACGCGCCCAAGGCGTCCATGCCCCGGGAACTGCCCGGCCCGCTCCTCCGGGTGCCGCTCGGCGTCGCCGCGGGGGACACCACCGAGCTCCGGCTGCACAAGGACATCTACGCGGCCAGCGATTTTCAGACCGTCATGCACTGTTATATCCCCGAGGCGGAGGCTGCGGCCCACTACGCCTATCCGGGCGAGAGCCGGCCGGCGGACCGGATCGTCCCCGTGGACGCGGAAGGGTCGTTTCTCTATCTGGTGATTCCGGTCCTGCCGCCGGATTTCGGGACCGCCGAGCTCATCCGGCTCCTGCACGAATATAAGGTCGTCGTCGTCAGGGGAGGCGGCGTATGGGCCGTCGGCAGCCAATCGCTCTCCGAGGTCCTCCACCATCCATCGTCGCTCCGGGAGATCTGCCTCTACCGGATCGGCGCCGTCGAGCGAGGGTTGGACCTCCGGAGGATGGAACCCAGGAAGGCCGGGAGATGGTGAACGCGGGGCTTGTGGAGAGATTTGCCGCCGCGGCGCGCGAAGCCGGCGCCGAAGTCCTGGGCGTATCCGGTCTGAACGCGGCGTTCTCGGCGGTGGCCGGCCTGCTGGATAAGGAGAAGACGAAGAAGGTCGCCGCCTCGGCCGCCGTCCAGGCCGCGGGCTGCGCCGACCGGCTGCTTGTTTCCCTGCCCCGGAACCCGCAGGAGTTCTCGCAGACCCGGGTGAGCCTTGTCCGCGCGGACTACGGCATCGCGGAAACCGGCACGCTCGTCCGTCTGGATTCCGATGACGGCGAGAAGATGCTCTGGACGCTGGCCGCGACATGCGTGTGCTTGCTCGACCGGGACCGCATCGTCCCGGATGTGGAGTCCCTGGCCGGTGTGCTTTCCGAGCACCTGTCCCGGCCGGGAACACCCGGTTCGCAGGTTTCCCTGGTAACGGGCCCCAGCCGGACCGCGGACATCGAATGCCAGCTGACGATCGGCGTCCAGGGGCCATCGCGGCTCGTGATCATCCTCGTCGCCGGGGCGAGGGGCGGCCGATGAAGCCCCGGGATGTCGACGCCGCGCTCAAGGCGGCCCTCCAGTCTTTCTACGAAAGCTGGTCCGGAAAGAGGGCGACCTCGTTCGCGGGTTCGGATTTCGAGGCCCTTCGCGAGCGGCTGGCCAAGGTCAGGGACGCCGCGATTGACGACCAGGAGGCCCTTCTCGCCCGTTTCGAAGAGGAGGCCCGACGCCACGGAAGCCAGGTCCTGAGGGCCGAGGACGGCGCCGAGGCCAACCGGATCATCCTCGAGATCCTGGAGAGACACGGCGCGAAGACCGTCGTCAAATCCAAGTCGATGGTGAGCGAGGAGACGGGCCTCAACGCCGCCCTGGCCCGCCACGGCGTCGCGGCCCGCGAGACGGACCTCGGTGAATGGATCGTCCAGCTGGCGGGCGAGGCCCCGACGCACATGGTCATGCCGGCCATCCATCTGACGCGCGCGGGAGTGGCCCGGATCTTCGCCGTCCGGCTCGGCCGCAAGGTCGTCGACGACATCCCGTCCCTCGTCCGCATCGCCCGTGAGGAACTGCGGCACGAGATCCTCGCCGCCCCGGCCGGCCTGACCGGCGCGAACGCCCTAATTGCCGAGAGCGGCGCGGTCATGCTCGTCACCAATGAGGGCAACGGCCGCCTGGTTTCGAGCCTGCCTCCCGTTCATATCGTCCTCACGACCACGGAAAAGGTCCTTCCGAACACGGCGGACGCCCTGCTCCTCCTCAGGCTTCTGACGCGAAATGCCACCGGCCAGCCCGTCACAAGCTACGTGTCGTTCATCGCCGGTCCCCACCGCGCCGCGCAATATATCGTCCTGCTCGACAACCACCGGAGCGAGCTCCGCACCGACCCGAGGTTCCGGGAGGTCCTGCGGTGCATCAAGTGCTCGGCCTGCCTCAACGTCTGCCCGGTTTATCAGGTCGTCGGGGGCGGAGTCTTCTCCCATGTTTATATGGGCGGGATCGGGAGCCTCCTCACGGCCTGGATCCACGGCCTTCGGGAGTCCGCGGACCTGGCCGGCCTGTGCCTGGGGTGCCACCGGTGCGAGGAGGTCTGCGCGACGAAGATCCCCATCGGAGGCCTGGTCGCCGCGCTCCGGGAGCGGCTCGTCCGGGAGACCGGAGGCCGACTCTGGAAGCGGATCGCCCTGGACGGCGTCCTGGCGCGTCCCGCCCTCCAGCGGGGCATATTCAGGGCGGGCCGGGCGGCGCGCCCCGCGATTCAAAAGGAGGGCTACGCCCGCGGTCTGCCGCTCTGGATGAAAAAATACGACCGGTTCCGGGCCCTGCCCGCTCCCGCGAAGAAGTCACTGACCCGGCTCTTTCACGAGGACGAGGCCGGCCGTCGACGGGACGCCGGCGGGGCCAAGGGCCCTCTCACGCTCTTCCCCGGGTGTCTCGTTCAGAATATCTATCCGGGGGTCGGACTGGCGGCGGGCCGGGTCCTGGCCCGGCTCGGCTACGAGGTCAGGCTCGGGCCGGGCGGATGTTGTGGATTCCCCGCGTGGAACGCCGGGCACACCGACGCGGCTCTCCGGGCGTTCCTAGCCGTCTTTCAGGTCCTCGAAGGGGAGGGGCCGATCATCACCCTTTGTCCGACCTGCACGACGATGCTGGCCCGTGTCGGCCCGGAGCTGGTGCGCGAACGCCGGGACCGGAAACCGGGCGGACGGCGGGCCGCCGTCCCCGAGGTAGAGGAGCTGGAGAGGTGCGCCGGCCGGGTCGCGGCCTTCAGTCAATTCCTTGCCTGTCACGAGAAAGGCGCCCTCGAACGCCTTCTTCCCGGCTCCGGGACGGCAGAGTCGATCGCATATCATGATTCGTGCCACCACAAATACGTCCTCGGCGCGTCGGGCGCGTCGCGCGAGATTCTGAAGATGGCCTCGGGCGCCGAGCCTGCGGAACTCCCGGGGGCCGCCTCCTGCTGTGGCTTTGCCGGCGTCTTCTCCATCGATCATGCCGAGGTCTCCGAAGCCCTGCTCGCGGACAGGCTGGCCGCCGTGTCAGCCGCCGGCGCCGACGTCGTGGCCCTCGATTGCCCGGGTTGCCTGCTCCAGATCCGGGGCGGCTGCGCCCGCCGCGGCCTGAAGGTCGAAGTCCGGCACACGGCCGAAATCCTTGACGAACGCCTCCGCGACCGGTAGCCCCCCCGCCCCCCCTTTAGGGGTGAATCTTTACCCCCGAAAATCACCCCCAAAGAGCATTGATCGGGGCTCCGTCTCCTGTAATCTGGAGATGGAATTCTTGGAGCGATCCTGATCCGATGAGTCGAAGCGCCCTGCTGAATCTGAGCCCCGCGGCCGACCTCGAAACCTCTCAATCGAAGGGCGGAGCGCTGGGGTTCGTGTCCCGGTTGGGACCCAAGAGGATCCGGACGAAGATCTTTCTTCTCGTAACTTTCCTCATCGTTGCCGTTTCGGCCTTTTTCGTGACCTATTTCCCACAGCGGCTGGAGCAGCGGCTGTCCCAGGACATCGTCAAAACGATCAACACGGCCAAGACGGTCTCGGCGCTGGGACTGGAAACGGAGATCCGGACGAACGACCGAGCGGCCATCGAACGAATCCTCAAGGCCGGTTGCGAGCAGACGGATGAGATCTCGTACGCCGTTCTCGAGGACGACTCCGGGCTGATCCTGGCCTCGGTAAACCGGGACGACGCCGAAAAGGCGCTCTACCGGGAAACGGACGACATCGAGCGCCCGCTCCGCCAGGAGGGTCTGATCCGGACGAAAACGCCGATCGTCGGCAACGAGCGCACGCTGGCCAATCTCTACCTGGGCTTCTCCTTCCGCGATCTGATCCGGGAAACGGCTCGTGAGAAGGGCGTGGTCACGGCCGTCTGCCTGGCCGTCCTCTGTCTCAGCGGCCTCGTCGTCTTCTTCCTCAGCGGCATGATCACCCGCCCCCTGGCCCAGGTGACGCGCACGGCGGAACGGATCGCCAAAGGCGATATGACGCAGCGCGCCAAAGTCTATACACGGGACGAGGCCGGGCTCCTGGCACGGACCTTCAATGCGATGATGGACGGCATGGAGAAGGCCTACCGGGAAATGGAAGGCATCAACCGTTCCCTGGAAGAGATGATGCGGAACCGGTCCATGGAGCTCGAAAAGGAGATTGTCGAGCGCCGACGGGTGGAAAAGGAGCTGCGGCTGGCCAAGGAGGAGCTCGAGAACAAGGTCGAGAAGCGGACCGAGCAGCTCTCCAAGGTCAACGAGGAGCTCAGCGGGCGGGTCCTGGAGACGCGCCGGGCGGAGGACCAGCTCCAGTTCACTCTCGAGAGGCTGGAGAAGGCCCTGGAGGGGACGGTGCGGGCCATGTCCCTGACGATCGAGATGCGGGACCTCTACACCGCCGGTCACCAGCGCCGCGTGTCCGGCCTAGCCGTGGCCATCGCCGAGGAACTGCATCTCCCTGCCGAGAAGATTGAGGGGCTCCGCCTCGCGGGCATCATCCACGACATCGGCAAGATCGCCATGCCAGCGGAGATCCTGACGAAGCCCACCCGCCTGACCAAGACCGAATTCCAACTCGTCAAGGACCACCCGAGGATCGGCTACGACATCCTGAAGTCCATTCAGTTCCCCTGGCCCGTGGCTCATATCATCCTCCAGCATCACGAGCGCATGGACGGCTCGGGCTATCCGGACGGGCTCCTCGGAGACGCCATCCTGCTCGAAGCTCGGATCCTGGCTGTAGCCGATGTCGTCGAAGCTCTATCTTCGCACCGCCCATACCGCCCCGCGCTGGGGATGGAAAAGGCCCTGGAGGAGATCCGGCGCGGCCGCGGGATCCGCTACGACATGCGGGTCGTCGACGCCTGCATCAGGCTTTTCAAGGACCATCGCTACAGCTTTAAACAGGACAACACCGGCGCCGTCTTCTCATGATGCGGCCCGCCTCGCCCTTCGTTGACTTGGGGGGAGGATTCCGATAAAATCCCCTTCACGCTGCCGGCGTAGCTCAGTCGGTCAGAGCATGCGGCTCATATCCGCAGTGTCGGGGGTTCAAATCCCTCCGCCGGCATTATTGTGCCTCCATGACCATGAACGCTGCGCGCCGGGTGGAGCGGATCTTCGAGGCCGGTGTTCTTAAGTCCGGAATGATCGTCCCGGGAGACCGCGTCCTTGCGGCCTGCTCCGGCGGGGCGGATTCGGTGGCCCTCGTCAGCCTCCTCCTGAAGCTCCGGGAGAAGATGGCTCTTGAGATCGCCGTCGGCCATTTCAACCACCGCCTTCGGGCGGGCGCCGAGGCGGACGAAGCGTTCGTCCGCGACCTCGCCCGGGCATGGGGCCTCGCGTTCTTCGCCGGGGTGAAAGACGTCCGTTCCGAAGCCCGGGCGGGGAAGCTCAACCTCGAAGAAACGGCCCGGGGCCTCCGCTATGAGTTCCTGCGAAGCGCGGCCGGCGCATGGGGCGCGACCCGGATCGCCACCGGCCACACCATGAACGACCAGGCCGAGACGTTCCTCATGAGGCTCCTGCGGGGTTCCGGCCTTTCCGGTCTCGCGGGCATCGAGCCCGTCTCCGCCGCGGGCCAGGTCCCCGTCGTCCGGCCGCTCCTCGGAGTTCTCCGGCAGGATGTCGAGGCCTACCTCCGGGCCGAAGGGCTCGCTTTCCGCGAGGACGAGTCGAATGCGGACCGGAAGCTCCTCCGCAACCGCATCCGCCTCGGTCTCCTTCCCCAGATGGCGAGCGAGTACGCGCCGCGGATCGTCGAACATCTCGCTCGACTGTCCGCGATCATCCGGGAAGAGGACGAGCTCCTTGCTGCTTTCATCCGCGAGCTGGCGGACGAGTTCATCGCCGGCGCGGGCGAGAAGACGACCCTCGACGTCCGCACCCTCTCGTTCCTTCCCCCGGCGCTCGCGAGGCGGGTGGCGCGCGAGTTCCTCCGGCGCCTCAAAGGTGATCTGCGGGCGATTTCCTTCGAGGACGTCGAATCCCTTCTCGGCCTCCGGGACGGCCGGGAGAAAACGGTCAAGAAGGGCCTCCGCCTGCGCCGGGAAAACGGCCGGCTCTTCCTGTTGAAGGGCCGGAAACGGACCTCCCGGGCTTTCGAAGTGACATGGGACGGCCGCGGAGACGTGACGGCGGCGGGGTCGAGGTTTAGCGGCCGTGTGATCGCGGCTGGGGAGGGCGTGCCGCTGCGAGGCGACGACCGGAAGAGGGCCCTTTTCGACCTGGCAACGCTCAGTTTCCCGATCGTAGTCCGCAGCCGGAGACCCGGAGACCTCTACCGTCCGCTGGGCGCTCCGGGCCGGAAGAAGCTCAAGGAGATCCTGCGGGCCAAGGGCATCCCCCGCGGGGCCAGAGACCGCCTGCCGGTTTTCATCTCCCGGAGCCGGATCATCTGGGTGCCGGGGCTTCCGGTGGCCGAGGACTTCAAAGTCGAAGCCTCGACGCAAACCCTCTTCCTGATCGAGAGGAAAACGCGGGGCCGCCGGACTCACCGCCGGTAGAGGCTGAGGTAGGCTGCGATGATCTTCTGACCCCAGAGGGCCGCAACGAAGGCCGCCGGAGCCAGAAACGTTCCGAACGGCAGGGCGAACTGGAGGTCCTTTTTCCGGCGGGCCATGAGGAAGACTCCGACAAGCGCGCCCACGAACGAGGCCAGGATCAGGGTCAGGAAGGTCCGCTGCCAGCCGAGGTAGGCGCCGACCATCAGGAGCATCGTCACGTCCCCCATGCCGAGGCCTTCCTTTTTCCTGATCAGCCGGTAGGCGCCGTAGACGAGGAGCAGGAAGCCGGCGCCGCTTGCGGCTCCGATGAGGGCGCTGCGGAGGCTCATGTCGCCGCGGAAGACAGCGTAGACGAGGGCCAGGACGAGGCCCGGCAGAGTGATCTCGTCGGGGAGGATCTGGTGAAAGTAATCGATGAAGCCGAGCGTGATGAGGGCGCTTGAGAACAGACTGCCGGCGAAGAATTCCAGGCTTAGGGCGTGGCCCGACCTGATGAAGACGAGGACGAGGGCCAGGGCCGTCAGGGCCTCCACGACAGGATATACGGGAGAGATCCTGCGTCCACAGCGCCGGCACTTTCCCCCCAGGAGAATATAGGACAGCACGGGGATGTTGTCGTAGGGCTTGATCCGCGCCCCGCATCCCGGGCAGCAGGACGGGGGACGGACGAGGCTCATCTCCCGAGGCAGCCGATAGATGACGACATTCAGGAAGCTCCCCCAGACGAGCCCGAAGACGGCTATCCAAACTAAAGTCAACGTTTCCATGGGCTGGTGGCGGCCCTTACGGCTCCGGTCTGGGGATCGTAGACATAGTCCTGGCCGTCCAGGTCCTTGGCCAGACTGGCCAGGATATGGGCGCGGACGAGGTCGGCGAGCTCCGAAGGCAGCCGACCGGTGAGGTCCCGGTATCTTCCGATGGCCTCCTTGAGGCGGCCCGTGTCGATGGCGCTCTTCACCTGGTAGAGGTGGTTCGAGGCGATCTTCCTGACCTGCTCGTCGGGAGCCGTCTTGTAAATGTCGAGCCAAGTCTGCCAGGCCGTCTCGAGGTCCCCTTTCCGGTAGAGAGCATTGGCGTAGAGCCTGCGCGTGAAATCGGGCGCCCCGGGCAGGTCCATGCATTCCTTGAAGTATTCTTGCGCCAGGTCGAAGTCCTTGAGGTTCATCATGGCGATGTGGCCGGCATCGAAGGGGAGAAGCCACTCCTTGGGGTTCTTGGCGATGCCGTTGTTGAGGATCTTCAAGGCGAGGCGGCTGTCCCCGGCCTCGACCGAGGCGATGAGAGAGCCGGTCTCGTAGGGATCGATGAAGGCCGGGTCGAGGTCGCTGATAATGGCGAAGATGTGGTCCAGATGGGTAAAGCGGTCGTCGATCGTCGGCGTGCTGTAGTACTGAATGGACCAGATGTAGATGAGGTCGGCGGCGAGGGACGAATAGCCGAACGTGGCGTATTTGAGGAACTTCCCGGACGGGATAAAGATGATGGACGAGCCCGGGACCTTCTTTCGGACGATCGTATCGGTCTTGAGCTTGAGAGCCATGAAGGCCGCGCAGGTCCCGAGGAGCACGGCGAGGAGGGCCAGCGTCGCCGAGCCCCTGGCCGCCGCGGATCTTCCGTTCATGCGCGTCGCCCGGCCTCCCCGCCGATCAGATGAAGTCCCGGCGCCTGAAGACGAGGATCGCCAGGGCCAGAATGAAGGCCGTGTAGCAGACGCCGTAGAGGATGGAATACAAGAAAATGCTTGACGGGATGGGCAGGCCGTGGACCGCCTCCGTACGGAAATTGAAGTTTTCGAGGTCCGGCAGGAACACGTAGAGGAACCGGGCCGCGGCCTTTCCGGCCCCAGCGTGCATCTTCTTGATAAGGAGATTGAGGCCCCAGGAGATATGGCCTATGAGATAGAACGCCAGGGAGAAGATCGAGCTTAGGATCGGCGTCGAAAAGGAGGAGAAGAGGATGGCGACGGCGGTGATGAGGACGAGTTCGAGGAAGACGTAGGCAATGGCGACTAGCAACGGCCATTCGATCCGGGAGGTGTGAAGGTAGACGACGGCGAGGAAGATCAGACCCATGCCGACGGTCATGACGAAGAGCGTCAGGACGAGCCCGAGGAACTTACCCAGGATGAACTCCGCCCGGCGCAGCGGCTTGGAGAGGAGGGTGAGGATCGTCTTCTTGTCGATCTCCTTGTAGACGAGGCTCGTCCCGATCAGGACGGCCATCAGGACGCCGAAGATCGAGATCGAGGCCAGCCCCACGTCCTTGATGATCTTGACCCGGTCGCCCACCGTCAGGATGGCCAGGATCCGCGTGGCGCTGATGCTCACGGCGGCGAAGAAGAAGAGGAGGTAAAGGATGCGGTCGCGCTTGGCCTCCTTGAACGTGATCCCGGCGATGGCCCAGATCTTCATCGTCCGGTCACCGTTTCGACGAAGATGTCCTCGAGGGTCTCGGTCCGCGGGCTGAGGGACACGACCCGTCCGTTCTTCTCCCTGACCAGGGACAGGACGGCATCCACCCGGCGCTCCTCGACGATCTTGAGGAGGACCCTGTCGCCCTGGACGGAGAGGCTTTCCCCGAGCCCCCGAAAGGCGTCCGGGGGCACGCCCGCCACCGTCATCTCGGTGAAGAGAACCTTCTCGGAGACGAGATCCTGGAGCGCGCCCTGCTTCACGACCCGGCCGCCGACGATGATCGCGACATGATCGCAGATCATCTCGATGTCCTGGAGGATGTGGGAGGTGAAGAGGACCGTCTTTCCCTCCTGCTTGAAGCGGACGATGATGTCCCGGATCTCCTTGCGGCCCAGCGGGTCCATGCCGCCGAGGGGCTCGTCCAGGACGACGAGCTTCGGGTCGTTGATGAGGGCCTGGGCCAGGCCGGCCCGCTGGAGCATGCCCCGGGAGAATTTCCGCAGGGGGAGGCCGGCCGCCCGTTCGAGCCCGACGAGCTTCAGTAGCCGGTCGATGCGCCCGTCCTTTTCCCGGCGGCCGAGGCCGAAGAGGTCGGCCGTAAACGCGAGAAACTCGCTCGCGGTGAGGTAGTCGTAGAAATAGGGGTTTTCAGGCAGGAAGCCCAGGCTCTGGCGGGCCCGGGCGGAGAGGTGGGGATGGCCGAAAATCTCGATCGACCCGGCGTCGGGGAAGACCAGGCCGAGGAGGCACTTGATCGTCGTCGTCTTGCCGGCGCCGTTCGGGCCGAGATAGCCAAAGACCTCGCCCTCGCTGACGGAAAAGGTGATGCCCTTGAGGATCTCCGTGGTCTTGGGGATGAAGCCGAGGCGGAACGATTTCCTGAGGCTTTCGATGCGGATCGCGTCGGCCATGAGTCCTTATTCATTCTAGCGCAAGCGGACCCAAAGTCAACACGGACGGGATCTTATTTCAGGTTCTGCTCGAAGAGCTTGAAGATCCTCTTGTATTCGTCGGTCCAGGCCGAGGCCGTCGTGAACGAGTGGTTCTCGACGGGGTAGAAAGCAACGCTCCAGTTCTCCTTGCCGAGTTCGATGAGCCGCTGGGCCAGACGGACCGTGTCCTGGAAATGGACGTTCGTGTCGACCATGCCGTGGCAGATGAGGAGGGCGCCCTTGAATCCCTCGGCGAAATAGATAGGCGAGCTCTGCCTGTAGGCCTCGGGGTCGTTCTGCGGCAGATTCAGGATGTCCTCCGTATAGCCGGAGTGATAGCTGGCCCAGTCCGTCACCGGCCTGAGCGCCGCTCCGGCCTTGAACACATCGCCCGCCTTGAACATGGCCATGAGCGTCAGGAAACCGCCGTAGCTTCCCCCGTAACAGCCGACCCGGCCCGGATCGACATGGCATTTCTCGGCCAGATATCGGGCTGCGTCCACCACGTCGTCCAGATCCTTGCCGCCCATATGACGGTAGATCGCCGTCCGAAAGTCGCGGCCGTAGCCGGAGCTGCCCCGGTAATCGGCGTCGATGACGCAATAGCCCTGCTCGAGGAGGAAATTGTCGAACATGTATTCGTGAAAGTAAGTGCTCCATCCCCTGGTCACGTCCTGGAGGTAGCCGGCGCCGTGGATGAAGATGACGCCGGGGTGCGACGGAGACGGGGCGGAGGGCATGAACAGCCGGGCGTAGACCGTGACCCCATCGCGGGCTTTGAACGTGACGATCTCCGGGTCATACCAGGGATAGGAACGGAACTCGTCGGTCGTCGAGACCGTGATCTGCCGGGCCTGAGCCCCGGCATGGTTGGCCTGGAGATAGAGCTCGGGCGGCTTGTTGGAATAAGAGTGGATGACGGCGAGCGTCGTTTCGTCCGGCGAAAGAATGACTTCGTCCTGTCCCGGCATCGAGGAGAGCTTCGTCCGCGGCCCGCCCCTCGCGGGCATCGAATAGAAATGGAGCTCGCCCGGGTGTTCCTCGCTGGTCGCGAGGTAGATGCGCTTCCCGTCCTGGGACAGAAAGGCCTCGCGGACCTCGAAAGCCCCCTTGGTCAGCGGCTCGATGTCTTTCCCGTCGAGCGACGACTTGTAAAGGTGGGCGTAACCGTCTTTTTCGGAAATAAAGGCGACGTGCCGGCTGTCCGGCCACCAGAAAACATCCGTCAGACTGAGCTCGCCGACCCAGGCGTCGTCATGGACCTGAAGGATGGTCGAGGTCCTGGCCGTGGCGGGGTCGAGCTTGAGGAGCCAATGATCCTTCCTGTCGTCCGCGCGGGCCGTCAAGACGCACTCTTTCCCGTCGGGCGACCAGAGGACGGGGCCGCCGGGCGAGACCTTGCGGGCCCCTTGGCCGTAGTCGATCCATTTGACGTCGCCGGTCTCAAGCGACAAGACCCCCACCGGCACGTTGGCGCCCGAATAAGCGGCTTTGGGATGGGATTCGGTCGTCTCGGTATAGCCGGAGCGGGTGACATACTCCGGCACGATGGTGGGCTTCCCGTTTCCGGACCGGTCGTAGACCATGAAGGTCACGTATTTCTCGTCGGGGGACAGCTCCATCTCCGCCACTTCCTGAGATTCCTTGAGGACGAACGGCTTGGCTCGGGGGAGCTGGGGCACCCGGCCCTCCCTCAGGGCGCCGCGCATCCCGGGGAACCGGAAACCGGACTGAATGTCCTTAAAGAGCTCCTTCTGCTGGTCGGCGTACCACTTGTCGATCGCGTCGGGCTTCTCCGCGGCCGGGGGCGCCTTTTGGGTGAAGGCGGTCAACTGGCGGATCGCGCCGTCGTCGAGAGACAACAGGAAGAGATTGCCGGCCATCGTGAAGGTGATGCTCTTCTGGTCGGAGGCGAAGCGGGCCCCGGACTTGCGCTCATCGGTGGCCGTCAGCTGGCGCGTCTTCCCGATGGCGACGTCGAGAAGGAAGAGGTCGCCGTTTTGCGTGAACACGGCCCTCTTCTTGGCCCGGTCGAACTGTATCCCGCCGTCCATGCCGCCGAAGCCGCCGTACATCCGGAACATCCCGCCGCGCGTCTCCGAGCGGAGAGGAGGCCGCTTGATCATCTCTTCGGGCTGAACAAGCCGCGGAACCGGTGCGGCCGCGGTCACGGCGTATTGTTCGGCCTTCTTGGCGCCGGGCTTTTTCCACTGGAAATAGAGCGTCTTGCCGTCGACCGCCCAGACGACGTCCGACGGCGGCGTGCCGACAAAGTCCTCGCCCTTCATGATGAGGTCGATGGAGAGCTTCGTCAACGGTCCTTTCGCCGTCTCGGACGGAGTCGGCTGTATGCCGGGCTTCTGCCGGACCTGCGGCCGGACGGAGGTCGGCGCGAACGCCAAGGCGACGGCGACGACGAGGAGCGGTGCCAAGCAGGTTTTGGATGACATGCGGAAACTCCCTTTCGGCTTTTCTCTCTCAGACGATCCCTTTGATCCGGCGGGCGTTGGCCAGCAGCTTCTCCTGGGTGTAAACGTGCTCCCGGGTCAGGGCCATCTGGAACCGGACCTGGTTTTGGATCTCTCCCGGCGGCATCAGCGGGATGACCGTCTCGTACGCGGCGACGAGGCGTCTCTCATCGTCGAGGAGGCCTTCCAGGGCCGTTTTCCGGTCCGCCCCCGGATATTCCGTCGGCATGGGTTTGCGGCTGCGTTCGACGCCCTCCGCGTTGGATTCGGCGTTTTCTAGGGCGATGACGTCGCCGAGCTTTATGAGCACGCCGGAGGTTTTGTCCCAGTGGCGCATGTGGTTGACGGCGTTCTTGAAGAGCCTCTGGGAAAGGTCCTGGTGCTCGCTGAACATCATGACGTCCCTGAGATAGCGGTGCATGAGCTCGTTCTCGGCGCGGCAAATCCCGTGAAGCCGCCGGAGATCTTCGCGGCGGTCCCGGTCGAGGTGCGGCTGGAGACAGACGGCCTCGGCATTCTCCGACGCTTCGAGGGCCTCGATCATGGCCTGAAACTGGTCGATGTGGCGGACCTCGTCGTAAGAAATGTTCCAGACCATGTTCTCGACCTTGGGATGGAGGCCGGGCGCCATGACGGCGGACTGATAGAGGTTCGTGACCTCCTCTTCGGTCCTCTTGTCCTGCTTCAGGTTGTCGACGATGCGGGGATAGCGGACGATCTCTTCGGTCGCGAAGGAGGGCACAGCTCCCATCTGGGTCATGACGATGCCCAGCTGGAGAGCGTGGTACATCTCGTCGATGCCGATCTGGATCGTCTGCCCGCGGACGTCCGTCGGCTGCTTCAGGACCGGGTCATCGTAGAAGTATTTTCCCTTGGGAATGGAATAGGCGTGGATGATGTATTCGAAACTGACGGCCCATTCGTGCCGCAGCGCGACGGACAGGAGCTTCAGGACGTCCTCGCCGGTCCTGACGGATTTGACTTTTTCCATTCGACTTCCTCCTTCCCGGCCGGGAACGCTCATTATATCCGCCCGTTGCCCAAAAGGGAAGACGCGGGACTAGCCGCCGGCGGTGGGCCGCAGTTCCCGATTTCCCCTCGGAGACCACCCCGAAGGGTGATTGACCGTCTGCGGGCGCCGTGGGATTCTGAGCGCGGTCGCAGCCTTCAGGCAATGCGATCGCCTCGAGAGAGGCGGTGCCAAGGTTGTGAAAAGGGAGAGGGAGAGGATCTCTCTCCCCCGCATTTTTTTACCCCCTTTTTTGACCTCCTGCCGAGCCGACGGCTCGTGATATAATCCGGGGACCTGGAGACGAACGATGCCGCGGGAGAATCGGGCGGGGCCCGCCGTCCGCAGCGACTTGGAGATCGTGCCGACCGTCTATGACGGCGAGGAAGCCTTTCTCATCCGTGACGGGCTGGGATTGATCGAGAAACCCATCGTCGTCCAGCGCGAGGCGCTGGCCGTCCTCGGACTCCTCGACGGGAGCCGGACGGCCCTGGACATCGAGGCGGAACTCGTCCGACGCCGTGGCGGCGAACTCATCGGCGCGTCGCTCATCGAGGAACTCCTCGAAAGCCTGGATGCGACCCACGTGCTCGATACGCCCCGCTTCCGGCGGGCGCGCCGGAAGCTCATCGAGGAATACGGCCGCGCTCCCGTCCGGGAGGCCTTTCTCGCGGGCCAATCTTATCCGGCTGAGGAAAAAGCCCTCCGGGATTATCTCCGCGGCGTCCTGGCGGACGGGGCGAAGGCGGGTTCGCCGGCCGACCCGGAAAGGACCTTGGCCCTCGCAGCCCCTCATATCGAACTCCAGACGGGGAATCGCGTCTTCGGCCGCGCCTACGCGTCCCTCCGCGGGCTCTCTCCCGACATCATCGTCCTGCTCGGCACGGGCCACAGCCTTCAGGACGGGCACTATTCCCTGACGGATAAAGACTTCCAGACGCCGCTCGGCCGGGTCCGGACGGACCAGGCCTGCATCGCCGCCCTCCGGGACGCCGGAGGCCCCACCGTCGCGCCGTCCGACATCGCGCACCGCCGGGAGCATTCGCTCGAATTCCAGATTCTCTTCCTCCAGGAGCTTTTCGGCCGGAGATTTTCCATCGTGCCCGTCCTCTGCGGCTCTTTTCACGCTGAGCTCGGCCGGGCCGCCCGGCCGTCGGACATCCCCGGCGTCGACGCCTTCACCGGCGCCTTGCGGGAAATCGTCCGCGAAGGGGGCGGACGGGTCCTGTGCGTCGCGGGCATCGATTTTTCCCACATCGGGCCGAAGTTCGGCCACAGAGACGACGCCGCGGCGCTTCTCGCGGCCGCGAGCCGGCACGACGGCGCGCTCATTGAAGCCGCCCGCCGGGGTGACGTCGCCGGACTCTGGGCGCTCACGAGAAAGAACGGTGACCGCTACAACTTTTGCGGATTTTCGGCGCTCGCCACACTCCTCGAGGTCCTTCCGGAAGCCCGGGGGACCGTCATGGCCTACGATTTCTGGCGGGAGGAGCCGACGCGTTCCGCCGTGAGCTACGCGGCCATTCTTTTTGAACGCGCCTGAGCGGGATGGCTGCAAACCTTTATTCGGCCCTCCTGTCCAACCGGGATTCGGCTTCCCGGCGGTCTTTCAGCCAGGCCCGCGCGGCGCACAGGTCGGAGGCGGAAAGAAGAGTTGACATCCTCCCGGCTGCGGGCTCGCGGGCCGGGCGGTCACGTCCGCGTTAGACGGACCGGATGCGTTTGTGTATAATCGGGGCGTCATCCGGGCCTCCGCCCGGAGGCGTCCTGTCCCGGAGGAGGTTCTCGATGTCGGATTTTGGAGGAGCCGCCAAGCCGCTGGCCGAATATCCCGATTACGGGATCGCGGTCCTCGGCGTTCCGTTCGACGAGAAATCCAGCTACCTGAGAGGGGCCGCGGCCGGCCCGGCGGCGATCCGCGCCGTGTCCACGGGGAAGTGCTACTGTGGCTACACCGAGCTCGGCGTCAATCTGGAGGAGGACGCGGTCCTGGTCGACATCGGCGACGTGGATACGTCCGGGGACCCCGACAAGACGTTCGGCCTCATCGGAAAGGCCGTTTCCGCGATTCTCGACAAAGGCGCGGTGCCCATCATCCTCGGAGGCGACCATTCCATCACATATCCCGTGCTGAAGGCCTTCGCCGCGAAATTCAAGCCTCTGGACGTACTCCATTTCGACGCCCACCCGGACCTCTACGACGATCTCTATGGCGACCGACTGTCGCACGCCTGCCCGATGGCCCGCGTCCTCGAGGACGGACTGGCGGCCAACGTCGTCCAGGTCGGCGTCCGGGCGGTGACGGCCGGGCACCGCTCCAAAGCCCTTAAGCACGGCGTCCGCATGATCGAGATGAAGGATATCGGCGATCCCCTGTTCCTCAAATTCTCCAACCCCGTTTACATCTCTTTCGATCTCGACGCCCTCGATCCGGCCTTCGCCCCGGGCGTTTCCCACCACGAACCCGGCGGCCTGACGACGCGGCAGGCCCTCCAGGTCATCCAGGCACTCAAAGGGATGATCGTCGGCCTGGACATCGTGGAGCTGAACCCGTCGCGGGATATGTCAGGCATCACCGCCGCGGCCGCATTCAAGATCCTCAAGGAAACGGCCGGCCGCATCGCCCGGCAGGAATCGAAATCTAAGGATGGCGGACAACAGTCCTGAAGGACGACTCGGGGCCGCGGAAAAAACGGCGGGCATCCCGAGGGTGTCCAGGGACATCGCCGGCCCTCCGTGAGCTACGTTCCTTTTGTCGCTAAGAGCCGCATCTTTCGCTGAAGAGAGACCACCCGGGAGCGGAGAGTGTTTCTCTTTATTGATATTTTAGATTTTATATATGAGGTGCGGGCTGTTGTCAGCAAAAGGGGGGTTGATGATGGGAACCAAAAAGGTGGGGGCTTTCCCCAGCCCGCTCAAGAAAGCCAATTCTATTATAGCACTCGAAAATCAAAAGTAAAGCAAAATCTTTCATATTCCGCAAATTTTTTGGGCACGTTCCGCGGCCATTGCATTCCTGCCCGGTCTTCATCCACAATGGGGGAGACCCGGAGTCCAAGGAGGGACCATGGACGAGAAAAAGATGGAGATCAAAGTCGACGAGCCGACCGCCCTCGGGCAATACTCAAACCTGGCGGCCATCCGCCATTCGCGGGAAGAGTTCATTTTCGATTTCGCCTTCCTCTTCCCCGACGGCCCGCTGGGCAAGCTCGTGTCGCGGCTCATTCTCAGTCCCGCCCACGCCAAACGGTTCCTGGAAGCTCTGCAGGCGAACATCAAAAGGTACGAGGACAACTTCGGAACGATCGTCCCGGCCGACATCCCGCCGTCGGTCGATTTCATCCAGTAGGCGGGCAGAGGAATCCCTCGACTTTTCGTCTTGACAAGGGGAGGGATTTCTTATAATAGTTGAGCGAGGGCGACAGGAGTTGAGACCCGGCGTTCTCAATTAAGCCGTTCAGCAATCGTTCGGGCAGGGTTTGGGCAGGAGGTTTATTGGCATGAGAAAGCGGGCGCTTGTCCTGCTGGCCGCCCTGTCGGTCTTCGCTGCCGCGGCGCGAGGCGCCGCGGCCGCCGCCATGGAGGGGGAACTCGTCGATCCCAGCCCCGCTCGCAGAACGCACAAGACGGAAGCGCAGCTCATGGGCATCAACCTCGGATACATATTTTAGGCAACATATCTAGGAGGTATCACTCATGGCCTATCAATTCAAAAACTCCAAAGGGGTCAGCTACTTTCTGCACTCCAAAGAGGTCAACCTCAAAGGCGGACGGAAACAGACAATCTACTACTTCGCCCGGGACGTCCGGCCCGGCTCCCTCGACGCGCTGCCCGCCGGCTACGCCGTTCAGGAGACGGCCAAGACGGGGATGCCGATCCTGAAGAAGATCTGAACGCGCTTCGTTTCGGATCGAAAACGGGGAATCGAGTCCCCGAAAGGAACGGGGAACCGCGCTGATGGATTTCCCGTCGGGCGGTTCCCCCTTGTTTTCTCCGCCCGTCTTTGACGGCACCGGCCCTTCCGCGTATACTTTGCCCATGAAACCGAAAGCCCCGCCCGTCTTTGCCGCGTTCGTGTGCCTAAGCCTCGCCCTCACCGCTTGCGGCCGCAAGCCGGCCGGGCCTGCCAAGGCCCGGACGGGGACGAGACTCCAGATCGCGGTCATCCCCAAGGGGACGACGCACGAGTTCTGGAAGTCCATCCACGCCGGCGCCATCCGTGCGGCCGGAGAGATGGGCATCGACATCATCTGGAAGGGACCGCAGAAGGAGGATGACCGGGCCCAACAGATCACCGTGGTCGAGGATTTCATCAGCCGGGGTGTGGACGGCATCGTCCTGGCCCCCTTGGACGACCGGGCGCTCATGCGTCCGGTCGAGGACGCCGTCGCCGAGAAGATCCCGGTCGTCATCATCGATTCCGCCCTCCAGGGCAGCGATTACATCAGCTACGTCGCCACCGACAACTATCAGGGCGGCGTCCTCGGCGCCCGGCGGCTCGGCCAGCTCATGGGCGGCCGGGGCCGGATCTTCCTCATCCGCTATCAGGAAGGCTCGGCGAGCACGACGCAGCGGGAAGCCGGCTTCCTGGACACCATGAAGAGGGAGTTCCCTGGCCTGGCCCTGCTCGTCCAGGACCAGTACGCCGGGGCGACCACGGAAACGGCCTATCAGCTGGCCGAGAACCTGATCAGCCGCTTTCCGGACGTCCAGGGGATTTTCGCCCCCAATGAGTCCAGCACGTTCGGGGTTCTGCGGGCCCTCCAGGAAGCGGGGCTGGCCGGGAAAGTGAAGTTCGTCGGTTTCGACAGCTCCCCCAAGCTCGTCCAGGGCCTGAGAGACGGGGACCTTCTCGGACTCGTGCTCCAGAACCCGATGAAGATAGGCTATCTCGGTGTCAAGACGATGGCCGCCTACCTCCGCGGCGAAAAGGTCCCCAAGGTCATTGATACGGGAGTCACGCTGGTCACCGCGGCCAACATGGACCAGCCGGAGATCCGATCGCTTCTCGAGCCCGATTTTTCGAAGTACCTCGACCGCTGATGTCCGCCCCGAGCGCCTCTCCCGTCCTCCGCATGGAGCAGGTCAGCAAGGCCTACGGGGCGACGCGCGCCCTCGACGGCGTGACCTTCGAGCTGCGGCGGGGGGAAGTGCACGCCCTTCTCGGCGAGAACGGGGCTGGCAAGAGCACGATGATGAAAATTCTGAGCGGTGCCGTGGCCCCCGATTCCGGCCGGATGTTCATCGACGGCCGGCCCTATGTCCCGGCCGGACCCCTCGCCGGTCTGCGGCGGGGGGTTTCCATGATCTATCAGGAGCTCAACCTGGCCCCGCACCTGACCGTCGAGGAAAACATCATGCTCGGCCGGGAGGTCCATTCCGGGGGGTGGCTCGACCGCCGAACCATGAGGGGCGGGGTCTGCAACGCCCTGGCCTCCGTCGACCATTCCGAGATCTCCCCCGACGTTCCCGTGGGGAAATTGAGTGTCGGGGCCAAGCAAGTCGTGGAGATCGTCCGCGCGCTCATGAACCGGTCCAGGATCCTGGTTATGGACGAACCGACGAGCTCGCTGACACTGGAAGACAGCGTCCGGCTCTTCGAGATCATCCGCAGTCTCAAGGCGCAGGATGTCAGCGTTATCTATATCAGCCACTTTCTCGAGGAGGTCCAAGAAGTGGCTGATTCCTACACGGTCCTACGCGACGGCAAGAATGTCGGCTCGGGCGCGATGGAAGGGACCGGCCTCGAGGACATCATCCAGCTCATGGTCGGGCAGAAGTTCACCGAGATGTTTCCTCGAGTCCCGCACGAACGGGGCGGCGTCTTCGTCTCCTTGAACGAGCTGAAAGGGACGGCCATGAGCTCGCCGGTCAGCCTGGCCCTGGCTAAGGGTGAGATCCTGGGCGTCGCGGGGCTCGTCGGGGCGGGCCGGACGGAGATGCTGCGGACGGTCTTCGGGCTGGACGCGGTCGAGAGCGGATGCCTGGTCGTCTCGGGGGTCGAAATGGCGAAGGGCACACCGTGGGCGCGGATCCGGCAGGGATTCGGGCTTTTGAGCGAAGACCGGCAGGGAGAGGGCCTGGCCCTGCCCCTGTCCGTCGCCGACAACGTCACGCTGAGCGACTTTTCCCCGTACCTGCGCTTCGGCCTCATCAGTGTGGCCAGACGGCAGGCGGCGGTCGGGGACTGGATCGGCCGGATGAAGATCAGGGCCCAGGGACCCGCCCAGAAAGTCCTCAGTCTCTCCGGGGGAAACCAGCAGAAGGTGGCGCTGGCCCGCCTGCTCCACCAGAAGGCCGAGGTCCTCCTCCTCGACGAGCCGACGCGCGGCATCGATGTCGTCAGCAAGGCCCAGATCTACGAATGGATCGGGGAGCTCGCCCGCGGGGGCAAGGCCGTGCTATTCGTCAGCTCCTATCTCCCCGAGCTCCTCGGCGTGTGCGATCGGATCGCCGTGTTCCATCGCGGCGGCCTGGTGGACGTCCGGGAAGCCTCCGCGTGGAACGCTCAGAGCCTGATGTCGGCGGCTACGGTCGGCCGGGCCGCCGAAGCCTGAAAGGAGGCCGGGGAGAACCGGAATGAACGGACAACGCCGAGGAAACCTCCAGCGGGCGCTCAATGTGCTCGGCCCCTTCATCGGCCTCGTTTTCGTCATCGCCATCTTCGCCCTGATCCCAGAGGTCCGGGGCCGTTTCATGAGGGCAGAGAACATCATGAGCGTCGCCACCCAGTCCGTCATCGTGGCCCTCGGCGCGCTGGGGATGACATTCATCATCATCAGCGGCGGCATCGACCTCTCGGCGGCCTCGAACCTCGCCCTCGCGAGCGTCATCACCGCGTACGCCATCAACGCCGGAGTTCCTCCTCTGGCCGCCGTGATTCTGGGCGTCCTGACCGGCGGCGCGGTCGGGTTCGCCAACGGGGCCCTGGTGACACGGCTCCGGCTCGTGCCCTTCATTGTCACCCTGGGGATGATGGGTATCGCCCGGGGCGTGGCCAAGTGGATCGCCGGCAACCAGAAGATCGACGCGCCGATGACGTGGGTCAACGACCTGATGGCCCGGACTCCTCATCCGGCCTGGCTCCTCATGGCGCCGGGAGTCTGGATCGTCATCGTCTTCGCCGTCGTGACGGCCGTCGTGCTCCGCTTCACCGTCTTCGGCCGGCACGTCTTCGCGCTGGGGTCCAACGAGGCCACGGCCCGGCTCTGCGGGATCCGGACGAACCGGGCGAAGATCTTCATCTATACGATCGGCGGCCTGTTTTGCGGCCTGAGCGGTGTCATGGAGTTCTCGCGACTCACGGTCGGAGACCCCACCGTGGCCGTGGGCTTGGAGCTCGACATTATCGCCGCCGTCGTCATCGGCGGAGGCAGTCTGAACGGCGGGGAGGGGAGCATCCTCGGAAGCATGATCGGCGTCCTGATCATGTCCTTCCTGCGGAACGGCTGCACGATGATGGGCTGGCCGAACTACATCCAGGAGATCATCATCGGGGCCATCATCATCGTGGCGGTGACGCTCGACCGCATGCGCCACAGCCGGGCGAGCTAGGGCGGGCGCGCCTTATCGGGAAGAATCTCCCCCCTCCGTCGTCTAATCGTGTGAGAGGAAAGACAGAAACGACGAGCGGCTTCCGCCGCCGGCACGCCCTCATAGGACAGGCAACCGGCGGCCAAGTTTTGCCGCGAGCGGATGTCTAAAGGAAAGGAGAGGACAAAAGGAGTTTGGACATGAAAACACATTCTGCGAAGCGCGTCGCCACGACTCTCGCGGCGGCGCTGATGCTTGCCGTGTTGTGGCCCTTGACGGTTTCGGGGCAGTCGGCGACCCAGGAAAAACCCCAAGCCCAGGGGCCGGCGCAGGGGGGGAGAATGGGCCGGAACTCGCTGAATCTCACCCCGGAACAGCAGAAGAAGCTCCAGGATTTCCGGGAGGCGCGGATGAAGGGCCTGAGGGCCTTCCGGGATCAGATGATGAAGATGGGGGGTGAGATGCGCGAGCTTAACAAGGATCCGCAGGCGAATGAGGCCAAAATAGACGCCCTGATCGACCAGATGTACAAGCTGAGGGCTGACCGGGCCAAGATGGCCATCAAGAACCGCGCCGAGATCATGAATATCTTCACACCGGAGCAGCGGGCCAAGCTCAAGCAATGGCGCGAAAGCTTCCGCGGCGGTTCGTGGTTCGGAGCGCGCGGGGAGTTCGGCTTCGCCGGGCCGCGCATGGCTCCCGGCATGGGCATGCGCATGCGGTCGATGGGGCCCGGGATGGGCTTCGGCATGGGCATGAGAGCGATGGGGCCCCGCGGCTGGAGAGCGTGGCGCATGGGCCGTCGGGGAATGTTTCGGCGGCACCCGTTCTTCTGGATGGCCTGGTAAGAGCAATTGAGCGCGACGGGGGACAATCCCTCGGGGGGAGGGATTGTCCTTTTTTTATTGGGGCCGTTTTCCCATTCTCCCGACGGCCCGAAACTCTCGGTGTGCCCTTTCCGGCCCGGGCGGGGGGTAAGCACTGAAGAAGACAAATTTTCGCGACGGTGTCCTTCAGAGAGGACAGGAAGAGACCTTCTTCCGGAGGAAACCATCTGGCACAATATTTGCTTTTATAACCATCGGAAGGAGAAAGACGATGAAGAAAGCATGGCTCTTGGCGGTCGCATTCATCGTTCTTATTCCGCTCGGGCTGTTGGCCCAATCGGACACCGCCTCGGACGGCTATTATCCGTGGAGCTACGCCCGTCTAAGCTACGTGAGCGGGGAGGTTTTCGTCAAGAGAAGCGCGAATCTCGGCACCGAAAAGGCGGAGATCAACCTGGCTCTCGTGCAAGGTGATCAACTGGCGACGGAAAACGGCCAGGCCGAAGTTCAGCTCGGCCACCGGAACTACCTGCGGCTCGACAGCCACAGCAAGGTGGAAATCGCTCTCCTGCCGAAGGAAGCCGATGGCCGGATCGGCATCCATGTGCTCGAGGGGAACGCCTACCTGCGCATCGGCTCACTCTCGGCCGAAAAGGCCGTGGAGGTCGACACGCCGGACGCGTCGTACTATGTCCTGGAGGAGGGCCTCTATCGATTCAACGTCGGCCAGACCCAGCAGACCGAAGCGCTCGTCTTCGAGGGCAGCCTGGAGGCGGCAGGGGAAGCAGGTTCGGTGGTGGTCCGGGCCGATGAATCCATTATCGCCTCCAACGGGCGGATGCTCGGCGATCCCGCCCCGTTCTCCTCAAGGGCCGATGATTTCGACCAGTGGAACGAAGCGCGCGACGAAATGGAGGCCCCGCAGAGCACGAACCGCCGCCTTCCGTCCGACCTCGAAGACTACGAGAATGAACTCGACCAAAACGGCAGCTGGACCTATGAACAGCCCTATGGCTATGTCTGGGTTCCCTACGGCGTCGGCGTCGACTGGCGCCCGTATCTTTATGGATATTGGGATTGGTATCCTGTCATCGGCTGGACGTGGATTTCGTCGGAAGCCTGGGGCTGGCCTGTGTACCATTACGGCCGCTGGTCCTGGCGATTCGGCCTCGGATGGTATTGGATCCCCGATTATCACTGGGGCCCCGCATGGGTCCATTGGTGGTGGGACAACAACTATATCGGCTGGTGCCCCCTGAGCTGGTACAACCGGCCGATCGTCGTCCTCAACAATGTTTTCTACGACCGGTTCAGCGGCCGCTATTTTCCCGTCAATAACAGGGCTCTGACCGTTGTCCGGAGGAACGAGCTTCAATCCCCCGATCTCGCTCGGCAAGCTCTGAGGGGTGTGGAGCTCGGCCGTCTCGACAGGATCGCGCTCACGGCCCAGCAGCCGTCCTTCGAAGCCGGCCTGAACCGCGGGGGCCTCCAGGCACCCGGCGCCGCAAGGGTCTTTTCCACGAGGCCGGGGATCCGCAGCGAGGCCCGGAACTTTCCTTCCGGCGAGGCGACTTCGCTATCGCGGCAGCGGCCCGGCAACGCCGCGGCCCCAGCTAGGGAATCGGGGATCGCCCGGTCCAGCGGGAGCGGAGCCGTTCGTTCCGAGCGGGGCATTCACGTTTATCCCTCCTCTACGGGAGCCGGAGAGCAGAGGCAGACGGAGTCCGGATCCTACGGCGGGGAGGGCCGGTCCTCTCGGGCAATCCGCAACTATCCTCCGAGCTCGCGTGAATCCTCCCCGGCCCGGAGTGCTCGTTCATCGTCGCTGTCGCGAGAGGGGGGGACCTCTTCGAGGTCGGTCCGAACCTATCCGTCCCGGCTGAACAGGGAAGGGTCCTCCTCGGGAAGCCGGAATTCAAGGTCCTTCTATTCTCCGTCCTCGGGAGGCTATTCCGGGCCCTCCTGGTCCCGGTCCGCGCTGCGCTCGTATTATCAGGGTTATTCCCGGCCCTTCTCCTCAAGCCGGGCTCGCGGGTCCTCTTACGGCCGCTCCGGGAGCGTTTCGGGGGGCCGTTCGTCCTCTTCTTCGCGGTCCTGGGGGTCCTCGCACTCCAGCTCATCCTCGCACTCCAGCTCATCCTCGCACCGTTCCGGCGGCTCGAAGAAGAGGGGCTGATTCCCCGACGGCTGACCCCGTAATCGGCGCCTCTTCCGCCCCCGCGCGCGACGGTATTTTCCGCTTTACTTTTGGCCTCGCCAGTGATATAAGAGTGTTCCTGTTGGCGCGGATCCGCGAGCGACTCAAGCATGGAGGTAATTGTCATGACTTCCCTGAAAAAGATCGGGCGTATCCTTTTGAGCCTGGGCGCGATCGTCCTGCTCGTCGGGACGACGGCCTGCCAGAAAAAGGCGGCCGAAACGGCGAAGGCCAATGCCGTGCAAAAACCGGCGAACGAGTTCGAGGGGACAGTCAAAGTCGCCGTCGGGAAATATCTTTATCTGCCGACCGCGCAGGGTTTCGACATCGTCCTTCAGGGTTACGACGCGGGGACTCTGGTCGGGAAGGATGTCCGGGTGAAAGGAGAGCTTCTGCCGGAACGTCCGTCGATCTTCCGGGCCGACTCGGTGGACATGAAAGACGCTTCCGGCGCCTACACGAACGTCTACACCCGGACCGCGGACCTGACAATGAACGACTACCTCGACGTCAAGACCCGGGAGGCCTATCCGGTCCTGACGATCACAGGCGCGAACAAGCCCGAGGATTGGGAAGGCAAGGGGGAAGGCAAGATTTTGGGCCAGGCCGAGGAAGCGACCGTGAAAGCGGGCGGCACCGAGCAGCCCGTCACTTACATCGTTGTCTCCGACGACAAGGGACATGAGATCGGCAAGATCATCGTCGACAAGTTCTCCGATTTCTCCAAGTACTATATGAAGAAGCTGCGGCTCTTCGACAAGTTTTGGTTCTATCTGAAGATCAAGGACACCGTGGACCGGCGGGACCGGCTGCGGACGAAGGAACTCTTTCACGCCGACGTCCTATCCGCCGGCCTGTTTTGAGCCGTTGCCGGAGCAACGGCCTGACGCAAAGGACAGCCCGCGCGGTTCGGCTGTCCTTTTTTTATAGCGAGCAAAGCGGACCGGGGACGCCGTTCGCGGGTCCGTACCGGCTCAGGGCCGGTCGATAGCGTTCTTGAAGAACAGGTGTGTTTCCGAGGAGGTCGCAATGAGAAGGTTGGTCAGCCTGGCGGCCGCCCTGTCGCTCGTCCTGATCTGCGGACGGAGCCCGGCCTGGCCGGCGCCGCAGGGCGCTCGCCAGCCCGATCCGGCGAAGATCCTGGGAACCTGGAGCCTTCAGATCGACACAAACGGCCTAACCACCTCCCTGACACTTGTCCTTGAGGAATCCGGCGGCCAGCTGGCCGGGAAGATCAGCGAGGACAACGGGATGTTCACGGACTCGCCCCTCAGCAATATCGAGTACGACGGAGATAATCTGGCTTACGACATCACCGTCCCCAGTCCGCCGGACAACATGATCAAGACCTGGAAGACCCAGCTGAAGGTCGGCGATGACGCCGCCGAGGGCGATATCGCCAACGCCGATCTCGGGATCTCGGTCCCGATCACGGGCAAGCGCGTGAAGAAATGACGGCGGCCTCGGGCCGCATTCCGGATAAGGACCGACAGCCATGACGACAGAAACGGCGCCCGCCGTTGGCTTCTTTCATCCCTCTAAGCCCATCTACCGGTTCACGAACCTTCTCTTCATCTCGTCCCTGACCTTCGGGAGCTATTTCGCCTACGACATCATCGGGGCCATCGCACCGTCCCTCGTCGAGGGCCTTCACGCCGGGCGGAAGACCGTCGGCGCGTTCAACACGATGTACAGCGTCGCCGCCATCCTCGTCCTGCTCTTCGCCGGCATGCTCATCGACCGGCTGGGGACGCGGAAGGCCGGCATGATCTTTTCCGTTCTCGTCTTCGCGGGCGCCGTGGTCGTCTGGCAGGCCAAGACGATCCCGCTGATGTTCCTCGGCCGCTTCATCTTCGGCGCCGGCGCCGAGCCCCTCGTCGTCGCCCAGAGCGCCATGCTGGCCCGCTGGTTCAAGAAAAAGGAGCTGGCCCTCTCCTTCGGAGTGGCCCTGACCGTCAGCCGGCTCGGCTCGCTTTTCGCTTTCAACAACGGCGAGCTCATCACGAAGTATTTCGGCAGCTTCCGCAACGCCCTCCTGGCCGCCGTCGGCGCCTGCGCCCTATCGCTCCTCGGCAACATCTGCTATGTCATCATGGACAGGCGCGGCGAGAAGGTACTCGCCCTCCGCGACGAGAGCGCCGGCGACAAAATCGTGCTGAAGGACATCAAGGAGTTCAAGCCGACCTTCTGGTACGTGACCTTCCTGTGCCTGACGTTCTATGCGGCCATCTTCCCCTTCCAGAGTCTGTCGACGGACTTCTTCGCCACGAAGTGGGGCATCCGCCTGACGGCGCCCTCCTCGGGCGGCTTTCTGGCCCAGGTCTTCAACAACTTCCTCCACATCTTCAGCACGGCCGGAGGCATCTCGAGCATCATCATCTTCGCCTCCATGATCCTGGCCCCCTTCGCCGGCCGGCTTGTCGACCGTGCCGGAAAGCGGGCGACGTTCATGATCGCCGGCGCGCTGCTCATGATCCCCTGCCACCTGGCCATGGGCCTGACCGTGATCTATCCCGTTTATCCCATGATCCTCCTCGGCTTCGCCTTCGTCCTCGTCCCCGCCGCCATGTGGCCGTCGGTTCCCCTCATCGTCCGACAGGAGCGGGTCGGCACGGCCTTCGGGCTGATGACGGCCATCCAGAACGTTGGCCTCGGACTCTTCCCGCTTCTCAACGGCCTCCTGCGCGACAGGACCGGGAGCTACGTCGCAAGCCAGATCATGTTCGCCAGTCTGGGCGTCATCGGGCTTGTGTTCGCCGTTCTCCTCAAGCGGGCCGACAGGCGCGAGAACCGTGGCCTCGAGGAGCCGCAGAAGCCCGCGGCCTGAGGCGAACGAGGCCGCAAGCTCCGGGCGGCGATCCCCTCCCCGGATTCGAGCCTGCGCCTTGATCGGATTCCCGGTTGCAGGGGCAAGCGCCGGAAGGACGTTTATACCCCGGTTGATTTTGGCCCCCCGGGAGTGATATCTTTCCGGCGGGAGGGGAAGGGATTCATGCCGGTCGAGTGCCCCCGCTGCCACGCCGAGAATAACGACGCCTCGCGCTTCTGCGGCCACTGCGCGGCGCCGCTCGGGCCCGCGGCCGGAGAGGCAGCCTTGCTGACAAGAACCCTTGAGGCGCCCGTCCAGGTCATGAAGGCGGGCACGGTCGTGGCCGGGAAGTACCGCATCGTCGAGGAGATCGGCCAGGGGGGGATGGGCATCGTCTATAAGGCCGAGGATACCAAGCTCAAGCGCTTCGTGGCCTTGAAGTTCCTCCCGCCGCATCTGGCCAACGCGCCCGAGCTCAGGGAGCGCTTCCTTGTCGAGGCCCAGGCGGCCGCGGCGCTTTCCCACCCCAACATCTGCGTCATCCACGAGGTTGGGGAGAGCGGCGATCATCCCTACATCGCCATGGAGTTCGTGGACGGGGAGACGCTCAAGGACAAGCTGCGGAAGGGCCCCCTGAGCGTGCCCGAGGCCCTGGCGATCGCGAGCCAGGTCGCGGCCGGCTTGGGCGAGGCGCACGGGAAGGGGATCATCCATCGGGACGTCAAGAGCGCGAACATCATGGTCACGGCGAAGGGCCAGGCCAAGGTCATGGACTTCGGGCTGGCCAAGCTCCAGGGCGGGAGTTCGATCACCAGGAGCCAGACGACGCTGGGGACAGTGGCCTACATGTCGCCGGAGCAGGCCCGGGGCACGGAGCTCGACGCCCGCACGGACATCTGGTCGCTCGGCATCGTCCTCTATGAAACACTCGCCGGAAAGATGCCATTCAGGGGTGACCATGACCAGGCGGTGATCTACTCCATCCTCCATGATGAGCTCGAGTCGTTGAAGAAGGCCCGCCCGGACCTCCCCGCCGGGCTGGACGAGATCGTCGGCCAGACGCTGGCGAAGAAACCGGATGACCGCTATCAGTCTATGGCGGAGCTTGGGACGGATCTCGAGGCAATGGCCGAGGGCTTTAGGCCGCTCAAGGCCCGGCCGAGACGGCTCGCGAAGAGGATCCTGGGCATCCGGGCTTCGCATGTCTATACCGGGCTGACGGTGGTCATTGCGCTGGCCCTCGTCTTCGCCTTCAACGTCGGCGGGCTTCGGGACAGGGTCCTGGGCAGGACCGGGGCCTTGGCGCGCGCCGTCCGGCTGGCTGTGCTGCCCTTCAAGAACCTGACGGGCGACCCCCAGCAGGACTACTTCAGCGACGGCCTGACTCAGGAGATCAACACCCAGCTCGGCGGCCTGAACCCCCGGGCCCTGAGCGTCATCGGCAACACCTCGGTGGGCCGCTATAAGAAGACCAACACGGCGATCGACCAGATCGGCCGCGACCTCGGGGTCGAATACGTTCTCGAGGGGAGCGCGCAGCGCGAGGGGACGAAGGTCCGGATCGCGGCCGAGCTGATCAAAGTGCGGGACCAGACGCAGGTCTGGGCCGAGAGCCTGGACCGGGAGATGTCGGGCATCCTGGCTCTGCAGGCCGAGGTGGCGGAGAAGGTGGCCGGGGCCCTGGCGGTCAAGCTTCTGCCGGCGGCGCAGGCGCGGTTGGCGAAGGTCCGTACGGTGGACCCTGAGGCCTACGACGCGTACATCAAGGGGTCGCAGTACTGGGTCAGGATGACGCCGGCGGACCTGGACACGGCGGAGCGGTACTTCCAGCTGGCCCTCCAGAAAGACCCGATCTACGCCGAGGCGTACACCGGCCTCGCCCTGGTCTGGATGTGCCGAAATCAGAACCATCTTTCTCCGCCCGCCGAAGCCGGGTCCAAGGCCGCCGCGGCCGCGCTCAAGGCCGTCGCCCTCGACGATAACCTCGCGGAGGGGCATAATGCCCTGGCCGCCCTCTATACCTGGCACCAGTGGGACTTCCCCGCGGCCGACCGGGAATTTCGGCGCACCCTCGAGCTCAACTCGAATTACCCCGACGGTCTGGCCATGTACTCGCTCTACCTGATAGTGATGGGGCGCGCCGAGGAGGGAATGACGCGGATCAGAAAGGCTCTGGAACTCGACCCTTTCAACGTCAATATCCAGAGCTTCTATTTCATTGATCTCGTTTGCACGCGGCGGTGGGACGAGGCCATCGCCCAGGCGCGCAAGCTCCAGGCGGCGCAGCCGGACAATCCCCAATGGGGAGATCTCGTCATTCCGTATCTCGCCAAGGGCATGGACAAAGAGGCGTTCGAGGTCCTGAAAAAATCGTGGTCTTATGTCCCCGGCATGGCCTCGGCTTTTGACCGGGGATTCGCCGAATCCGGATTCCGGGGCGCGGCCAAACGCGGCGCTGAGTTCGCCGCCCGCGCCGGGGAACGCTCTCCCGTCACGGTCGCGAATCTCTATGCATGGGCCGGAGACAAGGAGCATGCCCTCGATTGGCTTGAACGCGCCTATGAATATCGGGACCCGGACGTGACATTTCTGAGGTATCCGCCGTGGGACCTTTTGAGATCCGAACCCCGCTTCCAGGCGCTCTTCCGACGCTTGGGCCTCGACGGCGTCGAAAAGAAGTAGCGGGAGAAAACCATGGCCGTGAAATGCCCTCAATGACGCGGCCCCTCCGGCGCGGACCGCTTCGCACTGCCGGGGATGCCCGGGGCGGGAAGGCCTCCGCAACCGGGCCCTGAATCGCGGCCCGGCATTTGCTCTCGTTTTCCGTTTCTGCTATAACGTCTTTTCATTTTTTGCCTGAAAGGACGTCCGTTCCGCCCATGATCCGCGTCGTCATCTCCGACCTTGGACGCGTCGTCCTGTGGTTCGACAACAACATCTTCCTGCGCAAGCTGGCGGCCATCGCCGGCCGGCCCTTCGACGAGGTCAAGGCGGCCGTTCACGGCAACCTGGATCTCGTCCACCGCTTCGACGCCGGCGCGCTCACTCCGGAGGATTTCCGCCGTGCGGTCTGCGCCATCGCGGGGAAGGATATCGACCCCGGAACGTTCTCCGCGATCTACGTCGACATCTTCACTTTGAACACGCCCGTCGTCGGCCTCCTGAAACGGGTCAAAGAGGCGGGATACACGACCGTTCTCCTTTCGAACACGGACCCGGAACGCTTCGTATTCGTCCGCAGACGGTTCCCCGAGATTTTCTTTTTCGACGATTATGTCCTGTCCTACGAGGTCCGGCTGATCAAGCCGGATCCCGCCATTTATCTAGAGGCGGCCCGCCGCGCCCGCGGCAAGCCGGGCGAATGCGTCTTCATCGACGACATGGACGAGAATGTTCAAAGCGCGGTCGAGGCGGGGTTTCATGCGATTCACTATCTTCCGGACACGGACCTAGAAGCGGAACTAAAGGCGCTCGGCCTCGCCTTCTAGGGGATGGACAGGACCGCCCGAAAGACCCCATAGGGGGGACCCGTCGGCAATTTCGACGGGGGGAACCGACGGGACTAATGCCCCGGGGGGCCGGGGGATAAGGGCGGTCCTGTCCACCCCCCTAAACGAAGGTTGATAATCCCTATGTGATCTTGACCCAGACTTTTCGCGTCCGCGGCCCGTCGAACTCACAGAGACAGATGCCCTGCCAGGTGCCCAGCGCGAGCTCGCCGCCCTCGACGATAACGCTCACCGAAGGCCCGATGATGCTGGCCTTCACGTGGGCGGGGGAGTTGCCTTCTGAGTGCTCGTAAGGAAGAGAATCGGGGACGGCTCTTCTGAGCGTCATCAGGATATCGGCCTTGACGTCCGGGTCGGCGTTCTCGTTGATCGTTACCCCGGCCGTCGTGTGAGGAACAAAGACGGTGCACACTCCGTCCCTGCGGCCCGACGCGGCCGCGATCTTGGCCACGGCGCGCGTGATGTCGATGATCTCTTCCCGCTTTTGCGTCCGGATTTCGAGACTATCCATAGCCGCCTCAACAACTTATAAAAATCATCGCCAAAGCCCTTGACAAGCCCCTTTCTTTGGGTGTAGATTCACCGCAGAAAAATACAACATTTGGTATTTTTCACTGGTTTTCCACACAAGATATGGGATACGGAAGGGAACGCCGTTTGGCTTTGATCATGGCTTTGACGCGTCTTGATTTTAGCATGTTCCCCGCGGAAATCACAGGCCGCTGAGCGACGGAAGGAGGGAGGCTTTTCATGGTCAGCACGATCGCCCGAATCAAGAAGAGAGACGGCACCATCACGGACTTCAACCAGGACAAGATCACGAACGCCATTTTCAAGGCCATGCAGGGTCAGGGCATCAAGGACCGGGCCATCGCCAAGACCGCCTCCGACATCGTGACCTTCATGATTGAGGAGAAATTCGGCGGCTACACGGTTCCCTCCGTCGAGCAAATCCAGGACATCGTGGAAATGGTCCTGATGAAACAGGGCTACCACGATGTCGCCAAGGCCTATATTCTCTACCGCGAGAAGCACAAGGGCATTCGGGAAGCCAAGAAGACGGGCATCAACCTCGAGCGGCTGATCCGCGACTACATCAACAACGCCGACTGGAAAGTCCGGGAGAACTCGAACGAGGGCGTGACCAGCTTCTCGGGCCTGAACGCCCGCGTCTCCGGGGAGGTCCTTTCCAACTTCGCCCTCAACCAGATCTACACCGAGGAGGTCAAGAGGGCCCACGAAGAGGGCGTGTTCCATATACACGACCTCAGCTATCCGATCGTCGGCTACTGCGCTGGCTGGTCGCTCGAAAGCCTCATCCGGCGCGGCTTCGGCCACGTGCCCAACCAAGTCCATTCGAACCCCGCCAAACACCTCGATACCCTCACCCTCCACATGGTCAATTTCATCGGCACAATGCAGGCCGAGTTCGCGGGCGCCCAGGCCTTCTCGAGCGTCGACACGTTCCTCGCCCCGTTCGTCCGCCACGACCGCCTGACCTACGAGGACGTCAAGCAGGACATCCAGAAGGTCATCTTCGGCCTCAACGTCCCCTGCCGCTGGGGCTGGCAGACGCCGTTCTCCAACCTGACCTTCGACTGGACGATCCCGGACGACATGAAGAACAAGAAGGTCCTCATCGGCGGGGAGGAGCTCGGCTCCTGCTACGGAGATTACCAGAAGGAGGTCGACTGGATCAACCAGGCTTTCCTGGAGATCATGATCGAGGGCGACATGAAGGGGCGGGTCTTCACTTTCCCCATCCCGACCTACAACCTGAGCCGGGATTTCGACTGGGATTCGCCCAAGGCGAAGCTCCTCTTTGAAGCTACGGCCAAGTACGGCATCCCCTACTTTCAGAACTATATCGGCACGAACATGAACCCGGGCGACATCCGGGCCATGTGTTGTCGGCTGAATCTCGACCAGCGCGAGCTCATGCGCCGGCCCGGCAACATCTGGGGGCCGGGCGATTCGACGGGGTCGATCGGCGTTGTGACCATCAACCTGAACCGGCAGGGCTTCGAGGCGACGTCGAAGGAGGACTTCTTTGCCCGGCTCAGGGATGTCATGGTCCTGGCCAAGGACAGCCTGGAGGCCAAGCGAGAGATCGTCAACAACATCCTGGAGCGGGGCATGATGCCCTACACCAAGGTTTACCTGGGGCACTTCGACAACCACTTCTCGACGATCGGCGTTTGCGGCATGCACGAGGCCTGCACGAACTTCCTCAAGAAGGGGATCGGGACGCCCGAAGGGCGCGAATTCGCCCTCGAAACGCTCATGTTCATGCGGACCGTGCTTCGCCAGTTCCAAGAGGAGACAGGGCACCTCTACAATCTCGAGGCGACGCCGGCCGAATCGACCTCTTACCGCCTAGCCCGGCTCGACAAGCAGAAATACCCCCGCATTTACGCTTCGGGGACGGAGAAACATCCCTACCTGACGAACTCCACCCAGCTCAACGTCGACTCGACCCGGGACATCTTCGAGGCCATCCAGCACCAGGCCGATATCCAAACGCTCTATACCGGCGGGACGATCTTCCACGCCTTCCTGCCCGAGTCCATCGACGTCGAGACCTGCCAGAAGCTCGTCCAACGGATCGCCCAGACCAAACTTCCCTACTTCTCGATCACCCCGACTTTCAGCGTCTGCATGAACCACGGCTACATCCGGGGGGAGCACGCGAAATGTCCTCAATGCGGCACGGAGACCGAGGTCTACAGCCGGATCGTCGGCTATCTCAGGCCGGTCCGGACCTGGAACGACGGGAAGCAGCAGGAGTTCAGCGACCGGACGCCGTACACGAAGATCGCCTGAGCGGCCGATGGATTATTATCTGTTCACTTACCCGAACTGTCTGAAGTGCGAGGACCTGAAGAGGACGCTCGGCGACAGGGGCTTTGCTTACACCGAGTACAGCCTCATCCAGCCGCCTGGGAAGGCCAAGATCCGCGAGTTCATCCGGCACGTCCGGCGCGACGACAAGGGGGCGATCGTCCTGCCCACGCTCATCCTCAATGATCAGGGCCTCGTCCGGGCCGTTATCAACTCCTCCGAGGAGCTGGACCAGTGGTTGAAATCAAAGGCCTAGAGAAGTTCTCGAGCCGCGACTTCCCCGGCCACATCTCCTCGACGGTCTTTCTCGGCGGCTGTACGTTCCGCTGCCCGTATTGTCATAACGCCGACCTCGTGCTCAGGCCGGAGGCGATCCAGACGATCCCCGTCGAGATCTTCCTTTCCTACCTCGACGGCCGCCGGGGCTGGCTCGAGGGCGTCTGCATCACGGGCGGGGAGCCCCTGCTCCACGAGGACGTCGAGGACCTGGTGAGGGTCGTCCGGGACCGCGGCCTGCTCGTCAAGCTGGACACGAACGGCTCCTTTCCCGAACGGCTGGAGAAACTCCTCCGGGAGGGGCTTTTCGACTGGGTGGCCATGGACATCAAGGCACCGCTCGAGCGGTACCGCGAGGTGACCCGGTCGAACGTCGAGGTCGAAGCGATCGTCCGTAGTGCGGACCTGGTCCGCGGCTCGGGAGTCCGGTCAACGTTCCGCACGACCGTCATTCCGGGCTTGATCGAGAAGGAGGACATCGTTAAGATCGGGGAGTGGCTCTCGGGGGCGGAGAGCTATCTCATCCAGCAGTTCGTGCCGCACACGACCATCGACCCAGCCTACCTCGAGAAAAAGCCCTATGGCCGGGAGGAACTGGAGGAGTTGGTCGAGGCGGCCCGACCCTATTTCAAAGACGCCCGTCTCGAGGGCCCCGCTTAGACTGAAAGGACTGCTTGTGCAGGAGACGGTCCCTCTTTCATAATACGGAAAGGGCACAGCCCCTCTTCATTGGGAAAGAAGGCGGCGACCATGGAACTCAGAGTCAAACGCGTCCACCCCGAGGCGAAACTCCCGGCCTACGGTCATGCCGGCGACGCCGGCCTGGACCTTTTCTCCGTCGTCGATCGCGAACTCGCCCCTGGCGAAGCCTACGCCGTTCCGACGGGCATCCAGGTGGCCATCCCCGCCGGCTTCGTCGGCCTCATCTGGGACAAGAGCGGGATCTCCTTGAAGAGGATTCATCGCCTCGCGGGAGTCGTGGACGCCGGCTACCGGGGCGAAGTCCAGGTGGTTATGATCAACCTGGGGCGAAAGCCCTTCGATATCAAGAAGGGCATGAAGATCGCCCAGATGCTCATCCAACCCGTGACGGCGGTCTGCATCGTCGAATCGGACGAGCTCGACGACACTCCGCGCGGGGAAGGCGGCTTCGGCTCGACCGGGCTGTATTGATGAGTCAATCCTCCGACCCTGGCGGCGACAAAATATACAGATGTACGGGGGGCAGGGTTTTGCCCGGAATTCCCTCCGAGACGTCTTTTCCATGCTCGGGAGACGGATGATGACGGAGAACCGAACCAGAGGGAAGGGCGACGGCGGCCGGGCCGCGCTCTGGCTCGGCCTGGCCCTCCTGACGGTCTCTTCCGCTGCGGCCCAGCCAAAGCCGGAGTATAAGAAGGCCCCGGGCCCCCACGAAGTCCGGACCGTGCTCTATGACTGGCAGGACGCGCGGCGCGACCGCGCCGTGCCGGTTAAGATCTACTATCCGGCCGACCTCGACAAGCCGGCTCCGCTCGTCGTTTTCTCGCACGGCCTGGGCGGGTCGCGGGAGGGCTATGAATACTTGGGCCGGCATTGGGCCTCCTATGGCTACATCAGTCTCCACATCCAGCACCTCGGGAGCGATGACGCCGTCTGGCGCGACCAAGATCAGCCCATGCAGGCCATGCGTCAGGCCGCCATCCGGCCGGAGAACGCCGTGAACCGGGTTCGCGATGTGAGTTTCGTCCTGGACGAAATGGCCGATCTGACGCGGGAGCCGGGCCCGTTCCGGGGCTGCGTCAATCTGGAAACGATCGGGCTCGCCGGCCATTCGTCCGGGGCCAACACGACCTTGGTGGCCGTCGGACAGATCTTCATTCTGCCCGGCGGCGGGGCGATCGGCTTTTCCGATCCCCGGATCAAGGCCGCTATTCCGATGAGCGCTCCGGTTCCCTGGTCCAAAGGCGACCTGGACAGGACCTTCGGCGGCATCACCGTCCCGTGTTTGCACATGACGGGCACTCTCGACGACAGCCCCATCGGCGAGACCGAAGCGGCCGAGCGCAGGCTGCCCTTCGATCACATCACCGCGCCCGAGCAGTACCTGGTGATTTTCACCGGCGGCGACCACACGGTCTTTTCTGGCCGGCCGCGGAACGGCATCCTGGGGGCAGGGGAGAAGGACGCTTTCTTCCAGGACCTTATCCGCCAGGCCACAACCGCCTTCTGGGACGCTTATCTCCGAGGGGACAGCCGGGCCAGAAGCTGGCTCTCGAGTGGCGGACTGGCGGCCTTGCTCGGGCCCGCGGGCACGCTTGAGACGAAGAAAACGGCCGTCATCGAGCCCTCGCGCCCGGAGCGCTGAATCGGCCCGCCGACTTGCTGATCGGCTCCCGCGCCGTTGCCAATAATTCGCTTCCCCCAACCCCGTCATCACGGCGCGGCCCGCCCCGCCGCAGAGACGCGGGGATAGGGGCTTGACTAATGATACTAAATAAGTATCATTATAGCAGGAAGGAGCGTCGATGAAGCTCATCAACCGCGACTCCGATCACGCCCTCAAGGCGCTGCTCACCATCGCCGGGCGGCGAGCCGGTGAAACCGCGGCCGTTTCGGAACTGACGGGGACGCTCGGCATACCGCGCCCCTACCTCCGGAAGATTATGCAGACCCTGGCCCGGAACGGGATTGTCGTTTCCCGAAAAGGCAAGGGCGGGGGTTTCACCCTCGCCCGGCGGCCTGAGGCAATCGGTCTCGTCGACATCCTCCGGATCTTCCAAGGCGAGATCGCCTTTCGAGACTGCCTGTTCAGGGAGAAGATATGCCGGGATATCCAGTCCTGCCCTCTGCGCAGGACCCTGAGCCGGCTCGAGGGCCGTTTCGTCGAAGAGCTCGAGAGCGTGTCCGTCGCCTCGCTCCTCAGCGGCGGGACGGCGGCCAGGAGCCTCGGAGGGGCGCGCGGCGGCGGGAAGGGATGTCCATCCCATACACGGCCGGCGGCCTCCCGCCGGAATCCAAGGAGAAAACCATGAAACCCACGCAGGAACTCAGCGCCGAACATCAGGCTATCCTCCTGATGATCCGGATTCTGGAGAAAATGAGCGACAGGCTCGAAGCGGGGGAGACGGTCGAGCCGGGCCACCTCGAGAGAGCCGTGGACTTCATCCGGGTCTTTGCCGACAAATGCCATCACGGGAAGGAAGAAGACCTGCTCTTTCCGGCGATGGAGAAGGCCGGCATCCCCAGACGCGCCGGCCCCCTGGGCGTGATGCTCAGCGAGCACGTCATGGGGCGGGGCTTCGTTCAGTCGATGGCCGAGGCCTTGGCGGGGATTAGGCAGGGCGACCGCCGCGTCGGGGCCCGGTTCGCCGAGAACGCCCGGAACTACGGCGCGCTTCTCACCCAGCACATCTTCAAGGAGGACAACATCCTCTATCCCATGGCCGACGAGCGGCTGTCCGCCGCCCAGCAGGACGAGCTGGCCACCTGCTTCGCCGAGGTCGAGGAGAAGCTCGTCGGACACGGGAAGCACGAAGAATACCACCGTCTCCTCAAGGAGCTCGAAGCCGCCTATCTCTCCTGAGACGGGTGCGGGCGGGCTGCGCGCGCCGGGTTTTCCAAGCGGACCGTCTTCTGGTATGATGGGACGTTCGAAAGACCATGGCGCGATCAGGTTCCGGCAGCCGAAGGCCGTCCCGTGAAGAAGAACCCTCTTCTTACGACGTCATCGTGATCGGCGGCGGCGTTGTCGGTTGCGCCGTCCTGCACGAGCTCTCGCGCTACGCTCTGAGAATCCTGCTCCTCGAAAAGGAGGCCGACCTCGCCGAGGGGATCACCAAGGCCAACAGCGGCGTCATCCACGCCGGCTTCAACGTCCCGCCCGGCTCGCTCAAGGCCAAGACAAACGTCGCGGGACTCGGGAAGATCTACAAACTCGCCGCGGCGCTTCGTGTCCCTCACCGCAAAACGGGTAAGCTCATCATCGCGCTGACGGACGAAGAGCGGCCCCGTCTCGAGGAGCTCAAGGCCCAGGGGAACCTGAGCGGAACGCCGGACCTGGAGGTCGTCGGCGCGAGTGCGATCCGGAAGCTCGAGCCTCTGGCGCGCGGACGCTGGGCCCTCTATTCGCCGCACACCGGCATCATCTCGCCTTACGAATTCACGGTCGCTCTCGCGGAATGCGCCCTGCGGAACGGCGCCCGGCTGCTCCTCGAGGCGCCGGTCGAGATGGTCTCGTTCCGCGGTTCGAACTTTCATCTCGGGACTCCGAAAGGGTCCTTTTCTGCCCCGTGCGTCGTTAACAGCGCCGGACTCTTCGCCGACGAGGTCGCCCGCCTGGCCGGCATCACGGACTACAGGATCTTCCCTTACCGGGGCGAATACCTCGTCACGGACAAGGACCCCGGCTTCCGGCTCCGACTTCCGCTCTATCCCGTTCCGCCGAAGGACGACCCGGGGCTGGGCATCCATATTACGCCCACGATGGAGGGCAACGTCCTCCTCGGGCCGAGCGCCGAGCGCGTGTCCGACAGGCGGGATACGGCGTCGACGCGGCCGGTCATGGAGCAGCTCAAGGACGAAGCCGCCCGTCTCATGCCCGAGCTGCGGCGGGCGCCGCTCATCCACAGCTACGCAGGCATCCGGCCCAAGATCGTCGGCCCCGGGGGCGCGGAGAAATTCGGCGACTTCATCGTCGAGGAGAGCGCGGTGCGGCCGGGCTGGATCAACCTCGTCGGGATCGAGTCGCCCGGGCTGACGTCGTCGCCCGCCATCGCGGAGATGGTGGTCGGCATGATCGGGGCGAGAAGAGACCTCCGCGAAAAACTCGAGTTCATTCCGGAGCTTCCTCGGTCTCCCCGTTTCGCCTTTCTGGAGGACCGGGAGAGGGCCGAGCGGGTCCGGAAAGACGCCGACTGGGGCGAGATGGTTTGCCGATGCGAGCACGTGACGCGCGCCGAGGTCGTGGCCGCCCTGGGCAACCCGTTCGGCGCGCGGACGATGGACGCCGTCAAGCGCCGGACCCGCTGCGGCATGGGCCGGTGCCAGGGCGGCTTCTGCACGCCGAGGATCGTCGAGATCATGCAGGAAGAAGGCCTCCCCCTCGAGAAGATCACGAAGCGCGGCGGAGGATCGCGTCTTTTTTACGGAAGGATCAAGAAATAGATGGCGGTCAAGAGCGTCAGCGCGACGACGGCTGACCCCGCGCGGGAGCGCGGCATGGGGGAAGAAAGGGGACAATCCCCTCCCGGAGAGACTGCCTCCCTTTATGACGTCGTCGTCATCGGGGGCGGACCGGCCGGGCTGGCGGCGGCCCTGGGCGCCCGGCGGGCCGGAGCCGGCGACGTCCTTCTCATCGAGCGGGACAAGCGGCTCGGCGGCATTCTCAACCAGTGCATCCACGACGGCTTCGGGCTTTTCCTGTACCACGACTCGATCACAGGCCCCGAGTACGCCGAGCGCCTCATCGATGACGTCGTCCGCGAAGGCATCCGCTGCGAGACGGGAGCCATGGCCTTGGACCTCTCGTCCGACGGCCTTCTTCGCGTCAACGCCCGCTCGGGCTACCGGACGATCCGGGGGCGCAGCGTCGTCCTGGCCATGGGCTGCCGCGAGCGGACCCGGGAGATGATCGAGATCCCTGGGACCCGGCCGGCCGGCATCTTCACCGCCGGCACGGCCCAGAACCTCGTCAACCTCCAGAACGTCCGCATCGGACACGAGGCGGTCATCCTCGGCTCCGGCGACATCGGCCTCATCATGGCCCGCCGTCTGACGTTCGAGGGGATCGCCGTCAAGGGTGTTTTCGAGCTCCTGCCCTGGACGAGCGGCCTCGAGCGCAACGTCCGACAATGCCTGATGGATTTCGGCATCCCCCTCGCCCTCTCGAGCACCGTGATCGAGGTCCGGGGGCGGGACCGGGTGGAGAGCGTCGTCGTCGCCGGCGTCGACGGGAACCTCAGGCCCGTCCCGGGCTCCGAGCGCGAGGTTCGCTGCGACACCCTGCTCGTGTCGGTCGGGCTCATCCCGGAAAACGAGCTCGCAAAGAGGGCCGGGGTCGAACTCTCCCCGCTCACTGGGGGGGCGGTCGTGGACGAAACGCTGATGACCTCGGTCCCGAGCATCTTCTCGTGCGGCAACGTCCTCCACATCCATGACGTGGCCGACTTCGCCTCGCACGAGGGTTTCGTGGCCGGGGCCTCTGCGTTCCGATACGCCAGCGGTGAGATCTCCCGCGGCCCGGGCCTCCGGCTCTCGCCGGGCCGGAACATACGCTACGTTTTGCCCCAGCTCATCCGGAAGGGGACGGCGAACGCGGGCCTGAATTTCCGGGTTTCGCGTCCTCTGAGGAACTGCCGGGTCGTCGTCTGCGGCCTGGCCTCGGGGAAAGTCTATGCCCAAAAGAAGTGCGGGCGGCTCGTGCCCTCGGAGCTCCAGAGAATCAGGATCAGACCGGCTGTCGAGGAGGAACTGGAGGTCGAATGCCATGAGTAGCCCGGCGTCTCCAGATCGCCTGACGTGTATCCTTTGTCCGGTCGGCTGCGAGCTCGAGGTCAGCCGAACGGAGCGCGGGCTCGAGGTCCGGGGGAACCAATGCGAGAAGGGGATCGGCTTCGCGACCGAGGAGGTCCTCTATCCGAAGCGCAACCTGGCGACGTCCGTTCCGGTCAGAGGATCAAAGACGCGAATGGTCTCGGTCCGCCTGAGCGACTGTGTGCCCCGGGATATGCTCTTCCCGATTCTCAGGGAGATCGCGAAGCTCAGGCCGGAGCCGCCGGTCCGGAGGGGCAAGGTGCTCATCACCGATGTCCTCGGAACGGGCGTCGACGTCATCGCCACGCGCACCGTCGAATAAGGTCGGATGGGTCCTCATAATGCCCTGAAGATCCGGGTGGTGGCCTCGCCACCACCCGCTTGGCGTCAACCCATTCGACTCCACCGGCAAATTTCTTAGGGGAATTGGGGGTGACCTAGTGATGAGGAAAGCTCTGAGGTTATCGCGGCTCCTGTCGTGGCGGGATTATGGTTGCTTTGTGAGGATCGCCAGGGTTTCGAGGTGGGGCGTGTGGGGAAAAAAGTCGAAGGGATGGATGGCCACGATTCGGTAGCTGCGCGCGAGGAACGACCCGAGGTCCCGGGCCAGCGCCTCCGGATTGCAGGAGACATAAACGATCTTGGGAGCCTCGAGAGCCAGGACCTGCTTCATAGCCCGGGGGGACAGGCCGGGGCGCGGCGGATCGAGGACGAGGACGTCCGGAGTCCCGACCCGGCCTTCTTTGAGGACGGCTTCGACCGTCCCGGCGATAAAGTCGCAGTTCAGGATTCCGTTTGCGGCCGCGTTGTCTTGCGCCGCGCGGATATTCTCCGGGAGCGAGTCGACCCCCGTCACATGCCCGGCCCGTCGCGCGAGCGAGATCTCGATGGCCCCGGAGCCGCAGTAGAGGCCCAGGAGGCGGCTCTCGGCGTCGAGATCTGCCAGGTCCGCGATCTTCGCGTACAGGATCTCCGCCGCTGCCGTGTTCGTCTGGAAGAACGTCGGGAGTCGGATGCGAAAGGCGATGTCGCCGAGCCTCTCCTCGATTTCGGAGGAGCCCCAGAGAAACGCCGTCTCCTCGAAACTGACGACGTCCGATCTCCGGTTGTTCGCGGCGTGGGCGAAGCCCTTCAGGCGAGGATATGCGGCGGCCAGCCTTTCCGCGAGGCGGCCCCAATCGGCCGCCGCTCCGGGCGCGGTGACGAGGGCGATCATGAGCTCCCCGGTCCGCTTGGACTCGCGCAGGACCAGGTGCCGCAAGCATCCCTCTCCCGTCCGCGCGTTGTAGGCCGAGAGGCCGCTTTCTTTGGCGAAGGCCAGGACCTCGCGGAAGACCGGTTCGACCGCGGGGCCGAAGATGGGGCATTGCGAAAGAGCGGCCGTCCGGCTCCGGGACCTTCGCCGCGCTTCCCGTTTTTCGCGGAGCCCGATGACGAGCTCCCCCCATCGCTCGGCGATAGCGAACTCCATTTTGTTCCGGTAATGGTAAATTTCGGGAGACGGAGTGACGGGGAGCACCTCGGCTGCCCCGCCGTTTGCGGCGACCGCTCCGTCTAAGACGCGCCGCAGATGCCGGCGCTTGAGCTCGAGCTGGGCGGGGTACGAGATATGCTGGAAGGCGCATCCGCCGCAGGTCCAGAAATGGGGGCACCGGGGCTCGACGTGCGCCGGCGATGGCTTCTCCAGCCGGATCGTTTCGGCCAGAAGGCCGCCCTGTCTTTCTCCGACGATCTGGACGCGGACCTCGTCGCCCGGGACCGCGCCCGGAATGAGAACGGTTCGGCCCCCGTGCGACCCGATCCCCCGGCTTCCGGGAAAATCGATGTCCTCGACACCGAGCGTCAGGGGCGGCGCCAGAAAGCGGGCGAGCATGGCCGCCGCCTTCTTCACTGGGAAACCGACGACATTGTCGTAATCCCCCTTGAGCCGGCGGACGAACGCGTCGCCCACGTTTTGGACCGCATAGGCCCCGGCCTTGTCGAGAAAGTCCTCGCGGGCGAGGTAGCCCTCGATCATTTCTTCGGTGAGGGGGTGGAACGTCACATAGGTCAGGTCGTAGCCCGTGAGGAGCCGGCCCTCGTCCTTGTGGTAGAAAGCGAGGCCGGTGACCACCCGGTGGCGCCGGCCGGACAACGCCCGGATCATGCCGCGGGCCTCCTCCCGGTTCCGCGGCTTGCCCAGGATCCTGTAGCCGAGGGCGACGACCGTGTCTGCGGCGATGACGGCGTCCCGCGGGAATGATTCGGCCGCGGTCCGGGCCTTGAGGACGGCGGCCGCGACGGCGAAGCGCACAGGGTCCTTCTCCGGCATCGAAGTCTCGTCGACGGCAACCGGGAAGACGCGGAACTCCGGCGTGACCCGGGCCATGAGCTCCCGGCGGCGGGGCGAAGCCGAGGCCAGGACGATCTCCATGGGATTCTCTATTTTACACGATTCCCGAGCCGGCTCCGCGGTCCCGTCGGCGGGGGACGGGACCTCCCGGCTTCCTCGGATATTCACCAGACATAGGGAAGGAGCCGGTATTTCACCGAATTCGCGTACTGCTTGTAGCCCTCGAGTTCGTCGAGGAGCGTATTGTCCTCGAGCCCGGTCCGGACGACGAGGACTAAGGCAGCCAAAAAGGCGGGGATGAGAGCCACTACGGAACCGAGGAGGAGTGGGGCGCTCAGACCGAAGGCTAGCCCTCCCAGATAGCCTGGGTGTCGCACACGCCGGTAGGGGCCGTCGCAGCAGACGGTTTGGCCGCGGTCGGTCTGGATCCGGACGGCGCTCGAGAAGTAACGGTTGACGCGCTTGGCCCAGAGCATGAGCGCATGGCCCGAGCAGTAGAGGGGGATGACCGCGAGATAGAGGGCCGCCGGCGGGCGGCCCGTCCATTGAAATCTGCCGACGTCCACTCCCGCCAGAATCAGAGACACGAAGTAGAGCGGCGTCGAGACGGCCCAGTAAACCCTGTCCCAGGCTTTCACGCCGCGTCCGGGAAACATGCGCTCATGACGCAGGGAGGGATTGTCCCGGAGCGTCCAGTTGGTCAGGCCGAGAAAAAAGACGTTGATGCCAATGTAGAGCCAGGCCTGCCAGTAGTCGAGGCGGCCGGCGGAGGCGAGGAGCAAAACGACGAGGATCGTGACGCCGAGGATGCTGCGGAACCAGACTCGTCCCTTGATGACCTCTTTCTCCGCCGCCCGGTCCTCGTCGATCACGGCCTGCGTGCCCCTCCGGCCTCTTTCATAATCCAATAGCGAACCGGCCCTGCCGCCGGCCTCAGGGACAGCGATCCCCAGCCTTCGCCGTGGATCACTTTAGCCGAGTCGGGGTCAAAACGCAATGTCGACATTTCGGCCGCTTTTCCGAATGCCTGAGGCCGCTCAGGGCCGCCGGGCGGGCCGCAGGAACGGGCCTCATATCGTTGAGCGGTTGCCTCCGTGACGCGTCTCGCATAGAATATCGCCGGAGAAGACGGATGGGCCGGCTCGCGATGGGGATCGATCTCGGCGGGACGAAGGTCGAGGCCTGTCTCGTCGACAAGGACCGCAAGATTCTCGCCCGCAAGCGCCGGCCGTCCGAGCCCGCCCGCGGCCGGGACAGCGTCGTCTCCAACATCCTCGAGCTCGCGGCCGCAACGGCCGGGGGAGTGCCGTACGAGGCCGTGGGCATGGGCACGCCCGGCACCTACCACCCCGGCGACGACATCATGTACGGCGCCCCGCACACGCCGCTCTACGAAAAGCCGGGCCTCATCAGCCTCCTTCGCTCGAAGCTCCCGGTGCCGCTCATCGTCGAGAATGACGCCAACTGCCTGGCGCTGGCCGAGTTCTTCGCCCAATGCCACGGGAAATATGATACGGTCATGGCGGTCATCCTGGGGACAGGCATGGGCTCCGGCCTCGTCCTGGGGAACCGGCTCCACCGCGGGCCCAACGGAAACGCCGGCGAGATCGGGCATACGTCGATCGACATCAACGGCCGGCTTTGTGAGTGCGGCCGGAGAGGATGCGGGGAGGCCTACCTCTCCGGCCCCAGCCTGACGCGGCGCTACCGGGAGCTCACGGGGACGGCCATGCCCCCGCAGGAGATCTTCCGCTGCTCGGAAGAGGGCGATCCCCGGGCCCGGGAGCTGTTCGATGAATCCTGCCGGATCATGGGCGAGATCTTCGCCAACTGCGTCAACGTCCTGGACCTTCAGGCGATCGTCCTCGGCGGCGGCGTTTCGAATATCCCGCTCTGGTACGAAGGCGTCCCCCCTCACATGAACAGGGCCCTTTTCGGCATCCCGGGCCGGAGGATCCCGATCCTCAAGGCTGTCCTCGGGGATTCCGCGGGCGTCCTCGGCGCGGCCTTCCTCGGCCTCCGGGAGATGGGGCTCATGGAATTCTGAAAAAAGAGGGACCGGCTCCGGGGGCAGTTCCTCCGGCGGGCGCCCTTCCGGTCCCTACTGATACTTGCCCATGATGTAGTTTTCGAGGTTCTCGATCGTCACCTTCTGATGGCCGATGATGGCCTTGACGACGTCGCCGATGGAGACGATCCCGGCCAGCCGGCCGTCCTTGCAGACGGGGAGATGGCGCATCCGCTTGTCCGTCATGAGCGCCATGCACTCGTCGACCGTCGTGTCCAGGTTGACGCCGTAGATGTGGGTCGACATGATGTCCCGGACCGGGGTGTCCTGGGAGTGGCGCCCCTTGAGGATGATCTTCCGGGCGTAGTCCCGCTCGGAGATGATGCCGACGATTTCCTCGCCTTCCATGACGATCAGCGCGCCGACCTCCTTCTCGGCCATGAGCTTGAGGGCGTCGATGACCTTCGCGTCCGGCACTATCGTCCAGGCTGATGAACCTTTTTCGTCGAGGATTTGTTTCACCGTGATCATGCGCGTTCCTCCCGAGTGATTTTGCGGATTCGCTTTCGGCGCCTCTTTTATAGCCGAAGCGCTCCGCGCTGTCAATCCGAGCGTCCGGCGGACGTCGGGGAACGCCCTGACCTAGTCAACCATCAGGAAAGCGTAGCGGTTCATGGCCTGCTTATAGTCGGACAGGACCTCGATGGGATAGCCCAGCTTCCGGACCGTGGTGTAGACGTCGACGGCCAGCGCGTCCGGGGTCGGCCGGGCCTGTTTCGGGTTCCTGCAGCCGGCTCGGTCGCCGGAGCATTCCGGACAGATGTTGCAGCTGTCCAAATAGAGGAGGAAAGCCTTGACGAAGCCGGCTAGGAAAATCTCCTGTTCGAGCTTGAGCAGGGCCAGGTTGAGCTTGCGGCTCCAGACGTGACGGTCCTCGGGCCTTTCGACCGTCTTCTCGAAATGAAAGACGGCGGCGCGGCGGTATTCCCGGAAAAACCGTTCGCACTCGCCGACCGACGGGGTATGCGGGGGGCATGTCGCCGTCCGGCCGTATTCCACGCAGCCGTAGAGGCACTTCATCCGAACCCACTGCCCGAGGACGATCTCCTTCGGGTCGATCCAGCGGAAATCCGTGAACCCGTGCTTGCGGAAGAGGTCTTCCAGCTTGTTCTTGCCGGTCATTTTCACCTCGCGCCGCGGGCCATGCGGGGGCCCGTACGATTCTTCCCCGGGGGAGCGCAACAATGTATACCATTGTTCTCGGGGGAACGTCAATGGAGCTGGACCGCTGCGGGGCCCCGCGGCCTGGCCTTTTTCTCCGGGCTCGGCTATAATCCGTTGAAATGGAAAGACCCCCGGCGACCATCTCCGCTGCCGGGCCTTGGCCGGCCGGTCTGGACCGCTTTGCCGTGATCTTAGTCCGCCCGGACAGCCCCGAAAACATCGGCCTGGCGGCCCGGGGGATGGCCAACACCGGGTTTTCCGACCTGAGGATTGTCGGGCTCGACCGGTTCGAGGCCCCCGCCTACCGGACGGCCGTCCACGCGGACTCCATCCTGGACGCGGCCCGCTTTTTCGAGACTCTGGTCGATGCGGCGGACGGCCTCGACCTCGTCCTCGGCTCGACGGCCCGCATCCGGCGGGATTTCCCTCTGGTCACGGTCTCCGAAGCCGTCCGGCGGACGCTCGAATATCCCCTTGACACCCGGGTCGGGCTCGTCTTCGGAAACGAGAGGACGGGCCTGACGGCCCGCGAGATCGGGCTTTCCAACATCCGCTTCCGCATTCCCCAGGCGGCCCGCCAGCCTTCCTACAATCTGGGGGTCGCCGTGACCTTGACGCTTTTTGAGATCGCCGGACGGGGCCACGAGCCCGGGGTCGCCCGACGGGACAGGCCTCTGACCCATGCCGAGCAGGAAGAGGCAGGCCGTCGTTTCAGCGACCTCCTGGATAGCCGGGGATTCATGCGCGATGCCAACCGGGCGTTCATAACGGAGCGGGTCCGGGATATCTTCCGGAGGATGGTCCTGACGGCCAACGACAGGGACATTGTCCTCGCCATGTTCCGCAAGGGGTTTCCCCGGGGCCCGCTATCTAACGCCCATGAGAGGAGTCGCAATGGCACCGAATGAGATCAGAGTGAGCTTCGGCGACGGACTCAAAGTTAACGCCGAATACAAGGGTTTTGTCATCCAGACCGACCAGCCCGTCCACCAGGGGGGACTCGGAACCGCGCCCGCCCCGTTCGACCTGTTTCTGGCCTCAATCGCCACCTGTGCGGGGTTCTACGCGCTGGCGTTCTGCCAGGAGCGGCATATCCCGGTCGGCGATCTGGGGGTCACCATGATTCCGGAAAAGGGGCCGGTCTCCAAGATGATCGAAAAGATTACCATCACCATCGACCTTCCGACCGGCTTTCCGGAGAAGTACAAGCCCGTCATCATGAAGGCCGTCGACCAATGCACGGTCAAAGCCCACATGCTGAAGCCGCCCCAGTTCGAGATTGTCGCCCGGCAGAAGGAGTGAGGGGGCGGGATTGGCGATCCTGGCGGGTTTTTTCGCCGGCCTCGTCGCCGCGGTCCCCATTGGGCCCATCGGCATCCTGGCCGTGACCCAGAGGTGCCGGTATGGGTTCCGCCGCAGCTATTCCGGGGCCCTGGCCTCGTCCGCCCTGGAGATCGGCTACAGCCTGATCGCCATCCAGGCGGCGGCTTTCGTCAACGCCTTCATCCTGAGGTACTCTTCGATCATGAAGCTGGCGGGGACGGTCGTGCTCGTTGTGGTCGGCGTCGGGATCCTGCGCCAAGCCCGGACGTTCGACCCGGCCGTCCTATTCACGGCCGGGGCCAAGAGGGAGATCCATCCCATCCTGGCGACCATCCTTCTCTATATCTCGAGCCCGACGATCGCGGCCTTTTGGCTGATGACGGCGGGTCTCGTCGTGGCCCACGGCTGGGTGGAGAGGGGTCGCCTCTCGGCCGTGCTCTTCGCCCTGGCCTGCGGCGTCGGGAGCGCCTTCTGGTACTTCATCCTCCTCCGCCTGATCCTGAGAACACCCGAGAAGGTCGAGGTCCGGGTGTTCCGGACGATCTTCCTGCTCCTCGGGATCCTCCTCGTGGTCCTGGCCGTTTTCAACGTCCTGTCCATCCGGTGGAAGCACTTGCCCTTCCTGCGGGTCCGCTGAGGCGGAGCCGGAGGGCGCATCTTCGGCCGCCCGGCCTTACCGCCCCTGAGGCAGCCAGAGGTAATAGAATCCCGTCTTGAGGAGAGAGAGAGCAGATTCAAGGGCCTTTTCGTCGGGGGTCGAAAATTCGCCGAGCCGGCTCGCGTAGATGTTCGTCTGGCTTAGGGGATAGTATGTATAAGAGACGAGGCGGGCCTCTTTGAGGCCGGCGGCGTCCCGGGCCCTGCGGAAGGCGTCGCCGAAATAGCCGATTTCGTCGACGAGCTTGAGGCGGAGGGCCTGCGGGGCCGTGTAGATCCGCCCGTCGGCAATCCGCCGAAGCTCTTCGGGGGCGATCTTCCCCTTCCGGCCTGCCGTGACGGCGTTCAGGAAATCCTGGTAGTACTCGTCGATGACGGCCTGGAAGATCTTCTTTTCCTCTGCGGTCATGTCCCTGAAGGGGCCGCCCGAGTCCTTCTCCTCTCCCGATTTGATGACATTGACCTTGACGCCGATCTTGGACATCAGGTCTTCCACGTTGGGAAAAATAGAGATGACGCCGATGCTCCCCGTGAGGGTCGTGGGGTGGGCCATGATGAGGTCGCAGGCCGAGGCAATGTAATAGCCGCCCGAGGCGGCGATGCCCATCATCAAGGCGATGACCGGCTTGCGGGTGCGCTCCCTGAACCTCAGGACCTCGTGGAAGATGATATCGCTCGCCGTGACCTCGCCGCCGGGCGTGTCGAGCCTCAGGATGACGGCCTTGACCAGGGGATCCTCGGCTGCGCGCTCCAGCCGCTCGTAAACGCGGGAGACGGCGTTCTTCTCCCGCGAGAAGAGCCCGGTGGCGACGGTGGCGGTGATCACCCCCTCGACATCGATCATCAGGACCTTGTCCTTGGCCGGGCTGGGAAGGAGCACGACCTCGGCCATCTTCTCCTGGCCCAGGAAGTCCAGGTGGATATGAGGCGAGCAAGCCGACAGGGTCGCGACGGCGAGGCCGAGCGACATCAAGGTTTTTTTCATGGTCCCTCCTCGACGGGCTCATTATAGCAGACCGGCAGCCGCCCAGATAGGACGAGCCGGTGCGGACCCAATGCGGCCTCGATAAAGGCATGCGCATTCCTCTCGGTTCGCATTGCTTCTCGTTGATAATCAACCGTATAGAAAGGGTCCATCGCCGCGGGGCTCGCGCTCGGAGACTGGCCTTGACTCCGTCGGCCGGCGGTGCTATGAAATCCTTCTCATGGGCCCGGCGCGCGCAAAGACACCGGTCGTCGTCGGCCTGGACCTGGCCGGAGTTCCCGGACGTGCGACGGGCTTCTGTCTCCTGCGCGGCCTCGACGCAGAAACCCGGGAGCTCTTCACGGACGAGGAGATCCTGGCCGTCATCGTCGAGGTCGCGCCCGGCCTCATCGCCGTCGACGCCCCCCTCAATCTTCCGCCGGGACGTTCCTCCATCCACGAGCGCAACGATTCCCATTACCGGCCCTGCGACCTGGAGCTCCGGCGGAGGAAGATTCCTTTTTTTCCCATCACGCTCGGGCCGATGCGCGGGTTGACGGAGCGGGGGATGAGGCTTCGCGAGGAACTCGAGAGAAGGGGGATGAGGACCGTCGAAATGTACCCGGGGGGCGCCCAGGATGTTTGGAGGATCCCGCGCGCCCGGCGCGACAGGGACGGCCTCCGCCGGGGCTTGGCCGCTCTCGGCATCAGAGGCCTGAGAGCGGATTCCTCCGCGCACGAGCTCGACGCCGCGACCGGGGCGCTGGTCGGCCGGCTCTACCTGCTGGGCAGGGCGGAGGTTTTGGGGGACTTCGCTTCGGGAGCCATCATCATGCCGACGTCGGGGCCGGTTCCCCCCCGCGTCACTCGGGGTTGACGAATTTCCTGCGGCCTCGTTTCCCCGGAGGGCAGACGATCCTGATCGCCTTCGGCAAGACCCTGAATCCCACGCTGTCGCGGTTCCCGAGGAATTCGCCGTTGTACTGGATCGGCAGGCCCCGGCCTTTGATGACGACCTTCCTGGCCTTGAAGTGCCGGCGGCGACCGGGGTAGAGACCGAAGTAGATCATGGGGAAAAGGAGGATATATTTGATGGGCCCGAGCTCGAAGAGGGTGACGTCCAGGAAGCCGTCGTCGACTCTGGCCCTAGGGGCGATGCGCCAACTGTAGCCGAAGTAGTTGGTCTTGGCGACGACGCAGTCGAAGAAGCGGGACCTGACGGTCTTGTGCGTGAAAGGGCCGGACATGTCCAGGCCGTCAAAGAGCTCGATTTCCTTTTCGTTCCGCTGCGAGCCGAAGAGCCGGCGGGCGGCGAGCACGTGGCCCCAGAGCCCTCCGATATCGCGCTGGAGCTTCTCGCCCGTGACCCGCGCCGTGGCGCCCACGCTGGCGAATGCGGCATAGCGGCCCTCGATCTCCATGAGATCGATCGTCCGCGGCACTCCGCTGGCCAGACGGTCGATTGCCCGGCGCGGGTTCTTGGGAATGCCGAAGGATTTCCGGAAGGCGTTGCCGCTCCCGAACGGGATGACGCCGAAAACGACATTTTTGTCCCTCCCGGCCTCAAAAATGCCCTGCAAGGTGTCAGCGACCGTCCCGTCGCCGCCGATGGCCACGATCACTTCCGAGTCGAAGGAGGCCTTTTTGGCCCTCTCGACGGTTGTCCTCATGTCCCCGGAAACATCGTGGATCTCGCCGGGGAGTTTTTTTTGCAGGTAGGCCCGGAGCTTCTTCCGCCGGAGCCACTTGGAGTTGGCCGCGAGGGGGTTGATCAAGCAGGAAATCCGGGCCGGGCTCGTGTTGTCCGTCATCTTCGCGCTGATCAATCCACCTTATAGCATGGGCCGGATTGTCTGTCAAAGCCGGTGGAACCCGTTCGCGGCGGGAACGGCCGGAGATCGGGCTTCGCCCGGGCGGCCATCTACGCGGACGACGGCGGCGGGGCGGCACGCTTCTTCCAGAGGAGCGAGATGGAATAAACCTTCACTGCGATCAGGGCCAGGGCTCCTGCCAGCGCCAGGCTCCAGAGCTTGGGGAAAAAGATGAGGATAAGGGGCGGGACGGTGGAGTTGCAGAACTTCGCGGGGGAGCTGAAATTGAGGGCGTAGACCCGCCGGTCGACCCTGCCGAAATAATTGATGGAGATGATGTCGTACTTGACGAACTGATAGCTGAGGTAGAAATCGACGAAGGCAAAGTCCAGGATATAAACGATGACGGGGAGACAGAGGGCGGGATGGAAATGGATGAAATTGACGAAGAAGAACAGGCTCTCGACCCGGTCGGCGATGATGTCGATCTCGGCCCCGAGCACGGTCTCCTGGCGGAAGGTCCGGGCGTACCAGCCGTCGGCGACGTCTCCCAGCCAATGAACGCCGAGGCCGATGAAATTGTAGAGCTCGCGGCCGCAGAGAACGGCCAGGGCGAAGAAGGCGAGCGATCCCGCCAAGCGCGCGAGGGTGATGATGTTCGGCTCGCTGTAGAGCGCTTGGGGGCCCTTGGGCTTCACTCCGTCTCTCCCGGCCGGCATCCCCGCCCCGCCTCTGTTTCCGGCGGGACCCGAGGTCCGATTCTTACGATATAATAACGGCCCTCCCTGGTCAAACGCCGTCCCGCGGTCTCGGCCGCGACCGGGCCGGCGGTTTGATCGGCCGGAGTCCGTGGGATACAATAAGGAGGCGTCCATGGACGGCCTCACGAGAATCGTCGCCCGCAAAGGCCGCAGGTTTCTGCTCCGGGTCGAGACGTCCCACGAGTCCGGGGATTATCAGAAATACGAGGATCTCCGGGAGGAAATCTGGGGCTTTCCCGAAGACCATCTGGCGGGGACGCGCAACCTGATGTGCGAGAACTATCTGGCTGAAGGGGCCAGCCTGTTCATCGGGGCCTTCCGGGAGGGCGAGGGGGGCGGGTTCCCGACGGACGCCGGGCATCTCGTCGGCTTCAGCTACGGCTTCGCGGGCGTCGTGGACAAAGACGTCGGCTTCCGCGTGAGCGCGAACTTACGATTCTATTCGCAGTTCACCGGCGTCCGGCCGGATTTTCGATCCTGGGGCCTGGGAGTGAGCATCAAGGAGTTCCAGAGGGATGTCGTGCTGAACCGCTTCGGGATCCGGGAGATCATCTGCACGTTCGATCCCCTCACGAGCGTCAACGCCTACAGAAACATCCATCAGCTCCGAATGGAGGTCCTGGAGTACCGCGTCGCCACCTATGGAGAATACGGAGGCCTTCTCAACCGTTCCGACGTCGCTTCGGACCGTTTTCTCATGTCCTGGAACCTGACGGAGAGCTCGCCGCCAACCGGGATTCCGTTCGAGGCGGCGGGCGCCCAGGTGTTCCGCGTCGAGAACGTCCCCGTCAAGGGCCGGGCGGGCGACATCCTCCTTGAGGCCGTCCGCGACGCGGACCTCGATCCCGGATCGGATCCCGTCCTGATTCAGGTCCCGTTCGATTTTTACACGATGCTCCATGAGACGGACGTCGAGGATCCCGACGTCAGGCGCATCCCCGTCGACTGGAGGCAGCACACCCGGCGGGCCTTTACGGCTTACCTTGCTCGGGGCTACAAGGTCGTGGATTTCCGGAAACGGCAGGGGCCGGCCGCCGGCTGCTTTTATGTCCTAACGAAAGGCTGAGAAGGGGATAGGGAGGTCGACGCGGTCTATACGCGCCGGCTCTCGGAGGGTTTGTATCTCGCCCGGAAACGGCTAACAAATTGTAAAATTCTTTTACGTTTTTAGGGGCCTTTTCTCCTGGAAGCCGCTCGCATTGACGATCCGAGGGACGGGCCCGGGCTATCGCCGCTTGGCATGAACTTTGCTCGTTATTTTTCGCCCCGGAGAGGAGAAGGAGAGTATCCGGTCGTCTGATGTAATTTCGGCCGAATTTGGATATGATGATGGACGCATCATGTTGAATGCGCGGCGGATCGCGGGTCTTTCCCTGTGTTGCTTCTGCCTGTCCGCCGCCGTGGCCGCCGACTCCCCGTATTTCAGCAGCCGCGAGGAGAAGCCGAAGAACGGCGGCACGCTCGTGATCAAAGCCTACCAGGCTCCGTTTAACCCGGTTTTCGACCCCGCCCTCCCCTCGCACTATTTCATCATCGAGCAGCTCTACGACGGCCTGGTCCGGTTCGACAGCAATTTCGGCGTCATCCCTGCGCTGGCCGAATACTGGACGATATCCGATGACGGCAAGACGATCGCCTTCACCCTGAGGAAGGGCGTTAAATTTCACGACGGCCGGGAGGTGACCGCTGAGGATGTCAAGTTCTCCCTGGAACGCCTGGTCCAGAAACGCCCGGGGAGCACGAGCTACCAGTATTTCATTTCGCGGGTCGTGGGGGCCGAGGAATACTGGCGGGGGAGGGCGAAGGACGTCGCAGGCTTCAGGGCCGCGGATAAGCACACCTTCGAGATCCATTGGATCAAGTCCTACGCCTCGGGCGGCCTTTACCTCCTCGGCATGTACTACTGCAAAGTCCTGCCCAAGGACCTGCTTCTCGAAAAGAGCGAAACCTTCTTCGATAGGCCCGTGGGCACGGGGCCCTTCAAGTTTGCCTCCTGGATTCGGGATGCCCGGGACCCGAGGAGGAGGATCGTCGGCGTCAGGCTCGAGCGCAATCCGTCATACTTCGGGAAAGTCCCATATCTCGACGCCCTCGAGTATTCCCCGAACTTCACTCAGGCCCAGTTCGAGGACGGCGAAGTGCAAATCATGCCCGTGACGTCGGAAAGCCTCATTCAAAAAAAGTACCAGATCCTGATGAACAGCTCGCTGCGCTCCGCTTCTCTGGCCCTGAGCTGCGACATCCCCCCGCTCGACCGGTCCGAGGTCCGGCGGGCCCTCGCCCTCGGGATCGACAAGGCCAAGCTCGCGGGGGCCGCCTACGCTCCGGGCACCGTCCCGCAGGTCATGGATAATTACATCCCGACTGTCCTGCCCGGGTTCTTTCCGAAGGGCACGGACTCCGTCTGCAACCCGGCCGAGTCCCGCACGCTCCTGACCCGGCTCTTGCCCCAGACGCGGGGGCGACTGTCCCTGACGCTTGTCTTTTCCCTGCCCAAACAGGACATATTCCCCAGCCTGGAGCGGGAGCTCCGGCGGCAACTCGACGCCTTGGGCTGCAGCCTGAACGTGAGATATCTCAAGCAGGCCGAAGATATCCGGGACGTGCGCACGCCCTACCTGAAATTCCTGGAGTGGGACATGGAATTCCCAGACCCGGAAAACATCGTCCTTCCCCTGTACGGATCCCGGTCCCTCTTCAATCTGCTCAATTCCCGCTACTCGAATCCCGCCGTGGATTCCCTGCTCGAGCAATCGGAGGTCGAAGCGAGCTGGGAGCGTCGGATCGACTTGTTCCGCCGGATGGAGCAAATCCTCTCCGAGGACGTCCCCGCCGTTCCGCTGTATTTGGAATGGATCAGACTCGCCCTGCTTCCCAACGTCCGGGGCGCGGATCTTCCGGCCCTGGGGTTTTTCTTCCTGGACACGAAGGATATCTGGCTCGAGGCGCGCGACGGGTCCGGTGAAAATTAAGCTGTCGATCTACAAGCGGCTGGTCTTCTCGATCACCTTTCTGGTCTGCGTCCTGTTCGGCGCCGTCCTCTTCGTCATCCAACGGCGGGAAGTCCGGATCCTCTTCGGCGAGACCCGCGCCCGGGCCGTCCTGATCGCCCAGAACCTGGCGGACGTCAACCTGCAGCCGCTCGTCCGTTACGACCAGGAGGCGATCCAGAATGAGGTGGACAAGCGGGTCAACGAGCAGCTCCCGTACATTATTTTTTACAACCGCGCCGGGACGCCTTTCGTCGCCAACGGGCTGGTCCGGGACGACCCCGAGATCCTGAGCCGCAGCCATTTCGCCGAGGATGTCCGTTCGGGCGCTCAGTACGTGGAGGTCCGGCGGATCCGCCTCCAGGACCGCTGGCTGAGGATTCTCGAGGTCGAGATCCCCATCTTCCTGCCGGGGAACGTGCTGAAATGGGCTTCCGTCAAGATCGGCCGTTCGCTCGAGCCGATGTACCGGGATATCGGAGAGATCCAGACCGTTCTGGCGTTCATCGGGCTCGGCGGCGTCCTCCTCGGCATTCTGGGAGCCGCCTTTCTGGCCAAGAGGATCACGCGTCCGGTCCGGAACCTCGTCGAAGGGACCGTCCGGATCTCCCAAGGGGATTTCTCCCACACGATCGACATCCCGGCCGGCGACGAGATCGGCGACCTGGCCCGCAGCTTCAACGCCATGACGGCGGACCTCCTCCAGACGCGGGAGCGGGTGGACACGGCCAGCAGGAAGCTCGTCCAAGCCGAGAAGCTGGCTTCCATCGGACGGCTGGCGGCAACCATCGCCCACGAGATCCGGAACCCTCTGACTTCGGTCAAGCTCAACATCCAGAAAGTGGCCGAGGGAAGCCTGGACCCGGCCGACCGCGAGCACATCGGCCTTTCCCTCGAGGGCATCGGGGAGATCGAGAGGTTCATCAAAGAGCTCCTCAACTACACTCGGGCGGCCGAGCTCAACCTGGAGAGGTTCCCGCTGGAGCAGATCGTCGAAGAGTCGCTCAAGACGCTCAGCGATTCGCTGGGCCGGAAGGGGATCACGGTCGAGAAGGACTACGCCCCCGGCCTGCCCCCCGTCCTCGTCGACGGCGACAAGATGCGGCAGGTCTTTCTCAATCTCCTGCGCAACGCCGAGGAGGCCCTCCCGCCCGGGGGATGCATCTCGGTGTGCCTGGACATGGCCGCTTCCGGAGACAGGAAAAGGATCCGGGTCCTCCTCTCGGACGACGGCCCGGGCATCCCCGAAAAGCACAGGGACAGCGTCTTCGAGCCGTTCTTCACGACCAAGCCCGCAGGCTTCGGGCTGGGCCTCGCCAACGCCCGGAAGATCGTCGAGCAGCATAACGGGTCCATCCGGCTGGCCAGGAAACGCGGGCGCGGGGCCTCTTTCGTCATTCTCATTCCTTGCGAGGAGGGGACATGAAATCCATTCTCATCATCGAGGACGACGCCCTGGTTCGCAAGACGCTGACTTCCCAGCTGGCGAAGCGGGGTTACGAGATCACCGTCGCGGAAGATGGGGAGAGCGGCGTCCGGAGATTCCAGGAATGCGGCCCGGACCTCGTCCTGCTCGACGTCCGGCTGCCCGACACCGATGGACTGGATGTCCTCCGCAGGATCAAGGAGAAGAACCGGCGGGCCATCATCCTTGTGATGACGGCTTTCGATGACATGAAGACGACCATCGAGGCCGTCAAGCTCGGCGCCTACGAATACCTCGTCAAACCGCTGGACGCGGCGGAGCTGGATCTGACCATCGACAAGGCCCTCCAGGTCCGGGCCCTGGAGGAAAAGATCAGCTTCCTCGTCGAAGAGCGGCAGAGGGAATACACGATCGACAACATCATCGGGCACTCGCCCCAGATGAGGGCCGTGTTTAAGATGATCGGCTCGGTGGCCAACACGCGGGCGAACGTTCTCATTCAGGGGGAAAGCGGGACCGGCAAGGAGCTCGTGGCCAAGGCTATCCACTACAACAGCCCCTGCCGGGACGAGCCGTTCATCGTCATCAACTGCTCCGCGATTTCCGACACGCTCCTCGAAAGCGAGCTGTTCGGCCACGTCAAGGGCGCGTTCACGGACGCCGTCTGCGAGACGAAGGGCAAGTTCGAAATCGCGGGCGGGGGGACCCTCTTCCTGGACGAGGTCGGGGACGTCTCTCCAAACCTGCAGTCCAAGCTCCTGCGCGTCATCGAAACGCGGGATTTCATGAAAGTCGGAGGCGAAAGGGTCCTCAAGACAGAAGCCCGGATCATCGCCGCCACCAACCAGAACCTCAGGTCCCTCATCGAGAAGGGCCGCTTCCGCGAAGACCTTTACTACAGGCTTAAAGTTGTTGAGATCGCCCTGCCGCCGCTCCGCGAGAGGCGGGAGGACATTCCTGACCTTGTAGCGTACCTCCTCGAAAAGATCAACCGGGACCTCCGGCGGAATGTCCGTAAGGTCCCCCCTGAGGTCATGGAACGCCTTTCCGGGCTTCCATGGAGGGGCAACGTCCGGGAGCTTGAGAACGCCCTCACCCGGGCCGTCATCCTCGCCCGGGGCGACGTCGTCCTCAAGGAAAATCTTCCGCTTGAGCATGACGAAAAGGGCCCCTTCTCGAACGATCTCGTCTCCCTCGACCAGATCGAAAGGAACTACATCCGCCACGTCCTGGCCGCCGTTAAAGGCAGCAAAACGCGGGCCAGCCAGATCCTTCAAATCAGCCGTCCCACTCTGGACAAAAAGATCAGGGAATACAACCTGGAAACCGGAGAGCCGAACTGACAGCTGCCGTGTAAACTCCCCAGCCGGCCTGTAAATCTATTTTCTCTCGCTCCGGACGGGAACCGATCCTCGCCGCCAGGGACCGTTTCAGCCAGCCTGTTTGGCACAAAATATGCTATTAAGATTCGAGGTCACCGAGCGAGGTCGGAATGCCGGACAAGAAGATCGTGATCGTGGACGACGACGAAAATATTTGCAAAACGTTCTTCTTACTCCTCAGCAAAAAATACACGGTCTTTCCCGTCAGAAATTCCGAGGAGGCATTGGCCAGGTTCAGGAAGGCCCGCGTGGACCTGGTCATCGCCGATTACAAGCTCCCCACGATCAACGGGCTCGAGCTCATCAAAAAGCTGCGGGCGGCCGGCTTCGAGGGGGAAGCCATGCTGATTTCGGCCTATCCCGACCTCGTGGACATCGGGGACCTCAGCCGCTTCTCCATCAGCCATTTCTTCGTCAAGCCGCTGGACCTCAACGACTTCGACCTTTCGATCGACCGGCTTCTCCAGACGAAAAAGTCCCCGTCGGCCGACGTGTAATTTTCTCTCGGTCCGCGACCGCAGGACGCTCTGTAAACGAACTTTACACGGGCGAAAGAACTTTGCGGTCCGGAGGGCGGCTCTTAGAGTACCGACGGGCGGCTTTTTTATGGCATAAAATATGCATTATCGAAATATCGAGATGTTCAAGACGGACGGAGAATCGATTCCCCAATACCCTTCCATAACCCTCCTTCTTTTTGTTCCAGAGTGAGGGGTGCCGCGGGGGCACCCCTCCTCTGCCTTTTTTCTTCGGATTCGGCCGGAACCGCCGTCTTCATAAAAAACAGGGCGGGAACCGCCTCCCATGCGTGTCGGGAAGGTCGCCTCAGGCGAGGCTCTGCTGGCGGCCCGACGGCGTGACGGGCTTCTTGGCCCAGAACGTGCCGAACACGGTTTCACACCAGACGAGCTCGCTGTGGATGAAGCCCGCGGCCCGGAGCCAGCGCAGCCAGGCTTGATGGGTCGACGGGAAATAGGCGGGCCGGCTTCGGGCGTACCAGTCCTGGAGATCCTGCCGGTCCACCCCCGTCGCCAGGACGTCCCGCTCCCACTGCTTCCAGATGATGCTGCGCGCTTCCGCAGAATTCATCTCCAGCATCACGGAGAAGGCGAAAATCCCGCCCGGCTTGAGGGACCAGAAGACGTTCCGGCAGAGGGCGTCTTTCTCGGCTGCCGTCTCGAGGAAATGGAAAGCCAGGTTGGACAGGGCGTAATCGAAAGCCATGGGCCGCGAATAGCGGCCGGTGCTCCTTCGCTCGATCTCGACCCAGCCGGCGCTCCGGCCGAGCCGCTCCCGGCAGGCCAGAACCATGGCGGGCTCGTATTCGACGGCCGTCAATTTCATCCGGGGGACTTCCTCGATGAGCCGGGAGGTTAAGAGTCCCGTCCGGGAACCGAGCTCGAGGACCGACGGTGATTCCGTCTCCCTCGTAAGCATGGCTTCGAGGAGGGAATCCAGGATCTCGGCCTGGCAAGGGACGAACCGCCGGATTTCCGCGTCGAAGGCCTCGGGGACGGAGAGAAAGGGGGCGTCCGCGGCGACAGGCGTGCCGGGGACGCAACATTCGTTCATCAAGACCTGATCCTTAGCAGGTTGTAAGCCCTGCCGGTGTTTTAGTCGCATGAAGGCCGCGGATTCCGCAAAATCGCGGGATTTCCCACTCTCCTCCGGGCATCCGAGGCTCGCGGGCGCCGGCCGTTTTGATATAATACAGGGACGCCGCCTGGGGCGGTCGAGATGGACAGCCGCACCCTTCTGGAGAAGATCGAATGGGCCCTTCGAGAGCCGCTCCCCGGAATCCCGGCCCAGCTCGCCATGGCGCCTGAGCCCCGGCGGGGCCACAAAGCTTATTTCGAGGTCGAGGGGAGCTGCCTCAAGGCTGGGGTCCTGGTCCTTCTGTTCGAGCGGGCGGGCCAGCTTCGACTCCTCCTGACTCAGAGGGCCGACCGTCTCCTCCATCATCGAGGCCAGATTTCCCTGCCCGGGGGGGAACAGCAGCCCGGTGAATCCGCCGAGGCGACGGGTCTCCGCGAGACCGAAGAGGAGCTGGGGCTGGTTCTGGAGGGCGCGACGATCCTGGGCCGGCTGACGCCTCTTTATATTCCGCCGAGCAACTTCTGTGTCTATCCCACGGTCGTCTTTTTCGCGGGGACGCCGGTTGTCCGGCCGCAGCCGGACGAGGTGGCTGAAGTCATCGAGTTCCCCCTCCAGTGCCTGGCCGACCCGTTGAGCCGCCGGCGCGAAACATGGACGATCGAGGGCCGGACGGTGAGCGTGCCCTTTTACGAGTTCGCAGGATACAAAATCTGGGGCGCGACGGCCATGATCCTGGCGGAGCTTGCGGCCCTGCTCGAGAAGATGCTTGATTGACTGCCCCGAAGGCCGATACAATACGTCCGGTGTTGAATGAGGTCCGGATATGAGCAAACGCAAGCGCGTCCTGAGCGGCATCCAGCCGAGCGGCACGATCCACATCGGCAATTATTTCGGGGCTATCGAGAACTGGGTCCGCCTGATCCCGGACTACGATTGCTTTTTCACGATCGTCGACTATCACGCCATAACGCAGAGCTACGAGCCCTCCCTCATGCAAAAGCGGATCTGGGAGGCCGCGCTGGACAACATCGCCGCCGGGCTCGACCCCGCCCGGTGCACGATCTTCGTCCAGAGCCACGTCCCGGAGCACACGGAGCTCTGCTGGCTTCTCAACTGCGTCACCCCGACGGGCGAGCTCGGCCGCATGACCCAGTTCAAGGAGAAGTCCGAGCGGGAGCCGGAGAACGTCACGGCCGGCCTGCTCAACTACCCCATCCTCCAGGCCGCGGACATCCTCATCTACAAGGCCGACGCCGTCCCGGTCGGCGAGGACCAGGCCCAGCACCTCGAGCTCACGCGCGAGATCGCCCGACGCTTCAACAACCGCTTCGGCGACTATTTCCCCGAGCCCCGGACCCTGCTCGGCCGGGGCTCCCGGATCCTGGGGATCGACGGCGAAGCCAAGATGAGCAAATCCCTGAACAACGCCATCGGCGTCGCCGAGGACCCGGACGCCATTTGGGAGAAACTGCGGCCGGCCAAAACGGACGTGGCCCGCAAGCGGCGCCGCGACCCTGGCCATCCCGACCGATGCAACATCTTCAGCTATCACAAACTCGTGACTCCGGACCTAGAGATCCAGGAGATCATCGCCGGGTGCACCTCGGCGGGGATCGGCTGCATCGACTGCAAGAGGATCTTCTTCGGGAACCTGATGCGCGTCCTGGGCCCGATCCGCGAGAAGCGCCGCGAGCTCGAGCGCAAGCCCGAGTTCGTCCGCGAGGCATTGAAGGAAGGAGCGAGGAAGGCCCGTTCCGCGGCCCGGGAGACGCTCGACGGCGCCAAGAGGCTGATGGGCCTCATTTCCGATTATTGACGGGAAAGGCCGCCCCGGCCGGGCGGCACCCCCGGCGTTCCCCAAGCAACCATTTCCCCGGCTCGTTCGTCTTTGGGATCGAAGGACGAATTCCGAGGAGGTTCGCATGTCGAAGATTGGAAAACGGCTCCCGGCGGCCCTCCTGGCCGTGGCGCTGGCCGGGCTCTTCGCGTTCGCCGGGGCCGACTATCGCGAGGAATTTTCGAAATCCGTGCCCCTCAAGGCGGGCGAGACCTTCGTCCTGGCCAACGTCAACGGCAAGGTCTCGGTGTCCACGTGGAGGGAGAGCCGGGTCGAGATCAAGGCCGTGAAGATCGCGCGTGACGCCGCGCGGGACCTCAAGGACGTGGAGATCCGGGTCGCGGAATCGGCCGGAAGGGTCGAGGTCAAAGCCGTCTGGCCGAAAAACAGGCATGATGTTCATGTTTCTGTCAATTTCGAGGTCAGGGTGCCCGAGGACGTGAACTTGAAGAGGGTTGAGACCGTCAACGGCGACGTCAAGGTTTCGGGGTCTTTCGGCGCCGCGGTCCTGGGAAGCACCAACGGCTCGGTGACGGCCGAAGGGGTCCGTGGCGCTCTCGACGCCGAGACGACGAACGGCGGGATCAGAGTTGTCGGGCTGGAAGGCCGGCTGGCTGCGGAGACCACGAACGGCAGCATACGCATTGAGAAGCTGACCTTTAGGGACGGGGTCCGGGCGGAGACGACGAACGGATCGATTCACCTGGCCTTCGGTTCCGCGGGGCCCGTCAACGCCACCCTCCGGGCGGAGACGACCAACGGACACGTCTCGGTGGATCTGCCCGTGACGCTGAAGAACCTCCGGCGGTCCCGGAGGATGATTGAAGCTCAGGTCGGGCAGGGCGGCCCGGAAATCGCGCTCTGCACGACCAATGGTTCGATCCTGATCGGAGAGTAGGCGGCCGCGGTTATCCTTTCGCGCCGGCGGCGGAGTCTTCCTTGATATAGAGGACGCCGGTCTGCTTGACAAGGCTCTGAAATTCCGCTTCGGGGATGTCGCCCCTGACTTCGGCCTCGACGTGCCTGCCGAAGTAGAGCTTCTTGTTGACCCCCTCGATGAGACTCGTGACCCTGAGGTACAGCGCGGCCGGGGGCCTATCAGCCACGACGGTCACCTTGTCCCCACTGACGATGACGGCCCGGACCTCGGGAATCTTGGATATCTTCTGGACGAACCGGTTGAGCTGATGCCTCTTCTTGTTCCGGAGGGCGCGGTAGAGAAACAGGGCGATCACGGCCGGGGCGATCAGGGAGCCCCAATCGACACGGGCGACGAGGAGGGCGGTAGTCAGGATGACGGCTGCGGCCAGGACGATGAGGCCTTTGTTCCCGTAGGGGATCGACGTCTTGAGCCGCCCCGCCCATTCCCTGAGCCGCTCTCCGGGTGCTGGAGCGTAGCGGGAGCCGGTCTCGAGGTCCTCCTTCAGCCGCTTGAGGTCGGTCGCCAGGACGCGCGCATCGGCATAGCGATCCTCGGGCCGCTTGCGCAGGCAGCCGCTGACGACCCGCTGCACCTGGGGGGAGAGGTTCCTGCGCACGATCGTCACGGGCCGGGCCTCTTCATAGGCGATGGCGTGCATGGTGTCGAGCGGCGTTTCTCCTTTGAAGGGTAGCTCTCCCGTCACCATTTCGTACAAGACGATCCCCAGCGAAAAGATGTCGCTCCTCGGGCCCAGCCCCTGCCCCCGGGCCTGCTCCGGGCTCATGTAGCTAATCGTGCCCATGACGGCCCCGGGGAGGGTCTGGCCGCGCGCTTCGGTCAGAGTCCGGCCCGTCCCTCCGTCCTCGCCCCGCGTCGCTTCCGGAAGCTCAAGCAGCTTGGCCAGGCCGAAATCGAGGAGCTTGGCGTGGCCGTCGCGCGTTACCATGATGTTGTCGGACTTGATGTCCCGATGGACGATGTTCGCCTCGTGGGCCTTGGCGAGACCCTCGGCCACCTGGAAGGCGATTTCGACCGACCCGATGAGGTCGAGCTCCCCGTCGGCGATGAGGCGGCTGACGGTCTTGCCGTCGACATACTCCATGGCGATGAAGATGCTGCCCTCGGCCTCGTCAATGTCGTAGACTTGGGCGATGGCGGGGTGGCTGAGGGCCGCGGCCGACTGGGCTTCCCGCAGAAACCGGGTCCTTCGGTCCGGGTCGGCGACCAGCCCGGGGGTCAGCATTTTCAGGGCCACGGGCCGTTGGAGACGGAGGTCCCGGGCCCGGTAGACGACGCCCATGCCGCCCCGGCCGAGCAGGGCCTCGATTTTGTAGTGCTTGAGGGTCCGTCCGACCATATCGGACTCCGGCGGAGCGAGGCTATGCATTTGTCTCCCCTAAATATCACAGGGCCTCCGCGGGGTCAACAGTCCGGCAGGCTCCCGGACTCCGCGGCGCTCATTTGGTCGTGATGAGGTTCCTCTTCCGGAGCTCCGCCAGGCTGGCTTCCCAGGGCCCGGCGTCCGCCCAAAGATAGTACGAAAAGTAGCGGACCGTTTTCTGGAAAATGGGGACCCACGGCTGGAGCTCGGCGTAATAGTGATGGGACTCTCCGTTGGAGGGGTGATTCATCCACACGTGGAGGAACTCGGGCTCGCTCACCGGGAAGGCGCCGACGAACGAGATGTCCTCGACCGTGTCCCGCCCCGCGTTCCAGCCTTCCTTGAGGAAGAAGATCCGTCCGAAGTACTCCTCGGGGCGCATCCGGACTTCTCGGCGTCCCTCGACCGACGGCACGACGAAGACGTCCTCGGTCCAGTGCCTCTTGCCCAGCTTGAGCATCGGCTGGGGGCCGATCATATGAAGCTCGGGATTGCGGAACTCGAGGGCGAAGCGGACCTCGACGAGTGGGGAGTCGCCGTACAGGGTGAAGATCTTTTCCAGGCGGTTCCCGTAATAGTCGGCCTCCATCCGAACCTGAACGAACGGTCCCGCTCTCCGGACGACTTCCGCGTCATAGACCTTGTCGGTCTCGATCGAGGCCTGCCCCAGGAAATCCTCGAAGCCTCCGTACGGGTAGAAGCCGCGCTCGCGGAAGGGCCTCTTGTCCGTGTCCTCCTTTTCGGGCCACAGCTTGAAGAAGACATTGTCGTTGCGGGCCTTGACGATATACTCGATGATGCGGGCCCCCGTCCGGAGCAGGGTCACCCGGACCTTGTCGTTCTCCATCCGGAATTCGCCGATCCCGTCGCCGTTGAGGTCGACCTCCGTCACCCTGGCCGCCCCCGAAGCGGGCCCGACGCCGAGCTGGGTCTCGTTGACCGCGCCGAGCGCCAGGGCTCTGACAGTGTAAGAGCCGGGCTTGAGAGGCAAGCGGAAGGTCATCGTTTCGTGTCCGCCCGGCCGGGCCGTTCCGATTCTCGAGGCCTCGAAGAAAGGATTCCCGGACCCGTTTCCGGCATAGACGCGGACCGTCACCGGATAGCCCGTCCCGCCCGTGAAGTTGCAGACGGAGACGGGATAGACGACTTCTGGCTCTTGGCCGTAGAGGAGCTTGTGGACCGAGACGACGGGAGGAAGGTCGAGAATCGTCAGCGTCCTTTTCCGATGTCCCCGCCAGCGCATCTCGACGAGGATCGGGTTGGTCCGGGCCATGGCGGCGAGGGTGGGCTCGACGAGGAAGCGGAACGTCCGTTCCGACCGCGGCGGAAGGGCGGCGTCCGCCGGCGCGCCCGTGACGCGAAGTTCCGGCGCCGGGCGGACCTCAAGCTCTCCGCGGACGGCGGCGTCGCCCGCATTCTCCGCCCGGACGACGATCTCGCGGCCCTCGACAGAAGCTTCGAGCTGGAGCGCGTCGCCGAAATAATTCTCGAGATAGACGCGGTCGAGGAGAAGGAGCAGGAGGGCGCTGCGGAATCTCGCCGGTCCCTGCATCCGGCCTTGGGGAAGGACGCCGACGGCGCGCCGGCCCAGGATCGCCTCCCACATTGATTCGCGGGTCAGGGCGTTGCCCTTTTTCGTGAAGAGGACCATGCAGGCCGGCGCCTCCTCGCGGACCATTCCCGTCTGGAGAACGAAGGGAACATTCTCGCCGTCGATCTGCTTCTTGTTTCCGTCGATCGCGATATAGCCGTCGTATTTGTACCTATCGCAATCCGGCGCGTAGACGGGACGGAAGATGTAGCCGTGCCGGTCCCTGACGAACGTGATCCATTCCTTTTCCGTCGGCATGTCCTGGAGCTTGACGCCGTCCCAGTTCCGGAGGCCGTAAGCGACCGTGCCGAGGCTGTGCGTGGCCTTGCCCGCGCCGACATCGGTGACGACGTCCCGCAGGCCGACCTTTGCCAGCCAGGCCGGGAGCTCGTCCTGCATCAGGTAATCCATGTAACCGCTGAAGGTGAACCAGTCGTCGCCCTGGTTGAGGCCCCGGCCGATGATTTCAAGGGGGTGGCCCGGAAAACAGGTGACACTGTGGAGGAGAGTCCCGGTGCCGAACCAACCGCGGTGGAGGTCGTAGGACGCGAGGACGTCCCGGAGGCCGGAGAGGAGCCCCTTGAGACAGCTGCGGCTGTCGGCCGAATCGGTCACGACGGCGAAGAGGCGGCGGTCGCCGCTGCGGAGCTCGAAGGCGCGGAGGTCATGGAAGTCCCGGGCGTTGAGCTGATGGCCGTGAAGCCCTTCCCTCCAAGCGGTCATGTTGGGAAGACGGCCGAGGAGCTTTCGGCCGAGGGTGCTGTCGGGTTCGGCCCAGACAAGGACATCCTGCCTGTCGAGCGCCTTCTCGAGCGTCTCGGGCTCGGGGTCTTCGAGCTCGGGGAGGGGGGTTCGGAGATATCCGTCCAAAAAACCCTCGGCCAGGCAGAGTCCGGGGATTCCCAGCTCCTCGGCAATGTCCACTTTGCTCTGGGCGATGGATCTCGGGACATCGGGTTCGCCGATGAGATAGAGATTGCCATACTGGGACCATTTCCAGTAGATGTCGTGCCAATAGTTCGTGTAGCCGTTGAATTGTCCGGAGGTCGTAATGGGGGCGGCGAAGGGGCCGGACGCTCCGGCGGGCCGGAAATGGTCGAGGCTCTCGGCAATGGCGGCGGACCGCCCGATCAGCAGAAGTCCCGCAACCAGCAATACGGATGAACTCCGGGGGTTCCCGTTCGGCAAGACCATCGCGTTCCTCCTCGTCTCGGAAGTCTCCGGGTCGGACCGCCCTTATTATAAAGGCGGCCGGCCTGTCAATGAAAGACGAGCTGAGGCACACGCCGTCCTTTTTTTCGGAACTCATTCCCGCGGCCCGGGACGAAGCAGGCTCATCCGGCCCCGTTTTGCCGCCGGTAATCCGGTCAAGCGGGGGACTGTTGCTCTCTATAATATTGGCCTGTTTTTTGATATAATATGGCGGGCCTGACGCCCCGCTGCCGGGTATCCGTCGCCGCCGGTTCGGCGCGTTCGAGGGCCTAAAGGAAGGTGTGCCATACGCGTCGTAAAGCGGCAAGGAGATTTTTCAAAAAAAGCAGGACCGGCATTACTTCTCGCTGTATCTTTCCTCTGCTTCACCTCAGGGCGCGCTGAGGATGTCATCAAGCCGGGCGAAACGCTCAGCCTGGACAAGTGCCTTCAGATCGCGCTCGAACACCTGCCCGCGATTCTGGCGGCTCGGGCCACGACCGAGGTCGATAAGAGCCTCGTCCGCCAGGCCGAATCGGCTTATTATCCTCAGATCGTGTGGGATTCGTCGCTCGGGCGCACAGCCGTCGGTCCGAGGATTTCGGTCGGGATCCCGGTGCCCGGGATAACCTACAATTCCTATTCGACGGGCCCCAGCCTCACTCAGAACATCTTCGATTTCGGGAGAACGCCCACCCAGGTCAGGATCCAGAACCTGACCTACAACGCTTCCGTCTCCGATCTCGAAACCGCGACGCATCAGGCTATCTTCACCGTCAAGCAGAGCTACTACGGCGTCCTTCAGGCTAAGCACAACGAGCAGGTCGCGGACGAAGCGGTGAAACAATACCAACTCCATCTCGACCAGGCCAAGGGACAATATGACGTCGGGATGGCGCCGAAGTACGACGTCACGGAAGCCCAGGTGAACCTGGGCAACGCCAAGCTGAACCTGATCAAGGCCCAGTACGCCGTACATCTGGCTCTGGCCACGTTGAGCAGCGCCATGGGCGTCACCGGGACGATCGATTACGATGTCGTGGACAACCTGTCGTTCGAGGCTTACAAGGTCTCCCTCCAGGACGCGCTGGAGGAAGCGTACAAGAACAGGCCCGAGATGGCGTCCATCATCGCCAAGCGGAAGGCCGCGGAGAGTTCGATCAGCTTGGCCAAAGAGGGATATTTCCCGACTCTGAGCGGCTCGGCGTCCTGGGGCTACTCCGGCAACACGTTTCCGCTCACGAGTACCTGGAGCCTGGCGCTGAGCTTCGATATCCCCCTCTTCAACGGGTTCATGACGCCGGCCCAGGTCGCGCAGGCCCGGGCGAACCTGAACGTGCTCCGGGCGGATGAGGAGTCTCAGCGGCAGTCGATCTATCTCGCCGTCCAGCAGGCCTACCTGACTCTCAAGCAGGATGAGGAGCTCGTGCCTGTTTCCGAGCTCAATGTCACGGCGGCCCAGGAGAATTTCGATATCGCGAACGGGAGCTACATCGAAGGCGTCGGCGACCCGATCCAGGTCGCCGACGCCAGCGCCGCGCTGGTCAGCGCCAAGATCGCCTACATCCAGGCGCTCTACAATTGCAAAGTCGATCGAGCGAACCTCGAGCTGGCTATGGGGTTAAAATGAAAAAGACCATCATCCCGATCATGACTTTTTCGTCCTTGGTTTTTACGTTCTTCATGTTCAACGGCTGCAAGAACTCGGCGTCCGACTATGTGACGCAGAACGTCACGCGCGGCGACATCATCACCGCCGTCACGGCGACGGGCACGATCAATGCCGTCACGAACGTCAATGTGGGTTCGCAGATTTCGGGCTTGATCACGAAGCTTTTCGTCGATTACAACTCGGCCGTCAAGAAGGGCCAGCTCTGTGCCCTGATCGATCCCACCCTGACCCAGGCCCAGCTGGACCAGGCCCAGGCGAACGTGGCCAACGCCAAGGCGAATGTGGACAAGGCCGCGGCCACCGAGGCCAACGACAAGCTGACGTGGGAGCGGTACAAAAACCTTTACCAGCGGAACCTTGTCGCCAAGAGCCAGGTGGACGCGGCCGAGACGGCGTACCTGACGGACCATGCCTCGACAGCGGCCGCCAAAACCCAGGTCACAGTGGCCCAGGCCGCCCTCACCCAGGCCCAGACAAACCTTGTCTATACGAAGATCGTCTCGCCGGTTGACGGCATGGTCATCTCGCGCAACATCGATGTCGGTCAGACCGTCGCCGCAAGCTTCCAGACGCCCACGCTTTTCATGATTGCCGCTGACCTGACGAAGATGCAGATCGACACGACCGTGGACGAAGCCGACATTGCCTCGGTTAAAGTCGGACAGGACGTGGAGTTCAACGTCGACGCCTATCCCGACGTGACATTCAAGGGCAAGGTCAATCAGGTCAGGAACGCTTCGACCATCGTCCAGAACGTCGTCACCTATGACGTCGTCGTAAGCGTCGACAACCGGGACATGAGGCTCATGCCGGGCATGACGGCCGATGTCTCGATCATCACCTCCGTCGTCCGGAATGTCCTGCGTATCCCGAATATCGCCCTGAGGTTCAAACCGACCACGACGACGACGGCGGTGACGGCAACGACGGCGCCGAGGCCGTCTGGAACCGGCTATCATGGGCCCGCCGTCTTCATCCTGGAAAACGGCCGGCCCAAACGTGTTCCTGTCAAGATCGGGTTCAGCGACGGGAGTTATACGGAGCTCGTTTCGGGCGATCTCAAGGAGGGCCAGCCGGTCATCATCGAGTCCCTGGCCAAGGGGAACCGTCAGCCCTCCGGCTTCAGGATGTTCTGAGATGGCCCTCATCGACATCCGGAACATCGTCAAGATCTACGATGTTGGCGATATACAGGTCAGGGCTTTGGACGGTGTGACCGTCGCCGTCGACCAATCCGAGTTCGTGGCCGTCATGGGCCCCTCCGGCTCGGGAAAATCGACATTCATGAACCTCCTGGGCTGCCTGGACACGCCGACGTCAGGCCAGTATATCCTGAGCGGGCAGGATGTCGGCCGCCTGGACCGCGACGAGCGCGCCGAGATCCGGAACCGGGAGATCGGCTTCGTGTTCCAGGGGTTCAACCTCCTCTCCCGGGCGACCGCCGTCGAAAACGTCGAACTCCCCCTCCTTTATGACGGAGTCCCCCCGCGGGAGAGGAGATCCAAGGCGATGGCTGCCCTCCGGCAGGTCGGGCTGGGGGGACGTGAGGCCCATCATCCCAACCAGCTCTCAGGCGGGGAACAGCAGCGCGTGGCCATCGCCCGCGCCCTGGTCAAGGGGGCGCCGATCATCCTCGCCGACGAGCCCACCGGCAACCTCGACACGAAGACGAGCGTCGAGATCATGGAGTTGTTCGTCAAGCTGAACCAGGAATCCGGCATCACACTCGTGCTCGTTACGCACGAGCCGGACATCGCCGCCTACGCCAGGCGGACCCTCCGGTTCCGCGACGGCCACCTGATGAGCGACGAGAAAGCGATCGGGACGGTCGCCGAACGGACGACCGAGGCCTGGGCGAAAGAGGTATCTCGATGATCAACGTGTTCTGGACCCTGAAGATTGCATTGAATGCCCTGCGATCAAATAAGATGCGGTCGGCCCTGACGATGCTCGGCGTCATCATCGGCGTCGCGGCCGTCATCGCCATGCTGGCCGTCGGGACGGGCGCGAGCCGGAGGATCTCGGATCAGATCCAAAGCATCGGCAGCAACCTGCTCGTCATCCTCCCGGGGTCGATCACCTCGGGCGGCGTTCGGATGGGCTCCGGGGCGCAGCCGACGCTGACCCTGAACGATGCGGAAGCCATTAAGAAAGAGTGCCCGGCCGTTCTTTACGTCGCGCCGATGCTCGGGGGTACCGCCCAGGTCATCTACGGCCACACGAACTGGTCGACCGGGGTCCAGGGGACGACGCCGGACTTCCTGGACCTCCGGAACTGGCCGCTCTCCGCCGGCCGGGCGTTCACGGACCAGGACGTCCGGAGCGCGACCAAGGTCTGTCTCCTGGGCCAGACCGTCGTGGACAACCTCTTCGGCAGCGAAGACCCCGTGGGGCTGGTGGTCAGGATCAAGAACATCCCCTTCAAGGTCCTGGGTATTCTGGCCGTCAAAGGCCAGTCGGCCGTCGGCCAGGACCAGGACGATACCGTCCTCATCCCCGTGACGACGGCCCAGAAGAGGCTTTTCGGAACACTTTTCCCGGGAATGGTCCGGACCGTCATGGTGGAAGCCACGAGTTATGCCCTGTTGGACGCGGCCCAGCAGCAGCAGATCGAGCCTTTGCTCAGACAGCGGCATCATCTTAGCCAGAAGCAGGATGATGATTTTACGATCCGGAACCTGACCCAGTTCCTGCAGGCGGCCGAGGAGTCATCGCGGGTCATGACGCTTCTTCTCGGCGCCATCGCCTCCGTGTCCCTCCTCGTCGGCGGGATCGGCATCATGAATATCATGCTCGTCTCGGTGACGGAGCGGACGCGGGAGATCGGGATCCGCATGGCCGTGGGCGCCAAGACGCGGGCCATCCGGATGCAGTTTATCTCCGAGGCCCTCACGCTCTCGATGATCGGCGGCATCATGGGGACGCTCAGCGGCATCGTGGTCTCGAAGATCATCTCGGCCCTCGCCGGATGGTCCACGGTGATCTCGGGCTTTTCGATCGTCCTGGCGTTCGGCTTTTCCGCGCTCGTGGGAATCTTCTTCGGCTATTACCCCGCATACAAGGCATCCCTTCTCGACCCGATCCTGGCGCTGCGTTACGAGTAAGAGTCCCGTTTTCTACGGGCCCGGACGGATGCTTCGCTGGCCGGGCTAAAAGGGTAGGATATGAGCAGAATCTGCAGCTCGCAGGAGGCCGCGGCCGCCATTAGATCGGGCGCGGGGGTCTTCGTCCTTTTTTACGCCGACTGGTGCCCGTTTTCGCGGGCCTTCCTGCCGGTTTACGAGAGGTTTGCCGCCGGCCGGGAGGGAAAGTTCTTCCGCCTCCTGCTCGAAGGCAATGAGGCCTTCTTCCGGGAGCAAGCCATCGAAGTGTATCCGTCGGTTCTGTTCTTTAAGGATGGGCAGGTCGCCCGGCGCCTCGACGGGCGCCACCTCGTCGGCCTCAGGGAAAAGCAGCTTGCCGACCTGATCGCTTCCTGCGATGGGGGCGGGGACTGACGCGGAGCCGTCAGGCCTCTTCGACGACCTTCCTGCCGATTACGTCGGCCAGCGCGTACACCGGCGCCTCGAGGTCGCCGAAAAACCTCACCCGGCGCCGGCCCGGGCTGACGCTTTCAACCGGGACGACGTCGCTCCTGGCTGACATAAGCCCGCGCTCACTCCCGTCGAGCGGCCCTTGCGATTTCAGCTGCAAAAAGTGTAATGTGGAGGCCTGCCCTCATCGATGAGCGGAGAAACGAGATGAAAAAGATAATGATTACGGTCTTTGTCATCCTCTGCTTGGGCGGCCTCGCTGCGGCCCGGTCCGGCCCGCCGCCCGAAAGTGCGATCAAGACGGTCCTCGACCTCCAGAAGGGCGCCTGGAACAGGGGCGACATCGAGGGATTCATGGCCTATTACTGGAAATCCGACGACCTGACCTTTCAATCGGGAGGCCGGCGGACCCGGGGCTGGGCCGCAGTCATGGACCGGTACAGGAAGAACTACGCGCCCGACAAGATGGGGAAGCTCGAGTTCAGCGACCTCGAAATCCGGGCTCTTTCCAGGGACTCGGCCTACGTCCTGGGCCGCTTCCGACTCGACCTGGGCGGCTCGGTCCGCGAAGGCGTTTTCACGCTCATCTTCAGGCGGATGAAGGACGGCTGGCGGATCGTTCACGACCACACCTCGTCGGAATGATCCCTCCGGCGGCCGGGGAATCCTTGCGAACTCCGCCTCTTTGAGAAATAATCGTTGCCGGTCCCGGGTCGAAAAGACCGGAGAGGATCATGGGTCCCGCCCCTGGCGCCGGCCCGATTCGAAGGAATCTGCGTTTGGAGGTCATCTGATGCGTCGGAAGATTCTTTTCTCGGCCACCGTCTTCGTGTTCCTCAGCGCGGCGCTTGCCGCAGCCAGCCCCGCTTTTTCCGCCGAGACCCATCCGTTCTCGGTCCACGACATGCTGGCCATGGACCGCATCTCGGATTCCAAGGTCTCTCCGGACGGAAAATGGGTCGTATTCGATGTCTGGACCGCCGACCTCGAGGCGAACCGGGGCCGGACCGACATTTGGCTCGTCGCCGCGGACGGCACGGGCCTTCGCCGCCTGACGACGCATCCGGCGGCCGATTTCAACGCCCGCTGGGCCCCCGACGGGAAGACCATCTTCTTCCTATCCACGCGCTCGGGCTCATCCCAGGTCTGGCGCATCCGCGTCGATGGCGGGGAGGCCCAACAGGTCACGAACCTGCCGCTCGACGTGGAGAACCTCATCGTCTCCCCCGACGGAAAGAGCCTCGCCGTCACCATGGACGTCTTTGCGGGGCGGAGCGTCGAGGAAACGGCCGGCAGGCTTGCGGCGATCGAAAAGGAGAAATCCTCCGGGCAGCTTTACGACAAACTCTTCATCCGTCACTGGGACACCTGGTGCGACGGCCGCCGTTCGCACGTGTTCGCGCTGCCGGCGTCCGGCGGGACGGCGAGGGACCTGATGCCCGGCATGGATGCCGACACGCCCTCAAAACCCTTCGGCGGTCCCGAGGAGATCGCCTTCGCCCCCGACGGGAGCGAGGTCATCTTCACGGCCAGGGACGCCGGCAGAGAAGAGGCTTGGTCGACGGATTTCAACCTCTACGCCGTGCCCGTGGACGGCTCGCACCCGCCCCGCTGCCTTACGGCGGCCAACAAGGCCTGGGATACGACACCGGTCTTCTCTCCTGACGGAAAGACCATGGCCTACCTGGCCATGTCACGGCCCGGCTATGAATCCGACCGCTTTCGGGTCGTGCTCATGCCCTGGCCCGACCGGCAGGGAAAGGAGCGCGTTCTGACCGAGAAATGGGACTTCTCGATCTCGGCCTTGTGCTGGTCCGCGGACGGGACGAAGATCCTGGCCACGGCTCCCGACAAGGGCCAGACCTCGCTCTTTGCCATCGATATCGCCACCGGGAAGGCCGAAACGATCGTCGGGCCGGGGACGGTGGCCGCCTTCGGCCCCGCGGCGTCGGGCCGGATCATTTTCGAGCGGAACTGCCTCAAGTCTCCGACCGAGATCTACTCCGTCAAGGACGACGGCTCGGACGAGCGGGCCGTCACCCGGATCAATGCTGGCGAGACGGCCGCGGCGCACATGGGTGATTATGAACAGTTCAGCTTCCCCGGCTGGAACAACGAGACCGTCTACGGCATCGTCGTCAAGCCCGTCGACTTCGACCCGGCGAAGAAATACCCGGTCGCGTTCCTCATCCACGGCGGCCCGCAGGGGTCCTTCAGCAACGACTTCCACTACCGCTGGAACCCGCAGGCCTACGCCGGAGCGGGCTACGCGGTCGTCATGGTCGATTTTCACGGCTCGACCGGCTACGGGCAGGCCTTCTGCGATTCGATCCGGGGGGACTGGGGCGGAAAGCCTCTCGTGGACCTCAAGAAGGGCCTGGCCGCGGCTCTGCAGAAATATCCCTGGATGGACGGGGACCGCGTCGGGGCGCTGGGCGCCTCCTTCGGAGCCTACATGATCAACTGGATCGAGGGAAACTGGCCGGACCGCTTCAAGTGCCTCGTCAGCCACGACGGGAACCTGGACGAGCGGGCCGCCTATTACGACACGGAGGAGCTGTGGTTCCCGGAATGGGACCATATGGGGACGCCTGGGGACAACCCCGAGAGCTACGAGAAGCAGAATCCCGTGAATTTCGTCAAAAACTGGAAGACGCCGATGCTCGTCATCCACGGCGGCCGGGACTTCAGGATTCCGGACTCGCAGGGGATCTCGAGCTTCACCGCCTGCCAGAGGCGCGGTATCCCGAGCCGCTTCCTGTATTTCCCGGACGAGAGCCACTGGGTCCTCAAGCCGGCCAACTCCGTCCTCTGGCACGAGACGGTCATCGGCTGGCTCGACAGGTGGCTGAAATAGGAGCCGGACCATCTTCTCTTTGCGGCGGGATGGGTCGATCATGAGCGTGACGCTGGCCGTTCCAAGCCGAGCGAAAAAAGGGATTTCCTATCCATAGAATGTCAGCTTCTTGATGCCTGTCCGGGGTTCCGAACGCGAAGGTACGGCTGGCTGCGCAAAAGGGTAACGGATTTAAACCTTCTAGGTATTTTTAATTATGGATGAGAATTAAATTTTTCTTGGGGTGATCTAAGAAGCGACCCATGAACTATGGTCCACAAGTCGGAGGTTCTGCCCTGTCAGACATGCCCTTTCATACTTAGGCTATTCAGCCTGTTTGCTCTCGGGCTTGAAGGCGCTGATACTTAGACTGAGAACCGACGAGGCATGTTCGACGAGCTCTTCCCGCTTAAGATTGAGTTTCTTGGCAACCTCTGGGACTAGCGAGTCCTCGAGCACGAGCTCGGCTGGGAAAGCCTTCTCGCTGACGACCTTAACTTCCTTAAACCCAGCCTCGCGTATGGCGTCCAGGTATTGGTCCTTGATCAGAGCTCCGGCAATACAGGCAACATAAGCCTCAACGGATGCCCGGATAGCCGGAGGCAACGGTTTCTTTAACGCCAGGTCGGAAACCATCAGCCGGCCGCCTGGCTTAAGGACCCGGAAGGCCTCCTTAAAAACGCGAAGCTTGTTTGTTGATAGATTGATGACACAATTCGAGATGATGACATCTACAGAACCGTCTGCCACAGGGAGATTCTCAATCTCGCCGAGCCTGAATTCGGTATTGGTGAACCCTCCGGATCTCGCATTCTCCCGGGCTTTGTCGATCATCTCGGGAGTCATATCAACTCCGATAACGCGCCCCTGAGGACCCACCTTGCGGGCGGCTAAGAAACAATCGATCCCTGCTCCCGAGCCAAGGTCGAGGACGACCTCCCCTTTCTTCAGGCCGGCCAGGGCCGCCGGGTTTCCGCAACCTAGACCGAGGTTGGCTTCTTCGGGGATGCTCTCAAGCTCAGCGGCTGAGTACCCAACGCGCAAACTGCTCTGCCCATCAACGCCAGCGTCCTCGATTCCGCACGGCGAAGGGCCGCAACACGACCCCTGTTTCTTCGCCGCCCGGGCATACCTATCTCTGACGGACTTCTTAATTGCGTTGTCTTTGATGTTCATAGCGTTTCTCCTTCCAATTCGGTTATTCATAACGGCCTCATTCTCTATTCAATAGATCTTGCCGAATCCAGTTCCCTATGTCATCACGTGATCGGCGAAAGCAGGCGAGGATTTCTTCATCCGTCCCCTGGCAAGCCGCAGGGTCTTCGAAGGCATGATGGATATATTCCTTGCCGCCGGGAAAGAACGGGCAACCCGTCTGGGAATCGTCGCAGACCATGACAATATAATCGAAGCGCTGGCCCTCAAACTCGTCTATACTCTTTGAACGATGCGATGAAATATCGATTCCGATTTCGGCCATGGCCTTAATTGCTGAGGGATGGACCTCCGTCGCCTCTGTCCCTCCGCTAAATGCTTGGAACCGGTCCGAGTAATAAGCGTTGACCAATCCCTCGGCCATCTGAGACCGGGCCGAGTTATGGACGCAAATGAATAGGATTGTCTTCTTGCTCATGATGTGCTAATCAGACTCCCGCTTCATTCCGCGCCTCCAGGAGGTAATATCGATGCCGAAAATAGAGGGCGACATTGACGAGCCCGATCATGACCGGGACTTCGACGAGCGGCCCGACGACTGCCGCGAAGGCTTCTCCGGAGGTGATCCCGAACACGGCTACGGCCACAGCAATGGCCAGCTCGAAATTGTTGCTCGCGGCCGTGAAGGAGAGTGTCGCTCCCTTCGCGTAATCCGCGCCGACTTTGCGGCTAAGGAAGAAAGAGATAAGGAACATGATCACGAAATAGATAACCAGCGGGACGGCGATGCGGAGGACGTCGAGCGGGATCTTGACGATGAATTCGCCCTTGAGCTAGAACATCACGACGATCGTGAAGAGGAGGGCGATCAGGGTTATAGGGCTGATCCTAGGGATGAACTTCTCCTCATACCAGGCTTTTCCCTTGGCCTTCAACATGGTAAAGCGGGTGATAAGACCGGCAAGGAAGGGAATGCCCAGGTAGATGAAGACGCTCTTCGCGATCTGGCCGATGGTGACATGGACCGCTATCCCCTTGAGCCCAATCCACGTCGGGAGGATCGTGATGAACACATAGGCGTAGACCGAGAAAAACAGAACCTGGAAGATCGAGTTGAAAGCGACTAGCCCCGCTGCGTACTCCGTGTCCCCTCGGGCCAATGCATTCCATACGATGACCATCGCAATACAACGGGCCAGGCCGATCAGGATCAAGCCGTACATGTAGTGCGGATAACCCCGAAGAAAGACTACGGCGAGAGCGAACATGAGAACGGGGCCAATGATCCAGTTCTGGACAAGCGATAAGGCGAGGACTTGGATGTTTCGGAAGACGTCACCGAGCTCCTCGTATTTCACCTTTGCCAGAGGCGGATACATCATAAGGATGAGGCCGATGGCGATGGGGATGTTGGTCGTCCCGCACTGAAATCTGTTCACGAAGCAGACTATAGTTGGGACGAAGTACCCCAACCCTACGCCTCCGGCCATGGTAAGAAGGATCCATAACGTCAGATAGCGGTCGAGGAATGACAACCGTTTTGCTTCCGGCTGCGGCATTTATGGGCTCCTTCTGAATTCAGCACCCGAACTTGGATCCTGACTCAGGCAACTTCCTTCCCGCATGTCTTGCGTATGTTCTTTTGGAGGCACACCTTGAGCCTCTCAAGATCGCGAATGACGGCTTTGGACTCCGCGATATCTTTACTCGAGTACTGGCGGAGAAATGGCGCCAAGGTCCTCTTCACGTTCCCTGGGATGGAATAGATGATCCACCGGCCCTCTCTCCTGGTCTCGACAAGGTCGGCGTCCCTGAGGGGCTTAAGTTGGTGGGAGACTCGGGATTGTGACATGTCGAGGATAAAGATCAATTCGCATACGCATAGGTCCCGTTCCATGAGAAGCAAGAAAGCGCGTAAACGGGTGGGGTCTGAAAGCGCCCTGAAAATCCTGCCGATTTCTTTCATGCCGTGATAATATATGAAGATATTATCATATATAGCATATATTATGTCAAGAGATTTTATTGAACGGTTGGCCAGGCCGCTTGTCCCCCGGTTTTCCGTCCGCACCGATGCGCGGATGGGACTGCAGATCCAAAGGTCGCCAGTTTGACTCTGGCCAGGCACGTGCTGTTTGCCCAGCCCAAGATAGGAGCAGACGGGCAAGGTAGACCCCTCCCCCCGTCGATGTCACGAAGAGTACGAATAGCGGTCGGATCGGCGAAGGGAGAGGCCTGGCGTTTCCTGTGTTCTTGACACCCGGTCTCGTTCCGGATAGCATCTTTCTTCCCGTGAAGGACGGGTTAAATCCCGGGCCGGAAGCTCGGGGCTTTAATTTTCACGGGAAAAGGAGATTCCTCTCTAAAACAATGAACACCTATACTCTGACTTCACAATTAAAAAAACACGCCTTGTCTCATGGTGTTGATGTCATCGGCATTACTTCAACTGAGCCTTTTATTAAGAAAAAGGAGGATGCCGAGATAATCATCGATCCGAAAAAATTGCTTGCTGACGCTCAATCGGTCATCGTTACTGGCTTTTATATGAACGAACGAGTCGATGCACCATCCATTGATAAAGATAATCCAAGAGGGAGATTCACTTATGGCTATAGCATAAGAGCATTCACACCCATGGAGAATTATTATATCGGGATGATCAAGGAGTTTCTGGAACGGCGGGGCTATAAAGTCGTATCAAATCCTGATTACTGGATTCCAGATAAAATAGCCGCGGCCAGAGCCGGTATCGGAAAATATGGAAAGAATTCGGTTATTATTACCAAGGAATTTGGCTCCTATGTGATGTTTGTGACGTTGGTAACGAACGCGCCATTAGACTATGAAGAACATGATCCCGAGACAACGGCTTGCGGTCAATGTGAGCTCTGTATAACATCCTGCCCAACAGGGGCCATCTATAAGCCTTTTAAAGTCCGCCGGGAAACGTGCATTACGGCCTGGCTATGGGGCACATTCATCCCTATTCATCTGAGAGAAAAGCAGGAAAACCGTATCTTCGGGTGTGGCGAATGTGTCAAGGTGTGCCCCAGGAACAAAAAGCTTACAATAAGAAATGAATACCCCGTGAAGATCGATGATGTCAGCTCAGCGCCTGAACTCCTCCCGTTACTAACTGGGGACGAAGAATACTTCCGAAAAACAATGGCATCGTTCCCGATGTGTGCAGGTATGGAAGCCATTCGGGGGAACGCGATCATTGCTTTGGGAAATATCGGTACAGACAAGGCGGTCGACTCTCTGTGTGCAACACTCAAATATGCGACGCCACAGATTAGGGCTTATTCTGCCTGGACGCTGGGCAAAATTGGGGGTATGAAAGCTAAAATGGCGCTTGATAGCGCTTTTGAATGTGAAGAAGATCAAGGAATTAAAAGAGAGATGCTGTCTGCTTTGAATAATTGGAATGCTGTGGCATAAATAAATAGTTAAAAGAGTAGAACGATTGAATCAAAATTCTGAGGAGAGCAAAGAGAACGAATGGCGGCCCGCTCTTCGCCTGCCGCGGCCCCCGCTCATCAGAATGTCCACTTCTTGCACCTGGCCGGGGGTGGATTATGCTCTCTTTGTAGCGGGAGGGGTTGATTACACGCGTGAAGGCGGCCGTTCCATGCCGATCGAAAAAAGGAATTTCGCATCCATAAGGTGGTCGAGGCGGGTAGTGTGCAGTGATGTTCGCATGTACATAGGAGGAAGGCCATCGTAAACTCTCTTCGGTTGCCAAATCGAATGAGATGAAGCGTTTTACGACAATGGCCCGAACTCATTATCAAGCCCTGCTGCAGAAAGCGCTCATCGGTTTCCTGGGGGAAGATGACCGGCTCGACGACCTCCCGGACAGACCCAGATTCCCCTTCGAAGCGCCGGCCGTGCTCGGCCAGGAACCGCTCGAAGAAGTGCGCAAGCTAGATCGCGCTGAAGGCCATGACGCTCTCGATGAAAAAGCGTTTCGCGGCGGCCCACGAAAAATCCGCCAGCATTTCGGGGTCGGGCTCCTTGTCGGCGTCCTCGAAATAGACAAGGCCCTTGAGGACATGATGCCGGTTGAAGCCGTCAGGGCCGTATTTTCTCTCGAAGTGACCGAAGAACGTTTTCAGATCGAGACCGAGAGTCTTGTGGATGAAGAAAAGGTCGACGAAGTCCCGCTTGGTTCCTCGCGAAGAAATCGCATCGATCTTCATGCAGCCGATGTCCACGAGCGAGGCGACGCGCCCGCCCAGGTAGCCCACGGCCTCTTCGAGCAACGGATAGTGATAATGGAACAGGCTGATCTTCGTGCCGTCAAGCCGCCCGACCAGGGTGCCCGCTTCCGAGTAATCGGCCACGAAGCGGCCCAGATTCCGCAGGGCGTTATGGAGAGGGAAGATCTCGAAGTCGGCGGGAGAGAAGAAATCGAAGTCCTGTGACCGTCGGTGACCGATGTGGAGTGCGCAGCCCGAGCCTCCGGCGAGATAGAACGACCTCATGAAATACTGCCGGGAAAGAACCTTGAAGGTCGTTGCGGCGGCGGGGCTTAATACGGTCTCGAACATGAACTACGACTTTAGGATGAGCGACCAGTAATGGGAGCTCTTCCGGGAGATCCTCCGGCTCCCGGCCAGGACCTTTTTGATCTCACTTCGGGGGTATTTCGAGAAGAGCCAGCTCACGGCCTTATCATCTCCCAGTTCCAGGACCCGCTCGATGATATATTCTTTGTTTTGTTGAAGATCGAAATGGAGAGGGTCGACGTCCCAGAAAAAGGCCTGAACGCCGTTTTCTTCCTTATCCATCGTTATTACTATATCACACTCGGGAGACGGGCGGAACTGACCTCAACGACTTGTACCCTCCATTCTCCTCGGCCGCCGCAAGGGCCGCCGGCTCGAAGACATGCGCGTGTGGCGGCCCCTGGAGTACGAACATCACCCCAGGCCATTGGGAGACCTTGAGTTCATCGCCCGGGTTGTCTCCCACATTCTCGACAGAGGCGAGGTTATGGTCCGCACCTACGGGCTCAACGCCAATGCCCACCGGGGCAAGCTCAGGAAAGCGAGCCGTAGGATGTCCACTTCTTGCCGCCAGCCCGGCGGGATTATGCTCTTTGTAAAGGGAGGGGTTGATCACGAGCGTGACGTCGGCGCCGCGGATCACTCGGGCTGCGTGACCACAGCCGTGACGCTAGAGGGGATTTCTCCGGCGCTGTAAAGGTGTCGGATGAGGGTGAGGATCGTCTGGGAGATGTGGTGGAGGAATTCCACGCCCATCTCATAGACTCCTTCATTGTCCCTCTTCCGTACCCACTTGACCTCCCCGTCGACCTGGATCCTTTGGCAGGTGCGGGCGAGCTCGATGATGATCCTGATCACGGTGCCCGGAGCGAAGTGCGTTTCCGTGAAGAGCCGCGTCCCGCTCAGGGAGAGATCATAAGTGTAGGCGTTGCTTCCGACGGCAGACGTCGTGCCGTTCCCGTTCCCGGCGGACTTGATCAAAACTGTGTTGCGTTCCTGGATCCGTTTGTCTTTCCGCATTTCCATAGTCGCTCTCCCCAAGGCTATGCTTACTGAGAAACCATTGTCCCAGTGGGGGTGACAGGCGTAAATCGCCTTTAGGGGTGATTCGGGCGATGAAATGAGCCGGGCCGGGCGGCCGCCTCGGCTTGGGCGCCGGCGGGCTTTTGAGAGGCGCGGAGACCGGCGATTCCCGGCGTCCGGCCTTCTTTTTACAGAACGACTTTCTTCTTCCCGAACTTGAGCTTCATCGTCAGGATCCTGTCGGTGGAGAAGATTCGGGCCGCCATGAAGACCATGACGCCGAAGAAGGCCGCCATGTAGAGGGTGCCGAGAATGACCGGCCGGTAATTTTCGAGCAGGATGTTCTGCGACGCCAGGAACGGATGGGAGAACGGGATGGCCCAGATGAAGATCTTCACGGGCAGAGAGAGGCTGTTGATGTCGGAGAAAAAGGACAGGAAATAGGGGATCAGCACGAGAAAGACAATGGGCATGATGAGAGCCTGGGCGCTGCGGAAGTCTTCCGCCAGGACGCCGAGGATCGTGGCCATGGCCAGGGCGCAGAGAATGGCCAGGAAGAGAGAGATCCCCAAGACAAGATATCCGTTGGTCGTTAGGGCGAGGCCGAGTTTCTGGATGACCCCGGACACGCCGCCGCCTGCCGCGGAGCCGAGGCCGGAGGTCATGCCTCCGAAATAAGACCTGAAACCGAACAGATAGATGACGGCGGACAGGAGACCGACCAGCCCGGCCGCGAGCATTTTCGCCGTGACGATGGAGGTTCGGGGGATGGGGACCGTCAGCAGGGTTTCCAGGGTCTTGTTCTGCTTCTCCATGGCGATGGCGGAAATGACCATCTGGGAGGAGTAGATGATGATCATCATCAGGATGATCGGCACGAAGATCGACTGGGAGTAGACGAAGCCCGCAATGGCCGAGGACGATCCTTCGGCCATCCGCTCCTTGACGACGACGAATTCCCGGCTCCTGATGGGGTTCTTCAGGTTCTCCGGGTTGACGCCGGGGAGCTTTTGCTTGAGAAAATCATCCGACAGATAGCTGTTCATGGCCGTAACGATGGCCTTGAACGTCTCGGTCTTCCGGATCGCTCCCAGGGAGAAACTCCTCAGGAAACTGTACATCTCGATCTCTTTGGGTTCAAACCGGGCCACGGACTCGCCGAAGCCTTCCGGGAGGACGAGGAGGAGGTTCGTTTCGTTCCGGCGGCAGGCCTCAACGGCGGCGTCCGTATTGGCGGCCCTGACCGCGTCGATCTTGAAATTCATGCTCTGGAGACGCGCCAGGATTCCCTTGGAGAGCGAGGACTGATCGAGGTCGAGGGTGGAGATGTTCTGGGGCGCCGCGGCCTTTTTCATCTCCGATTTCGCCAGCGAGCCCATGAAATAGAAAAGAGCCAGGGTCATGACCAAAGACAGGATGAGCTGCTTGTTGATGAGCTCCCGGATTTCTTTGGCCAACAGGTTGGTAAATTTTTTCATCGGACGGCGCTCCTGAAGACGACCTCGAGGTTGGCCGCCTGGTATTTGTCTTTGAGTTCCCGGGACGTCCCCGCGTCGAGGATCCGCCCTTCGTCGATCATGGCCACGCGGTCGGAGAGGAATTCGATCTCGAGCATGTTGTGAGACGAAAGAAGCACCGAGATCCCTTCCTTGGCGTATCTCTTGATGATCTCCCGGACCTCGAGCGAGTTGATGACGTCGAGGCCGGAAGTCGGCTCGTCGAGGATGGCCAATTTCGGCTTCGTCATCAGGGCGCGGGCCAGGAGGAGCTTGCGGACCATGCCCTTGCTGTAGGTGCCGACCTTGTCGTTGAGCGCCGGGCCGAGGTCGGCGATGCCTGTCGCCCTATTGACGAATTCATCGACCCGGGCCTCGTTCTCGGCGTAAAAATGGGCCATGAATTTGAGATAGTCCGTGCCCTTCAAGTTCCGGTAAGCACCAGCCTCTTCAGGAAGATAGCTAATCTTCTCCCGGACCTTCTCCGGCTCCTTTTTCAGGTCGTAGCCGAGAAACGTCACCTTTCCGCCGGAGAGCGAGAGGAGCGTCGCAATGATCCTCAGTGTCGTCGTCTTCCCCGCCCCGTTCGGGCCGATGAGGGCGAAGACCTCGCCCTCCTGGACCTCGAAATCGATCCCCTTTAGGGCTTCCTTCGTTCCGTAGGACTTCCTGAGCCCTTCGACCTTCAAAACCATCGTCATTCCGGCCTCCTTGTTGACCCCCTTTATAGCACGAATAGTGATAAGGGACAACTGGAATAAACCCGGACCCGCCGCGGCGCGGGGCGCTGGTCAGAAAATGAGCCTGAACTGGTAGAAATACCGGTATTCCGAATAGTGCTCGCGGATGTCAAGGATGGAACCGTGGCGGTCGATGCCTTCGGCGGCCACGCCCAGCTCGATGGGCGTCCCGGCCAGCCGGTATCCCATGAGGAGCCGCCAAACGAGGCGGGTGTCGTGGATCTTGAAGTCGTTCGTGATCAATCCCAGATACTGATATCGGTCCAGGCCCTGGATGGAATCGTACCACTGGTAGGTCGCCGCGCCCCGGACGCGCCACTGCCGCCAGTCCACGGCCACGTCGGAGCTTGAGGTCATTCCGAGGGCGTAATAATAGCCCCAGTCGAGGAGGGTCGTCTTGACCCCGCTTGTGTCGTGGTCGACCGTATATGCGTTGTAGGCCAGAGCGTTGACCATAGCGAAGTCGCCGTAGAGCGCGGACGTCCAGCGCAGGCCGAAAGGCGTCCCGGAGCGGCTGACGATCAATACGGCGCCCAGGGGGCTGATAACAGACAGCTTGTCGGTGAACTGCGTCGGCGTCGGACGGTCGAAGCGGGCGTCGCCGGTCGTGGCCTGGCCACCGGCCTCGACCTCATTGGTGCTGTCGTACCAGGCCACGGGCCGCTTCTTGAACAGCTCGAACGCCATGCCGTAGCCCAGGGAGATGCCTCCCCGCCCGGGGCCGTCGGTGTCCGGACGGTCGAAAGGCCAGCTCCAGCCGAAGAGCACGGCCGAGGTCCTGATCTGGATCTCCTCCAGACCGGCGGAGCTGAAGCTCGTGTCGAGAAAGACGCGGCTGGAGAGCGTGTTCGGGAGAAAGCCGCGTTCGGCTTGACCGGTTCCCGCCACGCCCGTCGCATCGGTCTCCATATCCAGGCCGAGGTTGAATTGACGGAACCACGCACCGGACTGATCGACGGCCATCGTTCCCGCCGGCGTGACCATGTCCTCCTTCAACCCGGAATACAGGCTGAAACGATGCCAATCCGGGGAAGGGGCGCTGTTCGCCGCCGGTCCGTTCCCGTGGTCGAACCAGTTGTTGACGGAGAGAAACGGGTTGGTGATGAAGGCCGCCAGCGTGTTCCAGATTCCTCCCTGGCGGCTGAAGTAGGAACTTACCTGGAACAGCGGCTCCCCGATGGCGGGGCCGCCGAACGTCGTGAAGGTCATGTCGTTGATGGCGATGAGCTCCCGCCATTCCGAGAGGCTCTCCCACATGGCCGATGTGGCGAAGGAAAAGAGCGTCGACCAGCGGCTGTCGAGGCCGTTGATCCGGGCCATCGTGTAATAGGCACCCCCCGCCGCCGTGTGCGACCAGTTGTACCAGAACGCGTTGGAGTCCAGACGGGGAGATTGGTCGGTAAAGAACTTCTGCCAGAAAGTTTTCCAGGTGAACTGCCAATCGACCGTATAATGTCCGTAGTGGCTCCAGTAGTCGAGCGTCGACGAGCCCCAAAGAACAAAGTCCTCGAGTAGGGCCCGCCATGTTTTGACATGGTGCGGCGAAGTCTGTCCGGAGGGTTGCGCCGCGAGGGCCGGCGCGGCGGCGTCCGGGGCGATTTTCGGCTCGGGAGAATCGGCGAAGAGCACCGACTGGACGCAGAAGCCGATCCCCACCAGGATCGGCAGGACACGCTTCATGCCGCTCCGCTTCAGGACCGGGGTCCCCATGGATTCCCGCATGAGGCGGATGGGGCTTTGTCCCTTATCTCAGCGAAAAGAGATAGCCGAGCGAGATCACGATCGCGCCGGTCTGGCTGCTGCCGCTCGTCGCGACGTCCTTTTGGATCGTGATCAGGCCCGCCTGAAAATGGGCCTCGAAGATGAGAGAACCTGGCCCCAAAGGATACATCACGCCGGCACCGCCCGCGAGACCGAAGTTCGTCGTCTTGAGGCTGTCCTTGACGTCCGTGTCGGCGTCAAGCGAAACGGGAGTGTCGGTCACCGGCTCCGTCCCGGCCGGGTCGAGATAGATGAGGCTCGAGCCGCTGGTCACGGCATGGGCCCTGACGAGATAGCCGACGTAGGGGCCGGCGTTGACGAAGAAGCGCACATTGTGTCCGAACTTGTAGCGGCACATGACCGGGATCTCGACGTAATCGAGGATGGACTCGTTATCAAAATTGGCGTAGAGGTTCGTGTCCGGCGGGACCTCGAGACCGGGCGGGACTTCCTCGATGATCTGAAGTCCGGTCCTCTTGCCGCCCTGGGACGTGTAGTTGAGCTCGACAACCAGGGAGAAATGGTGCGACAGGCCGATGTCGGCCGAAACTCCGAAAAACTCGGCTTCCCGCGACGAAAAGCCGCTTGTCAATGGATTGCCTTCGCCGCCCCTCAGATTGGGGATGGTGAGACCGCCGTGCACGCCGAACTCGACGCCGTCGGCCCAGCACCAGCCGCCGGCCACGAGAAGAAACGCCGCCAGAATGACAAGAACCGGGATTTGCCGATGCCTCATCATAACCCTCCTCGATGTTTTTTAAATAATCTTTCTCCGGGCGATATCCCGCCGAGATTCAGGACTCGAGCGGCATATGCGGTTTTGCTCCGCCGGCGCGCTTCCCGCGCTCTTTGCGGCACCTGCGGGCACCGTCCCTCCGGGGCCTCCTTCATGGCTATATAAAATAGCATCGTTTCCCCCAAAGTCAAGTTCATCGAGAGCCTCTATTATTGCATCGTGTTAAGAATAAATGAGATCTGTATTTTCGCAAGGGAACATATAATGCCCTCGAGGATTCCTTGAGCGGGCGCGCTGGAGCCTCAGTCCCAAATGTGCGAGTACTTGGCGCCGTTGCCGGTGTTGAACAGGACCACGGTCTCCCCGTCCTTTATCCAGCCCCGCTTGCGCAACTCGAGGAATCCGGCCAGGGTCGCGCCGCCCTCGGGCGCCGGCCAGATGCCCTGGGTCCTTCCCATGAGATACGTCGCCTTCAGGATCTCGGTGTCCGGCACGGCGACTGCGATCCCGCCGCTGTCCCTGAGGGCCCTGAGGATCAGGAAATCGCCGACCGCCGCCGGGACGCGCATCCCGTCCGCTATCGTCCGGGCGTCCGGCCAGGTTTCGGCGAATTCCTTGCCTTCCACAAAGGCCTTGACCATGGGCGCGCAGCCGTCCGACTGGACAGTGACCATGCGGGGCCGCTTGGACCCGATCCAACCAAGCCTTTCCATCTCGTCGAAGGCCTTCCACATCCCGACCATTCCCGTCCCGCCGCCCGTCGGGTAAATGACGACGTCGGGCAGGCTCCAGCCCATCTGCTCCGCCAACTCATAGCCCATGGTCTTCTTGCCCTCGATCCGGTACGGCTCTTTGAGGGTCGAAACGTCGAAGCGCCCGAACTTCTCGATGCCCTCGCGGGCGGCTTTGCCGCAATCGGTGATGAGGCCGTCGATGAGCATGACCTCGGCTCCCAGCACCCGGCATTCGTTGATGAACGGTTTGGGGACGTCCGCCGGCATGAACACGAAAGCCTTGATCCCGGCCAGGGCCGCGTAGGCGCTCATGGCGCAACCGGCGTTGCCGGCCGTGGGGATGGAAACCGCCCCGACCCCGAGCTCCCAGGCGCGCGACACGGCCGCGGACAGGCCCCGGGCCTTGAAGGAACCCGTCGGATTCAGCCCCTCGTCCTTGACAAAGATGCGGTTGAAACCCAGCTCCCGGCCCAGCCTCCCGGCCTCGACGAGCGGCGTAAAGCCCTCCCCCAGGCAGAGCCTGAACCGGGGGTCCCTGACCGGCAGAAGCTCGCGGTACCGCCACATCGTGGGCTCCCGGCCGCCGATCTCGGAGCGGTCGAGCCCTGCCGCGGCGGCCCGCAGGTCGTAGCGCGCGAGCAGCGGTTTCCCGCACTTCGGGCAGAGGTTCCAGAGCCGGTCGGCCTCCAGCCGGTCTCCGCAGAATCCGCATTCGAGGTGGGAGAGATAGCTTCCGGAGTTCATGTCTGGGCCTTTCGTCGTGATCATGAGGATCTTTCCTGGATACGGTAATCCATTGCCGCGCGGAAATCAAATCGCGGCGCTGCCCGCGACCTCCGGAGGACCGGCTTTTTGACATGGGCGGGGGCGTATGCTAGATTGACGTCCTTCCGAGATGCACGACCCGACGATTTCTCGAGCGGCCGCGCTGGCCTCCGCAAACCCATTCTTCGCCGAGTTCCGGACGCCGTTCGGCGTCCCCCCGTTCCCCGAAATCGAGCCCGCACACTACATGCCCGCGTTCGAGAAGGGCATGGCCGACCAGAAGGCCGAGATCAAGGCCATCGTTCGGAACACGGAGCCTCCGTCCTTCTCTAACACAGTCGAGGCGCTGGAGCGGACCGGAGTCCTGCTCAAGAGGGTGGGCGCCGTGTTCCGCAACCTGAACTCATCCAACACGAGCCCCGAGCTCCAGCAGATCGCCAAGGATGTCGCGCCCAAGCTGGCCAGGCACAACGACGATATCGCCCTCGATTCCGGGCTGTTCGCCCGCGTCAAATCGGTATATGATGACCGAGAGAGGCTCGGCCTCGCGCCCGAGCCGAAGCGCCTGCTCGAGGAAACCCATAAAGGATTCGTCCGGGGGGGAGCGAACCTCCCGCCGGAGAAGCAGACCCGTTTCCGCGAGATCAACTCCGAGCTCGCCGTCCTGAGCGTGAAATTCGGCGAGAACATCCTGAAGGAGAATGACGCCTTCGAGCTCGTCCTCGGGAGCGGGGACGACCTGGCGGGGCTGCCGCCGGCCGCGGTCGCTGCCGCGGCCCGGACGGCCGCCGAGCGAGGGCACCCGGGACAATGGGCCTTCACTCTGGCCAATCCGAGCCTCGTCCCGTTCCTCCAGTACTCGGAGAGGCGCGACCTGCGCGAGAAGATATTCAGCGCGTACATCATGCGCGGCGCCAACGGTAACGCGTTCGACAACAAGGCCAACGCCGCGAGGATCGCCGCCCTGCGCCTAGAACGGGCCAACCTCCTGGGCTATCCCACGCACGCGGCCTACGTCCTCGAGGAAAACATGGCCAAGACGCCCGAGGCCGTCGACGTGCTCCTCCGGAAGCTTTGGGAGCCCGCTCTGGCCAAGGCGAGAGCCGAGGCCGCCGAGATGCAAGCCATGATCCGCGCCGAGGGCCGGGACTTCGCGCTCCAACCCTGGGATTGGTGGTACTACGCCGAGAAGCTGCGCAAGGCGAAGTACGACCTCGACGACAGTGCCCTCCGGCCGTACTTGGAGCTCGACAGCGTCCGGGACGGCGCCTTCACCGTCGCCGGCAGGCTCTACGGGATCGCCTTCACCGAGCGGACGGACATTCCCAAGTACCGGGAGGACGTCCGAGTCTTCGAGGTCCGGGACGCAGACGGCTCGCACCTCGGCGTCATGTATATCGATTATTATCCCCGGCCGAACAAGGAGGGCGGAGCCTGGATGAGCAACTTCCGCGAGCAGTGCCTCCGGGACGGCGAGGACATCCGCCCCGTCATCATCAACAACGGGAACTTCTCCAAGCCCACACCCGGGCAGCCGGCCCTCCTCAGCTTCGAAGAGTCCACGACTCTGTTCCACGAGTTTGGCCATGCTCTGCACGGACTCCTTTCCCGGTGCGCGTACGGGAGCCTGTCGGGGACGAGCGTCCCGCGCGATTTCGTCGAGTTCCCCTCGCAGCTCATGGAGAACTGGGCCGCCGCCCCCGGGGCGCTCAGGATGTACGCGAAGCATTACCGGACGGGCGAACCCCTCCCCGAAGCGCTCATCGGCAAGATCGAGGAGAGCCGCTTCTTCAACCAGGGCTTCGAAACCGTCGAATACCTGGCGGCCGCGTTCCTGGACATGGACTGGCACACGCTCACGGCGAAGGGGGAAGCCGATCCCCTGACGTTCGAGGCGGAGGCCATGACCCGCATCGGCCTCATCCCCGAGATCGTCAGCCGCTACCGGACGACCAATTTCAATCACATCTTCAGCGGCGACTATTCGGCGGGATACTACAGCTATATCTGGGCCGCGGTCCTGGATTCCGACGCCTTCGAGGCTTTCCGGGAGACGGGCCTTTTCGACCAGGCCACCGCCCGGTCCTTTCGGACGAATATCCTGGAACGGGGAGGAAGCGAAGATCCGATGGCCCTGTACATGCGTTTCCGGGGCCGCGAGCCGAGGATCGAGCCGCTTCTGAGGAAAAGGGGGCTGGGATGAAAAAAAGCCTGGATCCGCGGATCGAGATCGTCGAGGGCGACATCACGAAGCAGCATGTCGACGCCGTCGTCAACGCGGCCAATAATTCCCTTCTCGGCGGCGGCGGGGTCGACGGAGCGATCCATCGGGCCGCGGGCCCCGAGCTCCTGGCCGAGACCCGGACGCTCGGCGGATGCCCCACGGGAGAGGCGCGCGTGACCAAGGGCTACCGCCTCCCGGCCAGATACGTGATCCATACAGTCGGACCGGTCTGGCGGGGCGGCCGCGCCGGCGAGGACGGACTCCTCGCCGCTTGTTACAGGAACTCTCTCGAGGCGGCCCGGCGGGCGGGGGCGAAGTCCGTCGCCTTCCCCTCGATCTCGACCGGAGCCTACGGGTTCCCCCTCGAGAGGGCGGCCCGCATTGCCCTCGAGGAAACCGCCGGGTTCCTCAAGGGCGAGAGGACGATGACGAAAGTCGTCTTCGTCTGCTTCGGCGGGGACGCCCTGAAGATCTACCGGGAGACGGCCCGCAAGATATTCAGGATGGCGGGGCCCTGACCATCGTTCTGGACGCGAATGGACGCCGTATGGTATAAATTCGCCAAGGAGTGGCCATGAGCGGCAACGTTTATGACGAACTCAAGGAGCGCGGATTCATAGCCCAGGTTTCGGACGAAGTCGCCGTGCGCCGCATGCTCGGGGGAGAGGTCGTCACTTTCTACGTCGGCTTCGACAGCACGGCCATGAGCCTTCACGCCGGGAGCCTCGTTCCAGTCATGGCCATGGTCCACCTGCGCCGGGCCGGGCACAGGGCGATCGCCGTCGTCGGCGGTGGGACGACCATGGTCGGCGATCCGAGCGGCAAGAGCGAGATGCGGCAGCTGCTCGACGAGGCGACCATCCGCACCCAGGGCCAGGCCATCCACTTTCAGCTCGCCCGCTACCTGCATTTCGACGGCAAGACGGCCATCGCCGTGGACAACGCCGACTGGCTCTTGCCGCTGGACTACATCGCCTTCCTCCGCGACATCGGGCGGCATTTCAGCGTCAACCGGATGCTGGCCGCAGAGGCCTACAAGCTCCGCCTGGAGAAGGGCCTGTCCTTCATCGAGTTCAATTACATGCTCCTCCAGGCCTACGACTACCTCCATCTTTTCAGGGAATACGGCTGCACCCTGCAGATGGGAGGCGACGATCAGTGGGGAAACATCCTGGCCGGCGTGGACCTCATCCGCCGCGTCGAAGGGGCGACGGTCGAGGCGCTGACCTTCCCGCTGCTGAAGACGGCCTCGGGCGCCAAAATGGGCAAGACCGCTCAGGGCGCTGTGTGGCTGGATAAAGAACAGTTCAAGCCGTACGACTTCTATCAGTACTGGGTCAACGTCGACGACCGGGACGTGAGCCGCTTCCTGCGGCTCTTCACCCTGCTGCCGCTCGAGGAGATTCGCCGGCTCGAGGGCCTCGAGGGGAGCGGCCTCAACGAGGCCAAGCGCGTCCTGGCCTTCGAGGCGACGAAGATCACCCACGGGGAGAAAGCGGCCGAAGAGGCCCGGGCGGCGTCGAAGTCAATTTTTAAAGACCAAAAGACGGCCATGAACGAAATAGCTCCCGTAAAGGAAGAAGTCATAGCGATCCTGACAAGGCGGATCCCGCGGACGCGCCTTGAAGCCGGCATCCCTCCAGCCGAGCTCTTCACGGAGGTCGGCCTCACGCCCTCACGCAGGGAGGCGAAGCGCCTCATCAGCCAGGGAGGGCTCTCGGTCAACGACGAGCGCATCGATAGTCCCGAGAGGCTGCTGACTATCAAGGACCTCGGACCTAACGGGCTCATGGCCCTTAAGGCCGGGAAAAAGAAAATCCACTATGTGGCCCCAGAATAATAACGGGGCCTGGCCATGAGATCGCGTCTCTTCCGCGTCGCCGCCGGCTGAACCGGGCAGCATGTTCTCGCAGCGACACGCTACGAAGTTCTGCCGATCTTAAAAACCCGGATCTCCCGTTTTGAGCTTCTGGATCCCCGGATCTCGGAGGCATCTGCCGTGACGAGGTGAGGGTCAGGCTTTATCCGCCGGCTTTTCGGACGTCATGACGTTGCGCGCCAGGCTGATGGCCAGGCAATCATGGACGACCCGTCCCCCGGAATATGTCGTCGCGGCACGCCTGAGTATTCTCCAGGCGCTGTTCTGGAAAAAACCTTCTTGCTCGATCTTTTCCGCAAGCCCTGCCGCGGAGTCCAGCGATTCCGCCAGGTTTCCATTCTGGGTGAGGACGACGGGCTTCGATCCCGACGCCGTAATAATGGTCACGGGAACGAGGATAAGGCTCGAAATGTCCGCGATGGCGGCGGCCTCCACGGGAGGCGCCGCCTGAAGGCGGATCATCTTCGCTCTGGTTTCCGGTCCGACCTTTGTCTTGGTTTCGGCAATGAGGTCCAGGAGAAAATTTCTGACTTCGTTCAGGTCCTTGGCCCGTTCGAGCCTTTCGGTGTCCGGATAGGCCTTCAAGGCCTTGGCGATAATCGATATCTCCCTTAAGTAAGGGTTCAGCTGGTTGGCGGGAACGACGTACATCACGATGAGCTTGACGCGTTTCCCGTCCCGGGCCGCATAATCGATTCCCCCCGGGCTCCACCCGATGACACACATCAGGTCCTCTTCAAAGGAGACCCTGGCGTGAGGACAGGCCCATCCGTGGCCGAGAGCCGTGTTTGTCGCCATCTCCCTCGCCGTAATGAGGCCGACAATGTCCATCCCAGCCGGGATCTGGGGGAAAGCCTCCAGGATGTGGGCGAGAAACTGAAGGGCGTGATTCTTGTCATTCTCGGGAAGCTCGAAAAGCCGTCCTTCTTGGAGCGCATCCAGAATGGCGTCCATGGTCAATCACCTCCGAACTTCTTCATGAACCATGTTTTGATGATATGGGTCAAGATGCCATAGCTCAACAGGAAAAAGACAATGAAGAGCCAATAGAGGGGGGGAAGAGGGACGAATCCCAGCGAGGAAGCGAGAGGCGAATAAGGAAGCCAGGCCCCTATCGCCATGACGCTGAGCGTTGTGAACGTCATCCAGAACGAAGCGGTGCTCTGAAAGAACGGGATTTTTCTCGTCCTGATGATATGGACAATGAGGGTTTGGGTGAGCAGCGATTCGACGAACCATCCCGTCTGAAAAAAGCGGGCGAAGCCTTCCTTCGCCCCCGGGCCCAAGGAGGGATTGAGGTAGGCGGCGCAGCCGAATATGAACCACATCAAGGCGAACGTCAGATAGTCGAAGATCGAGCTGATCGGGCCGATGAAGACCATGAATCTCCTGATGTTGTCGATGTTCCATTTGAGCGGCTTGGCGACGAGCTCTTCATCGACTTTATCGGTCGGTATCCCGGTTTGCGAAAGATCGTATAAGAGATTGTTCGTCAGAATCTGAACCGGCTTCATGGGCAGGAAGGGAAGGATATAACTCGCTCCGACCACGCTGAACATGTTGCCGAAATTGGAACTGGCACCCATCCGAATGTACTTGATGATGTTGGCGAAGATTCTTCGGCCTTCGATGATGCCTTCCTCGAGCACGAGCAGGCTTTTTTCGAGGAGAATGATGTCCGCGGCTTCCTTAGCGACATCGACTCCGGAATCCACCGATATGCCGATATCGGCCACCCGCAACGCCGGGGCGTCGTTGATGCCGTCGCCCATGAACCCGACGACATCCCCCTGGGCCCGGAGCTCCTCCACGATCTGCTCCTTTTGAGTGGGAGAAATCTTGACGAAAACATCGGCCTCGTCGACGATTCTAGAAAATCCCTCTTCCGTGAGGCTTGCGAGTTCCGCCCCCGTAACGATCCTGTTGACCTTCAATCCGACTTCCCGGCAGATCTTTTCCGTGACCAATCCGTTGTCCCCGGTGAGGACTTTTACGCCCACACCGGCCTTGTTGAGCAGCTCGAGGGCGGCCAGGGCCGAGCCTTTCGGCGGGTCGAAGAACGCAATGTACCCCAGGAGGATGAGGCCGCTTTCGTCCTCCACGGAGAAGGCGGTCTTGTCGCGGGAGAACTCGCGATACGCGATGCCGAGAACCCTGAATCCGTCTCGATTGAGGCCCTCGACTTCTTCGAAAAGGTCGGCTTTCAGAAAATCGATCAACGGAAAGACTTCCTCATCGATCTGGTAATAGCCGCAGCAGCTGTAGACTTCTTCGACCGCGCCCTTGCAGATGAGCACGTTATCCCCCTCGTACTCCACGACGACCGACATCCTGCGGCGCTGAAAGTCGAAAGGGAGTTCGTCCACCAGCCGGCAATTCCGAACGTCCAATTCCACATGCTCGTTGACCGTCCGGTCGATAAGGTTCCTCAATCCGGTCTGGAAGTGGCTGTTCAGATAGGCATAGATCAGGACCTCGTCGCTCTTGTTTCCGATGATGTCGACGTGTTTCTCGAGGACGACCCTCCCCTGAGTCAGAGTCCCGGTCTTATCGGTACAGAGGATGTTGATCGCTCCGAAATTCTGGATGGCGGGCAGCTTCTTGACGATGACCTTTTTTTTGGCCATCGTCAGGGCGCCCTTGGACAGGTTGACGGTGACGATCATGGGGAGCATCTCGGGGGTGAGGCCGACGGCGATCGAAAGTCCGAAAAGCAGAGCTTCGATCCAGTTGCCCTTGGTGAGTCCGACGAGGAAGAAGACGACGCAGACCATCACGACCATGAACCGGATCATGAGCCAGGTGAAGGAACGGACCCCGCGGTCGAAACTCGTTTCCGGCTTAGCGGCCGTCAGCCTGTTCGAAATGGCACCGAACATCGTTCGGGTGCCGGTATTGACGACGACGCCCCTGGCCGTTCCGCTCGTGACCGATGTGCCCAGAAAGCAGGCGTTCGTGAGGTCCAGGGCCGCACCGGCGTTTTGGGCCGTCGCGGCGGTCTTCTCCGTCGGCATCGATTCGCCCGTGAGGGCGGATTCGCCCACGAAGAAGTCCTTGGCCGTGATGAGCCTCATATCGGCCGGGACGATGGACCCCGCCTGGAGAAAGACGATATCTCCGGGAACGACACCGGCCATTTTCAATTCCGTTTCTCGGCCGTCCCGAAGGACATAAGTCCGCGATTGCACCCGCTTCCCCAGGGCTTCGACCGCCAGCTTCGATTTGCTATCGAGGACATAGGAGAGGCCGACGCTGAGGATCACCATGGCGCCGACGATCAGGCTGGACTTGACCTCTCCGATGGCCCCGGAGACCGCTCCGATGATCAGGAGTTGGATAACCAGGGGGCTCTTGAAGCGCTCCAACATCTCGGCCCAGAAGCCCCGGCGTTTCTGCCGGGAAAGTTCGTTGGGCCCAAATTCTTCGAGCCGCCTTTCGGCCTCCTTCGAACTCAGGCCTTCTGGAGACGTCTCCAGCTTCGCCAGGGCTTCCGCGGCCGAAAGCGAGCAGATTTCTATGAGTTCCTTTTCATGCTGGGTTTCGACCTTAGCATCAAAGGGCGCGGTCCGATTCCGCTTTTGCCGCCTGCGAAAAGAATTCGGGGTCAAATTCTCTGCCTGTCGTTCGCTCTGAATATCGCCCGCTTCGCCGGAGGCAAGACATGCTCCTTCGCTCTCGAGCCTTATCTTAGCCGGACGGGAATCGCTTTGCAAGGAAAAAGGGCCGTGTTTGCAGGCGGATGACGGAGAGGTCACGGTCGGACATTCCCGTCTTGAAAAATCCCTCCGACGGTCACTGCTCTCGCGCGTCACGGAGAGGCCCGGGCCGGGACTTGACCTTGTTGGACGTGAACGCAGATTTTGTTCCCCACGAGGTCCCGTCCTTGAGGAAGGCGGCTGGCCTCTGCTTTCCTATACACCCGGCAGCGGCAAGATTCGTGGCCGGGGGGTCGGGGGAAAGACTTTTAAGAAATCCGCGAACCCGGTATAATAAAGGCATATATTTTTGGCTTTGATAAACGGCGGGCGTGTCTGCGGGCGCGAGGCGATCCCGCTCAGGCGCCACGTTTGTTGCATGGCCCGCCTCTTGAGCGGTGGTTGAAGGCTCGATGAGAAAGTTTTTGTATGGACTCCAGCGGACCTCCCGCAACGCTGTCATATCTGCCGCCGTTCTCACCGCGGTCATCGCTTTCGTCGACTGGAGGATCCTTTCCAACTACTTCGGCTTCCTCTACCTTTTTCCCATGCTCCTGCTCGGAACGGCACTTCCGCCCTGGCAGATCTTCCTGTCGGCTGCGTTCTGCACGGTTCTGGCCGACATTTTCGGTCCGTTCCCCTTCCATCCGGCCGTTTCGCTGCCTCAGGACGTGCTGCTCTTTCTCGTGCTCGGCGGGATGGGGATGTTCTCCCACGGGGTCATCGTGAATCGCAGGATGGAACAGGAGAATCGTCGAAGAATCGAGGAGGAAATCGCGGCCCGCCGGGAGGCGGAAGAGCAGCTGGAATTCCTGATTCGGACGAGTCCGGTGGCGATTCTCGTGATGAAGGGAAGCGGGGAGATCCTGACTGGAAATTCCGCGGCCCACCGCCTCTTCCGGGCCGGCCCGGGAGAGCTGATCGGGAATAATATCTCCCGCTACATCCCGGCGCTCGGCCACGTCCCTTCCGCGGCGGAAACGAGCCAGACGTTCCGGACCGAAATGCAGTGCCGCGGCCGTCGGAGCAACGGAGACATCTTTTCGGCCGATGTTTTCTTCTCCACCTACAGGACCGGCAAGGGGCCGCGTTTGGCCGCCCTGGTCGTCGACTCCTCGGAAGACCTGCGGCACCGCGCCGAAGCCGGCCTCGACCAGCTGATGGCCGGGTCGCGGATCCTCGTGGCGGCTGTTTCTCATGAGATGAGGAACGTCTGCAGCGCTATCGCCGTTGTCCACCAGAATCTCGCCCGTAACGGGGGCCTCGCGGAAAACCAGGATTTCACCGCTCTTGGCTCCTTGGTCGAAACTTTGAACAAGATCGCGTCTCTGGAATTGCGTCAGAGCACAAGCGGCTTCGAGGCCAAGATGGTCGATCTGGCCGAGATCCTCGACGATGCGCGGATCGTTCTCGAGCCCTATTGCGAGGAATCGGATATTCAGATGAGTTGGGAAATCCCGCGGAGACTTCCGTATGTCTGGGCCGATCGTCACAGCCTGTTGCAAGTTCTCCTGAACCTCACAAAAAACAGCCGCCGGGCCATGGAGGGCACGGCCCCGAAAATGATCACCATCGCGGTGTCCGTTGATGCCGGCGTCGCCGAGATCCGGGTGACCGACACGGGGCCGGGAATCAGCTCGCCGGAATACCTCTTTCAGCCGTTGCAGAAGGGCGCCGAGGCGACGGGGTTAGGGCTGTTTCTTTCTCGCGCCTTCATGCGCTCTCTCGGAGGCGACCTCCGATACGAGCCCCGACCAACGGGCTGCTGCTTCGTCATCCAGATGGCTGTCGCGGGTTTTGCCGAAGGCGACCAGGCGCATTGAGCCCGCCATGGATCGCATCAGACTGTTGTTGATCGACGATCATCCCCTCTTCCGGGAAGGTCTCGCCCGTCTGCTGGGATCGTGCCCGGACTTTGAGGTGGTCGCTCAATGTGGCAATTCCGCTGAGGCTTTGCGGTGGCTCAATCGCCATGACATCGACCTCGTGCTTCTCGATTTTGACCTGGGTGACGAGCCGGGGAATCGATTCCTTACGTCGGCCCGCCAATGTGGATATGAGGGGAAGGTCCTCATCGTGACCGCCGGCATGACGGCGACAGAATCTTCCTCCGCCTTGAAGTTGGGCGCATCGGGGATCGTCCTCAAGCACAGCTCATTAGACATTCTGTCCAGCGCGATCCGGCGGGTTGCGGAAGGCGAAACGTGGGTGGACGAGAAGGTCGCCCTGCAAATGGCGGATCGGTTCCCGCAAACCGGTTCGCAGGGATTTGCGTGGACCCTCACGGAGCGGGAAGATCAGGTTCTCCGAGGCGTGTTCGAGGGGCTCGCGAACAAGGAAATTGCGGCCATGATCGGCGTATCGGAAAGCTCGGTGAAAGCCGCTCTTCAACAATTGTTCGATAAAACCGGCGTGCGGACGCGCAGCCAGCTGGTCAGGATTGCGCTTGAGGGGCGCTTCCGGAAGAGCAAGGATTGATCGCCGCGTTCATATCGCTTCGGGCATTGCGATCAGCCTATCCGAGGAAGGCCAGACGAACCTCTTCCAGCTGACACAGAGTTCAGTTTTTCCAGAGCCTCCTGGGTTCGTGAGGCGCTCTCTGGAGGGGCTTTAAAACCTAAATGTGGACAAATCTGACCTGACCTCGCCGCTCAAAATTAACCCCCCGGTCTTTCGTTCAGTGGAAGATCAGGCTAGAGCTATGAATTCTTCATTTCGACCTGGGGAAGGGGCGAGATCAATAAATGGAAAACTCTTTTCAATCATTATCCTTCCGGCGCATAAAGATCTCTTGGGCTGCCCTCGACAACGATGATCCGCAACGTCGATTGGGGTATCAGCGCAGGTCCCTTCCGGTGCCAGAGAGATGGACTCAGTAACCGGCGGATCGGGGCGACTGGACTGCCATCAGTCCTATTGGGCAAACTCTGGTTCGCCGCCGCAATAGCTGCAACGGCAGCCTGGGGGATCAAGCTCGTCGTCGTCCGGCACGGACTCATCTTTCAAGCCGTAACGGTCCTGGGTGTTGATGGCTTAGTGTATATTGCTCTGACCTATGGGCCTTTAAAGCCGGCGGCCGATAGCCAAGAGGGCTATGCGGCCCAGGTTGCTATGACCCAGACTCCAGGGAACGCCTGGCCCGACTTAAGGGCAGTTGATTCTGTATCAATATCCACTGATGCCTCGAATTTTTCTGTGCCTCCGCCTAAACTTTTTCTTGACAAACGGGTTCGGGCGACCCATATTCAAAAACAATGACCGGATATGAGCGAGGAATGAAGATGCGAGGTTCCGATGACAAACCTGGCAGTCCAGGCGGCAACACGCCGGAAGCGCATCGGGCTCCTCCCCCAGCTCTATTACCGCTACCGCCGCATCGCTAAGTGGCTCGCCATTTTCCTGGCCGTCGCCGGGCCAGGGATCATTGTTATGGTGGCCGATAATGATGCGGGCGGAATCACGACATACGCCGCGACAGGGGCGAAATTCGGCTACAATTTTATCTGGTTCTTAATACTCCTGGGCCCTGTCGCCTACTACGTGCAAGAGATGACTGTGCGGCTCGGGGCAGTCACAAAGCGCGGACATGCCGAAGCCATCTTCAGGTCCTTTGGCTCATTTTGGGGGTGGTTTTCCCTTCTCGATCTCGTCATGACCGATTGGCTGACCATGATCACCGAATTCATCGGGATGACGGCGGCCATGAGCATTTTCCATATTCCTCCGGTCCTGACCGTCATCGCCTGTTGGGCCATTATGGGGACCATGGTTCTTCAGGGACGCTACTGGACCTGGGAGAAGATCGCTTTTTTCTTCTGCCTTGTCAATCTGATATATATCCCTGCCACGTTCATGGTTCATCCATCAGTCCACGATATTTTCGCTCAGGGAATCATTCCCCATTTCCCTCCGGGCGGATTGACAAGTGATTTTTTCTTCCTGCTGATGGCCAACATCGGAACTACGATCGCTCCTTGGATGATCTTCTTTCAGCAGAGCTCCGTTGTCGACAAGGGCTTAGATGAGAAAGACATTTCGTTTGGCCAAGTCGACACCTTAATCGGGGCGGTCGCTACAGTTGTCGTGGCCGTATTCATCGTCATCGTAACGGGCAAATTGTTGTTTGGTCAGCCTGTTGAGAGCGCCGCCGAGGCGGCCATCCGCATCATGCCAACAAGCAACTACGCGGGGACGTTCATCGCAATCGGGCTTTTTGATGCGGGATTGCTGGGCGCCGTATGCATATCGCTGGCCAGCTCCTGGGCGTTTGGTGAAGTCTTCGGCTGGGCTCATTCCCTCAACAACAATATCAAGGAGGCGCCATGGTTTTACGCCTATTACTTCTTCGACTTATTGTTAGCTGGCACCATAGTTTTGATACCTGGGGCGCCGCTGGTCTTGATTACTCTTTTCGTCCAGGTGATTGCGACCACCTTGTTGCCCGCCGCCCTGGTCTTCTTGATCTTGCTCCTGAATGACGAGGGCCTCATGGGAGAATATAAAAACTCCCGTGCTCAGAACATCATCAGTGGGTCGATCGTCTTTATGATCGTTATCTTATCGACACTCTACTCCCTAAGCGCCCTTTTTCCAAACCTTTTTAAGTAGATGGGGGATCAAGAGAGAGGAGATATTATGATCGAGAAAGCCAAGGATTACACGCTAAGAGCCAGGAAGGGAGTTTTCCGTCGCATCATGACTCCGTTCATCGAAATTACCCGGCGCTATCACACGCCGGATATCAAGACGACGAAAACGGTCAGGGTTGCTCTTCTGCTGCTTAGGATTTACCTCATCTTGCTCATCGGGATTCTCGTCATTAAATTTATCACGATGGTCAAGAAGTGATGGAGATGAAATCGCTCGTCAGGCGATTCTTGATTCTCAGTTAAGGCAGGCGGATCATGACCGAGAATGACAAGCGCACAGCGAAGCCTGAGCTGTTTTTCATCAGTCAGCTCGTCGGAGACAAAGTCATCCAGTCGCCTCATGCTGTGATCGGCCGTCTTCGGGACCTCGAAATCAGGCTCAGCACTCCTTACCCCGAGGTTATTAACCTGATCGTCAGCCGGACATTCGGGCGTCCGCCGCTCGCCGTTCCCTTCGGCTGCGTCAGGGCCATGGATAAGAGGAAGATCCTAATCGACGCCCATGAGGGCCTGCTGATCAAGGAATTCAAGGGAGAGCCAGAAAGGGTCTTGATCAAGGACATGATCCTTGACAAGCGGATCATCGACACCGACGAGTACGAAGTCGAAGTCGTCTATGACATCCACCTCCTCCATACAGAGGGCCGACTGTTTGTCGTACATGTCGATGTCAGCAAGAAAGGCATGCTTCGGCGGCTCCACTTCGGGTGGCTCGCCTGGATTCTCGGCCTCGGGGCCAAAGAACCTCGGCTTCTGCCGTGGCGTTACGTCCAATCCCTGCCTTCAGACATCGGCCGATTCAGGGGCGATGTCAGGCTCACGATTTCTTGGGACAAAATCGCCGACATCCACCCCGCGGACCTGGCCGACATCCTCGAAGAGCTCAGTGGCGAAGATCGGCTCTCGGCCTTCAATGCCCTGGACACCGAGACGGCCGCCGATGCTCTCGAAGAGACTGAGCCACGCGTCCAGAGGCAATTGGTCTCTTCAGTCCGCCGCGAAAGGATCGTCGAGCTCTTAAAAACAATGACTCCGGCCCAGATCGCCGACATCTTGGAGATTCTCCCTCGCCACGAAGCTGAACCCCTGAGGGCTTCACTGCCATCCGAGATCGGGGTCAAGGTAGACGACCTTCTCACCCATCATGACATTCGCTTGATCTCTATCGCCACAAGCAACTACTTGGCCTTGCCCGAAACGGCAACGGTCAACGACGCCCTGATGAAGTTTCGGGACAAATCGAGGCGTTACGATGTCGTCATGTATGTGTACGTCGTCGGGACTGACGGAACTCTCAAGGGGGTCATCGACATCCGGGAACTTATCCAGGCGAGTCCGGAAGAGATTCTGGGCAATGTGATGACAAGGCAGCTCGTATGCCTTTCCCTGGAAGATTCCATGGCCGATGCCGCCCGTGAGTTCGATAAGTATGATTTCCGTTCCCTGCCTCTCGTCGACAAAACGGGAAAACTTATCGGCGCTATCAGGCACAAGGATGTCGCTGCTCTTGAGGGATAGCTGCCGGCTCAGAGAAAGATCATGAAAATGATAGGAGCTTTTCCTTCTCTCTTCCTCGGCCTATCAGTCCTGGCTATGGCCCAATCGTCCTCCGCGGAGCCAGCCGAGTCGGAGAAGGCCTGGAGCCTGCATTTCCAGCTCACCAACGTAACCCAATGGCATCCCCCTTTCTTTGCGCTGTATTCGGGGACTAACAGCCTCCGGAACACGTCGGAAGTGAAGGCTTCATTGACTTCGACGGTGTTCGCCGCCTTCCGCGTCTGGCGCGGGGCCGAGTTCCATGCAGACCCGGAGGTCAGTGGAGGGAAAGGCTTCAGCAATACGACGGGGATCGCCGGATTCCCCAACGGCGAGATCTACCGCGTTAGCCAGCCGATGCCGAAACTCTATCTGGCCAGGCTTTACTTCCAGCAGATGATCCGCCTCGGGGACGGCGACGAGGAGCGGGAGGACGGGCCGGACGAGATCGCCGGGCGCATCCCCGCCCGGCGGCTGACGCTCGTCGGCGGGAAATTCTCCCTGCCCGACTTCTTCGACGACAACTCCTTCAGCCAAGATCCCCGGACCCAGTTCCTGAATTGGGCGCTCGCCGCCGCCGGCGCTTGGGACTATGCCGCAGACACTCGCGGCTACACCTGGGGGATCATGACTGAATATGCGGCGCCGAACATCTCGGCCCGGTTGGCGGCCGTCCTCGAGCCGGAGAGAGCGAACGGCATGGAGATGGATACCCACATCACTAAAGCCCACAGCCTGAACCTCGAGCTCGAGCGCCGCTACGAGCTCTGGGCACACAACGGGGCGGTTCGGATCCTCGTCTTCCGGAACACGGCGAGAATGGGAAGTTACAGCGAGGCCGTCAACGATCCGGCCTATGACATGAATATTGCCCTGACGGACTGCTACGGACGGTCGAAGTACGGTTTCATCCTCAACTGCGAGCAGTCTGTGTCCGACGAAGCCGGCCTTTTCGCCCGCTTGAGCTGGAACGACGGCCACACGGAAACCTGGGCCTATACTGAGATCGACCGCTCGGTTTCGCTGGGAGGGGTCATCGGCGGAAAGAGCTGGTCCCGCTCCCTAGACAAATTGGGAATCGCCGTCGTCATGAACGGTCTTTCACGGGACCACGAGGATTACCTGGCGGCGGGCGGCTACGGTTTCATCATCGGGGACGGTCGCCTCCGATACGGACTGGAGAGCATCCTCGAAACCTTCTATTCGCTCCCCCTCGTCCGTTTCCTCTGGCTCACGGCGGATTATCAGTTCGTCGTCGACCCCGCCTATAACCGGGACCGGGGGCCGGTTCACGTTCTTAGCATCCGTGTCCACGCCGCGGTCTGAGCCTGGGAGCCCAGTTTTTAGGAATGAGGTCCAGGCCCATCATAGCCGAAAGATAGGGCCTCTATGGCCTAAAGATAGGTTTACTTTTCTTTAATATCGGTAAAAGCTGAGAGAGTGGCGGTGTACGTTTATAAGTTTACGTGGCCTTTGATACTCTGGCCGCGGGAGATAAGCAACATTATTAAGGAGCTCGCGTGAGGCGTTTCGCGTGCCATCTAATTATTTTATTTGAACTGCTATGCTCTCTTGTACGAGTGCCCTCCGCACCACAAGCTTTGACATCTCGGGATGACCAAGAGCGATTTGAGGCGAATACTTGTACACAGGAAGTGGAAAGAATCGGTATCGGAGAGCCTCAGGATCAAGAATTCACGGCGTTTTTGCGTCCAAACCCGATTTTTAATGTATCGATCTGTCGGCTCCACGCGTGGAATTCTGCTTACGTTTGCACGGACGCGTTGCCGGTAGTTTCAGCAAAATATTTGTTCGAGCTTCTGGATTCCTCCAGGAAAATCATCGATTCTTGCGTCACGACCCGCAAACCATTCATGGGGGAGAAAGTCTCCGCCAAATCGGGAACGGACACGATCAACGTTGCCGTTTCTGATATTAACGGAGCGAAGTCGGCGGCCACCGACCCTCGCCGGTCGACGTCCGAGGTCACCCGGAGGAAGCTCTTCTGGATGGCGGCGGAGGGCCCAATGCTCGCCAGCGGCCATAACCCCGGACTGGTCAGCAGCATCTATGCGTTTAGCTACTTCGTGCGGGCCGGCATATTCTATTGGCTGAGCCCCGACAAGTGGAGTTTCACCCTGAGCGGTGGCGAGGGGATCATCCGTAAGCGCGACCCCTGGAAATACGGCTTCTTGGCCGAAGCTCTCATCAACCGCCATTACAAAGGCTCGTACCTCGCCGTGGGCCTGGGATTTAGCGCCAGGTCCCAAAGCCTGACATCGGCAGGCGTGGACGCGGTCACTCAGGCCGGGACCAATGTCTTCAAGACCTGGAACTCCTCGGGCTCCATTTTTGTGGAATTCCGGGCTCCGCTCGGCCGGAACTTCAGGTACAACAACAGGGTCGGCCTCGGGTTCCGGGTGCTGTTTTAGGCCGCCCGATAGGCGACGAAAAGAAAGGCAAAGAGCCGCCTTTTTTGGTTTTTTGGCCGCCGCGTCGGCCGCAGTCGCCGGGCGCGCCATAACAGGCGCGGGAGTCAACGGGTGACGGCCTATCTTGTCTGTCCAGATACCGTAGATTAGGCAGCCGTCAGCCGCCGTTCAGTCCGTCCAGCTGCTCCCAGATCAATATTATTGGGAGCCCGCCGATGAAAATCCCTTAACCTCTTAAATGTCGTAGGATAAGAAACGCTCCTCGATTCCTGAGAGTATGGCTTAACTTTGGATGGCTCAGAGGATAAGCCTGTTTCAGGACAGATTGGCATCAATCGATTCGGAGGCGCGCCTATTCTCCAAAATTCTGGTCTCTGCCGGCCTCTATGCCTCAAGCGTCCACTGGCCCGTCGTTGGCGCACCTGGAAGGGGGATATATCTGCACCATACCGCAAATGCCTAGGGACAAACGTTCCAGGGCCGGAATAGGACAATTTATCACATATGCACGCGATGGACCGTGGCCGGGCAGGCTTGGCCTAGAGCCTCGGCCGGTTTTATCAAATTAATTGCCCTGCCATTCAGGCCGCCGGTTCTTAGCAATTAAAGCCAAGTCCGTACGGCAGAAGGCTCTGTCAATGGGCGGGCATTTTTTCGGAAATAAGGTCTAACGTCTTGAAAACCTTACCATAGGGTTAACTTCTTGAAGGGGAGCAAATTAGCATATCTGTCCAGTATTGCAACGACTTTGTTGAAAGATAGCCGAAAGATAGGATTCTTATGGCCAGAAGATAGGTTTACTTTGTCATTATTAACCATATTTTTAATATTGGTGAAAAGTAAAAATGCGATCATTCATCTTTTAGGGCCTTTGAAGCTCCGAGGGAAAAATGTTATGAGCAAGAAATTCATGCAGGTCGTTTTGGTCATCGCGGTCGGGGCCCTGGCCCTGAGGCTTCTGGCGCAAACATGCCTGACGACTACGGTCGCCTTCACTGAGAATTTCAGTGGGACTAATTATGAAAACCTCACGGCGGGGGTAAACTCCGTTTCT
>CAZKFD010000012.1:0-93165 GCA_964551995.1 uncultured Eubacteriales bacterium
CCTTGGGTAACGTTGTAGGATAGCCAAAGAAAGAAATACCGTTAATCTCATCTGTCTTACTCAGTCCTATTCATTCATCCTTCCTCCCACACTAGACATATTGATATTGGGGATTTACTCCGTGTCTGAGGAATCATTTTGGGGATTGGGTTTGATTGCTATTTAGGGCTAGGCCTAATCGGGTAAACTATGTCCCCGAGGAAGCCCATCCACGACTTAGACAGACCTCTCCCCTTGTCACAGATTTGTCACAAAAAGTGCTTAATCCTGCCTAATTCTGATTAACGGTGCTTAAACGAAAAACGCGATTTTCCCCATATGGAAGCGATTTCCAGGGGAACCCCGATAATTCCTTGTTTGGATTCGAAGTCCGACGCTCTATCCGGCTGAGCTACGGGCGCGCCGTGGGTCTGCCGGGGCTGAGAAGTTGCCTGTGTCGGATTTCTCTCTTATGGGCCGGCGGACAGGCCGAAGAAAATCAGGCTCGCGACGGTGCCCGCGGCCAGCCCCGCGATGATGCCGAAGACCGGCCCGGCGACGATGCCGAAGACCAGGCCGAACAGCAGGGCGAATATCAGGGCGAAGCCCAGGACCGCGGCAATCCGTATTTTCCGGCTCTTGAAAACGACCCGCGGAGTTTTGCCCCCTTCGTTTGGCACCTTGTTCCTCCCTGGTTCTCCACTCCCGCTCCGGGCCGGTCAGTCCGGCCCGGGCGATCTCGCCGGCTATGATACCACGCTTCACAGGCCGGCGAAAATCGCCTTTTCCGGGCGCACGTCGGGGCCGGACGACGGTGCCGCGCGGCGCCGCGTGGGAACCGGTCTCAGGACGCCGAGCCGATGAACGCGTACACGTCCTTGTGGAGCTTCTCCCGGGCCTTCTTGTCGATGTAGACCATATGGCCGGACTCGTAGTACGAGAAGCTGACGTTCTTGCGGATCGACGGCTCCAGGCCCATGTGGGACACGGTCTCCTCGATGCCGTTGAAGGGAGTGGCCAGGTCGTAGTAGCCGCAGACGACCAGCACCTTCATGAACCCGTCCTTCGTCATGGCCGAGCGCAGCATCTCCGCCGGCATGCCGGGCATGCCCTGGTCCCACGGATAGACCATGGCGGAGACCTCGTAGTTCATGTCGGATTCCCACTTCAGCTCGTGGCGGATGTAATCGTGGAAGAGGCCGATAAACGGGCCTTCGTAGGAAACCTCGCTCGGGTCGTACTCCGGCCGCTCGCCCGCGGCGTCGGCGTCCATGCCCGTGAAGCGCGAATCCAGGCGTCCCACGGTCAGGCGCTTGTCGCGCAGCAGCTCCTTGAACCACCGCTGGGACCGGATGCGCAGGTTGCTCTCCTCGATGTACTTCGGCGAGAGCCCCGTAAACCGGGCGATTCCGGCCACGACCCTCTGGTATTCTTCGGCGGGGAGCTCATCCCCCTTCTCCAGGGCCACGGCGTATTCTCCGTGGGCGAACTCGCGGGCCATGCGGGCCACGTCCTCGACCCCGAGCTTCTGCAGGTCTGGGGGCAACCGCTTATGGAACCAGGCCGAGGTCGCATAGGTGGGAAGATAGAAGGCCTCCCTGTTGTCGGCCCCCCAGCTCCCGAAGGCCACCGTGGACACCAAGACGATGCCGTTCAGGTGGATATGGTGCCTCTCCTGGAGGACGGAGGACAGCATCGCCGAGCGCGTCGTGCCGTAGCTCTCGCCGATCAGGAACTTGGGCGAAGACCAGCGCTCGTTGCGCGTCAGGTACTGGTAGATGAAATCGGCGAACCACGTCGCATCCTGCGTCACGCCGTAGAACTGGGACGCGTTCTGCCCCGGGGCGGGTCGGCTGTAGCCCGTCGAGACGGCGTCGATGAACACCAGGTCGGTGGCGTCGAGGAAGGAATTCTCGTTGTCCGCCATGGTGTAGGGCGCCGGCATCCCGTGGCCGTCGTCGGTCAGGACGATGAGCTTCGGCCCGAGCCCCATGTGCGTCCAGCAGGAGGCCGACCCCGGCCCGCCGTTGTAGACGAAGGAGACCGGCCGTTTCGAGATGTCGGAGACGCCGTCTTTAGTGTAGGCCACGAAAAAGAAGCTCGCCTTGGCCGCGCCGTCGTCGCCCTTCAGGACATAGGTGGCGGCGGTCGCCGCATAGTTGATGATCTGTCCGCCGATGCGGGCGCTGTGATGGGTCACGGCCGACTTCTCCTCGGCCGGGACCGTCGCCGTACGCTCCGTCTCGCCCGTCGTCCTCTGCCCCGGCTGCCCCGGCGGGAAGCCGCGCTGGCGCATCTGCTGATAGTCGACCTGGGCCATCGCTCCGCCTGTCGCCAGGCAGAGAGCCAGGCCCGCCGCGATCACGAGCTTTTTCCACATATCCATATCTCCTTTCAGGTCAAAATCCTCGCCCCCCGGCCTTTCCCCTTCCGGGTTCACTCCCCCTTCGCCGGCTCCGGCCCGAAGCACTTCCAGGCGAGCGGCATGTCGTGCCTCAGCTTTTCGTCGCCCAGGGCCAAGCGCAGCAGCGCGATCGGCATCCCGCCCCTCCGGATGACGTAGTCGTGGAACTCCTTGAGCGTCATCCGGCCGGAGTCGACAAACTCTTTCTTGAGCTCCCGGAGCTGCATCGCCCCGATCAGATACCCCGCCTGGTAGAGCGGCCCGTACCCGCCGCTGAAGGAGCGACGCACCTCGGCCGTGGCGTTGTCCCTTTCGTGGCCGACTTTATCGACGAGGTAGTCGATGCATTCCTGAGGTGACCACGCGCCCAGGTGAAACTCAAGCGAGAACACGATGCGCGCGCAGCGGTGCATGCGCCAGAAGAGGGCCCCGACCCGCTGCTCCGGCGTGCCGTCGAATCCCATGTCGTAGAGAAGCGTCTCCCAGTAGACGGCCCAGCCTTCGGTCCAGAACGACGTGCCGAGCTCCGACTCGAAGGCCCCGAAGCGCTGACCCATGTAAAACTGCATGTTGTGGCCCGGGATCATCTCGTGGAAGGCCGTGGCGTGCGAAAAGGGGACGTTGTTCCCCCGCATGCTCTCGAGTTTTTCCTCGGTGGTCATGGTCTCGGTGGGAGAAGCGATCATGATCTCCGGGCCGCCCAGGAAGAAGGGGCTGAAGAGCTGCTGCCGAGCCGTCATCATGACCCTGCGGAGGGTTTCTGCTTCGATTTCCGGCACCGTGATCAGGTCGTGGGCGCGGAGGTAATCGACGGCCCCGAACATCAGGTCGCGGACCGCGTCCGGCTGCCCTCCCGGAGGGGCGTGCATCTGCTTGACCTTCTCGACGGCCGCCTTCCAGTCGTCCCCGAATCCCATCTCGGCCGAGGCCTTCTTCATTTCGGCCTCGCACCAGGCGAACTGCCGGTTAGCCCAGCCGATGAGCTCCTCGGGCGTGTAGGGGACAAGCTCCCCGGCCAGGTCCAGCATCAGCGCCTCCCGGCCGATGGGCCGCCCCGCGATGCCGCTCGAGTCGGTCTTGAGCGGGGCCGGCGGCGGCGGATTCGAAGCCCGCCGCAGCCCGACCTCGAGGGTGTTGCGGAGGTAGAGGTAATCGATCTGGCCGTCCCGGCTGAGCTTCCCGAAATCGAGCTTCTTCAGCGCCGCGAGCCAGCCCGAGAAATATTTCACGTCCGAGGCCGGGTTGGCCCCGCCCGGTCCGCCCATGCCTCCGAACCCTCGGCCCCTCACCCCACGGAAGCGCTGCACGACGTCCCGCATCTCGTCCTGGGGAAAGACGAGAAGCTGTCCGAGGTCCGGCACTTCCGGCCATGACGGCGCAGCGGCCGCTTCGACGGCGGCAGCCGCCGGCGCGGGGGCCTTGTCCCGCTGGACGCCCGGCGCGACCTTGTCCCGAAGAAACGCTTCGTAATCCTCCAGGGCTTTTTCGGCCTGGTGATACGGCTGGGCCATCCACCAGGTGAACAGCGGGTCGTAGCCATCGTAGAAGCCGAACCATCGCCGGAGCGTCTCCCGCAGGGTTCTGACCCTATCGGAGGCCCGCATCGCCAGGTCCCGGCCCGCCACCAGGGAGCTCAATTTATCAGGGTCCCTGATGGCCGCGGCCAGCTCCGATTGGGTCCGGCCGATCAGATCGATGGCCTGGGACAGGACGACCGCGGATTTCTCCGGGTCGACGGTTTCCATCTCCATCCGGGCTTCCTCGAGGCGGTCGATCCCCGCCGCGAAAGGAACCAGCGGCTCGAGCTGAGCGGCCGCGGCCGCATCCTCATCGACCTGCTTCATATCGGCCTGCACTTTCCCTTCCAGGGCCTTGAGCTCCTTGCGGCCCGCCGCATTCAGCGTCCGCAGATTGAGCCCGGCCAGGGCGGACGCCCAGTCGAGTCCGAACCGCTTCAGCCGCGCGAAGCGGGCCGGCGACGGGCAAGAGTAGAACGCGGACAGCTGTTCGCGGTCGGCCCGGTAGCGCCCGGCCACGACGCGCATCCCGTTCTCCCGGGGGACCAGGAGAGCCTTCAGGTCGGCGGGGGCGACCCGCGGCTGCTGTTGGGCAAAGGCCGGCGCTTTCGGGCTGGGGGGACGGTTTTCCTCCTGCCGCCCGGTCAGGGCTGGAGCCAGCAACGTCAATCCAAGGAACACTGCGGCAAGACAAAAATGCTGTTTTCTCAAGCGCGTGACTCCTCTTACAGGCGGGATAAGAACCCCGGCGGGGGGTGGAAAAGGCTCACTCGTCCATGCTCCAGCGTCAGCTTAGCGGCAGTTCTGCTCTCTATTTATATTAGACCCTCCGCTCCGCCGGTTCCTTCCATCGCCGGGCCGTGCCTCGCCCGCCGATTTGACCGGTGCGCCGGTCTCTGTTATTATTAGAATATAGGGAAGTGTGAAGCTCCTCAACCGTTGCGGGCGCACTGTCCGCGGCCGGCTTTGGCGTCTGCGTATTGCCGAACTCTTGAGGAGCCCGAATTATCGGTGTTCAAGGAGGTGCGATGACGAACTTCCTCAGAATGGACACCATCTGGAAGAATACCTCGACCCGGCTTCTCGACACGGCCATGCGCTTGCGCCCCCTGCGCGAGTGGGCCCTCAGGCAGGGGGAGAAGCAGCTCTTCGACCAGTTCCTGGTCCGGAATGAGGAGCACCTGCCCCGGAAGGTCCAGGAGATGCGTTACCTGGCGCTGAGCAACTTGCTCCACTCCGTCGACCGCGCCCTGGCCGACGGGAGGATCGCGCCCCAGGTCCGCCTGACCCTGATCAAGACCCTCGTCGGCAGCGTGCTCATGGGCGAGAGGGAGCGCATGGACCCGTTTGCCAAGCGCCACGGCTTCGACCCGCCCACGCTCCTCGTGATCAGTCCGACGCAGCAGTGCAATCTCTGCTGCAAGGGCTGCTACGCCGTGAGCTCCGCGGCGGAAAAAGCAATCCTGAGATACGATGTCTTCCGGCGCATCCTCAATGAGAAGAAGGCCGACTGGGGCTCGCGCTTTACGGTCATCACAGGCGGCGAGCCGCTAATGTACCGGAGCGACGGGAAGGACCTGTTCGACATCCTGGCGGACAACCGGGACACCTATTTCATGATGTACACCAACGCCACGCTCATCGACGACGAGGCCGCCCGCAAGATGGCCGACCTGGGGAACATCACTCCGGCCATCTCCGTCGAGGGCTGGGAAAAAGAGACGGATGCGCGCCGCGGCCAGGGCGTCTTCAGCAAGATCCAGCAGGCCATGGACCACCTGGTCGCCCGGGGCGTTCCGTTCGGGGTCTCGGCGACGGCGACACGGGAGAATGCCGAGACCATCATGTCCGAGAAGTTCATGGATTATTATTTCCACGAGAAGGGAGCGATCTACGGCTGGATCTTCCAGTACATGCCGATCGGACGCGGCTTCACCGTCGACCTTATGGTCACGCCGGAGCAGAGAAAGTGGATGCTCGAGAAAGAGCTGGAGATGATCTACCGGAAAAACCTCTTCCTGATCGATTTCTGGAACGGCGGTCCGATGTCCGTCGGCTGCATCGCCGCCGGCCGTTCGGGCGGCTATTTTTACATCGACGGGCACGGCAACATCGCGCCGTGCGTGTTCTTCCCTTATTACGTGGACAATATTTACAAGGTCTATGAAGAGGGACGGAACCTGACCTCGGTTCTCATGTCCGGCTATTTCCGGACCGTGCGCGAGTGGCAGAACAGCTACGCCAAAGCCAGCGAGAAGGCCGAGGACGTCCAAAACCTGCTCATGCCGTGTCCGATGCGCGACCACCACAAATTCGCCTATGACGTCATCACCCAGTTCGGCGCCAAACCGCTGGACGATGAAGCAGAACGGGCGATCGCCGACGCCGGCTACCACTCGCGGATGTACGATTACAACGCCCGTGTCGGCGAGCTTCTCGACCCCATCTGGGAGAAAGACTTCCTCTCCGGGAAGGCTGAGCTGGCGGGGCCGGACAGGCGGCCCGCCTCCTAAAAAGCCTGAAAAGCCGCCTTGACATCGGCCCGCCCCGGCGATATATTCGGCTCGCGATGCCTGGAAAGAATGTATCCGAGGACTTCCCTGCCCTGCGCGTGACGGTCTGGAACGAATTCATCCACGAGAGAACGGCGGCGCAGCCCAAGGAGATCTATCCCCGCGGCATCCACGCCGTGATCGCGGAGGCCCTGCGCCGGCGTCTCGGCGCAACCGTGGAAGTCTGCACGGCGACCCTGGACGAGCCCGAGCACGGATTGACGGCCGGTGTCCTCGCGCGGACCGACGTCCTCGCGTGGTGGGGGCACGCGGCCCATGAACGGGTGAGCGACGCGGTCGTCGACCGCGTCCACCGGCGCGTGCTCGAAGGGATGGGGCTTCTCGCCCTCCACTCGGCCCACGCCTCGAAGATCTTCCGCCGCCTGATGGGCACGAGCTGCATGCTCCGCTGGCGCGAGGCGGCCGAGAAGGAGCGGGTCTGGATCGTGGACCCGTCCCACCCGATCGCCGGCGGACTCGACGGCGAGTTCTTCGAGGTCCCGCACACGGAAATGTACGGGGAATACTTCGACATCCCGCGGCCCGACGAGATCGTCTTCATCAGCTGGTACGAGGGGGGCGAGGTCTTCCGTTCGGGCTGCACCTTCCGCCGCGGCAAAGGCAAGATCTTCTACTTCAGCCCCGGGCACGAAACTTTCCCCATTTATCATGACGACCGGGTGCAGCGCGTCCTGGCCAACGCCGCTCGCTGGGCCGCTCCCGCGGGGGCGACGTACTTCGGAGAGGGCCGACGGATCGAGCCGCCGCTCAGCCCCATCGCCGCCAAGCACACGGTCGACGAATCGCTCCATCGTGAGGGCTGAGGAAAAAGCCGCGCGCCCGCCCGCGCCGCTCATCCTGACCGGGCGTTACCTCTGTCCTTCGGCCATCAGGCGACGCACGGCTTCGAGCGAGGTCACGCCGCGGTGGCTGACCCGGGTCGTGCAGAGGGCCCCGGCGGCGTTTCCCTGGCGGACCGCGTCCTCGAGGGAGGCTCCGCCGACGGCGCCCAGGAGGAAGCCGGCGGCGAAGGCGTCGCCCGCGCACGTCGTGTCCACCGCCTTCACCGGATAGGCCGGAAATTCCGCGGCCCCGTCCCGCGTGACGAGCAGGGCGCCTCTCGCACCGCGCTTGACGACGACGGCCCCGGGGCCGCGAACGAGCAGGGCCCGGCCCGCTTCGCGGGGGGCCTTCTCCCCGGTCAGCATTGCCGCTTCCTCTTCGTTGGTCAGGAGGTAATCGAGGACCGGCAGGGCGCCTTCGATCCGCGCCATCCAGCGGCCGGCGACGTCCCAGTCCGTGTCGAGCGAGGTCAGGCAGCCGAGAGATTTCGCCCGGCGCGCGAGCTCCCCCATGTCGAGCCGGAGGAGCTTCATCGCCCCACCGATGTGGACGACGGCGGCCTTCTTGAGGAGGGCGTTGGGCACGTGAGCGTTGGTCAGCATCTCGCAGCCCCCGGCGCGGTAATAGAACGACCGCTGACCCGCGTCGTCGACGAGGACGATGGCCGCCGCGGTCGGCAGCCCGTCCACCCGGCCGACGGCGTCCACGATGACGCCCGCCGCCTTGATGTCGGCCAGGGCGGCGTCCCCGAGAGCGTCCCGGCCGACCAGGGCCGAGAGCCGCGCCTCGGCACCCAGCTTGGCCAGGACGGCGGCGGTGTTGGCCGCGCAGCCGCCGGAGACGAGCTCCACGTCCTCGACCGGCTCCGCCCGCCCGGGAGGGGGAAGGCTCCGGACGGGCCGGACGACGATGTCCGCGACGAGCTGCCCGACGCAGAGGAACGACCGTTTCATAACCGTCGCGCTGTCACCGGGGCCGGCGGGAGGCGTCACAGCGAAGGCTGCCGGGGCGCCTGGTCCGCCTTCTTCGGCCGTCCCACTCGGCCGATAAAGAGCGAGATAACGAACAGGATCCCCGCCGCGACCGCGGCCACGGGGAGGCTGCTCTGGACGGAGCGCCCGACGCTGAGGTTGCCGATGAACTTGGGCACGAACGTCCCCCCGAGCAGGCCGACCGCGAAGATGATGCCGAAGATGCTGCCGTAGAGGCTGGCCTCGAACTTCGCGAACGTCACGCCCACGACCGTCGGGAAAATCGGCGCGAAGGCCAACCCTGTGACCAGGATGGCGACGATCGCCAGCGCCGGGCTCTTGGTGACGGTCATGCCGACGATGGCCAGGACGGAGAGGAGCGACATCGCCATGATGACCTTGTCCCCCACGGCCGTCAGGTTCTTCATGGTCGAGGCCAGGAACCGGCCGACCATCATGGCCACGCCGAAGAGCGAGAGGGCCAGGCCGGCCTTGGCCACGGCGCCGGCGACGGCCTCGCCGCCCAGAAGGTCAGTCATGAGCTTCTTGATCCAAGTGCCCATGGAGACTTCGAGGGACATGTAGCAGATCAGGGCCAGGCCGGCCAGCAGGACGGCACCCTTGCCGAGGAGTTTGAAGGCCATCGAGAACTTGTAGCCGATGGCGGCCGGCGGAAACTTGGTAGTCAGGGCGAAGAGGAGGAAGACGACGACCAGAGCCCCGAAGATCGAGATCGAAACGGCGAGGCTCAGCTTCAGCGTCTTCAAAAAGACGGTGAAGAGGAGCGGGGTCAGGACGTAGCCCAGCCCGAAGAAGGCGTTGCCCAGGTTCGAGGCCCGGGCCGGGTCCTGCCCCTTGAACAGGACGATGGGGATGAGCGTGTTGCCGACGGTGTTGAGGCACATCGCCCCAATGCCGAGGAGGACGCAGGCCAGCTTGGCCAGGCCGAACGTCGTCGCCAAGGCCAGGAGGAACAGGCTTCCGGCCGCGACGACGAAGCCGAGGACGGCGATGGGCTTGTAGCCGAACTTGTCGACGAGCGGACCGATGATGAGCTGGACGATGCAGGACGTCAGGAACAGAGCCATGATGAGCGAGCCGAGCTGGCCGGCATCGATCTTCAGCGCGCCCATCAGTTCGACTGAGATCGAGCCGATGATGATGAAGCAGATCGCCAGCGAAAAGACCGCCATGAGGGCCACGACCGCCGCCATTTTTTTCATTGTCATCCCCTTGCCGGAAGAATTATTGAGACCGAGGGGTCCATTTGAGCCAGAAGATATCACTCTCCGAGAATTCTTGTCAATGGCGCGCCGGCGTGCCGGGTCCTACAGCTCCTGGTCTTTCCAGGCCCCGTCGTATCTCGCCGCGCCTCTGCATTCTTCGATGACGATATGGCAGATCTTCATCCCCGCCGTCAACCGGATCTTGTTCCGTCCCGCGTTGAAGATCTCGAGGATCTGCCGGTTCGAGATCCCCGGCGCGACGAACGGGGCCGCGATGTGGCTCATGAGCCCGATCCGGGCGAAGCGCGAGCGGGAATTCAGCCAGCCGCACAGGTCCTCCGGCAGGGTGATCCGCTCCCGGGTGATCCCGAGCACGAGCTCGCCCGGCCTCAGGAGGTAGCCGGCGGTGATGTCGACGAGCTTGGTCAGCGTCCGGTAGTCGATATCGCCGTGCGTGATGTGACGGTCCGAGTTGAAGATCCGCAGCCTGTCGTCGAGCGTCAAGTCGATCGAGGCCGGGCCGACCGCGCTCTCGTCATAAGGGTCGAGGATGATCCGGCCGGCGGCGATCTGCTTGAGGATTTCCGGTTTCGCCAGAATCATAGCGGACGCTCCCTGAAGAACGCGTTCTTGACCCGCGATATCCGCCGCCACGGCGTGCCGGATCCTCGCGGCAGTCTCCGGGCGGCGGATTCGGGCCCCCTATGTTAATGCAAGCGGCCCGGTTTGGCAAGGCTCCCTCCGGAGGGCCCAGCCTTGACAGCCCGGCGGGCCCGGAATACCATCGACCGTGTCCGCGGGAAGGACAGGAACCCATCCCGGAAGGAGCGAGGTGTGCCTCACATGAAAAAACGCGCTTTCGTCCCCCGTCTCAGGCGTGCCGGAAAGTTGCTCGGCCTCGGTCTGCTGAGCCTGGCCTGCTGCGTTTCCGTCCCGGCCCGGGCCCAGCAAAAGACGATCGTCTTCGAGATCGGGCGTCCCGACGGTGATTATGCCGAGTTCGCCATCGCCGGCGATTATGCGGCTTTTCTCCAGCGGTTCCCGCACGACGTCGATTTCGTCGTCGGCCGCAGCCGTCCCGAAAAGGACTGGCCGTTCGTCCATCCGGGCCCTCTCGACACCTGGGCCGGAGGGCGCTCTCACGCCTTCAGGATTACGTTCGCCCTCCCCAAGCCCGTCGCCGGTTACTACCGGTTCGTGGCCGACTTCGTCAGCACCCAAGACTCGGCGCCGCCGCTCCTCGTCCTCGACATCAACGGCACCCGGGTCGAACGCCGCCTCCCTCCCGGAGCTTCCGATGCCGCCCTGACAAACGCCCGGGCCGGAAAGAGGTCTTCCCTTGAACAGATCATTCCCGCGGCCCTTCTCCGGGAGGGCGTCAACTCCATCACGCTGATCAACGCCGAAGGCAGCTGGGCCTTGTACGACGATGTCCGCCTGGAAAGCGGCGCGCCGGCCCCCGCCGAGCCTCTGCGGGTCGATGGACACGGACTCCCCTTCTTCAAGCGCGCGCCGGAGGGAATGCGGCGGGCACTCAGGATCTGGGTCGACAACCTGGCCGGCGGCGCGACGCCGGCGGAGATCGTCTGGAAAGAGGGGAAGGATTCCGGCCGCACGGAGTTCGAGTGCCGCTTCGGCCGGACAGAGCTCGTCCTGACCGTGCCCGATTCCGGGCAAAAAGTGGCCGTCGAGCTCGCGGTCAGGGCGGCCGGCCGAGAGGCCCGGAGCACGGCCGTTCTCGAGCCCGCCCGGAAATGGCGCATCTACATCGTGCCCACGGTCCACACCGACATTGGCTACACCGACCTTCAGGACCGAGTCATGGCCCGGCACGCCGAAAACACGCTCAAGGCCCTGGCCATGGCCGGCCAAGATCCCGGCTTCGCCTGGGACTTCGAGACGTTCTTTCAGCTCGACTGCTTTCTCAAGGCGCACCCGGACAAAGCGGCCGAGGTCGAGGCCCGGCTGCGCCAGGGCCGCATGGGGCTGATGGCGCTCTTCGCCAACATGCTGACGGGTCTCTGTTCCCACGAAGCCCTGAACCGCGTGACCCTCGACGCCCGCAACCTGGCCGACAAGGCGGGCTTCACGCTCCAGTCGGCCATCCTCGACGACGTGCCCAGCGCCGTCGGCAGCCTGCCCATGGTGCTCGCCCACTCGGGCATCAAATACTTCATCGAAGGCGCCAACAACGACCGCGGGCCGTACGCCACGGAGGGCCTGACCGGCCCATTCTACTGGGAGGGACCCGACGGCTCGCGCGTGCTCGCCCAGATCGTGCGCGGCTACGCCATCGCCGGCGGCCTGATTACTTCGATGGAGCAGGCGGCGGAGGCGCTTCCCCGGTTCCTGGCCGCGCACGACACCGTCGACTATCCCTTCGACGCCGTGCTCGTCAACGGCGCCTTCAGCGACAACCAGGGCGTCGCCTCGTGGCTGCCCGAAGTCGCCGGGAAATGGAACGCCGAATGGGATTATCCCAGGCTCATCCTCGGCCGGCCGGAGGACTTCTTCGGCTATATCGAGAAGCACGACGGCGGCCGCATCCCCGTCCTCAAGACCGACTTCGGCGGCTGGTGGGAGGACGGCGCCGCCTCGAGCGCCCTGGAGACAACCCTCTGCCGCCGAGCCGAAGACAGGGCTGTGACGGCCGAGATGCTCCACTCCCTGGCCGCCGTCCTGTCCGGCGGGACCTATCCCAAGCCCGAGCTCGACAGCCTCTGGCGCGACATCCATCTCTACGACGAGCACACCTGGGGCGCGTGGTGCAGCATCTCCGAGCCCGGCTCCGAGCAGACGGTCAAACAATGGGAAGTCAAGAGCTCTTTCGCCCGCGGGGCCGACGAGATCTCGCGCCGGCTCCTGGCGGAAGGCCTGGCCAAGCTCGCCGCCCTCGCCCCCGCGGCCGACATCGTCGTCTTCAATCCCCTGGCCTGGACGAGGAAGGACATCGTGGTGACGGAAACGGCCGGGGCCGTCAAGGACTTCGCCACCGGGAAGACGCTCCCGTCACAGTCCCTCCCCGAGGGCGGCGCGTGTTTCATCGCTCCCGACCTGCCGTCGGTGGGCTACCGGACCTACGGCGCCGCCGGTTCCGCCGGGCCCGAGGGTCCCGGCGCCGCGCGGATCGCGGGGAACGAGATGGAAAACGAGTTCTACCGCGTCGTCATCGACCCGCACACCGGCGCGTTGAAGTCCGTTTATGACAAGGAGGCCGGCCGCGAGCTCGTGGACGCCGGGAGCGGCTTCGGTCTCGGCGAACTCGTCTATGTCAGCGGCGGCGAGGGCACCTCGGCCGTCCACTCCGACCTGCAGACGCTTCCGCCGCCGAGGTTCGTCGACCATCGCCAGACGTCGGCCGGCCTCGAGAGTCGCAACGGGCCGGTCTTCGCCGAGCTCGCGAGCCAGGCCCGGGCCGACATGTTCCCGAAGATCACCCTGCGCGTCCGGCTCTATCAGGGCCTCAAGAGGCTCGACCTCCGCTACGAGCTCGACAAGCAGGAGACGGCAGCCAAGGAGGCCGTCTATCTGGCCTTCCCCTTCGCCCTCGACGTGGCCAAGGGCGGACTGTGGCTCGAGTATCCCGATGCCGTGACGGAGCCCCTCAAAGATCAGCACCCCTCGGCCTGCCGCGACTGGTATTCCGTCCAGCGCTGGCTGGCCGCCTCGGACGGCGGGGAGACCGTCGTCCTCTCGCCGCTCGACACGCCTCTTGTCACTTTGGGCGGCATGACCGGATCGACCTGGCCGCGGCGCCTTTCGCTCGGGCGCGCCCACGTCTTCGCCTACATCATGAACAACTTCTGGCACACAAACTACAAGGCGTCGCAGGGCGGCCGGTTCGTTTTGCGGTTCTCCATCACCTCCGCGCCTGGGGCCTTTTCCAAGCGGGACGCGGTCATCCGGGGCTGGGAGATGTTCTCGCCGCCCGTGGCGGGGCCCGGGCGGAGCGGGCCTCAGCGCGTCTCTCCCGAGTCGGCCAGGACGCTCGTCGCCGTCCAACCGGCCGGCCTGCCTCTCCTGGCCTTCAAGCGGGCGGAAGACGGGACCGGCTTCGTTTTTCGCCTCTGGGATCTTTCGGGAGCCGGCGGGCAGGCCGTCCTCTCCCTCCCCCGACCGGCCGAAGCCGCCTCTCTCTGCGATCTGGTCGAAACTGCGGGGCGTGGGCTTCCGGCGGGCCGGACAATCGCCGCCCCTATCGGCCCGTTCGGGCCGCTGACGCTCAAGGTGCGCTTCGCCCCATGAGGCATCGGGGGCTTTGGAGCCCTAGGGCCGCGGCGAGCGGCCGGCAGCCGGGATGACGTCGTAGTCCTTGAAGTAGCTCGTGCTGTCGGTCTTGGACCACAGGCCGATCCGTCCGGAGACCGGCTCCTTCAGCGTGTACTCGAGGCCCGGGATGCCGTCGATCGAGGCCTTGAAGTCCGTGCCGTGGACCGTCATCGTCAGCTCGTGCCACGCCTTCCTGTCGAGGACGAAGGCGTTCCGGCGCCCGAACTTCAGGTTCTTGCGGACCCCGTCATGGAACGTCCACAGGGCGATGTTGTTCTCGGTATCGTTGAAGCGGACGGAGAGCCAGTCGCCGTTCGGCTTGACGTTGAACAGGATTCCGGAGCAGCGGTCGTTGGTCCCGCTGATCGTCTTGAACTTGACGCTGAGGGTGCCGTCCGTGAAGTTGTCGACGCTGGTGAGGATGGCGATGGGGAAGTAGGCGAACTGCTTGACGTTGTCCATGAACTCCTCGTTCGACGCCCCGTAGAACTTGCGCGCGCTCTCAAGCAGCAGCTTGGTTGGATTGTCCTGCCGCGCCACCCACGGTCGTCCGTCGACCATGATCACTTTCTCCGCGCCGTCCCGGACGACGACCCAGGTCCCGACGATGGGCTGAAACGCCTTCGGTTCCCGGCCGACCCGTTCCGTGCTGAGATCGACTTTGGCCCCGAGGGCGCCCAGCAAAACAGCAGCCACGAGAAGGCCGGCTCCGAAGAGCCAACAACGGTGAGCTTTCATCTTTTCCTCCTGAGAGCCAGAAATCCCAATCCTGCGATGAGCGCAGGCCAGAATCCGTAGAAGACCGCCGCGGCACCCTTCGGCCGGGCGACGAGCGGGTGCCCGGCGAAGGCCGGCTCCGTTCCCTCGGGTGGCGCCACGCCGGCCAGGTCGTAGATCGTCTCGAGCACGCCCTCTTCGGTCGTCAGGCGGTTCATCACCTTCTTGCCGCCGAGCTCGTACCAGATCTCGCCGTATCCCGTGCCCGCCTGCTCGAACAGGCCGATCGATGTCGCCGAGACGTAGCGGATGCGGACCGAGGGCATGGCTCGCCGGAGCTTCTCAAAGGCCCGGTGCTCGAGGTCGGACCGGCGGGGGTCCTCGGGCGCCAGATGAACCTCGATGACGAGCGGTCCCTTGATCTTCGCCAGGGCGGCCTCGTCGGCGGCCGGGAACGAGTTGCGGCGGCCCTCGGAGACATCCCAGCCGGGGCGCACGGCGGCGCAGGCGAAGACCAGGACCGCGGCTACGCCGGCCGCGCCGATCGATTCGAAGGCGCGCCGCCGGCGCGAGATGCCGAGACGGACCCAGAGGGCCGCCACGGATAAGCCCGCGGCGACGAAGACGAGCGCGACGAGCAGCGTGCCGAGCGGGATGAGGCCGCGCTCGAACCTTTCCAGCATGGCCTCTGGCGTGACTCCGGCGGCCCGCCCCCAGATGCCGCCCCGCACCGTGGCCAGGAAGCCGAGGATCCAGGTGCCGACCGTGTAGGAGAGCACCAGGATGGCCGACGTCGACGGGTTCTCCGCGATCGACGCGACGGCCGCCGCCAGCGCTATGGTCAGCCCGGCGTTCAGCAGGTGGCCGAGGCCGACGCTCCCGAGCTCCGGCAGGTATACGCTCCCTCCGTACGACTTCCATAGGATGACGGCCGCGAGCGCCGGCAGACCGGCCAGGCCCCACCCGGCGAAGAGGACCAGGGCCTTGGCCGCGACGCGCGCGAGCGGGGCCATCGGACGCTGGCACTCGAGCTTCAGCGCCCCGCTCTGGCGGTCGCCGGCGACGAGGCGGATGGCTACGAACGGGAGCAGAAACGTGGCCGCGATCTCGTAGGCCACAAAGGTCGGCACCCAGATGCCGCCGAGCGGCGAGAAGGCCTCCCCCACCCCGGCAGACGTCCCGCCCAGGCCGCTGGCCTCGGCGTAGGTCCGGACCGCGGCGATGAAGGTCACTCCGACGAGCGGCCCGACGAGGAAGATCATCACCCACCAGGCGCGCGAGGCGAGGAGCTCCCGCCATTCCTTTCCGAGAAGCCGGAGCCAGGGGCGGTCAGGTGAGGGCAAGGAAGACCTCCTCGAAATCGGCCGGCGCCCGTCCGCCGAGCCGGGTCGCGGCGAGTGCCGAAAGTTCCCCGGACGTTCCCTCACCGCGGGCCCGCCCCCCGCTCAGAAGGACGAACCTGTCGCAGAAGCGGCCGGCGTCGATGATCTGGTGGATCGACAAGAACAGCGTCCGGCCCCGCGACGCGTGCCAGCGCAGCGCCTGGCCGGCATTCTGGCTCTGACGAAGGTCGAGCCCCTCGAACGGCTCGTCGATGAGCAGCACCGGCTGCGGCGTCAGCAGGCCCATCGCCAGCAGGACGCGCTTGCGCTGGCCCTGCGAGAGGGTCCGGATCCGGGCCTGCCGGAGCGGCGCGACCTCGAGCCGGTCGATGATCTCGTCGCAGAGGACGCGCGGCCCGCCGAAGAAATCGAGACAGAACCGCAGCGCCCACCCGACCGGCTGGTCGGGCCAGGGCGAGATGCCGTCCGGCAGATAGAAGAGGATCTCGTTGCGGCGGGAGGCTTCGTAGGGGCCCGCGAATCTGACTTCTCCCCTGTCGGCCGGCTGGACCCCGGCCAGGCACTCGAAAAGGGTCGTCTTTCCCGCCCCATTGGGGCCGATCAGGCCGAGGATCTCGCCGCGGCGTATTGAAAAGGAAACGTCGTCGAGAGCGGCGAGGCTTCCGTAAGCCTTCGACAGCCCGGTGACGGAAACGATCGGGGGGCGGCCCTGGCCCTCAGCCCGATAACCGGTTTCTGTCGCCATTTTCGTTGTCGTCCGCCGCGTCCCGGGCCGAACCGGAGGCCCGGGCCCATCGCCGCTATCGCCTCACGAGCCGGACGGGCGCTTGTGAACGACGCCGCCCTTCATCACGAAGCGGACGTCGCGGACGGCCCGGATGTCCACCGTGGGATCCCCGGGCACCGCGACGAGGTCGGCCAGGAAATCGGGCCGGATGCGGCCGAGCTCGTCCGGCATGCGGATGATCTTGGCGTTCACGGCCGTCGCCGCCAGCAAGGCCTGGGAAGGCGTCATCCCGCCGCGGACCATCCACTCGAGCTCGCGGTAATTGGTGCCGTGGGCGTAGACGCCCACATCGCTGCCCAGCCCGATCGTGACCCCGGCCGCCACGGCGAACTTGAAAGCTTGAAGGGCCTGCTTCATGGCCGGCGTGGGCGGGTCGCCCGGCTTGTACCCGTCAAAATATTCCGCGTACGCCTCCTCGGCCGTCAGCGTCGGGAGGTAAGCCACGCCGTGCTGGGCCATCAGCAGGAACACGTCCTCGGTGCCGCCGTAGCCGTGCTCGATCGTGTCCACGCCGGCGACCGTCGCCCGGCGCATCCCCTCCGCCGTCGTCGCGTGCGCCGACACCGGCCGCCCCGCGGAGTGGGCTTCGGCCACGAGGGTCCGCAGCTCCTCCTCGCTGAAGGTCGGCACGTCCCCGCCGACGCCGTGGCGGTAGTCCGCATACACCTTGACCCAGTCGGCGCCGTGCCCGATCTGCTCGCGCACGGCCTTGATGATCTCGGTTGTGCCGCTCACCTCCTGCCCGCCCTTCGGCAGTTCGAGGTCCGGCGCGAAACCGGCCGGCCCCGGCCCGTAGCAGGCCGTGGCCACGATGGCCCGCGTCGCGACGAGCAGGCGCGGGCCCGGGATCAGGCCCTCCCGGACGGCGCGCTGGACGGACACGTCCCCGTAGCCCGCTCCCTCCGTGCCAAGGTCGCGCAGCAGCGTGAAGCCGGCCATCAGCGTGTCCCGGCAGTGGAGCACGGCCTCGATCGTCCGGTAGGCGAGGGGCTCCTTGAGGACCTGATCGTTCCAGAGCGTCTCGTTGTAGGGATGCAGGAAGATGTGCGAGTGGAGATCCATGAGCCCGGGCAGGAGGGTCATCCCGGCGAGGTCGATCCTCTCGGCGCCCGCGGGAACGGCAACCTGCAGCGCCGGCCCCACGGCCGCGATCCGCTCGCCCTTGACAAGCACGACCCAGCCTTCGTGAGCCCTGCCGTCCTCGGCGTCGAAAACCCGCGCCGGCCTGAGCAAGGTGACCGGGGCCCCGTTCCTGGCCGGCGCCGTCCGCGCCCCGGCGGCGATGCGCTGGCGGCCGGCCGCGGCGCCCAAGAGAGCGGCCGAGGCGAGGACAAAAACCGTGATCCTTCCCGCCCGCCGGATCCCGTCGTGTCTCATTTCCCTTCCTCCTCCGGCCCGCGGAAACGGCCGCGAGGCCGGTCTGCGGGCCGAAAAACGGTCCGTTATTTCAGCGCCGACCGGAGAACCTCCGTCGCCTTATCGATTTCTCCGCAGTAACCCTCCAGGGTCTCGGCGACGACGACGATCTGTCGGTCGGCCTCGTCCCAGAGCCGCGCCTCGATCGCCTCCCGGACCGCCGGGATGGTCTTGACGCCGTAGCCCGTGTAAAAGCCGGGCGCATAGATTTCATGCACGTACCACGGGCGCCCCGGCAGCCCCGCGGGGTTCGTCAGGGCGCGCTCCGCCCGGAAGACGATCTCGTTGAGCCGCTCCGCGCGGGCATCATCGAGCTTCCGGCCGCTTTCTGCGAGGTCGCGCTCCGCCTCCTGGTATGCGCCGGCGCACGCCTTGAGGCGGCTGACGGCGTTTTCAAGCGGCGCAAAATTCAGGAACGGGACCGGGCCCTGGGCCTTCGGCGGCCGCGAGACCTTCGTCGGATCCGCGACTTCGTCGAACAGGTTCATCCTGAGCTCCCGGTCGAGCGCGGCGGACTCGTCCCGCATGTCCTTGGTCAGCTTCTCGAGCTCATCCAGGTAGCCCGACACGGTCTGGGCGAAATCCGCGAAGTTGAAGGGCAGGATGTCCGCGTCGGCCAGGCGCAGGACGGCATGGCCGCCGGTTTCAGCGAGGGCCACTTCATACGCAAACGTGGGGTCGCCGAAGCGGACGAAATGGTCGAAGGAGTCGTAGATCGAATGGTACGCGCCGCCCTCGCCTTCCCCGCCGTAGCCGATGTTCAGCGAGGCGATGCCCAGGTGCTCGATGAAGGGCGTGTAATCGGAGCCCGAGCCGAGGGCGCCGATGTTCATGTCTCTCCGGGACGGACCGCCCTCCCCCGCCCCAGGTGAAGCGGTCAGGAGCCTCGCGGCCTGCGCGCGCTGCCAGACGCTGATGCTCTTCTCCGGATCCGGGATGTCCCGGATAACGCCGTTGATGAAGTGCTGCAGCGAATGCGAGCCCTGCAGGAACACGAAACCCCGGCCATTCGAATCCGAATTGATGTAGGCGACCGCCTTCTGCTTGAGCTCGTCGGCGTGGGTCTCCACCCACTCCGTGGAGCCGATCAGCCCCGGTTCCTCGCCGTCCCAGGCGCAGTAGACGATGGTCCGTTTCGGCCGCCAGCCGGTCTTGAGGAGCGCGCCGAGCGCCAGCCCCTCCTCCATCGTCGCGATCTGGCCGCTCAGGGGGTCTTCCGCCCCGTTCACCCAGGCGTCGTGGTGGTTCCCGCGGATGACCCACTCGTCCGGATAAATGCTCCCCTTGATCACGGCGACGACATCGTAGATCGGCTTGATATCCCAGTTGAAGGCGACCTTCAGGTGGACGCGGGCGGGCCCGGGCCCGACGTGGTAGGTCACCGGCAGGGCGCCCCGCCAGCGCTCCGGGGCGACCGGGCCGGCCAGGGCCTCGAGCAGCGGCCGCGCGTCATGATACGACAGCGGGAGGACGGGGATCTTCGTCAACACCTTGATCTCGTTGACCGGGAGGTGCTTCACTCCCTTGGTCGCGCCGACGAACGGGGTCGAGGGGTCGCCGGAATAGAGGGGCATGTCCGCGACCGACCCTCTTTGGACTCCGTACTCGTTGCGCCACGCGCCTTTGGGATAGACGTCGCCGACGTAGTACCCGTCGTCTTTCGGATCGGAGTAGATGAGGCAGCCGATGGCCCCGTGCTCGGCGGCCACCTTCGGCTTGATGCCTCTCCAGGACCCGCCGTAGCGGGCGATGACGATCTTGCCCCGGACGTCGACGCCCAGACTGTCGAGCTCATCGTAGTCGGCGGGGATCCCGTAGTTCACGTACACGAGGTCGCCGGTCACGTCGCCGTCGATCGAATATGCGTTGTACGTCGGCAGCTGCTCGGAGACCTGGCCCGAGGTCCTGTCCTCCTTCAGGGGAGGCTCCTTGAGGACGGCCGTGTACCTGACGGGCGATACCATTTCCACCAGGCGTGTCTTGGGAGTCGGGAACAGGGCGCTGAACTCCTCGATACGGGCGTCGAATCCCCAGGCCCGGTACTGGGAGAGGATGAACTCGGCGTTGTCCCGGTCATAGGGAGAGCCGACGTGGTGGGGCCGCGCGCTGAGACGTTCAAGCCGGGCCCTCATGTCGGCCGCGGAGAGATGCGCATCGAACTGTTTTTCCAGAGCCCGGGCCGCAGAAGTGTTCTGTGCGGGCGACGGGTTCTGGGCCGGCGCGGGGGCGCCGACGAGCCAGGGAACGAGAGCCGCGAGAAGGGCCCACTTGGCGAGCTGTTTCATGGTCTGCCTGCCTTTCACCATTTCCGGTTCCTTATCAATAATAGATCTCCCGGTTGACCGGGACCGTGGGAGGCGGCGCGCCCGTCGTGCGGAGGGGCGCAATCCCCCACTTTTCGAGCCCGGCGTTGAACGCCGGAAGGTCCGTGTCGATGAGCCGGCGGCAGAGCGCCTCGGTGGCCGCGATTTCCTTCTCGAATCCGGCGACGATGCCCAGCGCCGTCTCCGTCGGGCCGCAGTCGGCGGCGCCGGCCACGTCCCCCCCGCCCGGGCCGATCATCTGCGCCGTCCAGATGAGGTTGAGATAGAGCTTGTATTGCTCGACATAATACTTGTCGTCGCTGAGCGCCTCAGCTCTCGAGATGAGGTGCGTGTACTCGATCTCCTGCATCTTCCGGTCGAACTCCTGGAGGCTCCGGACGAGCGGCGCCTTCGCCTTTTGCCCGGCCAGCGCTCGGCAGTCGTCCTCGATCTGCCGCCTCAGCCATTCGATCGTGTTCGTCATGTCGGCCACGGCGTTGATGTCATCATTGACGCGCAGCTGGAGCTTCACGATCTCCCGGATCTCCGCGTCCGTGGCGTGGGAGTCGGGCGGCAGGCGGACCTCGAGAGGCTGGGTCTCCGTCCGCCCGTCGACGTCGAGGCGCACGGTGTAGACCCCCGGCGCGGCCGTCGGACCGGGGATCGGGCGGACCCCCCAGTGAGTGATGGGCCGCGTCACGGCGCCCCGGAAGCGCGGCTCTTCCCAGATGTGCGGGTTCTCGGGGGGCGTCGTGCGCAGCGCGACCTCGCGGGGCTCTTCGCCGTAGCGCAGGTCCCAGAAGACGCGGTTGAGGCCGACGGCCCCGCCCGCCGGCGCGATTTTGCGGATGAGAGCGCCGGTCTGGTCCAGGATCTCGACCTGCGGCGGGTTCTGCGGGGCCTCGCGGAGAACATAGCTGATCTGGGCCCGCGCGCCCCGGGCCAGGCGGAAGGCCGGCCGCGGCGCGGCGAGCGCGACCAGAGCCCCGGAGGTCCCTTCGAGGAGCCCCTGTTCGAGGGGCGTGATGTCGTCCATGATGTAGAGCCCGCGCCCGTACGTAGACACGACCAGGTCATGGGCCGGCTTCTGCGCGACGATCCATGACACCGGGGCCGGGGGCAGCCCCTCCTTGAGCCTCTTCCAATGGGCCCCGTCGTCCAATGAATAATAGAGGGCGTTGCCCGTCCCGACGAACAGCATGCCCTTGCGGTTGGGGTTCTCGGCGACGACCCGTGCGTAGGCGAGCGGGCCCTTCGGGAGATCGCCGATGATTTTGGTCCACGTCCGGCCGAAGTCGGTCGTCTTGTAGAGCCACGGATCGCGGTCGTCCATAAGGTGGAAATCGACGGCGATGTAGGCCGTGCCGGCGTCGAAGTGGGAGGGTTCGATCTTGGAGACCACGCCCCAAGGGGGCATCCCCGTGATGTTGCGCGTGACCTCGTTCCAGCTCCCTCCCCCGTTGTCGGTGTACCAGACCTTGCCGTCGTTCGTCCCCGCCCAGATCAGTCCCTTCTGGACCTCCGACGGCGCGATGGCGAAGACGACTTCGCCGTAGAACTGGCCGAGGTTGTCGCCGACGAGCCCCCCCGATGAGGCGAGGCGCTTCGGGTCCTGCGTCGAGAGGTCCGGGCTGATGACCGTCCAGCTCGAGCCGCCGTCCGTCGTCCGCAAAATGACCTGGGCACCGAAGTAAACGGTGTTGTGGTCGAAGGGGTCGATGGCCAGCGGCGGGGTCCAGTGGGCTCGGAATTTGAGCTTGTCGGGCGGCGAGTCGAGCGTGTGCATCCACGGGCCGACGGAGCGGGCGAGCTTCGTCCGGAAGTCGTAGCGAGTCACCTCGAGGCCGTAGCATGTCGACCAGACGATGTTCGAGTCGGCCGGATCGGGGATCGTGAAGCCGGATTCGCAGCCGCCCAGCCCGTGGTCCCAGACACCGGCCGTTAGGCCCCCGCCGCGGCCGAAGCCGCGGAACGCGCCCGCGGTCGTCTCGCCGGGAACGGCCTCGGGCGTCGTGCTCAGGCCGCGCATGGTCCCGTCGTCCTGCATGTTGCTGTAGATGTGGTAGGGGACGTCGTCGTCCACGGCGACGTGATACATCTGCCCGATCGGCAGAAAGATGCGCCGCGAGGTCCTCCCGTGATCGCTCGTCATGTACATCCCGCCGTCATCGGTCACGAAAATCCGGCCGGAGTTCTTCGGGTCGATCCAGATGTCGTGCGTGTCGCCGCCCCACGGCAGGGCCTGGAAGGATTGCCCTCCGTCCGTGGACTCGTGGAAGCTGCTGTTGGCCACGAAGACGTCGTCGGGATCGGTCGGCGACACGGCCAGGCGTATGTAGTATCCGGCGCGCCCAATGAGGGCCCGCTGCCAGCTCTTGACCTGCCAGTTGTTGCCCCCGTCGTCCGAGCGCCAGATCGAGCCCTGGTCGGACGTCTGAATGAGGGCGTAGACGCGCCGGGAATTCGTCGGCGCGACGGCCACGTCGATCTTCCCTACTGGAGGCTTGGGCAGGCCGTGCCCCTCGAGACGCTTCCACGTGGAGCCGCCGTCGCGGGAGACGTAGACGCCGCTGCCGGGGCCGCCGCTGAGCATGGCGTAGGTGTGCATCTCGACCTGCCACATGCCGGCGAACAGCACCTGCGGATCGTTCGGGTCCATGGCCAGACCCGAGCAGCCCGTGTTCGGGTTGACGAACAGCACCCGCTGCCAGGTCTTGCCGCCGTCCGTCGTGCGGTAGACGCCCCGCTCCTGCTGCGGGCCCGTGAGGCGGCCGAGCGCGGCGGCGAAGACGATGTCCGGGTCGGTCGGGTGGACGACGATGCGGCCGATGCGCCCGGTCTCATCGAGGCCCATGTGCGTCCAGGTCTTGCCGGCATCGGTCGATTTGTAGATGCCGTCGCCCATCATGTCCACATCGCGGATGGCCCAGGCCTCGCCGGTCCCGGCCCAGACGATGCTGGGGTTGGACGGAGACACGGCCAGGGAGCCGATCGCGGCGACGGGCTCGTCGTCGAAGATAGGCGCCCAGTGATCGCCCCCGTCGGTCGTCTTCCAGGCTCCTCCCGAGGCCGCGCCGACATAGATCGTCTTCGGGTCGCCGGGGATCCCGGCGGCGGCCGAGATCCGGTTGCCCACGGCCGGCCCCATGAACCGGAACCTGAGGCCCTCGAGCGGCCTCTCGGCCGGCCTCGGCCCGCGCTGTGCGGAACCGGGTCCGAAGACGAGGGCGATCCCGAGGGACGCCAAAAGGATGTCGCGGACGCGACGACGGGTGGGTTTCATGCGGCCTCCTTGCGGCAACGTGACCACATCTGCCATTGCAACTGCCTTCCCGCATCATATTTCTTCGGGGCCGTCGGAGTCAATGGCCCGCAAAGCGCTTGAACTCGGCCGCCTTTCGGATGTAAATAAAAGGCCATGCCCGGACGACGCCGCGGAACATCCGGCCGTCGACGGGCCATCCCGGAAAGGAGGCAAGGCCTCATGAACATCAAGAGGAAGGCGGGACGGTTCTTCATCCTGGCGGTCCTCGCGGCGTCTCTGCCAGCGCTCTGTTTCCCCTGCACGTCCATCATCGTGACCAAAGGCGCATCCGCCGACGGGTCCGTCATCATCACCTATTCCTGCGACGCGGAGTTTCTGGCCACGGTGCGGTTCATCCCGGCCACGGACCACAAGCCCGGGGACACTGTCGTCCTCTACGGGCCAGGCGGCAAGCGCACGGAGATCCCCGAAGTCGCCCATACGTTCAGGGTCGTCGACTTCATGAACGAGTACCAGGTGGCCATCGGCGAGACGACTTTCGACGGCCGCCTCGATCTCGTGAATCCCGACGGTCTGATCGAGTCGTATTACCAGCTGATGATCATCGCTCTCCAGCGGGCCAAGACGGCCCGCGAGGCCGTCAAGATCATGACGGATCTCATCGACCAGTACGGCTATGCCAACACGGGCGAGACGATCTCCATCGGCGACAAGGAGGAGGCCTGGATCCTCGAGATGATCGGCGCCGGAAAAGGAGGACACGGGGCCGTCTGGGTGGCCCGGCGGATCCCCGACGGCATGATCTGCGCGCACGCCAACATGGCCCGGATCGGCGAGTTCCCGCTGAATGATCCCGAGAACTGCCTGTACTCGAAGAATGTCATCTCCCTGGCCGAGGAGAAGGGCTATTACGACCCGAAGAGCGGACCGTTCAATTTCTCCCGCGTCTACAACCCGCCCGAAGAAGGCCAGGTGAAGTATTCCCTCCGCCGGGTCTGGAGCATCTTCCGACGGGCCGCGCCCTCGCTCAACCTCTCCCCCGATTTCAGCAGTTTCGTCAAGGGCGCCAAGCCCTACCCGCTCTGGATCAAGCCGGACAAGAAGCTCTCCGTCCGCGACGTCATGGCCCTTCACCGGGATCACTACGAGGGGACGCCCTTCGACATGACCAAGGACCTCACGGCCGGGCCCTTCGGGGCCCCGGACCGCTGGCGTCCCCTGGAGTGGACAGTCGACGGCAAGACGTACTCATGGGAGCGGCCGATCTCGGCCCAGCAGGTCGGGTTCGTCTTCGTCTCTCAGGCGAGGTCCTTCGTCCCCGACGTCGTGGGCGGGGTCTTCTGGTTCGGCATGGACAATCCCTACACGAACGTCTTCATCCCGCTTTACACCAGCATCACGGAACTCCCCCCGGCCTACACGAAGGGCGACTTGGGCGCCTTCAGCCGCGACTCCGCCTGGTGGACGTTCAACTTCGTCGCCAACTACGCGAACCTCCGCTACAGCGACATGATCCAGGACATCCGGAAGGTCCAGACGGAGATCGAGGACCTCGAATTCGGCCTCCAGCCTGCGATCGAGCAGACGGCCAAGAATCTGCTGGGCACGCAACCCGAGCTCGTCCCGGTCTTCCTGACCCGCTACTGCCTTTCGAACGCCCAGACGGGTTTGGACGAATGGTGGAAGCTGGCCGACCGGCTGGTCACGAAATACAACGACGGCTACATACAGGACGACCAGGGCCGCCCCCACGAGGTCGGCTACCCGGCAGAGTGGCTGAAGAAGGAAGTCAAGGAGAACCCGGGGAAATTCCTCATGAAGGAGCAGCCGAAAAAGAAGGACAAGGAGCTCTGACCGGAAACCGCCCCGGCCCGGCGGCGGGCGGCCGCGGCGTCGTCCCGGGCCCGGCCGTCAGTCAAGCGCCAGGACCTTGAGCCGCGATCCGTCCGCGCCGCCGCGGTAGACGCGTTCGAGGACCTTCACGAAATCCGCCGCCGTGGCCGACGGGATGTCAAGGAACTTCTGGGGGTTCCGGTCCGTCAGCGGAAACCAGGTGCTCTGGATCTGGACCATGATCCTGTGGCCCGGACGGAAGGTGTGGCACACGTCCGGCATCACGAATTCGGCCCGCGCGGGCCGGCCGGGGACGAACGGCTCCGGCTTGGCCCTGTCCTCGCGGAACTTGCCCCGGAACGGCTCGCCGCGGAGCAGCTGCTGGTATCCCCCCATATGCACGCCCGAGGGGTTCGGCTCCGGGTCCGGATAATCATCGGGGTAGACGTCGATGAGCTTGACGTCGAAGTCGGAGTCCGTTCCCGAGGTGGAGACCTTCAGGCTCGCCGTGACGGGGCCGGCGATCGTGAGGTCCCGGTCGAGCGGCTCAGTCTCATAGACGAGCACGTCCGGCCTCTCGGACGCGAACCGCTGGTCCCCGGTCATGTAGTCGTACGGCATGCCCGGGCCGATGCGGCCGATGACGGGCACGGGACGGGCGGGGTCGCTGAGGTATTCGTCGAAGTCCGCGCCCGACGACTCAGGTTCGAAGGACAGCCGGCCTCGCGAGCCCAGATAGAGGACCTTTTCCCGGGCTCCCTGCGGCGGCCAGACTTCCTCCGGGCGCCACACGTTCGTTCCCGTCTCGAAGATCCAGGCTTTCGGAACCCGGCCGTTCGCCGCAGAAGCCGGGCCCTCCCCCCGCCCTTTGAGGCAGTAGACGAAGAAGGGCAGCTCTATGCGCTCCTGGAAATACTCCCCGGTATTGGACCCGAAGCTCACGTCGCCGACCCGGTCGCTCTCCCGGTCGGCCCAGCCGCCGTGGGTCCATGGCCCCATGACCAGGATGACGGACGAGGCCGGATGGCCGTCGTTCAGGGCGCGGAACAGCTTCGGCGTGCCGCCGAGGTCCTCGGCGTCGAACCAGCCGCCCACGACCAGCACGGCCGGTTTGACGTTTTGCATGTGGCTCGTCAGCGCCCGGAGCCGCCAGTACTCGTCGTACGTCGGATGCGAGACGAGCTCGTCCCAGTAGGGGTTCCCCCCGTCCCCGAGGAGCGCTCTGGCGTTGGAGAGGGGCCCCATCCTCAAATAATAATCGTACTGGTCGGGCGTACCGAAGCTGAATCCGCCGGACCTCTTGGGCACGGCCGGCCCGTCTGGGCGCGGGCGGAACATCGCATAGAAGCCGAAGTTGGCCGCCAGAAACAGGGCCCCGTTGTGATAGGCGTCGTCGCCGTTGCCGACGTCGGCCATCGGCGCCTGCGGCGAGACCGCCTTGAGCGCCGGGTGGGAGCCGATCAGGCCGAACGCGGCGTAGAAGCCGGGGTACGAGATTCCCCACATGCCGACCGCTCCGCTGTTGCCGGGGACGTGCTTGACGAGCCAGTCGATCGTGTCGTACGTGTCCGTGCTCTCGTCAGTGTCGGTCGGCCCCGAGAAGCGCGTCTTGTGATACGGGATGTCGACGAACTCGCCTTCCGACAGCCCGCGGCCGCGGACATCCTGGTAGGCGACAATGAACCCTTCCTTTTCGCAGGCCTCGGAGGGGCCGACGACGGCCCTGTATTTGTCGATCCCGTAGGGCGCCACAGAGTAGGGCGTGCGCTCGAGGAGGATCGGGTAGGTGCGACTCGAATCCTTGGGCGCGTAGACCGAGGTGAAGAGCTTCACGCCGTCCCTCATCGGGATGCGGTAATCGTATTTCGTATAGTGCGCCTTGGTATATTCGAGGCTCTGGCTCGCCGCCCCCCTCTGGAGATCGGCCCGGAGGAGCGGCCCGGTCCGGACAAGAGCCACGGCCGCCAGCCACAGGACGGCTGCGACGGCCGGCCGCTTCGGAAATCCTTTGTTCATCCCCAACTCCTCTCCGCCCGGGCCTTCATCGGCCACCGCCGCTTCCGGAATGGTCCGCCGGCGCCGCGAAAAAAGCGCGTATCCCAGGTGAAAGCGGCGGATATTGGCATATAATAAGAGCCATGAATCGTCCCCAGGGGACGCCGCGAAGACGGAAGACGCCGGCGACTGTCCGCTGGCTCCTCGGCGCCAACGGCCTTCTCATCGCCGTCACCTGGATGATCTCGGGGGTCGAATACGGCCGGTTGCCGGCGAAGATCGCCTCGTGGAGGAGCCTTTGGGCGGCGGGCCTGGCCGCCGTGGACAAGTCTCCGGCCTTTTTCCTTTATCCGGCCGCCCAGGTCGCTTTCTTCGCCGCCTTCCTCGTTCTGGCCGAGCTCTATTTCGTCGGCGCGCCGGAAGAGGGAAGCGAGACGACGCCCGTGGACCCGGATAGGGCCGGGCGCCTCCGGGATCTCAAGGAGGAGGCCGTCTCCTTGGCCCTGATCTTTATCAACCTGATCTTTATCCATCTCCAGACCAGCCTGATCCTCCTCTCCCGGGGGATCGGAACGGGCATCAACAGGCCCTATGCCCTCATGCTCGTCGCCGTCCTGCTCGTCCTTATCCCATACTACCACATACGCCGGGGAACCGTCCTTGAAAAACGTCATTGAGCCGCTTCCTCCGGAGCCGGTGAGCCCGAAAGCCGGGGCCTCTCCCGTGCCGGTTCTTTCGGAGCCCCGATTGGGTTATAATAAATAGGTGTCTCGTCAAAACCATCGAAGGAGGAGAATGTGAAACGCTTCAACCTGGCATGGGGTCTTGTCCCGGTCCTGGCCCTTCTCATGACTGTGCCGTCGATTTCGCTCGCCCAGGGGAATAAGATCCCCGCGAGTCTGAGAGCGACGGTGACGCAAAAGCTCGGAACCGACGCGGTCATCACGATCGATTACAGCCGGCCGGGCGTCAAAGGAAGGAAGATCTGGGGAGGGCTGGTTCCCTACGGCATGAACCCCGGAAACAAGTATTCGAAGAACAAGCCCTTTCCCTGGCGGGCCGGGGCCAACGAGAACACCACGATCGAGTCCAATAAGGACCTCCTTATCGAGGGCAAACCGCTCGCGGCGGGCAAGTACGGCATCCACATGATCCCGGGCGAAAAGGAATGGACGATCATCTTCAGCAAGAAGAACGACGCCTGGGGGAGCTTTTCCTACGACCCGGCGGACGACGCCCTGCGGGTCACGGTCACGCCGGTCAAGGCCCCGCACGAAGAATGGCTGATGTTCGGTTTTGACGACCTCGCGGGGACCGCGGCCACCGTCTACCTCCGCTGGGAACAGTTGAAAGTGCCGTTCAGAATCCAGCTGGCCAAATAACCGGAGAACGGAGTTTCCGGGACGGAGTTCCAGGAGGGGCGGCTCTTTGCGGCCTGAGAGAGGATCGTTTTTCAAAAAGATCGCGGGAGCGGTCATCGGGCTGGCCCTCTTCCCCGCCGTCTTTCTCCGCGCCCAACAGGACGGCATCAAGGGTTCCGGGGACCTGGAGATCGCCCTCCAGAAGCTCAATGTCCTCGGGTCTGTCCTTTATGTGGCCGCTCACCCGGACGACGAGAACACGGCCCTGTTGTCCTATTTTTCAAAGGGCCGCAAGTTCCGGACGGCGTACCTGTCCCTCACGCGAGGCGAGGGGGGGCAGAACCTGATCGGCCCGGAACAGGGCCTCGAGATCGGACTCATCCGGACGCAGGAGCTGCTCTCCGCCCGCCGCATCGACGGGGCCGAACAGTATTTCACGCGGGCCATCGACTTCGGCTATTCCAAAGCCGCGGAGGAGACATTCGACTTCTGGGGGAAGGACAAAGTCCTGGCGGACGTTGTCTGGGTCATCAGGAAATTCCGTCCCGACGTCATCATCACGCGCTTCACACCCGACAATTTCGGAGGGCACGGCCACCACAGGGCCTCGGCGATACTGGCCCAGGAAGCGTTCTCCGCCGCGGCCGACCCGAACCAATTCCCTGAACAGCTCAAGTATGTGACTCCCTGGAAAGCCAAGAGACTGCTCTGGAACAGCTGGCGCTCGCCCCAACAGGAGCCGACCCGAAGCCCGCTGCACATCGATACGGGGGAATATAATCCCCTGCTGGGAAAATCATATACGGAGATCGCGGCGGAGGGCCGCTCCCAGCACAAGAGCCAGGGCTTCGGCTCAGCCGGAAGGCGCGGCGCGCAGTACGAGAACTTCGAACTCCTGGCCGGGCAGGCGGCCTCCCGGGACGTGTTCGAAGGGATCGACACCTCGTGGGAACGTCTCCCCGGCGGGCGTCGCGTGGGGCTCCTTCTGGCCGGGACGATCAAGTCATTCGACCCGGCTGAGCCCTGGAAATCCGTCTGCCGCCTGCTGGCCGCCTACGAAGAGATGGGCCGGCTGCCGGACGGGCCCTGGGTCCGGCTGAAAAGGGAGGAAATGGCGCGCGTCATCCGCGCCTGCGCGGGGATCTGGCTCGAGGCCATAGCCGACGATTATGCGGCGGCCCCCGGGGACGCGGTCTCGGTCCGGACGACGGTGCTCAACCGCTGCGACCTTCCGTTCGTCTTTCACGGTCTGAGCTTCCCCCAATTGGCCACCGGCTCGGTCCCGGACGCGCCGCTCAAGAACAACGAGCCCTTCTCCATCGAATCCACCCTCCACATTCCGGCCGATTTCCCCATCTCCCAGCCGTATTGGCTGGTCGCGCCGCACACGGAGGGCCTGTATACCGTCAGCGATCAGAACCTCATCGGTCTCGCCGAAAACCCTTCGTCCGTCAGCGCCCGGATGACCCTGAGCCTCGACGGACATCTCCTGGAATGCGCCGTTCCTGTTCTCTTCCGCTGGACCGACCCGGTGAACGGCGAACTTCTGCGGCCCCTCGAGATCAGACCTCGGGTGACGTTCCAGATCGACGACACGGTCTGCATCTTCGCCGGCGACCGCCCCAAAACCATCAAGCTCAGGCTGAAGAGCCATTCGGCCGGTGTCTCGGGGAGCGTACGCCTCCTGGGCCCGGCGTCATGGAGAATCTCCCCGTCGTCCGTCCCATTCTCGCTGCCCGGAAAATTCGACGAATGCGCGGTCGCGTTCGACGTCGTCCCGCCGCAGGCCGCGGGGGTCGCCGATCTGACGGCCGAGGCCGAGGTCGCCGGGGAGAAGATCGCTCGCGAGCTCGTGGAGATCTCCTACCCTCATATCCATCGTCAGGTCTATTTTCCCGAGAGCCGGATCAGGGCCGTCAAGCTCGACGTCAGGACCGACGGGAAAAAGATCGGCTATATCATGGGGGCGGGCGACGAGATCCCGGGCGCCCTCCAGAATCTCGGATATGACGTCGTCCTGCTGGATGACGAGAGCATCGAAAACGCGGACCTTTCCCCGTTCGATACGGTCATCACCGGCGTCAGGGCCTATAACACGCGGGACAGCCTCAAGCACGCGAAGGACCGGCTTCTCGAGTACGTGGCCGGCGGCGGGACCCTCGTCGTCCAGTACAACGTGGCCTCGCCCCAGCTGACCGGCCTCATCGGGCCGTATCCCTTCACGATCGGCCGGGACCGCGTGAGCGTGGAAACGGCGCCGGTGACGTTCCTGGCCCCCGGGCACCAGCTTCTGAGCGTCCCGAACCGGATCACGGCCGACGACTTTAAGGGCTGGATCCAGGAGCGGGGGCTGTATTTTGCGGCCCAATGGGACGGAAGATACGAAACCATCCTCTCGTGTCACGACCCCGGCGAGCCGGACAAGCCGGGCGGACTGCTCTTTGCCCGATACGGAAAGGGGGTTTTCATCTATACGGCCTACTCGTGGTTCCGGCAGCTGCCGGCGGGCGTGCCGGGAGCGTTCCGGCTCTTCGCCAATATCATCTCCGCGGGGAAAGCAGCTGAACAACGACCCGACGAAAAAAAATGAGGACGGGGAGGGGCGGCCTCCGTTCTTTTCGACGTGGGGCCGCTTGTACGCCGTCGTCCTGCTGATCCTGGCGCTCCAGATCGTGCTTTTCTACCTGCTCACCATCGCCTTTAAGTAAATGACGGATTCGAGCGTGCCCCCGCGTCTCCCCCCGATCGCCGACGACTACATTCACCGCTACGCCAGGGTCCGCGAATTTTTCAACGGCGATTTCCGCGAACCGGCGGCCTTCGGCCGCCAGGTCGAAGCCGTCCGGACGCGCCGGATCCCCCGGGAGGCCCTGGCCGCCGTCCTGGCCGAACAGAACAAGAACTTCGGCTGCGGGCCCGAGACGCTCGACGGGATCGCGAGGATCGCCAGCCGCGGGGCCTGCGCCGTCGTCACGGGTCAGCAGGTCGGGCTGTTTTCCGGCCCCCTCTACACGATCTATAAAGCCTTGACCGCCGTCAAGCTCGCGATCGAGCTCGAGCGGAAGGGCTTTGGGCCGGTCGCGCCGGTCTTCTGGCTGGCGTCGGATGATCACGACCTCGCGGAGATCGACCACATCGCGCTCGCGGACAGGGAGAACCGGATCCGGGAGATCCGCTGCGGCCGGCCGTCGCACGAATCGCGGATCCCCGTCTCGAAGGTCCCGCTCCCCCCGGAGATCGGCGACTGCCTGCAGGCCCTGAGCGACCTCACGCTGGAGACCGAATTCAAGACGGAGATCGTCCGGGCGCTGCGGGAGGACTACGCGGCGGGCCGCTCCTTCCCAGAGGCGTTCGGCCGCTGGATGACCCGGCTGTTCAAGTCCCGCGGCTTGATCTTCGTCGACGCCAGCCACCCCCTTCTCAAAGAGATGGGAAGGGATGTTTTCCGCCGCGAGATCGCCGAGGCCTCCCCCTCGACCCGGCAGGCCGCGGCCGCGTCCGGCCGGCTGGAACGCGCCGGTTACGGGGCCCCGATACCGCTTCACGACGGGATCCTCAACCTTTTTTATGCCGAGAGGGAACGGCAGGCCGTCCAGTGGAATAACGAGGCCTTCTTCGTGCGGGACGGACCGTCGCCGATGTCCCGGGACGCCCTTCTCGCCCTGGCTGAGGAGAAGCCGTTCCTCTTCAGCCCGAACGTGCTGTTGCGGCCGATCTTTCAGGACGCTTTCCTGCCTACGGTCGCCTATGTCGGCGGCCCGGGCGAGATCGCCTATTTCGCCCAATTGAAGGGCGTTTATGAAGCTTTCGGCCTGCCCATGCCCGTGATCTACCCGCGCGCGAGCGGGACCATCGTCGAAAAGACGATCGACCGCATTCTGAAAAAGTTCCGCCTGACGGTGCCCGACATCTGGCGCGACGCCGCCGCGATCCCCTCGGAAATCGTCGGGGACGAGATTCCCGCTTCCGTGCGGGCGGCCCTGGGCCGGGCGCGCGAGCACCTGGAGGTCGATTTTTCCGCGCTGAAAGCGGAGATGCTGGGCTTCGAACCCGGGCTGAGCGATTCGCTCGACCTGGCCAAGGGCAAGCTGAGCCAGCAGATGAATTTCCTGGAAAAGAAAATGCGGCAGGCGGCGGTCCGGCGGAACGAGGTCGCGGTCCGGCAGCTTCGGAAGGCCGTCGACAACCTCTTCCCGAACCGCCACCTCCAGGAGAGGGTCTTCAATATCGCGCCTTATCTGATAAAATACGGCACGGCCCTCATGGACAGGCTTTACGAGGCCATCGATATCGGCGAGGCCGACCACCAGTTTCTGCTGGTCTGAGGGAGCCTCGCGTCAAGGAGAGACGGGCATGGACTTGGAAGCCCTGGCATTCGCAGCCCACGCCGACGACGCCGAGCTCTCGTGCGGCGGCACGCTCGCCAAGCTGGCGGAGCTCGGACATCGAACGGGCATCGTCGTCCTGACCCGCGGGGAAGCGGCCACGCGCGGCAGCGCGGCCATCCGCGCCCGGGAGTTCGCCGCCGCGGCGAAGATTCTGGGGCTGGCGGCCCGCGAGATGCTGGACATTCCCGACGGACGGGTGGAAGTGACCTGGGAGAACAAGATCAAGATCATCCGGGTCCTGCGCGCCCATCGGCCGCGGATCGTCCTGGCCCCCTATTGGGTCGACCGGCACCCGGACCACGAGCAGACGTCCCGTCTGGTCCGCGAGGCGGCCTACCTGGCCGGTCTGAAGAAGATCGAAACGGGAGCTCCGCCGTTCCGGCCCTACAAGATCATTTATTATCAAACCCGGTTCGACTTTAGGCCCTCGTTCATCGTCGACGTGTCCGGCACGCACGACCGGAAGATGAAGGCCGTCAGGGCCTACGGATCCCAGTTCCATCATCCCGGCCGGCGCGCTTCCGGGAATGAGGAAACGCTCGTCGGCAGGCCCGAATTCCTGGAAATGATCGAGGCCCGGGACCGGCACAACGGCGCCCGGATCGGGGTCCGGTACGGGGAGCCTTTCCTGGTCCGGGAGGCCCTCCAGGTCGCCGACCCGGTGGAGTTTTTCGGCCCCGAGTATCTCTGGACCATCCCGTGAGGACCGGCATGAAGATCGGAATCGTCTGCTACCCGACGCACGGCGGCAGCGGCGTCGTGGCCTCGGAACTGGCGATCGGGCTCTCCAGGAAAGGCCACGAGGTCCATATCGTGAGCTACGCCCCGCCGTTCCGCCTGCGCGCGTTCTATCAGAACATCTTCATCCACGAGATCGAGGTGACGACCTATCCCCTGTTCAAGTACCCCCCGTACGAGCTCGGCCTGGTGGCCAAGCTGGTCGAACTCGCCGAAGCGCACAAGCTCGACATCATCCACGCCCATTACGCGGTCCCGCACGCCGCCAGCGCCTTCCTGGCGAAACAGATCCTCAACTCCGCCCGCCTGAAGACGGTCACGACCCTCCACGGCACGGACATCACGCTGGTCGGGGCCGACCCGTCCTTCCAGAGGGTCGTCAAGTTCGCCATCGAGAAATCCGACGGCGTGACGGCGGTCTCCCGGTACCTGATGCAGCGCACGGTGGAGGAGTTCGACATCCGGCGCGAGATCAGGGTCATCCCCAATTTCGTGGATATCGCCCGTCCGGCGCAGAACCTCGGCCTGTGCTCGCGTAAGGCCTGGGCGCCGCGGGGAGAGAGGATCCTGATGCACGCCTCGAACTTCCGGCCGGTGAAGCGGATCGCGGACGTCGTCCGGATCTTCGCCAAGGTCCGCGAAACGGTCCCCGCCAAGCTCATCCTGGTCGGCGATGGCCCGGAGCGCCTGTTCATCCAGCAGCTGGTTCGGGAGCTGAAGCTCACTCCGGACGTGCACTTCATGGGCGAACAAGACCAGCTGGAGCCGCTGTTTCTCTGCGCGGACGTGTTTCTCCTGCCGAGCGAGCAGGAGAGCTTCGGCCTGACCGCCCTCGAAGCCCTGAACTGCGGCGTTCCGGTCATCGCCACCGACATCGGCGGCCTGCCCGAAGTCATCACGCACGGGGAGACGGGATTTCTCTTCCCCATCGGCGACATCGCCGGCATGGCCGCGGCCGCCGTCTCCCTCCTGAACGACCCGGCCCGCCGCGAACTCTTCGGGGCCCGGGCCCGCGAGCGCGCCGCGGACCTTTTCAGCGGAGACAAGATCATTCCCCTCTATGAGGCGTTCTACGGGGAAGTTCTGAATTCCTGACTCATGCGCGCGCTGGACTGGATTATCCTCTCCTCGTTCCTGCTCTTCGTGTCCGCCTACGGGATCTGGAAAACCCGCGGCAAAAAGGACATCCAGGACTATTTCCTCGCCAATCAATCGACCCCCTGGTACGGCGTCATGCTCTCGATCATGGCCACCCAGGCCAGCGCCATCACGTTCCTCTCCATGCCCGGCCAGGCCTACGTGGACGGCATGCGCTTCGTGCAGTTTTATTTCGGCCTCCCCATCGCCATGGTCCTCCTGTCGATTACGGCCGTTCCGCTGTTCCACAGGCTCAAGGTTTTCACGGCCTACGAGTTCCTGGAGCAGCGCTTCGACCTGAAGAACCGGGCCTTGGGCAGCCTGCTCTTCCTCGTTCAGCGCGGCCTCGCGGCCGGCTTCACGATTCTGGCTCCGGCCCTCATCATCTCCGTCATGCTCGGATGGGATTTCCGGCTGACGATCTTCATGATCGGCGGCCTGGTCATCCTCTACACGGCGGCCGGCGGGACGGAGGCCGTCCAAAAAACGCACCTGCTGCAGATGATCATCGTCACCGCCGGAATGGCCGCCGCGGCGTTCATGGTCTTCCGCCGTCTCCCGGCCGGCATCTCCTTCCCGAGCGCCGTTCACGTGGCCGGAAAGCTCGGCCGGCTGAACGTCGTGAACCTCGCCTTCGACTGGAAGGACCGCTACAACATCTGGTCCGGTCTCATCGGCGGCGCCTTCTTGGCCCTGTCCTATTTCGGGACGGACCAGTCCCAGGTCCAGCGCTACCTCACTGGCCGGTCCGTCGGCCAGAGCCGCATGGGGCTCCTGGCCAACGGCATCGTCAAGGTCCCGATGCAGTTCGCGATCCTGTTCATCGGGGCCATGATCTTCGTCTTCTATCAGTTCGTGACGCCGCCCCTGTTCTTCAACCCGGTCGAGACGGCGAAGGTCAAGAAGAGCCCCTACGCCGCGGCCTACGCGGAGCTCGAGACGGAATACCGGCGCCTGGACGAGGAGAAACAGGGCGATCTCCGGCGCCTGCTGGCGCTTATGGAAAACCGCCGCGACACGGACGCGGCCGGCGTTCTCGAAAAGATCCGGCGGACGGGGGACTCAGAGTCCGGCCTCCGCCGCGAAGCCATCTCGCTCATCAAGAAGGCCAACCCCCTGGCCGAGACGAACGACACCAACTACATCTTCCTGGCCTTCGTGACCAAGTTCCTTCCGGTCGGCCTCGTCGGGCTGATCCTGGCGGCTATCCTCTCGGCGTCCATGTCGGCGTCGGCCGCCGAGCTCAATGCCTTGGCTTCGGTCACGGTGATCGATTTGTACAAACGGCTCTGGAAGCGGAGCGCCTCGGAACGCCATTATCTGGCCGCGTCCAAGACCGCCACCGTCTTTTGGGGCATCTACGCCATCGCCTTCGCGCAGTTCGCCAACCACCTCGGCTCGCTGATCGAGGCCGTGAACGTCATGGGCTCCTTATTTTACGGCACGATCCTGGGGATGTTTCTGATCGCCTTTTATTTCAGGAAGATCGGCGGAAACGCCACCTTCATCGCCGCGGTCGTCGCCGAGCTGACCGTTCTGGCCTGCTATTTTTTCACCGCCATTCCCTACCTCTGGTTCAACGTCATCGGCTGCGCCGTCCTCGTGGTCCTGGCCCATGTTCTCAACCCCGCCGTTTGACTCTCCCTCCTGTTGGTGCTATCTTCGCGCTGGAGGCAAGGCAGGGGACCGCGATGGCTGTGACATGCACCCAGTGCGGTCTTGACAATACCTCCGACTCCCGGTTCTGCCGCGAGTGCGGAGCGCCTCTGACTCCGGCCGGAATTCAGCCATCCCCCGTCACCCGGACGCTCGGAGCGTCGCAACAGGCGCTCGCCGTAGGTTCGGTCTTCGCGGGTCGTTACGAAATCCGGAAGGAGCTGGGCCGGGGAGGCATGGGAATCGTCTATCAGGCGCAGGACGAAAAACTCAAGCGCGCCGTGGCCCTCAAGTTCCTTCCTCTGGAGTGGACCTCCGACCCGGAGGCCAAGGACCGTTTCGTCCGGGAGGCTCAGGCCGCGGCCGCCCTGGACCACCCGAACATCTGCACGGTCCACGAAATCGACGAAGCCCAAGGCCGGATGTTCATCTCCATGGCCTTTGTCGACGGCGAGGACCTGAGAACGAGGCTCCGCCGGGGACCCCTCACGGTCGAGGACGCCCTGGGCCTCGGCCTGCAGGTGGCGGAAGGTCTCAGGGAAGCGCACGCCAGGGGCGTCATCCACCGGGACATCAAGAGCGCCAACATCATGGTGACGGGGAAAGGCCAGGCGAAAATCATGGACTTCGGCCTGGCCCGGGTCAAGGGGAGCGCCTTGCTGACAAGAGAGGGCGCGACGATCGGAACCGTGGCCTACATGTCGCCCGAGCAGGCGCGCGGCGGGGAGGTCGACGAGCGAACCGACATCTGGTCCTTCGGGGTTGTCCTCTATGAAATGCTCACCGGCCGGCTGCCTTTCCAGGGCGAGCACGACCAAGCCGTCATCCACGCCATTTTAAAAGAGCCGCCCCGGCCGATGTCTGGCCTGAGACCGGGCATCCCCGAGCCCCTGGAACAGGTCGTTGCCAAGGCCCTGGAGAAGAACCCGGACAGAAGATATCATTCGATGGACGAGATGCTCGACGACATGAGGTTGCTCTCCGAGGGCATCGAACCGGAGGGCATCAGGATGCGGCGTCGGAGGGAGAAAATTCGAAGGTGGCGGATGGGGATCGCCTATGCCGGCGCGGCCGCTGTGCTCATCATTGCGTCCCTGATTGCGCTTCGCCTATTCTCGGGGCATGCCAGAGCCATGGACGCCATCGCCGTGCTGCCGATTGAGAACCTCACAGGAGACCCCGCGCAGGAATTTTTTGTGGACGGGGTCACCGACGATCTGATCGGGCAACTGTCCCAAATCGAGGCCTTGCGGGTGATTTCACGAACCTCCGTAATGAAATACAAGGGTTCGAATAAGCCCGTGCCGGAGATCGCCCGCGAGCTCAAGGTGAAGGCTGTCGTCGAGGGAGCCGTTCATCACGTCGGCGACAACGTGCGTATCCGGCTGGAATTGATCGATGCCCTCCCCGAAGAGCGCAACCTTTGGACGGAGACGTACGACCGAGCGATGACGAACGTGCTCATCATGTACGGTGAAATGGCTCGGTCCATCGCCGGCAAGATCGGGGTCAAGCTGTCCCCAAAGGAACAAACGCGGCTGACAAGCGGGCGCCAGGTCAATGCCGAGGCTTACCAGGCCTATCTGAGGGGCATGTTCTACTGGTATAAGCTCACGCAGGTCGACCTCGAAAGCGCCGAGCACTATTTCGAGATAGCCCTTGAGAAAGATCCCAGCTACGCCGGCGCTTACGCGGGCATCGCCGAAGTCTGGGCCGGGCGCCTGCAACAGGGGCTCGTGCCCGCGGTCGAGGCGGTGCCAAAGGCGAAGGCGGCGGCCGCCAAAGCCTTGGAGCTGGACGACACGCTTGCGGAAGGCCACTATACGTTGGCGGGCATACAGAGCTGGATGGATTGGAATTGGGCGTCGGGAGAGGCGGAGTATCGGCGGGCCATCGAGCTGAACCCGAACTACGCCGATCCGCGGGCCTATTACTCGCACTTGCTCATGATCCTGAAGCGGCCCGAAGAAGCGATGGACGAGATCAAGCAGGCCTTGGCGCTGGATCCGCTCAATTCGTTGTTCGAGGCGATTTATGCCATGGACCTGATGTATGCCCGCCGGTATGACGAAGCGATTGCCCTCCTTCGTAAAACACTTGAGGGTTCACCGCACGATCTCGTTGCGCTGTCGACGCTGCGGTCCGCCTATCACATGAAAAAGATGTATCCGGAGGCGCTGGAAATCTGGAAAAAGTCGTACGCCGAGAGGAATGACCTCAAAGCCGAGGAGGCCCTCGCACGCGGCTTTGTGGAAGCCGGCTACCAGGGAGCCCTGCGTCGGGTTGCGGAGACCCTGATCGCGCGCTCCCGGACGTCCTATGTTACGCCCTGGCAGATCGGAACGCTCTACACCCGGGCCGGAATGCCCAAGGAAGCCCTCGAATGGTTGGAGAAGGCCTACCGGGCGCACGACCCGAACATGCCCTACATCAGCGTGGACCCGATCTTCGACGGCCTGCGGAGCGCGCCCGGGTTCCAGGATCTCCTGCGCCGGATGAACCTGCCGAGGTAGCCGGCGGCTCAGAATCCGAACGGGCCGCGCACCGGCGCGTTCTGGTCGAAATACTTCCGCGGCATCTTCTCGTCGCGCATGGCCGCATTGTAGACGAACCAGGCCATGACCGTCGAGGCCTGCATCAAGTCGCCGGCCGAGGCGTGGTCGTAGACGTCCATGTTCGAGTGGTGGGTCAGCGTATCGTATTCGAGCTCGTCCTGGATGAACTGGAAGCCCGGCAGGCCGACGCCGTCGAAGGACTGGTGGTCCGTCCCTCCCGTGTTGCGGATCGTCACCGTCGTCGCGCCGAGGTCGTGGAACGGCATCAGCCACTGCTCGAGGACGGGCCCGGCCGCGTTGTTCCCCTGGGCGTAGATGCCCCTGATCTTGCCGGTGCCGTTGTCGAGGTTGAAGTAGACCGAGAACTTGTCGTATTCCGGCTTCTTCTCCTTCTTCTCGCGGTCGAAGAAGTGGTTCTTGACGTAACCCCGCGAGCCGAAGAGGCCCAGCTCCTCGCCGCCCCACAGGGCGATGCGGATAGTGCGGCGGGGCTGGACGCCGACCGCCTTCAGGATCCTCATCGCCTCCATGGCCACGACGCAGCCCGCGCCGTTGTCCGTGGCGCCCGTCGCCGCGTGCCATGAATCCAGATGGCCGCCCAGCATGACGAGCTCGTCCTTGAGCTTCTTGTCGACGCCGGGCCACTCGCCGATGACGTTGTAGCCCTGGAGGTCGTCGTCTGTAAAGCGGGCCTGGATCTCGATCTCGAGGGTCACCGGGATCTGCTTCTCCAGGATGCGGACGATCCGGTTGTACTGCTCGACCGAGACGACGACCGACGGCAGGGGCATGGCCGCGTCCTTCGCTTGGGAGCCGCCGCTCTGGACGAATATCGTCCCATCCTTCCCCCGGCTCGGCTCGAGGAGGACGGCCGCGCCTTCGTCCTTGAGGAACTTGCTCACGGCCTGCTGGAGCTGCCGGCGGGCCATTAATTCCTGCATGCGGTTGGCGAAGGGAGAGCGGGCGCCCGGCACGGGGGCCGTTTCGAGCTTCTTCAGGTCCTCGTCCGAGAGCCGCGTCGCGGCCGGATCAAACGAGATCTCGAGCGGCTGCTCGCCCTGGGTGAGGACGATGGCGTCCTTGAGCTTGCCTTTGAACTTCTCCAGCTCTTCGACCTTGCCCACGGCGACCAGGACGGGGGTCCCCTTGACGAGGCCGTTCGTCCCCGGCGTCCACGCCTTGGGATAGGCGATGAGCGGCATGTATTGAGGGGCGGTCATAGCGCCGTAGAATTTCTGGAGCTCCCAGCCCCGGCCGAACGGGCCGTAGGCTTCCATCTTGGCATCGGCGAGGCCGATCGTCTTGAGCTGGCCGACCGCCCACTCCGCCGCCTTCCGGTACTGCGGCGATTCCGCGAGGCGAGGCCCGTAGACGTCGCTGAGATAGCTCAGGCATCCCATCACTTTGGAGTTTTCGAGCCCTTCCCGGCGGATGCGCTGGACGACGCCGAGATTGAGCCTCTCCTGGGCGCCGACTTGGACGGCGACCAGGAGGACGAGGACCGCGACGGCGAGCGGGCGCCCGGGGAATTGTCTCTTCATGTGCTCCTCCTCGAAAGCGCGTGAGCCGCTTCCGGGCGGTTCCGCGGCGCGCCCCGCGGCTCCGGAGCACTATATCAGCGTCAGCGCCCCTCTGTCAACGCGGGCCCGGCCGCCGCGGCCCCGGCCTTTTTCGCGGCCCGCCGCTTCATGAGGTTGTCGAAGACGACGTAGATGACCGGCGTGACGTAGAGCGTGACGAGCTGGGAGAACAGCAGCCCGCCGACAACGGCCAGGCCGAGCGGCCGCCGCGATTCGGCCCCGGCTCCGAAGCCGATGGCGATGGGCAGCGTCCCGAGCAGGGCGGCCATGGTCGTCATCATGATCGGGCGGAACCGGATGAGGCAGGCCTCGAAGATTGCGTCCTCGGCCTTCTTCCCCTCGCCGCGTTCGGCGGCCAGGGCGAAGTCGACCATCATGATGCCGTTTTTCTTGACCAGGCCGACGAGCATGATGACGCCGACGAAGGCGTAGATGCTGAGCTCGGTCCTGAAGAGGAAGAGCGTCACGAAAGCCCCGAAGCCGGCGAACGGCAGGGCCGAGAGGATCGTCAGCGGGTGGATGAAGCTCTCGTAGAGGATGCCCAGGATCATGTAGATGACGAGGATCGTCATCAGGAGGAGGAAGCCGAGCCCGCTCATCGAAGACTGGAAAGCCGCCGCCGAGCCCTGGAAGCTCGTGCTGACGGAGGTCGAAAGCGTCCGCCGGGCCATAAGCGTGATATCGTCAACCGCCGGGCCGAGCGAGACGCCCGGCCGGAGGTTGAAGGAAATCGTGACCGCCGGGATCTGGCCCTGGTGGTTGACGGTCAGCGGCCCGATCGTCGGGATGAGGCGCGAGACGGCATCGAGGGGCACGAGCTTCCCGTTCGACGACAGGATGTAGAGCTTGCTGAGCTGCGCGGGATCCCTCTGATATTGGGGCTCGAGCTCCATGATGACGTAATACTGGTTGGTCGTGGAGTAGATCGTCGAGATCTGGCGGTCGCCGTAGCTGTAATACAGCGCGTCCTCGACCTGGTAGGGCGAGACTCCGAGGGCCAGGGCCTTGTCCCGGTCGACATCGATGTTGACCTGGGGGTTCTGGAGCTGCATGTCGGTCGTCACGTCCTGGACGAGCGGAAGGGCGCGCATCTGGGCTTCGAAAGCCGACGCGTTGCTGTACAACGTCTTGACTTCCGGGCTCTGCAGGGTGAACTGGTAGAGGCTCTTGGTGAAGCGCGAGCCGATGGTGATGGGCGGGGGGTTCTGGATGAAGCTGTTGATGCCGGTGATACGGAAGAGCTTCGCCCGGAGCTCCTGGGCAACGTCGTCGGCCGAGAGCCGTCGCTCGTTCCGGGGTTTGAGGCGGATGAACAGACGGCCCTGATTGCTGGCCCCGATGCCGCCGATGGCCGAAACGAAAGAGTCGACGCTCGGGTCGGCTTGGACGATCTCGGCCACAGCCCGCTGGTGGGCGATCATCGCGTCGTAACTGATGCCCTGGGCGGCCTCGGTGACGCCGATGAGAAGGCCGGTGTCCTCGCTCGGGAGGAAGCCCTTGGGCAGCTTCATGAAGAGGATGACGGTCACGAACAGGATGACTGCGGAAAAGACCAGGGTGGCCCGCCGTCGCTTGATGACCCAGGCCAGCGTCTGGCGATAGAAGTTGAGCATGCCCTGGAGGCCTTTTTCGGAGATGCGGTAGAGGGCGCCGTGCCTTTCCTCCCCAGGCGCCCGAAGGACGCGGCTGGCCATGGCCGGGGTCAGGGTCAGGGAGACGAAGCCGGAGAACAGGACGGCCGCGGCGATGGTCACGGCGAACTCATGGAAGAGCCGTCCCAGGATCCCGCCCATGAACAGGATGGGGATGAAGACCGCGGCCAGCGACAGGGTCATGGACACGATCGTGAAGCCGATCTCCTTCGAGCCCTTGAGAGTGGCCTCCATGACATTTTCCCCCATCTCCTGATGGCGGACGATATTCTCAAGCATGACGATGGCGTCGTCGACCAGGAAGCCGATTGAGAGGGTCAGGGCCATGAGCGACAGGTTGTCCAGGCTGTATCCAAGGACATACATGACGGCGAACGTGCCGACGATCGAGAAGGGCAGGGCCAGGCTGGGAATGATCGTCGCCCGGACGCTCCTCAAGAAGACGAAGATCACGCCGACGACCAGGACGAGAGCGATGATGAGGGTGGCCTCGACATCATGGACCGAGGCGTTGATGGACTCGGAGCGGTCGAAAAGGACGTTGAAGTTGACAGAGGCCGGGAGCTGGTTGCGGAACATCGGCAGGAGCTTCTTGACCTCCGCGGCCACTTCAACCGTGTTCGTTCCCGGCTGGCGCTGGATGGCGAGGAAGACGGTCCGCTGATGGGACTTGGGCGCATAGGCCCAGGCGGCGGTCTTGTCGTTCTGGACGCTGTCGATGACCCGGCCCAGGTCCTTCAGCCGGACCGGGGAGCCGTTCCGATAGGTCACGATGAGCTCGCGGTATTCCGCGGCGTTATTGAGCTGGCCGTTGGACTCGAGCGTGAAGGACTGGTCGGGCCCGTAGAGGGTGCCGGTCGGGAGATTGACGTTCCCCGCCTGGACCGCCGTGCTGACCTGGTCGAGCCCGATGCCCCGCGAGGCCAGGGCATCGGGGTTGAGCTGGATGCGGACGGCGTAAGTCTGGGAGCCGTAGACCGCCACCTGGGCGACGCCGGGGACCATCGAGATCCGCTGGGCCATCATCGTCTCGGCGTAGTCGTCCAGGGTGTACAGCGGCATGGTGTCCGAGCTCAGGAGGATGAAGAGGATCGGCGTATTGGCCGGGTTGACTTTCTGATAATACGGCGGCAGGGGCATGTTCTGGGGCAGGTAGCGCCCGGCGTAGTTGATCATCTCCTGGACGTCCTGGGCCGCCGCGTCCAGGTTCCGGCTCAGGGAAAACTGGAGGGTGATCTGTGTCACGCCGAGCATGTTGGTCGAGGTCATGGAATCGAGGCCCTGGATCGTCGAGAACTGTTTCTCCAGAGGCGTCGCCACGGTGGCGGCCATGGTCTCGGGGCTCGCCCCGGGGATGCCGGCCGTGACCATGATCGTGGGGAAGTCGACGTTCGGCAAGTCGCTCACGGGGAGGAGCCGGAAGCCCATGATCCCGAAGATGAGGAGCGCCGACATCAGCAGCGTCGTCATCACCGGGCGGCGGACGAAAATTTCCGAGAAGTTCATGGCGCCTGCCCTCCTAGAGGCCGGACTTGATCTCGACCTTGGCCCCGGGCACGAGACGCAGCTGGCCGTCGGTCACAACCCTCTCCCCCGGCTTCAAACCCCCGGAGATGATGGAGTCCTGGCCGAACGTCCGGCTGACGGTGACCGCTTTCATGTCGACGGTCATGTCCGGCTTGATGACATAGACGTAGAGGCCATTCTGGCCGGTCTGGACGGCCTGCGACGGGACGACCGTGACCCCCTTTTCGGTGGTCAGCACCAGGCGGACGTTCAGGAACTCGCCGGGCCACAGGGACTCGTCTGTATTTTCAAAAGTCGCCTTGAGCGTGATCGTCCCAGTGGCCTGGTCGATGGCGTTGTCGACGAAGGTCAGGATCCCTGAAACCGGAGCCTGCGAGCTTCCGGCCGGCGTGACATCCGTCCGCAGCGGCGCCTCGGCCATATACTTGCGGATCGACGGCAGGTTCTGCTCGGGGACGGAGAACGTGACATAAATGGGCGACATCTGGTAGATGACGACGGCCGAATTGACGTCGTTGGCCTTGATGATGTTTCCCGCGTCGATGAGGAGGCTCCCCGTCCGGCCGTCGAGCGGCGAAGAGACGACCGTGTAGCCGAGCTGCAGGCGAGCGTTGGCGACGTTGGCCTCGTCGGCCTTGACCGTGGCCGCCAATACGTCCCGATTCGCGACAAGCGCGTCGTATTGCTCCTTGGTCACGTAGTCCTTTGTGACCAGGCCGCCATAGCGGGCCACGTCGGATTGGGCGTTCTCGAGGAGGGCGCGGTCCTTTTCGAGCAGGGCCTCGGCCTGCTTCAAGGCGATCTCGAAGGGCCGCGGGTCGATCGTGAACAGCCGGGCGCCTTTCTTGACGTCCTGCCCTTCCTTGAAATACACGCGGGTGACCTCTCCCCCGACCAGGGCCTTCACCGACACGCTCTGGATGGCCTCGACCCGGCCGACCGTCGGAATCTCGAGCGGCTCGTCCTTCTGAATGGTCTCGGCCGCGTTCACGGGGACACCGGCCATGGCCCGGCCCGCGGCCTTCCCGCCCGACGACGAGCAGGCTGACATTCCGATCAGGGCGAAAACGGCAGCGAGTCCGATGAATCTGAAGTGGGAAGCCTTCATGGCCTGCGATCTCCTTTCTCCGGACTTGAAGCGGGACCGGACTTGAGGGACGCCTCAGGCGGCTGGAGGGCCCCGGTATCATGCGTGAACTGGACGAGGGCGAGGAACCAGCTGGATTTAGCTTGGACGAGCTGGACCCGCGCGTTTTCAAGAGCCGCCTCGGCCGCCAGCAGGTCGAGGATGCTGCCGACACCCTCCTTGTAGCGCCCGAGGGCCACGTCATAGGAGGCCTGGGCGCTCTCCAGCAGGTCCCGCGACGTCCTGATCTGCTGCTCCGAGGTCTTCAGGCCGTAGTAACTCGTCCAGACCTGGAGCTCGATGGCCCGGTTGAGCCCGGTCATCTCGTCCCGGGCCGCCTCGGCTTTGGCCTTGGCCTCGTTGACCGCGAATTGCTGCAGGCCGAAGAGGAAGGGTAGGTCGACGGAAAGGGAAAGCACATAAAAGGGGTTCGACCGCGGATTGCCCTCGTAATACATCCGGCCGACCTGTTCCGTCAGCGAGAAGGTCGGGAAAAACGTCGACCGGGCCTTCCGGACGCCCGCCTCGGCAGCGAGGACCTGGGCCCGCGCGGCCGCGAGGTCCGGCCGGCTGGCCTCCGCTTCCTTGATGCAGAGGTCCACTTGCTTGCTCACAACGTCGAAGGGGATGCTTTCGGGAAGCGAATCGGCGATCTCGAAGGCCGTGTCGGCCCGGAGCCCCATCGCGCTGGCCAGGGCGCCGTGAAGCGTCTGGATCATCCCGCGCGTCGTCACGATCTGGAGGTCGATCGTCGAGAGCGCGGTCTTGGCCTGGAGGACGTCGGCGATGGTGGCGACGCCCGACCGGTGCCGCTCGTTCGCGGCGTCGTAGTTGGCCTGGGCCTCCTTGCGGTTCGCTTCCTGAGCCTCGAGCAGGGCGCGGGCTGACAGGTTTTGATAATAGGCGTCTTCGATCTGGAGGATGACGTTCTGGTAGACGGCGTTCTGGGTCCAGTTGGCGGCCTCGAGGGTCCGGCGGGCCGTCTGAACGTCGGCCTCCCGCCCCCCGAAATTGAAGATCAAGAAGGTCAGGGTGGCCGTGGGCTGCAACATCCTCAGCTTGACGACGTAAAGGCCGCCCAGGTAGGCCATCTTCTCCTTGATGCCGGTGACGTTCAGGTCGACCTCGGGAAAATACTCGCCCAGGGAGATGCCGACGGCGGCCTGGGCGGCGCGCGCGGCGTTCCAGGCCGCGCGGGTCTGCGGGTTGTTGGACAGGCCCACGTCGACGATGTCGCTCAGCGTCCAGGCCCGGCCCGACGACTGGAGCTCGGCGGAAACCACGGGGGCGGGCGAAGGCGCCGGGAGGGCCTGCGGTTTGCCGGCCTGAGCCGGAGGGACCCACGGTTGAGCGGGAGAATCCGCCGTCCGCCCGCCCATCGTGGAGCATGCGGAGAGCGCGGCGACGGCGAAGACGGCCACGGCGGCTTTCGCCCCGGGCCCGAGGCGGCGAAGGAGCCCGTCCGCAAGACGGGCAGGTTCGAGTCCCGAGTTCGCGGTCATGCTGAACCTCCCAGCTCAGGGGGCGGCCGGACCGGCGGCGTCCTTCCCGCTCGCTTGTCCCTTGAGACGCAGGATACGATCGGACATCGTTCAGCTATTATCGCAATTTGCCGGCCATTATTCAACCGCTCTCATGAGGCTGCATATTGACTCGCCTCGCGTTTGTTGCTAATCTTGGCCCCAACGGCGAGGGGGACCGGGCATGGGCATACGACGCTCGTCGGAGGCTCTGCGGCACGTTCTCAACGTCCAACCCGGCGAGGGAAAAATCGCGTTCCTTTTCTTCTCGTACTTCTTTTTCCTCGCCGCTCCCCAGACGATCATCCGGACGCTCCGCACGGCCGACTTTCTCGTGAAGCTTGGAGCCGGGGCGCTCCCGGTCGCTTACCTCTTCGCCGCCGCGGCCACGGGACTCGTCGTCTTCCTCCATTCGCGCGTCGAGCTGCGGGCGAGCATCCGGGCCCTGATCACCGCCGCTCTCGGCTTTTTCGGCCTCACCGGTCTCGTCTTCTATTGGCTCCTCCAGACGGAGGCCGGACGGACGAGTGCCGTCCTCCCCTATATCTTCTGGGTCTGGTCGAGCGTCCTGATCATCACGCTCATCACCCATTTCTGGATCACGCTGAACGAGATGTTCAATCCGAGGCAGGCCAAGCGGCTGATCGGGTTCCTCAACTCCGGCGGGATCCTGGGCGCGGTCCTGGGCGGCGCCCTGGTGGCGTTCCTGACCAGGGCCGGCCGGGGATCGTGGCTGATGCCTTTGGCCTGCCTGATGCTTTTCGTCTGCATCTTCGTCAGCAGAGCAATCTTCGAGGCCGGACGGAGGCCGCCGGCCGGGGACGGACGGGCCAAGCCCGCGGAAGCCGGCGGCGGGGGGCCCAAGCCGGGCTTCCGGACAAGCTTCGCCACGGTCCGCGGGAATTCGTTCCTCGCCCTCATCGCGGGCATCGTGTTCACCGCCGTCGTCGTCTCGACGTGCATCGAATTCCAGTTCCTTTCGGCCGCGGAAGCGCATTACTTCGGCCGGCCGGACAACCTCCAGGCCTTCCTCGGGATCTTCGATCCCGCTCTGACCATCTTCGTCTTTTTCCTGAACATCCTGATGGCGGGCTGCGTTCTTAAGAAACTCGACATCACCCGCGCCCTGCTGCTCACCCCGGCGGTCCTGCTGGCCTGCTCGCTCGGCATCCTCCTCGCACCGTTCGCCCTGCTCACCGGAATGCTGATCCGGGCGGGCGACGAGGGCCTGACCTTCGCCGTCAACCAGCCGGTCTGCGAAATCCTCTACATCCCCGTCCCCGCGAGCCTGAAGCACCGGGCCAAGCCCTTCATCGACATGTTCACCAGCCAGATCGCCAAGGTCGCGGGAGCCGTCGTACTCCTCGCGTTCGCGGTCCTCCTCAACAAGGAGGTCCAGGGCCTCACTCCGGTATCCAACCCCGGTTCGCCAAGGAGCTGAGCTGGGTCGTCATCGCCCTCCTCGTCCCCTGGAGCCTGTTGGGCCTCAAGGCCGGGCGGGAGTATCTGGCGACCCTCCAAAAGAATATCAAGCCCATGCGGAACCGCGTCGAGAAGGACCTCGCCGATGCGCTGGACCTCCAGCACGCCAAGCTCGTCTTCGACACGATCGACAGCCAAAACTACAGCTCCGTCCTCTACGCCCTCCACCTCTTCGACCTGCTGGCGCGGAACGAGCTCAGCCCCGAGATCAAAAACATCCTCGCGGAGAAGTCGGGGGAAATCGAAGCGGCGGCCCTGAGCGGGCGGTTCGAGGCTGAGGGAGCGGCCCGGTTCCCGGAGTATTTCGACGAGTTCCCGCGCCAGGACATCTTGAAGGAGATCCCCCTGATCATGTCGTCCGACGAATATCAGCAGGTAATGTCCTCCCGCCTAGCAGCCCTCCGGAAGGACGGCGGGCTTCCGAAGATCGAGAGAATGGAGCTGGCAAAGGCGATCGGGCTGATGAAGCCGGACTCCCCGCTGGCTGCCGAGCTCGGAGATCTGATCGAGGACGAGTCGCCCCAGGTGTCCTGCCTCGCCCTGAAGAGCGCGGCCCAGCTGAGGAGGAAGTCCGACCTGCCCGCGATCGTCCGGAAGCTGGGGGACTATCTGACGCACGAAGACGCCGCCGATGCCCTCTGCCGCTACGGCGATGCCGCGGTCGCGACGCTCCGCAAGAGCCTGAAGGACCCCTCCGGGGCCACGGAACTGAGACGCGCTGCGGCCGACGTCCTGGCTCGGATCGGGACCCCCCTCGCCGTCGGGGCCCTGGCCGAAGAGCTCGAATGCGGCTCGGGGGAACTCGACCGCGGCATCATCGACGCGCTGGACCGCGTCCGCGCGGACAACGCGGAGGTCCCCGTGCCGCGCGCGGCGGCGACGGCGAAAATCCGTTCCCTCGCGCGCAGGTACTGCCGGATCTTCCTTGAGTTCCAGGAGCGGGGCCCCGGTTCCGGCTCCGCGGCCCTCCGGAATCACCTCTCGCTCGAGCTCGCCGTCTGCCTCGCGGACATCTTCAAGTTGCTGGGACTGTCCTACCCCCAGAAGGGCATCCGCACCGCCTACCAGAACATCGTCGGCGGCAACAGGGACGCCCTCAACAGCGCCGTCGAATGGCTCGATAACACGCTGCGGAAGGACGCGAGAGATATGGTCCTGCCGCTGGTCGAGGACCTCGATGCGGGCGAGAAGGCGAGGCGGCTGCGGAAGCTCCTCAGGATCCTGCCGGGCTCCTGACCGCCCGGCCGATGCTATGTCCGCACCGCGGCCTCGAGAGCCGTCTTGATCCGCTCCCGGGTCATGGGCAGCTGGAAGAGGCGCGCGCCCGAGGCGTCGAAGACGGCATTAGCCATGACGGCGCCCATGTTGGTGATGGCCGGCTCGCCGCCGCCCGAAGGGGGATGCTCGTCGTCCCGGACGATCACGGCCTCGATCCGGGGCATCCGCGAGAAGCGCGGCAGCTCGTAGGTGTCGAAGTTGAGGTCGAGGATCTCGCCATTCCTGAAATGGACTTCTTCGCTCAGGGCGTAGCCGAGGCCCATCATGCAGCAGCCCTCGACCTGGATGGCCGCGCCCTCGGGGTTGACGCACTGGCCCATGTCCTGGGCGCAGACGATCCGCTTGGGCTGGACGGCCCCCGTCGCCTTGTCGAGGCCGACCTCGGCCATGGTCACGACGTAGGTTCCGTTGTAGTCCGTGCAGGAGAGCCCGAACCCCCGGCCGCTCGGCGTGGCGGCGGCCGTCCAGCCGAACTTGTCGGCGGCGACCCGCAGGAGGCGTTTCATCCGCTCGTCGTTGAGGTTTGCCATCCGGAACTCGAGAGGGTCCATTTCGGCTTTGGCGGCCATAATATCGATCTGGGATTCCCGGGCGTAGACGTTCGTGTTCGAGCCGGGCCCCCGCCACGGGCCGACCGCGAACGGGTGCGCGTGCGAGTTGCCCCCTCCCAGGCCCCACTCCCCGGCGGCGACCGTCCGGTGGTTCGGAATATCGTAGAAATGGGCTGCGCTCCGGTCGCCGGCGTAATAGACGGCATAGTCCCAGAGGACGATCTTCCCGGCTGCGTCGATCCCCGACTTGATCTTCACGATGGCCGCCGGGCGGAACGTGTCGTTGAAGAATTCGTCGGGCCGGGTCCAGGCGACCTGGACGGGACGGCCGGTGATTTTGGCCAGGCGCGCGGCTTGGACGGATTGCCCCCCGGCGGACTTGCCGCCGAAGCCGCCGCCCACGAACGGCGAAATGACGCGGACGTTCGCGGCGGACAGGCCCAGCAGCGGGGCGATCTCCTCCTTGAGCCGGAAGGGCGTCTGGGACGAGGGCCAGACCGTGGCCTTCCCGCCTTCGATCCGGACGAGGGTCGTGTGGGTCTCTATCGGGGAATGGGCGACGTAGCTGTTGAGGTAGGTCTCGTCGAACGTCGCGGCCGAGGCGGCCTTCCCCGCCTCGAGGTCCCCGCCGTGGGCGACGACCTGTCCCTGCGGGGCGACCTTGAGGAGGTGGTCGAAGATGTTCTTGTCGTCGAGCGTCGAGGGCGACGGCTCGTACTCCGCCTTGATCTTGCCGAGGGCCGCCGCAGCGACATCGGGCAGCTCGTGGAGGGCGGCCACGAGCTCGCCGTCATGGACGATCCGGACGCCGGCCACCTTCTCGGCCGCCGACGTGTCGAGCGATTTCAGCGTTGCGCCGTGAGCCGGAGGCCGCAGGATCTTGGCGTAGAGCATCCCGGGCACGCGGACGTCGCCCGCGAAAAGCGCCCCGCCCGTGACCTTCGCGCGGGCGTCACGCCGGAAGACGGGCTTGCCCATGATGGTCCACTCCGAGGCCTTCTTGGGCGACGGCTTCGGCGTGATGTGGCGCTCGATCTTTTTGCCGGCGGCGAGCTCCCCGTATGTGGCCTTGACGGACGGATGATCCCGGTCGAAGACGACCCCGTCCCGGGTCGCGAGCCGGGCCGCCGGGACCTTGAGCTTTTCGGAGGCGAGCTCCACCAGGACCGCGCGGGCCGCGGCCGCGGCCGCGCGCAGCGCGGGTCCGAACATGCGGGTCGCGAGCGAGCCGAACGTGCCCATGTCCCAGGGGCAGAGCTCGGTGTCTCCCATGACCATGTCGACGGCATCGAGCCTGACGTCGAGCTCGTCGGCCAGCTCCATCGGCAGGGAGTTGATGATGCCCTCCCCCATCTCGATCTTGCCGGTGTAGCCCGTGACCCGGCCGTCGGGGTGGACGAGGAGGTAAGCATTGAAGTCCTCGGGATAGCCCTGGCCGCCCATCCGGCGCTGGCCCTCCTGGAGGAGGGCGGCTTCGCCGAACGTCACGCAGATGAGGATCCCTCCGCCGGTCAGCTTGAGGAAATCGCGGCGGCTCAGAGTGTTTTCGGGGATGTATTCGTCGCGTTCGTCATTTTTCATGGCTTCCGGCTCCTTGCATGACGGCGGCCGCTTCCTGGACGGCTTCGACGATGCGATTGTGGGCGCCGCACCGGCAGAGATTGTTCTCCAGGGCGTCGAGGATGTCCTGCGTCCGGGGCCTCGGGTTCGACCGGAGCAGGGTGTAGGCCGTGAGGATCATGCCCGGCGTGCAATAGCCGCACTGCAGGGCGTCGTGTTTCATGAAGGCTTCCTGGAGGGGGTGAAGACGCCCGTTTTTCTCCAAGCCCTCGATGGTCAGGACCGTCTTGCCCGCGACGGTCTTGACGGGGGTCTGGCAGGAACGGACGGCCTGGCCGTCGACGGCGACCGTGCAGGCTCCGCAGTAGCCCTCGCCGCAGCCGAACTTGGTGCCGATCAGCCCGAGCTCCGTGCGCAGGATCCAGAGGAGCATGCGCTCCCCGTCGACGGCCAGGCTCACGGGTTTCCCGTTCAGAGTGAATCGGATGGTCTGATTCATGCCCATCTCCTGTTTGGCGGGATGACGCGAGATATCATCGGATAATAAAAAAATTAGCACTTCCGGCTGCGGATGTCAAAACATTAGATTTGAGGTCGGACCACGAAAACTTATTGAATATAAAATAAATACGTGAAAATACAGTATCCAAAAGAGCCTTAACTCCCTCTTTTCGGCCACGAAAACGAGGACTTAAGGCCGGCAGGGCGGAAATCTCGTCAAGCCGCGGGATGCAGCCGCCTTTTGAACCAGACCCTCATGGCCCTCATGCGCGTGAGCTGATAGGCGGGAGCCCTCCGCCTGCATGTCGCCATCTCCGCGCTCCCTTCCGGCGCCCCCCAGCGGATCTCCGGGCCGTCGTTCGGGTTGTAGCCCATCTCGAACGCTCCCTCGCGGCCGAGCACGTCCGTGAGAGTCAGGACCTGCAGCGACCCGTCTGACCGCGTGTACGTGATGGACATCTCGGCCGCCCACTTCTTCTCGAGCGCCGCCATTTCCCGGACGACGGCGTCGGCCGGCCTGCGCGCCGGGATCCCGAAGGCCTCCGGGTTCGCGGCCACCTTTTCGGGAAAGCCCAGGATCGTGTCCATCGCGATGAGCAGGCGCAGGTCCCGATTCGGCGTCGAATAGTCCTCCCAGGGGCCGGTCGTCTGGAAGACGGCCTCGCCGCCGGCCGGCATGGGAATGACGACGCCGGGACGCGACTTCATGTATTCCTCCCCCTTGGCCACGGACTCAACCCGGACGAGCAGCTGTTCGTGGAAGGCCCGAAACAGGTCGTGGAAAGCGCTCTCAGCGTCGAGCGGCTCCGGGTTGATGAGCTTTTCCATGACCGCGTAAAACGCGTCGCTCGCCATGTGTTCCTGCTCGAGGGAGAAGTTCCCATAGTCGGGACTCGCGGCGATCTCGCGGTTCGCGAGGAGCCGCGGCCGTCCGCCGTCGAGGACGATCGGACGGAAGGCCTTGAACCCGGGCTCGCCGACGACCTCCTGGGTGTTGAAGAGGAAGTTCCCGCGCCAGAAGCGCTTGATGCCGATCGTGCCGTCGGGCTGGGCGTCGACGGCGAGGAGCAGCCCGGGGCGCTTGCCCGACTGCGGCACCCAGCGCACGATGGTCAGGGTGTGGCCGTAGGGGTCGGCGAAGACCGAACCCGGCCGGAGGTCCCTCCGGGTCAGGGGGAGCGGGTAATAATCGGACGTGTCGTCCGCGAACTTCGTGCGGCCGTTGCCGGCGTGGACGGTGTCCTTGAGGATCGGCATCAGCCGGGCGAACGCCTGGGCCGTGTTGGCCCCGCCCAGGTTCATGGCATCGTTCGTCCACAACTTCAGGACGTGCGGGGCGGCCTCGAGCGTCCCCCAGGTGCAGCTGTGGAAGCCGAACGGCAGGCCCGCCTTCCAGGCGAAGTAGGCCCTGAGGAAAAACGGGTTGTCGGCGCAGTCGGGAGTCATCTCGATCGCGTTCGGTCCCGCGCCGTCGTCCTCCCCGAGCCCCAGGCTGTCGAAGAAGATGTTCCTCGCGGCGTCGCGCACGACCTCATGGAGCGCGTTCCAGGAGGTCCGCTCGTCGGCGTCCTCGAAAAGCGCGTCCAGCCAGGCCGAATAGAGGTTTTCCGAGTCCCTCGTCCAGCCGGCCGCGCTCTCCCAGACGCCCGCCGCGGCTCTCCAGGCCGAGCCGGGCAAGGGGACGTCCACGGCACCGCGCCCGACGGTCCGCCCCGCATCCCTCACGGCGACGGCATATCGTCCCGGCGGAAGGCGCCGGAACTCCGCGCACAGCCAGAACGGCGGCCCCCCTCCCCTCCTCGTTCTCTCCGGCCGGAGCGTCCCCTCCGGCCCGCCCAGCAAGATCTCGGCGTCGCGGGGGGCCGTCTCGAAAGCCGCCAGCACGCGAAGGGAATCGCCCGGCTTGATGACTCGGGGAGAAACGAGAAGGCCGACGGACGGGGAGCGCTCATCCCCGCCCGCCGCTGCGACGGTGCGGTCACCCGGTCGGGCGGCGGACGATGTCACCCCGATTATAAGAAGGAGCGCCAGCCCGGCCCCTCCAAGCGCGAATCTTCGCGGCCGGAGGGAACTGGCGCCGTCCTTTGGGAGCGGAGAGTCCGTGGGTTTCCCGCCTTCGCCTCAGAAATAATAACGGAACCCCATGCCTCCGCCGATGGCGGCTTCCGTGGACGGGACGATGTCAAGCATGGGGGCGACCTCGAAGAACAACTCGATCGGAACGCCCTCGAACTCGTAGGCGATCCCGATCGGGACGCGGAAACTCACGCGCGCCTTTTCGGTGTCGGTGGCGGTCTTGAAGCGCCCGCCGAACCCGTAAAAGAGGGCCACCCGGCCCCGGTCCACATGAAAAAGCTGGAAGCTGTGGAAGAGCAAATCGGCGTGGACCTCGAAGGAGCCGCCGTTGACGAAGGACCAAGCGGCAGCGCCGTCAAGAGCGATGGTGCTCGTCGTCCAGTATTTCAGGCTCAGGCCGGTCGGCTCGCCGAAGATCAGCCCGATCCCCGTGTTGCCTCCCTGGTGGCCGGTCTGCGCGTAAGACATCCCGGCGACGGCCGTCAGGAGGATCATGAGGAAGGTCAGCTTTTTCATAAACCGTACTCCTTGTCGAAATTCTTTTCCGTACAGGATCGTTCTCTCCGTGTTTTGAAAAATAGCAGAAAAGGCGCCAAATCTCAAGTTCGGCCTTCCGGGACAATCCCGCTTTGATTTTTTTCTCCCTCCCATGCTATCATAGCCAGGGGCGTGGAGAATGATCATGTCGAAGTTATGCAGGGGTATCTAGGATGTCGCAAAACGGCGAGAGCCTTCCTCTCAAAGTCGAGAGTTATACCCATCCGCCGGAGCCGACGCGGCTCGACATCAGGAAGGTCCTCGGGTCGGTCGCCCTGACCTCGATCTCGGGGCTGGCGCCGGGCCTCACCAGGATCGGCTTCATCCGCAGGCCGCTGGCCCGGTCCCTGGAGAAGCATGTCCGGGAGAGCAGCCTGCGCGTCGCGGAAACGGGGAAGAAGCTGCCCCGGGTCGTCGAGGACAGGATGCAGATCGCCGTGACCATCCTCCGCACGATCGAGAAGGCCGTCGCCGAGAGGCGGATCAGCCGGTCGTCCATCCAGCGGCTGCTCAAGAACCTGGCTCACGACGCCCTCATGCACAAGGGCCAGCCGTCGGTCCGGGAGCAGTTCCGTCAGAGCATGAAGCTCAACCCGCCCGAGGTCCTGCTCATCAGCCCGACGAAGGTGTGCAACCTCCGCTGCAAGGGATGTTACGCCGATTCGACCTCCGCCCTGGAAAAGCTGAGCTGGCCCGTTCTGGACCGAGTGGTCTCGGAGGTCCACGACCTCTGGGGAGGCCGGTTCATCGTCTTCAGCGGCGGCGAGCCGCTGATGTACCGGGACGCGGGCCACGGGGTCCTGGACCTGGCCGAGAAGCACCCGGACGTCTATTTCATGATGTATACGAACGGGACGCTCATCAACGACGCAACCGCCCGCCGGATGGCCAAGCTGGGGAACGTCATGCCCGCGGTCTCCATCGAGGGCCTCCGCGAGCGGACCGACGAGCGGCGCGGCGCGGGCGTCTTCGACAAGATCGTCGAGGCCATGGGGCGGCTGCGGCGCGAGAAGGTCTTCTTCGGCGTGTCCATGACGGTCACCAAGGACAACGCCGAGGAGTCGCTCTCGGACAAGGTCATCGACTTCTATTTCCGGGAGATGGGGGCCCTCTTCGCCTGGGTCTTCCACTACATGCCCATCGGCCGGGCCATCACCCTCGAGCTCATGCCGACGCCCGAGCAGCGCGTCTGGCTCTACAAGCGCTCGCTCGAGCTCATCAAGGACCGCCGGCTGTTCATCGCCGATTTCTGGAACGGGGGGACGGCGGCCCAGGGCTGCATCGCCGCGGGACGGTCGGGCGGATACATGGTCGTCTGCTGGAACGGGGACGTCATCCCCTGCGTCTTCATGCCGTATTCGCCGGTCAACGTCAACGACGCCTACGCCCAGGGGAAGAATCTCGTGGACATCTGGGCGAATCCCTTCTTCGCGAACCTCCGCAGCTGGCAGCACTCCTACGGCTACGACAAGGACTACGACCAGAAAGGCGAAATCCGGAACTGGATCATGCCCTGCCCTATCCGCGACCATTACGCCGAGTTCCATCCGTGGATCGAAAAGTACGGCCTCAAGCCCCTCGACGAGAGTGCGGCGGAGGCCGCCGCCGATCCGGAATACCGGGAAGGCATGATCCGGTACAACAAGGCCGTGGCGGAACTCCTCGACCCGATCTGGGAGGGCGAGTACCGCGACGCAAACTACAAACTTTCTCATTGACGAGGTCGTGATGCGTTCGAAACTCCGAAGGGACGGGCTTGGCCTGCGGCGGGCCTTCGCGGCCGCGGCGGGCTCTCTCTTCGTCCTGGCCCTCTTCGCGGCCGGACCCGCGCCCCGGCAGGAAACGCCAGCCGGGCAGGCGCGGGAGGCGGCCGGGGGGCAGGTCATCGATCTCTGGACCGGCGGGTACGACATCACGGCCCACTTCTTATTCTTCAACCTCGGCAGCGTCGGCACGATGAGCATCGAAGCGGACATCAAGCGGGACGGCAACGTCCTCAAGAAATACCTGAGCCTCAAGGGCGACGTCAACAAGGAGCACGCCCAGAGATACGACTACCACGGCGAGTTCATCACCCGGACCGTGCTGCCGCTGAAGCCCGACGGGACGGTCGACGAGGAGGCCGTGAAGTCCTTCCAGGGCTACGAGAAGAACTCCTCGGGGTTCCTGAAGCTGAACAAAAAATACGAGGCGGAAAAGATCACCTTCCTGCCGGGCCGGGCCGTCGCCACGCGCGAGGACGGCAGCGAGAAGACCGTCGAGGGCGATTACGCCAGCATCATGTCGCCGCTCGACTACCTGATGGACCACGAGATCAAGGTCGGCAAGACCATCGAGCTGCCCTACGTCCTCAACGGCGCCCCGCACGTCTTCCGGTGCGAGGTGAAGAAGCTCGAGTTCATGGACGATTTCAAGTCGCGGGCCTACCAGATCGACATCTCGTCCTACGACAAGACCGGCGCCGAGGACGCGACGAGCAAGGACGTGTGGAAGAAAAAGGGGAACGTGCGCGTCTGGTTCTGCAAAGAGGGGCCCTACCGGAACCGGATGCTCCGGATGAGAATCAAGTTCCGCTGGTACTTGTGGCTCAACATGGAGCTCGAGCACCCCGCCAAGTGAACTGTTCGAACGTCGGACGGGTCCTGTCCCGGTGCGTTCCCAGGTGAGGTGGCGCCAAGGCCGTCCTCATCCCCCGGCCCCGGGAACCTGTCCCGGTCCCCCCGTCGCAAAGGCCGACGGGACCCCATCCAAACGGAGGCTTACGGACGGCCTCGGCTCCACCAGCAGGGAGCGGGGCTTCCGAAGAGACCATGAAAAGTGACGCGGATCGACTCGAAGCCACACTTCTGCTAAATTTCTGAAACAGGTTTGTTCGTTTTTATGGGGCTTGGTACGGCTAAACCGCTGCATCACGCTCCGGCCGTTCCCCTCGGCCCATGCAGCGCACCGCTCCGCCAACAGGGAGCTGCAAAGAGCGGGCAGGTCTCCCGTGCGCTATTTAGCCTCCGCCGCCGGCTTGGGCGCTCCGACGTCGAGGCTGCGGTAGTTCAGCGCGGCGTTGAAGAGCAGCTCGAAGCTCCCGAAGGTCTCGTAGCGCCACATGGGGTTGAAGGCGAAGTAGACGACGTGCCCCTTCCCCACAGTGACGTCGACCACGGCCGGCTTCGTGGCCAGCTCCTGACCGCCCTCGAGAAGGCCCGAAACGAGCAGGTTGTCGGCCGTGTCGAAGCGCATGATCGTCCGGACCTTGTTGAGGTCGGGCGGCATGTAGAGGCTGATGAGGTCCTTATATTCCGCCGGGATGCCGCCCCCGCCGCCCGGCGTCTTCTCGACGCTCGGAACGCGGCCCTGGACGACGTCGGCGTCCTTGGCCCCGCCGCGTCCGGAGGGGCGCCCGGACGGTCCGCCCCCGCCGCCCATGAGCTCGCCGATGTCCGCGCCGATGAGCGCCTTCATGCCCGTCTCGAGCACCGGGCCCCAGCTGAAGTACACGCCCAGGTTCCGCCCGTAGCCGTATCCGATCGGGCTGAGGAGGTCCGACAGGTTCGCGCTCAGGACCGCGCCGGCGACCTTGAGCTTCTCGGGCTCGGCCACGGCGACGCTCTCGACGATGCCGTAGCTCGACGGGAGCTCGGCCATCGAGGCGATCGGCACGAACAGGCCGCCCTCCTCGATGAACCGCTTGAGGTGGAGGACGCCGGCGAGCTCGATGCCGCCGCGGATGTCCGCGCGCCCGTCGGGCGTGCCGATGTTGGGGTACCTCTCGGTCTTCATCCAGGGGACCGGCTCGCCCCCGTCGAGGCCGTTGACGACCCTCTGGATGTGCCCGAACATGGCTGCCGGCGGGAAGATGATGACGTCGTATTTCGCCCGGAGGTCGGCGTTGTCCCGGATCTCCTGGACGGGGATGTAGGCATACGGGATGTCCAGCCGGTCGAAGGTCAGCCGGAACCAGCCCTCGTCCTGGGTGTTCATCCACGAGTGCAGGATGGCGATCCGCGGCGCGGCGAGCTCGTGGGTCGCGCCCTTCGGCAGGGAAGGAAGCCCGTAGGCCGTGAGGCCCAGGTCGGCGCAGGCCCGGTCCAGGCGCGCCTCGAGGTCGGCCGGGTTCCCGTCCCTCGGGATGAGGAAGCTCCCGGCGGCGAAGCGGACATCGCCCTGGTTGAAGCCGTCCTCGGCGGCCAGCATCCGCACGTCCTTGAGCCGGTAGCGGAAGGTCATGAGCTCGGGCTCGGCGGCGTTGGCCACGGCGAAGGCGACGGCCTTCTGCGCGCCCTCAACACGGCCCGCGATCGTCACATCCTTGTTGAGGAGCCTCATCGGCGCGTCCAGGATCTTGGTGTCGGTGACCCGGACCGTCTTGACGTTGTAGAGCGCCCCCAGGGTCCAGCCGGTGTCGTCATAGGGCTGCGGGTCGTTGGGATTGTAGTACTGGGTATCGAGGAGCATGTCGGCGCAGCGGCTGTACGGCTGGTCCATGCGGACGATGTAGCTTCCGGCCGGGAACGTGTCTTTGCCGGCGGTGACAGGCTTGTCCGCGGCCTGGACCTCGACGCCGTCCCGTCGCAGGAGATTGACGAGACGGGCCGCGGCGAGCGGCCGGTCCGTGCCGGACGGGATAACGTAGGCCACCGGGCCTTCTGTCCGGGCCTTGGCCACGGAACGCCGACCCTTGAGGAGGAACTCCTCGAGGAAGCGGGTCCTGTTCGCGGCCACGTGGCCGAAGCTCAGAAGGACGGTGCTCTGCATGATGTTCGTGTTGTCGCGGAAGGACCAGCGGACGGACTCGAACGGCGGGTTGGGACGGTACCAAGCGCGCTTGGACTCGGCGCCCACGTTCCGGACCAGCGTGTCCGCCCCCGTGCCGCCGAAGGTTTCGTAGAAGCGGCCGACGGAGTTGTGAAACAGGGCGACGTAGAAGGCGTAGTTGGCGGCCCAGCCGTCGTAGAAGCCGTGCGTCCAGACACCGGGGACGCCGCGCCGCGTCATGCCGCTGACGTCGTTGTCGGCAAGCTCCTGCCACTCGTCGATCGTGATCGGGTCGAGCCAGGCGTTGTAGGGGCCCGTCCCCGTCGAAACGTAGAGATAGGGGACGGATTCGTGGAGGTCGTGCATGATTATCGGGTGCCACTCGAAATAGGCCTGGAGCAGGTTCCGGGTGAGCTGGAGGCCGAGGCCGATGGCGTCGCGGTTGTCGTCGTGGAGGACGTATTTCCCCCAGTAGATCGGCGGCAGGGTCTTCTTGTCCTTGTTGTCCTTCTTGTAGATGTAGGAGTCGACGGCCTTGTCCCAGCCGTCAACCTCGAGGATGGGCGTCATGAGGACGACCATGTTGTCGCGGATGGACCGGATCATGTCGGAGTCCTCTACGGCCAAGCGGTAGGCCAGCTCCATCATCATCTCGGGCGAGCCGCACTCGGTCGAGTGAAGGCCGCCGGTGAGCCAGTAGACGGGCACGCCCTCGGCGGCCAGCCGGGCCCCCTCGCCGTCCTTGAGGCCGCGGGGGTCGGCCAGGCGCGACATGATCTCCTTGATGCGGCCGAGACGGGCCATATTCTCGGCGGAGGAGACGGCCACGGCGATCATCTCGCGGCCCTCGTCGGTCGGCCCGATGGAAAAGACGCGGACCAGGGGCGTCGCCGCGGCCAGGGCCCGGAAGTACCTGTAGATCTCGGCGGAGTGGTCGAGGATGTCGGGCGCGCCGACGATGTGGCCGAGGACCTTGAAGGGCGTAGGCACCGTGGCGGAGGCCGGCAGGTGGTCGACGAGCTCGGTCAGGAAGAACTTCTCCGTTGTGTATTCCAGGATTTTGGCCGTGTAGTCTTTGTCGAGGATCTGGGACGGCTGCGTCGCGGGCGCCTGTTGAGCCGCCGCCTGTTGATTCGTCGCGGCGGAGGGCGGGCGCGGCGATGCGGCTTTCGATGCTGCAGCCTGCGGAGAGCCGGCCGTAAGCAACACCAAGGCCAGCGGCAAGAGAACGGCGGCGCACGCGCGCCGGAAGCGGGATGAGATGCCGTGGAGAGACATGGACGGGCCTCCTCTTCAACGATGTTTGGAGATCGAACGGGAATTATACTATTTTTCGACGATTTGAGGTCAATGTTTTATTTGGGGTTGGACCATGAAAACCAATTCATAATAAATGAATTAGCCGTATTTCTAGCGGCTTTTTTTCTTATCTTCATCCCTCCTTACGGCTGACTCGGTCTCATGAACCACCCTTCTATCCGCGCCATGATGCGCACCATAGCGTTCGATCTCGGCTCCTAAACCTTAAACTGAACGCGACCCCCGGTGGGGACCGTTAGGCAAAAAACGGCCCAACAATGTGGATAATTTATTTATTATCAGCCAGATAATATGGTCCGACCCCGAATCAAACAGATCAAAATCAAGCGCACTTGCTCCAGCCGCAGTTCGGGCAGACGGGGCACTTCTCATCGGGCAGCAGCGCGCCGCAGATCTTGCAGCGCACCGTGTAGAAGTCCTTGCCGCTCTGGCGGACTTCGCCGAAGTGCTTTTCGAGAACCTTGGCGATCGCGTCGGGGATCGACTGGATGAGGCCGCCCTCGGTGAAGATGGGCTCGGAGCCCCCGATCCCCTTGAGCTGCTGGATGACCTCGTCGGCCTCGACCCCGGTCCGCAGGGCGAGCGAGATGAGCCGCCCCAGCGCCTCGGCGTCGGCCATGGTCGAGTAGCCGCTCTTGCCGATCGAGGCGAAGACCTCGAACGGCTTCTGATTCTGGTAGGAGATCGTCACATAGAGGTTGCCGAAGCCAGTCTTGATCTTGTCGGTCGTCGAGGGCAGCGACATCGGCCGTTCCTGGGGATGGAGGATCTCGCTCCCGTTCTTGTAGAGGACCTGGCTTTCCCGGCAGCCGTCGCGGTAGATGGTGATGCCCTTGGTCCCGAGGTCCCAGGCCAGGTAGAAGGTCCTGTCGACGTCCTCGACCGTCGCCTCGTGGGGGAAATTGATCGTCTTGGAGACGGAGTTGTCGACGTGCTTCTGGAAGGCCGCCTGCGTCCGGACGTGCCATTCGGGCGGGACCTCGTGGGCCGAGACGAAGTAGTCGGCCAGCGGCTTCCCCGCGTGCGCCTCCTTCCACGCGGCGTACACCGGGTGAACGTCCTTGAGCTCCGAGTCGAGGATCTTCGAGACGACCTCGAAGGCGAAGACCGGCTCGATCGACGACGAGCAGCCCGCAATCCGCGAGATCGTCCCGGTCGGGGCGATGGTGAAGACGGTCGCGTTCCTCATCTTCGACCCCTTGTAAATCGACTTCCCGATATTCGGGAAGCTCCCCCGCTCGCCCGCCAGGCCGCGCGAGGCGGCCACGGCCTCCCGCCGGACGAAGCCGGCGGCCTTCTCGGCGAGCGCCAGGGCCTTGGCCGAATCGTACTTGATCTTCATCAGAAGCAGAAGGTCGGCCCAGCCCATGACGCCCAGGCCGATGCGGCGGTTGCCGCGCGACATCTCCTCTATCTGGGGCAAAGGATAGCGGTTGACGTCGATGACGTCGTCCAGAAAGCGTATGCCGAGCCGGACCGCGCGGCCGAGGCGCTCCCAATCGATCTCGTCCCTCTTCCGGGGGCTGAAGAAATTGGCCAGGTTGATGGAACCGAGGTTGCACGACTCGTAGTCGTGAAGGGGCTGCTCGCCGCAGGGATTGGTGGCGCGGATCGGGCCGAGCGCCGCCGTGGGGTTGGCCCCGTTGACGCGGTCGATGAAGATCAGCCCGGGGTCGCCCACGGCCCAGGCCGACTCGACGATGAGCTGGAAGACCTTGCGCGCGTCCCTCTTTCCTGCCGGCCGGCCCGTGTGCGGGTCGACGAGACCGTAGGATCCGCCGGCCTTGACGGCGGCCATGAAGGCGTCGGTGACCGCGACCGAGATGTTGAAGTTCATGACGCTCTGGCCGTCGAGCTTCATCTGAACAAATTCTTCGATGTCCGGGTGGTCGACGCGGAGGATGCCCATGTTGGCGCCGCGGCGCGTCCCGCCCTGCTTGACGGCCTCCGTGGCGGCGTCGATGACGCGGAGGAAGGAGACCGGGCCGGAAGCGACGCCCTGGGTCTTGCGGACGAAGCTCCCCCGAGGGCGCAGGCGGCTGAAGTCGAAGCCCGTGCCGCCGCCTTCCTTATGGACGAGGGCCGCGTTCTTGACGGTCTCGAAGATCGAGTCGAGCGAGTCCTCGATCGGCAGGACGAAGCAGGCGCTGAGACACATGCGGCGGCCGGCGCCGGTCAGAGTCGGGCTGTTCGGCAGGAAGTCCCGGCCGGCCATCAGGCGGAAGAACTCCTCGGCGTACGTCTTCCGCGCCGCTTTCGTCTTTTCGGCGGCAGCGATATTGTCGGCGACGCGCCGGAAGAGGTCGGCGGGGCTCTTGTCGACGAGCTCGCCCTTCTCGTTCTTCAGGAAGTAGCGCGCCTTGAGGATCTTCAGGGCGTTTTCGGAGAATCCGGCGGCTGCGCTCATCTCAGTCTTCCTCCACCTGTTCGGGCGGCCGCGGGCGCGGTGACGGGGCCGGCCGCCGCTTCGGGATATTGAACCTATCAGATTGGTAAAGATTATAACGCCGCGCCGCCGTTTTTTCAAGCTCAATCGGGGACACAATACTCATTTCCGAATTTCGGCCCGGCGCATCGAACCGCCTGCGACCGTCGTTATGGAATAAACCACAAATCCTCTATAATAGAAATATCCCAAAAGGACGAAAAACATGCGCGAAAAGACAGGGTTCTTAATGGCAGGTCTGCTGATGTTGGGCCTCGCCGGCTGCAGCGGCACAAAGACCTACGTGACGGACAGCCGTCCCCTGGACCGTCAGATCGTCATCGACGGCAAGTCCGACGATTGGGCCGGGGCCCTTTCATTCATGGAGGAATCGAAGCTCGAGGAGGGCTTCCTCAACGATCAGAACGACCTCTACATGTGCCTGGTGACGGACGACAACGCCCTTAACAGGCAAATCATGGCAGGAGGGCTGACCGTCTGGTTCGACCCGCAGGGCGGCAACGCCAAGGTCTTCGGCATCCGCTACCCCCTCGGGCAGAGCCGGCTGAAGCCGCAGGCGAAGCCGGAGGAAGGGCAACAGACTCAAGGACAGTCTCCGCCGGCCGGCGAAGAATCCCAGGAAGAGGCGCCGCCCAGCCTGGAGATCCTCAGGGCCGGAAACCCGGCTCCGCAGAAAATCGCCGTCAGCGACCTCAAAGGGATCGAGGTCAAATTCACGTCCGAAGAAGGAGTCTTCGTATACGAGTTGAAGGTCCCGCTCCAGCCGGCCGCTGACCGCACCATCGCCGTCGGCGCCCAGCCGGGGAAGACGATCGGCATCGGCTTCGAGGTCCCGAAGATGAGCCTCGGCCGGTCGGAAGGCGACCGGTCCGGCGGCATGGGCGGCGGGGGCATGATGGGCGGTCGCGGCGGCTTCGGCCGCGGCGGCATGATGGGCGGCCGCGGAGGATACGGACGCGGGGGAGCCCAGAACTCTCAGGGCCCCGAAGGCGTGAACGTCTGGACATACGTGAAGCTCTCGACGGGGAAGACGCCCTCGCCCGTGTCCCGCGCCGAGGGCCCCGCAATCAAATAGAAAACGATCCGGGTCCGGTTGCGTCCGGCCCGGTTCCCGTCTGACGACTCCGTCTGTGGTAAAATACTCCTCCGAATTTCGAGCCAGGAGAATCGAGATGTCTGACCTCGGTGTCCCCGACCGGTTGGAAGGCCCCGTCGTCGATCCTCAAGCCTGGGTGGCCCCAGGTGCGGTCCTCGTCGGACGCGTGACCGCACGCCGGGGGGCCAGCATCTGGTACGGCTGCGTGCTTCGGTCCGACTTCGATGGGGCGGAAATCGTCGTCGGGGAGGATTCCAACATCCAGGACGGAACGCTCATCCACGTGGATGAGAACATGCCGTGCCGCATCGGCGCCCGCGTGACCGTCGGTCACGGGGCCATCCTGCACGCGGCGACCATCGGGGACGACTGCCTCATCGGCATGGGGGCCATCGTCCTCTCCGAAGCCGCGATCGGTCCGGGCTCCATCGTCGCCGCCGGGGCCGTCGTGCCCGAGCGGGCGGAGATTCCCCCGGGGGTCCTCGTCGCCGGCGTCCCGGCCAAGGTCCGGCGCCCGGTCACGGACGAGGACCGAGCCCATATGAGACACGGGCGCGAGGTCTACGGGAAGCTCCGCGAAGTCCACCGCCGGCTCAGCCCGTCGCCGAAGTGACGGCGGGAGCAGGTCCACCCCACGCTTTGTCCGGAGCAATGCCTAAATAAATGGGGACACAATAAATGGGGACACAATACTCAATTCCGGAATTCCCGGCCGCTGCCGGAGGAGAAAGCAAAAAGAGGGCGAGTCAAGAGAGAGGGGAAATTCGGAAATGAGTATTGTGTCCCCAAATTGCGCAAATTGCGCGCCGCGGCTTTACAGAGCCGTTATCTTCGACCTTGACGGCACGCTCCTCGACACCATCGACGACATCGCGATGGCCATGAACCGAGTCCTCGCCGCGCGCGGCTACGAGCCGCACACTGTCGAGGCGTATAAGACGCTCGTCGGAGACGGCATCGACGAGATGGCCCGGCGGGCCCTCGCCCCGCGCCGCCCCGCCGCGTCGGAGGTCGCCGCCGTCATCCGCGACTACCGCCGCGAGTACGACACCGCCTGGCGCGACCACAGCCGTCCCTACCCCGACATCCCGCGGTTTCTCGAGGAGCTCGCCCGGCGCGGCGTCAAGACGGCCGTGCTCTCAAACAAGGCCCATCCCTTCACCCTGGCCATGACGCTCGAGCTCCTGCCCGGCTTCCGCTTCGACGTCATCCGCGGGGCCAGGCCCGACACTCCCCTCAAGCCCGACCCTGCGCCCGCGCTCGAGGTCGCCGCCGAGATGGGCGTGCCGCCCGAGTGGACCGTTTTCCTCGGCGACACGAAGGTGGACATGCAGACTGCCGTCGCCGCGGGCATGCTCCCCGTCGGGGCGCTCTGGGGCTTCCGGACGGCGGCCGAGCTCAGGGAAAACGGCGCCGCCGCGCTCGCCGTCTCGCCCCTCGATCTCCTCCCCTACTTCGCGGGGTCGGCCGGCTGACCTCGGCGCTCCCGCCCGCCTCTTCCGGCCCCGGCCGCGGCCTATTGACAATGCCGTCCGGTTTCCGCTATTTTTGACTCATCTGTCGGCATTTATGGACCGGGTAATGAAGAGGAAAAGGACAGTTGCGCTTCGCAATCTGGCCGCCTATCAGAGCCCACCCGCGGAAAAGATCGGCAAGTACAAGATTCTCGGGACGCTCGGCAGGGGTGGGATGGGCATCGTGTATAAGGGCCTGGACCCGGACATCGAACGTGAGGTGGCCATCAAGACGATCCGCCTCGACACCGTCGTCGAGGGAGCGGAAAAAGATGAACTGCTGGCCCGCGTCGTTCGGGAAGCGAAGGCAGCCGGACGGCTGAACCACCCCAACATCATCACGATCTACGACGTCATCCACAAGGGCGAATTGACCTTCATCATCATGCAGTACATCGACGGGCACAGCCTGATGAATCAGATCGACTCCGGGACCAGGCTGTCGCCGAGGGAGGTCATCGATCTGCTCCGCCCCTTGGCCGATGCGCTCGACTACGCCCATCAGATGGGCATCGTCCATCGCGACATCAAGCCCGCCAACATCCTGATCGACAAGACCGGGAAGCCCGTCCTGGCGGATTTCGGCATCGCCCGTATGGAGGCGTCCACGATGACGGGGCCGGGGAAAACCATTGGGACGCTCAGCTACATGGCGCCGGAGCAGGTCATGGGCGGGGCCGTGGACCACCGGGCGGACCTGTTCGCCCTCGGCGTCATCCTCTATGAGCTGCTGACCGGGAAAAAACCGTTCGGCGGCGACAACATGTCCACGATCGTCTACAAGATCGTCAACGAGGAGCCGCCGCGCGTCACGGACCTCAACCACGACCTTCCTAAGGCTTACGAGGACATCATCAGGAAAGCGCTGGCCAAGAACCCCGACGAGCGCTACCAGAGCGGCATGGCGATGATCGCGGACCTCGAAACGCCGGAAAATCTCGCCCAGGCCACGCACGCCTACGACTCCGAAACGTCGGAAATCCGCAAGGAGCGCGTCCGGAGCCGGAGCCGGATCGTCCTGGCCGCCGGGCTGATCCTGTTCGCCGTCCTCGGCGGGGTCGGCTACAAGATGCTCTCGAGCGGGAGGGCATCCGCCAAGCCCCAGGCGCCCGCCGCGAACGCGGTGAAACCGAAGGAGACGCCTCCTCCCGGCCCGCCGCAGGTCCCCGCCGAGGCGCCGCCGGCCGTTTCCCAGGCCGAGGAGAACCTGGCCAAGCTCAGGGCGAGCTTCGAAGTCGGCAGCTTCGAACAGACGATCGCGATCGCCCAAAAGATCCTCCACGACGAGCCCGCCAATGCCGGAGCCCGCGAGTTTCTGAACAAGGCCAGGGACGCTCAGCTGAAGGAGCGGGCGAGGCCCCTCATCGACGACGGGATCGCCAAATTCAGGAGCGAAGATTTCCGGGGCTGCGCGGCGGATATGGAAGAGGCCCTGAAGCTCGATAAGAGCAACCCGACGGCGACGTCCTACCTCCGCCAGGCGGAACAGGCCATATCGAAAGCCGAAATCCTGGGGATGCTTGAGCAATACCGAATCGCCGTGGAGAGCAAGGACTGGCCGACGATCGAGAGCCTGGTGTCCCCGGCTCTGGCCGCCGAGGTCAAGGAACAATTCGTCAATTGGTTCAACGGGTACGACGGCATCCGGGTGCGCATCCTCGACACCTCTGCCAACATGGCCGACGACCCGTCGGGCGCGAAGCTCGTCTTCTCCCAGATGATCCACGCCGTCGGCAAGCAGGACCATAAGCAGACGATGCTCGACCAAGGGCAATCGGTCTGGGAGCTGAAGAGGGTCAACGGGAGCTGGAAGGTCGTCAACATCTCCAAGCCGTCCGGGGAGTGACCAAGGGAGGGGCGGAATGAAGGCCAAAGCCTTTCGCGTCTTCAAGGTTTCGCTGCCGATCGTCCTTATGCTCCTGGCTTTCCCCGATCCGGCGTCTCCGGGCGCTGTCAAGCTGAAGGTCACGATCGACGGCTCGGCCATTTACCTGAACCCGAACATCGCCAGCCGCAAGCTGGTCAACGTGCCCCAGAACACGGTCCTGGATTCCGACGGGAAAGAAGGAGATTTTTATAAAGTCACGCTCGTCCAAAAAGGGGCCAGCATATCCGGCTACATTCATCAGGACGTCGTCGAACAGATCACGGACAGCGAGGCCGAACGGCTCAGCGGCGAGGCCTCCGCCGGCGCGGCGGCCGTCAAAAGCCAGCCCGAAATCATCGCGCATCTCGACGACAAGATCGAGGAATACAAGGAGCTCGTCAAGGCAGACAAAGACCTCTCCGACGCCGCCGAGGGTTTCCGGTCGCTCATCCCCGCGCTTTTCAGCGTGGATGACCACAACCAGCAGAGGCAGAGGGCCTGCAGCATCTATTACTGGATCGGCGTGGCGCTGACAAAATCGGGCGATCTCGCCGGCGCCAAGCGCGAATTCCGGAACATGTGGGCGGTGGACACCGCCTACGCCGCCGAGGCCACGAAGGACGTCTTCGACAAGACGGTAAGCCAGCTTGTCAACACCGCAAAAAAGATCCAGGAAGGCCAGATCGTCAGCTACACGCTGAACATCAACACCGACCCGCAGGGCGCGACGATCCTCGTCGACGGCCAAGTCATCGGGAAATCCCCCCAGATCTACAGCACCACCAACGCGAATCTCACGCTGGAAGCCCAAAAAGACGGCTTCGCCCCGGTCAAGAAGCCGATCTTTCTGACGGAGGCCAACTCGACGGTGAGCCTGCCCCTCCAAAGCATGGGCCGGACGGTCCGGATCAGCTCCACCCCGGCCGGTGCCGAAATCTTCCTCGACGACCAGGACACGGGGAAGGTCACGGAATGCGAGATCCCCTTCGTCCGTTACGGCGCGCACACGATCCGGTGGACGATGGACGGCTACGCCGACGAGGAGCAGTCCGTCCAGGTCTCGGAAGGGCCGGATCCTCTACCGGTCTCGGCCGTGCTGACGGCCAACCAGTATGCGCCCTCTCGAACGTGGGGAGGCCCGACCAGCAAATTCTTCAAGATGCCCAAGGCCATCGCCGTGGACAGGTCGGACAATCTCTGTATCGCGGACGAGAGCAATTACAAGGTCCGGAAGTACGATGTCGATCTCGTTTCCCTGGGCTGGAACGATCCAGCCCGGACGCTCTGGAAGCTCGATACCCCGGCCGGCATCGCCTTCGACGACCAGGGGAACATGTATGTGACGGACGCCGGCGATTCCTGCTGGGCCAAGTTCGACCGGGATGGCCGCCAAGTCGGCAAGTGGAAAAACACGGGCCCGGCGGACCGGGAGCTCAAGAAACCGGCGGGCATCGCAGTAAGCAAGAGCGGCGACGTCTATGTGGCGGACACGGGAAGCAGCCGCATCTTCGAGTATTCGCCCGCCGGCGCCATCAAGAGGTATTGGGGGAAACCGGGTTTCGGCCGGGGCGAATTTTCCTACCCCACCGGCGTGGCCGTCAATGCAAAGAACGAGATCGTCGTCGCCGACATGAGAGGCAGGATCCAGAAGTTCACCGCCGAGGGCGTCTACATCTCTGAGTTCGGGAGCCCCGGCTCGGGGCCGGAGGAGCTCAGCGCACCTCTCGGCCTCTGCCTCGACGGCGACGGATATATCTACGTGGCGGATACGGGCAACCATAGAGTCCAGAAGTTCTCGCCGGACGGAAGACTCATAGTCACCCTGGGCGCGGCCGGCTCGCCGGGCGGGCCCCTGACGACTCCCGTGGGCGTCGCGGTCAACGGCAAGGGGGACGTTTTCGTCGTCGAAAGGGACGCCAACCAGATCCGGAAATTCCAGATCGCCGCGAAATAGAGAAGGAGCCGCGAAACCATGAAGATCAAATCCACGGCGGTTTATCTGGCGGCCCTCGTGGCCGTCTTCCTCGCGGGGGCCGGCGTCGGCCGGATCACGGCCCACCGCGAAACCGCCGCGTGGACCCCGCCGGGCGTGCCGGCCTCCGAATCCGCCCTCTTCTCCGGCATTCCCGACGTGCGCCAAAGCACGAATTACACCTGCGGTGCCGCGGCTCTCCAGGCCGTCCTCGCGTACTGGGGGACGAGCGAACGGGAGGACCGTCTGGTCGCCCGGCTCCACTGCACCCCGGAGCTGGGCACCCACCCCGACGACATCGTCCGCGTCGCCCGCGAGTTCGGGCTGCGGGCCGAGCTCCGCGAGGGACTCAAGCTCGACGACCTCGAGGCCGCGCTCAGTAAGGGAGTCACGGTCATTGTCGACCTCCAGGCCTGGCGGCAATCCCAGAACCGCCCCTGGACCGAGATCTGGGACGACGGCCACTATATGGTCCTCCTCGGCATGGACCGCAAGAACCTGTACTTCGAAGACCCTTCGCTCCTCGGGTCGCGCGGCTACATCCCCCGCCAGGAATTCCTCGAGCGGTGGCACGACTACGAGGGGTTGCCGCCCCTCAAGGTGACCGACCGGGCCTATGTCCACATGGCCATCTTCATCCAGGGGGACCGGCCGGTCCCCCAGCCGGCCCTCGAGCAGGTGAAATAAGGCGCTCCCGTCCGTCCGCGGCCTCACCCTCCCTCCCCGGCGGCCCCCACCGGGGTGAGACGGGGTGAGCCAAAATCACCCTCGTTTTCACCGGGACGGGCTATTTTCCCCTGTCGGCGGGGGTTTATCATCGGGGCACCATATCATCGTGCGAAGCGGAAGGAACTGACTTGTTCAGTGAAAAGCGGAAAGAGCGGCGGATCAAGGAAGAGAACCGGGTCCTCATCGAGGTCCCGGGGAAGGCGGGTCCGACCGGGGGCCTCGAGATCAACGCCCTGACCCAGGACATTTCCCTCGGCGGGGCCCGCATCCTGATGATCGACGAGCTCTTTCCCGTGGGCTCGGCCCTCAAGATGACGCTGTACCTGTCGAAGTCGCGGCAAATCGTCAAGGTCCACGGCCTCGTCCGCTGGGCCCGAACGGTCGAAACCGGCCTTTACGAGATGGGGGTCGAGTTCGAGCACGGCATCCCGGCGAGCGTCATGGCCCTGATCAATCATCTTTACAAGAAGGATCAAAATGTCCTGTCCTCCGTCCACCTCAAGCAAGACGACGATGAATAGCCCGGCGGCGGCTGCTCGGGGGACGCACGCCGGCGGTCAGGCCGTCTCATCTCCGGAGATGAGGCGGGAGGCCGAAAAATGCTTGCCGCAATGCCCAGGAAAGGTGATTGCGGGGCCGGCGCGCCTCTGGCACACTGCCCGCGCAGGACAAACGACATGGTTGGGAGAATGGAGACGGACGATGCGCCTCGCGCCCGCGGCGTAGGCGGTGGAGGATCACATGTATGAACCCAATGACGCGCAGAAAGAACTGACCTCGGCCTTAGACGGCATCGAAAGCCAGCTCGAAAAGTCCCTGGCCACCCAGAAGGAGTCCATCGAAAAGGCGCTTCTCGAGCAGGTCAACCGGCAGAAGGAAGAGGCCCAGAGAAAGATCGACGCCACGGAGCGGGAGTTCGCCGACGGCCGGCGCCGCCTCGAGGAGCACAAGGCCGTGCTGGCCGAGATCAAGACGGCCAAGGAGCAAATCCAGGGCCAGATCAGAACCTATGTGGAGCGCGCCCTGTCCAACCAGAGGATGCTCGAGAGAATGTCGAGCCAGGCCCTCGAGGAATACGACAAGATCAGCCACCTCAGCCTCGAGCTCGACGGCCTCCGCCAGAGGGCGGAGGAGGAGACCGAGGCCCTGAAGAAGCACCTCGCGGAAAAATACGGCGTCCGGGCCCAGTTCCGGATGACCTTCGAAACGCCGGGCCTGCCGGCCGACCTGAGGCAGGAAATCGTCAAGATGAAGAAGATCCAGGAGATCCTCGGGGCGGGCGGCAGCCGGAGCGCCCCGCCGGTCGAACCGGAAGTCGAGAATTTCCGGGAAGAAGCCCAGCCGGTCGAGGTGGAGCTGGCGCCCGCGGCCGAGGCCGAACCGGAAGCGGAACCCGTATCGCAGCCGGCCCCCGCTTCAGCCGCGCCAGCGGCGGAACCGGCCGAGCAAGAAGGCTACTCCGAGGAGCCGGACTGGACGCCGACCCCGGACGACGTCGAGGAGCTGGAGGTCCAGACGATCATGGAAAGCCTGGCCCGCTACCGGAAGACGGAGCCCGTGCTCAACGGCACGGAGATCGCCTACTACAAGAAGGACAAGAAAATGGTCCTCGACGGCGATGCCTTCGTGGCCACGGTGGGCAAGATCTCCGACGTCGCGAAAGGGCTCCACGTGAACCTCGGACAGAAGGAGCTGTCCAAGGACATGTTCCTCATCAAGCAGGAGATCCTCAACCAGCAGGAGATCCTCCGCAAGACCTTCCTCCGCGTCGTCCGGTTCTGCGAGAAGGAAGACGGGGCCCTCCCCCAGTATATCTCCGACGTCCTCAGCGCCCGCATGATGAAGGACATCCTCGAGCGGCTGACCTTCGGCAACTGGAGCAACCCGGCGGACTTCGCCGCCTTCGTCGAGTACGTGACGAACCTGAAGAATTCCTTCCGTTCGAGGACCAACCCGCCCCGCCCCTACCTCAGGTCCCTGCTTGACCAGGTCGAGGGCCGCTTGATCACGGGCCCGCAGAACTGACCCTCAGATAATCTCCAGCTGGTCCTTCGACGGGAGCTTCGGGAACGGCGCATGAGGCTCCGTCTGGTACCAGAAAGCCACCGACGCGATATCATCCTGGAGCGGAAGATAGCGCCCCCCCGACATCCAGCCGAGGGCCTGGATCGTCACCTTCAGGTCCTTCTCGAAGCGGATCGGGTCCATGATGTGCCACCGGTAGAGGCCGAAGCGCTGCTGGCTTTCGTAGTGGCCGTCGCCGCGGAGGACCTGGGCCAGGCCGCTGTAGGGGGTCGTGAACTCGTGGTACTGATAGGTCCCGTCGGGCGCCTTAGCGTCGAAATCGTACGAGCCGCAGAAATAGTCCTCGGTCCCGGTGCCGCAGATCGTCGGGAACTCCTTGTCGCCGTCGACGTAGAACTTAATCTCCCCCTCGCCCCACCAGCCGTTGTTGTGGACGCCCCACGCCAGGTAGGTGCCGACGTACTGCCCCCAGCCCTTCACGCCGTCGAGGATCGTGTAGACGCTCTTGTAGGGCAGCGGATTGACGCGGCGGAACTGGGCGTGGAAGTAGGCGGCGTCGCCGGGCACCTCGGTCTCCGTGTAGTTGATCTGGTAGTAGATCGTGAAGTCGTTGGTGGCCGAGGAGCCGGGCAGGGGCTTGTCCTCGATGTTCTCGAGCGTGATCTTGAAGCCCTTGCGGAAGGGCATCTCCCAGTAGCAGTTGAGGGCGCTGCCGGGGTTGACGCAGACGGGGAGCGAGGAGATCTGGGCGTACCGGCCCCAGCCGCAGGCGAAGAAGTCGCCGAGCGGGCATTCGACCGACGGCTCGGTCTCGCCGTCCCAGTACATGCGCAGGATGGCGAAGCGCCAGTTGCCGGCCGGCGTGCACCAGATCTGCTGGATCGCGCCGGAGCCCTTGACGTCGGCCATGACGAACGTCTCCTGCGGCTTGATCGTGACGCAGGGCGAGATCTTCCAGCCCTGGCCGAGGTCGCGGGCGGCCTTGCGGGCCGGGCCGTCGACGGACATGCCGCCCTTGCCTTTCTCGCCCGTCGGATTCTCAGGGCTGATCGAGCGGGTCCGGGCGTGGGAGAGGCGGGGCAGGCTGCTGAGAGACATCCCCAGGCCCCCGAAGGCCTTCTCGTCCTGCCGCGGCGAGGAGGATGCGGACAGGCCCGACGTGGCGACGAGCGCCGCCGTTATGAGGCCGGCGGAGGCCAACAGCACCAGGGCCGCCCTCAAACGTGGCGATCGCTGTGATCGTTTCATGGATCCCTCCTTGTCTCAATTCGGGGACGCAATACTCATTTCCGAATTAATTTTCGTTTTCAGCGCTTCTGGTAGGGCGGGCGCCGGGGCCGAAGCGGCGGGTGCGTCTTGAGTATCTCCATGACGACCTGGATCCCCCGCTCGAGTTGCGTATCGACTCCCCTGGCCAGCTGCGCCGGGTCCTCGGGCACGACGATGTCCGGGTCGACGCCGTGCCCCTCCGCGAACCACTGGCCGTCGGGCTTGTACATCCGGAACGTCGGCACCGTGATCGACCCGCCGTCGATGAGCGACGGCGCCCCCGAGATCCCGATCAGGCCCCCCCAGGTGCGCATCCCGATGAGCGGCCCCACGCCCGCCTGACGGAAGAAGTCGGGGAAGGCATCGCCGCCCGACCCGCTCCAGCCGTTGATGAGCATGACCTTGGGGCCGAAATTGGCGACCGGCGGCCACTGCCAGTCGACGCCGTCGCGCACGGCCCAGAAAGCCAGCGGCTTTCTGTTGAGCAGCTCGATGAACCGGTCCGGGATCTGGCCGCCGTTGTTGAACCGCTCGTCGATGATCAGACCCTCCTTGTCGATCTGCGCCAGGAACATCTTGAACAGGTCGTCTTGCCCTTCCAGGCTCGTGTCCGGGACGTAGATGTATCCGATGCGGCCGCCCGAAGCCTTGTCCACTCGCTCGCGGTTGGCCTCGATCCAGGCCAGGTTGCGGAGGTGCGTCTCGTCCCTCATCGTCTCGACAACGACCTTCCGCGCGCCGACCGCGGCCGGACGGCTGTTGACCGTGAGCTCGACCGTCGTCCCCGCGAGCCCCTCGAACGGGGCCCAGGGGTCCTTGGCCGTGTCGAGCGCGATCCCGTTGACCGCGAGCACGTAATCGCCCTCCTTGACCCCGACGCCCGGCGCGTCGAGCGGAGAGCGCGTCTCGCCGTCCCACGGCGCGCCGCGCATGATCCTCTTGATGCGGTAGGCCCCGCTGTCGACCTCCCAGTCTACGCCGAGGTATCCGACCGGACGCCTCGGCCCTTCCTCGACCTCGCCGCCGCTCCTGTAGGTGTGCGAGGAGCTCATCTCCCCGATGAGCTCGCCGATGACGTAGTTGACGTCCTCGCGCGTGACGGCGCTGTCGATGAGCTTGCCGTAATGTTCGCGCATGGCGTTCCAGTCGACGCCGTGCATGTTGGGATCGTAGAAAAAGTCGCGCTCGAACCGCCACACATCGTTGAAGATCTGATGCCATTCCTCGCGCGGGACGATGGTCATCTCGATCTGGGCCGTGGGCATCTTTTTCTCGAGCTTCTGCTCCGGCGCGACATCGACAATGTAGAATGCCTGCGACTTTGCGACCAGCATCTTCTTGCCATCGGCCGCGAGGCGGTAGCCGTCGGCGTCGGCCACGATCGTCTTCTCCTCGCGCTTCTCGAGGTCGTAAAACTTGACCGGCCTCTGCCGGCTTTCCGACCCGGTATTGGGCAGGCGCTGGTAGATGACCTTTCCGGCCGCGCCCTGGACGCCGCCGTAGTTCCCGGGCTCGGGCGGCAGGATGACGATCCGGCTTTCGAAACCGTCGAAATCGATCTTGACCTCTTTGGGCGCCTCCGTGGACGCCCCCGCCTCCGTGCCCTTTTCGCCCGGTTTCGGGCCGGGCTTGGCACCGGGCTTGCCGCTCGCCGCCGGCTTCCCGCCGGCGCCCTCGGGCTTCTTCTCCTCCGCCTTCGGCGGCGCCACGGCATCGTTCTTCGGCGCCAGCGGCGAAGGGACGTCCGTCCGCAGCGGGACGGCCGCGACGGTCGTGCCGTTGGCGTAGATGAACGTGCCGTCCACGTTGCTATACAGCGGCTGGAAGGTCCTGTTTGTCAGGAAGTAGAGGTACTGGCCGCCGGGGTCGAAGGACGGCTCGAAGTCGCTGTAGAAGCCCGACGTGACCTGATGCGTTTTCCCTTCGCGGCTGTCGTAGATGAAGATCGCCGTGTGCTGCGTGTCGAGGTCGCGCGCGTAGGCCATCCAGCGGCTGTCGGCGGACCAGCTCACGGCGAAGTGCTCGAGCTCGCCCTGGAACATGAATTTGCCCTTGTCGACGTTGGCCGTCTTGCCGGTCGTCATGTCGTAGATTTGAATGTCCATGGCCTTGTCGATGAAGGCCAGCATTTTCCCGTTCGGGGAGAAGTAAGGCTGATAGCGGTAGCCCGGACCGTAGGAGGTGAGCTTCTTCTCGACCGACGGGTTCTCCAGGTCGCGCACGGTGAGCTCGTACTCGCCCGAACGGTCGCTCCAGTAGGCGACGGACCGGCCGTCCGGAGACCAGGCGGGGGCGCGTTCGGCAACTCCCGGCGTGTTCGTCAGGTCGACGACGCTGCCGTTCTCCGCGGGCACCGAAAACAGCTCGCCGCGGGCCTCGAACACGGCCCGCTGGCCGTCGGGCGACGGCCAGGCGTTCTCGATCCACTTCTCGACGTTCTCCATGCGGGGCATCAGCGTCAACTCGTCGGTCACGACCTCGACCTTGACCTCTCGGGTCGTCCCGGCGGCGAAGTCATAGAGATAGAGCCGCCCGCCGGCCTCGAAGACGATATCGGTGGGCCCGAGCGACGGAAAGTGGACGTCGAAGTCCTTGAAGTCGGTGATCTGCCGGACGGCCTTCGTCTTGACGTCGTAGGCCCAGATGTTGCAGCGCTCCGCCGGGCCGCGGTCGGAGAGGAAATAGATCGTGTCCCCGTGCCACATCGGGAACTCGTCGTTGGCGTCGCCGTTCGCGATCCTCTCCGCCGTCAGCCGCTCGAGGTCGAAGACCCAGATTTCGGCGGCCATCCCGCCCCGGTAGCGTTTCCAGGTGCGGTAGGCCAGCGTAATCGGCGTGTAGGCCAGCTTCGTTCCGTCGGGCGAAAAGCACCCGAACTCACCGTAGGGGACGGGGAGCTTATGAGGCATCCCGCCCTCGCGGGGGACCGTGTAGAACTGGCTAAAGCGTTGCTTGCCGCTCTCCATCATCGACGTGTAGAGGATCCGGGTCCCGTCCGGCGACCAGCCGGCCATGCGGTCCGGCATGCCGTGGTGCGTCACGCGGTGCGCCATGCCGCCCATCGCGGGGACGACGTAGATGTCGATGTTGCCGTCGTAGTTGCCGTTGAAGGCGATGAGCGAGCCGTCGGGCGAGAAGCGCGGCAGAGATTCCTCCCCCTTAGCGGACGTGACGCGGTAGGCCACCCCGCCGTCCTTGGCCACGATCCAGATGTCGCCGCCATACTCGAACGCGATGTGCGTCTGCGAGACGGCCGGATACTGGAGCATGCGGGCGTCGATCTGCGCGCGCAGCGCGGGAACGCCCGCGGCCAAGAGGAGCATTGCGAATGTCGATGCGACAAAGAGCCTCACTGCGGATCTGGAAAAGCTCATAGTCCCCTCCCGAAAGAATTATGCCGCCCGGGGCATCTATGGATATTAGATTTTCTCGCCCAGCGTGTCAATTCGCCTGTCAATTTTTGCCCTGGCTGCTGCAACTTATTGGCAATCCCGGCATGAAGCTCTTCTCTCAGGGGCAAGTCGCCCTTCTTCGCCTTTTTCGGACTCTAAAACCAAATACGCGAGATCTCATCAGGAGGTTTCTGGGCCCACAAAACGCGTTTGAGGCTCAAAAACGCCCTCTAACAAGCATTTGGCTTTTTTGTTTTCTCCCCTATCGGGGTGACGCGCCAGGCCCAAAATTCACCCCTCTCATCATTCTCCCCGGCGATGCGCCGCGCCTCCTTTGCCCATATAAAGAAAGCGGTGGGACGGAATATGCGCAAGATCCTCGAGGGGCGATTGCCCCCATTCGGCGTCCTCCGTTAATCGAGCTGCGCCCGAGTCAAGGATCTTCGCACCATGCCGGAAAAGATGAGAGAAACGCATCTGCTCGAAACCCGGGGACAGCCTCCGGAAACCCCCGGGCCTGAAACCTTCGATGCCGGGGGACATAAGCCAGCTCACCCGTCCCCCGGAGACGCGGAAGCCTACAGGTTCCTTATGGAGCGCTCGAGCGACCTCATCTTCATCCTTAACAGGCGCGGCCAGATCGTTTTCGGCAACAACAGCGCGATGACCAGCTTCGGATACTCGCGCCAAGAGATCATCGGCGCATCCATCGCCCGCTTCCTGACAAGAGACAGTGTCAAGAAGGCTTTCTTCGCCCTGGCCCAGGAGTTCCTCGGCCGCCCGCAGCCCAAGCTGGAGCTCGAGGTGAAATCGAAGTCCGGCGAAATCCGGCTCATCAGCGTCGCCGAGAGCTCCGCCCCCATCCATCAAGACGGGAAGATGGTCGGGATCATGGTCACGGCCCGCGACATCACGGAGGAGCGCCGGGCCAAACTCGAGCTCGAGCGGAGCGAACGCCAGTACCGCGATCTCGTCGAAAAGTCCGGCATCGCGATCGTCACCGACGACCGTGAAGGGAACATCACGTATTTCAACCGGAGGTTCGCGGAGATTTTCGGATATACCGCAGAGGAGATGAGGAAGAAGACAACCTGGATGTGCGTCCATCCGAATGACACCGAAAAACTCAGAAGCTGTCACTGCGCCCGTGTTCGAGGCAAGCCTGCCCCCTCCCGATACGAAATCAGAGGGATCAGGAAGGACGGCTCGACGATTTACCTGGAAGTGGACGCTGTGGCCGTAGAGGGCGGAGGCCGCCTGGTCGGGACGCATTCCTACATGTGGGATATCAGCGACCGCAAGGCGGTCGAGGAAAAGCGACGGGAAAGCGATGAACGGTTCCGTAGCATCGTTGAAAATTCCCATGACGCCATTGCCATCATCGACGACAACTTTCGAATCATCTATGCGAATCCGGAGTCAGCGCGCATCTCTGGCTATGGGCAGGAAGAGATCATCGGCCGCAATTTTACCGGCGTTTTCGCCGACGAGAGCAAGAAGTTCGTCAGCGATCTTTATATCAGAAGGCAAAAAGGCGAGCCGGTGCCGTCCCACTATGAGCACGACATGATCCGCAAGAGCGGCGAGAAGAGACGGATCGAGATAAGTTCGTCCGTGATCCGCAATTCCGCCCGAAAAGCGGAAACGCTTGCCCAATTTCGCGATATCACCGAACGAAAAAGAGCCGAAGAGGAGCTGAAATTAAAGGGTCAACTCTTGGACAGCGCCCATGATTCGATTTTCGCGATAGATCATGAAGGGAATTTTATTTACGTCAATGAGGCGGCTTACAAGTCCCGCGGCTACGACAGGGACGAGCTAATGGGCATGAACCTTCGGGAGCTGGATGATCCGAAATATGCTCCATTCGTCTCTAAACGGATCCAGGAGATCATGGAAAAAGGGAGCGCCGTTTTTGAATCCGCTCATCTTCACAAGGACGGCTCAAGCATCCCTGTTGAAGTTCATGCGCGTCTTTTTGAGCAGGACGGCAGAAAAATCATTCTCAGTATCATCAGCGACATCACAAAGCGCAAGCAGGCGGATTCCGAGCTGAAATCGACCCTCGCGAACCTGCGCCGGATCGTCGGAGCGACCGTCCAGGCCATCGCTTCGGCCGTCGAGGCGCGGGACCCCTACACGGCCGGCCACCAGAGGCGCGTCGCCGACCTGGCCCGCTCCATCGCCAAGGAGATGGGGCTTCCGCAGGACAAGATCCAGGGAATCCGGACGGCGGGCGTTATCCACGACCTCGGCAAGCTGTCCATCCCGTCGGAGATCCTGAGCAAGCCGGCTCGGCTTTCGGACATTGAATTCTCCCTGATCAAGACACACGCCGAGCAAGGGTACGCGATCCTCAAAGACATCTCCTTCCCCTGGCCCGTGGCCCGGATCGTCCGCGAGCATCACGAGCGGATGGACGGTTCCGGATACCCGCAGGGGTTAAAGGACGATGAAATCCTGATCGAATCGAGGATTCTGGCCGTCGCGGACGTCGTCGAAGCCATCGCCTCGCACCGCCCCTACCGGCCGTCCAAGGGCATCGGGGCCGCCCTCGAGGAGATCCAGACGCGCCGGGCCGGGGCCTACGACCCCGACGCGGTCGACGCCTGCCTGAGGGTCTTCGAAAAAGGGTACCGCTTCCCGGAGCTCTAGAGCTTAGGAATCAGCTTTCCTTCCCTGTATAATCGTGCCTTGGCTGTCGCAAATTATTGATAGGATTTAAAATCAGTATTATTTCGGCCCATTTTCGGGCCTTTATCGACTTTTTCGGGCCAGAAAATAAGAAAGAGGCAACAGCCAAGGCGCATGAATCAGCGCTGCCAGACGATATGGCATGCCTCGAGCGGGACGGCGGCGCCGGGGCAGTGAGGGATGATCCGCGCTGTGTAGTCCGCCGCCGGCCGTGACGCGTCTACGGATCCCCTGTATTTATAGTCGCCACCCTTTACAACGCTGCCTTTAACGCCCGAAGTGCTCCCGCGCCGCCGCCCGCCGCATGCCTCATTCGACCGAGCGACGAGCTTCATCTCCTCGCGGGCCGCCTCTCCCCCGTTCACGCCGTCGGCGTAGAGCTCCACTCTCACCGCGTCGGGCTCGAGCCCGCCCAGCGCGACCCGCACCTCGAAGACATGCCGCCCGCCGCGCGTTTCGGCCTTAACTTCCCCGAACCGCACTCCCGCCCATTTTTCGTCAAGCCCACGCCTCCATTCGATTAACTCCCTCCCGGCCGCGCCGCCCCCCGCCTCCCGCGCCCGGTACGCCGCCGCCGCCGGCAGATAATGCTTCTCGGTGTATTCGCGCACGGTCCTGTTCGCAGAATAATGCGGCGTCAGCCGGGCCATGCTCTCGCGCATGCGCGCCACCCAGGCTGTCGGGATCCCCTCTTTGTTCCGGTCATAAAACTCGGGGATGACCTCGCGCTCGAGCAGGTCGTAGAGCGATGCGGCCTCGGCGGCATCCCAGGCCGGGTCGTCACCGTGCTCCTGCCCGTCCCCGAGCGACCAGCCGACCGCCGGCGTGTAAGCTTCCGCCCACCAGCCATCGAGCTCCGAAAGGTTGAGGCCGCCGTTGACGAGCACCTTCATGCCGCTCGTCCCGCACGCCTCCCACGGCCGCCGCGGCGTGTTGATCCAGACGTCCACTCCCTGCACGAGGTGCTCCGTGAGAATCATGTCGTAGTCGCTCATGAAGATGACGTGGGGCCGGACTTCCGGCCGGCGGATGAACTGGATCCACTCGTGGATCAGCTCCTGCCCTTCCCGGTCCTCCGGGTGGGCCTTGCCGGCGAGGATGAGCTGCACGGGCCGCCGCGGGTCGCTCAGCAGGCGCAGCAGGCGCTCCGGGTCGTGGAGAAGCAGATTCGGCCGCTTGTAGGCCGCGAACCGCCGCGCGAACCCGAGTGTCAGCGCGTTCGGGTCGAAGATGTGCCGGGCCCGTTCGATCGTGGCGGCCGGCGCCCCCGCGGCGGCCAGCTGCCTCGCCACACGCGCCCGCGCGTAATCGACGAGGGCCTTCCCCGCGGCCGTGCGGAACCGCCACAGCTCGGCATCGGAAACGCGGCGGATGTCCTTCTCCAGCGTCTCCGTCGCCCTCAGCCAGCGATCCTTGCCGCAGGCCTTCGTCCACAGCTCGTCGGCCGCCGCCGAGTCCCAGCTCGGCATGTGCACGCCGTTCGTCACGCGGCCCACGGGCACTTCCTCCGCCGGCCAGCGCGGGAAGAGGGGCGCGAAGAGGCTCCGGCTGACCCGGCTGTGCAGGCGGCTCACGCCGTTCACGGCGCCGCTCCCCCGGATCGCTAAATAAGCCATGTTGAAGCTCTCCGTCGCGTCGTCCGGGTCCCGCCGTCCCAGGGCCATCAGGTCGCGGACCGAAATGCCGATCCTCTGTTCCGCGTACCAGCCCAGGTACTGCTCGACGAGGGCCGGCGCGAACCGGTCGAACCCGGCGTCGACCGCCGTGTGGGTCGTGAAGAGGTTCCCGGCCCGCGTGACGGCCAGCGCGACCTCGAACGGCTGTCCGGTCTCCTCCATGAAGCTCCTGGCCCGCTCGAGCACGGCCAAGGCCGCGTGCCCCTCGTTGAGGTGGCAGACCTCGGGCCGGATGCCGAGCGCGCGGAGCAGCCGCCAGCCGCCGATCCCGAGGAGGATCTCCTGCTTGAGCCGCACTTCCGGACCGCCGCCGTAAAGCTCGCTCGCGATGCCCCGATGCGGGGGGAAGTTGGCCGCGTCGTTGCTGTCGAGGAGGTAGAGCTTCACCCGCCCGACCTGGACCTGCCAGGCCCGCAGCCAGAGCGAGTAGTCGGGCAGGGCGATCTCGAGGCGCAGCCACTCGCCGTTCGCCTGGCGCAGGGGCGTGATCGGCAGCTGCCCGGGGTCGTTGTACGGGAAGAGGGCTTGCTGCGTCCCGTCTTTCCCGATGACCTGCCGGAAATAGCCCTGCTGGTAGAGCAGCCCCACGCCCACCACCGGCACCCCGAGGTCGCTCGCGGCTTTGAGCTGGTCGCCGGCCACGTTTCCTAGCCCGCCCGAGTAGATGGGCAGAGCCTCGCTGAGCATGAACTCCATGCTGAAGTACGCGACGCACGTCAGTGGCGAACCCGGATGCTCCTTCTGCATCCAGCCGGGGGCCTCGGCCGCGCCGCGCCGGGCCCGCACGAGCTCGTCCACCCTCCTGCGGAACGCGGGGTCGGCGGCGACGCGGCGGAGCTTGTCGCGCGACACGGTTTGGAGGACGACCCACGGGTTCTGGGTGGACTCCCAGAGCTCGGGGTCGAGCCCGCGCCACAGCTCGTCGGCGGCGTGGTTCCACGACCAGCGCAGGTCCAGGGCGAGCTCTGCCAGCGATTCGAAACCCTCGACGGCCGCGGGCAGGAGATCGCGCACAGGCGCCTTTCCGGCCGGCGTCTCTTTGCTCATCGTCCGCCGCCTCCTCCTTTCCGTCCCGTCCTCAGTCCCGTTCTACCTCTCGCTCCCGCTCCCCTTCCCCTTCCGCCCTTCAACGCGGCGTCGACGACCGCCTGGGCCTCCTCCAGGATGCGTCGCAGATGGCCTTCGCCCTTGAAGCTTTCGGCGTAGATCTTGTAGATGTTCTCTGTCCCCGAGGGCCGCGCCGCGAACCACCCGCTCACGGCGACGACCTTGACGCCGCCGATCGGCGCGTCATTGCCCGGCGCACGCGTGAGGATCGCCTGGATCTTTTCGCCCGCCAGGTCGGCAAGCCGGACCTCGTCGGCCGAGAGCTTGGCGAGCCGCGCCTTCTCGTCGGGGGTGGCGGGGGCATCGATGCGGTCGTAGGCGGGCTCGCCGAACTCGCGCGTGAGAGCCGCATAGGTCTCGCCGGGGTCACGTCCCGTCCGGGCCGTGATCTCCGCCGCCAGAAGCGACGGCACGATGGCGTCCTTGTCCGTCGTCCAGGCGCCGCCGTCGCGCCGCGCAAACGTCGCTCCCGCGCTCTCCTCGGCGGCGAAGGCGAGCGAACCGTCGAGCAGACCGCCGGCCAGCCACTTGAAGCCGACCGGCACCTCGTAGAGCCGGCGGCCGAGTTTCTCCGCGACGCGGTCGATCATGCTGCTGCTCACGAGCGTCTTGCCCACCGCCGCCTCGCCGCGCCACCCGGGCCGGTTCCGGAAAATGTAGGAGACGGCCGCCGCGAGGAAGTGATTGGGCGGCATCAGCCCCGCGCTCCGGGTGACGATCCCGTGGCGGTCGTGGTCGGCGTCGCAGCCCCAGGCGATCTCGAAACGGTCCTTGAGGCCGATGAGCCTCCGCATCGCGTACGGCGAGGACGGGTCCATGCGGATCCGGCCGTCCCAGTCCACGGTCATGAAGCGGAACGTCGGGTCGACCTCGCCGTTGACGACGCTGAGGTCCAGCCCGTAGCGCGCGGAGATCGCCCCCCAGTAGTGGACGCCGGCGCCGCCGAGCGGGTCGACGCCCAGCCGGAGCTTCGCGCCGCGGACGGCCTCCAGGTCGACGACGCTCGCGAGGTCGGCGACGTAGGCGTCGAGGTAGTCGTGCCGGTGCGTCGTCGGGGCGCGGATGGCTCTCTCGAATGGGATGCGCTTCACGCCGGCGAGCCCCTTCTCGAGATAGGCGTTGGCCAGGGCCTCGATCCGGGACGTGACGCCGGCATCGGCCGGCCCGCCGTTCGCGGGGTTGTACTTGAAGCCGCCGTCGCGCGGAGGGTTGTGGGACGGCGTGATGACGATGCCGTCGGCCAGTCCCGACCCTTTCTTGCGGCCCCCCGCTTTCCCGCGTTCCCCGCAGCCCCCGCCTCCGCCGCGTCCCCCGCGGCCGCGGTTGTAGGTCAGGATGGCGTGGGAGATGACCGGGGTCGGGGTGTACTCGTCCCGCTCGGCGATCATGACCTCGACGCCGTTGGCCGCCAGCACCTCGAGCGCGCTGGCGAAGGCCGGCACGGAGAGGGCGTGCGTGTCCATGCCGAGAAAAAGCGGCCCGTCGACCTTGTTCTCCCGCCGGCACAGGCAGATGGCCTGGCTGACGGCCAGGATGTGCCACTCGTTGAAGGCCCGGTCGAGCGAGGAGCCGCGGTGGCCCGAGGTGCCGAAGGCGACGCGCTCGGCCGCGACCGAGGCGTCCGGCCTCTCCGTGTAGTAGGCCGTGACGAGCCGGGGCACGTCCACGAGCATGTCCGGGGCCGCGGGCTTTCCGGCCAGGGGACTGATATTCATGACACCATCATGATAGCGCGTTTCGGGCGCCCTGCGAAACGGATTTCCCCGCCCGGGGCTACTTGATCTCGAGGGAGGCCAGGATCCGGTCGAGAGAGTCGGTCGCGCCGAACTGCCGCTTCCAGCGCTCCTCGAGCTGGGGCACGAAGGCCGGGTCGACGGCGCGAACCGCGCGCAGGCGGCCGGCCGCGTAAGCGCGCTCCGAATCGGTCAGCCCGCTCCACGACGTCAGGTAGAAATTCAGGATGTTGAGGTTGAGGAACTCCTCCGAGGGATTGAGCTCGAGCGCTTTCCGGAAGTAGAGCTTCGCCTTGTCCGCATAGGTCATCAGGGGGAAGTTGTAGAGGAGGTAGGTCACGCCCATCTCGTAGTCGACGAAGGAGTCGAGCGGGTCGAGGCGGAGCGCGGCGACGTAGCGCGCCACGGCCCGGTCGCAGGACTTGTCGCGGGCGACGGTGCCGCCGGAATCGTTTTCCGCGCGGGCCATCTCGAAATAGAGCCGGGCGGCGTCCTTCTCGAGTTCCGCGTTCGGCCAGGACGCGGCGGCCTTGCGCGCAAGGGGCTCGAGTTTCCCGAAATCCGCCTGGACGCTGCGCGCCGCCGACCGAGCGGCATTGTAGCGGCCGAGATAATAATAGCCCCGATAGCGGAGAGCCGCGACGACGAGGAGGGCGAGGGCGAAGACGGCGAGGGCGATCGAAGCGAGGGGCTTAGAGCGGCGCGGGCCGTTCGCACAGCCCTGCCCGGCGTTTTGAGTGCCGACCTCCGTTGCCCCCGGCGCGCTGCTTACGGCCCCATCCCCGTTACCGCTGCGGCCGTCTCCGTTCTCCCGTTTCCCCTTCCCGACGACGTTGACGGCGAGCATGCCGAGCGCGACGAAATAGACGGCGTTCGCCGGGATCTGGAGGTTGAAGTCCGTGAACTCGTGGATGAGCATGGCCGCGATGCTGAGGATCGCGCCCAGCCCGACGCCCTTGGCGAAGTTCGCCCGGCGCCGGCGCCACTTGCCCGCGAGGAACACGATGAGCAGGACCGCGGCGGCGATCAGGCACCCGGCGGCGATGACGCCGTTCTCGGCCGCAAGCTGCAGGTAGTCGTTGTGGGCGTAGCTGAGCTGGTAGCCTTCATCGACTTTCCTGTACAGGGGGTAAGCGTAGAGGAAAGTGCCCTTGCCCGCGCCCGTCAGGGGGAAATCGGCGGCCATCCTGAGCGTGTTCGCGGCGAAGGTGCGGCGGGCCTCCTTGGAGATGTCCATTTCGCCGAAGCGCTCGATGACGGGCCCGATCCCGAGCCAGAGGGCGCCGGCAACGACGACGGCGACCGTCACGCGCAGGATGCCGCGAAGGCGCTTCCGGTCGTCGGCCCGGTCGGAGAGCTCACGCCAGCCGCCGAACGCCGCCGCCGCGACGAGGAGCGTCAGGAGGAAGATCATGATGCCGGAGCGCGACTTCGAAAAGACGAGGCCGAGGCCGATGAAGACGGTGCCGAGCCCGAAGAGAAGCGACCACTGGAGGCTTTCCTGGCTGAACCAGAGAAACTTCTTGCGCCACGGCAGACCCTTCTCCATCAGGAAGAAACGGGCCTTGGCGAGCAGGTAGCCGAGGCTCAGCGGAAAGGCCATCTCCATGAGCCCGGCGAAGTCGTTGCGGTTGATGTAGGTCCCGGTCACCGAGCCGATGTCGTAGCGCTTTTGGTAACCGAAGATCTGCTCCGAGCCGCTGAACGTCTCGGCCATGCCGTAGAAAGCCTGGAAAAGCGCCGAGGCGATGACGACGAGGACGAAGGTCTCGATGCGGCGGCGCGTGCGGACGGTGCGCAGAACGAGGTACCCGAAAAGACCGTAGCAGACGAGGAGCAGGAGGTTCGCGGCCGAGGCGAATGGCGCGAGGGACAGCGTCCAGAAGGAGCGGGCGTCCCAGCCGGTGAGGCCGTCGCGGGCCATGCCCCGGTAGATCGAGGCGGCTCGGGGCGAGAGGATCCTCACGAGGAGCGGGGGCAGCGGCACGAGCTGGAGGGCGGAGAAGGCGAGAAAAACGGCGATGAGGACCTTGACGGCACGCGGGAGGCCGGCGGGCGGGGCCTCGCCTTCGTGATCTTCCGGCTTCCCTATGGCCTTGAAGCCCGTTTCCGGCGGCCCTGCGAACCGCGGGCGGTGCACGGCTCCGGAAGCGGGCTGAGCCGCCGCCCTCCGGCCGGCGACATACTCGCCGACGAGGTAAACGAGGAACAGGACGAGGGTCGCGGCTTCGAAGACGAAAATTGCCCACGGCTCGACCGACCCGATGGGCAGGGGCACGAAGACGAGGATCGCGCACAGCCCCCAGAAGACCAGCCCTTTATGCATCGCGTCCCATCATAAAAAAAAGCGGGAGGAATGTCCATCCCTCCCGCTCTTTTGGGGTCGGACCACAACAAGTTATTGATTAATAATCAATAGCGCGTTAATTTGTGCCCGATTCGGGCCTTAACTCTCGATTTTCGGGCCCGAAAACAGCGACTTAAGGAATCTTAAACGGCCTTATATCCCCGAGTCCTTAAATCCTCGTTTTTAGCCTCAAAAAGAGGGACTTAAGCCCGAAAAAGCCCCCTAAATCGCGCTTAACATTATTGTTTTCAGTGAGTTCTCGTGGTCCGACCCCAAATAATCAAATAATACCTATCTGATGGGCGAGGCTTCCTTCTTTTCCATGTTGATGATGAGGTAGGTCAAGGCGGCCAGCCCGGCCACAAAGACGGCCACACCGATCACGTTCTGCGGGTCGGAAAAGAAGCTCTTGGCTGCGGCATCCTCGCCCGTCGTCTTGCCGCCTGGGGTCAGGGCCACGGAGAGCTTGGCCATCTCGTTGCTTTTGATGATGAGCGCGTAATCGAAGTTGAAATTGCCCGTGGCCGCGGTCACGCCGAGGATATACCGGCCCTGCGGAAGCCCCGTGATCGTGTACATCCCGTTGGCGTCCGTCGGCCGGCTCGCGAACTCCTTCATGTTCGCGATGTCCCGGAGCTTGACGACGGCCTGAGCGACCGGCGTCCTCATGTCCTTGGCGTAGACGAAGCCCACCAACGACCCGTGCGCCTCCGCAGCGGCGGCAGGCGCCAAGGCTCGGGCCTGCTGCCCGAACTGCGTGGCCGGCGCCGTCAACAGAAGCAGAGCCACGACAAGCCCAACGGCAAGGGCCCTTGACCGGAAGACATGTTGCATAAGCATACGTTCCCTCCCTTTTATTGAATCGTTATCTCGCGCGCCTGTTGCGCCGAGTGTCAGTTTTGTCAGTCTTGCGCCTTGCCTGTTGTGACCGGTTGATAAAACAGTAACGAGCCGAAAGACCCAAGGCGTGACCGTGGAAACCTCCCCCTTCGTATTCAATAACCATGGAATAATTGATGGCTCGAGCCCGCGAAAAAATGATTCCCCCCGAAGCGGGCCCAGAAACCGCACCCCCTAAAAAGCGATTTTTGGCCCCAAAAACAAGGCCCTACTAAGCAGCCAAAAAGAAAATAACTTTTCTATTTTCAATGACTCGCCGCGGCCAACGCGCAATGACTTGGCCATGGCGCAATGACTGGATTATTTGTCGACCGGAGAGACCTCGGGCTTGGACTTTGTCAATTCGTAGATGGCGACACCGGCGCCGCCCGCCAATGCGATGATCAGGAGGATCCCGCCCGGGCTGCCGAAGAAGCTGCCGCCCCCCGCGGCTGCGCCGTGGCCATGGCCCTCGAGAACCCCGCTGCCCTTCATCGCCAGGGTCATTCTGGCCGTCTCGCCGTACTTGATGTAAACGCCGTAGTTCAGGTTGTACTCGCCCAGGACCGAAGTGACGCTCAGCGTGTACCAGCCTTCATCGATGCCCGCGATCCTGAACATTCCCTTGTTGTCCGTCGGGCTCGTGTACTCCTTCTGCGTGTTCAGGTTCCGGATCTTGACCGTAGCGTTGACGACGGGCGTTTTGCCGTCCGCGCCGTACAGATAGCCCGTAAGTGTGCCGCCGCTAGGGGCCTGCCGCGAGAAGCTCTCCATCGGCACGAGCAGAAGCAGGAAAGCCGCCACCAAACCCATCACCAATACCCGCGACCTGAAAATGCCAAAATTTAGCATCTCTCGGCCTCCTTTGCGACAATTTTAGCACAAAGTCATTTTATTTTTACAAGATATTTTTTTTTCGGCCTGGGGAGGCGTTCCGTCCACGTCTTGCGCCGGAGGGGGTTCTCCGGCTCCCCCCAGTCCGGGACGGCCTTGTTGTCGAGGATCGCCTGCGGGATCTCGGTGACCATGGCCTCGGCCTTGGCCCCGCCCGCGATCTTCCGCGCCGCCTCGACCGCCCCGCTCAGCACGGGCGGCCTCAAGTAACTCGAGTGGGCGTCGCTCGCGATGATGTGGACGAGATTGTGCACCAGGAAGAGCCCAGCCGCACTCCGCGTCTCCTTCCCGAAATCGCCCGTCAGGCTCATGGCCGTGACCTGGGCGAGGCAGCCCATGAGGACGAGCTCGTAGAGAAGCTCGGGCCTCTCGACGAATCCCCTGTTGCGCTCGGGGTGGCTGATGATCGGCACGAAGCCTTTGGCCAAGAGGCCGTAGATGAGGTTCGACGCGCCCGGCGGCACGGCGTCGCTCGGGAGCTCCAGGAAGACGTAGTTCGTGGCGTCGAGCGTGAACTTGAACCTCTCGACGGCCGCGACGACCCCGGGATGGACGAAGACCTCGGCGCCCCAGTGGAAATCGATGGGCACGCCCGCCATCTCGGCGGCGAACTCCACCATCCGCGCCCGGAAGACGTCCAGGTCGTCCCCGTGCCGGCAGAGGCGATAGATGTGAGGCGTCACGCCCATCGCCCGGATGCCGTCCTTCTCGGCGATATCGCACATGGCGCGGGCCTGGGCCTTGTCGTCCGGACCGTCGTCCCAGTCCCAGAGCAGATGCGTGTGGAGGTCGATCATGGTCCGACCCCAATCAGACCAATCAGCATATTGAGGGCCGCCCGGATCAATAGTGCCGCTCGTAATTGTAATAGTAGTCCTTGTAGTGGTAGCCGCGGTGGTCGACGTTGACGTTGTTGATGATGACGCCGAGGGTCTTGACCTTGAGGAGATCAAGCTTCTCCCGCGCCTTCCGGAGAGCCTCGCGCGAGGTCCTGTCGCCGTGGACGACGAGGATCATGCCGTCGACCTTCGCCCCCAGGACGAGCGCGTCGGAGATCTCGAGGATAGGCGGCATGTCGAACAGGATGTAGTCGCACTTGTCGCGCAGAAGCGCCACGAACGCCGCCATCTTCTCCGAGCCCAGAAGCTCCGCCGGGTTCGGCGGCACCGGCCCCGAGTTGACGAGCCACAGGTTCGGCACGGCCGTGGTCTTGACGACCTTCGCGACCTCGATCGAATCGGTCAGGTAGCTCGTCAGGCCGTATGTATTCTTGACGTTGAAGATCCGGTGCTGCCGCGGCTTCCGCAGGTCCGCGTCCACAATGAGGACGTTCTTGCCCGCCTGGGCCAGCGTGACGCCCAGGTTCGCGACCGAGACGGTCTTCCCTTCCCCGGGCAGCGCGCTCGTCACGATCACCGTTTTCACCGGCTGGTCGGCGCTCGAAAGCAGCAGCGACGTCCGGATCGAGCGGTAGCTCTCGGCCAGCCGCGAGTTCGGGAAATGGAACGGCACGAGCTCGATCACTCGCGGATAGACGGGCACGGCCGGGGAGACAAGCGGCACGGCCGTCGCGGCGGGCGCTTCGCCTCTCTCGGCACCCTTCTCGCCCTTCTCCGCAACTCCCGCCTCTCTTTCCACGCCTCCCGCCGCTTCTCCTTCAGCCCCTCCTGCTAATTTCGTGCCCTCACTCCTCCCCGCCTCTATCTGGATGACCCGCTCTTTCTCCTTCCCCTCTCTCCCTTCCTTCCCTTCCTCGAGCCTCAGCTCTCTCTTCTTCCGCCTATAGTACAGATAGCCCTTCTCCGTCCCGTTCACCGTAAACCGCGGCACAACGCCCAGCGTCGGCAGCCCCGCGTACCTCTCCACGTCCTCGCTCGTCTTGACGCTGTTGTCCATGAAGTCGAAAAGAAACGCCAGCCCCACGCCGCCCATCAGCCCGAGCATCAGCGCCAGCGCCAGGTTCCGCGCCTTCCTCGGGCTCGACGGCCGCACCGGCACCCGCGCCCGGTCCACGATCCTCACGCTCGAGGTCCGAAGCCCCTTGAGCCGCGCCTCGACCCCCGTCTCGCTCTCCCGCCTCAGCAGCGAGTCGAGCAGACTCTTCCTGTTTTCGACCTCGAGCTTCAGGCCGTTGTAGAGCACCGCGCTCGAATTCATCTTGAAGGCCTCGGCCTTCTGCTCGTTGAAGGCCGCCTCGAGCGACTGCTCCTTCCGGAGCGCCGTCTGGAAGTCCGAGTAGGCACTCTTGACCAGGTTCTGGGTCTCGTCGTCGAGCGACTTTCGGGCCGTCTCCATCTCGACCTTGGCCCGCTGGAGCTCCGGGTAGTCCGGCTGGAAGCGCTCCTCCATCTTATCGTATTCCTGCTTGAGCTTGACGTAGTCCTCCCTCAGCCGCTGTATGAGCGTATTGTTGATGGCCTCGGGGATGTAGTCGGGCGTCACATTCTTGATCTCGTTGTATGCCGCCTCTTTCTTGTAACGGTCGATCTGCGCCTCCGTCAGCGCCTTGTTGAGCTCGCCCAACCGGTCGATAACCGTCGTCTCCTTGTCCCCCAGGGCCACGATGTTCGCCTTGGCCTCGAGGTCCTGGAGCTGGCGCGACTTCTGCTCGATCTCCGCCTGGAGGCTCTTGATCTGGTCGCTCAGGAACTCCGTGGCCTGCTCGGTGGCCGCGTACTTCATATTGATATTGAGGTCGATGAAGGCGTCGGCCAGCGTGTTGACGCACTCGGCCGAGAGTTTCGGGTCGTGCGCCGAGAAACTCACCTCGACGAGCCGCGTCAGCCGCACCGGATTGACGCTGAGCCGCCCCAAGAACTTGTCGATCAGGTTCTCGCGGAAGACGTGATTCGTCGGGTCCACGGGCTTTTTCCGACTGTCCGGCATCCCGATGAACTCCGGGCTGTCGTAGAGCTTGAGCCTCTCGATGGCGTCGTCGGCCAGCCCCCGCTCGCTGAGCAGCCTGTATTGCGTCTGGAAGTAGTCGTCGCTCATCGTCTGGATCTGGAAGACCTGCTCGAAGCTCAGGATGTTCGGTTCCTTCTCGATAAGCAGCGTCCCCTTGGCCGTGTACATCGGCCGCTGGATGAACGTCCAGAAGGCCGCGAGCACGAACACCGCGGCCGCGACCGAAAGGACGGTCCCTTTCCGCCGCCTCAGCTTCTCCCAGTACTCCCTAAGGTTGATCTCTGTCTCCGGCCCGAAATCGTAGTCCGTGACCGGGATCTCGTACCTCTGGCCCTCGTATCTCTGCAGCCCGTTCCTGTCCTTCCTTTTGTTGTCCATGTTGGCCTCAATCCGGGGCACCCGCCTCACGCGCGCGCCCCCTAGGTTTTTACCAGAATGACTCCGGCACGAACACCACGTCGCCTTCCTGGAGCTCGATGTCCTGCCTCTTTCCGCTGATGATCTCCTTGACGTTGACGCGGATCTTCGTTTCCCTGCCGTCCTTCTCTTTTCGCGTGATGACGACCGCCGTCTGTTTCGCCCCCTCGGCCCACCCGCCGGCCTGGGCGACGGCTTTGAGGAGCGTCACTCTCTCCGAGATCTTGAACTTCAGCGCCCCGGGCTGCGTCACCCGCCCGAAGACGAAGACCTTGATCTCCCGGTCGATCGGGACGTTGATGACGTCGTTCGGCTCGATCGGGATGTTGAGCTTCTGGTTCCCGTTGATGAGGAGGTCGCGCAGGTCGATCGGGATCGTGACCGAGTCGCCGTTCTCTTCCTGCCTCAGGACGTAGATCTCGTCTGTCGCCTTGTCGGTGAAGCCGCCGGCCATCGAGATCATCTGGAGGAGGTTCTTCCGGCCGACGAGCTCGTAGTTCCCCGGCTTGTCGACGGCCCCGACCACGGCCACCTGCTTGCTCTTATATTCCTTGATGAAGACCGTGACCTGCGGGTTCTTGACGTATTTCGCGGCCAGGAGCGCGGCGAGCTTGTTGACGACGCCCTCCTGGGTCAGGCCCTCGATCTCGACCCTCCCGAGGAGCGGCAGGGTGATCGAGCCGTCCTCGGAAACGCGGACGGTCTGGCTGAGCTCATCGAGCTCGAAGACCTTGATCTCGAGAAGGTCGCCCGGCCCGACCCGATAGGCCTTGACGAAGGCGTCGCGCGGGGCCTGGATTTCCGCCTCAGGCTTTTCCGGCTTAAGGTTTTGCGCCGTGGACTGTCCCGTCTGGGGTTGCCCCCACATTAACGCGACCGCTGCAAGAATCGCTGCCATTATGCAGACAAACTTTTTCATTCTAAACCTTCTCATCCAAGGCTATCCTAAAAATTATACGTTAAGTTCGTCCCTAGAAAATACCTTACTCCGGCCGCGGATGCAACGTTCGAATCGCGTACCCAGCGGCTGCCGATGACCCCAATGGCCGCTTCCCCCCAGATCCTAGAATAGAGCCCGACGGAATGGATCTGGTAGTTGTCGAGGCGCTTGACATCCGTATTGTTCTCGCCGCCGGGCGCCGCCACTGGATACCTGTACCTGCCGAACGAATAATCGTAATCGAGGCGCAGGAATTTCAGCGGATAGACTGACGCCCCGACTCCCGGTACGCTACTCACGAAATAGACGTTGTCGTACCAGATGGACATATTGGTGTCGCGAGTGTAGGACGCGCGCACGACGAACGGCTTGGCCAGCCGGACAGAAACCTGGGAGTCGCCGACAAAGCCCTTGAAATTCTCGCCCTCCACGTATTTCAGGTCGAAAGTCTTGTAGCCCAGCCGGATCCGGCCACGGATCCGCCCCGTAGGAGAGAACTCAAGGCCCGCGTAGTACGCCCAGCTGTACGAGTCCTTGAGCGCCGCCG
>CAZKFD010000013.1:0-255967 GCA_964551995.1 uncultured Eubacteriales bacterium
GTTGCCGTGGTCCGTGATGTAGTCCGCGGCACCTGTGGACATGGTCATGATTTCCTTCATGGCCTGTTTCTGCTTCGCCTTCTGGATGGCTTCCAGGGCGTTCGGAATGAGCAGGGCGGCCAGGATGCCGATGATCGCGACAACGATCAGCAGCTCGATGAGGGTGAATCCTCTCATCTTTTTGAGCATTTTAAAACCTCCTTTTCCTTGCTGTTTCTCTCAGTCAAGGTCTCTTTGCTCATCAGACACTTGATTTATAGCAATATCCGTGCCAAGTCTAGACAATTTCTTATCTTATTGACATTAAATAATTTAACATTAAACCAGCCAGACCGTTAAGCTGTAAAAGTAGACGAATATTGTCTCCTGGCGACATTTTTTGCCAATTAGCTCGGCCTTTTTTCATCTGCCGCCACCTTTTTCTCGTTTTTCCGGACCCGGTTCAGGCTGTATTTCCCGATCAAGTATCGCATCGTCCTGTAGCTGAGCCCGAGGAGCGGGGCAGCCTTCTGAATGCTGCCGCCTGTGGCCATAAGGGCCTGGCTGATATAGTTCTTGGTCAGCTCGTCGATATGACCCGTCAGGCTGAAGCCGGGCTCGAAGAAATACTGCGTCTCGACCTTGCTCTTCTGGGGGGAAACGATCTCCTTGGGCAGGCAGCCGGCGGTTACGGTCTCCCGGTCCTCTATGGCCACGATGCGCTCGATGACGTTCTCCAGTTCCCGGATGTTTCCCGGCCAAGGATAGGCCTCCAGAAGCCCGACGACCTCGGGCGTGAACCTTTTGGGCTTCTTGCCCAGCTTGTCGCAGTATTTCTGCAGAAAGGCTGACACCAGGAGAGGGATGTCCTCCGTCCGCTTCCGGAGGGGGGGCATCTCGAACGAAATCACGTTCAGACGGTAAAAGAGCTCCTCGCGGAACTTGCCCTCCTGGATCCGCTTCTTCAGGTCCTGGTTCGTGGCGGCGATGATCCGGACGTCCACGGGAATCTCCTCCGTCCCGCCGACCCGCCGCACCGTCCGCTCCTGCAGGGCGCGGAGAAGCTTGACCTGCGTCCAGGGCGACATCTCCCCCACCTCGTCGAGGAAGAGCGTCCCCCTCTGGGCGACCTCGAACATCCCTTTCTTGTCCGCCACCGCTCCCGTGAAGGAGCCTTTGGCGTGCCCGAAGAGCTCGCTCTCGAGGAGGTTTTCGGGAAGGGCGGCGCAGTTGATCGAGACGAACTGGTGGTCGCGGCGGCCGCTTTGAACGTGGATGGCCCGGGCCGCCATCTCCTTGCCGGTCCCGCTCTCGCCGGCGATGAGGACCGTCGAATCCGTGGAGGCCACTTTCTCGATCAGCAGGTAGATCTCCTGCATGGCCCGGCTCTTTCCGATCATGTTCTCGAAGCTGTACCGGTCCTTAAGGTCCCGCTTGAGGCGGAGGTTCTCCTCCCGGAGCCGGCGCTCCGCCAGCCCCCGGCTGACGATGATCTTCAGCTCTTCGACGTCGAACGGCTTGACGACATAATCCAGGGCGCCCGCCTTGAGCGTCTCGACGGCCTGGGTGATGCTGCCGTAGGCCGTGAGCATGACGACCGGGACCTCAGGACGCTTTTCGAGGACATACCGGAGGACATCCAGGCCGTCGGTCCCTGGCATCTTGATGTCCGTCACGACCAGGTCGATGCTTTCCGTCTCGAAGACCTCGTAGCCCTTGGGGGCCGAGAGCGCTGTCCAGACCCGGTAGCCCTCTTTCTTGAAAACGACCGAGAGGAGGTCGAGGAGGCTCTTTTCATCGTCGATGACCAGAATGTTGTCCATGTTTCTTGCCTTACCGCCCGGGAGGCTCGCGAACCGGGAGGCTGATCGTCACCTCCGTCCCCACGCCCTTCTCGGAGCGGATGCCGATCCGCCCTTCGTAATCGTCGACGATCCTCCGCACCACCGCGAGCCCAAGGCCGCGGCCGCCCTCGAACCCCGAATAGAACGGCTCGAAGAGGTGCTCCTTATCCTCGTCCGTCATGCCCCGGCCGGTGTCGGAGAACCGGAGCTCGATCTCGCCCTCGCGCGGCGAACCGAAATCGACGGTCAGGACCCCCCCGTCTGGCATGGCTTTGATGGCGTTCTTAACGACGTTCCAGAAGACCTGCCGGAATTGGGCCTGGCTGCCGTAATAGCGGAGCCCCGAGCTCAGAAAATTCCCCTCGACCCGGACACGCCCGTTGAGCTCGCCCCCCGCCCGCAGGATCTTGAACGTCTCGTCGAGGATATCCGGCAAGTTGATCACCGAGAAGACCTGTTTGCCCGGCAGGGCGAAATCCAGGAACTGGCCGAGGCTCTGGGAGAGCCGGTCGGACTCCTTGAGGACGATCTCCATGAGCTCCCGCTGCTCCGCTCGAAGGGCCGGCTCCTTCCTCAGGACCTGCACGGCGCCCGAGATGGCGGCCAAGGGATTCCGGATCTCATGAGCCAGGGTCGCTGAGATGCGTCCTGCCTCGGACAGCCGTTCGCGGACGAGGAGCTCCTTCTCCGCTTCCTGAAGGGCGAACCGGGTTTTCCGCAGCCGCCCGGCCAGCGAGTTCGTCAGGAAGGCGATGAGGAAAAACGCGCTCCAGGAGACGAAGATAGTGTACAGGACCGAACCCAGCTCCAGCTCGACGCCTCCGCCCACGACCGTCCTAGGGAGCATCCCCAGGTACATCCCGTCCACGAGGCCGCCGAACAGAATGGACGCCAGGCTCGCAACCATGTAGGAGGCGCGACTCGAGAGGACGAGGCCGGCCCCCATGATCGGGAAGACATACAGGAAGTACGCCGAGCTGGCCACACCTCCCGTCGCGTAGACGAGGGCGGTGATCAGGAGGAGGTCCCCGAAGAGCTGTACGTAGGCCTGGGCGGTCAGGAAGCGGCCCCAGTAATAGAAAAGGAAATAGGCGGCCGACAGAACATAAGCGGCCAGGATGATCTCCATGAAGGTGATGAAGGAGAAGCTGAATGACGCCGAATACTCGATGGCCAGGGCCAGGAGCAGGAGCAGGGTGACGATAAGACCTCTGAAGATGATCATCCAGAGGATGCTCTGTTTGTCGATCCGTTCCTTCATCGACTCATCCTCTCTTTCCCGGAAATCCTCGGTCCCTTTTTCTCGCCCGCGCCGCGCCCCCTCGCCGTGGCCCACCCGTCCTTAGAACTTCGACAGCAGGCTGAAGATCGGCAGGTACATGGAGATGACTAGGCTGCCGACGATGCCGCCGACGAAAATGAGCATGATCGGTTCGAGGACGGAGAGGAGGGCCGCGACGCTCGTCTCGACCTCCTCGTCGTAGAAGCTCGCCAGCTTGTTCAGCATATCGTCCAGCGTTCCCGTCGCCTCGCCGACGTTGATCATCTGGAGCATCATCAGCGGGAAGCGCCCCGACACCTTGAAGGCCTCGTTCAATGTCTTGCCCTCCGAAACCTGCGTCCGCGCGTCGAGGATTTCCTTTTCGATGAGTACGTTGCCCGCGGTCGAGGCGGTGATCTTGAGGGCCTCGAGCATAGGCACACCACCGGAAATGAGCGTGCTCAGCGTCCGCGTGACGCGGGTCATGGCCACTTTGTAGAGGAGTGCCCCAAAGAGCGGGATCCTGAGAATCAGGCGGTCGGTCGTCCAGCGCCCCTGCCGGGTGTTCCGGTAATAGCGGAACGCCAGGAACAGGCCGACGAGGCCGAGGAAGACGAACACGATGTTCTTCTGAGTGAAGTGGCTCAATTTGATAACGAAGGCCGTCAGGAAGGGAAGCTCGGCGTTGAGGTCCCGGAAGATCGAGGCGAAGACAGGGATGACCTTCCAGAGGAGGAAGACGGCCACGAGGATGGCGAACATGATGATGGCCGTGGGATAGATCATGGCCTGCCGGACCTGGGCCCGCAGCTTGACGCTGCGCTCGATGTATTCGGCCAAGCGCCGCAGCATGACGTCCAGGGAACCGCTCTGCTCGCCTGAAGCCACAAGGTTGCAATACAGGTCGTCAAAGACCTTGGGGTGCTTCCTCTTGGCCTGGTTCAGGGTCGATCCCGCCTCGACATCCTCCTTGATGGTCCGGATGACCTGCCGAAAATACCTGTTTTTCTGCTGCTCCTCGAGGATGCTCAAGCTCTGGATCAGAGGAAGCTCCGCATCGATCAGCACGGACAGCTGGCGGCTGTAGATCGCCAGCTCCTTAAGCCTGACCTTTTCCCGCTTCAGGAACGGGATCCGGATTCCTTTTCTGACCGGGGCGATGCTGGTGACGGTGATCTGGTCCTTCTGGAGGATCCTTGCCAGCTCGTCCGTCGAGGGCGCGATTCTCTCGCCCCCGACGATGTCTCCGTACCGGTTCTTGCCTTTCCATGCATAGGTTGGCATCGTTCACCTCGCCTTTCTCAGACGTCTTCTCATTTTCTCGCCGACGCCGCCGCGGCGGCCATCTTGAGCCCTTCCCGGCGCTGGATGATGTCGGTCAACTCCTCCGGGAAGGACGTGATGCCCATCGCCACATCGAGGGTGATGAGCTTGCGGAAATACAGATTGGCCAGGGATTGGTTGAACGTCTGCATGCCGAACTTCTCCTGGCCCATCTGCATGGTCGAGTAGATCTGGTGGATCTTGTTTTCCCGGATGAGGTTCCGGATGGCCGAATTGGGGATCATGATCTCCATGGCCAGAACGCGGCCCTTGCCGTCCGACCGCGGCAGGAGGGCCTGGGTCATAACCGCCTCCAGCGACATCGACAGCATGATCCGGATCTGGGTCTGGTACTGGGTGGGGAAGATGTCGATGATACGGTTGATGGATTCCACGGCCGAATTCGTGTGCAGGGTCGAGAACGTCAGGTGGCCCGTCTCGGCGACCCGGAGCGTCGCCTCGACCGTCTCGAGGTCGCGCATCTCCCCGACGAGGACGACGTCCGGGTCCTCCCGCAGAACCGACCGCAGGGCGTTCGCGTAGGACTGCGTGTCGGCAAACAGCTCGCGCTGGTTGATGATCGACCGCCTCGGCGTGAAATAGTATTCGATGGGGTCCTCGATGGTCACGATGTGGACCCCCCGCTCGTGATTGATGTGCTCGATCATGCAGGCCAGAGACGTGGACTTGCCGCACCCGGTGGGCCCGGTGACGAGGATCAACCCGCGGGGCAGGTAGCAGAGCTGCTGGACCCGCTGGGGGATGCCGAGCTGGGCGAAGCTCCACATCGTCGGCAGGAACCGGCGGAAGGCGCCGGCGACGGCTCCCTTCTGCATGAAGACGTTGGCCCGGAAGCGGCCGAGCTCTTTCACACCGAAGGAGAAGTCCAGCTCCCACTTCTCCTCGAAGAGCTTCTTCTGCTTGTCGGTCATGATGCTGTAGATGATCTCCTTGGTCTCCGAAGGGGTCAGCGGCGGGTGGTCGATGTCCTTGAGCGCGCCGTGGACGCGGATTCGCGGAGGGATATACGTCGTGATATGGAGGTCGCTCGCGTCGGTCTCCACGCACGCCTTCAGAAGCTCGAACATTGCCTTGGCCATGGTTCTCTCCTTCTTTGTTCTCTCATTCGTCCCGGACCGTCTCGCGCAGGACTTCCTCGACCGACGTGATCCCCGCCTTGATCTTCGTCAGCCCGCTCCGGCGCAGCGTCAGCATGCCTTTCTCGATGGCCTTCCGCTTGATCTCCCGGGACTGGGCCCGGGCGAGGATCAGCTCCCGCAGGTCCTCATCGATCTTCATGACCTCGAAAAGAGCCGTCCGACCCTTGTAGCCGGTCTTGTTGCAGGCGTCACACCCCTTCGGGCGCTGGATGTGGAGGCCCTTGATCTCGTCCTTGAGGAAGCCCATTTCGAGAAGCGAGCCCTCGGGCAGGCTGTGCGGCTGGGCGCACTTCTTGCAGAGCCGGCGGACGAGCCGCTGAGCCACGACGAGGATGAGCGAGTCGGCGATCAGAAACGGCTCGACGTTCATGTTGACCATGCGGGTGATGGAGCTCGCCGCGTCGTTCGTGTGGATCGTCGAGAAGACGAGGTGGCCCGTCAGGGCCGCTTTGATGGCGATGTCCACGGTTTCGGCGTCCCGCATTTCGCCGACGAGCATGACGTCGGGGTCCTGCCGCAGAAAAGTCCTCAGGCAGGAGGCGAACGTCAATCCGATCTCGTCGCGGACCGGCACCTGGTTGATCCCCTGGATGTTGAATTCGACGGGGTCCTCGGCCGTCATGATGTTCATGTCGAGCGAGTTGATCGTCGACACGGCGGAGTAGAGAGTGTTCGTCTTGCCGCTGCCCGTCGGACCGGACACGAGGACGATTCCCCAGGGCTTATGGATGGCATCCTGGAAGAGTGCCAGAGACTCCTCTTCGAACCCGAGCTGCGTCAGATCGAGCTTGAGCATCTCCTTGTCGAGGATTCGGGAGACGACCTTTTCCCCCCACATCGTCGGCAGGGAGGAGACGCGCATGTCGACTTCCTTCTTTTTTCCGCTGTCGAGCTTGACCCGCATCTTGATCCGGCCGTCCTGCGGCAGGCGCTTCTCCGCGATGTCCATGTTCGAGAGGATCTTGATGCGGGAGATGACCGGGTTCCTGTACTTGAGCGGCAGGTTGACGATCTCGTAGAGGTCCCCGTCGATGCGGTACCGGATGCGGAAGGTCATTTCGTAAGGCTCGAAGTGGACGTCGCTCGCACCCCGCTTGACGGCCTCGATAAAGGTCTGGTTGACGAGCTTGATGATCGGGGCCTCTTCGGCCTCGGACTCGAGCTCATCCAGGTCGGACTCGTCGCTGTCCACCTCCACGATGTTGATCTTGCCCTCTTCGGCGAGCTCGATGTCCTCGACGATCTTTTTGACCCGGATGGAGTCGGCCGTTCCATAGTATTTGTTGATGGCGTTGATGACGCCGGACTCCGAGGCGATGACCGGCTGGATGCTGAGACCCGTCCGGAACCTGATGTCCTCGATGACCTCGAGGTCTGTGGGGTCGACCATCGCCAGGGTCAGGAAGGACCGGATGCGGTGGATGGGCATGACCGCGTACTTCTTGGCCACGTCGCTGGGGATCAGGTTGATGACCTCGGGATAGACCTCGAACTGGTCGAGGTCGATGTAGGGGTAGCCGAGCTGCCGGCTCAGCGCCTGGGCGATTTCCTCCTCGGAGATGTAGCCGAGCTGGACCAGCGACGTCCCGACCGGCAGGCTGTTTTTCTTCTGGAATTCCGAGGCAGTCTGGAGCTGTTCCGCGGTGATGATTTTTTCTCTGAGCAGGAGTTCGCCGAGGTTCGATGCCATGATGGTTTCCAAAGCTCAGGGGTTTTGACAACTCCTGTCAAATTCTTTAGTCACCCGAAAGCCTGTAATAACTGACGCCCGGTGGTGATTTTTTTCTCTGGCGGAAACTTGTTTCATAGGAGACATACCAACTGTTCCGACGGCGCCAAGTTTCATCCCGGCGACATTTTGCGTCAATCACCGGGGGTGAGCATTGCCTGGGTGAAATTACCAATTTTTGTCTCACCCCCGGGGGTGAGGGAATCCGTCTTTTCCGGTGCCCGGTGAGAGAAAGGCTGCCTCCGTCTGCAGCAGCGAACCAGGACTTCGGGGAGGAAAAGTCTTACCCCTGGGCTCAGCGAAGAGCGGACGGCATCGCCGGCCCGCAAGGGGCGCTTCTTTGGACCGGGAAGGGACGCCGGGCGCGGGGGCGCCGCGCCGGCGCGCGTCCCGCTATTTCTTTAGCAGCTCCTTGACCGCAGCCTCGATCTGTTGGTCCCGCCCCGCGGCCATCACGTCCGGGTCGTTTTTGACCAAAATGTCCGGCTCGAGCTGATTGCCCTCGCACAGCTTACCGTCCGGCGTGCGCCAGCCGCCCTGCGGGATGCCGAAGACGATCGTCGGGTCGATCTGCTGCTCCCACCAGACGAAGGTTCCCGTGCCCGGCACGGGCATGCCGAGCGTTTTTCCGATCCCCCGGATTTTGTACTCGACGGGGAAAAGGTGGGCATCGGAGTAGTTGCACTCGCCCATCAGGACGATCGAGGGCTTGATCCACTTGTCGTAGGGTTCGTAGCCGACGAGCTGGCCGCGCGGCACGATGTCGAAGACCTTCTTCCCGGCCAGGAAGTCCGAGAGCTGGTCATGCAGGCTTCCGCCGCCGTTGAACCGGGTGTCGACGATGAGCGCCTCCTTGTCGATGCCCAGGCCCAGGGCCTCCTCGACGACCGTGCGCATGCTCGCATCGTCCATGCCCCGGACATGGATATAAGCGATCCGGCCGCCGGAGAGGCGGTCGACCTCCGCTCGGCGGGCCTTGACCCAGCGCCGGTAGAGGAGCTGATTCTCCTGGCCAAGGGTAATGGGCTTGACCGCCTCTTCCCAGCGCTTCTGCGTCGCCGGGCTGTAGACGGAGAGCAACGTGAGCTGACCGGCTTTCCGGTTCAGAAACTTGTAGTGATCGACCGCGCCGTCGATCACCTGGCCGTCGATCTTTTCGATGATATCCCCCGCCCGAATCTTGAGGTCCGCCTTGTCAAGCGGTCCGCCGCTCAGGATTTCCGCCACCTTCAGGCCGGAACCGGCATAGTCGTAGTCCATGAAGAGGCCCAGGGAGGCCGTGGCGTCGGCCGGCGGCGCCGAATACGGTGAAGGCCGGGAATAGTAACAGCCGGTATGGGAAGCGTTGAGCTCGCCCAGCATCTCACTGACCATCTCGGCGTAATCATAGTTGTTGTTGATGGAGGGCAGGAATTTGCGATATGTCGCGTACCAGGAATCCCAGTCCGCCCCGTAGAGGTCGGCGACCAGGAACTTCTGTTTAATCTCACGCCACATGTGGTCGAACATGTAGGCCCTCTCCGCGGCCTCGTCGAGGGCCATCTCGCCGCCGATGGCCACCGGCTCCGCTTTGCCGCTTTCGGGGTCGATCTTCGTCATCTTGCCGTCTGCCAGGACGAAAAGCGCCTTGCCGTCTGCCGAGAGCTCGATGCCGGCGCTCGAGGCGCCCAGCTTGAGGAAGAGCTTGGTCTCCTTTGTCCGGAGCTCGGTCACCCAGAGATCGTAGCCCTTTTCGAAGCTGGCCAGATAGAACAGCTTGTCCCCGGCCTTGGTCAGGGCCATGTCGGCGATGTCGGCCGAAGCGATGGTGAAACGGGCCTTGCGGTCGTGCAGACCCTCGAACTCTATGACGATGTCCTTTTTCGACTCCTCTTTCTTGACGGCCGCCTTGCCCTTGGCTTCCTTGGTTTGGGCCTGGTCGGCTTTATCTTTCTCTTCCTTGGCCTTGTCCTCCTGTTCCTTGAGCAGGTCATAGTCGACCTTTGACAGCCGGAAGCGGTCGTAAGCCTCCCGGGTGAAGAACAGGCCGTAGATGTCCAGGGTCACCGTGCCTCCGGACAGGTTGGCCGCGCCCTCCCGCGTGCAGGCGAAATAGGTCATCGTCCCGTCCATTCCCCAGCGGGGGTCGAAGTTGGCGAAACCGCTCTGGGTCAGGTTGATGACTTGTCCCTTGCCGTCGCTCGAGACGAGGCCGACCTGGGGCGTGAACAGCCGCACGTGCCCGAACTGCACCAGGAACCACTTCCCGTCCGGGCTCCAGCGGTAGTTCTGATCCCCGTCGGAGTAGGAATAATTGTATTCGGCCGGGAGAATTGTCCGGGTCTGCTTCGTGGCCAGGTTGACGACCCTGAGCACGACCCGGTTCTCCAGGTAGGCTACTTCCTTGCCGTCCGGTGAGAACGCCGGCTGAAACTCCTCCGCCGGCGTGGCCACCACCGACTCTTCCTTCAGAATCGTCGAGGCGAAGAAGTAGGGCTCCTCCTTGCGGACGATCGACGTCATATAAATGTCCCAGTTGTTGTCCTTTTCAGCGGCATAGACCAGGCTCCGCCCGTCGGGGCTGAAGCTCACGCTCCGCTCTTGCCAAGGGGTGTTGGTGATGCGCTTGGCCACTCCGCCCTCGACGCTGCCGACGAAGATCTCGCCCCGGAAAACGTAGGCGATCTCCTTGCCGTTCGGCGAGAGCCGCATCTCGGTGATGCCGCCCTGGACGGGCAGAGTTCGCTGGAGGACCTGGCCGCCGTCCTCGGCGATCCGAACCTCGACCTTCCGCGGGGAGGCGCCGTCGGCTTTGGTGTAGATCTCGCCGTCAAAGCCGAAACACAGGACGCCCGTCCTGGAGCGGGTCAGGAACCGGACGGGGTTTTTGGTGAACGAGGTCACGGGCTCGGATTGCTCCGGATGGCTCAGGGAGCTTCGGTACACGTTGAACGAGCCGCTCCGCTCGCTCAGGTAGTAGAAGACGTCGCCGTCGTTGTCAAACACGGGATTGCGGTCCTCGCCCTTGAAGGTCGTGAGCTGGGTGTTTTTCTTCGTCTTCAGGTCGTAAACCCAAATGTCCCGCGCCACCGACGAGGTGTGGTGTTTCCGCCATTCGCTCTCGTAGCCCTTTTGGTCGTGGTAGATGATCTTGTCTCCGGATGGGCTGACCGTGGCCGCGATGGCCGGCTGGGTCAAGACGAGGGCCGCCTCGCCGCCCGTCACGGGGACGCTGTAGAGCTCCGGGAACTCGGGGCTCGGGAACTGCACGTTCGTCACCAGGTCCTGGTGTGTCGAGCTGAAGAGGACACGCGTGTCGTCGGCCGTGAAGCTCGACGGGATGTCGTCCGCGGAGTGATACGTCAGGCGCCGGGCCTCGCCGCCGGCGGCCGGCATGACGAAGACGTCGAAGTTACCGTAGCGGTCCGAGGCGAAGGCGACAAGCTTGCCGCCGTGGCTCCAGACGGGGGAGAAATCGTAAGCGCTCCCGATCGTCAGGGGGACGGCTTGGCCGCCCGAGGAAGCGACGCGGTAGATATGGCCCTTGTAGCAGAAAAGGATGTTCTGCCCGTCCGGCGAGATCGCCGGATAGCGCATCCACAGGGGCCTCTCCTGGGAGTCGAGAGGAAGGGCGCTCCAGAGGGCGACGACGAGGACGAGAAGCGCGAGAAGCGGCTTCAGAGGCCGGGGGGTGAGAGATGTCATGGACTCCTCCGCGAACGTAGAGTTAGCCATCAGGCTCTGTTGATATATACGTTCCAAGAGGCCATTTGGTTGGCCGTAAGAAGCGGATATTCGGAGCGAACAGCCGGGAACGAATCCTGGCACGCTCAAAGCCTGGAGGATAGGGACGGTGACTTTTCCATGGATCCACAATGAAGGACTCAAGGGTCGCCGGGCAGGGGAAAAACTGTCGCCTCCGCCCATGGCTGAGGATGGCCGCAAAGCTCAGGGTGACCGAAGGTACCGGTTCAGGGCGTTCTCCTTATCTTGACACCTTTCAGGAGAAGGCGGTATCTTCCTTAAGTGCGGATCGTTCCCGGCCAGAGAGGTGCTTCATGCGGATTCTGAAATCCCTCGCCTTCGTTCTGGTCGTCCAGCTTCTTCTCCTCAGTCCGGCCCTGCCGCAAGGCGCCCAGCCGGAATCCGAGTTATTCCAAAGAATCCGGTCGCTGCCAGGCGTCGCCGAGGTTCGCGCGGCACGTCTCGATGGCCAGTCGTTTCGAGAAGCTTGCGAGGTCATGATCGAACAGCCCCTCGACCATCAGAACCCGGACGGCGCCGAGTTCCGCCAACGATTCTTCGTTTCGCACGCGGGCTATGACAGGCCTGTCGTCCTCGTGACCGAGGGATACGCGGCCTTTGGAAACAGGGCCGGGGAGCTGACGTGCCTCCTCGGTGCCAACCAAGTCAATGTCGAGCACCGTTTCTTCGGAAAATCCGTCCCCTCGCCTCTGAATTGGGACGACTTGACCGTTCGTCAAGCCGCCGACGATCTCCACGCCATCGTGCACGCGTTGAAGGCTCTCTATCCGGGCCCGTGGATCAGCACGGGCGCCAGCAAGGGAGGACAGACGGCCCTCTTTTATAAGTGCTTTTATCCGGACGATGTCGCCGCCACCGTCGCGTATTCGGCCCCGGTCAACGTCACCCAAGAGGATCCCCGGATTTATCATTTTCTCGAAACGGTCGGTGACGAACCGACGCGGGCGAAGATCAGAGATTATCAAAAGGCCTTGTTTCGGAGAGAAGACGAGCTGATGCCCCTGGTCAAGAGCTGGGCCGAGAAGATGAAGTGGACGGTCAGCCTGGGATTGGCGGAGGCCTACGAGTACGGCGTCCTGGAATACCCCCTGGCTTTTGGGCAATATGGATCGTTCAAGCCCTCAGACATCCCCGGGCCGGAGGCTCCGGCCACGGCGTTGTTCGATCATTACAAGAAGATCGATACGTTCTTTTTCTATACGGACCAGGGCCAAAAGGCCTTCGAACCCTTCATGTACCAGGCATTTCGAGAGATCGGCTACTACAATTATGACGTTTCCGATTTCAACGGCCTCATGAAGGCTTTGGCGAACCCCAGCAATTCCGTCCTCTGCCCCAAGGGCGTGAAGATCGTGTTCGACCCGTCGACGATGGACCGTGTCTATCGTTTTCTGCAGTATGAGGCCAACCATGTCATCTATATCTACGGCGAGCTCGACCCCTGGGCCTCGACACAGATTCCGCTGATCGGGCGGACCGACGCGGTCAAGATCGTCGTCAAGGGCGGCCACCATGGCGTCGGCATCCGCGATTTCACACCGGACCAGCGCGCATCATGCTTCGCGAGCCTGGAGAAGTGGCTGAACTTGAATCTGTCCCGGGCCGAACCCAATCGGGAGAAAAGCCCTCGAAATCGACTCGCCGGGACAAAAGGAGCATAACGATGAAGAACCGGACTCGGATGGTCGTCGTGCTTAGTCTGCTCGCCCTGATTGGGGGGACGTCCCGAGGACCGGCCGCCGTCGAGCAGGCCCCTCAAGCCCAGGTCTGGCCTCATCCCGTGCCCTGCCGGGTTCAGGACGGACCAAACAAGGACCTTTTCGTCATCACCCTGGGCGCCGTCGACACCCCTCTCGCGGCAGGAACTTATGATCCTCAAACGGACGAAGTCCGGCTCAACGACGGGACGGTCATCAAGGACTATTTCAAGGCTCGGTTGGGCGTCAAGTTTTTCAGGCCGGTCGACAAGGATCATTTCCCGGTCCCCCCGTCGGGATGGTGTTCCTGGTATTATTACTACAAGGACGTCAACGAGGACGAGGTTCTCTCGAACGCCCGTTGGCTTGGCGCGAACCTCAGGGATTATGGCGCAAGGTACGTCCAGATTGATGACGGCTGGCAAGGTTATGGCAAAGGCGGTCCTCGCGACTGGACGACGCTAAGCGATAGTTTCAAGGGCGGCATGGGCCGCCTGGCGGCGGGTATCAAGTCCTTCGGTCTGACGCCGGGCATTTGGATAGCGCCCCACGGGCAGAGCAGCCGGAGCGTCGTTCAAAACGCGAAGGGCGTCTTCTTGCTCAAGAAGGACGGGACGAGCGCCTCGAAAACCTGGGAAGGAGATTACTTGGTCGATCCCTCGAACCCCCGGTCGAGCCAGTACCTGAAGGACCTGTTCGCGACACTCGTGGGTTGGGGCTACGATTACTTCAAAATCGACGGCCAGCCGGTCGTGGTCAACGAATACCGTTCAAATGGCGCCTCCATGAAAAAGAAGGGCGGAGATCCCGAGATCCTCTATCGAAAAACCCTGGACAGCATCCGCTCGGCCATCGGTCCCGATCGCTACCTCCTCGGGTGCTGGGGCATCCCCCTCGAGGGCGCGGGGATCATGAACGGCGCCCGAACGGGAGGCGATGTCGTCCTCGGCTGGGAGGGGTTCCTGACGGCCTTTGGCGCCACCATGGACCATTATTATCAGCACAACATTCTTTGGTACACAGACCCCGACGTGATGTTGCTCCGTCCACCCCTGACCGTGGGGCAAGCGAGGGCGTGGGTGACGCTGCAGGGGCTGACGGGACAAGCCCTGTTCGCCAGTGACCGGATGCCTGATCTCCCCGAGGACCGGGTCGAAGTCCTGAAGCGGGTCTTCCCCGCAGTGGACGCTAGGCCCCTGGATCTGTTCCCGTCTCCCAGGTCCAAGCGGATTTGGGACCTCAAGATCCGCCACCTCGGCCGGGCCTACGACGTTGTGGGCCTGTTCAACCTCGATCCATCCGCATCCGAGACGACTCTCGTCCGATGGGCGGACTTGGGCCTCCCCGATAAGAAACCCGTTCATGTCTTTGACTTCTGGAATCAGGAATACCTCGGCGCTTGGGAGGCCGGAATGGCTGTGGATGTCCCTCCGGCCGCCTGCCGCGTCCTCACCCTCGTTCCCGATTCCGGCGAGATTCAGATGATTTCGACGAGCCGCCACATCACCCAAGGCTGGGTGGACCTCGCCGCCCTCAACTCCGAGAACGGAGGCCGCCATTTCAGGGGGAAAAGTCACCTCATCAAGGACGACCCCTACGAGATCCATTTTGTGTTCCCCCGCGGTCGGAATTTCGTCGTCAAGAGCGCAACGGCGAAGGACGCCTCGGGAGAGCTCGCGGTCGAAATCTGCAACCATCAAGGATGGTCTGCCGTGCGGCTCCGGCCGTCGCGGACGGGCGACGCCGATTGGGACGTGTCTTTCGATCCGGCCGGCTCCTACAAGTTCGCGGTCCGGGAACCGGGAGGGATCAGAGTCCTGAGGCGCGGCCTGGACGGGGCTGACCTGGAGTGGAATCCCCAGTACTACCTCAACGACGGCTACGACGTTTTTGTCAACGGGACCCTCGCCGGCCATACTCCCAAAGCCTCGTTCCCGCTCCACGGCCTGGATCCGAAGACGCCCACCACGGTCGAGGTGCGAACCGTCTGGGACGACGGTTCAACGAGCCCCAAGGCGGCCCGGACAACGTTCACGCTGCTGGAGCTGATGCCCGAAGAAATTCCAATCTCCGAGCTCGAACCATCCCGGATGACCTCCGACGCCAGGGGGATCCCACGCGAGTGGATCCTGTCGCGTCAGTCTCTTCTGGTCGGCGGCCGACGGTTTGACGACGGCCTCGGCCTGCGGTCCGGCTCGGAAGTCGGGTATGACATCAACGGACTATTCGCAACCTTCTCGGCCGACGTGGGCATCGACGATTCAAGCCCGGAAATGAAGGAATCGGAAACGCTCGAGTTTTCCGTGGTCGGAGATAGAAAAGTCCTCTGGACGAGCGGACCCGTCCGGAAATCGGACGGGCTGAAAAGGGTTGAGATCCCCGTTTCGGGAGCCAGCATTCTCGTTCTCAAGGTCGCCGGAGGCGGCGAGCCGCGCAGTTGGCGACGCCCTCAAGGGGATTGGCTGAATGGAAGGCTCGCGAGGCGATAGGAATTCCGCCTCCTTCACGTCTGAAGCCCGGGACTTCCCACTCATAATGCCAAAATCCCGCTTGCGGAGTGATGCAAATCCCGGCCGGTCGGCACGCGGAGGTTTCGCCGCGGGCTTTCGGCCCTGAAAGCCGCGGCCTGAATGTCGCCCTTCAGCCCGGCCTCACCCGGCTGGGCCGAGTATTGATCTTGATTCTCTCTTGGGGCACGCATTATCATTCCCTACGATGGGATAGGGCGATAAAAACGGAAGTTTCAGTTTCCATGACGAAAGAAATCCGTCTCCCCGCTCCGCATCCCCGTTTCCGGCCCCGGATCGAAGGCGGGATGCGTCGGCCGGGACACCCGGGAACGGCGGTCCGGATCGGGGAGGATCTCTACGAGATTGTGACCGTCGAAAAATCCGGTGGAGAGTGGGTCTATCGAATGGAGCCCTGGACGGGCCGGGACACCATCCGCGCTTACGTCGAATGGACGGAGGAATCGGAGCGCGAATTTATGGCCAGTCTGCGCACCGACCGGATCCAGGGACGGAAAAACCTCCTGGCCTGGGCGGCGCAGCCATTCCTCGGCTTCCTGCCGGCCAGAAGCCAGGAACGATTTTATCACGAAACAGGGTTGGATCCGGCCCGCGCGACGTTCTGGTCGGCCGCGCTGGAAACAGCAGTCGCCGTTCCGTTCGTACTCGTGTTCGTCATCAACCTGGCGACCGGCGGAAAGGCCGGCTTGGGGATATCTATCCCAGCTTGGGTCGGCGTACTGGCTGTTGCGGCCGCAGCGGAAGGTTTCTTCCGGCTGGCGGCGGTCGTATCGACGAGCGAACCCATCGGAAGCCTGTTATCGGCCCTCCTCAGGCTCCGGTTGAAGTCCGAAGGGCCACAATACGACCCAAGAGACGAGATTTTGCCGATCGAAGGAGCGCTGAAGATCGTTTCTCCCGTGCCGAAGGTCTGGTGGGAAAGGGCGGGAGGAGTGATATACCAGGGAGAGCCGTTTACCCTAACGGAGTCGGGCCGCGAAAAAACGAAGTTTTTTTACCGATTCCGAAAGGGTGGAGAGAGCTTCCCCACCCTGGACCCGGAATTGGAGAAGATCCGGAATAGGTCTTCAGAGCTTTCCTATGTCTTCGCTCCTCTCTGGGGGTTTCTCCCCTCCGACCTCCAGAAAACCCTCGAATTCTACGGGCGGTACAGGCCTCGTCCGTACGTCATCTTCTCTATCGGCTTCAATGTCCTGGTGGCCCTCGCGATCGTGGGGCCTGGGCTAGAAAGTGTGTCCCGGGGGATATTCGAGACCGGGAGCTTGGCCTTGTTGGCCGTCGCCCTTGCTCTTTTCATCGAGAGCGTCCTGCGGCTTCTGCGGCTCATGTGGGGCGGGCAGGCCACGGGGAGTTTTCTCGCTTTTCTCGTCAAGCCGATCTATAGGCTGGCTATCAAGAGCAGACCGGCTTCGCCTTCATGAATCCTGAGGATCGAATTTTCCCTCGAAGCCGCCCCCAGGTAGCCGGACTTAAATTACGTTCATTGACCGGCTTCAGAGGATTTCCTTTTCGAGCGCCTGATGGCGATATCCCAGGGTTTTCGGTCCGCCGAGATATCGAGGTGTCGAACAGGGCCGGACCATGTTGTTGCGGATGCCCCCCGTAAGTTCCAGCCGGAGGCGGGAGACAGGCCCCTATCGGCCGGCGCCAGCCAAAAGACCGGCTGATCGAAATCCATGACCAGGCGCGAGCCTCTCCTCGCGAAAAACCACAATCGCGCCTGCTCGTCGCTTATATCCAGAGCGGTGACCCACCCGTTCAGCCCCAGCCTGCCGACGACGGGGATGCCGGCGAGCTTTATCGAGAATGACTCCTCCCCGGGCCAGTTCACGCGGCTGTTGAACACAAAAGTCGCCTTGCCTGCTCTGAAAACAGCTGCCTTGTCCGAAGAACAAGAGGGGCGAGACGCCCCGGGACCGGGAACGGCCCCCGTTGTGCGGTCGGAGTCCGCGGGTGTCCCCGCCGCAGGAAGAAAAGGAATCCAGTAGCAGTCTCCCGACGCCGGGATCATCTGGAAGGGGTAGGCCAGACCCAGGGTTTTGGCAAATAAACGGCGCATCGCAGGCGTGTAGTCGCTGCGAAAGACCAAGTCCGCGGGGTCGAGGACGTGCTTCCTAACAACAGCGGCCTGCACTTCGGATAAGCCGGGAATCACGGCGTCCTTCAACATGCGAAACAAAGGCCAGATCAGGTTTTCCAACTCCGGATGAGATGAGGTCTCCCCCCAAAAATCGTCCGTGGGCTCAAACGAATAAATCTCCGCTCCTGCCGAGGCCCCCAGCAGCGCCAGCTCTTGGAAGACGGCGAGCGGAGCATCCCGGCGCTCTCCCTCCTTGTACCCCCGTTGAACCCCTTCGCTGGCAAATCCCGCCTCTGTCCAGTAGTAGCTTTCCGGCTGCACACCCCAGGCCGCCACGGTCTGGCTGAGCCACAGCCCGAGGAGCCCGGCGGGAGCCAAATACGGCTCGAAGGCGCCGTTCATCTTCCACAAGGGGTAGACGTAACCGTAGTTCGCCCTCAGGAACTCGGCGAAGTCTGGGCGGGCTTCGGCTTCCAGCCAGATGTTGCCCCCCCAGTTGGCATCGGCCCAGAACACCGGACGTCCCGATTCCCGGCCTAAGGCGATCAGCCGCTCCAAATAGCCCGTAACCTCCGGATTGTCAACCCCGCCCTGCACCTGCTGCTCACAGATGTAAAACGCCTTGAGGGCGGGATATTGGCGCGCCCATCGGGCCAGCAGAGCCAAGGGCACGCGGTCCCAATGACCGGCAATGATATCGTGCGGCCCGTTGACCTGGAGGGCAATCGGCGTTCCCGCCGCCTGCGCGACGGCCAAGATCGTGGCGATAGACTCCCGCGAGCCGCCCACCCGGAATAAAAAACCGGGCCGCACGTCGCGGGGGATAAGCGCCCAAGCGGACCCGGCATCGTCGATGGTCGGATTCAAGATGATGAGGGGATTCCGGACGCCGGGAGAAACGTCGGGCGCCTGCGGAGCCTGTTCCGCGCGAACGGCAAAGTGCATCATCCTCGACCATGGCCCCAGACTGCCGGCGGAGCTTTGCGCTCGCACGCGCCATGCATACTTCCCCGGAGAAAGCCATCGACGCGGCCAAAACCCCTGGGCGTCGCTCGTGAAGTAAGCCGCGATGTGCATCCTCCGGACGCTCTCTCCTTCCCGCCGCCACTCGAGATCGTAGCCGGCGATTGACCCGGGCTTCGGGCACGCCCACAGGAAGTCTCCCGCCGGGGGGGTCACTTCCTGCCCTTCGGCGGGAGAAACGGGCTCTGGAGACCCGGGGGAAAACACCGGCGCCGGCTCCAAACGCAATTCTCGAAGGCGCAAGTAGCCCGGGTTGTCGCCTGGGATGCCGATAACGATTCCGATCCGCTTGTCGTGCGCCCACTCCGCCGGCACAGGGAAGGTGAACTCGCGTTCCTGGCTGCCGCAGTACAGCTGGCGACGTTCCCCCGTGCTGCGCTCATACGTGAACGTCCATCCCGTTTCCGTCACGGCCCCCTGGTGGATCCCCTTCACGACCATGGCCTGGCCCCCCGGCAGGAAAGCCCGGCATTCAATGGTGCGCGGCTCGGGATGAGCAAGCGAGCTCACCTCGAGATCCATTTCCCGGCCGTGAACCGCCAGCCGGACGCCCGCCGAGGTGCTCCATGCGCATCGAGCCAGGTCGGTCGCAGAGTCTGTGCCCTCCTGAGCCTGGGCCACGGCCAAACAAGCCACGAGGGCGGCGAGAACATGCAGAACGGGCACCATCTTATGACCCACAGGCATCGCCGTGCTCCAGTTTTGGAAAGAGAGCTCTAGCCGCCCTTCTTCGAGCGACCCCGGAGATTATTATAATCCTCTCGACGTCCGATCCAGAGCCGTCATTCGACTCCCCCCTGTCAATATCCGTTCGGGCCGAGCCCGCGACAAGAGAAAGAGCCAAGCTCAGGGAGCATGCCGGTCAATTCCCTTGATTCCGGTCCAAAACGGAGGTGAGATTTTTCGTGCTGGAATCGGCATCCGCGAAGGAGCGGAGGAGGAACCCTGGCGAAGATAGTTCCCGGGAAGTCGGCGGGGAGCGTCGGCGCCCAGGGCTGGGCGCAGAGTCGGTCCGACTCGCCGGCACAATCGGGGCTGATCAGGGCCGCGGAGACGAAAGCGAAAAAGAAGCCAGTTTTTTATAAGGGCATCCTACTTTTGCGCCTCGGAGAACAGGGACGCTATTCGTTTTTGACGTCCGTCGCCCCGGCCGGCATAGGTCTCCATGCGTTTGACGAAACCCTTGTACATGGAGAGGGCCGCCCGTTCGTAAAACTTATCGACGCCCGCCTTGCGTTGAGGGGTGATCGCGCGGTAATACCCCGGGCCGGGATCCATGACCGCGCGAACCCCGCAGGCCTCGCAGGATTGAACAGCCTCATCGACAAACGCCCTCTCAGCATCCGCGTCATGTTCGTTGGTCATCAAGCTTTTCATCTTCACGAGGACGGCGAATGGCGCTCTCAGCGACTCGGGCAGCGGAGCGGGAACGTATGCCGCAGCGCCTATTCCGGGGATGAGAGCGGGGAAGACCGGGTACGCCGTCGTCGGAGATTCCCTGGGCCATCCTCCTTCCGTCGCGATCTCGACGTTCGCATCCACGGGGAGCTCCTCGTAGGGGAGGACGACCTCGTCGGGTGACCAGGTCGTCCATCGTTGGCCGTTGACCTTGACCGACGCCACCCGCGGCCCGCCGTTGTGACACGAAAGATAGAGGGCCTTGCTGCCGAAGCGGACCGGCTCCTTTTGTGCGTATCGAGTGATCGTCCCGGGAATGCGGGGCCGGAGGATGAGCCTGTCGGAACGGTACTCGAAATCGAAGAGCCCCCGGATCGTTGCGGCGGGGATGGCGAAGTTGTCGATCATCACGCTGACGCCGCCGACCTGGAACCGGCCCGTGTCGAACCAAGGGTTGCTGGTGTTTTCGCCGCGCTGGGACCAGGGCGCGTCCATCCGGAAGTCCTTGGCCCATCTCATGGCCCGTGAAGCCGAACGGCGGACATCCTCGAATTTTCGCAGGCGGTCGTACATCAGGATGGCCCGGCCTTCGGCCGTCCCCCAAGCCCCTCCGTTCACCCAATCGCCAAAACGCTTGAAACCCTCGAAGCCCTGGCCCGATGTCCGGCCCCAGCCCCAATAGGTGTCGTCCAGGCCGGGGGCATTGGTCAAGAGAAAGTCGAAGGGACGGATGGCCGGGAAAGCGGCGATGCTGTCGTAGATCCCTTCGGCCGTCTTGTCATCGACGACCCGGAGTCCGGCGGCGTCGGCGTTGGCCACGCCTTCGAGATATCCGAACAGTTCCTGCCCCAGAACGCCGTGCTTCATGCCCCCCGGCTCCACGCTCTTGACGAAATAGCTCCCCGCCGCCATGAGAAGCGGCAACGAGCGGCTGGTCATCGCCTGCCGCCGCTCGTACTCGGCGAGTTTGGCCCGGTCGCCGGTCATCTTATACAGCTCGACCATCCGGTCCAGGGCGGCGCAATAGGTGATCGAAAGCCCCGCCAGGTAGCCTTTTCCGAAGCTCCCGCCGGGCTCCTTGACTCCCCCGTAGCTCGGGGCCAGAAGGTTACAGGCGGGGCCAACCAGAAAGAGGCTGTTCTCGGGGTCCCTGGTCCTTTCGATGAAGTCGCAGGCCCGCTCCATCTTCGGCAGATAATACCGGATGGCACGGAGGTCGCGGCCGACCAGCAAAATCTCGGCCTGCACAACCACGCCAGCGGCGGTGGCCTCGTAGAACCAGTCGTGCACTCTGACGTCGCCGTCACCCTGTTTGTAAACGATCTGGCCGGGCGCTGCGGCATCCCCCAGGCAGCCGTCGGGTGCGACCAAGGAGGAGAGCTGATTGGCCGCGGGACTCCCTCCCCACAGGCCCATCCGCTTCCCGTCGCCCTGATTGTCCCAAAATAGATCCCACGATCGCTGCAAGAGCGAGGACCAAGGTTCCCGGAGAAAAGGGGCCGCCGCATAAGAAAAGCCGTAGCTGTTCTGTATCCACCAGGCATTCCAGCCGGCGCCTTCGACGAAGGTATCCCACTCGGGTTGATAGACCATGGCCAGGTTCGGAACAACAGGGTTGGCATGGAAGAAGGCGAACGATTCGTCGATCAGACGCAGGAAATCAACGTCTCCGGCGCCTGTACAATAGCGGCCTTGGTAGCGGTCGGCCCTCACGGCGCACACGCCGCCGAGCACAACGACGCCGATGAACAGACAGCATCGAGTCGCGGTCTTCCTCATCCGGGACCTCCGGACCCATGAGCGCAGAGACGCCTGTGATGACAGCCTTCGGCATCGGCTCGTGCCGCCCTGCCCCTCTCAAGATACTGCCTCTGAACCGAGTTTTTCATCCCCGCGGAACTGCCCCCTGATTCGGCCCATTTTGCCGGAATGCCGACGTCCGAGCGGCCACGGTTTCCGGGAATGAGGTCCGCCTATTTCGCGGCGCCCTCCCCCTTCTTCAGATACGGCACGCCCTCGGTCCACCATTTGGGCGCCGGCGCGCCCTTGAGAAAGTGGTCGAAGAACTCAAAGAACCGGATCGTCAGGTCCCTCCGGTTGGCCAGCCCCCGCAGGCCGTGGCCTTCGTCGGGATAGGCCAGCAGGACCGCGGGTTTGTTGTTGTATCTCAGCGCGTCGTAGAAGGCCAGGCCGTTGATGAAGCCGACGGTCGGGTCGGACGTCCCCTGCATGATGAGGAACGGCGCGGTTACGTTGGGGACGTGTGTGAGGGCCGACTCGAAATGGTATTTGTCGGGATTGTCCCAGGGTGAGAAGCCCCAGCGGCCCTGGTCGTAAAGGTAGTACTGGAAGGCGGTATCGCCGCTGCCGCCCTGGTATCCGTAGCCCCAGCCCCAGGGCATGCTGAAGTCGTTGTAAAGGTCGACGACCCCCGCTCCCATGCCCACGGCGGCGAACATCTTGGACATCGTCCCGATGAACGCCGCGCCCTCGCCGCTGTAGCTGTGGCCCGATACGCCGATCCTTTTCGGATCAGCATAGCCCATCTCGATGACCTTTTTCGTCGCCGCCTCGACGCACTCGAGCATATCGGAATGGGAGTTCCCGGTCCTGAAATAGATGTCGGGGAGCATGGCCAAGTAGCCGTCGCTCGTGGCCTGCATCGGCATCCGGCCCATGCTGGGAAGATAGGCCGGAGCGCTGTAGATGTGCATATTCTGCGAGTTCTTCTCGTAAAAGATGACGATCATCGGCCGCTTCTCGCCCTGCTTATAGTCGTCGGGGATGGCCAGGATGCCCTGCACGCGCTTTCCGTCTTTGTTCGTGTATTCGAAGAGAAGACGGTGGCCCCAGAGGAAGTCCTGCTGCTGGGGGTTGGCGTCGGAGATCTTCCTCGAATTTTTGAAACCCGGGCCCGACACGCGGAGGTCCGGGAACTCGACGAACGTCTGGCGGGTGAAGAGGAACACGTCGGCCTTGAGGGCCTTGACGGGGGGGCTGTAGAAGGCGTCCTCGAAGACGAGCTCCTTGAGCTTTCCGCCGGCCCATTCATAGTAGCCCGATTTCTTCGTCCATTCGCCGTAGGCGGATAAGGTCTGGGGTTTGGCCAGGTCGAAAATCCGGCGTGCCGCCGCGGGGTGCGGCTGGGACGGGTCGAGGGGCTCGACGCGGAGGAGGCGGAAGTGAATCTCGTTCTTTTTCCCGAAGCCGTTCGTCAAGTTCCTGGGCGCGGAGCCGTCGAGGGGCACGAGCCACAGGTCGTAGCGGTGGTTGACGATGACGCCTTTGCCGTCGCCCGTGTAGCCCGCGATGCCGTAGGACGGCTTGGTGCCCGGATGGTCGTCTTCCATGTCGGTGAAGTCGACCATGCCGGCACCGAGGGCCTTGGTCGTCCCGGCGGCAAGGTCATAGGCCATGATGGTCCCGTTCTTCCAATAGAGGAAGTGCGCGCCGCGCGGGTCGATACCGAAGACATGACGGCCGATGAGCTGATCTTTGACGATGAGGGTCCGCTCGCCCGTGGACGCGTTGACCCGATAATAATCCCCGGCGGGGAGGACCTTCTCGTCGCGCAGGTAGGCCCGCCTGTCGAGGCCAACGGCCCACACGCCGTCCTCGGCGACGTCGAGATCGCGCATCGTCTCGTCGGCGAGGCTGACGAATTTCCCGGCCGCGATATCGAACGCGGCCCGGAAGGTGAAGTCGCGGTCCTGCTCGGCCCGGACCATCTGGAGCGATTGGACCCGGTCGTCGTTGGTGTTCCAGACGTCCACGTTCGCGACCTCGTCCGTGGACTTGCGCTTCGTGTCCGGGACGGGGACCTGCTCCTTGATCCCGAAAAAGATGCGCTTCCCGTCGTCGCTCCACGAAAGATCGGCCCGGTCGCTCGCGACCCAAGCCTTGGGAAAGCCCGCCGCCTTGGCCGGATCGAGGATGGCTGACACGGGGGCCGGAGTGCCGTCCCTCAGGGCGGCCGGGACATCCGGGAAGGCGATGAGGATGTTGTCTCTCTCTCTCATCTTCTCGACCTCTACGCCCTTGAGGACCGCCAGGGCCCTGCCTGTGCCGTTCCAGGCGAGCCGGTTATAGTTCCTAGCGTCGTTATCAAGAGGCGTTATGCGGCCGTTGCGGGCGTCGAAGACGAAGAGCCCGTTCCCGTCCTTCACCGCCGCGTCGACCGTGTAGGCAAGGAGCTCGCCGCTCTTGTTGAAAGCGAAGTCGGCGACGCTCCCGAGGAGATGGAAGCGGCCGGTCCTCAGGTCGAGCAGGATGGCGTCCTGGCCCCGGGGGCCGGCCGGAGCGGCGGCCCCGGAACGAACGGGCGGAGCCTGGGGCGGCTGGGGCGGTATACCGCCTCCCCGCAGGCCCGTCGGGGCGGGGGCTTCGCCGCCGCGCCTCCGGAGGACCAAATAGGATGATGTCGGGGCGAAGGCGAACATCCCGATGTTTTCCCAGGACCTGACGGCGCCGGTCGCGAGATTCCGCAGGTCTACACGGCGGGGTGGGATGGGAGAAGCCCCGCCGCCCCGGTGGCCCTGCCCAGACTCGGTCTGCCCAGGCGAGGGCTGCGCCGAAGGGGCATTCCCGGAGAGCGTGTTGCCCGAACCGTCCGTCCCGGCGCGAGCCTGGCGCGCCCGCTGGGCCGCGCCGGGGTCGACCTGATAGGCGAGCCACTGGGAGTCGGGCGAGATGACGGGCTCGGCTGCATCGTTCACAGTGACGTCCGCGTTCGTCTCGAGGTTCACAATGTGCATCACCGGCTTGGTCTCGCCCGGCATGACATTGGTAAGCTCCAGGACGTAAACGAGCCATCTCCCGTCCGCAGACAGGGCCTGGTCGGAGATCGTCCGCCACTTGGAGTAATCGTCGATGGTCATCGCCTTCTTGGCCGGGGCGGTGGCGGCGCCCTGGGCGTAAACCGGAGACGGGGCTGATACCGATAGGCTGATCAGGACCGGGATCAGGCAAACGGCAAGCCGCGGACGGATGAGTAACGCTCTCATAGGAACTCCTTGGAAGACTGAAAACGTTGAGCCCGAATGCTCACGACCTCACTTTTATAGGCACCGCGCTCAAAAGTCAACTGGACGGCTCACGAGTCCTCTGCCGGAGGACGCTCCCGGAGATGTGCCCGGCGCATGCCCAAGGCGGCGTCAGACTGCGCAAGATCGCGCCAATTCTGGAATCCCGGAGGCGGACAGACGACAGATTTCTCGTGGACGAAGAGAGCGCGCCTGGAGGGACTCGAACCCCCGACCCGCTGCTTAGAAGGCAGCTGCTCTATCCACTGAGCTACAGGCGCGCAAGGACCCGGCCCGTGACCGAGCGGAAGAGGCTCTCCCCGAATTCCCCGCGCTTTCCGGGGGAGCTCATCGGGGAGAGCGGATTTGAACCGCCGACCTCCTGCTCCCAAGGCAGGCGCGCTAGCCAGGCTGCGCCACTCCCCGTCCGCACCTTTCGCGAAGAATGGAGCCAAGGCGTGACCGGAATGTTCCACCTTGGTTCGAAAGCGCGTTCATCTTAGCAAATCGCCGGAAGAGGGTCAAATCTCCGTTTTATCGTGCTCAGCGCTAGATAATGGCATGCGGCTTGTTTCTTCGGGAAAACTGCAAAATGTGGGTTTCCCCCTGTCCCGCGTTGACTAGCGGCCGAGGCCCTTGTCGATCCGGGACTTGTCGATCCTGATGACGACCGGCCGGCCGTGCGGACAGAGGGCGGGCTGCGAGGCCTTGAAGAGCTCGGCCACGAGATAGCCCATTTTTTCCCGGGTCAGGGGCTGCCCCGCTTTGACGGCCGTCTTGCAGGCCAGCGTGGCCAGGAAACGCTCCCTCTTGTCCCGGGCTTTGTCTTCCCCCGATTCTTCGAGCAGGGCCAGGAAAACCTCGCGGGCTTCCTCCGGCCTGAAGATGTCCGGATACTCCTTGAGAGCGTAGGACTGGCCACCCATGGCCTCGACCCGGAACCCGAGCTCCTCGAAAAGTGAGGCGTTCTCGTCGAAGGCCGCGGATTCGGACGGCGAGAGCTCGAGGAGGACGGGGATGAGGAGCATCTTCCGCGGCCAGGCTCTCACACGGTCGATCTCGCGGTACTTTTCGAAAAGAACCCGCTCGTGCGCGTTGTGCTGGTCGATAACGAGAAGCCCCTCCTTAGAGCTCGCGATGATGTACAGGTTGAGATACTGGCCGATGACCTCGGGCCCCGCCCCCGCCTGTCCCGGAGGAACTCCCGGAACGGGGCCGGCGTCCCGTGCCAGATCGAAACCGGAAAACGGTTCCGCGGTCGGGAGGGCGAAACCGAGCTCCGGCGAAGCTGCCTTGTTCTCAGCCACCTTGAAAACGCCGTCCGGCTCGGTCCCCGCCGGATAGACCTCTTTAATGGTGCGGGTCTTGAGGGTGGCGTGCTCGACCGCCCGGAGAACGAGGCGGAAGACGAGCTGGGGGTCCCGGAAACGGACCTCGGCCTTGGCCGGATGGACGTTGACGTCCACGTCTTCTGGAGGGAGCCGGACAAAAAGAAAGGCTTCAGCCGACCGGTTCCGCTCGAGGAGGCCCACATAGGCCTGGTTGAGGGCGGCCTGGAGAATCCGGTCCTTGACGGGCCGGCCGTTGACAAAGAACAGCTGCAGGGACCGGTCGGCCCGCCCCGCCATCGGCAGGGACGAATAGCCGGAGAGGGCAGCGTTCCCTTCGGCCCCGGCGACCTCCATCAGCCCGTCCATGACGGTCTTCCCGTAGACCTGGAAGATCCGCTCACCGAGCGTCTGGACGGGCGGGCAGTTCATCGCCTCCCTTGTCCCGTGGGACAGAAGGAAGCGCACCCCGGGGTTGCCGAGGGCGGCCTGCGTCAGGTACTTGGCGACGAGGCCGAACTCGGACTGGTCCGAGCGGAGGAATTTCCGGCGCACGGGCAGGTTAAAAAACAGGTCCCGGACCTCGACCGAAGTCCCGCGGGGAAAGCCGATGTCGGTGACGGCGACGAGCTTCTCGCCCTCGCGCTCGATCATCGTCCCCTGCTCTTCCGCCCCGTCGAACGTGCGCAAGACGAGCTTCGAGACGGCGGCGATGCTCGTCAGGGCCTCGCCCCGGAAGCCCAGCGTCGCGATCCGCGCCAAATCGCTTTCGACCGCAATCTTGCTCGTCGAGTGGCGGCGGAAGCACAAGGCCGCGTCCTCCCGGCCCATGCCCGAGCCGTTGTCTTGGACTCTGATCGAGCCCTTCCCGCCGCCGAGAAGCTCGACGCGGATGTCCGTCGCCCCAGCGTCCAGCGAATTCTCGACGAGCTCCTTGACCACGGAAATGGGCCGCTCGATGACCTCGCCGGCGGCGATCCTCTGGGCGATCTCCGGGGCCAGGACGTGGATTTTGTTCATGGGCGAAGGACTTCCCCTTCCAAGGCGCCCGCGGCGACGCGGGTGATACGTACCCGCACCGTCTCGCGCTTCGGAGCCGGACAGCTAGGGACGCGGACCTGGAAATAGTTCCCCGTCAGGACCTCGCCCCCCTCCCCTTCCCTGCGGACGACAACCCCGTCCAGGGTCTTACCGAGGAAGGAGGCGCGGAAGCGGCCGCTTTTCTCCGCGGACAGCCGACGGAGGACGCGCGACCTCTCCTTGACCACGCGGCCCGCAACTCGAGGCCTCTTCGCCGCCGGCGTTCCCGGCCGCGGCGAGTAGGAGAAAACATGAAAATACGTCAGGGGAGATGTCCGGCAAAAGTCCTCGAGCAGGGCGAAATCCCCGTCCGTCTCTTCTGGAAAGCCGACCATGACGTCGGCGCCGAGCGCGGCCTCGGGCGACCGCTCCCTGAAGCCGGACAGCAGGGATCCGTAAAGCTCCGCGCCGTCCGGGCGGCCCATGCGCCTCAGGATCCGCGGCGAAGCGTGCTGGAGGGAGAGATGAAAATGCTGGCACACCCTCGGGTTCCCCGCGATGTGCCCGACGAGGGACTCGCCGGTGCGCCGCGGGTCGAGGGAGCTCAGCCGCAGGCGGACCGGCGCGTTAACGGCTTCGATCTTCCGGAGAAGGCCGAGGAGGGACCCTTTCGGCTTCAGGTCCGCACCGTAGGAAGAGAGATGGATCCCGGCCAGGACGATCTCCCGGTATCCCTGCGCGGCGAGCTTTTGGACCGAGGCCAGGACCTCCTCGGGCCCGACGCTGACGCTTTTCCCCCTGAGGCTCGGGATGATGCAGAAGGCACACGCGCTGTCGCAGCCGTCCTGGACCTTGAGGAGCGCGCGCGAGCGGAAGGAGGCCGCGGCGCCGCGGGCCACCCGCGAAGTTTCGCCCCCGACCGGCGCCTCTTTTTCCATAAGGGACAGGACCTTCTCCGCCAGGCGGCTCTTCCCGCTGTTGGGAAGAATGAGGGAAACCTGGGGGCCCTGCCCGATCTCCTCGGCGGCGCGCTGAACATAGCAACCCGTGACGACGAGCCGGGCCCCGGGGTTTTCGCGCCGGACCCTCTGGAGGAATTTGCGTACGTCCCTTTCGGCCTGGCTGGTCAGGCTGCACGAATTGACGAGCAGGAAGTCGCTCTTCGCCCAATCAGGCTCGAGCCGGAGGCCGCCGGCCTGGAGCGCGTCGGCCCAGGCAAAAGCCTCCGCCTGGTTGACCCGGCAGCCGAAGTTCCGGATGGCGAAGGTCGGCATCGCGGCGCATCACAACTTGTTTTGGATCTTTTTCGAGCCCGCTTCGACGGCAGCCGCCATCCGGGCCCGGTAGTCGACGAGCTTCGCACGGAGCCGATCGTCCCCGAGGGCCAGGATCTCGACGGCGAGAAGGGCGGCGTTCGAGCCGCCGTGTTTCCCCAGCGCCATGGCCGCGACCGGAATGCCCTTGGGCATCTGGACGGTTGAAAGCAAGGCGTCCAGGCCAGCGAGGGCGGTGCTGTCGATCGGAACGCCGATGACCGGCCGAACCGTGTGCGCGGCGACCACGCCCGCCAGGTGGGCGGCCTTGCCGGCCACGGCGATGAAAATGCTTGAGCCCTTCGCCTCCGCCTCCTTCACCAGCCGCACCGTGCGCTCCGGCGACCGGTGGGCGGACGTGACCTCGAGGGCGAAGGGAATGCCAAACTCCTTGAGGATCTTGAGGGCGTCTTCGATGACCTCGAAATCCGATTCGCTGCCGAGGATAATCATCACCTTCATGCCCGCTCCTCCTTGACGGCGCCGATGTCGCGGCGGTAATGCATGGCTTCGAAGTAGATCCGGCCGACGGCGTCGTAGATCTTCTTCATGGTCTCTTCGAGCGTCGGTTCCGAGGCGCAGACGCCGAGGACGCGGCCGCCGCTCGTCATGTACATGTTGTTCTCGAACTTCGTCCCGGCGTGAAAGACCGTGATCCCGGGGAGCCCCGCGGCCTCGGGCAATCCGGAGATGACCTTGCCCTTGTCGTAGCGGACGGGATAGCCTCCCGAAGCCAGGACGACGCATCCGGACGGGTTCGCCGTCCAGCGGGCTTCCGTCTTGAGCACGTTGCCCTCGACGGCGGCCAGAAGGAACTCGAGGAGGTCGCTCTCGAGGCGGAGCAGCTGCGGCTGGGTTTCGGGGTCGCCGAACCGGCTGTTGAACTCGAGGACGCGCGGCCCTTGCTCAGTGACCATCAGCCCGGCGTAGAGGACCCCTTTGAACCTCCGGCCTTCCTCGAGCATCCGCGTCACGGCCGGATGGACAATGGTGTTCATGGTCTCCTGGAAGAGGGCCTCGTTCATGAAGGGCGACGGGGAGATGGCGCCCATGCCCCCCGTGTTCGGCCCTTTATCGCCGTCGTAGGCCGCCTTGTGGTCCATGGCCGAGACGAGGGGCTGGACGCGGGTCCCGTCGGAGACGGCGATGAAGGAGACCTCGCGGCCCCGGAGGAATTCCTCGATGACGATTCGGCGGCCCGCCGCCCCGAATTTCTTCCGGACCAGCATCTCGCCGGCCGTCTCTTCGGCCTTCTTCGGCGTGGCGCAGACGACGGCCCCCTTGCCGGCCGCCAGGCCGTCGGCCTTGACGACGAGCGGGAACCCGAGTTCGCCCGAGCCGATGATCTTCTGGGCCTGGTCGAAGGAGTCGGCCACCCTGAACCGGGCGGTGGGGATCTTATGGCGCTCCATGAACTGCTTGGCGAAGACCTTGCTGCCTTCGATCTCGGCCGCCTTCTTCGACGGCGCGAAGATCTTGAGGCCCCGCTTCTCGAACTCGTCCGTGATGCCGAGCATCAGGGGCGCCTCCGGACCGACCACGGTCAGGTCGATTCTCTCCTGCTCGGCGAAGGCGAGGAGGCCGTTGACGTCCGTGTCCTCGATCGGGACGTTCTCCGCGACGCTCCGCGTGCCGCCGTTGCCTGGCGCGCAATAGACTTTTTCCGCGAGCGGGCTCCGGGCGATCTTCCAGGCCAGAGCGTGCTCCCGGCCCCCCGAACCGACAATCAGGATTTTCATCGTCTCACCCTCCGTTCACACCGGCCGTCATGAGGCGCCCGTCCCGCCCGTGTCAACTTCCTTCGACGACCCGACGCAGGTTCTCGGCGAAGAGACCCGCGTAGGCGGGGTCGGAAAACGCGGCCGCCGCGACCCGGGCCGCAAGCGGCAGGGCCTTGTCCGGCGGCAGGCAGTATTTCATGGTCCGGAAGTTCCTCCGATACCGGGCCACGGCCTCCTCGACCTTCCCGTTCCGGATGATGACGTCGGCCATGAGCCCGGCGAGCTCGTCGAAGTCCTTCTCGGCCATCCCGAAGCGCGTCATCTCCTGGACGCCCAGCCGGATGCCGCTGGCCTCGAGAAACGAGGCGTCGTCGGGGAGGGCCTGGTAGTTCGTCAGGACGTTGTTGTCCTCCAGCCGGCGGGCGATCTCCCGGCCGGGGGCGAACGCGCTGACGCGGATGACGACCTGGTGAGTCTCGGTGAAGCCGTCCGCTTCGTCCCCCTCGACGGGAACACCGTGCGATTTGAGGGCCCGGGCAAAGGCCTTGGCATTGGCCCGGACCTGCATCTGGAAGGCCTCCTTGAACTCGTTCATCTCATAGGCGGCCATGAGGAGGCCGAGGAGTGTCCCGAGGTGGTGGTTGCTCGTCGATCCCGGGAAGGCCCGTCCCCGGATATCGAGCCAGAGGGGCCGCAGGGGAGAGTCTTTCGGGAAGTTCCCGGCGACGACGCCGCGCTGGGTCCCGAAGAAGGTCTTGTGGGTGCTCCCGGTGACGATGTCCGCTCCTTCGGCGAGTGGCGCCTGGAAGGCTCCGTACAGCCCCAGGACGTGAGCCATGTCGAACATGATGACCGGACGGTCCTTCCAGTCCCTGACGACGTCGGCCACGAACTTCACGGGCTCCGGATAGAGGAACATGCTCTTGCCGAAGACCACGAGCTCCGGCCTGTGGCGCTCTAAGATTCCGCCGAGCGCTTCGAGATCGGCCTTGTAGGGGTTCCCGGCCAGGACGGGGAAGCTGATGACCCGCTCCTTGCCCGTTTCGGGGTCCTCCTCGACGAAGTTGAATAGGGCTCCCATGGGCTGGGAGCTGAGATGGCCGCCGTAGATGAGGTCGTTGTTCAGGACCAGGCGCATCCGGCGTGAGGGCCGGCGCTCCGGCTTGCCGCGGTTGATGAACTTGACCACGCCCTTGAAGACGACCTCGTTGGCCATCTGCCCGCTGACGGGCCGGAGTTCGACGTCCGTGCAGCCGAAATAGGACTGGAGCTCACGCTGGGCCTCGAGCTCGACGTCCCGGATGAAATCCGTTCCCTGGTAGAAATAGACCTCCTCCCCTTTCATCGTCCGGTGCTCCGCGTATCGGCCTACGGGGTCGGCGATCTCGCACATCTTCACGAGCAGCGACGGCGTCGACTCAGACGGGATGAGGTTGAAGCACTCCCTCTGACGCCAGGCGCTGTTGCGTTCGGCCCGGGCGGCCAGGTCCTTCGTCTTCTCGTAGAATGAGGTCATGCTCCATATCCTCGATGTCCGTGCGCGGCCGGCTTGAAGTTCTCGGCTTCGAGGTCCAGGATCTTCCGAATCCGGCGGCTGTGGCGCCCGCCTTCGAACTCGGTGCCGAGCCAGATCTCAACGAGGCGAACGGCGAGCTCGAGCGAATGGGTCCGCCCGCCCAGGGTCAGGCAGTTCGAGTCGTTGTGCTTCCGGCTCATCTCCGCCGCGTATTCCGTCGAGCAGGGCGTGGCCCGGATGCCCCTGAACTTGTTGGCCACGATCCCCATGCCCAGCCCGGTGCCGCAGACGAGGATGGCCCGGTCGCACGAGCCGTCCAGAACGCCGCGCACCGCCTTGGCTCCGTAGTCGACATAATCAACGGATTCGCCGGGCCCGCAACCGTAGTCTTCGAAGGCGACGCCCCGGCCGCGGAGATAATCCGCCACGCCCGTCTTCAACTTATAGCCGGCATGGTCCGAAGCGAGCGCAACTTTCATCGCAGGCTCCTTTCTTCTCAGGCCGCCAGCCGGCGTCCGCCAGGGGCGGTGCCCACCCGGACGCGCGGGGTTAGGACCGGCTCGCCCCGCCCTTGTCGGGCGGCGGGAACTTCCCTTCCGCCATCCTGGCGGCCTCGGGCATGACCTCGATGGCCTTGAGCACGGCCGGGTCGGACATCCGGGAGACCCGGATCCCTTCCTCGAATCCCCATATGGCTCCGGCCGTTTCGCGTTCGAGTTCCCGGCGGACCTCCCCTTCGGCGTCATGAAAGACCTTCTCGTCATAAGTGACGTTGTGCGTTTTGAGGAATTTCCGGAAATCCTCGACGACGGCCGCGGTGATTGGGAATGTCTTGCCAACGAGGATCTTTCCGGGCCCGGCGCTCTCCGGCCCCTTCGGGTCCTGCGGGAAGACGAGCATCCTGCCAAGGTCGGTCTGGTGTTCAACGAGCTTCCTCGCGTAGGCGAAAAAGGCCCCGCTCAGGCGGAGGCGCCCCGTGAACGGCTTCAGGAGCGAATCGACCGTGTAGTCGGGCGTGATGCCTCCCTGGCCGAGTACCTTGCGGCCGTGGTCCGTGTATCTGATTTCCCGACTGCCCTCCGGAGCCCTCTTGTCCAGCAGGAGGTAATCGTCGATCTGGCTGTAGTCTCTCTGGATCGACCGTCCGCTCGGCGTCAGATACCTGGCCACGGTCAAGGCGGCGCCGACGTCGGGGGCCAGCCGGAAGACGACCTGGACGAGCCCTTTGCCCCAGGAATCCTCGCCGACGATGAGGCCCCGGTCATGGTCCATGACCGCGCCGCTGACGATCTCCGAGGCGCTGGCCGTGCCGTGGTCGATGAGGATGACGAGGGGCAGTTTTTCGTATGGGCCGTCCCGGTCGGTTTTGAACGACTGGTCATAGGCGGGATTGCGTCCCTTCATGGAGACGATGAGCGTCCCTTTGGGAAAAAACAGGTTCGCCACGTCGACGCATTGAGTGAGGGCCCCCCCCGTGTCCAACCCGAGGTCGAGGATGAGCGACGTCATTCCCTGCCCCGCGAGCTTGGCCAGGCCGGCCTCTAGCTCCTCGGGCGTGTTCTCGGCGAAGTTGCGGATGTAGATGTAGCCGATGCCGCCGCCAAGCATGAACGTGTACGGCACGCTCAGGAGCGGGATCTCCTCGCGGGTGAATGTCAGCTCCAGGGGCTTGTCCAGCCCGTCGCGGACGATGGTCACGTTGACCTGGGTTCCCTTCTCGCCGCGCAGCTTCTGCATGGCGTCCATGCTCGAGAGCGGGACCGTGCTTTCCCCGTTGATCCGCGAGATGATGTCGCCCGGCTGCACGCCGACGCGCCAGGCGGGCCCTCCCTCGATCGGCGAGATCACAACCAGGTTGTCACCCTGCTTCTGGATCTGGATCCCGAGGCCGAAATACCGGCCCGTGTACTCCTCTCTCTGGCGGGAGAAGCTCTCCGGGTCGAGGAAATAGGAGTGCGGGTCGAGCGTGTCCAGGGCCCCCCTGATGGAAGAGAACTCCAGCTGCCGCTCGTCCAGGGGCTTGTAATAGCTCGTTTCGAGGACTCCAGCGACGGAGCGGACCTTGTCCACGGCCGCGAACCATTGGTCCTGGTTCGGGGACGGCGTCTGGAGGAGGAGAACGGCGGCCAGGAGGAGGAGGACAACGCGCTTTCTCATCGCTTCACGGACCATTCATCTTATCAAACCGGCCAGGCAAAGTAAAGGAACGGCCGGCTTGACTTCCGCCCTTGCGGCGGCTATAGTGGCCCTCGAAAAGTGATATAATAGGGCCGAGAGGTAAAGATGTTCGGAAGCGTCGGGCCCACGGAACTCATCCTCATCTTCATCGTCGCCCTGCTCGTCTTCGGCCCCAAGAAGCTGCCCGAAATCGGCAAGTCCGTCGGCAAAGCCATCCGGGAGTTCAAGAAGGCCTCCGAGGAAATCAAGGGACGGATCGAAGAGGAGATCCAGGCCTCGGAGATCAAGGATATCGGCAAGGACATCAAGGCCGAAGTGCAGAGCCTCCACGACGGGATCAAGAAGGAGCTGCCGACATCGCCGCTTCAGGACCTCCGGAAGGATATCGCCTCCGGTGTCGAGAGCCTGAAGAACGAGACCAAAAAGGACGCCGTGAGCCATGAGACTGGGGAAGGGCCGAAAATCTCCGGATGAGATGACCTTCCTCGAGCACCTGGAGGACCTCCGGAAGCGGCTCTTCTATTCCGTCATCGCTCTGATCATCGGCTTCGTGCCGGGGTGGATCTTCTCGAAACAGATCTTCGACATCCTGGCCCACCCGGTCACGAAGTTTCTTCCCGTCGGCGAGAAGCTCGCCTACACGCACCTCATCGACCCGTTCATGCTCTACCTGAAGGTGGGCTTCCTCGCGTCCGCCTTCGTCGCCTCGCCGTTCATCTTCCTCCAGCTCTGGTATTTCATCGCCCCGGGCCTCTATCAGAACGAAAAGAAGTACGTCGTCCCCTTCGTGGTCATGACCACCCTGTTCTTCTCGGCCGGCGCCGCGTTCGGCTATTTCGTCGTCTTCCCCTTTGCCTGCCGCTTTTTCCTACAGCTCGGGGGGGAGTTTCGGCCGGTCATCACGGTCGACCAGTACTTCGGGTTCGCCCTGAAAATGCTGCTCAGCATCGCCGCGACGTTCGAGACGCCGACGCTCGTTTTCTTTCTCTCCAAGATGGGGATCCTGACGGCGAAATGGATGATCAAGAACTTCAAGTATGCCGTCCTCGTGATCTTCATCATCGCCGCCGTGATCACCCCCACGCCGGACTGGATCAACCAGAGCATCGTCGCCCTGCCCATGATCGCGCTCTACGGCATCAGCATCCTGATCGCCCTCATCGTCGGAAAGCAGAAGGCCAAGGCCAAAGCCAAAGTGGCCGAGGAAGCACCCGCCGGCTAAAGGAAGGTCCGGATGAAGGTCGATGGACGGCTCCTCGTCGGGAACGAGCGCATCGAAACGACCGAGAAGATCGTCTCGGAGAATCCGGCCACTCTGGAGCCCGTCGGCGAAGCGTGCGTCGCCTCTGCGCCCCTCTGCGAGGAGGCTGTCGAGGCCGCCAAGGAGGCCTTCCCCCGGTGGCGCGAGGTCTCTCCCGGGGAAAGGTGGGAGATCTTCAAGAGGGCCGAGAAGATCCTGGGGCGCCGGGCCGAAGAGGTCGGGCGCCTCATCTCCATGGAGAAAGGCTCGCCCTATCCGGAGTCGCTCTCCGTCGAGGTCCTCGGCGCCCTCGAGGCCCTCAACTATTACGCCGGGAACCAGGAGCGCCTCCTCCGGCCGCACGCGGCGAAACATCACGTCCCCCTTTTCTTCAACAAGACCAGCGCCTTCCATTTCCACCCCCTGGGCCCGGTTCTCGTCATCTCGCCGTGGAATTTCCCGTTCCTCATCCCCGTCTGCGACGTCCTGAGCGCGCTGACGGCCGGCAACACCGTCGTCCTCAGGCCGTCAACGACGACACCCCTGATCGCCCTCGTCCTCGGGGAGATCATGACCGATTCCGGCCTGCCGCCCGGTGTTCTGAACGTCGTCGTCTGCCGGGTGCCCGAGGCCGAGGCCATGATCGTGAACCCCGGCATCCAGGCCGTCATGTTCACGGGGAGCGTCGGCGTCGGCAAGAGGGTCATGGAGCTCTGCAGCCGGAATCTGACCAAGCTCACTCTCGAGCTCGGCGGCAAGGACCCCATGATCGTCCTCGAGGACGCGGACATCGAGCGGGCCGCCCGCGGCGCCGTCTGGACGGCGTTCATGAACTGCGGCCAGAGCTGCGGCTCGATCGAGCGCGCGTACATCGCCAGGGACATCGTCGGGCCCTTTACGGCGAGGGCCGTCGAACTCGCCGCCGGGATCAAGGTCGGCAACCCCCTCGACACGGGCGTGGACATGGGACCTATGGCCAACCCCGCCCAGCTCAAGACTGTCGAGGAGCACCTCGCGGACGCCCGGGCCAAGGGCGCACGGGTCCTCTTCGGCGGAAAGCGGATCGCCAATCTCCCCGGCTATTTCATCGAGCCCACGGTCCTCGACCGCGTCGACCACGGCATGCGGATCATGACGGAGGAGACCTTTGGGCCGACCCTGCCCATCATGCCCTTCGACCGCGAAGAGGACGCGGTGGCCCTGGCCAACGACAGCCGCTACGGCCTGACGGCCTCGGTTTGGACGCGTGACAGGAGGCGGGCGGCATGGTTCGCCGAGCGGCTCGAGGCGGGCACGGTGACGGTCAACGATCACATGTATTCGTTCGTCGAGCCCCGCGCCATCTGGGGAGGCATCAAGGAGACGGGGATGGGCCGGTCGCACGGCCCCTACGGGCTCTACGAGCTCGTCAACATCAAGTACGTGAGCTCCGACTTCCTCCGCAAATCGTCCCAGACCTGGTGGTTCCCTTACGACCCGGGCTTGACGCGCATCCTCGAGAAGACCGTCGCCGTTTACCACGGGAAAGGGCTGGGGCGCCGGTTGGGAGCGGCCTTGTCGCTCCGCACCGACCTCCGGCGCGTCTTGAGGACGAGTCCGGTCCGGAACTATATCAAGAGCCTGCCGAGGATCCTCAAGGGATGAGAGAACCGCCGCGGCTCATCGGCCTCACGGGCACCAACGGCGCCGGCAAGGGCGAAGTGGCCGCTTTCTTTGGCGCCAGGGGCTACGCGTACGTTTCTCTATCGGACATCCTCAGGGACGAGCTCAGGGAGCGCGGGGCCGCGATCACGCGGGACAGCCTGATCCTCGTCGGAAACGAACTCCGCCGGAAGTTCGGCCCCGAGGTTCTGGCCCGCCGGACGATGGACAGGATCACGGGCCCGACGGTCGTCGACAGCATCCGGAACATGGCGGAGGTCGCGTATTTCCGGACCCGGAAGGGTTTTATCCTGCTCGCGGTCGACGCGCCGGTCGAGGTCCGCTTCGCCCGGGTTTCGGCCCGGGGCCGCGACGAATCCGCGACGACGCTCGAGGCCTTCCGGAAAAAAGAGGACGAAGAGCGGGCCGGCGGGGCCGACGCCCAGCAGCTCGAGGCCTGCCTGGTTGCGGCCGACCGCCTCATCTGGAACGACGGGACCATCGAGGACCTGCACCGTGAACTGGAGGAACTCCTATGACGTCGAAGCGCACGCCCAAGGATCTCTATTACCTCGGAATCGCGAAAGAGGTCGCCCGGCGGAGCACCTGCTTCCGTCGGGCCATCGGGGCCATCATCGTCTGCGACGACCAGATCATCTCCACGGGATACGTCGGGGCGCCGCGCAAGACAAAGGACAGCCTTGAGCACGGCTTCTGCCTCCGGGACCGGCTTGGCATCCCCCACGGCGAGCGCTACGAACTCTGCCGGAGCGTCCACGCCGAACAGAACGCGATCATCAACGCCGCCCGCGCGGGGGTCAGCCTCCTCGGCGGGGACATGTACATCTACGGGAGCGCCCCCGGCGCGGACGAGCCCATCGACGCCTTCCCCTGCTATATCTGCAAGAAGATGATCATCAATTCCGGCCTGCGCCGCGTCGTGTGCTCGGTCGAGGGCGGCGGGACCAGGGTCTTCCGGATCGACGACTGGACCCGGGACTGGCAGGAGCGCGACATCCTCGACGACGAACATCAATACGGGAAGAAATCATGACCGCCGGCGACGCGGCGCGGCGCGAGGCCCTTGTCCCCGCCGCCCTCGGGCTCGTCCTCTTGCTGGCCGGCTCCCCGGGCGCCGGCCCGGGAGCGGAGCAGCGGGTCCGGAACGCGGCCCAGGGGAACGATCACGGGATCCTCGGGCTTCTCGGCATCGAGCCGTCGCCCGAATCCCTCGACTATGTCCGGAACAGGACCCAGTTCCAGCTTCACACCCTCCTCACCGAACAGCGCCACCCGGAAACCGACGACCTGAGCGACACGGTCCAGAGAGACACGCTGGTCGGGCTGCGGATGCTTTCGGCCGTTGACGGGGACATCCGGGTCACGCTCGACCGAATGGCCGTCGACACGACGAGGCTCGAGAGGGCCGCATCGGCGGTCGAATCCGCCGTCCTGGCGGGAAGGAAGATCTACATCTACGGCTGCGGCGCCACCGGACGGCTGGCCAAACAGATGGAGAGTTCATTCTGGCGGCCTTTCTGGCGCCGGGTCCAGGCGGACGGAACGATCCGGGCCAAGCTCGCCGAGCGGCTGCCGCCCGGCATCGAAGACGGGCTCATCGGCGAAATGACGGGCGGAGACCGGGCCCTCATCAGCTCACTCGAGGGGTTCGAGGACCTGCAGCTCATCGGCCGGCTTCAGCTCGAGGACCATGGGATCTCGGAAGGCGACGTCGTCATCTGCGTCACGGAGGGCGGCGAAACCTCGTCGGTCATCGGGACGATCCTCGCGGCCCACGCCCAGTGGACGGCCGTGCCGGGCTACGCGCCCGAGCGGAGCCGCCAGGACCTCTATTTTATCTACAATAATCCCGACGACCGGCTGCTCCCCTTCGATCGGAGCCGCAGGGTCCTCGAGGAGCCGGGGATCACGAAGATCAACCTAACGACGGGTCCCCAGGCGGTCACAGGATCGACGCGGATGCAGGCGACGACGATCGAGACCTTTGTCCTCGCCACGGTCCTCGAGGCGGCCGCCGAGCGCGTGCTGCGGAGGTTCCTCTCGCCGGAGGAGATGGGCGGGCTTGGCTTCGGCGGCTGGTCAGAGATCAGCTCCAGGCTCCGCGGCTTCGCCGCCGTCCTCGAAGCGACGCGGCGCGCCCTCCCGGCGCTGTCCCGCCTGACCGATACTGAGGCTGCGACATATAGCGAGGGGCACTTTTCGACCTATTTCGCCCAGAAAGGCCTGATCACCGTCTTTATCGACAGCACCGAGCGGAGCCCGACCTTCCGCCTCTTCCCTCTCGACACGGTCGCCGAGCCGCGCCGCAAGTGCTGGATCCAGGTCTGGGCGGCGGCGGACACGGCCCGCGGCGCTTGGACGGCTTTTCTGGGGAGGCCGTTCCGCGGCCTCGACGCGGATTTCTACAGACGTCCCTTTGAGGAGAGAATCGAGGATCCGTACCTGCGCCGGGCTGCCCTGGAAAGCCTGGCGAAGGCTGGAAACGACCAGCAGGACCTCTACGATTTCTCGTTCTCGCCTTTCAACCTCAGGAACCGCGGGCCCGGCCCCGGCGACCTGGGGGTCATCGTCAGCCTCGAGCCGGAAGAGGCGGAGATCGGCCGGCCCGGGAGCTATTTCCACCGGTTTGCAGATCTCTTCGCCGCCGACGGAACACCCCTGGCGGTCCTGGCCGTCATGGACGGAACGCCCGCGGACGGGGAGAAAGCCGCGGAAGCGATCCGGCGGGAGATCCGGGGAAAGAGGGGACCGCTCATCATGATCCCCGTCGAGGTCCCGACGGCGGGCGACCCCTTCGGCCTGAACGCCCAGATCGCCGCCAAGATGCTCCTCAACGCCCACTCCACGGCGGTCATGGCCAAGCTGGGCAAGGTCATCGGGAACACGATGACCAACGTCAGCCCGAGCAACCTGAAGCTCGTCGGGCGCGCCACGTATCTGATACAGCTGCACGTGAACGACGTCCTGGCGCGGCCATCGTGGATCCAGGTCCATGGCCGGCGGAGCCCCGTGACCTACGCCGAGGCCAACGCGGTGCTGTTCGACGCCATCACCTTCCTGAGGGAGAGGCCAGAGCAGGCGGGCCAGACGGCCGAAGTCGCATTCTCGATCATCCGAATCCTGGAGTCGCTCAAGCGGGGGCGGGGCATCTCGCGGGAAGAAGCCCTGGGCATGGTCAAGGCGAGAGGGCTCGCCGGCTACCTCGCCGCACTCAGATAATAGAGCCTAACCAAAACATTAGGCTGTTTCTCTGCCATGCGTCGGATTGCCCCGCCCGTTTACGGCAGGGGACCATCGTAGCTGTAACAGGGAGGGGGGATAGTCCTGGGCTTCCTCTTCGCCTTCGCCCGGACCTGGGGATAGACGTAAATCTCGCCGGCGTAATTCCGCAGCACGACGCGCTCGTCGTTGATCGACTGCAGGTAGTTCGGGATGAGCGGGATCTTGCCTCCGCCTCCCGGAGCGTCGATCACATAGTACGGCACGGCCATCCCGGACGTCCAGCCGCGCAACCCGTCCATGATCTCGAGGCCCTTTTCGACCGGCGTCCGGAAATGCTCCGTGCCCTTCACATAATCGGCCTGGTAGATGTAATACGGCCGCACCCGGACCGTGAGGAGCTTCCTCATGAGCCGTTTCATCGTCTCTGTGTCGTCATTAACGCCCTTGAGGAGCACGGTCTGGTTCCCGAGGGGAATGCCGGCGTCGGCCAGCAGGTTCAGGGCCCGCGAGGATTCCGAGGTGATCTCGTCGGGATGGTTGAAGTGAACGTTCATGTAGAGCGGATGGTACTTGCGCAGCATGGCCACGAGTTCCGGGGTGATCCTCTGCGGCAGCACGCAGGTCACGCGGCTCCCGATACGGATGATCTCGACGTGCGGGATGGCGCGGAGGGCCTTCAGGATCCCCTCGAGCTTCTCGTCGCCGAGCATGAGCGGGTCGCCGCCGGAAATGACGACGTCGCGGATCTCGGCGTGCTTCCGGATGTAGTCGAGCCCGTCTTCGATATAGCGGGGATGAATCTTCGACGGGTCCCCGACCTTCCGCTTCCGGGTGCAGAACCGGCAGTAAGAAGCGCAGCTATGGGACACGAGGAACAGCAGGCGGTCGGGATAGCGGTGCACGATGCTCGGCACGGGCGAATCCTCGTCCTCGTGCAGCGGGTCGAGGTCCCCGGTATTTTCCCGGAGTTCGGCGGCGTCCGGCACGATCTGACGCCAGATGGCGTCGCCTTTGTGCTTGATCAAACTGGCGTAATAGGGCGTGATTTGGATCTTGAAGACGCGCGCGATCCGCTTGACCTCGTCGAGGTCGAGTCCGAACGTGCGGGCAATCTCTTCAGGCTTCCTGAGACTGCCCTGAAGCAAACGCTGCCAGTCGTCCATCTCCTCAAGACTCCTTCTCAGCGAAACGACTTCGCATAAATGATCCGATCGTCGCCCGGCTTGTAGAAATCGGGCACCCGGGCAACTTCCCGATAGTCCAACCGAAGATAGAATTGACGCGTCGGCTCGTAGCGGGGCTGGGACGAGGTCTCGATGAGGACCATCCGGCCTCCGGCTTTCAGGACCTCCGTCTCGAGCCAGCGGACCAGCGCCTTCCCGAGCCCCCGTCCCTGCTCACCGGGAGCTACAGCCATCCAGTAGAGATCGTAGACGTTCTCGGCGAGCGCCGTCGGCCCCCAGGTCATGTAGCCGGCGATGGCCCCGCGGTCGTTCTCGACGACGACGACGCGGTAATCCTTCTGATCGGGCATGTCGAGATAGATGTTGACGAGCTCCTCGGCCACGTCGATCTCGGGAGCCGTGAACATTTCCGTGTCTCCGATGATCTTGAGCACGGCCGCCTTATCGGACCGCCGCATTGGACGGATCATCAACGTCCTTCCTCTGCAGGGCATTCTGGATCATCTGGCCCCAGAAGGCCTCATACGCCAGGTTGGCCGCCTTGAGGGCCCGGGCATATCCGGCGTTGAGGCTGATGTCCGGGTTCGGGTTGACCTCGAGGATGTAGATCCGGCCCTTGGAATCCATCCGGAAATCGACCCGGGCGTAGTCGCGGCAGCCCATCGTCCGGAAGGCGTCGACCGCCAGGCCCTGGAGCCTCTGGCGGAGATCGTCGTCGACCGGCGCGGGGCAGACCGGCGGCGTTTTCTGGTAGAGGACGTGGTCCTCGAACCACTTCGCCTCATAGCTGCAGATTTTGGGCATCCCCTTGGGCATCTCGGTGAAATCGATCTCGGAAACGGGCAGCGGCACGACCGAGGAGTTCTCCATCACCGAGACATTAAACTCCCGCCCGTCGATGTAGGGCTCGACCAGGGCCGGCTGCCTGTAGTTCTCGAGGACCCGCTGGATCTGGCGCCGGAGGCTCTCCTCGTCGTGGACGACGGATTCCGGATAGATGCCGAGGCTCGCGTCCTCGTTGTTCGGCTTGACGATGATCGGAAACTTGAGGTCGACGGGCTGACCCACCGAATAAACGAGCTGGGCCGGGGCCGTGGGCAGGTCGCATGACCGGAGGATGGCCTTGGCCTTGTGCTTGTCCTGGCAGAGGGCCAGGGTCCGCGAGCCGTTCCCGGTGAAGCGGAGGCCCAGGAGCTCGAAGATGCCGGCGACGTTCGACTCCCACTGGGGCCGGCCGTAGTAGCCTTCGCAGAGATTAACGAGGACCTCAGGATTCTCCTCTTTGACCCGATTGAGGAAGTTCAGGAGGCTCCGCTGGAGCGGAATGAGGGTTGCCTCGCGCCCCAGGGCGTGGACCGCGGCCAGAACCTGCTGGGCCATCTCCGCGACGGACTCCTCGGAGAGCCTCTCGCCGCTGGCCGGGTTTCTCGGTTCGTAGGCGTTGAAGACGATCCCGATGCGGGACGATGCGTTCATGCTCGGGCTGCCTGGATGGTCGGCCTCTCTCCGGCCGCCGGCCGGACGCGGGCCGGCCGCAAGCCGCAGCGCTTCGCGGCCTCGTCGACGACGCGGTGGATCAAGTCCGAATAGGAATATCCCGCCGTCCGCGCCGCCTTGGGCAGGCAGGAGTTGTCTTCGGGGTTCGGCAGGATGCCCGGCAGGGGATTCACCTCGAGGATTTGGGGATCGCCCTTCTCGTCAAGCCGGACGTCGATGCGGCACCAGTCCCGGATGCGCAGAACGGCGCAGGTCCGGGTCACGACGTGCTCGATCTTCTTTTTCAGCTCCGCGGAGACCTCGGCCGGGCACCGGAAGATCTCCAGAGGCGCGGTGGGCGTGTCCCAGATCCACTTCGCCTCGTACGAGTAGATCGGCGTCGCCCCGGCGGGGAGCTGGGAGTGGTCGATTTCGACGATCGGGAGGATCTCGTGGCCCGGGTAGGTCCCGAGCACTCCGACCGTGAACTCCCGCCCGTTGAGGAACCTCTCGACGATCACAGGCTCCCGATAGAGAACCGCGACCTCGCGGACCCGCTCGTAGAGCTCGCCGGGCGTCCGGACGACCGAGTTGTTCTTGATGCCCTTGCTCGAGCCCTCGAAGAGCGGCTTGACGATTGCCGGGAGGCGGACGCCGGCCGGGATGTCTCCGTCCGGTTCCACGATCCAGAATGCCGGGTTCGGGATTCGGTGGTAGGAGAGGATTTCCTTGGCCCGGGACTTATCGAGACATAGGCCGAGGGTCAGCGGGTCGGAGCCCGTGTACGGGATGTTCAGGATTTCGCAGATCGTGGGGATGTGCGACTCCCGGTTCGGCCCGAACAAGCGCTCCGCGATGTTGAAGACGAGATGGGGTTTGAGCCGCTTCAGGCGGGCGTAGGCCTTCTCATCGGATTCGATGCGGAAGACCTGATGGCGTTCCTGAAGAACCCGCTCGACGGCGGATATCGTCTCATCCGAATCGCATTCCGCGAGCAGGTCCGATGGCGATGGAGGCTCTTCCTCCTCGTCCAACCGTTCGTCGGGGCGACGAAAGAGCGTCGCTTCCATTCCCGATTTCGAGCTGCAAAGCAAAGCTACTTTCATCGCTCTTGATCCTTCAACTCAAATTGACGAATGTTCCTCGCGCTGTCAACATGGAATCGGCTCTGCGATCCGTTCTTCCTCGTTCTCCGATTCGATCTTATTCTATTAATAGAGCAATTCCACAAAATGTCAAGATTTTTTTGCGGGGACGGCACTTTTTTTTGTGGCGGGCGCCGCCGGCGGCGCAATTTGTGGTGGCGGATTCCGGCCGCCGCGGCGACGGCACGAAACCGCACACGGCCGGACGGACGCGATTCGGCCTCGCCCGCGCCCGCGGAGAGGACAGCCACTTCTAAGGTCGGCCGTAAGTGAAATTATTTTCGTCCCTCGACCCCTACCGGCGCACGGCCTTTAGGGCAGGGAGACCGGGGTCAGATAGGACGCCCGGAGCGGAAGCTGTCTCCGGCGCGCCCTCTCTTCGAGGGGCCTTTGGAGAGACCGCCGGTCGCTCGGCGGCGTCCGCAGGAGGATGAAGGCGCCGCCCGCGAAGAGGCTTTCGAGCACGTCGAGAGGCAGGCCGATCTCCACATGGAGGGCGACTCCGGAGCCGGCAACCCTGGCGCCCCGGGCGATGTCGAGAGCGAGCCCAGCGGACGGCCCATCCCCGAGGCTTCGGTCCGACATATGGATCCAGGCGCGGCGGGCGGCGAGCTCTGCCAGGCCTTCGGCCAGAGCCCCATGATGGTAGTACGCGAGAAACGCGCGGCCGTCCCGGGCGCTTTCGGCGAGTGCCGACAGAACGGCCAACTCGCGGTCGCGCAACCGGTTCGAAATATGCAGATCCATCCCCGAGGCGCACAGGCGATGAAGCGCGGGAAGGGACACGGTTCCGGGCGAATCTTCGACCTTCAATGGGCCGTCATGAAGGTAGGCCGCGAACGATCGCGCGGCCCGGCAGGCTTTAACGAGACGGTCGAGCTCCGTTTCCCTCGGCCGGGCCTCATCGGAAGTGTAAAGCTGCACCTTTTCACGGATCAGCCATTCGAGCTCGTTCGGTTCGAAGCGGCCCGTGTCGAGCAGGCTCAGCCCGACGCCCCGGGACCGCATGAGCCGGGCCGCGTCGAGCAAGGCTTCCCGTTCGAACTGGTCGTCCCGGATGACGACGTCCCGGCCGAGACGGGCCCGGTCGAGAAGCTCGTACGTCCGGACGACGTCCTCGACGCCGCTCTCCACGGGGTGCTTGTCCATGCTTCGAAGGCCCAGATATACCATCCGCTTCGGCCGCTGTCAATCGGCCTCGGGCCGTCTTGAAAAAGAGACATGAGTCATCTATCATCGGGAAGGAGCGTGACCGCCGTGAAATCCTGCGCCGTCCTGTTCTCTGGAGGAATCGACTCGACGACGGCCCTCTACTGGGCCCGGGAGCGGTTCGACCCGGTCATCCCGCTGACCTTCGATTACGGGCAGCGGCACAGGATCGAGATCCGCTCGGCCGGACGGCTGGCCCGCCGGATCGGACTTCGCCAGGTCGTCCTCAAGGTCGACCTGGGCCAGGTGGGCGGTTCGGCGCTGACGGACCCTGCGGTTCCCCTTCCCCGCTCCCGGGACACCGTCCGGCTGCCCCCCGGCCCCCCGCCGACTTATGTCCCGTTCCGCAACGGCGTCTTCCTCGCCGTCGCTGCGGCCTGGGCCGAAGCCCGGCACGTCCACGACCTGGTCTGCGGCTTCCATGTCATCGATTCCCCCGATTATCCGGACACGCGGAAGGAATTCGTCAGGGCCATGGAACGGGCCGTCAACCTTGGCACGGCGGCCGCCTTCGGCCGTCCGAAGCTGCGCCTCCACGCCCCGTTCATCGACATGAAGAAATCCGACATCATCCGCCTGGGCTTGAGTCTCGGCGTAAACTATTCCTATTCGGTTTCCTGCTACGCCGGCCGGGAGGTCCCCTGCGGCACGTGTTCCTCTTGTCTCCTGCGTCGCCAGGCCTGGACACGCGCCGGCCGGAAGGACCCGCTCATCGCCAGGCTTCGAAAGGAAGGCAAGCTATGAATTGGACGCTCAGGGTCCGGGACAAATTCTCCGCCGCGCATTTCCTCAAGGGCTACAAGGGGAAATGCGAGAAGGTCCACGGTCACACGTTCGAGGTCGAGGTCACCCTCCGAGTCCGCGAGCTCGATCCCGTCGGGATTGGCGTGGACTTCAGCGAGGTCAAGAAGGCCCTGTCGTCCGTTCTTCCCGACCACGCGCTCCTCAACGAAGCCTATCCCTTCAATCCTTCGGCCGAGAACCTGGCCCGCCATTTTTACGGCGAACTCAAGAAGCTCTATCCCGTCCGGGCCGTCACGGTCTGGGAATCCGAGGATGCGTCCGCCACCTACTCTGAAGACGATTGAGGTCTTCGCGTCCGTTCAGGGCGAGGGGCTCCGGCAGGGCGAGCCGACCCTTTTCGTGCGTCTCGCGGGCTGCAACCTGAGGTGTTCCTTCTGCGACACGAAGTTCGCGTGGGCCGGCGGACGCGACCGCCCGGCCGCCGCGATCGCGGAGGAGCTGCGGGCGCTCGGCCGCCGTTTCCCGGCCCGCTGGGTCTGCGTCACGGGCGGCGAGCCCCTTCTTCAGGACATCGCCCCTCTCGTGCGGCGGCTGAAGGACGACGGATTTCTCGTCCAGGTCGAGACGAACGGCGTTTTTGAGCCCCGTCCACCCGCCGACTGGTACACGGTCTCGCCGAAGCCGCCCCGGTATGCCGTTCACCCCGCGTTCGTCAAAAAGGCCCGCGAGGTGAAGCTCGTCGTCAGCCGGGAGCTGACGGCGGCCGGGGTCCGGGCCGTCCGGCAGGCCTTTCCCGAGCGGACCCCGCTGCTCCTTCAGCCCCAGGACAATGCCCCCTGGAGCCTGCGCAAGGGAATGGAGCTTCTCAAGGCGGCATCGCGCGGAGGCCTCGGGAACATCCGCGTTTCGGTCCAGCTCCACAAGATCTACGGCTGGAAATAGGGCCGGCGATTCCGGCGGGGCGAGGCCGCCCGGCCGTCAGTACTCTTTCCAGAGCGCCCCCCACTCTGTTTTCATGAACTTCCGGATGCGGCGCCGCCCGACCGTCGGGTACCAGAGGCCGTCATGGTAGACGTTGCTTGCGAACGGCGCCCAGACGGCGAGAGGCGAGTGGAGCAGGAGGCGTTCGAGCCGCCTCAGGAATCCCTTGCGGATCATCTGGTCGCCCCAGATGACGAAGCTCCTGCGGCTCCTGAAGCCGAAGTCGACTCCCGAGACATCCTCGCCGAGGACCTCAATCTCGGCCGGGTCGCCGACGCCGAGCCCCCTCTCGTGGGCCATGCGGATGAAAGGGATGCTCATCGGATCGAAGCCCATCATCCGGGCCGCGACGGCGTCGATGGCCAGCGAGTCCCCGCTCGCGAGGATCACGTTCTGGACGCAGGGAACCATGGTCCGGGGGCCGGCCCCGTCGCCGCAGACCGTCCCGTCCATGACGCAGAAAATGCCCGGGTGGATCTCGCGCTGCATGTACAGGAGATCGACCAGCACTTCGTGAATATATTTGTGGGCGTAGTGGCGGACCTCCTTGAGGAGCCCCCCGAAGGCATTCTTGACCGCACCCGTCGTCGTCGAGTGGCCGTGAGTCTTGACCGTGGGCAGATGAAGGATGTTTTTCCCGATGAACATCCTGGGGATCTGGATCCCCTCCGGGAAGATCTCGTTCAGTTTGAGGAGGGGGCTTCGAAACTCGAAGACCGTCCATTCGACATCGGGGAGGGACGTAAAGCCGAGCCCGTATCTCTCGAGGACCGGCAGCCATTTGTTGTTCCGGGCCCCTTTTTTCGGGTTGGTGACGACGGTCTTGTTCTCGACGGGGAAGAGCCGGGCCCTCGGGAAGCCGTCCTCGATGAGCGTCCGGACGACGCCCTCCACCTGCCAGGGCTCGCTCGAGCAGGCGGGAAAGTATTTCGTCCAGGACAGGTTGAGCTTGACGAGTGTGTCCCGGTCCTTCGGCAGGAAGAGCCCGTACCCGGCCAAGCGCATCAAGGCCCGGTAATCCTTCAGCACCGTCGCGGGACTCGTTCGCAGGACAGCGACCTTGGCCCGGCTCATGCGCCCCTCACCGGAACCTCAGGATGAGGGCCGCGGTCACGACCCAGAGGAAGACGTCGATGAGAAGCGGCTTGTCCCGGACGATCAGCGCCTCGGGCGTCCCGCCCTCCGCCTTCTGGTGGATGAGGTAGAGATAGCGAAAGATGCCGTAGAGGACGAACGGCACGGTGAAGAGAAGGTTGCGCGTCCCGAACTTGGCCACGGTCTCCGAGGAGATCGTATACAGGCAGTAGGCCACGAGCGTCGATGCCGTGACCACAGAGATCATCTGATCCAGGAGGTAGGTGTTGTATTCCCTGAGAATCGGCCGATGGGCCGTCGCATCCTTGTCGAGGACGACGAGCTCGTGCCGCCTCTTGCCCATGGCTAGGAACAGTGACAGGAGGATCGTGCAGATGAGCAGCCACGACGAGATCTCGACGCGGATCGCCAGGCCGCCGGCCACGACGCGGATGAGGAATCCCGCGGCGACGACGAAGACATCGATGATCACGACGTGCTTGAGCCACATCGAGTAAAGGGTCTCGAGGGCCAGATAGCTGAGCACCATCAGCAGAACGGCTGTGTCGATCGCGGCCGCGAGCGCGACCCCCGCCGACCCGATGACGAGGAATGCGGCTGCCGCCGGGCCCTTTCCCAGTCGGCCCGAGGCCAGGGGCCTCATCGACTTGAGGGGGTGCCGCCGATCCTCCTCGATGTCCCGAAGGTCGTTGAAGATGTAGTGGGCGCCCGAGACCAGGCAGAAGGCGGCAAAGGTTCCCGCAGTCTTGAGGACGAGGGGGCCGTTGACGAGGTTCCGCGAAAAGACGAGCGGGGCGAAGATGAAGAAGTTCTTGATCCACTGGTGGGGCCGCAAGGACCTGAGGATCTCGATGATCATCGTCGGCCTCCCTTCATTCTAGGAATTCGGCGCCGAAAGATCAAGGCCGTCCCGGCGAAGGGGCGGCGTCCAGACGATCGTTTCTCAGGCGGCCCGTCAGGCCCGGCCGGCCGCATCCGGGACGCTCGCCCGGGAGCGGCGCTCGAAGAACCGGTATCCGGACCGCATCAGGTAAACCCCGGCCAGAACGATCAGGGCGCCCGCGATCTGGAGGCCCGAGAGCCGCTCGCCGAGAAAGGCCCCGGCGATGGCCACGGCGAAGATCGGCTGGAGGTTGATGTAGATCCCCGTCTTGGAGCTACCGACCTTTCGGACCGACTCCGACCAGATCACGAAGCAGAAGACGATGGAAACGAGCCCCGTATACAGGATCGCGGCCCAGCCCGGCCACGAAATCCGGGCCCAGGGGACGGCCGCGAGGTCGCGGAGGGCGAAGGGCAGATAGAGGAGGCTGCCCGCGGCCGTGCTCCAGGCCGCCAGCTTGAAGGGAGAGTTCCGTTCGAGGACCGGCTTGGAAAAAACCGTATAGGCCGCCCAGCTGATGTTGGCCAGGAGGATCAGGGCCGCCGTCCGATGGCCGTGCCAGTTGAACCGGAAGCCGCCGTTCTCCCCGCCGGCGACGAGGACGAAGCCCGCCACGGACACGAGGATACCGGCCCACCCCGCCCAGGGAATCCGTTCCTGCCCGAGGGCCGTGCTGAGGAGGGCGATGAGAACCGGCGACGTGGCCATGAGGATGGATGCCGCGGAGGCCTGCGTCTCGTGGATGGCCTGAATGAAGAACAGCTGGTAGGCCGTGATCCCGAAGATCCCCAGGCCCACGGCTTTCCAGTGGTCGCCCCTCGCGAGCCGGAACGGCCGTCCCTGGACGCCGAGAAGGAATATGAAGGCGACGGCCGCGAGACCTAGCCGAATGGCATTGAAGCCGTGCACGGAAAGCTCCCGAAAGCCGATCTTGATCACGGTCAGGTTGAGCGCCCAAAGGAACACGACCAGGAGCATCAGGGCGTCGATCCGGCCGATCTTCGAGCCGTTCTTGAGATCGATCATCTTGGCGTTCTTTGCCGGGGGTCGATGGTCTCCGACGGGAGCGAACGGCGCGGTCACCGCCGGCGTCCGGCGGAACGCGGAAAGACGGCTTCGACGACCGACCGCATCCCGCCCCGAGGATTGAAGGCGCCGGTCACAACGGCCCTCTTCGGCCGGCAGGCCCGGACCACGTCCTCGAGGATCCGGTTGACCGCGTTTTCATAAAAAATGCCCAGATTGCGGTAGGCCAGGATGTAATCCTTGAGGGACTTGAGCTCGAGGACCCTCCGGGCGGGAATGTAGCGGATGGTGATCGCGCCGAAATCGGGGAGTCCGGTCTTGGGGCAGACCGAGGTGAACTCCGGTATTTCGATCGTCACCGCATAAGCTGGGAACTGGTTGGCGAACGTTTCGAGCGCCGGGAGCTCGGCGGAAAGCCCGGCCTTCGCCTCCTTGTCAGTGTATCGCGCCATGGAATTCCTCAATAGGCCGTTGAGCTGGAATATGATATATGAACGGAGGCGGGAAGACAAGGGCTCCTTGCCGCGATATGGGTCTCCCCTTCCGCCCTCCCCGTCCCCACGCCGATCCCCTTCCCTGGCGGCGCCGGCTCCCTTATAATAAGGAATATTCCTTGTTATAAGGACTTCAAGGACGGCCCATGAGAGAATGCCTCGTGAAGAACAACCGCACCCGCTGCAACTGCAGCTGGGAGCCGTGCCCCCGCAAGGGACTGTGCTGCGAATGCCTGGCCTATCACTGGGCCCACGAGGAGCTCCCCGCGTGCCTGTTCACGGATTCGGTGGAGAAGACTTACGACCGGTCCCTGCGCATGTTCATCGAAACCACCAAGGACAAAACCCCGTGAGGAAATCTCGCCACGGCGGGAGGCCCCGCTTCGTGTACGGGCCCGTCCCCTCCCGCAGGCTGGGCTTTTCTCTCGGCGTCGACATCATCCCGCACAAGACTTGCAGCCTCGATTGTCTCTACTGCCAGCTCGGCTCCGTCCGCCGCACGACCTGCCGGCGCCGGGCGTATTTCTCCGTCCGCGGCGTTCTGGCCCAAATCCGCGCGGCTCTGGCCTCGGGCCAGGCGATCGACGTCATCACTTTTTCCGGGTCCGGAGAGCCAACATTGAACCGGAACCTCGGCCCGCTCATCCGCGGCATTAAGAGGATGAGCCGCGTCCCGGTCGCGGTCCTGACGAACGGAACCCTCCTCGGCAGGGAGGACGTGCGCAGGGACCTCCTGGCCGCCGATATCGTCATCCCTTCCCTCGATGCCGCTCTTGCCGCCCCGTTTCGGTCCGTTAACAGGCCGCATCCGTCGCTCCGCCTCTCCGCGATCATCCGCGGGCTGGCCCGGTTCCGGAAGGAGTTCAGGGGGCGGCTCTGGCTCGAAGTCATGCTCGTCAGAGGCGTCAACGACGGGCCCCGGGCCCTCGGCGCGTTGAAACGCGCCGTCGCCCTGATCCGCCCCGACCGCGTTCAGCTCAACACCGTCGTCCGGCCCCCCGCGGATCCCGCAGCCAAGCCCCTAACGGCCCGCCGGATGGAGAAGATCGCCAGGATCCTCGGGGACGGTGCCGAGGTCATCGCGGACTTTCCGGCCCGGCGGCCGTCCCGGAGAGCCGGCGGTTTCGAGAACGCGATCCTCGCCATGGTCAAGCGGCGGCCCGTGACGGCCGGGGACATCGCCACGGCCCTCGGGCGGCATAGGGACGAAGTCCTCAAGGCCGCCGGCCGCCTGCTCGGGTCCGGGAAGATCAAGTCCGTGCGCCACGGCCGGAACGTTTTCTACGAATCGGCCTGAAAAAACGGCGCGGACCCACCGGCGCCTTTACATCCGCCGCCGGGTGTGTTAGCATCCTTCCTCGAACAGTTTTCGAGACTTCAAGGACGAGGTTCCGCCTTCATCACAAAAGATCCGATGCCCGGCGGAGGCCGAGAGGCGTCCGGTCGTTTCTTCTCTGTCATTTCCCCCTGCCTCGGCGTCAAAGGAGTCATCCATGTTTGATACCACGCATTTTCTCAAGGCCAGCCGGTATTGGTACAACGGGAAGTTCCACGACTGGTCGGAGGGCTCCCTCCATCCCATGATACACGCCCTCCACTACGGGACATCCGTCTTCGAGGGGATACGCGCTTATTCCACGGCCAAGGGACCGGCCGTCTTCCGCCTCCCCGAGCACATCGACCGCTTCCTCCTCTCCGCCTCCGTCGCCAAGATGCCGCCCATCCACTCCAAGGAGGAGATCATCCGCCTGGTCACATCGACGGTGAAGGAGAACGCCCTCTCGAACTGCTACATCCGGCCTCTCCTCTTTTTTTCCTATGGCAACCTCGGCCTCGTGCCTCGGGCCTGCCCTGTCGAGCTCGTCATCGGGGCCTGGGAATGGCCTGCCTACCTTGGCGAGAAGGCCGGGCAGGGCACGTCCGTCTACATCGGGCCCTGGCGGCGCGTTCACCACAGCCAGCTGAACATGGCCGCCAAGCTCGGCGGCATCTATGTCCAGTCCACGATCAACGGCCTTGAGGCCCGGGCTCAAGGATGCGACGAGGCCGTCTTCCTCAACATGGAGGGACGGATCGCCGAGGGCCCCGGCGAAAACATCTTCATCGTCAAGGACAAGACTCTCCTCACGAACGACCGCCGGGAATCCGTCCTCGAGGGGATCACGCGCCTGAGCCTGCTCGAAATCGCGCGGGATGCCGGATACAAGACCACGGTCGCGCCGATCACGAAGGAGGCCTTCTTCGGGGCCGACGAGGCGTTCTTCTCCGGCACGGCCGTCGAAGTCATCCCGATCGTTAAGGCCTCCGACGCCTCGGTCCCGGGCGGGAAGCGCCGGGAACACGTCATCGGCAAGGGCGTGATAGGCCCCGTCACCCGAGAGATGATAAAGGGGTTCCGGGATGCGGTGAGCGGCCGCGACCCGCGCTACGTCAAGTGGTTGACGTTCGTCGATGCCTGAGGCCCGCCGCGGCCGCCGTTCCTCACGGCACCGCAAGATTTTCCGCTTCGGCGCCGTCGGCGTCGTGCGTTCCCCGTTCGAAAATCCGGCCGACCTTCCGCCGCCGGCTTTCGCTCCCCGAGGCTTCTTCAACCGCGCGAACGGCCGGATCATCGTCGACGACGAATTCGCGCCCGCCCTCGAGGGCCTGGACGGGTTCTCGCACATCATCGTCATCTTCGTCTTTCACAGGGCGTGCGGCTCCAAGCTCCGGACGGTCCCGCCGGGGCAATCCCGGCCAACGGGGATCTTCGCCACGCGCTCGCCTCACCGCCCCAATCCCATCGGGATGAGCGTCGTCCGGCTCCTGGCTCGGTCCGGCCCCGTCCTCGAGGTCTCGGGGCTCGACATGATCGACGGCACGCCCGTCCTCGATCTCAAGCCGTACACGAAGCGCGACCGGAAGAGCCGGATCCGGACAGGCTGGTTGAGGCCGCGGCCCGCGGGCCCTCGCTAGACCCATGTTCGCCCTTTCTGCTATATTCCCGCCTGGGGAGCGATTCCGCCGGAGCCGCGCGAGAAAGGAGGCCGTCATGACTACCGCCGCGTGGAGCCGACAACCTTCGGTCCGCCCGCCGGCCCTGGCCATCGCCGGACGGATCGGCGCCGCCCTGATCGTGGTCCTCTGCCTTCGGCCCGTGCTGGCCGGCCAGGATATGTTGGACAAGCTCGGCGAAAAGCAGAACTACCGGAGCAGGCGGATCTCCTCGTACGACCGCTCCGGCGGGAACCGCGATTCGATCGTCATCGACCCCGGCAAGACCGCCATTCTGGCCGAGATCAAGGGCCCGGCGGCGATCCATCACATCTGGGTGACCATGGCTGGTGAGGACTTCGTCGGCCGGAAGGTCATTCTCCGGATCTACTGGGATGGGGAGGAGGACCCCTCGGTCGAGGCCCCCATCGGCGACTTTTTCGGCGTCGGCCACGGCCTCGACAGGAATCTCACGTCCCTGCCCATCGCCTGTTCCTCCGAGGGCCGCGCCAGGAACTGCTATTGGTACATGCCCTTCCGCTGGTCCTGCCGGGTCACGGCCACCAATGAAGGGACACGTCCCGTCGACGCTTTTTACTATAACGTCGACTACCGGGAGCTCGACGGACTGAGGCCCGACGCCCCGTACTTCCACGCCCAGTACCGGCAGGATTTCCCCTGCACGGGAGACCAGAACTACGTCATCCTCGACGCCGTCGGGGCCGGCCACTACGTGGGCTGCAACCTCAGCGTCCTCCAAAGGACGGAGGGCTGGTGGGGCGAAGGCGACGACATGATCTATGTCGACGGGGAGACCGTTCCGTCCCTCCACGGCACAGGCTCCGAGGACTATTTCTGCGACGCATGGGGGATGCGGCAGGACGAGCATCCGTTCTACGGTTGTCCGCTTCAGGAAGAGGACTTCCGGCCAGGCTCAAAGGCCAGCGTCTACCGTTTTCACATCCCGGACCCAATCCCCTTCAAGAAGTCCATCCGCGTGACCATCGAGCACGGCGACGGCAACGGCCGCTCGGATTATTACTCCTCAGTCGCCTACTGGTACCAGACGGAGCCCCATGTCCCCTACCCGCCGCTCCCCGCCCCCGATAAGCGTCTTCCGTTTGCTATGGAGACCCCGGAAAACCTCATTTTGCCGAAGTGGGAAAAGGTCCCAGCCGAAGGGGGTGCCGTTTTCGAAGACCGCGCGGCCGGGCTTGGGTTCTCCGCCCCGCAGCTCTCCCTCTCCCTGACGCCCTATTATGACGCCTCCGGAACCCGTTACCCCCTTCTCAGGACGGACGGTGCCGATTTGGGGACGCAGGCCGAATTCCGCTTTCCCGTGGCCGTTTCCGACCTTTATTCGGTCACGCTCTATTTTCTCAAGGAACCCACTTCCGGCACTTACCATATCCTCAAAAAGAAGGGCGGCCTCGGAAAGCCCGGGGAGTCCTTCGAGGCCATGGCCACGTTCGAGGGGTACTCTAAAGAGGGCCAGCTCGTCGCCTTCACTCTTAAGGACATCCTCCTCGAGCGGGGCCCAAACTCCCTGTTCTTCGAAGCCGCCGGCAAGGACGCCAGAGCGACTGGCATGGAGATCGCCTTGGTCGGCCTGAGCCTCAACCCTTCGGCCCGCCGCTTTGCCCTCGAATGGAACCTCATCGGTCCGTTCCCGGCCGCCGATATGAACGATCTCAAGACCGTCTACCCTCCGGAAAAGGAGATCGACCTGGCGAAGAAATACAAGGGCAAGAACAACCTCAGCGTCGGGTGGAGGACCGTCCACGCGGACGAAAAAGGCTACGTCCGGCTCGACCAACTCCTCCAGCCCAACGTGCAGGCCCTCGCCTACGGCCTGGCTTACGTCTATTCGCCAGACGACAGGCAATCTATCATTCTCCTCGGCAGCGACGACGGCGTCAGGCTTTGGGTCAATGACACGCTCGTGCACACCAACCCCGTCTATCGGGGGGCGGCGCCCGACCAGGACCGCGTTCCGGTATCCCTCAAGAAAGGCTGGAACAAAGTCCTCATCAAAGTCCTCCAGGGGACAGGCGGATGGGGATATTACCTGCGGCTCTCAGACCCCAAGGCTGAGTTCCGCTGGAGCCTGAAGCCAGAGGAACAGGGGCAGGCCGGCGAAAAACCAGGCGAATCGACAAAATAGCCCGCGATCCGGCCTGAAACGGCGCGTCAAAGCACGCAAATCCGGCCTCCGCTGCCGTTCGCGATGCCGGAAACCGCTCCTGCGGCGGTCGGGAGGCCGGGCGAAGATGGCTTCTTTCCAGAGAGCGATGCCGGAAAAAGGCCCGGTTTTCGGCGCTTTTTCCGAAAACCGGTCAGACGGCCTTTTTTCCCCTGGGAAACCGCTCGGAAAAGGCAGAAAAATGTATTTTCCTTTTCTTGGCATAAAATTCTTGACCTACTTTCGATATTTATGGTATAATAATAAGCAATAACAAAAGAGATTTCGGCAAGCCCAAAAATTTCTTCTGCGGCCTCTTCCAAAATATCCATCGGTTTCAGCCTCGGCCCTATTCAAGCCTTTTCCGGCGCGACGCAACCGTTCAAGCCCCGCCCGCGTATATATTGATGGAGTGCGGCGATGAGACCGACACACAAAAGACGCAACGGAACGCCGAGGCATTTCTTCAGACCTCCTTTAAGCGGGAGTTTGACCATATATTCCGCTTATCTCTCAATCCATTCCCTTGGAGGGGCTGCCTTACTCTCGCCTCGAGAATAGGGCAGCCCCTCTCATGCTCCCGGCCGCGATCCCTCACAGCGTGGGAGACGCCGGGAGCAGGCCCGTGTGAGGCCTTCCCTCTGCTGCTGCAATGGCGGCGGGTTTAAACGAAGGGAAGCCCATTCAAGACGGACACAGCCCCCGCTATGTATCCGGGGACGATTCCCAGAAGATGCCATCGCCGGAAGGCCTGGGATGAGGACGAGACGGGCGGGGGCGAGGGGGGAGATGCTTTTATGGACAGACGCCCCCCCGCACTCGCGCTGGCCGTGGCCTTCGCCTTTGTCCTCGCGCCCTCGGCCGGGCCAAGACCTCGGGCCTCGAGACGTCCGTCGAAGCCGAGCCCGCCGGGCCTCCGGCTGGGCCGCTAGAGCGGGAGGGATTCCCGCTCACCCGGGATCCCCGGACGGCCTTATCGAGCGCCCGCGCGTGGGACCTTCGCCTACTCGAGCGTCCGGAAGCCGCGGACGGCGGCGGGGCGGAGCCTATGGAGGTCGAAGACGACGATCTCGTTGGGCCCCGGCTTCAGGAACGGGGCTGGGCAATAGAGCCTTTTCTGCGGCCCGATCTCCCAGTAGCGGCCGAGGTTGTGGCCGTTGACCCAAACGACGCCTTTCGTCCATCCCGACATGTCCAGATAAGCGTCGCCGACGGCCGGGACCTGGAAGGTCCCGCGGAAAAAGGCGGCCGGCTCCCGGGGTGCCGCCGGTCCGAACTTCAGCGCCGCGAGATAGTCCTCGTCCATGGGAAGGTTGTACACGTCCCACGTCATGAGGGTCATCCCGCCCAGCGTGACATGGTCCGTGATCCCCTTCCGGTCGAGAAGGAGCGGGCCGTAATTGATCCGTCCCATCGCCTCGACGAGGATGTCCAAGGAGGCATGCGGGGGATCGGAATCGGGAATGTCGAGGGCGTTCTCGTTCTTGGTCCGGTCGAGCGTTCCCAGGAATTTTCCGTCGACGTAAACGTCGGCATAGTCGTGGAGCTCGGTGACGAGGAGCCGGCCGCTGCGGGCGCCCACGAAGCTCGTCCGGTAGAGGATAAAGCCGCTTGCCTGTCCGAACGCTTCCATGGGCCGCGGCTGCGGCGTCCGGACGGGATCGGGGAGGTTGTCGAAGACGGAGGCGCACTCGGTCAAGGAGATCTCCGAGATGTCTATCGCTGGGACGGGCGGCGGGAGGCCCGGCAGCATCGTCCCTTTCGGCTGGAAGCGCCTGAGGAGATCCCGGATGGCGAAATACTTCGGCGTCAGACCGCCCCGCTCGTCGACCGGCGCGTCGTAATCGTAGCTCGTGACATCCGGTTCGTACCTGTCATTGAAGTTGGCCCCAGCCCAGAAGCCGAAGTTCGTCCCGCCGTGGAACATGTAGAGGCTGAACGACTTGCGGTTGGCCAGGAGCCACTGGAGCTCGGCCACGATCTCCTCGGTCTTGACCCGGGCCCAGGGCTCCCCCCAGTGGGTCAGCCAGCCGGGGTAGAGCTCGCTGCAGAACACCGGGACGTCGCGGCCGAGGCGGGCGGCCACGGCGAAGTCCTTATCGCTCGTCCCCGGGTCCAGTCCGATAGCCGCCCCTGGAACAGTCCCGGCCTCGAGCATGGCCGGGCCGGCGCCGTCGGCAGTGTAGAACGGCACCTCGATCCCCGCGTCCGCCCACATCTTCTTGAGGGCCGCCGTGTAGTCAAGGTCGTTGCCGAAGCTACCGTATTCGTTCTCGATTTGGACCATCAGGAGGGGCCCGCCGCGCTGGACCTGGAGGTCCGAGATCTCGCCCGCAAGCTTGCGGATATAAGACGCGCAGGCCTCGAGATAGCGCGAGTCCGAGCAGCGGACCTTGATGTCCGGAACCCGCAGGAGCCAGGCGGGCAGCCCGCCGAAGTCCCACTCAGCACAGGCGTAGGGTCCGGGCCGGAGCACGACCCAGAGCCCGACCCGCTGCGCCGTCCTCATGAAGGCGGCCAGGTCATTCTGCCCCGCGAAATCGAATTGGCCGGGCGCCGGCTCGACGGCGTTCCAGAATATATACGTGCAGACCGTGTTCAGGCCGGCGGCCCGGGCCTTGAGGAGCCGGTCCACCCAATACTCCCGGGGGATGCGCTGAAAGTGGAGCTCGCCGGCCATGATCTCGAACGGCTTGCCGTTAAGGACGAACTTCTGGCCTTCAAACCGGAAGCCCGGCGCTTCTCCCCCGAAAGCCGGGATCATGGCCAGGCCCAGAACGGCCAGCGCCGCCGGAATCGCCTTTCTCATGGGACACTCCCGTTTCTCGAAATTGATCTCGGCCAACGATTTTAGCACAGAACAGAGGCGCGTTAACCATCAGGGCCGGCCGCCCGACTCCAGGCCCGCAGGGCGGACGGCGATTCCCTCAATCCCCCGCGAAATTGCCCTCTCGGGCTACTCCTCTGCTCCCGTCCGATTTCCAATCCCGCAAGACGCGCCGCGGCTTGTCATGCCGTTCTCCGGCCTGTAAGATATATCGCAAGGGCCGGGGAACGGCCCTCTCGGTTCGGAGGATCGCTCACATGACCGTCAGCCCGATCAAACCCGTGCCCAGCGACATCGCGATCGCCCAGGCCGCCGAGCTCCTGCCCGTGACCCAAATCGCGGCGCGCCTGGGGCTCGGGGAGGGCGACCTCGACCTTTACGGCAGGTACAAGGCCAAGATCCATCTCGACGTCCTCGACCGGATCAGGGACCGGCCCCTCGGCCGTTACGTTGACGTGACGGCGATCACGCCCACCCCTCTCGGCGAGGGCAAGACCACGACGACCGTCGGGCTCTGCCAGGCCCTCGGCGCCCATCTGGGCCGGCGCGTCGTCACGGTCGTCCGCCAGCCGAGCATGGGACCGACCTTCGGCATCAAGGGCGGGGCGGCCGGGGGCGGCTACTCCCAGATCGTTCCCATGGAGGACTTCAACCTCCACCTGACGGGGGATATCCACGCCGTGACGGTCGCTCACGATCTTCTGGCCGCGGCCATCGATGCCCGCATCCTCCACGAGTACTACCAGGATGACGCGAAGCTCTTCAACGCACTTTGCCCCGCCGATAGCCGGGGCAAGCGCCGCTTCGCCGCCGGAATGATCAAGCGTCTGGAAAAGCTCGGCATCGACAAAACCGACCCGGACGACTTGACGCCGGACGAACGGGCGCGGCTCTTCCGCCTCGACATCGACCCGGTCAGCATCACCTGGAACCGGGTCATCGACGTCAACGACCGCTTCCTCCGCCGGATCAGGATCGGGCTCGGCCCGCACGAGTTAGGCTTGGAGCGCGAAACAGGCTACGACATCTCGGTCGCTTCCGAGATCATGGCCATCCTGGCTCTGACGACGGGCCTCGCCGACATGCGGGAGAGGCTCGGCCGGATGGTCATCGGGACGAACAAGGCCGGCGAGCCCGTCACCGCCGAAGACCTGGGCGCGGCCGGCGCCCTCGCCGTCCTGATGAAGGACGCCGTCATGCCCAACCTCATGCAGACGCTCGAGAACACTCCGGCTCTCGTGCACGCGGGTCCCTTCGCCAACATCGCGCCCGGCAACTCCTCGATCATCGCCGACCAGATCGCCCTCCGCCTGGTGGGCGAGGACGGCTACGCCGTGACCGAATCCGGATTCGGCGCCGACTGCGGCATGGAGAAATTTATGGACATCAAGTGCCGCGCGAGCGGGCTGGCGCCGAACTGTGTCGTGCTCGTGGCCACCATCCGGGCCCTGAAGATGCACGGCGGCGGCCCCAAGGTCGTGGCCGGGAGGCCTTTGGCGCCCGAGTACACGGCCGAGAACCTCGACCTCCTGGCCGGGGGCTTGCCCAACCTCGTGGCCCACATCAGAAACGCCCGCCGCTTCGGCGTGCCTGTCGTGGTGGCCGTCAACCGGTTCGATTCGGATACGGCGGCCGAGATCGAGATGGTCCGCCGGGCGGCCGTCGAGGCCGGGGCGGAGGACGCGGTTATGGCTACTCACTGGGCCGAAGGCGGAACCGGCGCCGTCGACCTCGCCAGGGCCGTTATTGCGGCCTGCCGCCAGCCTGCGAATTTCCGTTTCCTCTACCCGCTCGAGTGGGACATCAAGAAAAAGATCGAGACGATCGCCGTCGAGATCTACGGCGCCCGCGGCGTGGATTACGCCCCCGAGGCCGAAGCGAAGATCACGCTCTATACGAAGCTTGGCTTCGACCGCCTGCCCATCTGCATGGCCAAAACACACCTCAGCCTGAGCCACAACCCGGCCTGGAAGGGCGTCCCCCTGAACTACCGCCTTCCCGTAAGAGACATCAAGGCCAGCGCTGGCGCCGGATTCCTGTATCCGCTCTGCGGCGACATGAGGACGATGCCCGGCCTGCCGACGCGGCCGGCCTTCATGGACGTGGATCTTGACCTCGAGACCGGGAAGGTCGTCGGGCTCTTCTGATCCCGGACGGGGCGCCGGCCCCCCGCGGATCCGCGTGTCCCGCCGGCGCAATTGCGTTATAATGATTCCTTTCGCGGGCCGGAGCGTGGTCCGTCCGCGCCCCCCCGACGCCAGGAGAGGCCCATGACACACCGCCGGCGCCTGACACGCAGACAATTCTTCGGCCGGGCGCTCGCGGCCTCAGCGGCCTTCGTCATCGTCCCCCGTCGCGTTCTCGGCGGTCCGGGCTGGACGCCGCCGAGCGACATGCTGACGAAAGTCGTCATCGGCGTCGGCGACATGGGGCGGGTCCATCTGACCTATCCCGGGTCAACCCTTCTCGCGGTCTGCGACGTTGATGCAAAACACCTCCAGACCGCCCTCGACCTCTCCGGACCGGGGGTCAAGGGCTATCACGACTTCCGGGAAGTTCTGGAGCGGCCGGACATCGACATCGTCCACATCGCCACGCCTCCCCACTGGCACGCCTTGATCTCGATCGCAGCCGCAGAGTCCGGCAAGGATGTCTGGTGCGAGAAGCCTATGACTCGCACGATCGCGGAGGGACAAGCCGTCGTCCGGGCCGTCGAGCGGAACGGCCGGATTTTCCGCGTCAACACCTGGTTCCGGTTCCAGGACGAGTTCTATGGCTTCGGCTCGGACATCAAGCCCGTCAAGAAGGTCGTCCAGAGCGGCCTTCTGGGCTGGCCCCTGAAGGCCACGATCAGCGCCACGACGGGCTTCGACTGGAAGTTCTATTGGTGCGGCCGGACCCACCTCGTCCCCGAGCCCGTCCCGCCCGAGCTCGATTACGATTTCTGGCTCGGCCCGGCGCCCCGGAAGCCCTACAATCCGCACCGCGTCCACGTCACCTTCCGCGGCTATTGGGACTACGACGGCGGCGGCCTGGGCGACATGGGCATGCATTACCTCGATCCCGTCCAGTACCTGCTCGGAAAGGACGACACGAGCCCGGTCGAGATCCGAGCCGACTGCCCACAGCAGCACCCCGATGCCTGCGGCTCCTGGCGCCGGATCGAGTTGACCTACGCCGACGGCTGCTCCATCGTTCTCGACGGGGAGAACCGCGACCGGAACGCGGCCTTCCTGGAGGGCCCGAAAGGCAAACTCTTCCGGGGCTTCGAATCCGACATCCCGAACCTGAGGGACATCGTCGCCGGGCTGCCGGACCCCGAGCCCCAGCTCACGGACTTCGCCGAGGCCGTCCGCACGCGCCGCCGCTTCGCCCTCAACGAGCGGAACGCCCACCGGTCGTGCACCCTGGTCAACCTCGGGAAGATCGCCGTCCGGCTCGGCCGGCCGCTCCGCTTCAACCCGGAAAAACAGCGCTTCATCGGGGACGAGGAGGCCAACCGGTTGGCCGAACAGCCCATGCGCACCCCCTGGCACATATAGAAGGAAATCCGCCCAAGGATGATGGCCATGACGAGAAGACGGATCACGATCCCCGCGCTCCTCGCGCTCCTCGCATCCGCCTGCGCCGTCCGCGTCTACAAGCCCGCGCCCGACATCCCGGGACAGGTGACCGGACTCGTCGCCCGCTTCCCGGCCCGCGACGCCTCGGAAAGGGACACCCTCTGCGCCGAAATCCTCAGACTGGGTCCCGCCGCGGTGGAGGATATTTGCCGCCGCGTCCTCCCTCCGGGCGGAGGCGACGACAGCGCGGTCCGTTTCGCCGTCAACGGGCTGGCGGTCTATGCCGGCCGCAGCGGGGCGGAATCCGACCGCCGGCTCTGCGTGCGCGGCCTTCTCAAATCCCTGGATCGCCCTGCGGACGAGGAAGTCAAAGCATTTCTGATATCCCAGGTCGAGCTGACCGGCGGCCGGGAGGCCGTTCGGCCGCTGGCCGGGTATCTCACGAACGAGCGGCTCTGCGGGCCCGCGGCGCGGGCCCTCACGGCGATCGGCGGCCCCGATGCGGCGTCGGCCCTTCTCGAGTCTCTCCGGCCCGCCCCGGCGGCCGCGCGCGTGCCGATCGTCAAGGCCCTCGGAGAGCTTAAAAGCCGGCAGGCGGTTAAAGAGATTCTTCCCTATGCGGACTGCCCGGATCAGGCGCTCCGCCGGGCGGCCCTCTTCGCTCTGGCCAACATCGGCGACCCGGCGGCCGGCCCCGTCCTGTCGAGGTCCCGGATTGCGGCCTCGACCGACGAGAGAGCCGAGGCCCTGTCCCTGTACCTCCTATTCGCCCGCCGCCTCGTCGAATCCGGGAGAACCGAGGCCGGCGCGGCCATCGCCCGTGACCTCCTGTCCGCCTACTCTTCACCCGGCGAAAGCCACGTGGCCGCGAACGCGCTCGATCTTCTCGTGTCCGTCCTCAAAGACCGCGCCCTGCCGGACCTTCTGGCCGCCGCGCGCGGCCGGGACGCGGAGCTCCGCGCCGCCGCCCTTGAGCTGGCGATGTCGATCCCGGGGCCGGATGTCACGATCCGCTGGGTCGCAGAGGCCTCCGCCTCGCGGCCCGAAGCGCAGGCCGATATCCTCGCCATGCTGGGGCGGCGCGGGGACCCGGCCGCGCTGCCCGCGGTCCGGGGCGCCCTTCGGAGCCCCGACCGGAGCGTCCGCCTGGCGGCCGTCCCGGCCGCCGTGAAGCTCGGCGGCGCGGCCGTCCTCGCCGACATCCTCCCGTTCTTCGATTCCCGGGACGCGAAAGAAATCGCCGCCGCCCGGCAGGCCGTCCTCGGCTTCGACGCCGCGCTCGTCGTTCCGGAAGCCGCGTGCCTCATTGAGACGGTGCCGCCCCCCGGCCGGGCCGCCCTGATTTCGGTGCTGGCCGAAAAAAGGGCCCGCGATCATATCGACCTCGTCTTCGGCCAAGCGGAAAGTCCCGAGCCAGAGGTCCGCGCCGCCGCCGTCGCGGCCCTCGCGAAACTCGCCGGAGAGAAGGACATCGGCCGGATCCTCGGCCTCCTTCTCGCCGCCAAGAGCAGCGAAGAGGCCGTCCATCTCCAGGACGCCGTCGCCGCGGCCGCCGGCCAGAACCCGGACCCGGAGCGCCGGGCCGACGGGCTCATCGCGCTTATGCCGAATGCCCCGGCCGACACGCAGACGGTCATCCTCAGAGTGCTGCCGCGGGTTGGCGGGTCCCGGGCCCTCGGCACGATCGTCGGCGAAACGAAGAGCCGAGATCCCGCAGTCCAGACAGCGGCCGTCTTCGCCCTTTCGAATTGGCCGGATCTCCGGGCGGCGCATGAGCTCCGCCGGATCGCCTCGACAACGGCCAGCGAGAAATATCTCCTGCTCGCCCTCGAGGGGTACGTCCGGCTCGTCAACGCGGCCGATTTCCCCGCCTACAGAAAACTCGAGCTTCTCGACGAGGCCGCGGGTCTGCCGAAAAACGACGCCGACCGGAAGGCCGTCCTGCGCGGCATCGGGGCCAACAGAGACCCCGGTGCCTTCCATATTCTCGCGAGATACCTCGACAACGAGATCCTGCGGCCGACCGCCGTCGAGGCGCTTCTCGATATGGCCTCTGAACAGTCGCCCGAGGAGCGTTGGCTCTCCGGGCACGAAGCGATCTCGATCCTCAGGCGCGTCGAAGCTCTGACCGTCGACCCGGCCGAGAAGGAACAGGCCGCCCGGATCATCTCTGACCGGCTGCGACAGGGCGGGTTCCTCCCGCTCTTCAACGGCCGCGGTCTCGACGGCTGGAAGGGGCTTGTTGCCGACCCGCCCGCCCGCGCCCGGATGTCCCACGCAGAGCTGAAAAAGGCCCAGTCGGCCGCCGACGAACACATGCGCGCCCACTGGCGTGTCGCCGACGGCCTGCTCGTCTTCGACGGCAAGGGAGAAAATCTGTGCACCGCCAGCGACTACGGAGACTTCGAAATGCTCGTCGACTGGAAAATCGAGAAGGGCGGCGACAGCGGTATCTACCTCCGGGGCTCGCCGCAGGTTCAGATCTGGGACCCGGTCGCCAATCCCGAGGGATCGGGCGGCCTCTACAACAACGAGAAGGGGCCCCGAAAGCCCCTGAAGAAGGCCGACCGTCCCGTCGGCGAATGGAACACTTTCCGGATCATCATGATCGGCGACCGCGTCACGGTGTATTTCAACGACCGGATGGTGGTGGACAACACGGTCCTCGAGAACTACTGGGAGCGGGACAAGCCGATCTACCCCACCGGCCAGATCGAGCTCCAGGCCCACGGCGGCCCGCTTTGGTTCCGGAATATCTACATCCGGGAGATACCCCGCGAACCCGCGGACCTGGGGCCTTTCGAACTCGACCGGGACGAAGGGTTCGTCTCCCTCTTCAACGGACGCAGCCTCGACGGCTGGACGGGCGACACGAAAGGGTATGCCGCCGAAAAGGGCGAGATCGTCGTCCATCCCGAACGGGGCGGGGGGAACCTCTACACCGAGCGGGAATATTCCGACTTCGTCCTCCGCTTCGAGTTCCGCCTGACACCGGCGGCCAACAACGGCATCGGCGTCCGGGCGCCTCTCGAGGGGGATGCGGCGTACACGGGAATGGAGATCCAGATCCTCGAAGACGGATCTCCGGTCTATTGGGACCTCCATCCGTACCAGTATCATGGTTCGATCTACGGCGTCGTGCCGGCATGGCGGGGCGTCCTCGAGCCCGTCGGCGACTGGAACACCGAGGAGATCACGGCCCGGGGCCGGCAGATCACGGTCATCGTCAACGGCACGACGGTTGTGGATGCGGACATCGACGCTGCGAGCGCCAGCGGCACGATCGACCACCGGGGCCACCCCGGCCTGAAGCGCGAGCATGGACACATCGGCTTCCTCGGCCACGGATCCATCGTCGAGTTCCGGAAGATCCGGGTCAAGGAGCTGACGGAACCGGCCCGCTAAGAGGGACGGGAGAGGGGCCGGCCATTCCCGGAGGGGTGGTTTCGTCTCTACCGGGAATCCGCCCTCAGCCGCGGGCCCGGGAGGTTGCCCCCCGTGGGTTCGGGAAAGCCCGTTCCTGTCGTCGGCCCGTCAGGGGAGTTTGACCGCCACTTCAGTCATCCAGATCTCGTGGACGCTACAGCGCTCGAGGGCCCGCAACGTCTCTGGGAGCGTGGCCAGATGGAAGCTCGCGACCGGGGCGGGGTCGGTGGGCTTGAAGTCATGCCGGGCCTGGACCTTGGCGACCGCCGCATTCCACGGGCCGACGGACGCCGCCGTAAACGGCTTCGCCTGTCCGGCATTCTGGCCGGCGCTGTTGCCTACGGAAAGACGGATTAGCCCTCCGGCGACGAAAGAGTCCCATACAAAAACGGCTTTCTCATCCGATGCCTCCTGGGGATAGCCTTGCGGGAGGTTCCGTCATCCCCATCCCCGATTAGAGCCGATTCCGGGCTATTAGGCGCTGCCCTCGGCGCCGGCCAAGGGCGCGCTGTCCGCGCCGGGGACAGCGTGCGGAGGTTCCGTCACATGTCGGCTGTCACAAGGAGAAAGGCGAGGGGCGAAGGGTGGAAAGGGCATGAGGAGGCGAGCCTGGACCGTATCCCGGCCGCAGGGCGGGAAGAACGAGCCGACGACGGAGCCGGTTCACGTGCCCCGGAAGCCGGCGGACCTCCGAGCCCTTCGCCCCGGGCCCTTACATGCCGTACTTGGCGATGATGTCCTGCTTGGTCTTGCCCAAGATGTCGAACTTCTTGCCGACTTTGATGAACGCGTCAAGCGCCTTGTCGAGATGATGGATCTCGTGACCCGCCGAGATCTGCGTCCGGATCCGCGCCTGGCCCTGGGGGACGACGGGGAAGAAGAAGCCGATGGCGTATATCCCTTCGTCATAAAGGGCCCGCGAGAAGTCCTGAGCCAGCTTGGCGTTGAAGAACATGACGGGCACGATCGGCGTGTCCCCGTCCTTGAGGACGAAGCCGGCTTCCGTCAGCCCCTTCCGCCAGTACGCGGCGTTCTTTTCGAGCTTGTCGCGGCGTTCCGTCGACTTCGACAGGATCTCCATGACCTTGAGCACGCCGGCCACAACGACCGGGGCGATAGTGTTCGAGAACAGATACGGCCTGGCCCGCTGCCGGCACATCTCGACGAGCTCGCGGCGGCCGGAAACGCAGCCCCCGGACGCCCCTCCGAGAGCCTTGCCGAACGTGGTGGTGATGACGTCGATCTTGCCGACGACGCCGCACTTCTCGTGCGTCCCGCGGCCCGTCCGCCCGATGAAGCCCGAGGCGTGGGAGTCGTCGACGAGGATCATGGCGTCGTATTTCTCGCAGAGGGCGACCATCTCGTCGAGCTTGGCCGTGTCGCCGTCCATGGAGAAGACGCCGTCGGTGATGACGATCTTCAGCCGCTTGTCGGCGTGGAGCTGGAGCTTTTCCTCCAGGTGCCCCATGTCGGAGTGCTTGAACGTGTCGTGCATGGCGCTGCAGAGGCGGATACCGTCGATGAGCGAGGCGTGGACCAGCCGGTCCGAGATCATGACGTCGTCCTTGGTCAGGATGGCCTCGAAGACGCCGGCGTTGGCGTCCATGCAGGAGGGGAAGAGGAGCGTGTCCTCAGTGCCCAGGAATCCGGTCAGCCGGTTCTCGAGCTCACGGTGGATGTCCTGGGTGCCGCAGATGAAGCGGACCGACGACATGCCGTAGCCGCGCGTTTCGAGCCCCTCGTGCGCCGCCCGGACGACGTCGGGGTGGCTCGAAAGCCCCAGGTAATTGTTGGCGCACATGTTGATGACTTTCTTGAGGGGAGAGCCCGTCGGGAACTCGACCTCGATGTCCGCCGCCTGGGGGGAGTGGATGAACCGCTCCTGCTTGAAGAGCCCGGCGTCCTGGATGCCCTTGAGCTGGGTCTGATACGTGCTGCGGACCTTGTTGCTGTAAGCCATGGTGTCAGCTCCTTTGCCTCAGCCCTTCTTGGCCACGAATTCCTCGACCAGTGTCGCGATCTTGTTGACCGAATCGAAGGCCTCGGGCGTGGCCCGGTCATCGGGAATCTGGATCGCGTACTTATTCTCGAGGAACCTCTTCAGGGACACCATGGAGAACGAGTCGACGATCCCGCCCGAGATCAGGGGCGTGTCGTAGGTGATCGGCTCGCTGTCGTCCTCGAGGTATTCCTTGGTGACGTAGGTCAGGACGATGTTCTTCAAGCCTTCCAATGCCATGGTCGCTTCTCCTTATATCACGTTATTATCATTGCGGGGGCACACACGAAATCGGGAAATGAGTGCTGTGTCCCCGAATTAATCATTTTCAAGGGTCGACGTGTCCCCGATCTCCTCGCCCCACTCCTTGGCGTGGAGGATGCGGCGCATGATCTTGCCGCTCCGGGTCTTGGGGAGCGAGGGCACGAACTCGATCTCCTGGGGCATGGCCAGGGGAGAGAGCTTCTTGCGGATGAAGTTCATGATGTCGAGGTCAAGGCCCTGGCTGGCCGTGAACCCGGCTTTGAGGGTCACGAAGGCCTTGACGACCTCGAGGTTGATCGGGTCGGGCTTGCTGACGACGGCGGACTCGGCCACCGCCGGGTGCTCGAGGAGGGCCGACTCGACCTCAAACGGGCTGACGAGGTGGCCGGCGGTGTTGATGATATCGTCGTCGCGGCCGGCAAACCAGAAGTAGCCGTCCTTGTCGAGCTTGGAGCGGTCGCCCGTAATGTACCAGCCGCCGCGGAACTTCTTCCGGAAGGCGTCCTCGTTGTTCCAGTAGGTCCTCATCCGGGACGGCCAGTCGAACTTGAGGGCAACGAGGCCGATCTTGCCGTAGGTCGGGTAGGGCTCATTCTTGACCGGGTCGAGGACGGTCCCCGTGATCCCAGGGAACGGCTTGCCCATGGAGCCCGGCCGGACATCCATGCCCGGGTAGTTGCTGATGACGATGCAGCCGGTCTCGGTCTGCCAGTAGGTATCGTAGAAAGGCTTGCCGAAGACCTTCTCGGACCAGACAACGGCCTCCGAGTTGAGGGGCTCGCCGACGCTCGCGAGATGCCGGAGCGAGGAGAGGTCGTACTTCTTGACGATCTCGTCGCCAGCCTTCATCAGGGACCGGATGGCCGTCGGGGCCGAGTACCACATGGTCACCCGGCGCTTCGCGATCCACTTGTACCAGGCCTCGGCCGAGAAACCGGCGTCGAGGACGCACTGGGTCACACCCAGGGCGAAAGGAGCGATGATGCCGTACGACGTGCCCGTGACCCAGCCCGGGTCGGCCGTGCACCAGTAGATGTCGCCGTCGCGGAGGTCGAGGACCCACTTGGCCGTCAGGTACTGGGAGATGAGCGAATAGTGGACGTGCTGGACGCCCTTGGGCATGCCCGTCGTACCCGAGGTGTAGTGAAGGACGGACGGCGATTCGGCCTTCGTCGGATGGACGTCGAACGTCTCGACGGGCGCCGCCGTCGCGAGCGAGAAGGCGGCCTCCCGGTTCCTGAGCGGGGCCGCGCCGTCGTGATCCACAATGATGATGTGGCGGAGGTGGGGCAGGCGGTCGAGGATCTTGCGGACCTTGGAGGCGTGCTTCTTCTGGGTGATGACGGCCGAGGTTTCGGCGTTCGAGAGCCGGACGAAGAGCGACTCGTCGCCGAAGGCCGAGAAAAGGGGCTGGGCGATGCCGCCCATTTTCAGGATGCCGAGGAACCCGAGGTAGAGCTCGGGGATGCGGTCCATGAACAGGCAGACGCGCTCGCCCGGCTGGAGGCCGAGCCCGCGGAGGAAGCTGCCGATGGTGTTGGTGGCCAGCCGGATGTCGTTGTAGGTGTAGGTCTTCTCCGCGCCGGTGAAGCCCTCCCAGTAGAGGGCGACCTTGTCCGCCTTCCCCATCAGGCAGATGCGGTCGGTGCAGTACCAGCCGATGTTGACGGGATCGCCGGGACGGTAGCCGAGCTCCTTTTCGGCGATCCGCCAGGAGAAGTTCCTTAGCCGCTCATCGTAGGAGCCGATGTTCGACATGAGTCCGATCCTCCGTTCTCGTTCAGGCCGCGGCCTTCTCCAGGACGACGACCGCTTTGGCCAGGTCCTTGATATGGGACAGGGAAACTTGCATGCCGGTGATACCGTGGGCGGCGCAAAACTCGCTGACTTTTCCGTGCACGAAGAGTTCGGGCTTGCCCAGGGCGTTGTTGACGACCTCGATCTCGGAGAACTTGTGGCCGCCCGTCCATCCCGTGCCCATGGCCTTGAGAAAGGCCTCCTTGGCGGCGAAGCGGGCGGCATAGTGCTGGCCGGGGCGGTGCTTCGCGTCGCAGTAGGCGATCTCGGTCGGCGTGAAGAGCTTGGCTTTCAGCCCGCCCGTGCGGAGGAGTTTCTCCTCGACCCGCTGGACCTCGATGATGTCCGTGCCAATGCCAAAAATCAACGCCTGATGTGCCTTTCGTCCCTGGATGCGCGGGTCCCGGCTGCCCGCCGGCCGGGCGGAGGCCGCTTCGCCCGGATGCCCGCAAAGACGGAGCATCATTATATATAACGCGAGGGCGAGATGTCAAAGCCGCCCGAAGCCCCGCCCAGGGCTTTGCCGAAGGTCATGACGACGATGTCCACCCTGTCAATGACGCCGCAGTGTTCGTGCGCGCCGCGGCCGTTCGGTCCGATGAAGCCCGTCGCGTGCGAATCGTCGACTATAACCAGGGCCCTGTGCGTTTCGACGAGCTCGCAGATCCTGCCCACCTGGGCGATGATGCCGTCCATCGAGAAGACGCCGTCGGTGACGATGAGCTTGAACCTCGCCTCGCGGGCGTGGATGAGCTGGTCCTCAAGGTCGGCCATGTCGTTGTTGCGGTAGATGAAGCGCTTGGCCTTGGCCGAGCGCTGGGCCGCGCCCGCGGCCTTCGCCGTCATCGCCGCGGGAGGCGCGGGCTGCCTCCTGGCTGGAAAGCTAGCCGACCGCTTCGGGAGGACCGCCGTCACATCCGTGGGGATGGCCATAAGCGGCTTGTGCTGTCTCGTTTCGGGCCTTCTTTTCGGCGCGAACCCGTGGCTCGTCTTCGCCCTGGGCCTCGTCTGGGGATTCGCCGTCGTTGCGGACTCGGCGCAGTTCTCGGCCGCGGCGAGCGAGCTCTGACCGCCCGAGCGGATCGGCACGGCGCTCACGCCTCAGACAAGCCTGGGATTCCTGCTGACCCTCGTAACCATCCGGATCATCCCGACCCTCGAGCCCCTCGTGTCGTGGCGGTGGGCCTTTGCCGTCCTGGCCGCTGGGCCGGCCGCCGGCATCTGGGCCGTGCTCAGCCTGCGCCGCCTGCCCGCCGCCACAAAAATGGCCTGCGGCCAGCGCTGATCCGGAAGCCCGTCCGAAGGCTAATTTCGGGCTAATTTCGGGACACAATACTCAATTCCGAAATTTCAGACTGCTGTCCAACAAGAATCACAATTGGGAAATGCGTATTGTATCCCATTTTTCGAGCGCCCTCGTTTTGAAGACGACTCGCGAGCCTATTTCTTGAACACCATAGTCGAAGAGGCCTGGGCAGTCGGCATGACGGTCACGTGGCTGATGTTGACGTGCGGGGGCCGCGCCGCGCACCAGATGACGGCGTCGGCGATGTCGTCCGGAGAGAGCGGGGTGTATCCCTGATAGACCTTGGCGGCCCGCTCCGCGTCGCCGTGGAACCTGACCATGCTGAACTCGGTTTCTACCAGGCCCGGCGCGACCTCGCTCACCCGGATGGGCGTCCCGTTCAGATCGAGACGCAGGCCCCTCGTCAAGGCCCGCACGGCGAACTTCGTGGCGCAGTAGACGTTGCCGCCGGGATAGACCTCGTAGCCAGCGACCGAGCCGATGTTGATGACGTGGCCTTTGCCCCTCTCCACCATCCCGGGGATGACCGTCCGGCTGAGGTACAGCAGGCCCTTGATGTTCGTGTCGATCATCTCCTCCCAATCGCCGAGGAGTCCCTGGTGAAGCTTGTCCAGCCCGCGGCTCAGGCCGGCGTTGTTGACCAGAACCTCGATCGACCGCCAGCCCTTCGCCAGGCCCGCGATGGCCCTCTCGACCGCCGGCCGGTTCCGCACGTCGAGGGCAAGATGATGGACGGGGATGCCGAACTCCTTCTTCAGCTCGGCGGCGAAGGTATTAAGACGCTCGGCCCTCCGGGCGCACATCAGGACTTTCGCCCCTTCCGCGGCGAAGGCCCGTGCGCATGACCGGCCGATCCCCGCGCTTGCGCCCGTTATGAAAACGACCCTGCCTTTCAACGAGTACATCCCGGCTCTCCCTCCGCTCAAGATGTTCACCGCCCTCCATCATAATCCAAACGGGGCCGCGCCTCCAATCGGGAAATGGCCGCCGCGCCGGCCGTTGCTTCGCCCGAGCCCACGGCCTTATACTGTGGTCGCGGAGCAGCCACATGTTCGTCCCTTACGCCGCCATCGGCATCTGCGTGGCCCTCGTCTTCGGGATCTGGGCCCTCATCGAGGCCGAATCCAACCGGGGCCGGATCTTCGTCGTCGTGTGCCTGATCATATTCCTCCTCCTTCCCGTTTTCTGGCGTACGGGCGCCGGACGGCTCGCCCAGCTCGTCGGAGGCATGATCTTCGGCATCGGCTGCTACATCTTCATCCGATGGCGCGGCTACGGGATCCGCTGAGCCCGCCGAAATTCGGAAATGAGTATTGTGTCCCCGAATTTTTATGCCCCCGAATTTTGGACCGGATTGACAGCCCGACGTCCGCCGGAATATATTGAGCCGGGTCTATCGGCTTTCGTGAGAGGCACCCCGGCAAAGGAGGGAGAGTTGGCTTCGAAAACCATGCCGAGGAGGAATTTCCTGACATCCATGCTGGCCGGTCTCCCCGTGGTCGCGCTGGACTGGGGGAGGTTTCCGCGGGGAAAGCCGGCGGGAAGCCGCAAGGACAACGACTTCGACGCCGTCATCATCGGCGCCGGGCTCGGCGGCCTGAGCTGCGGCGCGGCCTTCGCCCGCCAGGGCTTCCGGCCGCTGGTCCTCGAAAAGCACGTCAAGCCGGGCGGCTATGCCACCACATTTCAGAGGCCCGGCGGGTTCGTCTTCGACGCCTCGCTCCATTCGACGACCGTCTCCGGCCGCAACGGCGTCTTCGACCTCATTCCGGGCTTCCCCGAAATCCGGGGCGTCGAATTCGTCCCCCACCGTACCCTCTACCGGGCCATCTATCCGGACTACGACATCCGCGTTCCCGACCGGAATCCTCAGGCTTACCTCGGCGAGCTCGCCGCCCTCTTCCCCGACGAGAAGGCAGGCATCGAGGGCCTTTACCGAGACATGGAGGGGCTGGCGACCGAAATCGCCAAATACTCGGCCGCCGCGGGCAAGATCGACATGGCCCGCTTTCTCCAGGATTATCCCACCCTCGCCTGGACCTTCGGCAAGACCTGGGGGGACATGGTCGACGCCCACATCAGGAACCCGAAGCTCAAGGCCGTCGTTTCCGCGCTTTGCGGCTACTACGGCCTCCCGCCTTCGAAGCTGTCCCCTTACTACTACGCTCTCCCCACGATCGGATATCTCCAGAACGGCGGTTTCTATCCGATCGGGAAATCCCAGAAGATCAGCGACGCCTTCAGGGACTACATCAACGCCCACGGCGGCCAGGTCCGGCTCGGAACCCGCGTCGAAAAGATCCTGGTGAAGGACGGCGCGGCATGCGGGGTGCGGACGGCCGACGGCCGGGAATTCTCGTCCAGAGTGGTCGTCTCGAACGCCAACGCGCCCGACACCTTCCGGAAGATGCTGGACGACCCGGGCCCCGTCGCGGCTGCCTTGGCCCGGATGGAGAAGCTCAGTATCAGCCTGTCCTCCTTCCAGGTCTTCCTCGGGCTGAAAAAGGACCTCGTCCGCGAGCTCGGGATCAAGGACACCGAGATCTTCTACAGCCCCGGATACGACCTCGAGGTGGCCCACGAAGCCGAGGTCCGCGGCGACTTCACGAACCCCGGCTTCGCCGTGACCCTCTACGACAACCTCTACAAGGGCTATTCGCCCGAAGGGAAGAACACCATCAACATCATGACCCTCCAGGGCTTCGGACCCTGGGAGAAGTACGCGACCGACTATTTTGCCGGCAGGAAGGACGCCTACCGCATCGAGAAGCTCCGCCGCGCCGACATCCTCATCGACCGAGCGGAAAAGGTTCTTCTCCCCGGCCTGCGGAAGGCCATCGAAGTCCGGGACGCGGCGACGCCGCTGACCAACGTTCGCTACACGGCGAACCCCCGCGGGGCGATCTACGGCTGGGACCAAACGCTCGACGACTCGGGCGCCAGCCGTTTCCCGCAACGGACACCCCTTAGGAACCTCTATCTCGCCGGGGCCTGGACCTTCCCCGGCGGCGGGTACGGGGCCTGCATCCCGAGCGGCCTCCTGTGCTTTGCCGAGATCATGAAGAGCTGGTGAGGCCGCATGAATGGGGATTCCCGAAACTCCCGGACTGCTCCCACCGCCAGGAAATGGCTGATCGCGGCCCGGCCCTGGGCCCTGCCCGCCTCGACCATGCCCGTCGTCTTCGGCACGGCCCTGGCCGTCGTCATCGGCGGGGCCCGCCTTTCTCCCCTCCGATTCCTCTGGGCCCTGGCGACCATGATGATCCTCCACAGCGCCGCCAACATGCTCAGCGACGTCCTTGACTTCCGCCGCGGCCTCGACCGCGAGGCGACTCCGGTGAGCGGCGCCGTCGTACGCGGACTCCTCACGGACCGGCAAGTGCTCGCCGGCTCCCTCGTCCTTTTCGTCATCGGCGCCGCGTCCGGCTTCCTTATCGCCCTCACGACCGGGAGGGAGCTCTTTATTATCGGCGCGCTGGGGCTCACCGTCGGAGCCGCCTACACGTTCCTCAAGGCCATCGCTCTCGGCGACCTCGCCGTCCTCCTGAATTTCGGCCTTCTCGGCTCCGTCGGAGCCTGGATGGTCCAGACCCGCCATTTCTCCTGGCTGCCGCTCGTCTGGGCCCTCCCCATGGGCATGCTGGTCAGCGCCATCCTCCACGCCAACAACTGGCGTGACACTCTGAGGGACCGGGAACGCCGCGTGACCACAGTGGCGGGGCTCCTCGGCGACAGGGGCTCGCTTCTGTACTACGGCCTGCTCGTCTTCGGCGGCTTCGTCATCGACCCGGCCTACATCCTGGTCCCGCGTCTCGCCGGCCTCAGGATTCAGCCCATGCCATGGACGTTCCTCGCTGTCTTCTTCGCCCTGCCGAGCGCCCTCAGGCTCTGGGGCCGGGCCCTCCGCCGCGCGGCCCCCCGCCGGCCGATGGATTTTATCATCCTCGACGGCGCGACGGCCGGCTATAACCTCGTTTTTGGCCTGTTGAGCACGGGCGCCGTCCTCCTGGAAGCCGTCCTGCGATGGAGGTAGGCGAAGGAAAGCGGGGCCCCGGTCTCCGGACCCTGGGGACGATCGGGACCCTCGCGGCCGGGCTTTTCATCACGCTTTTCCGCTTCGGACGTCTCGGCCCCCTGGACTTCTGGTGGTGGATATCGGCTGATATCCTGACCATGATCGGGCTCAGCCTGGCCGCCGAGCGTGGATATGCGCGCAGGCTCGAAGCCGACGCCCGCTCCCGGCCGGCGAAGAAGATCGCCCTCGGCGTCCTCTCCGCCGCCGTTCTGTACGCCGTCTTCGCCGGAGGGAAGGCCGTGGTCTTCAAGGTTCTCCCGTTTGCCCCGGCGGCGATCGCGGACGTCTACCGCCTGAGACAGGGGGCCTCGCTTCTCCGGATTCTCCTCCTGCTCGGCTTGGTCATCGGCCCCGGCGAAGAGCTCTTCTGGCGGGGCTTCCTGCAGGATAGAACCGGCCTGCTCCTCGGCCCGGACGCGGGACTATGGCTGACGGCCCTGCTCTACGCGCTCGTCCACGTCGCGAGCGGCAACATCATATTCGTCCTTGCGGCCGCCGTCTGCGGCCTCTATTGGGGCCTGACGTATAGGATCTTCCGCTCGCCGCTCCTCAACGCCGTGAGCCACACGGTCTGGGACGTCGCTGTCTTCGTCCTCTTCCCGCTTTGAACACGAATGAGCCGCCGCCCGGCGTTCATGTTATAATATTTATTTAGGCCGAAGCCATGGTGACGACAGAGCAGATCATTCTGCGCGGCGTCAAGGTCCACAATCTCAAGAACATCGACCTCGACATCCCCCTCAACCGCATGATCGTTGTCACCGGAGTCAGCGGCTCCGGGAAATCGTCGCTCGCCTTCGACACCCTCTATGCCGAGGGCCAGAGGCGTTATATCGAATCCCTGTCGTCCTACGCCCGCCAGTTCCTCGAGAGGATGGACAAGCCCGACGCCGACCTCATCGAGGGCATCCCGCCTGCCATCGCCATCCAGCAGAAGGCCGTGACCAAGAACCCGCGCTCGACGGTCGCCACGGTGACCGAGATTTTCGATTTCCTGCGCGTTCTCTTCGCCCGGATCGGCACGGTCCATTGCCTGAAGTGCGGACGGCCGGTCCGCCGGGACACGATCGACGGCGTCATCGAAGAGCTCGGGAGCCTCCCCGCCGGCACCAAAGCCCTCATCACGTTCCTTTGGCCCGCCGAGAAAGGTCCGGCCCTCCTCAGGAAGGACGGATTTTCCAGGCTGGTCGTCGACGGCGAGGTCGAGGCGATGGAGGCCGCCTCCCCGCGGTCGAAGAAGGGCGCCCTGGAGGTCCTCGTGGACAAGGTTTCTCTCGGCGTCGACGAGCGCGAAAGGCTCGCCGATTCGTTGGAGATGGCCCTCAAGAAGGGGGAAGGCCGGGCCTCGGTCCGAACCGACGACGGCCGCATCTTTCCTTTTTCCGACAAGCTCGAGTGCAAAACCTGCGGCATCGCCTACGAGGACCCGTTCCCGAACCTCTTTTCGTTCAACAGCCCACAGGGCGCCTGCCCCGAGTGCCACGGCTTCGGCGACCTGGCCGTCATCGACGAGGACAAGGTCATCCCCGACAAGACGAAATCCCTGGAGCAGGGCGCCGTCGAGCCTTGGACCAAGCCCCTCTCCAAGGGCATGCAGCGGGAGCTGCTAGCCGAGGCCCGGCGCCGCAGGATACCGATCAACGTCCCCTTCCGGGACCTCCGCAAGGAACACCAACGGTTCGTGCTCGACGGAGGCGACGGCTATCATGGGGTCAAGGGTTTCTTCGACTGGCTCCAGGCCAAGAAGTACAAGGTCCAAGTCCGGGTGCTGCTGAGCCGCTACCGGAAATACGTCCCCTGTCCCGCCTGCGGCAAGACGCGCCTCAACCCGCGCGCCCTCAGTATCCGAATCAGCGGGCTGACGATCGGTGACTGCGTCCGTATGACCGTCCGGCAGGCGTCCGACTTCTTCGCCGCGATCGACCTCAGTCCCTACGACCGCCGGGTCGCCGAAAAGCTGATCGCGGAGATCCAGAACCGTCTCAAATTCCTGCTTGAGGTCGGCCTCGACTATATCACGCTCGACCGCATGACCTTCACCCTGAGCGGCGGCGAAGCCCAGCGGATCAACCTGGCGGCGGCCCTCAGCGCCTCTCTCGTCGGCACCCTGTTCGTTCTCGACGAGCCGAGCATCGGGCTCCACCCCCGCGACAACCACCGCCTCGTCCAGATCCTGCACTCCCTCAAGGAGATCGGGAACACCGTGGTCGTGGTCGAACACGACCCGGAGATCATCAAGGCCGCCGAACACGTCATCGACGTCGGGCCGAGGGCCGGCGAGGCGGGCGGAGAGGTCGTCTTCGACGGCCCGTGGTCGAGCTTCCTCCGCAGCCGCAGCTCGCTGACCGCTCAATACATGCGCGGCGAGAAGGAGATCGCCGTGCCGGCCTCGAGGCGCCCGCCGCGCTCCTTCCTGGAGATCCGGGACGCCCACAAGCACAACCTCAAGCACATCAACGTCAGGGTCCCCCTGGCGCTTTTCACTTGCGTCACCGGCGTCTCGGGCTCCGGCAAGAGCACCCTCCTCTACGATGTGCTTTATCAGGGCCTCGAGGGACTCACGGAAAACGGCTTCGGCGAGATCCGGGGCAGGGAGAGGATCAACAAGGTCATCATGGTCGACCAATCGCCCCTGAGCGCCTCGCCCCGTTCGATCCCCGCCACCTACACCAAGGCGATGGACGGAATCCGCGACGTTTTCAGCCAGACGCGCGAAGCCAAGCTCATGGGATTCCGCCCCGGCTATTTCTCGTTCAACACGGCGGGCGGCCGCTGCGAGGCCTGTAAGGGGGCCGGGTTCCAGGTCGTCGAGATGCAGTTTCTCTCGGACGTGACCCTGACCTGCGACATCTGCAAGGGAAAGCGTTTCAAGCCGGAGATCCTCGAGGTCCGCGTCAACGGCCGGACGATCGACGATGTCCTCAACATGAGCGTCACCGAAGCCTGCCTGTTCTTCGCCGGCCGGCCCGAGATCACGAAGAAGCTCTACCCCCTCGTCGAAGTCGGCCTCGGCTATCTTAAGCTCGGCCAGCCGACGACGACCCTCTCGGGAGGCGAGCTCCAGCGGATCAAGCTCGCCTACTATCTCGTCCACGAAAAGGGCCGGAAGATCCTCTACCTGTTCGACGAGCCGACGATCGGCCTCCACCCGAACGATGTCTCCGTCCTTCTCCGCTGCTTCCAGAAGCTCGTCAACGAGGGCCATACGGTCGTCGTCATCGAGCACAACCTGGATGTCATCAAGAGCGCCGACTACGTCATCGACCTCGGACCGGAAGGGGGCGACCGTGGCGGGAGCGTCGTCGCCCAGGGAACTCCGGAACACGTGGCACGCTCGAAAAAATCGGTCACGGCCCGATATCTAAGGCCCTGCCTGGGTTGACCCTGCCAGGGCGCGGCGCCGCCTGCTTCCAAGGAGCCAAACCAATAAACGTAAAAATGCCCATTTATAGAACATTATAACAAAATATTCAGCTTTTTATTCATAATAAATAATATATATGTATTTATTACAATAATATGTTTATTATAAGAACACTATATAAATAGCTCCAGACTGTCTCTATTTCTAGTTATTTATATTATTATTAATAATTTAAATATCTTTCCATTGACTGGCATCTTTCTTGCAACTACAGGTGGCATGTAGGCAAGGAAGGAGCCGCACCGATGACCAAAAGAATCCTCGCCGGAATCACGATTTTCGCCGCGTCCCTCGTTTTCCTGGGCGCCTCGGAGACCTCGAGCGAGACGTTGATCGCGACCTCCCTCGGACCTCCGATCGCGATCTCCGTGACGGCGACTCCCCTACCCGCGCCGTTTGATTTCACGGCCGCGGAGCCGACGCTCGCCATGCAGACCTCGACTTTCCTCCCCAAGCCCGCCGTCTTAGGCCGCTCGCCTGACCCCGGCAAGACGCTCTTCAATGTCAACCTCGTAGCTTTGGTCGCGCTGAACATCGCTGACTATGTAACCACGCGCGAAGCCCTCAAATGCTCGGGCCTCAGCGAGGTCAATCCCCTGATGAAGCCTTTCGTCAACAGCCCGGCCGCCTTCGCCGCCATCAAGATCGCGACGACGGCCCTGACCTACTGGAGTTTCAAGGCCCTCTTCAAGAAGAACCGGACCATGGCCTGGGTCCTGACCACGACCTCCAACGTCCTCCTGTCCTACGTCGTGGCCAACAATATCCAGATGATCAAAGGGGCCAGGATCCGGTGAGTCCGCAGATGAACGTCTACCTCGAACGCTATTTGGGGCTCGACGAGAGGCGGGAATACCGAGAACCCGCCGGTCTGCCGAGCCTGCGGACGCTTGAGAAGGACTACATCCTGTTCCTTCTCGAAGTCACCGCCCACAACAGGGCCGAGGTCTCCCGCATCCTGGATATCTCGCGGTCGACGCTCTATCACAAAATCCGAAGATACAAGATTTTCGAATAGCCCGGGGCGGGGCAGCCCGCCCGTCCGGCAAGTCACTTTCCCTCGCCTTGACACCCGCGTTCCGGGGGCTTATGATTTTCCGGAAAAGAGGCCCGCGGGCATGGGCGAAGGCATCGGCGACAGGTTTCAAAGGGAGACCAAGTACATTCGGGCGCGCCCGCGCGCTTCCCGAGCCGGCCCCATGACGGAGGCCGGCCGTCAGCCCTCCGCCGCGGGGCCCCCGATCCGGCTCGACTCCTCCGCGACCGCCGGCGGCATGACTCTCTGGGAGGCGTTGGCGCGGAGGCGTTCGGTCCGGACTTTCAGGGAGGTGCCTCTGTCCTTCGCCGCCCTCTCGCAGCTCGTCTGGGCCGCCCAGGGCGTCACGTGCCGGGCCTCCGGTTACGAATTCCGGACAGCGCCGTCCGCCGGGGCCCTTTACCCCGTCGAGACCTACATCGCCGCGCATTCGGTCGAAGGACTTCGGTCCGGCATCTATCATCACGACGTGCCCGGCCGCGCTCTCGCGCTCGTCACGGCGGGCGATTTCCGCGAGGCTGTGGCGGAGGCGGCCCTCGGCCAGGAATTCACGGCCTCGGCCGCGGCCGTATTCATCTGGACGGCGGTCTTCGCCCGCTCCAAGGTAAAATACCGCGAACGCGCCTACCGCTATGTCTATCTGGACGCCGGCCACATCGCCCAAAACCTGGCGCTGGCGGCCGTGGCTCTCGGCCTTGGCTCCTGCCAGATCGCGGCGCTCTTCGACGACGAGGCGAACGACCTGGTCGGCGCCGATGGCATCGAAGAAAGCGTCATCTACATGAGCGCCGTCGGATATCCGTCGTCCGGGAAGGAGAGTGAAAGATGATCGGCAGAATGCTCTGCGCAGCCCTGGCGCTCGGCGCCCTCCTTTGTCCTCTGTCCGGCCAGGACAAGAAACCCTCCGAAGAGCCCTGGCAGTGGAGCCTCGACAAGGTCAAGGCCCTCGTGAACAAGGTCAGGGCCGGGAAAGACCTGACGCCCGACAGTTGGCCGGACGGGGCCAGGGTGGCCGTGGGCTTGTCGTTTGATTTCGACGCTGAAACCAACTCCCTCAGGGACAACAACACTTCTCCGGGTGCGCTGACCCAGGGGGAATACAGCGCCCGGACGGCCATCCCCAGGATCCTGGCCCTCCTCGACAAGTACCGGATCCCGGCGACGTTTTTCGTCCCCGCCGTGACGGCCCTCCTCCATCCTCAGGAGATGAAAATGATCGTCGCCAAGAACAGGCACGAGATCGGCCTGCACGGGTGGATCCACGAGCGCAACTCGCTGCTCGGGGAAGCCGACGAGCGCGACCTCATGAAGCGGTCTTTCGACGTCCTGAGCCAGGCCGGCGGACGGCCGCCCGTCGGCATCCGGACGCCCTCGTGGGATTTCAGCCCGGCGACCCTCAAGATCATCCGGGAGATGGGCCTCCTCTATGACAGTAGCTTGATGGCCGACGACAGGCCTTACGAGATCCTGGAGGACGGCGCGCCGACGGGCGTCGTCGAGCTTCCGGTCGAATGGCTCCTCGACGACTATCCGTACTTCGGCTTCGACCGGTTCACGAGCATCCGCCCCCAGATCTCTCCGAACGATGTTCTCTCCATCTGGGCGGCCGAGTTTGACAAGGCCTACGAGGAAGGGACCCTATTCATTCTGACCATGCATCCGAAGTACACCGGCCACCGGAGCCGGATCATCATGCTCGAGCAGCTCATCCAGCACATGCTCACGCGCAAGAACGTCTGGTTCGCCACCCACGCAGACATCGCCCGCGCCGTCACCAAGAACACCAAAAAATAGGACTCGCGGCCCGGCGCTCAAGCCGACGGCCGCCGCTTTATTTCTCTTTCGCCGGTCTGCCCTCGGCCGCCCTTTCGACCCCCAGGCCGACCGCCTTCCGGACCTCGGCGTCAATCTGGGCGGCCAGCTCCTTGTTTTCCTTGAAGAGCCGCCGGACGTTGTCCCGGCCCTGGCCGAGCCGTTCCCCTCTGTAGGAATACCAGGTGCCGGTCTTTTCCAGAATGCCGGTCTCGAAGCCGATGTCGACGAGGTCCCCCTCCTTGGAGATCCCCTCGCCGAAGATGATGTCGAACTGGGCCTCCCGGAAGGGCGGGGCCATCTTGTTCTTGACGATCTTGACCTTGACGCGGCTGCCCACGACGTTGTCCCCATCCTTGAGGACGGAGAGCCGCCGCACGTCGATCCGCATCGAGGCGTAGAACTTCAGGGCCCGGCCCCCAGTGGTGGTCTCCGGATTGCCGATGAAGATGCCGATCTTCTCCCGGATCTGGTTGATGAAGATGAAGCAGGTCTTCGACCGGGCGACGATAGCCGTCAGCTTCCGCAGGGCCTGGGACATGAGGCGCGCCTGGAGCCCCATGTGGGCATCGCCCATCTCGCCTTCGAGCTCGGCCTTGGGGACCAAGGCCGCCACGGAATCCACGACCACGACGTCCACGGCCCCGCTCCGCACGAGGACCTCCGCGATCTCCAGGGCCTGCTCACCGTAGTCCGGCTGGGAGATGAGGAGGTTGTCAACGTCGATCCCGACGCTGGCCGCGTACTTCGGGTCGAGCGCGTGCTCGGCGTCGATGAAGGCCGCCTGGCCGCCGAGCTTCTGGGCCTCGGCGATGACGTGGAGAGCCAGGGTCGTCTTGCCCGTGGCCTCGGGGCCGTAGATCTCGACGACCCTCCCCCGGGGAAAGCCGCCGATGCCGAGGGCCTGGTCAAAGGAGATCGAGCCCGTCGGGATGGCCTCGACCTCGACCGCCGCCCCCTTCTGGCCGAGCTTCATGATCGTGCCCTTGCCGAACTGCTTTTCGATCTGGGACAAGGCCGCCTCGATGGCCTTCGTCCGGGCCCCCAGCTTCTGTTCCGAATCATCGTCCTTCATGGGACCTCCTTGGTCGGTCGGACCTTTTTTTATCATATCCTGCGGCTTCCCCTCAATCCCCTTTTTACTCACTGGGGATGCCCTCCTCTCCGCTCCGAGTGTACTCTCAATGGCGCCTGGCTTTCAATCCTTTTATGCCCCCGTCCCGCGCTCCTCACCGTTGCGGCCCGTGGAACAGCAGGTCGTAGTCCTCGATGAGTCCCTGGTCGGCGAAGCTGAAATAGCGGTTGTCGCCGATGATGATGTGGTCCAGGACTCTGATCTGGACCATCCGGGCGGCGAAGAGTAGGTCCCGCGTGATTTCCTTGTCGCAGGCCGACGGCTCGGGATCGCCGGACGGGTGATTGTGGGCAAAGATCAGAGCCGAAGCCCCGTATTGAAGCGCATCCTTGATCACCTCCCGCGGATAGACGGCGCTCGAATCCACGGTCCCCGCAAAAAGCGTCTTCTCCTCGATGACCTGGTTCTTCGTGTCGAGGAAGATCGCCTTGAACTGCTCCGTCTTCAGGTCCCGGAGGGCGTGGTACAGGTAGTCGAAGACCTCCCGCGAGGAATGGCAGACGGGCCGGCGGATGATCCGGTCCTTGAGAAACCGCCGCGAGACCTCGTGGATGAGCCGGATGCCAAACAGGTTGCTGGGCCCGATCCCCGGCACCCTCTGAAGGTCCTTGGCCGAGGCTTCGAGCACGCCCCGGAAGGTCTTGAATTCCCTCAGGGCCTCTTTGGCCGGTCCCTCGCAATCCCGGCGCGGGGTGCCCAGCGTCAGGAGGAGCTCGATGATTTCGTAATCCAGGAAGCCGGCCAGGCCGCCCTTCAGGAATTTTTCCCGAAGGCGTGACCTGTGCCCGGCGCCGCCGGCGCCGCTCGGTGCCGTTTTCCTGGGAATCTCCCTCATGGCCGTCTCAAAGGAAAGACGCGCCGGAGGGCCGGTTTTCGCACCCGGATCCGGCCCCAAGGAGGGAGAGCGCGGAGTCTTCCGCCGCTAATCCCGATAGAGCGAGTCGATGAGCTTCTTGTATTTGGCTTCGACGATGTTGCGCCGGACCTTGAGCGTCGGCGTGATCTCCCCGGCCCCGATCTCGAAGTCCCGGTCGAGCAGGGCAATCTTCTTTATCCGCTCGTAAGAGGCCAGGTCGGGCGTCGAGCGGTTGACCTCGGCGAGCATGAAGTCGACGACGTCCCGCCGGCGGCAGAGGTCCGCCCAGTCGCGGAAGGGGACGCCGCGGGCCCGGGCATACTCCTCGAGCTTCCCGAAGTCCGGGACGATGAGGGCCGAGATGAACCGCTTGCGCTCTCCGACGACGACGGCGCTCGCGATGTACGGATTGAGGGCGAGGATGCTCTCGATGGGCTGGGGGGCGACATTCTTGCCGCCGGCGGTGACGATGAGGTCCTTCTTGCGGTCCGTAACGAACAGGAAGCCGTCCGCGTCTAAGTGCCCGACGTCGCCCGTGTGGAACCAGCCGGCTTCCATGGCTTCGCGGGTCTCGGCCTCCTTCTTGTAGTATCCGAGCATGACGTTGGGCCCACGGGCCAGGATCTCGCCGTCCGGCGCGATTCGGATCTCGATCCCGGGAAGCGCACGCCCCGCGCTCCCCAGCCGATAGGCGTCCAGGGTATTGCCGGTGAGGACAGGCGCCGTTTCGGTCAGACCGTAGCCCTCGAGGATCGGGATGCCCAGCGCGTAAAAGAATTCGGCAATGTCCGCGGCCAGGGGCGCCCCTCCGCAGGAGAAAAAGCGCACCCGGCCGCCCGTCCGGGCCAGGATTTTCGAAAAGGCGAGCCGGTGGGCCAGCCGAACTTTAAGCGTCAGGGCCTTCGAGACCGGCTGCCGGCCGATCCGGCGGGCGGCGTGCCTCCGGCCGACCGAGAGGGCCCAGAAGAAAAGGGCTTTCTTCGGGGCAGGCATCTTCAGGACCATCTCCATGACCCGGGCGTACATCTTTTCGAAAAGCCGCGGCACACTGATCATGGTCGTCGGCCGGACCTCGAGGAGGTTCTCGCTGACGGCCTCGACGCTCTCGGCGAAGGCGATCGTGGACCCGTGATACAGGAAAACAAAGGTCCCCGTTCTTTCGAGGACGTGGGACAGGGGCAGGAAGGACAGCGCCGTGTCCGTGGAGAGGAAAGGCACGACGCGGCTAACCGCCTTGATATTGCTTACGAAGTTATCGTGGCTGAGCATGACGCCCTTGGGCGGCCCGGTCGTCCCGGACGTGTAGATGATCGAGGCCAGGTCCGAGGGCCGGACGGCCAGGGCGCGCCGCTCGAAGAGCTCCGGGTCGGCCTCCGAGGCCCGCTTCCCCATGCCCGCGATCTCGCCCAGGGTCAGGATCCCGGCCGGCTCCTCTTCGTCCATCATGATGAAATGGCGGACCTCCGGAAGCTCGCCGCGGACGGCTTCGACCTTGAGCCAGAGTTCGCGGTTGGAGCAGATGACCATCCGGGCGTCCGAGTCGTTGATGATGTACTTGATCTGTTCGGGCAGGAGCGACGTGTAGATCGGCACTGTGACCCCGCGCGCACAGAGGACGGCCAGGTCCGTCAGGACCCACTCGGGCCGGTTCTCGGACAGGATGACGGCCTTGTCTCCCGGGCCCAGGCCGAGCTCGCAAAAGCCCAGCGAGAGCTCGCGGACCCTCGCCTCCGCCTCGGCCGTCGAGATCGGGACATAGCTCCCCTCGACCTTGACCAGAAAGAGGGCCGGCTTGGGGTAGACCCGGCACGTGCTCAGAAAGAGCCTGCTGAGGGTCGAAACGCTGTCCGTCATCGCGCCTGCGTCCGGGTCCGGTCAGTCCTCGTAGAGGAGGTCGATCACGGGCTTGTACGTGGCCTCGACGACGCTCCGCCGGACCTTGAGCGTCGGTGTGATCTCGCCCGCCTCGATCTCGAAATCCCGCTCGAGGAGGGCGACTTTCTTGATCCGTTCGTAGGAGGCCAGGTCCGGCGTCGCCCGGTTGGCCTCGGCCAGGATGAAGTTCCGGATCTCTTCCCTGGCGCAGAGATCGGCGCGGTCGCGGAACGGGATGGCGTTGGCCCGGGCGTATCCTTCGAGCTTCACGAAATCGGGCACGATCAGGGCCGAGATGAACTTCCGGCTGCCGCCGACGACGACAGCGTTTTGAATGTAAGGGTTCGCCTTGAGGAGATTCTCGATGGGCTGCGGGGCCACGTTCTTCCCGCCGGCCGTGACGATCAGGTCTTTTTTCCGGTCCGTGACGACGAGAAATCCGTCCTCGTCGAAGTGCCCGATGTCCCCCGTGTGGAACCAGCCGCCCCCCAGGGCCTCCTGCGTCTCCGCTTCCTTCTTGTAATAGCCCTTCATGACGTTCGGCCCGCGGGCCAGGATTTCGCCGTCCGGCGCGATCCGGACTTCGACCCCGGGAACGACGGGGCCGACGGTTCCGAATCGGAGCCTCTCGAAGGTGTTGCAGGCCAGGACGGGCGCGGTTTCCGTCAGCCCGTAGCCTTCGAGGATCGTTATGCCCATGGCGTAGAAGAACTCGGCCACGTCTCTCGAGAGAGGAGCCCCGCCGGAGACGAAGAACCTGACCCGGCCGCCGGTGCGCTCGACGATCTTCGCGAAGACGAGCTTGGCCGCGAGCTTCCGCCGGACTTCCAGGCTCCGTGGTATCGGCTCGTGGCGGAGCTTCCGGGCCCCGTATTTTTTGCCAACCCGGAGGGCCCAGAAGAAGATCCGCCTCTTCGGGATCGATTGGGTCAGGACGTTGTCCATGACCCGGGCATAGATCTTGTCGAAGAGCCGCGGCACGCTGATCATGATGGTCGGGCGGACCTCGACGAGGTTTTCGGCTACGGTGTCGATGCTCTCCGCGTAGGCGATCGAGGCCCCCTTGTAGAGGAACGAGAACGTTGTCATCCGCTCGAGAACGTGGGACAAGGGCAGGAAAGAGAGGACCGTGTCCGTGTGGACGAACTCGACGACGGAATCCAGGGATTTCGTGTTGCTGACGAAATTCGCGTGGCTCAGCATGACGCCCTTGGGCGGCCCCGTCGTCCCCGACGTGTAGATGATCGAGGCCACGTCGTCCGGGCCGACGGCCGTGGCCCGCTCATCGAAATCCCCCGGGCGGGCCTCATCCGCGGCCTTTCCCCGGCCGGCGATCTCGCCGAGCGTCATGACGCCCGAGGGCGCCTCTTCGTCGATCATGACGAAGGTCCGGACCTGGGGCAGCTCCGCCCTAACGGCCTCGACCTTGAGCCAGAGCTCGCGGTTGGAGCAGACGACGATCCTGGCGTCGGAATCGTTGATGATGTACTTGACCTGCTCGGGCATGAGAGATGTATAGATCGGCACCGTGACCCCGCCGGCGCAGAGGACGGCGAAATCCGTCATGATCCACTCAGGGCGGTTTCCCGAGAAGATGACGACCTTCTCGCCCGGCCGGAGGCCGATCTCCCGGAAGCCCGCCGAGAGGCTCCGGACCCGGGACTCGAATTCCGCCGTGGAGATCGGCACATAGCGCCCCTCGCGCTTGGAGCTCAGGATATCGCTCTTGTGGTAGGTCCGGCAGGTGTTGAGAAAAAGCTGGCTCAGCGTTTCGACCATGCTCGCCCTCCTTTCGGCTCCCGGGTTCACTCAGGAAGGTCCGGAGCGCCCGCCGCGGCATGACCTTTCTCGTGGGCGAGGAGCCATTCCTTGCGCCAGAGCCCCCCGCCGTAGCCCGTCAGGCGCCCGTCGCTCCCGACGACCCTGTGGCAGGGCACAAGGATGCTGATGGGATTCCGGTGGTTGGCCCCGCCGACCGCACGTGTGGCGCGCGCGTTTCCCACGGCCGCGGCGACTTCCCGATAGCTCAGGGTCCTCCCGTAAGGGATCCGGAGGAGCGCGGCCCAAACCTTCCTCTGAAACGGCGTGCCCTCCAGGACGAGCGGCAAAGAGAACGAACGCCGCATCCCTCGGAAGTACTCGTCGAGCTCGACCAGGGCCGTCCGCAGGACCTTCGGCATCGCTTCGCGGGGATCGGCCGGGCGCCCGGGGTTCGGCTCTCCGCGGCCGACAAAATCGACGCCGGTGATGCCGCAGCTATCGGCCCGGACCTTGAGCGGCCCGAGAGGGGTTTCGAGATAGGCGATGAAATCCCGGCCGCCAGAAATCACTCTCTTCGGCATGGCGGATACTCTCTTCACATTAATGCAAAATGGCTTGTCACGCAACAGCCTCTTCGCAACGTTGGCCCGCGCGCCGGGACCCGGTTTCGTTGACGAGTTTCTCTCTCCTGTGATAAAAGCTGGGGAGGAAAGAGAGGTGCCATGGACGGAACGATCCCGACGCTTTCCGTCTCCGGGAAGACCCTGCCCGAGGCCTGGGAAAAGGCCGTCCTCGCCTGCTGGCATCAGGGCGTGCCGGTACCGACCGAATACGATAAGCCCGGCGACCCCCCGAGCAAGGACTGCACGATGATGTGGACCGTCGAGGACCCCTTCGCCGAGCCGCGCATCCATCGCGCCTTTCCCGGCGGGCTCGAGGACCTCGAGATCTACCGCCAGGAGGTCGTCGAGGGCGTCCACGACCATTGGATCTGCCCGGACGAGGGAAAATGGACGTATACCTACCACAAGCGGCTGTTTGCCTACGAGATCGAGGGCGAGGCAGTCGACCAGATCCGGTACGTGATCGATAAGCTGGCCGCAGCGGGCCACTCCCGGCGGGCCCAGGCGATCACCTGGAACCCGAAGCTCGACCCCCCGACATACGACCCGCCGTGCCTCCAGCGCGTGTGGTGCCGGTTGCTCGAGGACGGGGCGGGGACCGCCGTGCTCAACATGAACTGTCATTGGCGCTCGCGCGACGCCTACAAGGCCGCTTACATGAACGTCTTCGCCCTGACGGACCTCCAGCGGATGATCGCCGCCCGGATCGCGGAAGAGACGGGCCGCCCGGTCCGGGTCGGCCGCTACGTGGACGTCGTCGACAGCTTTCACATCTACGGCTCCTATTTCGGCGAGTTCGAGGGCTTCCTGAAGATGGTCGAGAAGCGGTCGTTCGCGGACAGGACCTGGCCTAGCTCCTACGCTGAGCCCATGTTCGAGGAGGCCCGCGAACGTCTCAGGAAGGAAAAGGAGGAAGGCCGGTAGGGCCGCTTCGCCCGACGGACGTTCATGGCCGCCGTCATCCTCGCCGTCCTGGCCGGTCTTACGGGCATCCTGACGATTCACTTCGACGCCAGGGGACAGCGCGGGCGCTTCCTTGTTTCAAAGCCCCTGGCGACGGCCCTGATCATCGCCGCCGGATTCGCGGCGGAGTCCACGGTTTCCCCGGGCTACAAGACGTTCGTCCTGGCCGGGCTCGGCTGCTCCCTGGCCGGCGACGTCTTCCTGATGTTTCCGGAAAATTGGTTTCGGGCCGGTTTGGCCTCTTTTTTGGCCGCCCACCTCTGCTATATTCTGGCCTTCAAGCCCCCGCCGGGAGAGCCTGTTTCCACGGCCGTCCTCCTGCCGTTCGTCATCTATGGACTGCTCGTGTTCCTGATGCTGGCCCCTTTCCTCAAAGGCTTGAAGATGCCCGTCTTCGTCTACACCGCGGCCATCACCGTCATGGCCTGGCTCGCGGCGAACCGGTTCATCGAGCTCGGCGGACCGAAGACCCTGATGGCCTTCGCCGGGGCGCTCCTCTTCCTCGTCTCGGATTCCGTCCTGGCGTACGATAGGTTCGCCCGCAAGTTCGCGCGAGCCCGGCTCATTGTGCTGGCCACCTATCTCCCCGCCCAGATCCTGATCGCCCTGTCGGTCTGACGCGCCCTCACGCCTCGGCGGCACCCGCGAAAACCCGCGGCGGCCGGAGCCTGCCGCTCCTCTCAGCTTCCGAAGCGCGGGTTGACCACGTTCGTGTAGATCGAACCGAACGTGTAGCTGACCCCCACCGACAGCCCGTAGCTATAGCTCGTGGGCAGGATGACGTTCTGGAGAAGGATCTGCTGCTCGGTGGCCGCGGCCATGGGCAGGGAAATCTGATCGTGGATCCGCGCATAGCGCCCGTTGAAGCTGACGGCCAGCCCATTGAGCACCTGGAGGGACACGCCGCTCCAGAACTCCAGCCGGTTCTTGCTGAAGTCCGACATCAGGTTCGACCCCGAGAGCGACGCGCTGACGTTCCCCCACGGCTGCTTGATCTCGAGCGTCACAGAGAAGGTCTCGCCGATGACGCCCTCACTCATCTTGTTGTAGATCGTGAGCTCCGTGTACTTGTTATAGGTGTAGCCGATCCGGTAGAGGAAGCGGAGTTGCTTGCGCGTCGAGTCGGCGTAATTGAAGAGGTCATATTCGACGGCCGGCGCGGGATTGACGGCCAGGGAGATGTTGGCGAAGGTCGAGGCGTACGTGGAAAGCCAGGCGCCAGCGGACCAGTGGTCGCCCAGACTGACGACGTAGAGCCCGCTAAAACTTTCGCTGTCGGTAGACGAGGTGACCGGCCCTGTGTCGAGATCGTACTTGCTGTAATTCAGGTTGGCCGAGAGACCCAGCCTGAGCTTTTGCTCCGGTGTCACGCGGTTGGCTGAAAGATAACCGTTCAGAGAGGCGAAATTCTCGGCTTCCTGGCCGCTCAGGCTCCCGGAGGCGCCGACGCTGAAGACCCAGGAATTCCACACGTCCTGCGCGACCTCGGCGGGCAGCTTCTTCTCGAAGTTGATGTCCAGGAAATCGCCGACGGCGGTCCTCGCGGCGTAGGGGACGAGCCCCAGCTTCAGCACCCGGACCAGCCCACGGCGCTGGGCGTCGTCGCTGTCGGTTGGCTCGGAAACATATTTCAGCGTGTTCCGGATGTCGGAGTACTGGTTCCGGCCGATGAAATCCAGGTTATATTCCCGCCCGCCGCTCCCCGTGAGCTGGATGGTGACGAGGATATGGATGTCGGCCGTCTGCCTGTCCCGGACGAAATTGACGAACGTGATCTCCCTCCGGATGTAGTCCATGTCGCACTGGTGGCAGTCGAGGAAGACTTTTGGCGCACTCTGCTTCAGTCGTTCCGCGGATACCCGAGGCTGCTGACGGGACGCCCTGGCCGCCGACATGGGCACGAGCGACGCCGCCAGGATCAGGACAGGCGGACAGAGCTTATTCATCACCAATCTCCTTTGCGGCCCACGCGGCCGCGCGAATTCTCCAGCCTCCGATGTTCCGGCCCAGGCCTTCCGGTTTCAGACACGGACGCCGGAGAACCAGTCGCGGGCGTCCGCGCCCAGAAGCCCGGTCAAGACGAAAAGGCCCGGCACGGTGCCCACCGGGAAGAGGGGCAGCATCAGGATCCCGAGGAGGCAGCCGAGGAACCGGGCCGGGGCCGACCGGCGGCGGACGCCGGCGGCCGCGAGGAATTCGACCACGGCGAGAACGGCTGCAGCGGCGAAGAGCTCGATCCCCAGAGGGCCGAGGACGGCGTTTCCCAGGAGGCCCGAGCGCTCGCCCTGCCGGCCGATCAGTACGGAACTCGAGACGACAATGAAGAGGAAGAGCCCGGCCGTGGCCAGCATCAGACCGCCCAGGATGAGAAGGCACAGCCTGGCGGTCTTGACCCTACCCGGCATGGCGGTTCTTCCGACCTTTCATTTCGTCCCATTTTAACCCATGGCCCCGGCGGACACAACAGCTCGAGCCGAATCTAGATCCCGGCCCACGAAACCCAAATCGGGCGGCAGCGTTTCCGTCCGGCACGAGGGCCCCGGCAATCCTTGTGGCCCGCGGCGGCTTTTCCATATAATGGAACCTGCCATGCCGAGCATCAACCGCCTGAATCCCCTTCTCGAGATCCTCAAGTCCTCGCCGGGCCGGATCAACAAGATCCTCATCCAGAAAGAACGGGGGCCGCACAGGATCGGGGAGGTCATCGGCGAGGCCAGGGCGCACGCCGTTCCCTTTCTCTTCGTGCCCAAGCACAGGCTCGACCGGCTCTCCCCCCATCATCAAGGCTTCCTGGCTGACGTTTCGGCCAAGGCGTTCAGCCCGCTCGAGGAGATCCTGGCCGGCGCCCGCCGTCCGTTCCTTCTCCTCCTGGACGAGGTCGAGGATCCCCAGAACCTCGGCGCTGTCATCCGGAGCGCCGAAGGGGCGGGCGTCGACGGGGTCGTCCTTCCCGAGCGCCGCTCGGCGGGGCTCACCGAAACCGTGGCCACGGTTTCGGCCGGGGCCCTCGAGCATGTCAAAATCGCCCGCGTGACGAACCTCGTCCGGACCATGGCCGGGCTCAAGGAGCGCGGCATCTGGATCGTCGGGGCCGAGGGCTCGGGCCGCGAGCCCTGGTATGAATTCGACTTCACCCTCCCGGTGGCCGTCGTCCTCGGCTCGGAGGGCCGCGGCCTGAGGCCGCTTGTCAGGAAGTCCTGCGACAAGGTCCTGGCCATCCCTCTGGCCGGAAAGGTCAACTCCCTCAACGTCGCCGCGGCGGCGGCCGTCTTTCTCTTCGAGATCGTCCGCCAGCGCCGGCCCCTGGGCCGCTGAGGCTTCGCCGGCTTGACTTCGTTTCGGCCCTACCCGTAGAATAGGCGCGTACCGCGACTTCGAAAAAGAGAGTCCGATGGATAAAGCCGCCGAATTCTATACCCTGGAGAAAAAGATTGTCGCCCTCAAGGAGAAGATCGACTCCCTGGCTGAGAGCGACGACCCCGCAAAGAAGGAGAAGACCGCCGACCTCCGTCGCGAGATCGAGAAGGAATGGGCCGATATCGTCCCCCAGCTGACCCCGGTCCACATCGTCCAGATCGCCCGCCACTCGAGGCGCCCGTACACCCTGGATTACATTCCCGCCCTCTTCCAGAACTTCATGGAGATGCACGGAGACCGGCGCTTCGCCGACGACCCGGCCATCGTCGCCGGCCTCGCGGCCTACAAGGGCCGCACCGTCGCGGTCATCGGCCACCAGAAGGGCCGGACGACCCGGGCCCGGATCGAGAGGAATTTCGGTCAGGCCAACCCGGAAGGCTACCGCAAGGCTCTGCGGGTCATGCAGACCGCCGAAAAGTTCGGCTTCCCGGTGATCACGTTCGTAGACACCCCCGGCGCCTACCCCGGGATCGGCGGCGAGGAACGCGGCCAGGCCGAGGCCATCGCCTTCAACCTCAAGACGATCTCAACCCTGAAGGTCCCCATCGTCAACGTCGTCATCGGCGAGGGTGGCAGCGGCGGCGGACTCGGGATCGGTTTCGGCGACCAGCTCCTGATGCTCGAATACTCCTTTTACTCCGTCATTTCGCCGGAAGGCTGCGCTGCCATCCTGTGGAAGGACCAGAACGCTGTCGAGCTGGCCGCCGAGAACCTCGGGCTCCGGGCGACGACGCTCCTCGAGCTCGGCATCATCGACAAGATCATCCCCGAGCCGCCGGGCGGGGCGCACATCGACCCGGAGCAGACCTTCAAGAACGTCGACAAGTTCCTGCACCAGGCCCTGAAAAAGCTCGAAGGGAAGCCGGTCGAGGAGCTCCTCGCCGACCGCTACCAGAAAATCCGTAAGTTGGGGGTCTTCGTCGAGCTGTGACGGACGAAGCCTCGGCGAAAAAAGAAACTCCAGGACTGGGCCTAAGGTCCGGGTCTAATCCGGTTCGCGCCTCCGGCGGCGGTGATATCTGCCCGCGCGGAGAAAAAGGCGCCAAGAGCAGGCCCGAGGTCCATCGCGGCGGGATCATCAGCGTAAAAGGCACAAAGGACATCCTCCCCAAGGAGGCCGGCCTCTGGAGGGCGGTGGAGGACGCGGCCCGGGCGACCTTCGAGCTTTACGGCTACCGTGAGCTCCGGGCCCCGGTCATCGAGCCGACCGAACTCTTCGAGAAGGGCACCGGCCAGAGCTCGGACGTCGTGACCAAGGAGATGTACACGTTCATCGACAAGGGCGGCCGGTCCGTCACGCTGCGTCCCGAGTACACCCCGTCGGTCGCGCGGGCCATCATCGAGCACCGCCTCGACCTCCGGCCGGAACCCCTCCGGTATTACTACATGGGGCCGATGTTCCGCTACGATAAGCCTCAAAAGGGCCGCTATCGCCAGTTCCACCAGATCGACGTCGAGGTCTTCGGCGAGAAGGACCCGGCCATTGACGCGGAGGTCATCGAGATGGCGCACGCCCTCCTCGCCTCCCTCCATGTGGCCGGCCTGAAAACCCTGGTCAACTCCGTCGGCTGCCGCAAGGACCGCCCCGCCTACTCCCAGGCCGTGCGCGAAGCCGCCCGGGCGCAGATGGCCGGTCTGTGCCCCGATTGCCGGCGAAAGGTCGAGGCGAACCCGCTCCGGATCTTCGACTGCAAGGTCGAGCGCTGCCGTGAGATCGCCGAGACCTTCCCCATCGTTCTGGATTTCCTCTGCGAGGAATGCCGGGATCACTTCGAAAAGCTCCGCGGTTGCCTCGACCTCCTCGGCATCTCCTATCGCGTCGAGCCCCGCCTGGTGCGCGGCTTGGATTACTACACGAAAACGACTTTCGAAGTCGTCTCCGGCTCCCTCGGGGCCCAGAATGCCCTTCTCGGCGGCGGCCGCTATGACGACATGATGAAGGATTTCGGCGGCCCGGACCTCTGCGCCATCGGTTTCGCCATGGGCATGGAGCGTCTCATCTCCATTCTCGACCTCGGCCCGCAGAAGCGGAAGTTCCTCTATGTGGCCCACCTCGGCGAGCAGGCCCAGAAGGCCGGCATGGAGCTGGCCCGCTTTCTCCGCCGGCACGGGATCGAGTGCCTGATCGAGTTCAAGCCCCGGGGCATGAAAGCCCACTTCGGCCGGGCCAGCAAGCTCGAGGCCTCCTGGGTCCTGACCGTGGGCGACGAGGAGCTCCGCAAGGGGCGCTTCGGGCTCAAGGAGATGGCGACCGGACACCAGGTCGAAGGGAACAGGGACGAAATCCTGGCCATTCTCCGGGCGGGCCGATAGGCTTGTGAGCGCCATGACCAACTGCGACAATTCCGCCGCTCCCTTGAAACGGACGAGCTTCTGTGGCGAGCTCCGGACGGGACACGCGGGCCGCGAGGTCGTTCTGTGCGGCTGGGTCCAGCGCGTCCGCGACATGGGACATCTCGTGTTCGTCGACGTCCGCGACCGTGAGGGACTGGCCCAGGTTGTCTTCCAGTCCGACCGGCCGGAGCTCATGGAGGACGCCAAGCGGCTCCGCAACGAATTCGTCGTCGGGGTCCGGGGGCGCGTCCGGCGCCGCACTTCAGTGAACAAGGACCTCCCCACCGGAGAGGTCGAGGTGGAAGCATCCGAGCTTCTCATCTTCGCCTCCTCTAGGGTGCCGCCGTTCGGCATCGGGGACCCTCCCCAGGCTTCCGAGGAACTGCGCCTCAAGTACCGGTATCTCGACCTCAGGCGGCCGAAGATGCAATGGAATATCCGCCTCCGTCACGAAGCGGCGCTGGCCGTCCGCGCGTACATGAGCCGGAACGGCTTCCTCGAGATCGAAACGCCCATCTTGGCCAATCCCACGCCGGAGGGGGCGCGGGACTTCCTAGTCCCCAGCCGTTTCTTCAAAGGCCGGTTCTACGCCCTGCCCCAATCGCCCCAGCAGTTCAAGCAGACCCTGATGGTTTCCGGCTTCGACCGCTACTTTCAGATCGTCCGCTGCTTCCGCGACGAGGCCCTCCGGGCCGACCGCCAGCTCGAATTCACTCAGATCGACATCGAAACGAGCTTCATCGACCGCGAGGAGTTCTTCACCCTCAACGAGGGGCTGATGGAGGCCCTGTTCGCCGTCGTCGGACAGAAGATCGAGCGGCCCTTCCCGAGGCTGACCTACGTCGAGGCCATGGACAAATACGGCACGGACAAGCCCGACCTCCGCGTCCCCCTTGAGATCAGCGACCTCACGGCCGCAGGCCGGGAGGCGGGCTCGGACATGCTGAAGTCCGCCCTGGCGGCGGGAGGCGAGATCAAGGCTCTTCTTGTCCCGGGAGCCGGGACCCTCTCCCGCGGCCAGCTCGACAAGCTCGGCGAGAGGGCCAAGGCGCTGGGCGCCAGGGGCCTCGCCTGGATCAAGAAGCAGGACGGCTGGAAATCGTCCCTCAAGCTCGCCGACGCCGACTTCGAGCGCATCTGGGCCGCGCTCGGCGGCGCGGACGCCGACCTCGCCCTCGTCATCGCCGACGAAAGGGCGACGGCCCTCAAGGCCCTCGGAGAAATCCGACGGACGTGGCCCGCAGGCGCGCCCGGACTGGCCGGCGCTCCCCGGCCCCTGAGGTTCTGCTGGGTCACCGAGTTCCCTCTCTTCGAATGGAGCGAAGAGGAAAACCGGTACGTCTCCGTTCACCATCCGTTCACGTCTCCGTACGACGGGGACCTGCCCTTCCTCGAGACGGCCCCGGAAAAGGTCCGGGCCAAGGCCTACGACCTGGTGCTCAACGGCATCGAGGTCGGCGGGGGCTCGATCCGTATCCATGACATGGATGTCCAACGCCGGGTTTTCAGGGCTCTCGGCTTGACGGACGAGGAGACCGAGACGAAATTCGGTTACTTTCTCGAAGCGCTCGGTTACGGGGCGCCGCCGCATGGCGGGATCGCCTTCGGCTTCGACCGCCTCGTCATGCTCCTGGCCGGTGAGGAGTCCATCCGCGAAGTCATCCCCTTTCCCAAGACGACGAGCGCCCTCGACTTGATGACGGGTTCTCCTTCGGAAGTCGCGGAGCGCCAGCTTGACGAGCTCGGGCTGAAGATCAAGAAGTAGCCGGCAGGATCCGGAACGCGAAGGGAGAAACCGTGATCGGCGGTGAATACGTCATCATCAAGCAGAACCAATACATGCGGGTCTTCCGCAAGGCGGGCGCTACCAATCCCGGCCAAGCCCGGACACTTTCCTCGTTCGGCCTCCGTGAAAGCCGGATTTTCCTCCGGATGGTCGAAAAGGGCGTCTTCGTCAACGCAGGAAGCGACGCCTATTATATAAACCGGGACGCGGCGGAGGACTTCGTCGCGGCCCGCCGCAAGAGGGCCTTGACCGCGCTGGTGCTCGTTCTCCTCGGGCTCCTCCTGCTCTGGGCTCTCGGCGGAAGGCTCTTCCGCTAAGTCCTTGCCCGAAAGAGAATCCGCGGTCCCTCGCCGTCCCCCGCGACGTTTTCTTCTGTCAGCTTGACGTGGCGGACGGGCGGCGGGGTATCCTCGTCTCCGCGATGGCGGCGCCGACGAGGGCGACGAGGGAAAAGAGGAAGGCCCGCCAGAGCGCCCGCAGGACGAGCGGGCCCGAAACCAGGCCCGCCGCCCCGTAGAGCGGGGGAAAAAGTGTGTGCGCCACCGCGTACAGGGGGCCCGCGGCGCCGCCGCTCGCCGTCGCGGCGATGACCCGCCGCACGACGGTCGCTCCTCCGGCCCCCCGCGCGACGGCTACGCCGACGAAAAGCGGGACCCAGATGACAATCCCCCATATGGTCTTGAACTCCGCGACGCGGCCCCATGCGGCGAACCAGGCGAGATCCATGGCCGACAGGAAGCCCGTCGAGGCGACGATCCAGAGCGCGGCGTGCGCGTACCGCGGCGGAAGTCCCCGCCGGGCCGCGGCCCGCCGCTTCATCCGGCGCCGGACTGTCAGGGGGTAATTGTAGAAGACGTCGAAGACGAAGTGCTCGAGCCAAGCGCCGTTCTCACCAAAGACGGGCACGATATGGACGGCGCCCGTGGCCCAGTGGGCGGCCATGAACCGCGCCAGGTCCGGATAACGGTAGGCCATCTGGATGGGAAACGCCAGGTAGCCGATATATTTGAAATAGCTGAGGCTGAACGCGACGCTGTAGTCCCTGAAATTCCTCTCGTGCAGGATGAGGGAAGTCGTGTAGATCCCGCGCGCCAGCGAACCGGGCGAGACTGGAATGATCTGGAAGATCCCGAAGATGACGCCCGTCACCAGCGTCGCCTGCTGCCAGGAGAGCTCCGGATGAAACCTCACGTAGACGAAGGCGACGATGAGGGCCACGACGTGCGTCGTCGGCATGAGGAGCAGATGGATGGCCAGGCTCTTGAGGTACTTCTGGATGAAGGGCTCCTGGATCTGGCCGTTGATGCGGACTGCCTCCTCACGGGTCAGAAGGCCGTTCCTTTCGCCGGCGGCGATCATGTCCCGCAGCCATCTCTCCCGCGCCTCCGCGTTAAAGTACAGCCGGAAGGGCCGGACGAAGACGAACCCCAGGGCCGCCGCGAACACGACCCTGTCGGTCAGGAACCGGTGGAGGCCCGCCGGGAGGACCGAGAGCGGCAGGTGGAGGAAATACCGGCCCGACCCGCCCGACAGGAGCAGGGCCCGCGCCTCGGAAACGCGGCCGGCGCGGACCCACCGGATAAGCGACTCCGCAATGTGGGCCCGGACCGCCCGCCGCAGGTACCCCGGGAGTGCGAGCATCCGTCCGTAATGGCGTCTGAGATCTCCCCTGCCCCAGAGCCGCCGGACCGGCGGGCCGAGGAGCGGCAGGGCCCAAAGCGGGTACAGGGCCCAGGCCCGCCCCGGCCAGGCGAAGACGAGAAGCGCCGGGGTCGCGAGGGGGGTGAGCCCGAGGAGGAGAAAAAGAAGCGAGAGCAGACCGCTATTCTCGAGCCGCGCCGCCGAGCGGTCATCCGTCATGTTGCGGACCCGCCAGCTCTCCCGGAAGCCGTCCATGACGGCGCGGCGGGGCTTCGTCCCGAAGAGACGCAGATGGTGGTAGGCGATATCGATGAGCGAAGCGCGGTAAGCGGCGTCCTCGCGCTTGAGCTCGGCCAACGCCTCCCGCATGTCGCCGAAATCCACGGCGCGGTCCTCCACGTAGGCCTCGAGCTTGGCGACATCGCCCTTGTCGAACTGGACGAGCCGGCCCCGCCGGAGGCCCCGGCTGATGAGCTTGAAGTCAACCGGGCATTGGGGGAGGAAAACCATCAGGGCCATGCCCGCCCGGAAGTCCACCGCGGTTAGGCCGGCTCGCGGGTCGGGATCCGTCGCCGTCCGTTTCATGGCGTTGGGCTGGCTTTTGAGGGACCACCATTCGTACTGACGGGCGAGTTCCTCGGCCCCGATCCGGCGGAGGAGGCCGACCATGCGGTCCATGAAGGCCCGCTTGGCCCTGTATTCGGGCGAGCCGACACCGGCGTCGGGGCGGCCGGGCTTCCAGCGGCGCCGGGCGTCGAGGTCGTCGTCCACCTCAAGCCGCCACATCCGGCCGTCCACCCATTCGCCGATCTCACCGTAGCTGCCGAGCCGACCGTCGAGGAAGGTGGCGTGGATGTCGACGACCGCGTCTCCGGCTCCCAGCTCGACCGTCGCCGCGCGGCGGATGAACTTCTGCCAGAGCGCCTGCGAGCGGCCCGCCGCCGCCAGGGTCTGGAGCGAAAAGGGCGCTTGGAAACTGAGGCCGTAAAAGAGGTTCCGGATCCGCCTGGCCAGGCCGGAGGCCGGGACCATGATCTTGAGCGCGTAGATGCGCCCCGGCTCGAGTCCTGGGAGCTTGCCTTCGACCGGCTCGAGGCCGAGGAGCCTGGCCCGGTAGACCTGGCCTGCGTATCCGCCTCCGACGAACTTCTCAATCTCGAGGCGGGCCCTCGCGCGGCCAGATGGGATGACCCCGCGGACCTCGTACTCGAGAACGGCTCCGGGCTCGTAGCGGGCGGGACGGAGGGTGCGCGGGACCGCCTGCTCCTCGAAGGCGGTCTCGAGGGCCCGGACGGTTTCGGGACGATACGTTCCTGCCATGCCAGCTCTCTCCCGGCCGGCACGCCCGGCCCCTCGCCTACTTCACCACGGCGACGACGGCATTGAAGACCTTTTTCGTCTCCTTGTCCTGGACGAAGAAGACGATCTCGAGGTTCGAACGGTCGATCTTGTTATGGCGCTCAGCAAACCTGAACTCATGGAAGCGCGTGTTGGTGTTTTCGAAATCGGTCAGATACCTGTCCCCCGCCTGCTCCGATGCGGCAAGGTTGAATGACGCTTTTTTGGCCGCCGCGGGGTCGACGACGACGAGATCCCTGACGACGTGCTTGTGGAACATGAGGCCGTTCGAGCCTCTGTAGGCCTCCTCGCCTTGGACGAGCGCTATATCATATTCGGCGCCGGGGACGACCTTGGAGAAGTCGTAATCGACGGTGACGACGTCACCGGAACGGACCGCCTTGGCCTTGAGCGCGACGCCGGGCTCGGCGGCGAGCTTGGGGTCGATCTCGGCCTTGTATCCTTTGTATTTTCCCTCGGCCATGCCCCGGTTGCCGCCGCCGATGAGCTTCTCGCCGCCGTCGATGACGACGGTCGGCGTGCTGTTGATGCCGTAGTACTCCTGGCGCGCCTTCGTCGCTGCGTTCATCATCGGATCGGGCCTCGGGATGGGCAGATGGTATTCAAGGACGGCCAGGTATTTGATCGGATAGGTCTCGATGAGGCCGTCGAAGCCCAGGTCGGCGCCGACGCAGGGCGGGCATTCCGACCCTGTGAACAGCTCCGCGAGCACGGCTTTGCCTTTCCAGCCGGCCGGCGCTTTGAACGGCTCGGGATGGTAGGGCAGGACCTTGAGCTCGGCCTCGAGGGCGGCTTCGAACCCGTCGGGCTTTCCGTTGATCTTCGTGTAGAGCGCCTTGGCCCTGTCCGCGGAATCCTCATAGTTCTCCGCGGCCGCCGAGAGGAAGGCTCCGTACGCCTCCCTATCCCGCCCCGCCCTTTCGTAGACGCCGCCCAGGGTATAAAAATAGGTGCCGTCCGGATTGCCCCCGTTTTTCTTATAGTCGTCGAGGGCCGACAGGGCTTGGGCCGTCTCCCCGGCGTTCAGATAGGCCTGCGCCACTGGGAGCCAGAAGCCGGTCACGAAATAGGACTTGAAGGCGGGCTGCTGCGCCGCGGGGATCCCCTGGAAACTCGCGGGGTCCTCGGCGGCCTTGAGGACCTCGTCCCTGTAGCTTAAGATCACGGCCAGGACCTTGGCTTTGTCGAAGGTTTTGACCCGGGGATGGCTGAGGATCTGATCAGCCGCCATGAAGGGATCTTGGACCCGCCCCGGCCCCTGAGCCTTGGCCAGGAAGTCTTTCTGAAGGTTGAGGACGGCGTCCAGGGTTTCCGCCAGCTCGACCTTGGCGTTCATGATGAACCGTTCGATCGCGGTCATGTATTGGCTGACCGGATAGGCCGCCTTGATCCGCTCGAACTCCTTGAGCCGCGCGGCCGCGTCCTTGATCTGGCTGGCCACGACGAGCTCGCGGTATTCGGGGGGGCGGCTCTGCCTCTCCTGGGCAACGGCCAGGTTCGAAGCTCCCAGCCCGAGGATGAGGACCAGCGCCATCGGCACGAGGCATCTTGTCATGCTTTTCATGGGACCTCCCGTAAAACGTCAATTATATAGAAACCGCAGCCTCGAGAAAAGGCCCTCCCGGGCCGGCACGCGGGGCCGCGCACAACCCCAGCGACGCGCCGGGGCGGGGGAAACTCGGTGAGGTCCGCCACGAGGGCGCACGCAGGACTGTCCCTGAGAGCCTCACAGATAGCGGTCCCGGCGCCTCTTCTTGAGGTCCGCTACGACCTCTTTCACACGTTGATCCTGGCCCGACGCACAGACGAGCAGGGCGTCTCCCGCTTCGACGACGACGAGGTCCCGGACGCCGATGAGGGCCGTCATCCGTCCGGGGTTGTAAACGAGGCAGTCCCGGCTGTCGAGCGCCAGGCTCTCGCCCCGGGCCACGTTCCCCGCCCCGTCTCCCTTCCAAATCTCGAAAAGCGCCGACCAGGCGCCGACGTCGGACCAGCCGAAATCGCCTTCGCAGACGACGATGCCCCGGGCCTTCTCCATCAGCGCGTAGTCGATGGAGGCGGCCGGAATCTCCTCGAAGACGACCCGGAGCCGGCCGCGGTTCCTCGCCCGGAGGGCCCCGAGGAGCCGTTTCCAAAGAAGGAAGAGATCGGGCGCGAAGCTCTCGAGCTTTTGCGCGAAAACGCCGGCTCGCCAGACGAATATCCCCGAATTCCAGGCGCAGTCGCCCGCGGCCAGGAATTCATCGGCCTGCTCGAGGCTCGGCTTTTCCCGGAAGGCGCACACCGGGAAAAACGTCTCCCCTCCGAACGTCCGGGGAAGGTCTTTGGCGAATTGAATATAGCCGTAGCCGGTCGCCGGATATGTCGGGCGAACGCCGAACGTCACGATGACGGGCTCCGCGGCGGCAAACCCGGCCGCCGCTGCGAGCTTGGCGCGGAACTTCGCCGGCTCGCGAACGAGATGATCGGAGGGCAGGACGGCGATGACCGCCTCGGGGTCCTCCAGCCAGACGCGCGCCGTCGCCAGCATCAGAGACGGGGCCGTGTTTCTGGCCGAGGGCTCGACGAGGAAGCTTTTCGCCGCCATTTTAGGAAAAAGCGAGCGGAGGGTCCGGGTCTGGCCAGCGTCGGCGACGAGCCACATCCGGCTGGGAGAAACGAGGGGCCGAATCCTCGCAACCGTCTCCACGACCATCGGCCTCGGGCCGGCGATCGGCAGAAACTGTTTGGGCCGCTTCGTCCGGCCCAGCGGCCAGAATCTCGTCCCTCGGCCGCCCGCCAGGATGACGGCTCGGATGTCCTGTTTCACTCTCTTGGAGGCACTCATCTTCCCGCTCCTCTTCTCATGACGGCTGCCCGAGCTTCGTGATGGCCTGCTTGAGGACGCCGCGCACCTCCTCCTGGATATCGGCCAGCGCGCGTTCGGTCTCGGCCTCGAAACGCAGGACAATCACGGCCTGCGTGTTCGACGCCCGGACGAGGCCCCAGCCCCCCGGGAAGACCGCCCGGACGCCGTCGATGTCGATCACCTCGTGCCTCGCCGAGAGGGCCTTCCGGACTTCCTCGACGATGCCGAACTTGACCTCGTCGGAAGCGTAGATCCGGATCTCAGGCGTGGAAAAGGTCGCGGGGAGGTCCGACAGCATCGCGGACATCGGCTTTCCTGAGCGCGACAGGATCTCGAGGAGCCGGGCCGAAGCATAGATGGCGTCGTCGAAGCCGAACCAGCGGTCGGCGAAGAAGATGTGACCGCTCATCTCTCCGGCCAGGACCGCTTGCTCCTCCCGGATTTTTTTCTTGATCAGCGAATGGCCCGTCTTCCACATGATGGGGCGGCCGCCGAGCCTCGAGATCTCATCGTAGAGCACCTGGGAGGCCTTGACCTCGGAGATCACCGCGGCTCCCGGCCGCGAGGGAAGGATGTCCCTGGCGAAGACGACCATGAGCCGGTCCCCCCAGATCAGGCCGCCCTGGTCGTCGACAACGCCGAGGCGGTCGGCGTCGCCGTCATAGCCGAGTCCGAGGTCGGCCTGTGTTTCCAAAACATTACGCATGAGGTCCGCCATAGCCTCCGGGAGCGTGGGGTCGGGATGATGGTTCGGAAAACGGCCATCCATCTCGCAATACAGAGGGATGACGTCGCAGCCCATCTTCTCAAAAAGCGGCACGGCCACCCGCCCGCCCGTGCCGTTCCCGGCATCAACGACCACGCGGAGCCTCCGCGAGAGCCGGACGCGCCGGGCGACATCGTCCAGATAATCAGCGGCGATGTCGCCGGTCCGGCCCGTACCCGAGCCCCGGGCGAAACGACCGCGGCGGACGATGTCCAGGATGTCCTGAATGTCCCGCCCGTAAAGCGTGTCTTCTCCTGCCATCACTTTGAAGCCGTTGTGCTCCGGCGGGTTGTGGGACCCGGTGATCATCACCGCGGCCTCCTTCTTTTTCGCGTACACGGAATAATAGAGCAGGGGAGTGGGAACGACGCCGATGTCCGTGACGTCACAGCCGGCGGAGAGCAGGCCTTCCGTGAGGGCGCGGGCGAAGGCCGGCGAGCTCAGCCGGCAGTCCCGGCCCAGGGCCACGTCCGTCTTCCCCCGGCCGACGAAATACGTCCCAAAGGCCCGACCCAAGACGCCAACGGTTTTTTCGTCCAGGTCCTGCCCGACGATGCCGCGGATGTCATATTCCCTGAATATCCTCGGGTTGATCTCCAACACGCCTCCTTCCGCCGGAGCTCAGGGCTTGAAGTTTCGGACCTCTTGGGCCCGGGTCCTGATGTCCGCCCACTTGCCCTGGGCCACGAGGACGAACTCGATGAATTCCCGGACCGCGCCACGGCCGCCCGCGGCGCGCCACATGTAGTGCGCTTGCCGCTTGACATCTGGATGGGCGTCTCCTGCGGCCGCGGCCGGCCCGACCGCTTTCATAACTTCGAGTTCTCCCCGGTCGTCTCCGATATAAGCGACCTGTTCGGCCGTCAGCCCCTGCCTGCCCATGATGTCGCGCAGAACCTTCCCCTTGTCCAGTATCCCCTGATGGAGCTTGAAGATCCCCAGCCGGCCGGCCCGCTTCTCGAGCGCCTTCGAGACCTTGCCCGTGATGATGCCCAAACGGAGCCCGGCCATCCGGGCGAGGAGGATTCCAAGCCCGTCACGGACATGATAGGACTTGATCTCTTCGCCATCCGGGAGCACGGCCAGCCTCCCGTCGGTCAGAGTTCCGTCGACGTCCATCAGGAGCATTCCGACCTTCCGGGCCCGGCCCGCCGCTGTTTTTGCTGCCGGCCGCCGGGCCGCGGAAGCTTTCATGCTCATCGGCCGCGCTCCTCCGTCCGCCGCCTCGTCGAGTGGGGGGGATATTTCATAGCATGCTCTATTTAAATAAATTAAATGATTCCGGCAGCCTTACGCGGGGGCCTGTCTCTTTATCCGCGACAGACGGTTCGCGTAGCTCGCTGCGATGAACGACTTGAAAAGAGGGTGCGGCTCGAGCGGTTTGGACTTGAATTCGGGATGAAACTGGCAGCCGAGAAACCAGGGGTGGTTCGGCGCCTCGATGATCTCGACGAGCCCGTAATCCGGGTTCTTTCCCGAGATCGCCAGCCCGGCCCGGCACAGGATATCCTCATAACCCGGGTTGAACTCGTAACGGTGCCGGTGGCGCTCCGATATCTTCAGGTGGCCGTAAGCTTTGTGCGCCAGGGAGCCTTTCTGCAGGTCGCAGCGGTAGGCTCCGAGGCGCATGGTGCCGCCCATGTCGAATTCCTTGCCGAGCTCCCGCCAGCGCACGACGATCTTGTGGGGCGCGTGGGGATCAAACTCGGTGCTGTTCGCTCTCTCGATGCCGGCGACGGAGCGGGCGAACTCGATGGCGGCGCACTGCATGCCGAGGCAGATCCCGAAATAGGGGACCTTGTTCTCGCGGGCGTACGTCACGGCCCGGATCTTGCCTTCGATGCCCCGGTGGCCGAATCCTCCCGGAACGAGGATCCCGTCTTTCCGCCCGAGGATCTCTTCGGGGCCGCATTTTTCCAGATTTTCCGCCTCGATCCAGTCGATGTTGACCTTCAGACGGTTCGCTATCCCGCCATGGACGAGGGCCTGGTTGAGGCTCATATAAGCGTCGTGCAGGCCGGCATACTTCCCGACGAGCCCGATCCTTACCTCGTCCCTCGGGTTCTTGATGCGGTCGACCAGCGTTTCCCAGCGGGAGAGGTCTTTTTTCCGCCTCGGAAGGCCGAGCATCCGGAGGACGATCGCATCGAGGCCTTCCTTCGCGAAATTGAGCGGGATCTCATAGATGCTCTGCACGTCCCGGGCGGCGATGACCGCGTCCAGCGGAACGTTGGTGAAGAGGGCGATCTTAGATTTGATTTCCGCCGACAGCGGCCGCGCCGTCCGGCAGAGGAGGATGTCGGGTTGGATCCCGATGGCCCGGAGCTCCTTGACGCTGTGCTGCGTCGGCTTCGTCTTAAGTTCTCCGGACGTCCCGATGGCCGGGATGAGCGTCAGGTGCACGAAGACCGTGTTCTCGGCCCCGAGCGTCAGCCGCATCTGCCGGGTCGCTTCGAGGAACGGCAGACTTTCGATGTCGCCTACGGTGCCGCCGATCTCGCATATGACGATTCGGTTTCTGTCGGCCACCGCGTGAAAGGCCCGTTTGATCTCGTCGGTCACGTGCGGGATGACCTGGACGGTTTTCCCCAGGTAGTCGCCTTTCCGTTCCTTCCGGATCAGGGATTCGTAGATCTTGCCCGCCGTCCAGTTGTGCGCCCGCGTCGTCTTGGTCGAGGTGAAGCGTTCGTAGTGACCGAGATCGAGGTCTGTTTCCGCCCCGTCGTCCGTCACATACACCTCGCCGTGCTGGAACGGGCTCATCGTTCCCGGGTCGACGTTGAGGTAGGGGTCGAACTTCTGGATCGTGATCTTGTAGCCGTGGCGTTCGAGAAGCATCCCCATCGAGGCCGCGGCGATGCCTTTTCCCAGCCCGGAAATCACTCCGCCGGTGACGAAAATATATTTACTCATCGGACCGCCTAGCAGACATCGGATTCCTCAAGATTATATCCCGCGGCGCGCCCACACTCAAGAGCCCGTTTGGCGTGGCGCGGCCGGCGGCGGAGGATATGAGGAAGCGGAACGAGCACGCCGTCCGCCGAACGAAATCTTATTATAACTATAATTATTATAAGAATAATAAACTATGGCCTGGAACGCGATCGCCTGCCCCCCCACCCGCTCTCAGTCCGCCGCGGAACCGAGGCCGCGGCCTCGCGCGCCGTTCAGGATTCGGGCGTGGCTTTGGCTTCGCCCGGAGAAGGCGTCAGGGCTTCCTGTGTCTGGCAGGTGGCATCGAGAAAAGCGCCTTCTTGGACGATCAGCCGCGGCGTCGTGACCGTGCCGAAGACGCGGCCCTTCTCGTGGATTTCGATCCGATCGGTGGCCTGCAGGTTGCCACGGATCTCGCCGTTGATCACGAGCTGGCCGACTTTGACGTCGGCCTCGACCCGGCCTTTCTCGCCGACGATGAGGAGGGAATCCGAGACGATGGTCCCTTTGAAGTAGCCCTCGATACGAAAGGACCCTTTGAATGTCAAATCGCCCTTGAATTCGGACTCCATGTCGATCAGCCCCGCCAGCCGGGCTTCATCCGCTTCTCTCTGTTTTTCTTTCATGAGGCGGCTCCTTTGACTCTTTCATAGATACGATTGAGGTCATCCAAAGAGAAATAGAAGATCTTCAAGACCCCCTTCGTCCGGCTGCCGGAGATCAGGACTTTCGTACCTAAGATCTTGAGCATTTCCTCCTGGAGGGCCCTCAGGTCCGGGTCTTCGAGGTGGCGCTGCGTGCGGGGCGGCCTTTCCTTGAGCCTGTTCACAAGGCGCTCCGTATTCCGGACAGAGAGATTCTTGTCGATGATCTGCCTGCAGGCGAGGAGTTGCGCCGAGACTTCCTCGAGGGCCAGCAACGCGCGGGCATGCCCCATCGAGACGGCCCCGTTGTTGATGTGGTCCCGAATTTCTTGAGGCAGTTTCAGGAGCCTGATGTAGTTCGTCACCGAGGTCCTGTCTTTCCCGACTCTTTCCGCGACCTGTTGCTGCGTATACCCATGCTCTTGGATGAGCCTCTCGAAGGCCAGCGCGATCTCCAGGGGATTGAGCTCCTCCCTATGGATATTCTCGATCAAGGAGATCTCCAGCTGCTTATCCCTCGGGATGTTTCGGATGAGGACCGGGATCTTCCTCAGCCCGGCTTTCTGTGCCGCCCGCCATCTCCGTTCCCCGACGATGATCTTGTAGTGATCTTCTTCCGGGGCGACGACGACGGGCTGGACGACACCCGATTCCCTTATCGACTGCGCCAGCTCCTCTATCGATTGGTCGTCGAACTTCATCCTCGGTTGAAACGGATTCGGCTTGATCTGTTCGATCTCGATTTCGGCGAAGCGCTCCTCCTTGAGAATCCCGAATTCATCGGGGATGAAGGCTCCGAGGCCTTTGCCCAGGGCTTTTTTGCTCATTTCTCTAGGATCTCCTCTGCGAGTTTGAAATAGGCGTCGGCTCCCTTGGATTTTATATCATAGAGCACGATCGGTTTCCCGAAGCTCGGGGCTTCCGCCAGCCGGACACTTCTCGGGATGACAGATTCGAAGAGGATCGCCCGAAGAGACTTTCGGATCTCCTCGGCCACCTGCTTGGACAGGTTCGTCCTTTCATCATACATCGTCAGCAGGATCCCCTCGACGGCGAGGTCGGGATTGAAATAGGTCCGCACGGTCTCGAGGGTCTGGAAAAGGTCCGGAATCCCCTCCATGCAAAAGAACTCAGTCTGGACGGGAATGATCAGGGAATCCGCCGCGGCCAAGGCGTTGATCGTCAGAAAACCCAGGGAGGGCGGACAGTCGATGATAATAAAATTAAAATACCGCCTCGCCTTCTCGACGGCTTCGCTGAGCTTGCTCTCGCGGTTTTCCGCCGTGAAAAGCTCCGCCTCAGCCCCTGAAAGCTCCGGAGAACAAGGGCAGACATAAAAATTATCAAGCGCATAGCCTTGAATGCACTCCATGAGGTTTTTCCCGTTCATCAGGGCCTGGTAAACGCCTTTCCCCGCTTCTTTGCGCAGGGCGAGACCGAGCGTCGCCATCCCCTGCGGGTCGAAATCGACGAGAAGCGTGCGCCAGCTCTTGACGGCCAGGCAAGCGGCCAGGTTGATGGCCGTCGTCGTTTTCCCTACACCCCCCTTCTGATTGGCGACGGCTATGATCTTATTCATTGTCGGGGTTGTCTTGAGAGCGTTCCACGTGAAACCTGGGCCCTTTTCTTGCAGATCTCGAGGTAAAGACCCAGATTATGGATAGCCGCTGGGGTCATTCCAGGGATTTTTCTGGCGGCCCCGAGCGTTCCGGGCCTGAATTTCTGGAGCTTTTCGACCGCTTCCCTGGTTAGGCCCGGCACCGACTTAAAGTCCTCTCCTCCGGGAATTTCAATCTTATCCGTTTTAGCCGTCTTCGAGATCTCCTTTTCCTGCTTCCTGATATAGCCCTCGTACTTGGCTTCCGATTCCAGAAAACGTATTTCTTCTTCGCTCAACTGTTCTCCGAATTTCCGATATTCTACCATATTCCTCAAGCTCTGGCCCGGTTTTTTAAGGGCATCAAAGAGCGTTATCCGGTCCCCTTCCTCGTTCCTGACTTTCTCTTTTTTCAGAAACTCCAGCGCTATGCCTAGCCTCGCCTCCTTTTCCAGGTATCTCTCCCAGTCCTGGTCCGTAACCAAGCCCAATTCATGCCCGTATTTTGCGAGCCTCCGGTCGGCGTTGTCGATCCTAAGCAAAAGCCTGTGCTCGGCGCGGGAAGTGAACAGCCGGTAAGGCTCCTCAACACCCTGGGTCACGAGGTCCTCGATGAGCACGCCGATATACGCCTCGCTCCTTCCCAGGGCGAACGGCTCTTTCCCGCGAATCTTGAGCGCGGCGTTGATCCCGGCCATGAGCCCCTGGGCCGCCGCCTCCTCGTATCCCGAGGTCCCGTTGATCTGTCCGGCGAGATAAAGGTTTCGGACCTGGCGAGTCTCCAAAGTCGGCAGGAGCCCTGTCGGCGGCACGGCATCGTATTCTATCCCATAGGCGGGCCTCAGGACTTTAGCCTTGTCCAACCCCGGGATCGTTTCCAGGATTTTTTTCTGAACGTCAAACGGGAGGCTCGAGGAGATCCCGTTCACGTAGACCTCAGCGGTCTCCAGGCCTTCGGGCTCCAGGAAGAATTGATGCCTGGAATGATGAGGAAATTTAACGACTTTGTCCTCGATCGACGGGCAATAGCGAGGGCCGATCCCCTTGATTTTTCCGCTGTACAAAGGGGACCGGTTCAGGTTCGCCCGGATCACCTCATGCGTCCGGCTATTCGTATAACCTAGGTAACAAACGACCTTGTTCTCGAGATTCTTTATCGTTCTGAAGGAAAAAGGGACTGGGACGTCGTCGCCCGGTTGGGGTGTAAACGCCTCCCAGTCGATCGTGTTCTTGTCGAGACGCATGGGCGTCCCGGTTTTCAGCCGGAACACCCCAAGCCCCAGCTCCTTGATGTTCCGCGCCAAGTCAACGGACGGGGGTTCGTTGGCCCGGCCGGCGGGATAGCTGTTCAATCCGATATGGACAACTCCGTTGAGGAACGTCCCCGGCGTCAGGACAACGGACTGGCTGGCAATCTCCATCCCTTCGAGCGTCCTGACGCCAACCGCCTTTCCGCCCCTGACGAGCACCTCGGAAACGATACCCTGGAAGAGCGTCAGGTTCGGGATCCTTTCCAGGCGGTGCTTCATGGCCAGCCTGTACATGGCCTTGTCGCACTGGGCCCTCGGGGCCTGTACGGCGCCTCCCCGGCTCCGGTTGAGAAGCCGGAACTGGATTCCTGTCTCATCTGCCAGAAGCCCCATCAGACCTCCCAGGGCGTCGATCTCGCGGACAAGGTGCCCCTTCGCCAGTCCGCCGATAGCCGGATTGCAGGACATCTGAGCGATTGTTTCAAAATGAATCGTCAACAGGCAGGCTTTCAGTCCCAAACCGCACACCGCGGCCGCCGCTTCGCAGCCGGCATGTCCGGCCCCGACCACGATGACGTCAAAATCCGGCCCGGTCTTCACGCCCATCCCTCATTTGCCGACACAGAAACGCTTGAAAATATCGCCGATCACCTCATCGGTCCGAATCTCTCCCACGAGTTCCCCGACCAGGGCCATGGCCCGCCGTAACTCCTCGGCGCAAACCTCGTCGGGCTGACCCTCTAACAGGAGGCGGCGGGCCTCCTTGAGGCACTGCAGGATTCCGTCGAGGAGGTCCCTCTGGCGGGAATGGAGGATGATCTCCTCCTCGAGGTTCCGGAAAGGGATGAAAAAACGGCGGATTTCGGACTTCAGCCGGCCGAGGCGCGTCCCCTTTAAGGCCGAAACATTCAAGAGAGGCGCTTTCCCCGGCAGGGCCAGGATCTTCGATGTGTCTATTTTCTGCGGAAGATCGGCCTTGTTGACGACCAGGACGGCCTTCCTGCCTTGGAATCTCCGAATCAATTTCATGTCCTCGGCGCTTTCCTTTTTGGAGCCGTCGAGAACGATCAGGAGCCCGTCGGCCTCCCGGGCGATCCTGAGCCCCTTCCGCATGCCCTCGGCCTCAACCGGGTGGGCCGGACCTCCCAGGCCGGCCATATCGACCAGGTTGAAAAAGAAGTCGCCTATGACCATCTTTTCCCTCAGGAAATCCCTCGTCGTGCCGGGATAGGGAGTGACGATCGCCCTCTTCTCCCCGAGAAGGGCGTTGAACAGGGTCGATTTTCCGACATTCTTCCGTCCCGCTATGGCCACCGTGACGCCTTCTCCCAGGGCCCGTCCGGCCTGATAGCTCACGACGAGCCGCTCCAGGGTATCGATGAGCGGCTCCAAGGCCCTGGCGTGCGTGGCGGCACCACCCGCTAGGGAATCTTCCGGGAATTCGATGCCCGCTTCGACCCCCGAGGCCAGATGGACTAGGCCCTCTCGCAATCCAAGGACCGTCCGGGAAAGGCTCCCGCCGAGCTGCCTGAGGGATATCCTGGCCTGGGCCAAGGACGCTGAGCGGATGAGGTCGTTGACCGCCTCCGCCTGCAGGATGTCTACACGACCGTTAACGTAGGCTCTGAATGTGAATTCCCCGGGACGGGCCCGGCGGGCCCCCTCCTCGACCCCGACACGTATGATCTCCTCGAGAAGAACCGGGCTGCCGTGCCCGCTCAGCTCGACGACGTCCTCCCTGGTATAAGAATGAGGCGCCCGGAAGAACGTCAGCACGGCCTCGTCCACAAGCCCGCCTCTCCTAGGATCCATCACCGAGCCCAGGATGGCGCGCCCCGCCGGGATGGCTCCGCGACGGCCATTCCGACGCCTGAATATTCTCTTGGCAATGGCCAGGGCCTCTGGGCCGCTGAGGCGCACGACCCCGAGGCCTCCCATGCCCGGCGGCGTCGAGACGGCGATGATGGTGTCCTCGAGCATCTTCCCGGTTTTCCAGGCTCACCATTGTAGAAGAGAGCGCTCATTTAGTAAATAGACGCGCCGCCTCGCGGCATCCAAGTCTGGGATCACAGGCGACCGCGGAGAACAGGGAAAGCGGGCGACCGGAGGGACGGTGGGCTTCGGACTACCTCGGGGCGCGGAAAACCTTGACCCGCTTCAGGAATCCATCCCCGATGCTCTCCGTCGTGACCCCGGGGACCTGGTTGACGGCGATATGAACGATACGCCGCTCGTAGGGGTTCATGAAGTCGAGGACCTCGTCGTGGCCGGAATCGGAGACCTTCTGCGCGACCTCTTGCGCGAATTCCTTGAGCTTTTTCTCCTTGCGGCGCCTGAAAAACTCGCAGTCCACCTGGACTTTGACCGGCGAAACCTTGTTGAGGACGTGCTGGAAGGCCAAAAGGAGAGAGCCGTCGTTTCGAAGCATGAGGTTCTTGTCCGGCCCGTCGAATATGAGGAAGACCATGTCGGGCCTTTTTTTAATCTGATAGGTCAGCTCCAGGGGGAAATGGGGCATCACCGCGGCCATGAACCTGTCGACCGCGTTCTCTTCCTCTTCCTTCTTGGGCCAGGCCCTAATGACGATCTCCTTGCTCCTCATGCCGAAGAGCTTAGTCTTCTCGGTGACGATCTCGTAGTTGAACCTTTCCCGGGGGAGCTTGAGGCGGTGTTCGGCCAGGCTTACGGCCTCCTCCAGGTTCCGGCCCTTGTATTCCTGCTCCTCGGGGCCCGGCTGTTTGTTATCAGTTTTTTCTTCGTTTGCCATCGGACTCTCCCTTTTGCCGGGCCATCATGCGGTTCATGATGGCCTGCTGGCCGATCTGGAGCACATTCGTCGTGAGCCAGTAGAGGACCAGCCCGCTCTGGAAATTCATGAAAAAGACGGTCATGACGACAGGCATCATCAGCATCATCTTCGCCTGGGACGGGTCAGCCGAGGTGGGCGTCATCTTCTGGGAGATGAACTGGGTGATCCCCATCAGGATGGGCGTCACGTAGTACGGGTCCTTGACCGACAGGTCCCTAATCCACAGGACGAAGGGGGCGTGGTGGAACTCGACTGCGGCCGCCAGCATCCGGTAAACCCCCCAGAAAATCGGCAGCTGGATGAGGAGCGGGAGGCAGCCTCCCGCCGGGTTGACCCCGTGCTCTTTGTAGAGCTTCATCATCTCTTCGTTCATCTGCCGCCGCTGGGCGATGTCCGTCTTGGCTTTCTTGTACTTCGATCGGAGGGCCTTGATTTTGGGCTGGAGTTCGGCCATCCGGGCCATGGATTTTGTCGAGCTGTATGTCAGGGGGAAAAAGATGATCTTGATGACGATCGTCAGGAGGATGATCGCCAGCCCCCAGTTGGGGACGACCCTATGGAAGTACTTGACTGAGATGAGCAGGATCTCGGCGATGCTCCCGAACATGCCGAAATTGATGACCTTCCTCGTATCGTAGCCGAAACCTTTGAGCAGGTCGAAAGCCTTGGGACCGATGAAGGCGGCCTCCGGCCGGGTCACGGACAGGAAATAGAGCGGCGCCTGGTCTTTCACCCCCTGTTCCCGGAGGAAGGCGGCTCGGCCTTTCTCGTCCGGCAGGATGAAAATGGCCGCGAAGTAGTTTTCCTCGTAGGCGGCCCATTCGACGAAATTAAAAGCGCTCTGGTCGGGCTTGTATTTTTTCTGGTCCATCCGGTAGACCTTGCCGCCCGAATAGACGGCCGCCCCGGTGCTCGCGCCCACGGGTAGCTTCAATTCGGAGGAAGGACTGCCGATGCCCGGTCCCCAGAGGACCGACGGCTCGACCTCGCGCCCGTCCTTCCAGACGCGGACCTCGACCCCCAGCCCGTATGTTCCGCCCGTGAACTTGATGATCTTTTCCGCCCGGACGGACTTGCCGTCCGAGTATTCGAAGCGAACCTCGCCGGTCTGCCCGTTCTCAAGCGAGAGGCTTTTCTGCGACGGCTCATAGAAGGCCGAATTCAGACTCTGAGAGAGCGCGGGGTCCCCCGCATCCAGAGAAAACGGATACCGGCCGAGCTCGCTGGACTCGTCCGCCACGAGATCCAGGGGGGCTTTCGCATCGGTCGAATATTTTTTGAGCTGCCAACTCTTAAGAACCCCGCCTTCGTTGCTCCAAACAGCCCGGTAAAGGGAGGTTTCTACGCTGATGTCCTCCGCCTTCTGGGCGCCGACGGCCCTCACCGACTCGGGGGATGGCTTGGGCGCGGCCGGTTTCGCTTCCGGCCCGGCGGCGCGAGCCGGGTTTTCCGGCGGGGCCGCGGGCTTGGGCGCCTCCTGGGCCTGGGTCACGGCCTGCATCTCAGCCTGCCGCTGCGGCTTCACGAAGAGCAGCTGATAACCGATGAGAACAGCCAGTGACAGGACGATCGCGACGACCAGCCGTTTTTCCATCTCGCTTGACCTCTCAGGGCACGGGATCGATCCCGCCCGCGTGAAAAGGATGGCAGCGCAGAAGTCTTCGGACTCCCAGGCCGCCGCCCCGGATCAGACCGTACCTCTCGATGGCCTCGTACGTGTACGCCGAGCAGGTCGGCTCGAAGCGGCAGTGCCTTCCGAGAAAGGGGGAGAGGGCGATCTGGTAGGTCCTGATCAGTAAGAGGGCGATGGCTTTCATGACTCGGTGCGCTTTCTTCTTATCGACTCCATCGCCTGAATATAGGAGGCCCGCAGATCGGCGGTCGTGAGGTCCAGGATTTCCTTCCGGGCCACGACGATGACGTCCGAAGGCTCCTGGATCACGCCCTTCGACCGGCGGAAGATATCCCTGATCAACCGTTTGACCCTGTTTCGCGCCACTGCGGGCCCGACCTTCTTGCTGACGACAACGGCCAGCCTTGAATATCCGAGGACGTTAGGACGGACAACCAGGCTGAAATAGCGCCCTCGAATGCGTTGGCCGCTTTTATAAAGACTTATGAAGTCCTTTTTCCTGCGGATCCTCTCGCAAGGGATTAGACGCTCGCTCATCCGACAGAAACGCGTTTTCTGCCTTTGCGCCTTCTGCTCTTGAGGACTTCTTGGCCGCCTTTGGTCTTCATCCGGACGCGGAAGCCGTGCGTCTTCTTCCGCCGCCTGTTGTTCGGCTGAAACGTTCTCTTCATTCTCTTCGGAAACCTTTGAAGTGAGTATGTTACCCGAACCCCCCCGGCCTGTCAAGCCTGCTGAACGCCCGGCACCGAGGGCTTCCCAGGGGGAGTTTCCATTGACGCAGGGCGATTTTTTCAGGTATAATAAAAAAATGGATGCCATGAAGATCGGGGATAAGATCATCTACCCCAACCAGGGGTTGGGGGTGATCGAGGCCATCCGCAGGGAGTCGTGCAAGGGGGAATTTTCGGAAATCATCCACCTGAGGATCATCGCCAACAACACCCTTGTCCAGATTTCGAAGTCGACGGCCACCGAAATCGGCATCCGGCGCCCTATCTCCGAGGGCTCGATCAAGAAGATCTTCGACTACATGAGAAATGGCGCCGTGGACGTCTCCATGGACTGGAAGGGGCGTTACAAGGAGCACGTCAACCGGATGAAGTCGGGAACGCTCTCCGAGGTCGCTACCGTCCTGAAGAGCCTCTACTACCTCAGCCTGATCAAGCCCCTTTCGTTCAGGGAGAAAAAGATGATGGAAAAGGCCAAGGAGCTCATCGTCTGCGAGATCTCCGAGGCCGCCGACGTCCCCTGCCCGAAGGTCGAAAAGAAACTCCTCGACACATTGGCGCGCTGTTTCAAAGACGCCAAGCCCCGGGTCGCCAGCTGACACGGACCTGATGTTTCTCTCGGCGCTCGCACTTTTTTCCCTATGCCTCCTCCTGAGCGCGTTTTTCTCCTCGTCCGAAACGGCGTTCATCGCCGCCAACCCCTATCTCCTGGAATATTACGAAAAGAAGGGCTCCAAGCGGGCCGCCCTGGTGCGGAGGATCCTGGCCCGGACGAACGATTTCCTGGCCGCCATCCTGATCGGCAACACGCTCGTCAACGCGGCCGCAGCCTCGGTCGCCACCTACGTGTTCGTCACCCTCTTGCCGGATAAGAAACAGGCCGTGCTCTACGCCACGATCGCCACCACGGTCCTCATCCTGCTCTTCGGCGAAATCAATCCCAAGACCTTTGCCGCCCACAACCCGCTCCGCACATCTTTTGTCTTCAGCTATCCTGTGCGGGGCCTGATGGTCCTCTTCCTCCCCCTGATCAAGGTCTTTTCCGTCCTCACCGGCTTTCTCGTCCCCTCGTCCAAGGCCCTGCGCGAGGCCACCTCCGGACGGCTCAGCGAAGAGGAGATGCGCGTCATCCTTTTGTCGAGCAGCCGAGGGTTCTCCGCCCTGCGGCGGAAGATCATCTCGGGCGCCCTGGACATCAACGCCCGTCCCGTGAAAGAGATCATGGTCCCCCGGCCGCAGGTGAAGGCTGTCGCCGCCGATTCGTCCCTCGAAGAGATCCTCGAAACCGTCCGCGCGTCCGGGTTCTCCCGCTATCCCGTCTACCGGGCCCGGCTCGACAACATCGAAGGCACGATCCATACCAAGGATCTTGTCGGATATCCTATTGATAATAAATCATTTAACATCACGACGATCCTCCGCAAGCCGCTCTTCGTCCCCGAGCTCGCCTCGCTCGAAAAGGTCCTCATGCAGATGCAGGAAAAGGCTATTCACATGGCTTTCGTCGTCGACGAGTTCGGCAACATGGAGGGGATCGTGACCCTCGAGGACATCGTCGAGGAGGTCATCGGCGACATCCGCGACGAGCACGAGGGCGCGGCCGAGGAGTGCTTTCATCGCCTGGGCGACCGGGCCTACCTGGTCAACGGATCGTCGCCCGTCAAAGAGGCCAACGGCCGCCTCCACCTCGGGATCCCCGAAAAGGCCGACTACACGACCATTGCCGGATTCTTTCTCTACGCGTTCGGACGCATTCCGAAGGAAAAGGACTCCTTCGAGTTCGGCGGCCTGCGGCTGACCGTCGAAAAGATGAACAAGCGTCACATCGGCCTTGTCCGCATCGACCTTCCCGCCGGCCAAGGACCCGGAACCCCGTGAAATCCTCCGGCAGGACCTTCACCGTCAACAAGCATGTCGCCCACGACTACCAGATCCTCGAGACCCTGGAAGCCGGTTTGTCCCTTCTGGGAAGCGAGGTCAAGTCCATCCGCGACGGGCGCATCAGCCTGAAGGAAAGCTACGCCGAGGTCCGGAACGGGGAGGTCTTCCTCGTCAAGTGCCACATCAGTCCCTACGAGGCGGCCAACATCTTCAACCACGAGCCCCTTCGGGAGCGCAAGCTCCTTCTGCATCGCCGGGAGATCAAGCGCCTGGCGGGGAAAATCCAGGAGAGGGGCCTGACCCTCGTCCCGACCCGGGTCCTGGCCGCTGGGACCGGCCGGATCAAGGTCGAACTCGCCCTGGTCAGGGGAAAGCGCGAGTACGAGAAACGCGAAGCCATCAAGAAGCGCGATGTCGACCGGGAGATCCGGGCGCAGATCAAGAAGAGCTGGCGATGAAGCGCCGGGCGAGCCGGAGGGCCTCGACCATGCTCGATGCGTCGGCCGCCCCCCGGCCGGCGACCTCGTACGCCGTCCCGTGGTCGGGCGACGTCCTAACAAACGGCAGCCCCAGAGTGGCGTTGACGCCGGTTTCGAACGACCCCAACTTGAAAGGGATCAGACCCTGGTCATGGTACAGGGCCACGGCCATGACTTCCGGACGGCCGAGGGCCTTGAGAAAGACCGTGTCAGGCGGGTACGGGCCGCTCACGGGGATTCCCTCGGCCCTGGCCTTTTCGACCGCCGGCCTGATTTCCCTCTCTTCCTCGTCCCCGAGGAGGCCGCCCTCTCCGGCGTGCGGATTCAGGCCTGCCACGAGGAATTCTCCAGGCCCGCCGGAAATCCGGCCCGTGCAGCGGGCCAGGGCACGGAAGAAATCGAGCAGGATATCCTCCCTGATCCTGGCCACGGCCTCGCAGAGCGGCAGGTGATGGCTCAAGAGAGCCACGCGGAGCCTCTCGGACCAGAACGTCATGATGGCCCCGGGGTAGAGGTGTTCAAGGTACTCGGTGTGCCCCCGCCAGGGGAGGCCCGCCAGTCTCCAGGCGGCCTTGGAAACCGGGGCCGTGACGACGGCGTCGAGAAGCCCCTCCCGGGCCGCGGCCACGGCAGCCTCAAAGAACAGGAAGGAGGCGCGGCCGTTTTCCCCGTCCGGGCGGCCGCGAACGACGTCCGCGGCGGTATCCGGGATCTCGGCCAGGAAGAGGCCGCGCGGTCCGGACTTTTCCCGCCGCCAGCTTTTGAGGCGGGAGCGGAAGCCGAGCGCTGCGGCCTCGCGTGAAACGACCCGGCGGTTGCCGAAAACGACGGCCGACGCCTCGCCAAGGACGCCTTCCCGGGCGAGCGCCTTGAGGACGACTTCAGGTCCCACGCCTCCCGGATCGCCAAGGGTCACGCCGATCCTGGGCGCGGTCATTTCCTCTTCTTGGACTCGTCTCCCGCGACGGTCGGGGCCTCGCCCACCTTGTAGAGACAGCGGATGTTGCTCTTGTAGATCAGGAGGTTCGGCGCGTCGTCGCGATTGAGCTTGATGCAGTTGCGGTCGTACCACTCGATATAGCCCTCGACGACCTCGCCGTCGGTGAAGACGACGGCCATCGGGGTCTTCTTGTTCATCTGCTTGAGGTAGTAATAGCTTTCGGCAAAGGTGTCCGTGGGCGGGTGCATCTTCCGGCGGGCGGCGTCCTTTTCCCGCTCCTTTTCCTGGCTCATCTGTTCCTTGATCTCGGTGAGATTCGGCCGGATCAGCTTTCTGTTCATAGATTCCTCTCCCCACGTCGGATTGGGCCGAAGATGCTTACCTTTGATCAAATCTTACCACCATTGCCCGCCGAATGCAACCGGCAGAGGCCGGAGTGTCATTCCTTGAAGTAGTCCGTCAGTTCGACGTTCCGGTCCTTCAAGCTGATGCCGAGGTCGTGATCCAGAGTGGCGAGGGAGACGTTATAGGCGACGATAGCGTTGAGCTCGTTGATGCGGGCCGTTTCGAGATCCGTCTGATAAGTCAGAACCAAATAGTTGGTGCTCTGCCCGACGCGGAATTTCTCCTGCTCCGCGTCGAGCGTCTGCTGGGCGAGCTCGCGGGCCACCTTATAAGCGCTGATCCGCTTGAAATTGGACTCGACGGAGCGGATATCGTTCCGGATAAGGAGGAAATCCTGCAGCTTCTGGTTCTTCATCGTCAGGACGGCCTGCTGCAAACTGACCACGGCCTGGGCGTAGGTGGCTCTGGAAGTGAAATCGGCGACGGGGATGGTCAGGGTCAGGCCGACGGACCAGTACGGATACTTGAACTTCAGCGTGTCCTTGATTGCGCCGCTGAAGTTCCCGGGGATTGTGCCGATAACCGGCGCGCCCTGGAGAGGGTTTCCGCTGTACAGGATCTCCGTCCCCGAAACTCCCGACCCGGAATAGTAGGCCGAGAGGTCCAGCTCGGGGAGGTACTGGTTCTTGTAATATCTCGCGTTGAGCTCCCGCAGCTCGATGCCCAGCTTGCTGGAGGCGAGGTCCGGCCTGTATTCCAGGGCCGTGGCCAGGGCCGAGTCGAGGTCGATCTTGTGCTCTTCGACCGTGGGGCCGTCCTTCGGGCTGATCATGCGGTCGAACTTGAGGTCGTCGCCGGGCATGTTCAGCAGGACCCTCAGCTGGTCGGAGGCCCCCTGGACCTGGGTTTCGAACTGGATGATGTCGGCCTGCCGGCTGGCCAGCGCGGATTCGGCGCTGAGGATCTCGGTCGGGGCGAGCGTCCCGACCTCGACCATCCGCTTGTTCATGTCGAGAAGGTCCTGGGCGAGCTGGACCGCCTGCTGCCCGACCTTGAGGTTCTCGATGGCATAGACGAGGTTCCAGTAGGCGCTCTCCACCGACAGAATCGTGTCCAGGAGCGACTGCTTGAGCTGGGTCACGGACACGTCGACGCTGTTCCTCGCGACGAGAATGGCGTAGCGGCTGATGTCATAGCCGAAGTTGCGGATAAGAGGCTGGGTCAGCTGAAACGACAACGTGGCGCCAAAGCGGGGGTTGATTGACTGGTAGAGCTGGTTGGAATTCGTCTCATAGCCCGAAGCCGAAAGGACGAACGTCCCGCCGAACGGCAGGAACTGCGTGCCCGTGAACGTGTAATATTCCGATTTGTTGATCGTGTTGCCCACGGAGGTGAGGAACGAGTACGAAGGGTTCGTGGAATTTGATTTGCTGTAACTCAGGACAAAGGTCGGCAGAAACGCCTCCTTGGCCAGGGCGACCGAAGTCTCGGCCGACTGCGGGCCGAGCACCTGGATGGCGACGCCGAGGTTGTTTTTCAGGGCCTGGGCGATGCAGTCCTGGAGGGACAGGGACTCCGGGGCCTTGGCGTCCCGGGCCCAGGCCGCCGACGCCATCACGAGCATCGAGAGCCATACGGTCCAGCGCATATTATGATGTTTCATGACCGACCTCCTATGATTGATCTGTGCTGCTCACACCCGGCGACCGCACGACGCGAGCGGCGATCACTCGTACCGCAAGGCCTCGATCGGGTCCAGCTTGGAAGCTTTCCGGGCGGGATAGAAGCCGAAAAAGATCCCTACGGCCGCGGCGAACATGAAAGAGAGGAAGACCGACCCCGGGGAGACGACGGTCTTGAACTGGGAGAAGATCTCGATCTTGCCGAGGAGCTTCGAGACGCCGAAACCGAAGCCGATGCCGATGATCCCGCCGAGGAGGCTGAGCACGACGGCCTCGGCCAGGAACTGGAGAAGGATGTCCCGCTCGCGGGCCCCGACGGCCATGCGGATGCCGATCTCGCGGATCCTCTCCGTGACCGAGACCAGCATGATGTTCATGATGCCGATGCCGCCGACGAGCAGCGAGATCGAGGCGATGGACCCGAGCAGGATGGTCATGATCTTGGTTGATTCGGCCGCCGTTTCCGCCACGTCCGCCACGTTCCGGACGGTGAAATCATCGTCCGATCCCGGGGCGATGTGGTGGCGGTCGCGGAGAAGGTCCTCGATCTGACGCTGGGCCTCCGCCGTCCGGTCGGACGAGACCGCCGAAACGTCGATCGAGTTGAGCCAAGTGATCCCGGCCAGCCGCCGCATGCAAGTCGTGTACGGAATGGCGATCATGTCGTCGCGGTTAAAGAAGCCGCCGGACTGGCCCTTGCTTATCAGGACGCCCAGGACCCGGAACGGGATCTGCTTGATGCGGATGATCTGCCCGACCGCGTCCTCCGCCCCGAAGAGGTTATCCTTGACCTCGCTGCCGAGAACGCAGACCTTGGAGGCGGCCTTGACCATCCCATCATCGAAAAAGACCCCTGTATCCATCGCCCAATCCCGGATGATCGTGTAATCGGCTCCGCAGCCCTGGATGGAAGTGGCCCAGTTCTTGTTGCCGTAGACGACCTGGGCCCGGGACGAGACCGAGGGGGAGACCATGTCCACGGCGTCGCAGTTCTTAATGATGGCGTCCGCGTCATCCTCCTTGAGGCTCGTCCAGCCGCCGGCGCCCGTGCGGACTCCGGCCATGTTCCGGCTTCCGGGATAGACGAACAGCAGGTTTGTCCCCATGGCGTTGAACCGCTCCTGGATCCCGACCTTGGCGCCCTCGCCGATGCTGACCATGGCGATGACGGCGCCGACGCCGATGATGATCCCCAGGGCGGTCAGGAACGTCCGCATTTTATTCCGCGTCAGAGCCCGCAGGGCCACTTTCAGTGTCAGTATGAAGTGCATCAGGGCACTTTTCATCGTCGCACTCTCCCTTTCATGCTCCCATCGTCGTTCGCCCGCTCTAATCTTCGCGGACGATCAGGCCGTCCTTGAGATAGATCCTCCGCTTGGCCCAGGCCGCGATGTCGGGCTCGTGCGTGACCATGACCATGGTGATCCTCTTCTCTTCGTTCAGCTTCTTGAAGATGTTCATGATCTCGAAGCTCGTCTTGCTGTCCAGGTTGCCCGTCGGCTCGTCGGCCAGGATCAGGGACGGGTTGTTCAGGAGAGCACGGGCGATGGCCACACGCTGCTGCTCCCCCCCCGAAAGCTGGTTCGTCTTGTGGTGAGCCCGGTCGCGGAGGCCCACGGCGGCCAGGGCATCGAGGGCCAACTTGGTCATGTCCTTGCCGTTGATGCGCGAATAGAGGAGCGGCAACTCCGTGTTCTCCAGGGCCGTCGTCCGCGGCAGGAGGTTGAAGCTCTGGAAGACGAAGCCGATCTTCTGGTTTCTGATACGGGCCAGAGTGTTCTTGTCGAGCGCGGAGACCGCCTGGCCGTCCAGGATGTACTCGCCCGAAGTGGGCTTGTCCAGGCACCCGAGGATGTTCATCAGGGTGGATTTCCCCGAGCCCGAGGCCCCCATGATCGCCAGGAATTCTCCGTCGTCGATCGCATACGAGACCCCCCGGAGGGCCTGGACCTCGGTCTCGCCGATCCTGTAAACCTTGACCAGGTCGCGAAGCTCGATGATCTTCTTTTCCATGGCCCGCTCCTCGAATGTCGAAGGCCTTAACGCATGAACATCATGCCGCCCGGTGGCCGGCCTTGGTTGCTGGCCGTGTTCGTCTGATTGGGCCCCAGATAGCCGGTGACGACCTCATCCGCTTCTTTGAGGTCAGACTGAAGGACTTCCGTGTAGGTGTTGTCAGTGATCCCCGGACGGATGAAAACCATGTGGAGCTTGCCGTCTTTGTCCTGGACCCAGACGCGGCTCGCCTGCCGGCGCTGGCCGGCCGGCCGGCTGCCGCCCGCGGAGAATGCCCGCTGGGCGTCCGCGTTGCGGGCCTGCGCCGCGGCGTCAGACGGCCCGCTCTGGGCCGAGCGCCGGGCCTCCATCCGGCCCGCCATCTCCTTCATGGCCGCCTGGAGCACGTCCTGGGGCGGCGTGAACCGCAGGGCGGCGTTCGGCACTCGGAGCGCGTTCTTGGCTTCGCCGACGATGATCGTCACCGTGGCCGTCATGCCGGGACGGAGCTTGAGCTCGGGGTTCTCGACGTTGACGATGGTCGTGTAGGTCACGACGTTCGAGACGGTCTGGTTCGCGTACTGGACCTGCTCGACCGTGCCGTTGAAGGTCTCGTTCGGGAACGCCTCGACAGTGAACCGGACTTTCTGCCCTTCCTTGACCTTGCCGATGTCGGCTTCATCAACGCTGCAGGCGACCTTCATTTTAGTCAGGTCGGTCGCGATCTCATAGAGCACCGGCGCCGAGAAGCTCGCCTGGAGCGTCTGCCCTTCGCTGACCTCTTTATTGATGACGATCCCGTCGGCCGGCGAGCGGATGATGGCGTAGTCCAGATTCACTTTGCTCTGATCGAGGGCGGCCTTGGACCGGATCAAATCCGCCTCCGCAGACGTGACGTCGGCCTGGGCGCCCAGATAGTTGGCCTCCGCCGTGTCCCGGTCTTGCGCGTCCAAGAGCTTCTTCTCGTAGAGGACCTTGGCCCGCTCGAACTGCCTCTGGAGCTGTTGATAGGTCGCCTTGGCCCGTTCCAGGGCGGCCACGGAGCTCTTATAACTCGCCTCGCTCTGGTCAACCTGCAGCTTGAGGGGTTTCATGTCGAGTTCGGCGACGATATCGCCCTTTTTCACCCGGGAATTGAAATCGACATTGAGCTTGTCGATCTTCCCGGAGACCTGGCTGCCGACATCGACGAGGACGATCGGGTCCAGGGTTCCCGAGGTCACGACAACGGCCTCGATATCGCCCCGGCTCAAGGCTTCTTTCCTGTACTTCACAGCGCTGTCCCGGTCCTTCCGGAGAAGGGTGAATCCGAGGATGGAGCCGGCGACAACGACAACGACGACGGTCATCCAAATGGCCTTTCTCTTCATTCCTTGTCTCCTTTATCGCTTCTCTTGAGGGTTTTTCCCGTCATCCCGCTGGACGTTTCTATCGTCCCGCTCGTCCTGCCTGCGGGACTGCTCAATGTGTTTTTGGATCAGACTCTCGAGCTTCTGCTTCTGGGCGGGTGTGAGGACGCCGTCGATCTCGTTCTTGAGCAGGGACCGGATATCCCCGAGACGTCCGTGAAGCTCGATCCTGAGCTGTTTCATTCGCTCCTCGTTCTTTTTAAAGATCTCCCCGATCTTGGCCTTCTGCTCCGCCGTCAGCCCGAGGTCCCTGGCGAACTCGTCGAGCGAGGGAAAATGAGGCCTCTGCGGGGGTGGCGGAGGCGTCCTGTGCATAAGATACCGTTCGCCGAAGACCCCGGCCGCGGCCCCGAGGGCGAACACGACGAGAAGCGTCAGCACGATCCAGATCATATATTTCCTGAACATTCCTTTATCTCCCGACGACCGGCTTCTCATCCAGGGAGGCGAAGATGAGCATCATGTTCCTTCGTTCCGGGCGCTGCTCCTCGAGAATGCTCCGCGTTTCCGTCAGCGGGTTGACGTTTTCGAGGAGGAGAACTTCCGACTGGGTCATGGCCGCCTTTTGCGGCGCACTGATGAAGAGTCCGACGGCGAGCATGGCGAGAGCGACGAAGACCGGAAGCGCCCGGAGGCACCATCTCTCCCAGACGACGAGCGGGACGACCCGTTCTTCTTCCCTCAGGCGGGGCTCGAGCCGCTCCCAAAAGCGGGGGAGGGGCGTCCGCTCTTTCTCCTCCCGCAGAAGGGACAGCATGGACCGGTACTCGGCCTGGGCGTTCCGGCAGGCGGAGCACCCCTTCAGATGGTCGGCGAGGAGATTCCGGGAGCGCTCATCGAGGCGCCCGTCGAGCGACCGCAGGATCCATTTCTCGGCGGTCTTACATTTCATGAGACCCTCCTTGCAGACTCAGATGGGGAGTCAGCTTCTGCCGGAGCATCTTCCGCGCCCGGTGGAGCCGGGAGTCCACGGTCCCGGGAGACAGGTGAAGGATCCGGGAGATCTCCTCGTACGGAAGCCCATGAATGTCCCGGAGCGTCAGGATGATCCGGTATTTCTCCGGCAGGCTCTGAACGAGCCTTTGCACGAGGTCCCTCCGGGCTTCCGTTTTCCGCTCGACTTCGGCACGCTCCATGGTATTTTCGTCCGCGACCGAGATCTCGCCGACATCCTCGAGCGAGACTTCCCGCACCCGGCCGCTCTTGCGCAGAATGTCCCGGACATGGTTGACGGCGATCCGGTAGAGCCAGGTGCCGAACTCGGATCTCAGGTGGAACTTGGGAAGGGCCAGATAGGCCTTCAGGAAGACCTCCTGGGCCGCGTCGTCGGCCGCCTCACGGTTCCGGATGAAGCTCAACGCCATGCCGAACACCTTGGACTGATATTTTGCGACAAGGGCTTCGAAAGCCTCCCGGCTTCCGTCCTGTGCCAGCCTGACGAGCTGCTTTTCGTCCATGCCGTCTCGCTCACGTGTCCTCCGCATCTTTTTAGACGCGGAGACGGCCTAAAACTTCCGGAAGGCCGCCCACCAATGGAAAACCCCGTCTCCGGGAGCCGGTTTCAACCGAAAACCGCACGGCTCGGGCCTTCCTGGGGCTCTGCTTTGGGCCCCGCGCGGCCGCCCCCTGCGGGCAGAAGGATATGATAGCGGATTTTGCTCTAGGAATCACAAGAAAATCCCGCCCGTTTCACGGCCCGGGGGCCCTCGCCGGGCGGGAGGAAACCGGACCTTTACGGCATCGGGGCAAACCCGGCCGGCTCGCCGGGACAAGGAACTTTCCGGCCCCCGCGCTCGGGGGGCCGGAAAGCCACAGAATCGTCTACTTCGCCTTTCGGACCGCGGTCCACTCCCGGGCCGGCCGGTCCCCAAACTGAACTGTGCCGGTCATCTTGTCGCCGTCGACCTTGGCCTTATAGACGAACTTCATCTCTCCCTGCGGGCCGCCGGTCCGGGTGATCGTCCATTCGAGCTCGTCGCCCTTGATGGTTCCCGTGCCCGTCATCTCTGTGTTGTTCGGCCCCGGCATTTTCACAGTCAGGTTTTCGCCCGTCTGCGTGAAGCTGATCGTCCGCGTCATCGGGCCGCGTTGCGAGGTCGTGGTCATGTCCCAGTCGCCGGTCACGTTGATCTCGGCGGCCATAAGCAACGTCACCCCGAGGACCAAAGCTAGAGCCAAAGCGTAGAAAAGTGGTTTCTTCATATAATCCTCTCCTTTACAATATTATAGACGAAAGGGCGGAAAAAATCTTTCGGACCGGGAAAATGTTTCAGGTCCCGGCCCCGGGCTGGACCGGGCCGTCCCCCGGCGCCGAAAAATAAATGGAACCTTTTGGACAGGTAGTACGTCTTAATGGAAGTGAAAGCGAATGCGACACGGAGGTTCAAGATGAAAACGCAAACGAAGATCGTGATCTTCCTCGTGGCGGTGATGATCAGCCTGATCGGCTTCAGCCTGATCGCTTCGCCGTCGACGCTCAGCCTTTTTGAGCTCGGGAAGGCGAATGTCTACCACTACGACCTGACCGTGACGGCAACAGTCGGTTCGAGCGTCGGGCCCGTGGTCCAGATCAACGGGTTGTCGTAATGATGCGGACGCGGATCCCGAACCGGTTCGCTCTCGACGGGGCGGCCCCGCGAAGGCTGCTCGCAACGCTGGAAAGCTTCCTGGCCTTCCGGCCGATTCTCATTGCGTAGGGGCCGTTTTTCCCCCGGCATGGAAAAGTCGGCCCTTTTTTTATCCGCTGTCCCGCGGCGGAAAGGCCGTCACTCAGCGGCGACCGAAGGAGGGGGGGGGCGGGGGAAGGAAACGGGCGCGGCCCTTATCTTTCGAGGAGCGCCACGGCCCAGCAGGCGATGGCCTCGCCCCGGCCGACGGCATCCAGGCCTTCGTTCGTCTTGCCCTTGATGCCGAGGCTCGCTTCGTCCACACCGAGAAGGGAGCAGAGCTTTTTTTTCATGGCCTCGACGTAGGGCGCCAGGCGCGGCTCTTCGGCGACCACGACCGCATCCACGTTGACGACGCGCCAGCCCCTTCCGCGGAGCATGTCCATGACGTCCCTGAGGAGCGCGAGGCTCGAAATGCCCTTGGTGCGGGGGTCGGCGGGAAAGAGGCGGCCGATGTCGCCCTCCCCCGCGGCTCCCAGAAGGGCGTCAATGACGGCGTGAATCAGGCCGTCTCCGTCCGAGTGTCCGGCCAGGCCCCGGGGGGAGGGAATCTCGAGGCCGCCGAGGATGAGCCTGCGGCCCTCGACCAGGGGGTGGATGTCGTATCCGAGGCCGATTCTAAGCATGGAGGAGGGCCTCCGCGATGGTGATGTCCAGCGGCGTCGTGATCTTGATGTTCGCCGGATCTCCCGGCACGGCCAGAACCGCAAGGCCGGCCCACTCGAAAAGCATCGCCTCATCGGTTCCGTAGAAACGGTCTCGGCGGGCCGCGTCCAGTGCTTTCTTCAGCGTGGAATAGAGAAAGCCCTGCGGCGTCTGCGCCCGGAAGATGTCGGACCGTTCCACGGTCCGCACAAGAAGACCGTTGCGGACTTCCTTGATGGTGTCGTCCACGGGGATGACGGGGACGGCCGCGCCGCTCGCCCGCGCCTCGGCGATGACCCGGCTGATCAGGTCCGGGCTGACCAGCGGCCGGTCCCCGTCGTGCACGAGCACCAGCCCGGTCGCAGCCGCGTCCAGGAGGCGGAACCCCTGCCAGACGGAGTCCTGCCGCTCTTCTCCGCCCCGCACGACATCACGGATTTTGGGGTAGCGCAGCTGGTAGTGCTTCCGGTCTCGCTCGTCGGGAAGGACGAGGATGATCGCGTCCACCGCCTCATGCGCCTGGAATCTTTCGAGCGTCCATTCGAGGACGGGCTTGCCCCGGAGGTAGGCAAACTGCTTCGGACCCCCGAACCTTTTGCCGGCCCCGGCCGCGACGATGATCGCCGAGACCTCGCTCACCGCAGCTCTCCGTTATACCGCCCGAAGATCATCTTGCCGACGGTCGTCTGGAGGACCGACGTCACCGTGATGTCGACCGTCTGGCCGATCATGCGCCGTGAGTTGTCTACGACGACCATGGTCCCGTCGTCCAGATAGGCCACGCCCTGGTCCTTTTCCTTGCCCTCCTTCAGGATGAAGACCTTCATCGCCTCGCCCGGCAGGACGATCGGACGCAGAGCGTTGGCCAGCTCGTTGATGTTCAGGACCTGGATGCCGTGGATGCGGGCGACCTTGTTCAGGTTGAAGTCGTTGGTCACGATCTTGGCGTCCAGGCTCTTGGCGCACTCGATGACCTTCGAATCGACGTCCCGGAGCTCCGGGAAATCCATGTCGGAAATCACGACGGAGACCTGAGACGACTTCTGGAGGTGGTCGAGGACATCGAGGCCGCGGCGGCCCCGCTGCCGCTTGAGGACGTCCGGCGAGTCCGCAACGAGTTGCAGCTCCTTGAGGACGAACTGCGGGACGACGAGCGAGCCCTCGATGAAGGCGGTATCGCAGAGGTCGGCGATCCGGCCGTCGATGATGACGCTCGTGTCCAGGATCTTGTAGCTGCGACCGGTTCCCTTATCGGCGAAAAGGCGGGCGAGGCTCGCCGGCTCGAGCCATTCCGGTTTGCGGATCCCGATCAGGAGCCCGATATAGGGCATAATCACCAGGAAGAAGACCCGGACAAAAGAGGCCATGTTCGGCGTGCGGACGACCGACTGGTAGATGGAGCCGAGCAGCCAACCGAGGAGGATGCCGACGAGGAGGCCGAAGCCCGAGCTCCAAATAACCTTAAACTGCGCCCGCCGGATGCGGGTTTCCAGGATCATGAAGACGCCGGCCAGGACGAAGCCCGCCCCCGCCCCGAGGACGGGGCTCAGCTGGAAAGGCGGATAAAAATACCCCGCAAGGGTGATGAGAGCGATGATGAAGACACGGAAAATGATAATGCCCATCGGACCGGTCCTTTATATCCAGAATAATATTATAAGCGCTAAAACGCGTATTCCAGCGCCTGGCCCACGGTCTTCACCCCGACGCTCCGGATAGCCGGCAGGCCCTCCCTGTCCAGAGCCGCCAGATTTCCGGCGGGGACCAGGATCGTCCCGAAGCCCAGGGTCTGGGCCTCCCTGATCCGGGCCAGGGGCTGGCTGACGGAGCGGATTTCCCCGCTCAACCCGACCTCTCCGAAGAACGTTATGTCCTTAGCGAGGGGCTTGTTCTTCAGGGACGAGACGACGGCCATGATGACTCCCAGGTCGGCCGCCGGCTCGTCGATCGTCATCCCCCCCGCCACGTTCAGGTAGATGTCCTCCCCCGAAAAGCTCAGGCCGAGCTTCTTTTCGAGCAGGGCCAGGAGCATGGCCGTCCGGTAATGGTCGAGGCCGATGCTCATCCGCCTGGGGTTCCCCGTGAAGAGCGTCGAGGAGACGAGGGCCTGGATCTCGGCAAGCAGAGGGCGGGTCCCCTTGATGGTGCAGACGACGGCGCTGCCAGGCTCTTCCCGCGGCCGCTCCCGGAGGAAGAAGGCTGAGGGGTTGACGATGGCCTGGAGGCCGGACGCGGTCATCTCGAAGACGGCCAGCTCCGAAACCGGCCCGAACCGGTTCTTGAGGGCCCTGAGGACCCGGTGGCTATGGTCCCGCTCGCCCTCGAAAAGGAGAACGACGTCGACCATATGCTCGAGGGACTTCGGCCCGGCCAGGGAGCCCTCCTTGGTGATGTGCCCCACGAGGAACGCGGGCACCTGGTTTTTCTTGGCGAAGCGGAAGATCTGGTTGGCCACCTCGCGGACCTGGCTGATCGTCCCCGGGCTCGATGTCATCTTCGAGGAAAAGACCGTCTGGACCGAGTCGACGACCAGAGCCTTGGGCCGGAGCCGCTCGGCCTGGGAGACGATCCGCTCCAGGTTGGTCTCCGACAGGAGGTAGAGGCGGCCGTCGTGGACCCCGAGCCTGTCGCCCCGGAGCTTGATCTGCTCCAGAGATTCCTCGCCGGACACATAGAGGACCGACTCGCCCGCCCCGGCGAGGCTGTCGGAGACCTGGAGGAGCAAGGTGGACTTGCCGATCCCCGGCTCGCCGCCGATGAGGACCAGGGAGCCGTAGACGAGGCCGCCGCCGAGGACCTTGTTGAAGTCCTCGATCTCGATCCGGATGCGCGGCTTGGCGAGGTCCTTGACGTCCTTGTAGAGGACCGGGTCGGAGGGCGCGAAGGAGATCTCGATCGGCGTTTCCTCCTCGAGCTCCTCGATCATGGTGTTCCACTCGCCGCAGCTCTGGCAACGGCCCATCCACTTCGGCGAACGGAAGCCGCAGTTCTGGCAGACGAAAACCGTCTTGTCCTTCATCACAGCCCAGCACCCAGGCCGAAAAAGACTTCCCGTTTGGCCGACAGGCTGAAATCCTCGAGGCCGAGGATGAGATAGACGTTCTTCTGCGGGTAAAATCTCGCGAACGCCCGGAACAGGGGGCTCGTCGCCCGATTGAAATCCAGGCCCTCGACGCTCAAAATGACCCGGTCCCTGAGGGCATAGTAATCGATCCCAGCGCCGAACGTCGACTCGATGATCCCGGCCCGCGGCGCGAAGTTATTCCAGCGGACCCCGCCTTCGAGCGAATACGTGACGCGCCCGCCCGGGGGCCCGTAGACGACCTGCCCCAGGGCGAAGGCCGTGTTCTTGTACCAGAGGCTCGCATTGAGGAAACCCTTGAGGAAATTGCTGCGGGCCAGATATTCGCCGCGGACATCCGCATGGACCGCGAGGCTGGAGACCGAGTCGGCGACCTTCCGGACATCCCGGACGGCTGCCTGGGCTTCGTTGTAGAGGCCGGAGTCGTTGACGAGTTTGCCCGCTGTCCCCTCGCCCTTCTGGATCTTGTCCAGCGACGCGTTGAGGAGCTTCACCGACTCATCGATCCTCGAAAGGACCTCTTTGAGCTTACCGACGCTGTCGCGGACGTCGCCTCGGTTGTCCTCGAGCATGGTCCTCAGGTCGGACAGCGTGGCCTCGAAGTCCCGCGAGAGATCCCGGATCCGCTGGTCCATGGTCTTCGCGGTGTCCGAGGCCGAGGAAATCGCCTCGCCGACTTTGTCGCGGTTGTCGTGGATGAAGGTCCGGATCTCCTCCGTCACCGAGGACATGTTCGAGACGGTCTGGCGGAAGTTCTCCCGCATCTCCTTGTTCGTCATCTCCCCCAGGTTCTTAGCGACCTGCTGGAGGTCGGTCCCGAGCGACGTCAGCATCGGGGTCAACTGGTCGAGCCCTGAAGACGGCCCGGGGATGAGCTCGTCGCCCGGCCGCAGGTATTCGTCCTCCATGCTCGGCTGGACATCGATGTATTTCTCGCCGAGCAGCCCTTGTACCGATTGGATGGCCTTGGAGCCCCGCGGGATCTTGTACTTGGGATAGATGCTCAGGACGACCCGGGAGCGCCGCCCCTCGAGCTCGATGTCCTTGACATAGCCGATCTTGATCCCGGCCATCTTCACGGCGGCGGTCTTGTCGAGGCCCAGAGAGGTCTCATAGCGGACGATGATCGGGTAGCCCGGCCGGCGGAACAGGTTCGACAGGTTGCCGACGACGAATATGAACACGCCGAGAATGATCAGCGCTCCCGTGAAGAAGATGCCGACTTTGATTTCTCTTCTCATCATTGACCTCGTATCCTACCAATCCGTGATCGGGCCCCGGGCCTGCCCGGTGATGAACTGCTGGACGACGGGATTTCCCGAGGCCTGGATCTCAGCCGGCGATCCGATCTCCACGATCGTCCCGTTATAGAGCATAGCGATGCGGTCGGCCACCTTGTAGCAGCTCACCATGTCGTGCGTGATCACGACCGACGTCACGCACAGATCCTTTTTCATCTGGTTGATCAGATCGTTGATCGAGTCCGCGCGGATGGGGTCGATGCCCGTCGACGGCTCGTCGTAGAGGATGATCTTCGGGCTGTAGGCGATGGCCCGCGCCAGGCCGACACGCTTTTTCATGCCGCCCGACAGCTCGTACGGCATGAGGTGCTGGATGCCGCGCAGGCCGACTTTCTCCAGGCTCTCGGCCACGATCTTCTCGATCTCCTTGCGGCTGTGCCGTGTGTACCGTCTCAGGCCGAAGGCGACGTTCTCGCCCACTGTCAGGGAATCGAACAGTGCCGCCCCCTGGAAGAGCATCCCGAACTTCCTCAAGACCTGCTGCAGGGCCTCCCTCTTCAGCCGCGTGATCTCGATGTCGTCGACGAAGACCTGCCCCTCGTCCGGCCGCAGCATGCCGATGATGTGCTTGAGGAGGACGCTTTTCCCCGACCCGCTCTGCCCGATGACGACCATGGTCTCGCCGTCGCCGATCTCGAGGTTCACGCCCCGAAGCACCCGGTTCGTCCCGAACGATTTGTGAAGGTCGACGATGCGGATCATGGCCCCGTCAACTCGGCAGCACCTTGCTGAGGAAGAAGTTCAGAATCAGGACGGAGATGCTGGCAAAGACCACGCTCCGGGTGGTAGCTCGCCCCACGCCTTCGGCCCCGCCTTCGGCCTTCATCCCCTGCCAGCAGCCGATGGTGGAGATGACGAAGCCGAAGAAAAAGGCCTTGATCAGGCCCATGCAGATGTCCCAGACCTCGAAGTAGAGCAGGGCGTTGCGGATGTAGACGACCCGGTTGACCCCCATGCCCACGATATTGTAGAAGAAGCCGCAGAAGATCCCGATGATGTCCCCGTACAGGGTCAGCGCCGGCAACATGACGAGGGCGGCCAGGACGCGCGGGACGACGAGATAGCGGTTGGGGTCGGCGCCCAGGCTGAAGAGGGCGTCGATCTGCTCCGTGATCTTCATCGTCCCGATCTCGGCCGTCATCGAGGACCCGACGCGGCCCGCGACCATCAGGGCCACGAGGAGAGGAATGAGCTCCTTGCACAGGCCGACGGAGATGATCGGGCCGCTGTAAACTTCCGTCCCCGGGCCGACATACTTGTGAAAGCCCGCGTAGGTCTGGAGGCCGAAGACGAGGCCGCCGAATGCCGCCGTCAGCGAGACGACGCTCAGCGAGCTCACCCCGACGCTCTCGAGCTGCTGGAGGAAGTTCCGTCCCTCGAACGGCCGGCGGAAGATGTCGCGAAGCGTCCGGCCCATGACGATCGAGACTTCCCCCATCTGCTGGAGGAAGCGAAGAGTGATGGGGTTGTAGCGTTTCTTCGGGGCTCCCATCCGTCAGTACTCCGGGGTGTAAAGCTCCATGTCGGCGAACCGGGCGTATTCCCGGATGAAGGCCAGCTGGAGGTTCCCGACCGGACCATTCCTCTGCTTGGCGATGTTGACCTCGGCGACGCCCCTGAGGCTCTCGTCGTCCGGATGGTAGAGCTCCGGTCTGTAGATGAAGATCACGACGTCGGCGTCCTGCTCGATGGCCCCGGACTCGCGGAGGTCGGAAAGCTGCGGCTTGGGCTCGCGCCGCCCCTTCTCCGGAGCGCGGCTGAGCTGGGAGATGCCGACCACCGGGATCTGGATCTCCTTGGCCAGCTCCTTCAGGGAGCGGGAGATGAACGACATCTCCTGGTTGCGGTTTTCGAACCGCCCGCCGGTCCGCATGAGCTGAATGTAGTCGACGAAGACGATGTCCAGCCGCTGTTCCAGCTTGAGGCGGCGGCACTTGGCCTTCATTTCCATGACCGTGAGGGCGGGGGATTCGTCGATGAAGATCCGAGCCTGCGAGAGGGCCTCGCCGGCGAGCTTCAGCTTTTCGAACTCCCGGTCATTGAGGAATCCCGTCCGCGTCTTCTTGATGTCGAGCTGGGCCTCGGCGCAGAGCAGGCGAATGACGATCTGCTCCTTGGCCATCTCCATGGAGAAGAAGCCGACGGACTTGTCCGTCTTGAGCCCGACGTGGTGGGAGATGTTCAGGGCAAGCGCCGTCTTGCCCATGGACGGCCGGGCAGCGAGGATGACCAGCTCCGAGGGGTGAAAGCCAGCCGTTAGGCCGTCCAGGTAGCGGAACCCGGTGGGCACACCCGTGACCGCCTCCTTGCGCTCGATCAGGGTCTCGATCATGCCCAGCGTGGGCCCCGTCAGGACGCTCATGGGCTGGAAGCCGGGCTTGAGGCGCTGCTCGGCGACCTCGACGATGGCCGCCTGGGCGGCGTTGAGCAACTCGTCGGCGTCCTCTTTCTGTTCGTAGCTCTCGGAGATGATCCTGGCCGAGGACAGGATGAGCCTCCGCAGGAGGCCCTTCTCCTTGATGATCTGGGCGTAATACTCGATATTCAGGCTCTTGGGAACGCCGTCGAGCAGGGACGCGACGTACGCCGCCCCGCCCACTTCCTCAAGCAGGCCCGCCCGCTGGAGCTCTTCCGTCAGTGCGAGGAGGTCCACGGGCAGGCCCCTGTCCACGAGGGAGACAATCCGCTCCAGGATCTTGCGGTGCGCGTCCGTGTAGAAATCCTCGGGAGAGAGGATGGACAGGACGACGTTCAGGTTTTCCTTATGGACGAGGATGCCTCCGAGGACGGTCCGCTCGGCCTCGAGGCTGTGGGGCGGCGTTTTTTTCAGGAACATCAGGTCGAGTTCCATGACCACCTTTCGGTTTGGCCGGGCGCCGGCCGGCAGGCTCCGGGCCTCCCGGCGGCCCGGTCTCAGGCTCCTTCTTCGGTCTTCTCCGCCTCGCCCGGCCCGCCCGCCTCCTTGACGACGACGACTTTCACTTCCGCTTTGTCCTCGTGATAGACCTTGATGGGGACGGTGAAGTTCCCCAGCCGCTTGATGGGCTCGTCCAGATGGATCTTTTTCTTGTCGATCTCGAACCCCATCCGGTCCAGCGCCTCCTTGACGTCCGCCGCCGAAACCGACCCGAAAATGACGTCCTTCTCGCCGGCGCGGCGGGCGAACGTCAGGGTCACCTGATTCAGGTTGTGGATCGTTTCCTGGAACGACTGCCGCTCCTGCTCGACTTTCTTCTTCAGGGACTGACGCTCGATCTCGATCATCTTGATGTTGCTGGGGGTGACCGCGATGGCCAGCTTCCGCGGCAGGAGGTAGTTTCGGCCGAAGCCCGGGGTGACGTTGACGATGTCCCCCTTGTGCCCAAGTTTTTCCACGTCGACTTTCAGAATGACCTTCATGATGCCTCCGAAAACGCCCCCGTCAGTCCTCGACGTAAGGAAGCAGGGCCATCAGCCGGGCCCGCTTGACGGCCAGGGACAGTTTCCGCTGGTGGAACGCGCAAGTGCCGGTGATCCGCCGGGGGGAGATCTTGCCGCGGTCCGGGATGTACTTTCTCAGAATCTCCACCGCCTTGTAGTCGATGTTCCGGACATTCCTCTGGCAGAAACGGCAGAATTTCTTCTTGGGAGCGAAATACTTCCTGTAGGGCCCCCGCTCGCTTCTCTCCGGCCTGTCGGGACGATCCTCTCTCGCCATGTCACTTCTCCTCTTTGGCCTCGGCCGCGCCGGGCTCGGCCTTGGGCGGCGCAAGCGCCTCAGCCGCTGGCTCGGCGGCGCGGGCCGCCTCCTCGCTGAGCTTCTTCCTCTTCTTGCGGGCCTGGCTCCTAAGGTCCTTCTTAACCGTCAGGAACCGGATCACGGTGTCCACCTGTTTGAAGCGCCGTTCGAGCTCGGCGGAGACGTCCCCGGGGCCCTCATAAGTGAAAAAGACGTAGACGCCTTCGGTCCACTTCTTGATGAGATACGCCAGCCGCCGTTTTCCCCAGACGTCCTGCTTGACCATCCGGCCCTTTTTCTGGGCCACAGCCTCGGCCATCTGCTGGATGAACTGCGTCGTCTCTTCTTCGGAAAGGGCGGGGGAGAGAACGAACCCCGTTTCGTACTGTGTCATTCCGTACTCCTTATGGATTGATAGCCCCTTCTCTCACGGAAGGAACAAGGAGAGCGCTTTCTAGTATAAACAATTCCGCGAAAAATTCAACGGGCCGTTGCGCGGCGGTTGAACCGCGTCATGGCCTTGTCCATCTCTCCGGCGAGGACGAGCCCGAGGGCCTCCTCGGCCTCCTCCAGGCTCCGCTCGAGGAGCGGGCGCTCGGTCCGGCTGAACGGGGCGAGGACGTATTCCGCCGCGTCGGTTCCGCCGGGGAGGGGGCCGATCCCAATCCGGATCCTGGGAAACTCTCTGGTCCGGACTTCGTTCACGACCGAGATCATGCCTTTGTGGGTCCCCGGGCTGCCTGTCTTCCGGACGCGGACCTCTCCGAGGGGGATGTCGAGGTCGTCGTACACCACGACCAGGCGCTCAGGCGGGATGCCCTTCGCGGCCAGGATGGCCCGCACCGAAACGCCACTCTGGTTCATATATGTCTGGGGGAAGGCTAGCATCAGCCCCTCGCCGCCTCCGGGGACGACGGCCGTCTTGGCCTTGAAGGCCCGGCCCCGGAGCCTCGCGCCCCGCGACGAGGCCACCCGGCTGACGAGGAGCGCGCCCGCGTTGTGGCGCGTGCCCGCATATTCCTCTCCGGGGTTGCCCAGCCCGACCACCAGCCACAAGCGTCACTTCTCCTTCTTCTCTTTCTTCTCCTCTTCCTCTCCCTCTTCCTTTGGGGCCCGCTCTTTCTTGATGACCTCTGGCTCCGCGCCCTCCTCGACCACGACTTCCTCGGCGGGCTTCTCGCCGGGGAACTCCTCCTCCTTGTGGGGCAGGGAGATCAGCACCAGAACCGTCCCGGGGTCGCTGATGACCCGGACCCCGGGGGAAGGCGTGATGTTCTCCACTTTGAACGATTGGTGGATGTGGAGGCCGGAGATTTCGATCCTGATGCTCTCGGGGATATCCCGGGGCAGGCACTCGACCTCGATCTCGCGCGTGACGAAATCGACGAAGCCCCCTTCGGTCTTGACGCCCGCGGGTTCGCCCGAGTGAACGATGGGGACGGTGACGCGGATCGGTTTGTCCATGGAAATCCGAATGAGGTCCGCGTGAAGGATCTCGTCCGTCGTGGGATCGACCTGGAGCTCCTTGATCATGGCGTCGACTTCCTGGGAATCGTAGGCCACGCGGAAAATTGTGTTCTCCCCCGATTCCTGCTTCATGATCTGGACGATGTCCTTTTTGCTCAGGACGAGAGGCTGGCTGTCCATGCCCTCCCCGTAGAGGACGGCGGGGACGAACCCTTGTTTTCTCAGCCGCCGGGCTGCGTTCTTGCCCAGGCCCTCGCGCTTTTCGCTCTTGACGACGATGCTCATGTCTCCCTCCTCAGGCGAACAGCGAACTCACGGAACTCCCTTCGTTGATCCTCCGGATGGCCTCGCCGAAGAGCTCGGCCACAGAGAGGATGGTGAAGATGCCGGACTCGTTCGCCCGTTCCTTCAGCGGAATGGTATTCGTGACGAAGACTCGCTCGATCTTCGATTTCTCGATCCGGCCCAGGGCTGGCCCCGAAAGGACCGGGTGGGTGCAGGCGGCAAAAATCCTCTGGGCCCCTTTCCGGGCCAGGGCCTCGACGCTCGACGTCAGGGTTCCGGCGGTGTCCACCATGTCGTCGAAAATCACGACGTTCTGATTGCGGACCTCGCCGATGACGTGGAGGACCTGGGCGACATTTGGAGACGGGCGCCTTTTGTCGATGATGGCCAGCTTGGCGTCGAGCCGCTTGGCGAAGACGCGGGCTCGGCCCACGCCTCCGGCGTCGGGCGAGACGATGGTCGGGTTCTCCAGGCGCAGGGTCCGGATGTGGTTGGCGAGCACCGGGGCGGCCTGGAGGTTGTCCACGGGGATCGAGAAGAAGCCCTGGATCTGGGGCGAATGGAGGTCCATTGCCAGCACGCGGTTGGCGCCCGCCCGCTCGATCAGGTCGGCGACGAGGCGGGCCGAGATCGGCACCCGGGGCCTGTCCTTCCAGTCCTGGCGGGCGTAGGCGAAATAGGGGATGACGGCGGTGATGCGGCCGGCGGACGCCCGCTTGAACGCGTCGATCATAACGAACAGCTCCATGAGGTGGAAGTTCGCGTCGGCGCAGCCCGACTGGACGACGAAGATGTCCTCGCCGCGGACATTCTCGTCGATGTAGAAATGGATCTCCCCGTCACTGAACCGGTCGAGCACGCACCGCCCGAGATCGACCTGCAGATACTTGACGATCTCCTTGGCCAGGGCCGGGTTGGAAGAGCCTGCGAATACTTTCATCGTGCTCACCTCGTCTTATATCTCCAGAACTGGGGCGGGAGGATTCGAACCTCCGAATGACGGAGCCAAAGTCCGTTGCCTTACCGCTTGGCTACACCCCAGCACCGACTTGCGCCCAATAGCCCTCCCGCGGCAGCGTATCCACGAGGAGAGCCGCCGACTGGCCGCGGAGCCTCTCAATGGCCTTGCGGGCCGTTTCACGGCCCGAGAAAAGCCCGAAGACCGCGGAGCCAGAGCCGGTCACCAAGGACAGCGATGCGCCCTGGTCCCTGAGAAACTTCTTGAGCCCGCCAAGTTCGGGGTGCCGCCGGAAAATAACACTTTCCAGGTCATTTTCCAAGAGCCCGAAGTCCCTGGTCTCCAGAAAACGCATAATTCTACTGTCTTTGCCCTCCGAAGTCAAGGACGACCGGACGCCGGCATAGATCTCCGCCGTCATGATCGGGTACGGAGGAAAGGCGAGGACGCAGGGCAACGGCGGCAGGTCCGCCAGCGGCGTCAACACGTTTCCCCGGCCCTCCCCCAGGCAAAGGCCGCCTTCGAGGAAATAGGGGACATCAGAGCCCAGCCGTAGAGCCATGTCGCCCAGCGTCCCGGCGTCCAGGCCGGCCGCCCAGAGCTTGTTCAGGGCCCAGAGGGTGAGGGCGGCGTTCGAGCTGCCGCCGCCCAACCCTTTTCCCGGAGGGACCTTTTTGGCGACCCGGATCCGAACTCCCGGGGACGTCCGCGCCCGTTCCTGAAGAAGCCGGGCCGCGCGGAAGACGAGATTCGTCCCGTCCCAGGGAATCGAGGCGTCGTCCCCCTCGAGCCGGACAGCGCCGTCCGTCGTCGCCTCGAACTCGAGGACGTCCGCGAGGCCGACCGTCTGGAAAAGGGTGCGGATGTCGTGGTAGCCGTCATCCCGGCGCCGCAGGATTTCCAGCCCGAGATTGACCTTGGCGAAGGACCTAATTTTCATCTTTCAGGATGTTCCGGATCTCCTCCCAGGACCCGCGGCGGAACCTCTCCAGGAATCCCGTGTCGAACGCCTCGGGGCGCGGCGCCGGGTTGAAGCGGAGCGAGAGGACGTTGATCCGGCCTGCGGTCCCTACGGCGGAGAAAGTCAGGCTCCGCGGGACCCCCGCGCCGGGAAAGAACTCAGTGACATCGAAGAGGAACCCGCCTTTCTCCCCGTGGCTGACCCTCCCGCCGGCGTCCCTTCGCAGGCTCCAGAGGCTCCCCGTGCCGGCTTCCGGCCACACGCCGCTCAAGAGGTCGATGACCTCGCTCGGCCGCAGGCCGAAACCCAGAAACCTGTTCATCAGCTCATCGGACCGCTCCGCCGCATAAATCTTTCGGGAGGGGACGACCAGATACCCCGAGTCCGTCTCGAACAGCAGGGAATACACCGTGGCGCCGAAAGGGCCGGGGACGTCGACCCGGCCGAAGCCAGGCCGCCGGAAGACGAACGCGAACTTGCCTTGCAGTGCCATCTCCTCCCCCTGGACCGAGGCCGAGGCGAGCCCCGCAACGGCTTCGACACCCGCCTGCGGGGGGGCGAGGACGGGAGGCGGGCCTCCGCAGCCGGCGCACCACAGGCCCATGAGAACGAGCGCCAACCCTCGCGCCGGGACGGCGGACGGAGGCGTGAGGGCTGTCATCAAAGGAGTGGCCGAACGGGATCGGACGGCGTCGGCGCGGCGGCCGGTGCAGGCTCAATCCAGATGGAATCCATAATCGTCGGTTTTCTTATCCGTCTTCTTCGCCTCTCCGGCGGCGTCCTGCCGCGGCGTTCCGCCGCCAAGGTCGAACTTATAGTCCGTCGTCCTTTTCTTCACCTGCTTTTTCCGGATCAGGGGGGTGAACGGCGAACGGATCCGCTTGCCGAAGCAGGACAGGTTCGGGCTGATGACGAGCAGGATGACGAACGCCCCGAAGATGATCAGGACGGCATAGCCTCCCCAGCTCATTGCCGCGACCTTCGCCGAAAAATCGCCTCTGCGACGGTGCCCATAATAGCGCCGGCCCGCGACCCCCTCCACACCCCGCCGCGGGCGCTCCCGCAAGGCGGCACCCGAGGGGGAGCGGGGCCCGGAGACTTATAATCTGCGCCTCTCGCTTCGATAGGATCAGATATGGCTTTCGGGCTCTTCCTGGAACTTCGGGATCTTGGCCTTTTCCTTCTCCTTGCCGAGAGAGAACCCCAGGAAAAATATCGAGCCGAGCGTCACGAGGGTCAGCAGGAATTTGAAGAAGCCTTTCATCTCAACCTTCCGCGATATTTTTATAACAAAAGGCGGGAAGATGTCAATTTGCTTTTTAACGGCGGCCTCGATATATTGAAATGAGAGACGCTCCCGAACGGAGAGGACAGCATGAATAAATCCTTGACGGCCCTCGTGATCATTTTCGCCTTCGCCATTCTCCCGGCCGCGGCCCAGGGCATCAAGCCGCCCGTCGTGGCCGGGCAGTTCTACGAGAGCGACCCCGTTCGTCTGGCGGCCCAGCTGGATGGGTTCCTGGCGAACGCCGGAGCACCGGCGCAGGGCGCCGGGAAAGTCCTGGCCATCATCGTGCCGCACGCCGGATATCTCTACTGCGGGCAGACGGCGGCCCATGCCTACGCGCTCGTCAAGGGCGGGCCGTACGACACTGTCGTCATCGTCGGCCCCTCCCACTTCGTCGGGTTCGACGGCTGCTCCATCTATCCTGCGGGCGGGTTCGAAACGCCCCTCGGCGTCGCCTCCGTCGACGCGGCCCTGGCCAAGGAGATCGCCAAGGCTTCGGGCTTCTCCTATATCCCTGAAGCCTTCGCCAAAGAGCACTCGGTGGAGGTCGAAGTCCCCTGGGTCCAGACGGTCCTTCCCAAGGCCAAGATCGTGCCCATCGTCATGGGCTATCAGAACAGAACGGCGGTCGTGGCCCTTGCCGATGCCCTCGAAACAGCCTGCGCGGGGAAAAGAGTCCTGGTCGTCGCTTCGACGGACCTCTCGCACTACTTGTCGCCCCAGGAGGGCACCAAGCTCGACGCCGACACGATCTCCCTCATTGAGGGCTTCAGAACCGATGCCCTCCTCAGGAAGATCGAAGCCGGCGAGAACATCATGTGCGGCGGCGGCCCCGTCGTCGCGGCCCTCTTATACGCGAAAAAAGAAGGCCCGGCCCGGGTCGAAGTGCTCAAGCACTCTAATTCCGGGGAGGCGGGCGGCCCTACCGATAGCGTCGTCGGCTACATGGCCGCGGCCATCGTCGCCGGCAAGGAAGACCCGGCCCCGGCCGAAGAGGTCACACTGACCCCCGCGGAGCGGGCCGACCTCCTCAGCCTGGCGCGCTCGGCCGTCACGGAATTTCTGGCCGGCGGGAAGGTCATCAGCACTCCGCCCCAGAACCCGAAATTTCTCATCCCGAGGGGGGTGTTCGTGACGCTCAAGAAGCACGGCGAGCTCCGGGGCTGCATCGGATTCATCGAGCCCGTTTTCCCCCTGGGACAGGCCGTCATCCAGGCCGCCGTTTATGCTGCAACCGAGGACCCTCGCTTTCCCCAGGTCGCGCCCGAGGAGCTCAAAGACCTCCGGTTCGAGATCTCCGTCTTGACTCCCCTCAAGGACATATCCAACCCCGCGCTCGTTCAGGTCGGCCGCGATGGCATCGTCGTTTCGATGTCCGGTCAAAAGGGCGTGTTGCTGCCTCAGGTGCCGGTGGAAAACGGCTGGGACCGCGAGACCTTCCTCAACGAAGGATGCCTCAAGGCGGGCCTCCCCCCGGATTCATGGAAGAAGGGCGCCCGCATATCCGTCTTCCAGGCCATCGTCTTTCATGAATAGGGACCGCCCGGAGACGGGGCCTGCGCCGTGACATCCGGTGAGGGGCGTAACCCGTGTCCCAGGCCCGGCACGCGGTCCGCGCTGTGCGCAGGCGGATTTTCTGCTATAATGGATATTTACCGGGCAACGAACAACTGCGAGGGAAAGAGAAGATGCCTCTTTACGAATACAGGTGCACGAAGTGCCGCGCCAAATTCGAGTTCCTGCTGAGGGCCAAGGACAAGCCGCCTGAAAAATGCCAGAAGTGCGGCAGCGCGCTGGTGAAGCTCCCCTCATCGCCGGCCATCCAGTTTAAGGGAAACGGTTGGTATGTCACGGACTACGCCCCCAAGAGCTCGCCGGTCCCCGAAGACACGCCCGCCCCGAAGCACCAGGCCGGCAAGGAGCTGAAAGAACAGCCCCGGTCAGCCTCGCCGGCTCCGGACAAGAGCTCCTGACGCCGGGCGCGCCTTTTGACACGTCCGGAACCATCACGATAAAATGGCGGAGCCGGAGTGGCGAGTCCGGCGGGCCGAGCCTGACATGAAAAAAAGGCGCGCGGTTTTCCTCGACAGGGACGGGACGATCAACGAGGACGTGGGCTACCCCGCTCACTGGAGCCAGGTCCATGTCTACCCCTTCGCGCTCGAGGCCGTCCGCAGGCTCCGGCGGGCGGGGCTGGCCGTCGTCGTCGTTACCAACCAGTCGGGCGTCGGGCGCGGCGCGTTCACCGAGGATGATTTGCGGGCCCTCCACCGGGACCTGTCGGCGGCCTTCGAGGCCGCCGGGGCCAGGCTCGACGGCATCTACTCGTGCCCGCACTTCTGCCCGCCCGCCCAGGTCCCGCGCGGAGGCGCATGCCCCTGCCAAAAGCCGAAGCCCGCCCTAGGTTTGCTGGCGGCCGCCGAGCTCGCCTTGGATCTCCGCCGGTCGTACGTCGTCGGGGACAAACCTTCCGACATCCTTTTCGGCCGGAATATCGGAGCCGTCCCCGTCCTGGTCCTGACCGGCTACGGCAGGCAGGCGCTCCGCGACCTCCAGAGCGCCGGGGTCCGCCCCTCCCGGGTGGCGGAAAACCTGGCGGCCGCGGCGGAATGGATCCTCGGCCGGGAAAGAGGCCCCGGACGGAAGCCCAGGACGGCCAGAACGACGAACGGCGCTCCCCATGATCCGGTTTGACGACATCCTCGAAAAGGCCTCTTCCTATATCAGCGAGAAAGAGGCCGTAGCTCTCCGCAAGGCCTACGTCTTCGCCGCCCGCGTCCACAAAGGACAGGTGCGGCGCTCGGGGGAGCCCTACCTCAGCCACCCGCTCGAAGTCGCCAGCCTGCTGGCCGATATGCGCCTCGACAGGACGACGCTCGTCGCCGCGCTTCTCCATGACGTCCTGGAAGACACGGACGTCACCGTAGCTGAGCTCCGCGCGGAATTCGGCAAGGGCGTCGCCGACCTCGTCGAGGGCGTCACGAAGATCAGCCGCGTCCAGGCCTCGTCGCCCGAGGCCAGCCGGGCGGAGACCATCCGCAAGATCATCCTCGCCATGACCGACGACATCCGGGTCATCTTTATCAAACTCGCCGACCGCATCCACAACCTCCAGACGCTCGGCTTCCTCGGCCCGGAAAAGCGGAAGCAGGTCGCTCGCGAAACGCTCGACGTCTACGCGCCGATCGCCAACCGCCTCGGCATGGCACGCATCCGGGCCGAACTCGAGGACCTGTCCTTCCGGTACGTCGCGCCCGCGGAGTATGCCAAGGTCGAGGCCCTCGTCGCACCCCAGAAGAACCAGGCGGACCGGGACCTCCAGGGCATGAAGCGGGCCCTCGAGGCCCTGATGAAAAAGAACGCGATCCCGGCCGAGATCCAGTCCCGTATCAAGCGTCCCTACAGCATCTGGAACAAGATGAAGCGCCGCCGCGTGGATTTCGACCAGGTCTACGACTTCCTAGCCCTCCGGCTCATCACCGAGTCCGTCAAGGACTGCTACGCCGCTCTCGGCGCCATCCACCAGCGCTGGCCCCACCTGCCGCAGCGCTTTCGCGATTTCATCGCCATGCCCAAGCTCAACCTGTACCAGTCCCTCCACACAACGGTCATCACGGAAGGGCGAAAGATGTTCGAGATCCAGATCCGGACCCGCGAGATGCACGACTTCGCCGAAAACGGCATCGCCGCCCACTGGCGATACAAGGAGGACGCGGCCGAGAGCAAGGGGAAGGAGGACCAGCGCCTGCGCTGGCTCCGCGAGATGGTCGCGCTCTTCAAAGAGCAGAAGAACCCCCAGGAATTCCTGCGCAGCCTGAAGGCCAACCTCGCGCCGGAGGAGATCTTCGTCTTCACCCCCAAGGGAAAAGTCATCAATCTCCCGGCCGGGGCGACCGCGCTGGATTTCGCGTTCAGGGTCCATTCGGAGATCGGGCTCCGCGCGGCCGAAGCGAAGATCAACGGCGTGGCCGCGCTCCTGAAAACGGCGCTGAAGACGGGGGATATCGTCGAGATTCTGACGGCGGAGGGGATCACGGTGACCCGGAGAGCCCTGAGCGCCGTGACGACATCGGGGGCCAGACAACAGATCACGCGGTGGCTCAACCTCAAGAGCCGGACGACCAGCGCCGCCCTCGGAAAAAAGCTCTGGGAACGCGAGATCCGAAAGTACGATATCCCGTCCGAGACGCGGAAGGAGGACGTCCTTCTCCAGCGGCTCTCGGACGTCCTGCCCGCGAAGGTCCGAAGCCTCGAAGACTTCTACCGCGAGGCGGGCCTGGGCAAGATCGTCGTCGGCGAAGCCCTGATTCACTCCCTGTTCCCGGCGGCCCGGGCGAAGGGACGTGTACGGCCGGCGCGTGAGAGTTCGGCAGGCCGGCGGGCCCGGAGGCTGGCCTCGCCCATCCGGATCAAGTCGCGCGACGATCCAATGGTCCATCTCGCCAAGTGCTGTTCGCCCGTCAAGGGGGAGCCCGTCGCCGGCTACATCACGGTCGGGAAAGGCATCACCGTCCATTCCCTACGCTGTCCTCTGGTCACCAGGGGAAGCCTCGACGCTCAGCGCCTTGTGGACGTGGGCTGGGACCCCGCGCTCGCCGGCACCTTCAGGGCCCGGCTCTCCGTCCGGGCGAACGATTCCCCCGGAGTCCTGGCCAAGGTGGCGACGGCCGTCGCCCAGCTCGAGGGGAATATCGCCAAGGCGGAGGTCAAGACGTTCGCCGGCGGGAAAGCACAGATCACGCTCGAGATCCGGATTGCGGACGTCCGGCAGCTCGAGGAGATCTCCCGGCGCATCAAGGCTCTGAAAGACGCGATTTCAGTGGAGAGGATCTAGCCGCGGCTCAGCGGGCCTTCGCGATCTTGCCCGACCGAAGGCACCGCGTGCACACCCAGATCTGCCGGACGCCCTGCTCCGTCTGCGCCTTGACGTGCTGGAGATTCGGCCTCCACTTTTTGGGCGACGACTTGTGGGAATGGCTGACGTTGTGCCCGAACACGGGCCCTTTCCCGCATATTTCGCAGACTTTCGGCATGGTCCTGACTCTCTTTTTCCAAATTGAAGGAGAGTTTATACCACAAAACCCGGGGGAAGGCAAACGCCGTTCCGGGAGGGCTTTTTCTGCATTCTCCGGCCGCACAAGCCGCCGCCGGATGACCGTCTTGAGGCTCCGTCGGGGGCGCCCGGCCAAGGCTCCTCCTCAGGCCCCGAAAAGGCCGCCTTTCCGCCGTTTCGGGGCTTCGGAGGCGGCCGCGCCGGCGGCCCCAAATACAGACCACGGCCGGGCCTTCAGCGGTCCCGCCGAAGCCGCCGCTCCGCCGCTAAAAAAAAGCTTGAAATCAGGGGAGCGAAGTGCTATTATGGCGAAGCCTTTCCCGGATACATAAGCGCCCGGGGCGGCTTTTCCACAGATGTGGAAAATTCTGTGGAAAAGTAAATGACACCCATGGAACCTGAAGAAAAACAAAATCCTTGGATTCAAATACTCCAAGCCGTCGAGAGCAAGGTCGACGCCAACAGTTTCGAGACCTGGTTCGAGCCGACAAGCTTTATTGGTCAGGACCAGGAGTGCTTGTACATCAAGGTGCCCAATTCCTACTTCCGTGATTGGCTGTCTTTCCATTATACGCCGCTCATCAACGACTGCGCCCAGGCCCTGTTCCGCAAAACATTCGACATCCGGTACATCTACGACGACACTCCCTCAGCCTTCATGAGGCGATCGCCGGAGGACCGGAAGTCCAAGCAGGGCGCCGCCCTTAACCCAAACCTCAACCCGAACTACACGTTCGAGAACTTCGTCGTCGGCAGCTCCAACCAGTTCGCGCACGCCGCAGCCCTCGCCGTCGCCAAGAACCCGGCCAAGTCCTACAACCCCCTCTACATCTACGGAGGCGCCGGCCTCGGCAAGACGCACCTCATGAACGCGATCGGCCACTACGCGCTCGGACAGGGCGCCGGACTCAAAATCCTTTACGTGACGACCGAAAAGTTCATGAACGACCTCGTCAATCACCTCCAGTACGGAAAAATCCTCGAATTCCGGCAGAAATATCGGAGCGTGGACGTCCTCCTCATGGACGATATCCACTACCTCTCCGGCCGGGAGCGGACCAAAGAGGAGTTTTTCCACACCTTCAACCATTTGTACGACAGCCAGAAGCAGATTGTCATCTCGAGCGACTGCCCGCCCAAAGAGATCCCCCATCTCGAGGAACGCTTCCGCTCCCGCTTTGAGTGGGGCCTCATTGCCGACCTCAAGCCGCCGGATATCGAAACCCGCATCGCCATCCTCAAGAAAAAGGCCGAAACGGAGGCTGTGAACCTGCCCGAGAGCGTGGCCCTCTATATCGCCGACAAAGTCCAGTCGAACATCCGGGAGCTCGAAGGTTACCTCCGCCGCGTCATCGCCTTTGCTTCCCTGAAGGGAGAGAAGATCGATCTCGACCTGACCAAGGAGGCCCTTAAAGGCCTCCTGGACACGTCCGCGACCATCATTACTGTGGAAAAGATTCAGAAGTTCATCTGCCATAAATTCAAAATCAAGCTCTCCCAACTCAAGAGCAAGAACAATTCGCCGAAGATCGCCTTTCCTCGCCAGATCGCCATGTACCTAGCGAAGGAGATGACGCACTCGTCCCTGCCGGAAATCGGCAAGAAGTTCGGTGGAAAACACCATACGACCGTCATCCATTCCGTCCGCAAGATCGATAAGCTGCGCACCGAGAACCCCGAATTCAACAAAGAAATCAACAGTCTCATCATGCTCATGCAATGAGAAGAATCAGCAGGATCGAGCTTTTATCCACATTTGCACCGGACTTTATTATTTCTCTTCTTGATTTCTATCCTCTTTATAAAAAGAATATAAAGATAAAAAGGAATGTTTTTCGAAAGGTGTGGACATGAAATTTTCAATGCCGAAAGAAAACCTTTTGGACGAACTCCAGCTCCTGCAGGGGATCGTCGAAAAACGGAATACCATGCCGATCCTCGCTAACATCCTGATGAACGTGACCGGGACGGAGGTCGAGCTGACGGGGACCGACCTCGAGGTCGGGCTGAAGACGCACTTCGCCGCGGATATTCAGGAGCCGGGCGCTATCACGGTGAACGGGAAGAAGATCTTCGAGATCGTCAAGTCGCTCCCGGGCGGCCAGACGGTCGGGATCGAGCGCAAGGGGGAGGCCATGGAGATCACGGCCGGAGAGAGCGAGTTCAAGATCCTGTGTATGCAGAAAGAGGATTATCCCCAGGTGCCGGAAGCGAGGTTCGAGCGGGGCATCCGCCTTCCGCTGAAGGATCTGCGGGAGATGATTGACCGGGTGTATTACGCGATCACCCAGGAGCAGCGGTACTATCTCAACGGGGCGTTGCTCTCCTTGCGAACGAAGCACATGGAGCTCGTGAGCACGGACGGGCATCGGCTGTCGTACGCCGGGAAGGCCGACGAGGATATCCGGGTCGATAAGGACATCAGCGTGATCGTTGCCAAAAAGACGCTCGGCGAGCTGCGTAAGTTCGAGGACGACGCCGTCGAATTCGACATGGACGACAACAACCTCTTCTTCAGGGTCGGGCCGCGGACGCTCATCTCACGGATCATCGAGAGCAAGTTTCCTAATTATCAGGCCGTCATCCCGAAGGACAACCCCAACGTCCTCTCTCTCGGGCGCGAGGAGCTGGCGGGGGCCATCCGCAGGGTGTCCCTCCTCTCCGCGGAGCGCTCAAAGGGCATCAAGTTCTATCTGGAGAGGAATCAGATTAAGCTCTTCTCCTCGAGCCCGGAGATCGGCGAGGCCCGGGACAGGATCGAAGTCGATTACAAGGGCCAGGCTCTCGAGATCGGCTTCAATTCGCAGTATCTCCTGGATTTTCTAACGGCCGTCGTCTCCGAGCGGGTGACGTTCGAGATCAAGGACGAGAACAGCGCCGTCCTCCTCAAGCCCGAGGCCGAGGAGGCGATGAAGAATATCTACGTCCTCATGCCGATGAAGATCTGAGGAGCCGCCGCGAGAGGGCGGCCAGGGCGGCGGCCGCGCTCTCGGCTGCGCGGGACACCTCGGCGCTGAGCGGCGCTCCCGGCTCGAAGCTCTTCGGCTCGATCCCCAGCAGGATGACGCGGCAGCCGACCGTCTGCTCGAGATAGGCCGCAAGCAGAGGGAGGGGGAGCCTGTGCGTCGACGCGTCGTCGTCGCGGATCCGGCGCGGGTCCGCAAGGAAGACCGTCCCGCCGGGGAAGCCTCCGGCCGCGACATCTACGATGACGACATGGGTGGCCCCGAATTTTCTGACATCCCCGGTGAAGTTCTCCGGGGCCTCGCCAGCGGGGATGATTTTCAGCCGGGGCGAGGCCAGACCGGCAGTGAGCCGGGCGAGAGCGGCGGCGCAGAAGACGCCGGCCCCGTCGTCCCCCTTGGCGACGTTTCCGACGCCCATGACCGCCAGCCTCTTCGGGCGCCCCAGCTCCCGGGCGAGGCGGGATTTCCAGGCCTCCGGCTTGCGCATCTCTCCCATTATACACAAACGCTCGGTCGGGGAGCCGAGTCCCCGGGGATCAGGGCTTGGGCGCGGCCTCGGGGGCCGGCGCCTTCGGCGGGGCCGGCTTGGGCTTGATGACGGCCCGGGCGTAGACCCAATCCTTCTTCAGCTTGTGACGGTCGAAATCGGCGATCTCGAAGAGGATGTCCATATCCATGGCCTTCGGGTCCGTCGGGCAGGAATCCACGCACTGGGCGCAATGGATGCAGCGGTCGTTGTGGATGACCATCCGGAACGTCTTTTCGGCCTCGTTGACCGTCGCGATCTCGATGGCCTCGGCGGGGCAATCGCGCTCGCAGGCCCGACAGACGATGCACCGCTCGGGGCGCAGGAACGGCGTGCCGCGGAAATGCTCCGGGACCTCGAGCTTCTTGAAGGGATAGTCGACGGTCGCGGGCTTTTTGAAAAGGTGGCGCACGAGCTCCGGGAGGAAGGCCGCGATTTTCATGACAGGAACCCCTTCAAGAGGATGACGATCAGGAGCTGGAGGACGGCGAGCGGGGCGAGATACCTCCAGGCCAGCGTGATGACCTGGTCGATGCGGATGCGCGAGGTCATCGCCCGGAGGAGAGCCAGGAGGAAGATCACGAACAGCGTCTTGATGGCGAAGCTCACGAACCCGAGGAGCGCGCCGCCGGGGAAGCCGCCCAGGAATACAGCCGCCAAAAGGCCGCTCGAGACGACCAGCTCGATGTCCATCATCAGGCGGAATAGGGCCAGCTTCTTGCCCGAGTACTCCGTGAACGTGCCGCCGACGATCTCTGTCTCGGCATGCGGGATGTCGAAGGGCGTGCGTTCGAGCTTGGCCTGGACGGCGACAACGGCGATGAGGAAGCCGAGGAGGTTGGGCAGGATGAGCAACGGCCGCCTCTGGTAAAAGGCCGCGATCTGGGCCAGCCGCCAGGAATTGGCCAGGATGGCGGGGCTGAGGACCGAGAGGAAGAGCGGGACCTCGTAGCCGAAGAGCATGGTCAGGACGCGGGTGCCGCCGATCGTCGAGAACAGGTTCGTCGAGGACCAGGCCGCGAGAAACAGGATCAGAGTCGGCAAGCTGAGGAGGTACAGGACGACGATGATGTCGCCCGAGAAGGAGGTCATCCCCGGCGCGCTCAAATCGAAGTTCCAGACCGGGAGCAGAAGGGCGGCCGTGGACACGATGGCCAGCCCGACGATGGGCAGGACTGTGAAGAGGCCCTTGTCGGCAGCCTCCGGGACGACATCCTCCTTGGCCAGCAGCTTGACGAAATCGGCGATCGGCTGGAGGAGGCCGAACTTTCCGGTGTGGGTCGGGCCCATCCTGTTCTGGAGGCGGGCATAGACCTTTCGGTCGAACCATTCGCAGAAGGTGGAATAGAAGAAGAGAAAGATCAGGCCGGGGTAGACGACAAGATAAAGCAGGGTTCTCAGAACGGCCATACCGCATTCCCTTTCAGAGGGGCGTTGTGATGTCCGGCGAGCGCCCGCCGGCGCAGGTCGCCGAAGCTGGTGATCGACTCTTCGCCGTTTCGGGCGTTGACGAGCGTCACGGCCCGTTCCGCGCAGCAGATGCAGGGGTCGATGGCGGCGAAGATCAGCGGGATGTCCGCGATGAACCCGTTCTTCAGCATCTCCACGGTGGCGGGGTAATTCCCCAGGGTCGGGGCCCGGACCTTGAGCCGCTCGGGCTTGTCGCTTCCGTTGGACTTGATGTAATGGATGTTTTCCCCCCGGGGGGCCTCGTACCGGCTGACGACCTCGTTGGGCTTGGCCTTCCGGGGCGCCTTGACGGCCACGGGCCCGTCGGGGAGGCTGTGGAGCATCTGCTCGATCATCTTGTAGGATTCGAAGACTTCGAGAACGCGCACGACCACCCGCCCGAGGACGTCGCACGTGTCGGCCGTCGCGACCTTGAAGTCGAGCTCGTCGTAGACGGCGTAGGGGTCGTCCTTGCGCACATCGATCGCCACCCCTGAGGCGCGGGTCGTCGGGCCGACGGCGCAGAGGGCGATGGCCCGCTCCTTCGGGAGCTTACCGACCCCCGCCAAGCGGGCCACGAAGCTCGGCTCGTTGGCCCCCAGCTGGAGGTAGTATTCGCTCCGCTTCTTCAGGGTTGCGATGCCTTCGAGGATCTTGGCCGTCAGGGCGTCGTCGATATCGCGCCGGACACCACCGATGGCATTGATGGCATAATGGACTCGGTTGCCGGAGATCATCTCGAGGAGGTCCATGACGATCTCGCGGTCGCGCCAGACGTACATGAAGAACGAGTCGAAGCCGGCCTCATGGCCGGCGACCCCTAGCCAGAGCAGATGGCTGTGCACCCTCTCGAGCTCCCCGACGAGGTAGCGGATGTAGAGGCCCCGCCGCGGAGGCGCGAGCTCCATCAGCTTTTCGACGCCCTGGACATAGCAGGTCGTGTGGGAGTGAGAGCAGATGCCGCAGATGCGCTCGGTGAGATAGATGTTCTGGGTCCAGTTTCTCTCCTCGGCCAGCTTCTCCACACCCCGGTGGTTGTACCCGAGCCGGATGTCGGCGTCCCGGATGATCTCGCCCTCGACCGTCATGCGCAGGCTGATGGGCTCCTTGAGGGCCGGGTGCTGCGGGCCGATGGGGATTTGGAACTTCATGACTTGCCTCCGGGAATGATCTCCTCCGGGCGCTCGAACTTCCAGTCCTTCCGCAGCGGGTAGTTGCCGGCCGGCCAGCCGTCGGGGAGGACGAGAGGCCGGGGGTCCGGGATGTGGTCAATGGACAGGCCGAACATGTCCTGGAGCTCCCGCTCGTACAGAATGGCGCCGGGGATGATGGGCGTGATGCTCTCGACGTGGGGGTGACTCTTGGGGATCTCCGTCCGTACGTGGACGGTCGTATCCGTCGTGGCCAGATGGTAGAGGATCTCGAAGGTCTCTCCTTTGTCCACGCCGCTGATGGTGGAGAGGTGGGTGAAGCCGTACGCGTCCCGCAGGAGCCTCACCGCGGACACGAGGGCCTCGGGTGCCACCTTGAGGAAGATGCGGCGGCGGTCCGGGTGCAGGACCTCGAGCGCCTGGCCGGCCAGATCCTTCCTGATCTTTTCGATGAGCTCGTCGTCGGTCATGGCAGATCCTCGAAACTAGAGTGTACCCAGGAGCTTCACGACGGCATCCAGGATGGCGTCCGGCCGGGCCGGGCAGCCGGGCACATAGACGTTCACCGGGATCACCTGGTCGAGACCTCCCATCACATTATACGCCCCCCGGTATACGCACCCCGACATGGCGCAGGCCCCGACGGCGATGACGAACTTGGGGTCGGGGACCTGGTCGTAGATGCGGATGATCCGGTCTTTCATCTGGCGCGTCACCGGCCCCGTGGCGACGACGACGTCGGTGTGCCGCGGCGTCGCCTTGAGGAGGACGCCGAAGCGCTCGACGTCGAAGCGGGGCGTCAGGGCGGCGACGACCTCGATGTCGCAGGCGTTGCAGGCGCCCGAGTTGAGGTGCAGGATCCAGGGCGACTTGATCCGCGACCAGCGGGTCAATTTATTCAGCATGAGTGCTCCTTGTGATGAGGGCCATGATCGAGAGGAAGATCATCAGGAGGTAGAAGATCGCGAAGAAAATGATCTTGCCCGAGGGGACCGTGGCGATGACCAGGGAGGACACGTGCATGATCGTGAAGAACAGGGCGATGAAGAAGAAGAGGCGGTATCCGAACTGAATCTTGACCCCGGGGATGTTCTCACCGCAGGCGTATGTCGTGAGCTTTCCGCCGGTCCGTTTCAGCTTGGGCGCCATTTTCGCTCCCAGGGCATAGAGAAGCAGGGCGGCCCCCAGGAAGACGAAGAAGGCGATCGGCGGCGAGAGGAGATAGGCGATTCCGTTCATGGCTCACCCTTTCAGCTTGGCCAGCTTCCGGACGTCCAGGCTCTGCGTCCTCCGGTAAATGTTGATGATGAGCGCCAGGGCCGTGGCCACGAGGCTGACCTCGATGACGATGAACGTGACGACCAGGGCCTGGGCGAGGAGGATGTTGCCTTTGGTGAAGCCCGTGGCCACTAGGACGAGGCTGACTCCCTTGGCGATCACCTCGATGGAGATGAAGAGCTTGATGAGGTTCCGCTTCGCCAGGAGGCCGAAGAGTCCGGCGAAGATCAGGCCGGCCGAAAAAAACAGGTACAGATACCAGGTGTTAATCATTTTTGTCTCTCTTGCGGAAGAGCGCCAGGACGGAGAAGACCCCGGCCAGGATGACGCCGATCTGCCCGACGAGATCCAGCGTCCGTCCCCGCCAGAGCATATCCCCGAACGTGCCCGACTCCGGGGCCGAAGGAAGAGCCGGAATCTTCTGGACGAGGCCCTTCATGACCAGGGCGTCGATCGCGGCGAAGGCGGCGAAGAACAGGGGGAACAGGAGGTTAACGGTCTTCGACTCCCAGACGTCCCCGCCGGCCTTGGTCAGGGCGATGGTCAGGATGAAGAGGACCGTGATCAGCCCCGCGACGACGGAGATCTCAAAGACCCCCGCGTAAGGGGCCCTCATCCGGAAGAAGATGATGCCCAGGAAGAGACTCGCGACGGCCAGGGATATGGCCGCCCGGAGAAGGTCCCGGAGAACGATCGCCAGGACCGAGAAGAGCACCAAACCGATGAGAAGCGCTGTTTGAACGATCATCGTCTAAAATCCCCACGAGCTGATCACGGTCCGGATGCCCCCGGCGAGAACGCCCGCCGCGGGCTGGACCCAGGACTTGATGGCCAGAGAAAAGAAGATGCCGACCGCGATGCAGAGGGCGGCCAGGAGGACGGTCGACGCCGCCATCCAGAACGGGGCCTCCCTGACGGCGGCCCATCTCTCGTTGAGCTTTCCGAAGAAGGCCTTGCGCTGGATCAGGAGGTAGTACCAGAGGGTGGCGACCGAGGCCAGCACGGCGACCAGGGCGAAGCCGGGGTGTCCGGCCTGGACGAGGGCGATGATGATGAGGAGCTTCGACCAGAACCCGTTGAGCGGAGGCACGCCGGCGATCGCGAGGGAGCCGACGAGGTTGGTTCCGGCGGTGATGGGCATACGCTTGGCCAGGCCGCCCATCTCGTCGAGGTTGCGCGTCCCCGTAGACTGCTGGATGGAGCCCGAAGTCAAGAATAGGAGCCCTTTGGCCAGGGCGTGGTTGAAGAGATGGAAGAGGCCTCCGGCGATGCCGAGGGGCGTGCCGAGGCCCACCCCGAGGACGATGTAGCCCACCTGGCTGATCGAGGAATAGGCCAGCATCCGCTTGAGATCCTTCTGCCCGAGGGCCAGGAAAGCGGCGATGACGATGGAAACGGCGCCGAGATACATGAGGACGAGGGACAGGGAGGGGGTCAGGCCGAAGACGTTGAGGAAGACGCGGGTCAGGGCGTAGATGCCCGAGACCTTGATCAGCAGCCCCGAAAGGACGGCCGATATCGGCGCCGGAGCTGAAGGGTGGGCGTCCGGGAGCCAGGCATGGAAGGGGATGAGGGCCGCCTTCAGCCCGAAGCCCATGATGAACAGGGCGGAACAGATGGCGACGACCGGCCCCGCCTGGAGCTCCTGGAGGGCCTTGGCCACGGCCGAGAGGCTCAAGTTGCCGGTCATGCCGAAGATGACGGCGATGCTGACGAGGATGAAAGCCGAGGCAACCACGGACAGCATGAGGTACTTGAAGGCGGCTTCGAGCTCGTCGTGCTCGAGGCCGAAGGCTACGAGAGAGTAGGAGGCGATGGCCGCGACCTCGAGGAAGATGTAGATATTGAACAGGTCCGTCGCCAGGACGAGCCCGTTCATGCCGGCGATCATAACCAGGAACAGGGCGTAGTAGTTGGCCTTGGCCCCGTAGTGCTCCATGTAGTCCACGGAGAAGAGACAGGCAGCCAGGCCGACGAGAGAGATGGCCAGCAGCATGAACAGGCTGAAGCCGTCAAGGGCCAGCCGGATGTTCACCGCCTCTCCGAGCCAGTTGATCTGCTGGAGGACGGGCCCGCCCGCGATGAGCGACCGCCCCGCCGTCACGGCGTAGACGAGCAGAAAGAGAAGGGCCGCGTTGGCCAGCAGGTCAGGCAGAACCCTCCGGGAGACCCGTCCGACGAGCGGCAGGACCCCCGCCACAACGAGCGGCAGCGCCACGAAGAGAATGATCAACGCTCCTCCTCGATCCTAAAAGACCTTTCCAAACGATCTATGACATGCCAACCGCTATTTTGCGAGTATCGAAATGACGCCGGCGACCAGGATGAGGCCGGCCAGGCACCAGGCGAGATAGTTGGCGTATTGCCCGTCGTGGGCCTTCCTCAGGATGGCCGTGAAGCGTTCCCCCACCGCCGTCACGACCTTCTCCAGGACGAAATCCAGGGGCCGATCGATGCCTTTGAAGAGCACGACAGACAGCCCTTTGAGGAACTTCACGCCCTGCTCGTAGAGGTCGAAGATCCGGGCTTCGGACATGTCGTAGAGCTTGTGCAGCCCGGGGAAGTTGTGGACGGGCTCGGAGGCGAGGAAGGCCCGGCGGCCCGACTTCCGGAAGCCGTAGAGGTGGATGAGCAGGGCGATGACCAGGCAGGCCACCGAGATCATGGCGATGGGGTTCGCGATGGCCAGCGCGTGGGTTGCGAAATCGAGATGGGCCTCCGCCCCGGCGTGCCCCTCCAGGATCGGCTGGATGAATAGCCTGAGCGGCAGCTTGTTGAACACGCCGAAGGTGATGCAGAGCAGGGCCAGGATGAGGATCGGCAGGAAGATCGGGGCCGGGCTCTCCTTGACGGCCGGGATGTCCTTCGAGCGGGTCCCGAAGAAGACCGAATGGCCCGCCTTGAGGAAGGAGGCGAAGGTGAAGATCGCCCCGACCCAGGCGGCGATGGCGAAGACGATGTAGCCGGTCTCGACGGCGCCATGGAATACCATCTCTTTGGAGATGAAGCCGTTGAGGGGCCAGACGCCCGAGATGGCCAGGGCGCACACGGTGAAGCCGGCGGCGGTCAGGGGCATCTCTCTCCAGAGGCCGCCGAGCTTCCGCAACTCCGTCGTCCCGGTGCGGTGCTCGACCGAGCCGGAGCTCAGGAACAACCCGCATTTGTACATGGCGTGGTTGATCATGTGAAAGATGCCGCCGGCAATGCCGATAGGGTTGCCCGTCCCGATGCCGAGGATCATGTACCCGACCTGGCTGATGGCGTGGAAGGACAGGAGCTTCTTGAAGTCCTTCTGGATGAGGGCCATGAAGACGGCCAGGACGATCGTCACCGAGCCGACGGTCATCAGGAGGATAGCGAGCCCGCTTGTCGGGCCGATCTGAAAGAGGTCGAGGCAGATCCGGGCCAGAAGGTAGATGCCCAGGAGCTTTTCGAAGGCCGCAGGCAGGAAGGCCATGAAAGTCACGGGCGCGTCGAGGGCCGCGTCGGGGATCCACGTGTGGAACGGCATCGCTCCCGCCTTGCCGACGGCGCCGGCCATCATGAGGACGAAGGCCGCGGCCGTGAGCCCGGAGGGATGCACGGAGATCTTGGACAGAGTCAGGGTGCCGGTGGCGGTCCAGAGGATGCCGATGCCCATGATCATCGAGAAATCGCAAAAGCCGCTGATCATGAGGGCCTTGACGGCTGTGCGGGGGGATGTCGCTTTCCCGCCGATCGTGATGAGCCCGTAGGTCGTCACCAGCAGGCCCTCCCAGAAGACGAGCAGCGGCACGAAGTTGTTGGAGAGGACGGCGCCGTTGGCCATCGCGGCGGTCAAGAAGACGTAGACGTAGTACTCGCGGGACCGGGGGGCGTCTTTCATCTTGGCCGCCGAGAAGAGCGTGATCAGAAACAGGAAGCCCGCCAGCGCCAGGAGGATGAAGCTCGAGAAGTGATAGAGGCGGAGGTCGAAATCCACGCCCATGCCGAGCCAGGGCACGCTGAACTCGAGGTTTCTCAGGGAGAAGAAGACGAATCCGTAATACAGGAGGACGACGGAGCCGGCGACGGCGAAGGCCTCACGGAGGAGGCGGACCCGCCTGGGGATGAGAAGCAGCAGGACCGACAGGGCCGCCGGGAAGAGGACGGGCAGTAGCAGCATTTTGGGGGTCATCGGAGCCACCAACTCATTTTTGCCGTCGCTATGTTGACGATCTTCATGGGATAGGCCACGAAAACGCCGGCCACCAGCCCGAGGACGGCCAGGGCCGCGACGACATAGACCATGGATTTCGTCGCCTCGGGGGCGGGGTGTTTCAGCTCACCCAGGAACACCATGTTGAACACTCTCATCAGGTAAAAAAGCGTCAGGACGGCGGTGAACAGGGCCGTCCCGGCAAGCCAGACCTGCCCCGCCTGCAGCGTGCCCATGATCACCAGGAACTTCGAGAAGAAGCCGCCGAAGGGCGGGATCCCGATGACGGAAAACGCGCAGAGGAGGAAGGCGACGGCCGTGACGGGCATCGTCTTGATCAGGCCGCCCATCTCCCGGATGTCCCGCTGGTGGGTGGAGTGGATGACGATGCCGGCACAGAGGAAGAGGCCGGCTTTGGCCAGGCCGTGCATCAGAATGTACAGCAGCGAGCCCGATATCCCGGCGGCGTTGGCCATGCTGAACCCCAGGAAGATATACCCGATTTGGCTGATCGTCGAGTAGGCTAGGATCCTTTTGATGTCGTTCTCGACGGCGGCGGCGCCCGCCGCCACGAGGCTGGAGACGACGACGACGATGGGGATGATCTGCTGCCAGGCGACCGGAATGCGGAACCCGTAGAGGAACAGCCGGGCGTACGCGTAGACACCGATCTTGACGAGCACGGCGGCGTGGAGCAGCGCCGTGACCGTCGTCGGCGCGACACCCGCGTCCGGGAGCCAGGTGTGCAGCGGGATGGTCGCGGACTTCGAGAACATCCCGAACAGGATCAGGAGGACCGCCGAGCCGGGGATCAGGGTCCCGCGCATGGCGGTGATATCGAAGGTGTTGGTGACATTGAAGATCTGAATGAAGCCGAGGAGCATGACGACGGCGCCGAAGAAGGTCACGAGGAAGGCCTTGTCGGCCTTGACGACGAAATCGGGCCGCCGGTAAAAGCCGATCAGGCGCCAGCAGCTGATGGCGATGATCTCCCAGAACAGGTACATGAAGATGAGGTTCCCGGAGAAGACGAGCCCCATCATCGAGCCGATGAACAGGAGGACCATCAGGTAGTATTCGTTCTGGTTCTCCTCGTGATGGATGTAGCCGATGGAATAGACCACAATCAGGCAACCGACAAACGACGACACCACGGCCATGAAGATCGACAGCGGATCGACGATCAGGATGAAATCGAGGCCCAGGGCGAGGGGCTTGTGGACGACGAGGTCGCCACCCCCGAGGGCGAAGGGGATGAGCGCCAGAGGCAAGGCCGCCGTGGCGGCGCTCACCAGAATGGCCCATAACGACCGGAAGGACCTGGAGAGCAGCCTCGCCAGAGGGATAGTGAATGAACCGATGACGGGGACCAGAACCGTTAGGACGGCGATGTTTTCGGCGTTCATTTTGGGGGTGTTATTTCCTTATATTTGAGGCCTCAGTATATTAATGCCTCCGGGGCTTGTCAAGAATTTCCACACGGCGTCCTCATATTTTTCACAGGGATTTCCAGGGGAAAAAAAGGTTTGATTTTTGCCCGCGAATGCCGGAAGATAGCCTATATAAAAGGAACAATGCGAGGACAGGAAGAGGCGACCATGGCCGTGACGATCAAAGAGGTTAAGTCGAGGAAAGACCTGAAGACGTTCATCTACCTCCCCGAGAGAATCCACGCCGGGCACGCGAACTGGGTCCATCCGATCTACATGGACGATTGGAAGTTTTTCGACAAGACCAAGAACAAGGCCTTCTCGTACTGTGACACCATCATGCTCCTGGCCTCAAAGGATGGCCGGACCGCCGGCCGGGTCATGGGGATCATCAACAACCGGTACAACGAGCACCGGGGGGAGAAGAGCGCCCGCTTCGGCTTCCTGGAAACGTATGAGGCCCCGGAGGTCGTGCACACCCTGCTCCAGGCTGTCGAAGGCTGGGCTCGGGCCAAGGGCATGACGCGGATCGTCGGCCCCTACGGGTTCTCCGATCAGGACCCCGAGGGGTTCCTCATCGAGGGCTTCGAACACCGGGCGACAATCGCCACCTATTACAATTTCGAGTGGATGCCGAAGCTCGTCGAGAGCGAGGGCTATGCGAAGGACATCGATTATTTCGTCTACAAGATCGATGTCCCCAAGGAGATGCCGGAATTCTATCAGAAGATCTACGAGCGGGCGGAGAAGAGGGGGAACTTCGAGGTCCGGGAGTTCAAGTCCAAGAAGCAGATCAAGCCCTGGATCCGGCCGGTCCTTTCGCTGATGAACGAATGCTACATGCAGAACAACATCTACGGATACGCGCCGCTGGACGAGAAGGAAATGGACGACCTGGCCAAGCGGTACCTGCCCGTCCTCAACCCGAATTTCATCAAGGTCGTGACGAAGGACGGCGAGGTCGTCGCGTTCATCATCGGGATGCCGGACATGGGGGCGGGGATCCAGAAGGCCCGGGGCCGCCTCTTCCCCTTCGGCTTCATCCGTGTGCTCCGGGCCGCCAAGAAGACCAGGCAGCTTGACCTGCTGCTCGGAGCTATCAAAGACAAGTACCGGGGCATGGGCCTGGACGTGCTGATGGGCGTCAAGATGCTCCAGTCCGCCCAGGCGGCCGGCTACGAAATCCTGGATACGCATCACGAAATGGAAACGAACGTCAAGGTCCGTGCGGAGATGGAACGGATGGGCGGGAAGGTCTACAAGAAGTACCGCGTATACCAGAAGGCCCTGTCTTAGAGGTCGGAGGAGCCCCCTCCCGGCGCGTTGCCAGGTGAGGCGGCACCAAGGCCGTGCTTATCCCCCGTCCCCGGGAACCTGTCCCGGTTCCCCCGTTGCAAGGCCGACGGGGCCCCCGCCAAACGGGTTCTTTCAGACGGCCTCGGCGCAACCTGCGCTGCCCCCGTGATTACCTGCGGACCTTGGGATTGACCTCGACTCCAGAGCGCAGTTCTCGATTATTATTTCGCGTCGGCCCAATTCGCGCCCCAGCCGAGATGGACCTTGATGGGGACCCGGAGCGGCCGGACGTTCTCCATGCGCTCCCGGACGATCGCCTCCACTTCGGCTCTCTCCACCTCGGGGACCTCGAAGACGAGCTCGTCGTGGACCTGGAGGATCATCCGGGCGCGGAGCTTCCGCTTCCGGAAATCCTCGAAGATGTGGAGCATGGCGACCTTGATGAGGTCGGCGGCCGACCCCTGGATGGGCATGTTAAGGGCGATGCGGCGGCCCGCCTGCTGGGTCCCCTTATCCGCCTGGCGCAGCTCCGGGACCTGGCGCTGGCGGCCGAACAGAGTCTCTGAGTACCCTCGCTCGGCCGCTTCCCGGACGATCCGATCGAGGTAGTCCCGCACGAGCGGGAGCTCTTCGAAATAGCGGTCGATGAACCGCTGGGCCTCCGAGGTCGAGGTTCCGAGCTCCTTGGCCAGCGAGAAGCCCGAAGTCCCGTAGATGATGCTGAAGTTGATGACCTTGGCCCGGCGCCTCATCTCCGGCTCCGGCACACCCGTCTGCCCGCCGAAGACGAGCCGGGCCGTTTCCTCGTGGATGTCCCCGTCCTTGAGGAACGTCTCGATGAGCGCGGGGTCGCCGGACAGGTGCGCCAGGATCCTGAGCTCGATCTGGGAATAATCAGCGGCGAGGAGGCTGTGCCCCTTCTCGGGAATAAAGGCCCGCCGGAAGCGCACGCCCCATTCCCCCCTGGCGGGGATGTTCTGCAGGTTCGGGTCGCTCGAGGAGAGGCGGCCCGTGGAGGCTACGGTCTGATTGTAGGAGGTGTGGATGCGGTTCGTTTCAGGATTGATGAGCTCCGGAAGGGCGTCCGCGTAGGTGGACTTGAGCTTGGACTTCTGCCGGTATTCCAGGACCAGCCGGACCAGGGGGTGGAGAGCCGCGAGCTCCTCGAGGATATCGAGGGACGTCGAGAAGCCTTTGGTGACGCGGGTTCTTTTCGTCGCCGGCAGCCCCAGCTTGTGGAAGAGAACGGCCCCGAGCTGCCGGGGCGAGTTGATGTTGAACGGGCCGCCGGCGAGCTCGTGGATTTGCTTTTCGCAGGCTTGGAGCTCGGCCTCGAGCTCCCGGGAGATGTCCCCGAGGACCTCGCGGTCCACGCGGACGCCCCAAATCTCCATCTGGGCCAGGAGCCCGATCAGGGGCCTCTCGATGTCGCAGTAGAGGCTCTCGAGATTCTTCTCGCGAACCTTCTCCCAGAGGACGGCGGCCAGCTCGAGAGCCAGATCAGCATCCTGGCAGGCGTAGGGGACGACGCGCTCGATCTCAACCGCGTTCATCGTCCGCTGGCTCTTCCCCTTCCCGACGACGCTTTCATATGGGGATTTGGCGGTCTGGAGGTACGCCAGGGCCAGCCGCTCCAGGCTGTGCACCCCCCAGTTCGGCTCGAGCAGGTAGGAAAGCACCATCGTGTCGCGCTCGATCCCGCGAAGGACGATCCCCTCCCGGCGGAGGACGATCGCGTCATACTTGATGTTCTGGCCGGTCTTGGCGATGTCCGGATCTTCGAGCACCCCGCGCAGGACGGCGAAGGCCCGTTCCCTGGGGATTTGAGGCGTGGCGCCGAGGTAGTCGTGGCCGAGCGGTAGATAAAAGGCCTCCCCGGGGACGAGCGCGAACGACATCCCCACGATGCGGGCCCGGGTCGGGGAGGGGCTGTCGGTCTCCGTGTCCAGCGAGACCGACCGGGACTGCTTGATCCGGGCGCACAGCGCTTCAAGCTCCTCCTCCCTGAAGATGGCCCGGTAGGCTCGTTTCTCGGGCCGCGGCTTTTTCAAGAAGGCCCCGAGAAGCGTCGTGAATTCGAGCTCCTTGAACAGGCGGAGGACCTCGTCGCGGTCCGGATCGCTGACGGCGTAGGCCTCGAGGTCCAGGTCGAGGTCGAGGTCCCGGACGACCGTCACCAGCCGCCGGCTCAATTCGAGGGCCTCCCGGTTCTGATCGATTCTCTCCCGGACCCGGGGATTGCGGACACGGGACAGGTTTGCGAGCAGGTTGTCGAGGGAGCCGAACTCCTCGATGAGGGACTTGGCGGTCTTCTCGCCGATGCCGGGTACACCTGGGACATTGTCCGTGGGGTCTCCCCATAGGGAGAGGACGTCGACGACCTGGCCGGCGGACACGCCGAAGTAATCCTTGACGTGATCCGCGTCGATGGTGATCTCCTTTGCTGGGTTATAGACGACCGTGGTGTCGTCCACGACCTGGAGCAGGTCCTTGTCCGTTGTGACGATCACCGCCCGGACGTTTTTTCCCGCGGCCCGGCGGGCCAGCGTGGCCAGGACGTCGTCCGCCTCATAGTTTTCGTATTCGGCCGTCGGAATCCTCAGCGCCTGGAGGACCTCCTTGAGGACCGGGACCTGGGCGGCCAGGTCCTCGGGCATAGGCCGGCGCTGGGCCTTGTAGTCTTTGTACGCCAAGTGACGGACCGTGGGTCCCTTGATGTCGAACACGACGCCGAGGTATTCCGGCTTCTCCTGGTCGAGGATCTTCCGGAGTGCGGCGACGAAGCCGAAGATGGCGTTCGTCGGGAAGCCCTGGGAGGTCGAGAGATCGCGGATGGCGTAATAGGACCGGTAGAGGAGGGAGTTGCCGTCGATGAGAAAAAGCCGCTTGCCCTCCATGGCCGTCCCCCGCCGGATCTTTTGTGGCCTCAGTCGAACTTGCCTTCGACGATCTCTTCCAGGATTCTCTTGTGCTGCGTTTCCATCATATGCTCGATGAGGGCTGAGACGTCGGGGCTTTGGAGGCACGGGGTGTAGAACGTCTTCCTCGAGGTCAGGAGCCGGCCGGACTTGTAGATCAGGGACTCGACGTATTGGGCCGCGATCCCCTTGTCCTGCGTCTGGACGATATACACCGATCCTTTATATTCGACCCGTGTATCGTATCCGCTCATCCGCCCGAACCCTTCCTCATTATACCCGATCGGCCTCCGTGTGCAAGGATTTCGGGCGCCGCCCGCTCCCGGGACCTTTATTTGACAAAGAGGGTCAAGTTGGTATAATAGGCTAACGTTTTTTGAGGACGGCCACCGTGGATTCCATGATGCTCATCGATATTGACCGCCTTCCTGAAGGCGGACTGCGCGTGTCCCGGGATTTCGACTTCCCAAGCCCGGACCTCGTCGAGGAAAACGCGGTCTTCCTCGAGCCCGCCCGGGCGGAGGTCTTCATCCGGAAGCTGGGCGAGGAGGTCCTCGTTCAGGGCGAGCTCACGGCCAAGCTGAGCTTCGTCTGCAGCCGCTGTCTGACGCCCTTCGAGTTCCCCGTCCAGAGCCGTTTCGACCTCGTCTATCTCCCCGAGGAGCTCGAGGCCATGTCCGACGAGCTCGACGAGGACGAGCTCGACAGCCTCTACTACCACGACCGGAACCTTGACCTCCGGGCCGTTATCCTGGAGCAGCTGAACCTGACGTTTCCGGCCAAGCCCCTTTGTTCGCCGGAGTGCGAAGGGATCTGCGCGGTCTGCGGGGAGGTCGTCCGGGACGGAGGGTGCTCGTGCCTCGTCAGGGAGACCGACGCCGGCTTGAACAGGCTCAAATTCACCGTGAAAGACAAGAGTTAGATGCCAAATCCGAAGAGACGTCACTCTCCGTCAAGAAAAGGGAAGCGGCGCGCGCACGACAGCTTGGTTCTCCCCACCTTCTCCGTATGCCCCAACTGCGGCAACCCCAAGCTCCCCCATCGAGCATGCCCCGAGTGCGGATATTACAAGGGCCGGCAGGTCACGGAAGGGAAGGAAGACTGACCAAAGGTCCCTTTTATGAAGATCGCCGTTGACGCGATGGGGGGAGATTTCGGCCCCAAAGTCACGGTCGAAGGCGCGCTCCGGGCGTCTCAGGATTTCGGGCTCGACATTCTGCTGGTGGGCATCGAACACCTGATTAAAAAAGAGTACGACCGGCTGCCGGCCAAGAACTCGCGCGTCACGATCATCGACGCGCCGGAAGCGATCGGGATGGGGGAAGGGCTGCTCACGTTCCGCAAAAAGAAAGCGTCGTCGATTCGTGTCGCGGCCCAGCTCGTCAAGGACAGCCAAGCGGAGGCCCTCGTTTCCATGGGGAACACGGGAGCCGTCGTTTATATCTCTCGGGATGTCCTGGGCTCGCTCCGGGGGGTCGACCGGCCGGGCCTGGCCCTGCTCGTCCCCGGTCTGGCCGGGCCGACGCTCCTCATCGACGTCGGGGCCAACGCCAACTGCCAACCCCACAATCTCGTCCAGTTCGCGATCATGGGCAAGATCTTTATGCAGTCGGTCATGGGCCAGGCCGACCCCCGCGTGGGGCTGATGAGCATTGGAGAGGAAAAGAGCAAGGGCAACGACCTCGTCCGGGAGACGTTCGGCCGGCTCCAGACGCTGCCCCTGCGGTTCATCGGCAACGTCGAAGGGAAGGACCTTTTCTCCGGTGTCGCCGACGTCGTGGTCAGTGACGGGTTCACGGGAAACGTGGCCCTCAAGGTCTCCGAGGGCGTCGTCGAGAGCGTCCTGTCCATGGCCCGCCACGAGATCACGAAGAACATCTTCGCCAAGCTGGGATATGTCCTGATGAAGCGGCACCTGAAGAACATCTATAAAAAGGTTGACTACGCCGAATACGGGGGCGCCCAGTTGCTCGGGATCAATGGGGTCTGTGTCATCGGCCACGGGCGCTCGAGCGCGCACGCCGTGCGGAACGCCGTCGGCCGCGGCCGCGAATTCGTCCTCAGCCGCGTCCAGGACCGGATCCAGGTGGAGATCCTCCGCTATGGGCAGGCCCTCGAAGGAGCGCGCGCATGAAACGATTCGAAGGCCGGATCTCGATCGTGACGGGAGCCTCTCAGGGGATCGGGGAAGCCGTGGCCCTGGACCTCGCCGCCGAGGGGGCCACGCTCATCCTGGTGGACGTCCAGAAGGACAAGCTTGAAGCCGTGGCCCGGGCGATCCGGGCCGGCGGCGTACGGGTCGACGTCCATCCGGCCGACGTGGCCGACGGCGCGCGGGCCCAGCAGATCGCCGAGGCTGTCGTCGCCGAGCACGGCCGGATCGACCACCTGGTCAACAACGCGGGCATCACCCGCGACGGCCTCCTCATGCGGATGAAGGAGGAGGACTGGGATGCCGTCCTGGCCGTCAACCTGAAGGGGACCTTCAATTATTCGAAGGCCGTCATCCGGGCCATGACCGGGGCCCGTTACGGGCGGATCGTGAACATCGCCTCGGTTGTGGGCCTGATGGGTAACGCGGGCCAGGTTAACTATGCCGCCTCCAAGGCTGGTGTCATCGCCTTCGCCAAGTCCCTGGCCCGCGAGGTGGCGGCTCGGGGTATCACGGTCAACTGCGTCGCTCCGGGCTACATCACCACGGCCATGACCGAAGGCCTCCCCGAGGAGGTCAAGAAAGCTTTCCTGGACATCGTCCCAATGAAAAAATTCGGGCTTCCCAAAGACGTGGCGTCTGCGGTAAGATTCCTTCTTTCCGAGGATGCCTCGTATATCACAGGGCAGGTGATCCATGTCAACGGCGGCATGTACATGTGAGCCGGCCGGGGGCATCGCCGCATTCCAATAATTAGGAGGATATGATGGACAGAAACGAGCTATTCAAGAAGGTCCGGACGATCGTCTCCGACAAGCTGAGCATCAGCGAGGAGCAGGTCACCGAAGACGCGTCGTTCATCGACGATCTCGGTGCGGACTCCCTCGACACCGTTGAGCTCGTCATGGCCCTGGAGGATGAGTTCGGGCTGGACATCCCCGATGACGAGGCCGAAAAGCTGACCACCGTCGGCAAGGCGATCGATTACATCTCGGGCCACGTGAAATAGGCGTTCGGTCCTCCTGTCTGCGGATGGAGAAAATGAGCCGGGGCGCCTTTCCCGCAAGGCGGGTTGCCGTCACCGGAATCGGGCTTGTTTCCCCTCTCGGGGTGGGGACGGAGAAGAACTGGCAGGCCCTGCTCCGGGGCGAAAGCGGCATCGGCCCGATCACGCACTTCGACGCCTCGAGGCATGCCACGCGTTTCGGGGGGGAGGTCCGCAATTTTGACCCGCTGGCGTTCATCGACCGCAAGGAAGTGAAGAAGATGGACCTCTTCATCCAATTCGCCCTGGCGGCGGCCCAGCTCGCGGTCGAGGACTCGGGACTCCCTCCGGGCGAGCTCGAGGGCGAGCGCACCGGGACCTATGTCGGCTCCGGCATCGGGGGCCTGGGTTCCATCGAGGAATGGCACAAGGTCCTCATGGAAAAGGGTCCGGAGCGGGTGTCGCCGTTTTTCCTCATCCAGACGATCATCAACGAGGCCTCGGGGCAGATCTCGATCCGCTACCGCGCGAAGGGCCCGAACTCGGCCACGGCGACGGCCTGCAGCACGGGAACGCACGCCATCGGCGACTCCTTCCGCATGATCGCGCGGGGAGAGGCCGACATCATGATCGCGGGAGGCGCCGAAGCCCCGCTGACCTCGCTGAGCGTCGCCGGCTTCAACGCCATGAAGGCGATCTCGGAGAGAAACGACGAGCCGCAGAAGGCCTCGAGGCCCTTCGACGCCCGGCGTGACGGGTTCGTCATGGGGGAAGGGGCCGGCGTGCTGATCTTGGAGGAGCTCGGACAGGCCCTGAGGCGCGGCGCCAGGATCTATTGCGAGGTCGTGGGCTACGGCATGACCAGCGACGCCTACCATCCCGCCGCGCCGTGCCCGGACGGAGACGGAGCGGTCCGGGTCATGCGGAAGGCCCTCGAGGACGGGGGCGTACGGCCCGAGGACATCCAGTATATCAACGCCCACGGGACTTCGACCCCGTACAACGACAAGACCGAGACGCTGGCGGTCAAAACGGCCTTCGGCGGCCACGCCCGGAAAATCGGCATCAGCTCGACGAAGTCGATGACCGGCCATCTTTTGGGCGCGGCGGGAGGCCTCGAAGGCGGGATCACGGCGCTCTGCCTTTTCCACCAGATCATGACCCCGACGATCAACTACGAATACCCCGACCCGGATTGCGACCTCGACTACGTTCCGAACGCGGCCCGGCCGGCGGAGATCGTCTACGCGCTCAGCAATTCCTTTGGTTTCGGGGGGACGAACGGGTCGCTCCTCCTGAAGAAATTCGACAAGCCCTGATCATCCGGCCACCGGCCCGCCCGGGCGCCCCGGAAAGGCCGCCGGCAGGAGCGGGGCCCGGATTCCCGGAGAGGAGACCTGCATGAACATTCTCGTTTTCGTCAAGAGGGTGGCCGACACGGAGTCGCGGATCCGCATCCAGCGCGAAGCGAGGTCGATCGTCGAGGAGGGCCTGAATTTCATCATCAATCCCTATGACGAGTTCGCCGTCGAGGAGGCCCTCCGGCTGCGGGAGGCCAAAGGCGGGATGGTTCGCGTCATTTCCGTGGGACGGGAGGAGGCGCTCATCGGGCTGCGGAAATGCTTGGCCATGGGAGCCGACGAAGCCGCGCTCGTCAGGGACGACGCCCCGGAGACATACGACGGCCTCCGGACCGCCCGGATCATCGCCCGGGCGGTCGAGCGCAGGTTCCCGGGACCGGATCTCCTGCTTTTCGGGAAGCAGGCCGTCGGGTCGGACAACAGCCAGGTTCCCTCCATGGCGGCCGAACTCCTGGGCCTGCCCCAGGCGAACGTGGTGACGAAGCTCGAGATCGAGGGTAACACCGCAACGGCCTTCCGGGAGATCGAGGGGGGCATGGAACGGGTCGTTTTTTCGCTGCCCGCCGTCGTCAGCGCCCAGAAAGGGCTGAACGAGCCGCGGTACGAGACCCTCAAGGGCATTATGGCCGCCAAGAAGAAGGCGATCCCCGTCCTCGGGCTGGACGAACTCGGTCTTTCCGCCGACGATCTCTCCCCGAAGGTGGAGGTCACGGACATGGAGATCCCGCCCCAGCGGCAGGCGGGCAAGATCCTCCAAGGGGAGCCGGCGGATACGGCCCGCGAGCTCGTAGTTCTTCTCCGGAACGAAGCGAAGGTCATTTGAGGGAGGGAGGAATGATCGCCGTATTCATCGAAACGAGAGACGGGAAAATCAAAAAGGCCTCCCTGGAGGCGCTCTCCGAGGCCAGAAGGAGGGCGGACGAGCTCGGCCTTGAGACCGCGGCCCTGCTCGTCGGAGCGGGCCTCGCCTCCCTGGCTTCCGCCCTGAACCCATTCGGCCCAGCCCGTATCGTCTGCCTGGAAAATCCCGCTCTGGGCGAATATTCCTCCCAGGGCTACGCGCGCGTTCTGGCCGATTTCGCCCGCGAAACCCCGCCGGCCGCCGTGTTCTTCTCGGCGACGGCCATGGGCAAGGACCTGGCGCCGAGAGTCGCCGCCGGGCTCGGCGCCGGCCTGGCGTCGGACTGCACCAAGGTTGGCGTGAAGGACGGCCGGCTCGAGTTCACCCGGCCCATCTACGCCGGCAAGGCCTTCCTTTCCCTGACCCTGAATTCGACGCCCCAGGTCGTGACCCTGCGGCCGAATGTCTTCCCGCTCCTGACGCCATCGGACGGCCGAGCCGAGGTCGTCCAAAAGGAAGCGGCGATCCCCGAGGGCCTGATTAAGGGTCGGGTCGCCGAGGTTCTGAAAGAGCAGGGAGGCGAGGTCGACGTCGCCGAGGCGGACGTCATCGTCTCGGGAGGGCGGGGCCTGAAGGGCCCCGAGAATTTCTCCTTGCTGAGGGAACTCGTGGCCCTCATCCCGCGCGCGGCGGTCGGAGCCTCGCGCTCGGCGGTCGACTCCGGCTGGATCGGACACGCCCACCAGGTCGGTCAGACCGGGAAGACCGTCTCGCCCAACCTCTATATAGCCGTCGGAATCTCGGGAGCCATTCAACACCTGGCGGGGATGTCGTCGTCCAAGGTTATCGTCGCCGTGAACAAGGACCCCGAGGCGCCGATCTTCAAGGTGGCCGATTACGGCGTCGTCGGCGATCTTTTCGAGGTCGTCCCGCGGCTCACGGAGGAGATCAAGAAGCTGACTTCGTCGTAGGCACGTCCGCGGAGGCCTCCCTACGGGAGGGGCCTTTCATCACCTGTAGGGGTCCGAGGGCGATCCCCCGATCACCTGGAGCAGCAGACGGTTTTTCTCCGAACGCGTCTCCCCGACGCTTGTGACAAAGATGGCCGGTTCGTCGACGACCGGACATTTGTTCTCGCAGATGCCGCAGCCCGTGCACTGGTCGAGGTCGATCACGGGAGCCTTCTGGACGGCGACTTTGCCGTCCGGGAGCTTGGTCTCGACCTCGACGAGCCGGATGGCTTTCGGCGAGACCGGGCAGTGCTCCTCGCAGACGATGCATGGCTTGCCCAGTGTATAGGGGATGCAGCGGTTCTTGTTGACCCAGGCGGAGCCGATCTTGACCTTGTTCTTGTCCTCGATCGTCAGCTTTTGGATGGCGCCCGTCGGGCACACCTGGGTGCAGAGGGAGCAATAGTACTCGCAGTAGCCGATCGTTGGGACAAGCATCGGCGTCCAGATGCCTTCCGGCCCCGCTTCCGTCCGGGCCGGTTGGAGCCCGTTGGTCGGGCAGGCCCGCATGCACTGGCCGCACTTGACGCACTTCGCCAGGAACTTCTCTTCCGGGACCGAGCCGGGCGGCCGGATGAGCTTGAGCGAGGCCCGCTTCCGGAACGGCGTCAGGCGGAAGAACGGGACAGCGACCAAGCCGAGGAACGTCGTCAGGAGGACCTTCCGCCGCGACAGGTCGACGGTCGAGATGTTGGCGAGCGTTTCGGGCGCGGCGTGGAGCGGGAAGCCGATGGCGGCGGTCGGGCAGATGGCGGCGCAGGTTTCGCAGTAGATGCACTCGCCGCTTTTCCAGCCCTCGCTCGGGAAGGGGTTGGCTTGGGTTTCGCAATGTTGGGTGCAGAGGCCACACCGGATGCATTTCTCGGCGTCGATTCGGAGCTTGAAGATATTCCAGCGCGCCAGGACGGCGAGCAGGGCCCCGGTCGGACAGAGGTGCCGGCACCAGAACCGCTCTTTCCAGGCGTTGAGGGCGACGGCTCCCAGGAAGAGGAGGCCCATGGCGAACCCCTGGACGAAGGTTTCGTTGAGTGTCCAGTTTTCGAGGAGCTGGGAGATCGAGCGCCCTCCGGACATGAAGCCGAGTCCGTAGAAGACTCCTTTAAGGCTCGTGAGGGCGTAGGCGAGGCCGGGAAAGACCGACAGGGCGAAGGACCGGGCCAGGAAGGAAAACGGATCGAGATACCCCGCGAGGTCGAGCCCGAGGAGCGCCCCGGCCAGGACCAGGATGAGAATGTAATATTTCCAGGCCAGGCTCGCCGTCTCGTCCTTCGGGGGCCGGAGGAACTTTGTCTTCTTTAAGACGAAAGAGGAGAACTGGTGGACCGCGCCCAGGGGACAGACCCAGCCGCAGAAGACGCGGCCGAGGACGACCGTCACGACGACCGTAATCAGGGCAAAGGCGAACGAGGTGAAAACAACGCGGGAGGCAACAGTCGTAGCCAGGGCGAGAAGCGGGTCGAAGTGGAAGAAGCGCTGCACCGTGGAGCTGATGTAGTCGCGTCCCGTGTAATGGGCGCCGATGAAGAGGTAGAGGAACAGGCCGAAGAACCCCGCCTGGCTCGCGATCCGGAGGGCCTGAAGGAGGCGGTGCTTTCTAGATTTTTCTCTTTTCAACGCGGAGCTTCTCCCACTCGAATTTTCCCAGGCCGCGCTCCTGCGCCAATTTCAGGTAGAGGAGCTCCTGGGGCTGGATGCCGAAAAAGCCGGCTCCGACGGCGTCGACGGCCACCGGATCGCGGCCGGCCACGACGGTCTTGACGAGCTTCGTATCCGAGGTGCGGCCGCCCTGGGGGCCGTTCCGGACGAGGATCCGGTAGGCGTCGAGGACCGTCAAGGCCGGTTTGAAAAACGCCGCGAGGTCGACGAGCGCCCGGTCGAGGTCCTGATGGAGCTGATTCCGGGCGCCGCCGAGCGCGCCGAGCCAGTTCTTCAGGCCCATGGTCAGGCGGCAGAGGGAGTGGTGCTTGGCGATGGGGACGTTGATGATCTTGTCGGCCTCGAGCACATCAGTGAGGACGTCCCATTCTTTGAGCCATTCGCCGTGGAGCGTGACTTTCTTCACCCGGCTCTCGTCGGCGTAGGGCATCGAGGCGCCCATCGACCGGACGGCGTCGAGGATACCCGAGCGCACGTAGCAGCGCTTGGCCTCGTTCGTCGTGTTGTCGATGACCGTGACATGACGGGCGCCCGCCGCCTGGACGAGTTCGACAAGGGCCTTGACGACTTCGGGGTTCGTACAGGCGGCCATCTCCGGCGTCCGGTCCCAGCCGATGTTGGGCTTGATGAGGACCTTGTCGCCCCTGGCGATGAACGTCTGCATGCCGCCGAGGGCGGCCACGGCGGCCTTGGTGATCTCTGAGGGGAAATCGCCCTCGATGATCGCGAGCTCCGGCACGCCGGCCGGAACGGTACCCTGCCCCGCGATGAAGCGCGGCGCCCAGTGGAGGACGGCGCCTCCGACAGCCAGGTCTCTCAAAAACGTGCGTCTGTTCATGGGCGTCATCCTTTGCCGAGCGAGTGGATATAATCCATGATCCCGCCATAGATGCCCCGGGCGGCGAGTTCCCGGTATCGCTCGGTCTTGAGCCGGGCTTCCTCGGACGGGTTGCTGAGATGCGAGATCTCGACGAGCACCGAGGGCATCTCGCTGCCGATGAGGACGTAAAAGGGGCCGCCCTTGACCCCCAGGTTCTTAACGTCGGGGTTGACCAAGGACAGAGATTTGAGCAGCTCTTTTTGGATCCTCTCCGCCAGGTCGCGGGATTCGTAGATCTTGCTGTTCTGGACGATCTTCTGGATGATGTCTTTCATGTGCCCCATATTTTTTGTCGAAGCGGAATTTTCGGCGGCGGCCGTCTCGATAACCCCGGGGTCGGGACTGAAGTTCAGGTAAAATGTCTCGATCCCCTCGCGCCGTCTGTCCCGGTGGGCGTTAACATGGATGGACACGAAGAGGTCGGCGCGCTTCTGGTTGGCGATCACCGTCCGGGCTTCGAGCGGCACGAGGATGTCCGACTCCCGGGCCATGATGACCTTCAGGCCGGCCTTCTCCACGAGGAGCTTTTTCAGCATCAGGGCCACGTCCAGGGTGATCGTCTTCTCCTCGAGCCCGCTCAGACCGATGCAGCCCGGATCGCTCCCGCCGTGGCCCGGGTCGAGAACGACGGTCCGGATGCCGAGGCCGAGCTGGCGGGCCATGGAATAGCCGGAGGCCAGGCGCTCGGCCGGCTTGGCCGCCGGCTTGGCCGCGGCGCCGGCGGGAGGCTCTCCGGAGGGCTCTGCCTCGGGAGCCTGGACGGGATAGATGTCGAGAACGATGCGGAACGGGTCGAACAGGTGGTAGACCCGGTAGGTTTTGATTTTGGCGAAGTCGACTTCGGCGGAGACCCGCACCGTCGACGGCGTCTTCTGGAAGATCTGGATCTGACTCAGATACGGGGTCTTCACGGGGTAGGACTGGCCTTCGAGGACGGGGTTGAGCCGGGCCTGGAGGATGTCGGCGTAGATCAGCCCGGGATTCCGGGATTCCCCAGCCGTGTATTCGCGCAGCGTGCCGATGTCGAGAACGATCCGGGTGAAGGCGGGATGCGTGAAATAGCGGAGATTGGCGATCTCCACCCGCTTGTCGGGCTGGGCGCCCCTCGCGAGGGCCGGCAGGGACGCCGTGAGCGCCAAGAACATCAAGAGAAACAGAAGCTTATGCGCGCGATTCAATCCTCTTTAATTCTAACCGACTCCTGCGGCCTTGTCCACCTGCGGGGCCGCGGCCCGCCCTTTTTTCAGGCGCCGTATTTTTCGAGTTTGAGAGCGTGGGCCAGCATGAGCGGCATGGCGTGGATCGAGCGGAAGCGCCCGAGCAGCCCCCGGGCGCAGGCCCGCTCCGTGAACGTCCGGACGTCATCGATCCCCGCCGTCCGGGACACGAGGACGAAGGGGTTCGGGTGCCAGGAATGGGCCTTGAGCAACGAGGGCGTCGAATGGTCCGAGGTGACGACCAGGACGTCGGGATCGAGGGCCGTGACCCTCGGGATGTAGGAATCGAGCTCCTCGATGGCCGCCACCTTGGCTGCGAAGTTCCCGTCCTCGCCGGACGAGTCCGTCTTTTTGAAGTGCACGTAGAAAAAGTCGTGACTGCGGAAATTTCTCTCCAGGGCGTCGAAGAGGTCGGCCGGCTGCGGGCCGACGGGCATGACGTCCATGCCGAGGAGATTGGCCAGCCCTTTGTACATCGGATAGTTCGCGATGGCCGCGGGGCGGAGGCGGAAGAGCTCCTGCATGGGAGGTAGATGCGGGAATTTGGAAAAGCCGCGCAGAAGGACGAGGTTCGCGCGTGGCTCGGCCTTGAGCACCTCCCCGGCATCCTGGATGAACCGGTTGACGGCCGCGGCGGCCTTGGCCGCCTCGGGCGCCAGCGCCTGGGCCGAGACCGGGGGATGGCCTTCTTTCTGGGGGTCGGCGTCGGACAGGGCGTCTGCCAACCCCACGGCGTTGAAACGGGCCACGAACCGATGCTCTTTTCCCGGGAACACCTTGACCTCGAGGCCCTCCTGCCGCGGCAGCGCGGCGTTCAGCAGCCCGCAGATCCGGACGTTCTCCTCGGTCGGGATTCGGCCGGCCCGCCGGTCGACAATAAGGCCGTCCTTGACTGTGGCGAAATTTCCCCGGGCCACGAGGTCGTCGCGGCCGACCTCGACCCCCGAGCCCAGGGCTTCCAGGATGCCGCGCCCGATCTGATACTTGAGCGGCTCGTAGCCGAAGAGGGCCAGGTGCGCCGGCCCGCTGCCGGGCGTGATGCCCATGGACACGGGGTCCGTCACCCCGCAGACGCCGCGCTGGGCCAGCTCGTCGAGGTGCGGCTTGCGGGCTGCCTCGAGCTCCGTCCGACCGCCTTCCGGAAGGCCTCCGAGGCCGTCCATGACGAGCAGGACGATCTTCGAATCCGTCGTCTGGCTGAGTTCTTTGGCGAGTTCTTCCCATTCCATGTTGTCGCTCCCGCGCACGGATGAATCCATTTTATCACAGATTTGAATCATGCCGTCCGCTCTGATAAAATCTCTGCATGCGGAAGGTCCTCATCCTCGATTTCGGGTCGCAGTACACCCAGCTCATCGCCCGCAAGATCCGCGAGCTCGGCGTGTACTCCGAAATCCTGCCCTTCTCGACGCCGCTTCGCAGGCTTCGCGGACAACGGCCGTCGGCGCTCGTTCTCTCCGGCGGGCCGCAGAGCGTCTACGAGAAAGGCGCGCCCCGCCCCCCCCAGGAGATCTTCGAGTTGGGAGTGCCGGTCCTGGGAATCTGTTACGGCGTCCAGCTCATGGCCCACCTCCTCGGCGGCCGGGTCGTCCCCTCGACGGAGAGGGAATACGGGTTCGCCTCGCTTCGCGTCCTCGACAGAGGCGGCCTCCTGTCCCAGGTCAAGGACAGGGAGCAGGTCTGGATGAGCCACGGCGACAGGCTGGAGGACGCCCCGCCCGGATTCGCGATCACGGGGAGCACGGTCAACACGCGGGCGGCGGCCATCGAGGATCGGGCCCGGGGATTTTACGGCGTCCAGTTCCACCCCGAGGTCATCCACACCAAAGAGGGGATGAAGATCCTGGGCAACTTCCTCTTTAAGCTCGCCGGGCTCGAGGCGGACTGGAACATGTCCTCGTTCATCGAGCGGAAGGTCGACGAGATCCGCCGCACGGTCGGAAAGCGGAAGGTCATCTGCGGCCTGAGCGGCGGCGTCGATTCTCTCGTCACGTCGCTCATCATCCACAAGGCCGTGCGGAACCAGCTCGTCTGCATCTTCATCGACAACGGCCTGCTCCGCAAGGGGCAGTACGAAGTGCTCATGGAGGCCTTCCGGCACAAATTCTCCCTCAAGGTCATCGGCATTGACGCCTCGGACCTCTTCCTGGACAAGCTCCGCGGCATCACCTCGCCCGAGCGGAAGCGCAAGACGATCGGCCGGCTCTTCATCCATCTCTTCGAGCGCGAGGCGACGCGCATCGGCGGTGCCCAGTTCCTCGCCCAGGGCACGATCTATCCTGACGTCATCGAATCCAACCCCGTCAAGGGGCCGTCTTCCGTCATAAAATCCCATCACAACGTCGGCGGCCTGCCGAAGGGGCTCCGCTTCAAGCTCATCGAGCCCCTGCGCGAGCTCTTCAAGGACGAGGTCCGGGCGCTGGCCCTCGAGCTCGGCGTGGACAAGGAGTTCATCCACCAGCACCCGTTCCCCGGGCCGGGGCTGGCCGTCCGGCTCATCGGCGAGGTCAACCGGGAGAGCCTGGAGGTCCTCCGGGCGGCCGACGATATCGTCGTCTCGGAGGTCCGGCGGGCGGGGATCTATAACAAGCTCTGGCAGGCCTTCGCTGTGCTGCTGCCCGTGCGCTCAGTCGGGGTCATGGGCGACCAGCGGACCTACCAGCGGGTCGTGGCCGTCCGCCTCGTCCAGAGCACGGACGGGATGACGGCGAACTGGTACCCGGCAGCCCCGCGGCTCCTCTCGAGGATCTCGACGCGCATTGTCAACGAGGTGCGCGGGGTGAACCGGGTGGTCTATGACATCACGACCAAGCCGCCTGGGACGATCGAGTGGGAATAGCCGCCGGCGCGGCCGTTTCGGGCCTAGGAAGGAAGGCCGTCCCTCTGGTCCGCGGGCCGCGTTGAATCGGGATAGGGCAAGATGGAACCGGCATTCGTTCACCTCCATAACCATACGGAGTACAGCATCCTAGACGGCTGCCTGAAGGCGTCGGACCTCGCCCAGGCCGCTTACGAGAACAACATGGCGGCTGTCGCCATCACCGACCACGGCAACATCTTCGGGGCGGTCCAATTTTTCAAAGAGGCAAAGTCCAGAGGCGTCAAGCCCATCCTCGGCTGCGAGGTCTACGTCGCTCCCCGGAGCCGGTTCGACAAGACGCCGGAAGCCGGAGACGGGATCCATCATTTCCATCTCATCCTCATCGTCCGGGACGAGAAGGGCTATCGGAACCTTTGCCGCCTCCTGACCCAGAGCTACCTCGAAGGCTTCTACTACCGTCCCCGGATCGACAAGGAACTCCTGTCTGCCCACGCCGAAGGACTCATCGGGCTTTCGAGCTGCCTCAAAGGAGAGGTCAGCTTCTGGCTGGGTCGGGGATTTGCCGAGAAGGCCGAGGATGCGGCGAGGGAATACGCCGCGCTGTTCGCCCCGGGAGACTTCTACATCGAACTTCAGAACCATGGTCTTTCCGAGCAGAAGGCGGTCAATCCCGGCCTGGTGGAGATCGCCCACAAGCTGGGCCTGCCGCTCGTAGCCACGAACGATGTCCACTTCGCCCGCCGGGAGGACTCCGAGAGCCAAGACGTCCTGGTTTGCATCCAGACCAACAAGAAATTCTCGGACCCGGACCGCCTCAAGTTCAGCTCAGACCAGTTCTACTTCAAGTCGGCGGCCGAGATGCTGGCGCTCTTCAAAGACTATCCCGAGGCCATTCAGAACACCGGACGCATCGCCGCCCGGTGCGATTTCGAGTTCCCCTCCAAGGGGCATTTCCTGCCGAACTTCGCTCCGCCGGACGGCAAGACGCTGGGCGCGTATTTTGAGGAGGTGGCCTGGGCCGGCTTCCGGAAGAGGATGGAGGCGCGGGCGGCCCGGAGGATCAACGGGGAGCATGCGCACACGCCCGAAGAGTACGAGGACCGGATGGAGCGGGAGATCAAGCTCATCAAGCAGATGGGTTTCGGGGGCTACTTCCTGATCGTCTGGGACCTGCTCAAGGCCGCCCGGGAGAAGGGGATCCCCATCGGGCCGGGCCGAGGCTCGGCCGCCGGCAGCCTCCTGGCCTACGCGCTGGAGATCACCGAGATCGACCCCCTCGAGTACGACCTGCTCTTCGAACGCTTCCTCAACCCCGAGCGCATCAGCCTGCCCGACATCGACATGGACTTCTGCGGCCGCCGCCGCGGCGAGATGATCGAGTACCTGACCCGGAAGTACGGTCAGGGGAACGTCAGCCAGATCATCACGTTCGGGACCATGGCCGCCCGCGGCGCCATCCGCGACGTCGGCCGCGTCCTCGAAGTCCCTCTCCCCGAAGTCGACCGGGTCGCCAAGATGATCCCCTTCGGCCCGGACTCGACGATCGCCGAGGCCCTCAAGAACGTCCCCGAGCTCCGGGAGCTGCGCGATAAGAACTCCAAGATCGCCCAACTCCTGGCCATCGCCCAGCGAATCGAGGGCCAGGTCCGCCATCCCTCGATCCACGCCGCGGGCATCGTCATCACGCCCAAGCCCCTGGTCGAGTTCATGCCCCTGTACCAGTCGGCCAAGGGAGAGATCACCACCCAGTTCGCGATGGGGGACGTGGAGGCCATCGGGTTGCTCAAGATGGACCTCCTCGGCCTGCGGAACCTGACCGTCATCGATGACACGGTGACCCTTATCCGGCAGGACAAAGGGGACGAGATCAACATCAACGGGCTCCCCCTCGACGACGCCAGGACCTTCGAGGTCTTCCAGGCGGGGAACACGGACGGGGTCTTCCAGTTCGAGAGCCCGGGGATGAAGGATCTTCTCCGCAATTTTAAGCCGGAGCAGTTCCGCGACCTCATCGCCCTCAACGCTCTCTACCGGCCCGGCCCGCTCAAGAGCGGCATGACGGACGAGTTCATCCACCGCAAGAACCACCCCGAGCGCATCAGCTACGAGTTCCCCGAGATCGAGCCGATCCTCAAGGAGACGCGGGGCATCATCGTCTATCAGGAACAGGTGATGCGGATCGCGACCGATCTGGCCGGGTTCAGCCTGGCCGAGGCCGACATCCTGCGCAAGGCCATGGGCAAGAAGGTCCCGGAGATCATGAGGGCCCAGAAGCAGCGCTTCGTCCAGGGGGCGCGGAAGCGAGGCATCAGCCAGGCCAAAGCCGACAAGATGTTCGAGCAGATTAAGAACTTCGCCGAATACGGCTTCAACAAGTCCCATAGCGCGGCCTACGCCCTCCTGGCCTACCAGACGGCCTACCTCAAGGCCCATTATCCCCAGTATTTCCTGGCCGCACTCCTGACCTCCGAGGCCGAGAGAGGGGCGACGCCCCAGGTCGTCAAGTACATCGGCGAATGCCACGACATGGGGATCAGGATCCTGCCCCCCGACATCAACCGGAGCGATTACGGGTTCACGGTGGAAGGCGGCGACATCCGCTTCGGCCTGGCGGCGGTCAAGAACGTCGGCCGCGCGGCGGTCGAGGAGCTCATGGCCCTGCGGAAAAAGCTCGGCGGTTTCGCCTCGCCCTTCGACCTGTTCGGGGAGCATGACGCGAAGTTCCTCAACCGGAAGGCGGTCGAGAGCCTGATCAAGGCGGGCGTGTTCGACTCGCTCGGGTGGAAAAGGTCGCAGTGCTACCACATGCTCGACCGCATGATCGAGTTCGGCCACGACGTTCAGAAGGCCAGGGCGGCCCGGCAGAACCTGCTTTTCGGGGGGAGCGTCGTCGAGCGGCCCCCGGTCCCCCAGGAGGTGCAGGAGATGCGGGAGTGGGACGAATCGCACGTCCTCTCCTACGAGCTTGACGCCCTCGGCTTTTATATCACGGGCCACCCCCTGGCCCAGTACAAAGACCGGCTCCGCAAGCTCGTCTCCCACGCCCTCGGGGAGCTCGACGACGACCGGGACTTCGACAAGGAGATCCGGGCCGCCGGGATAATCTCCGCGCTCAAGCAGCTGCGGACCAAGAAAGACGAGCGGATGGCGACGTTCGTCCTCGAGGACATGACCGACCGGATCGAGGTCGTCGCCTTCCCGGACTCCTTTGCCAAGTACGGGGCCTACCTTCGGGAGGGCCATCTCGTCTGGATCAAGGGGAAGTACCTCGGCGAGGGCGAGAGCCGCCGCATCAGCATCAGCCAGGCGGCCCCGCTGGCGGAGGCCCTGGAGGCCCAGGCCAAGAGGGTCATCGTCAGGATCTTCCTTCCCGGACTGGAGGAGTCCATCCTCTCGGAGCTCAAGGCGGTCCTCGACAGCCACGAGGGGAAATGCCCCGTCTTCTTTGAGCTCGAGACGCCCCATGCCTACCGGGTGACGGTCCGGAGCACCGAGGTCCAGAGGGTGGCCCCCACCGAGGCCCTGATCAAGAAGATCGAAGGCCTGCTCGGGGAGAATTCCGTCACTGTCGATTATTGAGCGGCGGACCCTTTTGGCTGACCCTGGTATTCGCGACGTCCGGCGCCGCCTCCGCGACAAAGCGCGAGCCGTTCCAGTAGCGGATCCCCTCTTTCATTATCTCGCGGTACGCGCTGTCGAGATCCCCCGGAGCTTGCCCGCCGCTGCGATCTCGTTGCGCTTCATCCGGTGACAGTGGCCCCAGTCGACGTACTGGCACCGGAGGTCGAGGCCAGGATAGAAAAACAGGTTATAGAAGTAGTCCACCACGACGCGCTTGTTGCCGGTGATCCCGAGGTCGTTGACCGCTTCCACGATGTCGCCCCGGGCCAGGCCGACCTCCGGCCGCGGCAAGACGAGATAATACTCTTCCGAGCCGGCGGGGAGGCTATCCGAGCGGAATTCTCCGCTCTGGCGAGTGCACCCGGCGACATGGTTTGAATCGAACACGGCCAACCACGGTCCGAATTGATCGTTGATCCCGCCGGCGATGATCTCGTCGCAGCCGAGCTGGGCCGATCTCTCCTTCCAGGAGCGGAGCAGATTTTCCCCGTCCAGGACGTCCATCGGTCCTCCTCGAGGTAATATCAATATCTGATCCAATGCCGCGCCCGGAGTCAAGATTCCCGTCCGGGGCCGATTGACACTCCGGGGCGAAAAGGGTAGAGTAAATTGAATATTTTATTGATGTTCTGAGGATCGTCGTGGCGTGCAAGATTATCGTGGCCGACGCGAGCCCATCGGTTCAGAAAGCCCTCCAGCTCGCCTTCCCCGAGCCGGAATTCCGGCTGTACGCCTTCGAGGACGGCGCAGAGCTCCTCGATTCTCTGGACGAGATCCGGCCCGACGCGGTCCTGCTCAGCCCCTCTCTCCCTGGCCTCGAAGCGGGCGAGGTCGCCCGGCACCTGAGAAGGCGGGAGGACCTCCGGCGCGTCCCGCTCCTCCTCCTACGGGGGACGTTCGAATCCCTGAACGCGGCGAAGGCGCCCCTGCCCGAGCCCGATGCGGTCTTCCAGAAGCCCTTCGACTCGGAACGGCTCGCCGTGGCCGTTCGCTCCATGATCCTGAAGAGGACCGGGCCGTCGTCGATGCCCGAGGAGACGCCGTGGCCGTCCCCCGATGGTCCCGTCGGCGCCGCGGCCGAGCCGGAGCCCGAGTCCCTGCCCGAAGAGCCCGCCCCGGCTCCGGGAGCCCCGTCCGACGGCGGGACGGCCGCTGCCGGGGGCCCGGTCGACGCGGCTCTGCGCGAATGGATCAGGAACGAATTCACCGGCACCGAGAGGGAGATCGAAAAGCGCGTCCGGGCCCGCGTCCTGGCCGACGTCAAGGGCTGGCTCGAGAGGGGCGGCAAGGACATAAAGGGAACGATCTGACTCCTGCGGACCGGCCCGGCACAAGCGTGGTGACTCCATGAACGATAAGAAAGAGCTTGCGAAAGCGTACGACCCCAAGCCCGTCGAGGAGCGGTGGTCATCGTTCTGGCTGGACGAAGGTCTCTTCGTCGCCGATCCGGACTCCCCGAAGCCGAAGTTCTCCATGGTCCTCCCTCCGCCGAACGTCACGGGCATCCTGCACATGGGGCACGCCCTGTGCTTCACTCTGCCCGACATCATCACCCGGTGGAAGAGGATGCAGGGGTTCAACTGCCTCTGGCTGCCGGGGACCGACCACGCCTCGATCGCCGTCCACAACGTCATCGAGCAGAGCCTGGCGGAGAAGGGCCTGAGCCGGGAAAAAGTGGGGCGGGAGGAGTTCCTCCGGATCGCCTGGGACTGGAAGGCCAAGTACGGCGGGGTCATCACCGGCCAGCTCAAGAAGCTCGGTGCCTCGCTCGACTGGTCCCGGGAGCGCTTCACCATGGACCCCGGATTCAGCCGGGCCGTCCGGCAGGTCTTCGTGTCCCTTTATGACGAGGGCCTGATCTACCGCGACTATTACCTCGTCAACCGCTGTCCGCGGTGCGGCACCGTCCTCTCGGACATCGAGATCGAGCACCGGGACCTGCGCGGCAAGCTCTGGTATATCAAGTATCCGGTCGAAGGCTCCGACGAGGCCGTCGTCGTGGCCACGACGCGGCCCGAGACGATGCTCGGAGACACGGCCGTGGCCGTCCATCCCGACGACGAGCGTTTCCGGCGCTTCCTCGGGAAGCGCGTCGTCCTCCCCCTCCGGAACCGGCCCATTCCGGTCATCACCGACGAGCGGGTCGAGCGGGATTTCGGCACGGGTGCGGTCAAGGTCACCCCGGCGCACGACCCGGTGGATTTCGAGTTGGGCAAAAAGCACGGCCTGGAGCAGATCATCGTCATCGACGGCGCCGGGAAGATGACCGAGGCGGCGGGGCCGGAGTTCCGCGGCCTCGACCGTTTCGCGTGCCGGGCGAAGGTCGTCGAGAGGCTCCGCGAACTCGGCCTTCTCATCAAGACCGAGGATTACGACCACGCCGTCGGCCACTGCTACCGCTGCAAGAGCGTCATCGAGCCGCACCTCTCCTGGCAGTGGTTCGTGAGGATCAAGCCCCTCGCCGACGAGGCCATCCGCGTCGTCGAGAGCGGCGAGATCCGGTTCATTCCGGCGAACTGGACGAAGACGTACTTCGAGTGGATGTACAACATCCACGACTGGTGCGTTTCGCGCCAGCTCTGGTGGGGGCACCGGATTCCGGCCTGGTACTGCCGCAACTGCAAGCGCGTCATGGTCGCGATGGAGGAGCCGGCGAGGTGCGACTCCTGCGGCGGGCCGGTCGACCAAGACGAGGACGTCCTCGACACTTGGTTCTCCTCCGCCCTCTGGCCCTTCGGGACGCTCGGCTGGCCGGAGGAGACCGGGGACCTCCGGACGTTTTACCCGACCGACCTCATGTCCACCGGGTTCGACATCATCTTCTTCTGGGTGGCCAGGATGATCATGATGGGCCTCAAGTTCCGCGGGCAGATCCCGTTCCGCCACGTCTTCATCAACGGCCTGGTGCGCGACCTGAAGCGGCGCAAGATGAGCAAATCCGAGGGGAACATCATCGACCCCTTGGAGATGATCGGGAAATACGGCGCCGACGCCCTCCGCTTCACCCTGGCGGCCCTGGCCGTTCCCGGCATGGACATCGCCCTCTCAGAGGAGCGAATGGCCGGCTATCGGGCCTTCGCCAACAAGATCTGGAACGCCTCCCGCTTCGTCCTGATGAACATGGGCGAAGAGCCGGACGCGGCCCGGGACGAGGAGATGACGCTCTCCGACCGCTGGATCCGCAGCCGCCTGGCCCGGACGACGGCCGCGATCGCCCAGAGCCTCGAGCTATACAAATTCTACGAGGCGGCCGACGTCCTCTACCATTTCGTCTGGCACGAGTTTTGTGACTGGTATATCGAGTTTGCCAAGACGGACCTGCGGGACGGCCGCCGGACGGCTGAGACCGTCCTCGTCGAGACGCTCGACCAGATCCTGAGGCTCCTCCATCCGTTCATGCCGTTCATCACCGAGGAGATCTGGCAGCATCTGCCGGGGGCGGGCCGGTCTATCTCTCTGGCCGCTTTCCCGGAGGCCGATGAGGCCCGGGTGGACGGGGAGGCCGAAAGCGCCATGGCCCTCCTCCAGGGCGTCATCGTTGAAACCCGGGCCATCCGGTCCGAGAACCGGATCCCTCCCCGGGCGAAGGTCGAGCTCTGGGTCAAGCCGTCCGGCACGGAGGAGGCGCGGGCTCTCTCGCGGGAGTCCGCCTCGATCGAGCTCCTGGCCGGTGTTTCGAAGCTTCGGTTCACGGACGCGTTCCCGGAGGGGCGGAGGCTCCTCAAAGGCGTGGTCGGGCCCTTCGAGCTGGCCGTGCCGATCGACGAGGCGGCCGGCCTTGCCCAGGAGAAGGAAAGGCTCGACAAGGAGCTGGCGAAGATCGAGGCGGACATGGCCAAGCTCGCCGGGAAGCTCGGGAACGCCGATTTCCTCTCGCGGGCCCCCCGGGCCGTCATCGAAGAGAACCGGTCGCGGTTGGAGGATCTCCGGAGCCGGCGGGATAAGATCTCGGAAAATCTCGCCCGCCTCGCGGCCGCGGACTGAGCGGGCCTGAGGCGCCGGGCGAACGGGCGGAACCATGACCTTTGGAGCGACCATCCACCGCTTGGAGAGCGTGCCCTCCACCAACGACGCGGCCCGGGAGCTGGCCCGGGCAGGGGCCGCCCACGGCACGGCCGTGGTCGCCGAGGAACAGACGCGGGGCCGGGGCACGAAGGGGCGGATCTGGCACTCCCCGCGCGGCTGTGGGCTCTACGCTTCGTTCATCGTGCGCTGGGAGGGGCCTGAGGGCCGCCGCCCCGAATTCGTCCTTCTCCCCCTTGCGGCCGGGCTCGCCGCGGGCGATGCGATCCTCGAGTCCGCCGGGGTTTCCGTCCGTCTCAAGTGGCCCAACGATCTCGTCTGGGACCGGAAGAAGCTCGGCGGGATCCTGACCGAAAGCGTTTTCCGGGGGAAGGCCCCGGATTTCGCGGTCCTCGGCGTCGGCGTCAACGTCAATCAGGAAGAGGACGATTTTCCCGGCAACTTGAAGGGAGCGGCCACCTCCCTCCGCCTCGTCACCGGCCGGCCGGCGAGCCGCGAGCGCCTGCTCGGCTGCCTATGCCGGGCCCTCGACTCCTGGTATAATCGGCTCGTTCAGGGAGAGAGGGCCGGGGTCATCCGGGCGTACGATGAGCGGATGCCGTTCTCACGGGGGACGCGGGTTTTCGTCTCGACGGCGCGCGGGGAGATATCCGGGATCTATCGCGGATTGGCGGAGGAAGGGCGCCTCCGCGTCGAGCGGGACGCCGGCCCGGTCGACGTCTCTTTCGAGGAGATCCAGGGGCTCGATTGGCAAGGGCAAGGAGAAAGCCGATGATCCTGGCGTTTGATGTTGGAAACACGACCGTGGCCGTGGGGCTGTTCCGGGGCGCGAAGCTTGTCAAGAGTTGGAAGATCAGCACGGACCGGGACAAGACGGGCGACGAATACGGCATCGTACTGCTCAGCCTTTTCCAGGTCGCCGGCCTTCACCCCCGGGGCTTCGAGGCCGCGGTCATCTCGAGCGTCGTGCCGCCTCTGACGCCGGTCTTCGAGGACATGTGCAGGGATTTCTTCGGTCTCGACGCCATCGTCGTCGGCCCGGGCCTCCGGACCGGAATGCCCATCCTGTACGAAAACCCCTTAGAAGTCGGGGCCGACAGGATCGTCGCGGCCGTGGCCGCCTTCGAAAAATACGGCGGCCCCCTGATCGTTGTCGATTTCGGGACGGCCACGACGTTCGACGCGATCTCGGCCAAGGGAGAGTATCTGGGCGGGGCCATCGCCCCGGGCATCCAGATCTCCGCCGAGGCGCTCTATCTAAAAACCGCTCGGCTGCCGAGGATCGAGATCCGGAAGCCCAAGCGCGCGATCGGCCGGACGACCGTAGCCAGCATGCAATCCGGGCTCTACTTCGGCTATGTCGGGCTCGTCAGCCACACGATCTCCGAGATCCGCCGGGAGCTCGGTCAGGAGGCCAAAGTCGTCGCCACGGGAGGCTTCGGCAGCCAGATGACTTCCGAAATCCCGGCCATCAGCGCGTACGAGCCGGACCTCGTCCTAGAGGGGCTGAGGATAATCTATGAGAGGAACCGGGATAAGCCAGGCGGAGCTGCTGCGGGATGAAGAGCGACGGGCAGAGCGCGTATTACCAAGCCATCGCCGGGAAGTTTCTGAAGCTCCGGGGGGCTCCGTTCTTCCTCTCGCCCCGCGACCTGGAGATCATCGCCGGATGGGAGGACAAACGGATCCCTTTGGACATCGTCCTCGAGGGCATCGGGCGAGCGTTCGATGGCCTCCGGAACAAGTCCCGCGGCACCCGGGGTCTCCCCCTCTCCTTCTGCGAGGGCCAGGTGGACAAGGCCATGGCCCAGCACCGGGACCGGGGCGCCGGCCGGAGGAAACCGGCCTCCCCCCGCGCGGCCAAACAGGAAAAAGCCCGCAGGGAGGCCGCCGCCTGTCTCGGAGGCTTGCCGCCCGAGGACCGGGGGCTCCGGTCTCTCTTCGAAGCGGCGTCGGACATCCTGAGCCGTCCGTCTCCCGACGAGGACGCCTTGGAGAGAATCGACGCCGATGTCGACGATATCCTGTGGAGCCGGGCCACGGCCTCCGGGCGCGAGGAGGCCCGGGCCCGGCTGTGGCGGGAATTCCGCAATAACCCCCCCGAAGAGATCTCCGCCGCCGCGCGGACGGCCCTCCTCAGGTCCGCGAGGAAGCGGCAGAAGATCCCGTACGTTTCCCTCTATTATTATTAAATGAACAAGCCGAGCCTTCGCTCCAAGATCCTCTGGCTTCTCCGGAAGCACCGGGAGGGGCTGGATCTCGGCGGGATCCAGGCCGCGCTCGGCGTCAAACACCGTGACCGCAGCCGTCTCCTCGAGGAGATCAAATTCCTGGAGGCCGAGAAGCTCGTGCGGGGCCTGAAAGGCCGCTTCCGCCTGCCACAGGCCTCGGGGCTCGTTCGCGGACGGTTCGTGAGCTCGCGGAGAGGCTTCGGCTTCGTTTCTCCGGACTCGGGCGGCGAGGATGTCTTCGTCCCGGCCCGGTTCGCGCCCGGCGTCCTCCAAGGCGACGAGGTCGAAGTCCTGACGATGGAGAATGGCCGGTTCGGAAAGCCCGAGGGGAGAATCGTTCGCGTCCTGAAAAAGGAGCGCCGGACAATCCTGGGGATCTATAAGGAGCGGAGCGGCTCCCCGTTTATCCAAGCCTTCGACTCGCCGTCGCCGGAGGACATCCCGCTGCGCTCCCGGGGGCGGCCCGCGCCGGAGCCGGGCATGATCGTCGAAGCCGACCGACTGTCGATGGCCGTATCCCGCCTCTACGGCCGGCCGCAGGATCCCGGAGTAGACACCCGAGTCATCATCCGGAGATTCGGGCTCGAACCCCGATTCGCAGACGACGCGCTCGCGGAGACCGCCAGTATCCCAGACACTCCGGGCCCGGAGGACCTGGTCGGCCGGAGAGATTTTCGGGATTGGCCGACGGTGACGATCGACGGGGAAAAGGCCCAGGACTTCGACGACGCCGTGAGCGTCGCGAGACGGGACGGAGGCGGCTTCCTCCTCGGGGTCCACATCGCCGATGTCTCCCACTATGTCCGACCGGGAACGGCCGTCGATCGCGAGGCGGCCGGCCGCGGTACGAGCGTCTATTTCCCCGACCTGACCCTGCCGATGCTTCCGGAAAAGCTCTCCAACGACCTCTGCAGCCTTCGTCCGGCCGTACCCCGGCTCACGGTCTCCGTCCTGATGGAGATCGACCCGAAAGGCGGCATGGGCCGGACGGAGTTCCTTCCGTCCGTCATTCGGACGGCGGCCCGCATGACCTACACGTCGGTTTTCGGGATCCTCGAAGGTGACGCGAAGCAGCGGGCGGCGTACTCCCGGCTCGTGCCGGACTTTCTGTTGATGCGGGACCTCGCCCGGGTCCTGCGCGAGAAGCGCCTGGCCGAAGGGAGCCTCGACTTCGACCTCGTCGAGCCCGAGCTCGTCTACGAAGGCGGGAAGCTCCGCGAGGTCGCCGCGGCCGAGAGGAACGAAGCCCACCGGCTCATCGAAGAATTCATGGTTGCGGCTAATGTCGCCGTGGCCTCGCTGTTCACGGAGAAGCGCGTCCCTGCCGTCTACCGCGTCCACCCCGCGCCCGCCGCAGCCGATCTGGAGAAGCTGCGGGAGCTTCTCGGCCATTTCGGGTTCGCCCTTCCGCAGGCCGACGAGATCCGGTCGCGGGACCTCCAGGACGTCCTAGAGAAGGCCAAGGGGCGGCTTGAGGAAAAGTTCGTCAGCGTCCGCGTCCTGAGGGCCATGAAGCTGGCTGTCTATTCGAACGAAAACGTCGGACACTATGGGCTGGCGAAGAAGAACTACACCCATTTCACCTCCCCCATCCGTCGCTATCCCGACCTGGTCGTCCATCGGATCCTGAAGTCCCTCCTTGCGAAGCGGAAGCCGGAGTCTAAAGATCTGGCGGCCGTCGCCCTCCATGCCTCCGAACGCGAACGGAATGCCGACGATGCCGAACGGGCCCTCCTCGAGTGGCGGATTCTCCGCTTTCTCAAAGAGCGGCTGGGCGAGGAGTTCACGGGGACCGTCGTGGATGTGACCAGGGCCGGCCTTGTGGTCGAGCTCGATGACTATTTCGTCGAGGGGCTCCTTCCGTTTCCCGCCCTGAGGGGCGACCAGGACGTGCGGCCGGCGGGCCGCCGTCGGCGCGGATCAAAGCGCCGGAAATCGTTCGATCCGGGCGACAGGATCCGCGTCATTCTGGCTGCCTGCGATCCCGTCTTCCAGAGGATGACGTTCGTCCCCGCGGCGGACGAGGAGACCAGGGCATGACGGAAGCTGCGCCGTTCGACGCTTGGCTCGACGTCCCGGTGGCAGGGAAAGGGACGGAGGCTGCGGCGTTCGTCGTCATCCGCGGCCGGAGGCTGGCTGCCGCATTCGCCGACTATGGGCTTCCGGGGAGAAGGGGCACACCGTTCGTCCGTGTCACCCCCGTTGCTTCCGTCGAGGCGAAATGGGGGGACCCTTTCGAGGTCCTGTCGGCGGGGGGCCGCCGGCTGGGCCGGGGGACCGTCCTCCTTCCCCGCCTTCCTCGTGCCGTGGAGCTCAAGATGACCAAGAGGCGGGCGCTGCTCGAAGGCCTGTCCCGCGGCGAGAGGGAAATGCTCCTCGCGTTCGCCGAGATGAAGGGCATCCAGGGGCTCCGGGAGGAGGAGCTGACATTTCTCTGCCGCCTCGACCGGCCCCGGCTCGAGGCCCTGGCCAGCACCCTCGAGGGGGAGGGCCGGCTGAGGATTCTCTCGTTCTCCCCCCTGGTGGTCGTCTCACAGGAGAGCCTGGATTTTCTCCGGCGGAGGCTCTCGGCATATCTCGCCCAGTTCCACAAGAAGCACCCGGGGCGCAAGGGCGTCGGGATCGATAATATCGAGAAGAGGTTCGGCCTGGCCAGGAACATCATTCTCCTCGCGCTCCGGAGCCTGGTCCGGGACGGCCTGGCGACCTTTGAGGACGGCGTGGCGGCACTGGCCGGGTTCCACCTGTCCCTCTCGGGCGAAGACGAAAGGCTCCTGGGCGAGCTCGAGTCCATGATCCTCAAGGGCGAGTTCGCGGCTATGTCCCTGGATGACCTGCGGACAAGCCTTCGCCTGACGCGGGGGAAGCTGCAGGCGTTGCTCTCGGTCCTGGCGGAGAGGGAAAAGATCGTCAAGGGGAAGGACGGCTTTTTCCTGCACTCCCGGTGGTTGGACGAGCTCATTCAGAGGATCCGCGGGTCGGGGCGGAAGGAGCTGACTGTGGCCGACTTCAAGGCGATCACCGGGCTGACCCGGAAGTATGCGATCCCGCTCCTTGAGCTTCTGGACGAGATGGGAGTCACGCGCCGCAAGGGCGCCGTCCGCGACGTCCTGCGCTAGAGCCGCTGCGCGCGGGTCACTTCTTTTCGACCCGCGCCTCGTCGTCCGGTTTTTTGTCGTCCTTTTTCTTGAGGGCCGTTTTGAGCAGGTCGGCGAAGATGCCGAACTTCGGCTCCTCCTTGGGCGCAGGTTTGAATTCCTCTTTCTTCTCCCGGGCGCGCGTTTCCGGGCCTTCCTCTTCCTTCTCCTTGATGGCGGACAGCGCCTCGAGCACGGACTCTTCCTCTTCGATCTTCTCCTCGATGACGCGCCGCTCGCTCTTTTTCGGCCTCTGGAGCTTTTCCCCTTCGGCCTTTGGCTTCTTTTTCTTAAACGGTTTCTCTTTCTTGGCGGCGGGCGGCGCGGCCTCGGGCTTGGCCCGTTCGGCAGCCGGCGGGGCGGTGGGCGGCGCGGCCCCGGGTTCCTCGAGGCCGAAGGCCTGGCCCTCCTCTTCGATCAGGCCCTCTCCGGCTGCGGCGGCCTCGCCGAGGAAGGACGGCGCTTCGGCGGGGAATTCTGCCGGTGCTTCTTCCGCCGGAAGCGAGGGTTCCTGATAGATGAACAACCCCTTTTTTTTCTCGGACTTGGTGAACTCGGGCGAGTTGAGGAGGGTGAACTCCACGTCCTCCTGGGTCGTCTGCCGCAGAATGTCGACGAGATGATAGGCCCTCAGGAAGTGTAGGGAGTGGGAGGCGGCGCCCGGAGCGAAGTTCTTGAAGATGAGGACGAGGAGATCCTTGAGGTCGAGCGCGGCGGCCTCGGCATGGAGTCCCAGGAGCTTGGTCATCGTTTCGCGCTCGATATAGATGATTTTGTTGGGCTCGGCGAAGGAGAAACTCTCCTCACCCGCGTCGCGGAACTCATCCTTTTCGAAATCGTATCCCGGGCGCGAGACGGAGGTCTTTTTCTTGGATTTCTTGATCCAGAAATTGAAAACCTGCGGCCCGGTCTTTTCGAGGGTCAGGCTCGTCCCTTGAGGAATGTTGGCCTGGGTGTAGAACTCCGAGAGGCCGAGGAAGAAGTTGTCGTTCGGATAATAAAATACGGTATAGGACTTGTTCTCCTCGGGGTCGGTGAATGTGTATTCCCGGGCGCGCGAGAGCTCCTTGTTGAGGCTCCGGGGGACTTTAAGCCCTCCCGAGAGGATCTCCCTCCAGGTCAGATAAACCTTGATCGGGAAGGCCTGGACGACGCTCATCTCGGGCTTTTCGACCTCCTCGAGGTCGGGGACGCGAGCCATAGAGGCCGAGAGGGGCAAGCCTTCCGGAAGGGCATTGAGGATCCTTTTGAGATGCCATTTTCCCCAGCCGGCCTCGGACATGAGGATGAATTCCTTCTTGTATTTCTTCTCGAGGAGGATATCGAGGCTTAAGCAGGCGAGCTCGAAGAGGTCGCTCGAGGCCTCGAGCCCGAAATGCTTCCTGACCAGATCCTCGGTGGCGGCCGATTGCCCGCTCCCGGCGAAATCACCTTCGATCTCCTTGATCCGGTCCTCGGGGAAGTCCACCCGCTTCGCCGCGACCTGCCAATGATCGTCCCAGCCGAAGAACTTCGGGTTCTTGGCGAGCTCGGCCCGGAGGTGCTTTTCGAGCGTCTTGAGGTCCTTCTCGGTCATCGGCAGCTCGGTCAACCGGGGGTCGTTCTCCTTGGCGATCAGCTCAGGGGGCTGGTTCCGGCCGTTCATGTTGGCGGGGAGGAGGACCAGGGTTCTGGTCTTCTTCATGTAGTCGACGTACTTGCGGAAAACGCCGCCGCCCGGATAATCGACCTCGAGCATATCGCAGTCGAAATTCTTATAGAACGTCTTGGAGACGACCTGGAGGATGACCGCCCCCTGAAAGTGCTCGACGGCCTTGCTCCCGACGGTCAGGGGTTCGTCGTATTCCTTGTAGATGAAATCCCCCACTTCGTACCGGCAGTTCGGGTCGTATTTCTTGACGTCCTGCATCCGCTGGCTGGCTGTCTTCTCGAAGGCCAGCCTCTCGGCCAGGGCCTTGGCCGTCTGGGGGTGTGATGTCCGGCCGAGTTCCTGTTCGACGAGGGCGATATCGCTCTCGGTCACCATGGTGAGGTTACTCGTTTCGCTGCTCATTTCTTGCCTTTTTTCCCCATGAGGAGAGTGAGGATGACTTTCTGGGCGTGAAGCCGGTTCTCGGCTTGGTCGTAGACGATGGAGTTCGAAGAATCGATGACTTCGTCCGTGACCTCCTCGCCCCGGTGGGCCGGCAGGCAGTGCATGAAAACGGCATCCTTTTTGGCCCGGGACATAAGCCGCGAGTTGACCTGGAAGGGGGCGAAGATGCGGGCCCGCTTGTCCTTCTCCGCCTCCTGCCCCATGGAGGCCCACACGTCCGTGTAGACGGCATCGGCGCCCGCCGCGGCCTCCTCGGGTGAATCGGTGAGCATGAGATCGAAGCCGGTCTCCGATCCGTCCTCGCGGGCCATGCGGACAATCTCAGGACGCGGGCCGTATCCCGCCGGAGAGGCCACAGCCATCTTCACCCCGGCCCGGGCGGAGGCCAGAAGCAGGCTGTGGCAGACGTTGTTCCCGTCGCCGACGTAGGCCAGCTTGAGGCCGTGAAGGGAGCCCTTGTGCTCCTTGAGGGTGAAGACGTCGGCCATGGCCTGGCAGGGGTGGGAGAGGTCGGTCAGCGCGTTGATGACGGGGACCCGCGCGCTTTGGGCCAGTCCGACCGCGATCTCGTGCCCAAAGGTCCGGATCATGATCCCGTCGACCCAGCGCTCGAGGTTTTTCCCGATGTCGGCGACGCTTTCGCGGCTCCCCATCTGGATGTCCGCGGGGGCCAGGTAGACGGCTTCGCCGCCGAGCTGGAGCATCCCCACCTCGAACGTCATGCGGGTTCTTAGGGAGGGCTTTTGGAAGATCATGGCTAGGATCTTGTACTCGAGGGCCCGCCGGAACTTGAGCGGCCGTCTCTTCATCTCGGCCGCGAGGTCGAGGACCTGGCTGAATTCGTAGAGGCTCAGATCATGAACCGAGAGAAAATCTTTCTCCATCGCGGATACTCCTATGCCGAAGCGACGATCCGGGTCCCCGATCGGCCGCGCAGCGCGGCCTTGAGGTGGGAGTCCTTCGTGATCAGAACCTCCTGGCCGCCGGCCTCGATGTATTCGACGGCGGCCAGGATCTTGGGGCCCATGGACCCCGGGGGGAACTGACCGTCCTCCAGGAGCTTACGGGCCTCCTGGACGGTGAGGACCGGCGCGTCCTGCTGGTCCGGCCGGCCGAAATTGATATAGACCTTCTCGACGGCGGTCAGGATGATGAACAGGTCGACGCCGACCTCGCGGGCGAGCAGACTGGCCGCATAGTCCTTGTCGATCACGGCCTCGACCCCCTCGAAGACGCCCCGGGCGTTGATGATGACCGGGATGCCCCCGCCCCCGGCGGCGACGACGATCCTTCCGGCCTGGACGAGGTCCCGGATGACCCCTTTGGGTACGACGTCGATCGGCCTGGGGGACGGCACGACGCGGCGGTAGCCGCGGCCAGCGTCCTCGACCATGACGCACGTCTTCTTCCGGGCCAGGAGCTGGGCCCGGTACTTCGAATAGAAGGGCCCCACGGGCTTGGTCGGGTTCGCGAAGGCGGGGTCGTCGCCGGCCACGACCACTTGGGTGACCAGGGAGGCGACCTCCTTGTCGAGTGAGGCGCGGCGCAGCTCGTTCGTGATCGCGCGCTCAAGCATGAAGCCCATGCTGCCTTCGGTCATGGCGTTGCAGACGTCGAGCGAGTACGGCGGGATCTTGGTCACCGCCTCTTCCATCTGGATGAGGAGGTTCCCGACCTGGGGCCCGTTGCCGTGGACGACGATGAGCTCATAGCCCTTGCGAACGATATGGACCATGAGCTCGGCCGCCTTCCGGGCGTTCCGCATCTGCTCGGCCTGCAGGCCCCGCTGGTTTTCCGGGAGCAGGGCGTTGCCGCCGAAGGCGATGAGCGCGATTTTCGGCTTCATTGACGGTTCAGAACCTCCTGAGCACGTCCTTGAGCGCCGGCGTGCCGATCTCCTCGAGATCGTAGCCGACCCGGAGGATGGGCTTTCGGACCTTGATGACCCGGGTGATGTCGATGGGGGTCGCGCTGACGACCAGGTCGCAATCGACGGCCTCGATCGTCTGGGCCAGTTCGCGTGTCTGCTTCTCGCCGTAGCCCATGGCCGGCAGGACGTCGTCCAGGTGGTTATACTTCTCGAAGGTCTTCTTGATCGAGCCGACGGCGAAGGGCCGCGGGTCGACGATCTGGGCGGCGCCGTACTTGCGGGCGGCGACGATGCCGGCGCCGTACTTCATGCCCCCGTGGGTGAGGGTCGGGCCGTCCTCGATGACGAGGACGCGCTTGCCCGTGATCCGGCCGCCGTCCTTGACGATGGTCGGGGAATTGGCGCGAATGATGGTCGCCTTGGGGTTGACCTTCTTGGCGTTGGCGAGGACCGTCTCGATGCCTTCCGGCGTCGCCGTGTCCATCTTGTTGACGACGATGACGTTGGCCCGGCGGAAGTTGACCGCGCCCGGGTAATAGGAGACTTCGTGCCCGGCCCGGTGCGGGTCGGCGACGACGATCTCGAGGTCCGACTTGTAGAAGGGAAAGTCATTGTTGCCGCCGTCCCAGAGGATGACGTCGGCCTCCTTCTCGGCCTGGCGGAGGATGGCGCCGTAGTCGACGCCGGCGTAGACGATGATGCCCCTGTCGATGTGGGGTTCGTACTCCTCGCGCTCCTCGATTGTGCACTCGTTCTTGTCGAGGTCGGCGTAGGTGGCGAAGCGCTGGACCTTCTGCTTGGCGAGGTCGCCGTAGGGCATGGGGTGGCGGATGGCGGCGACTCGACGGCCCTTCTCCCTGAGGATGGTGGCCACCTTGCGGCTCGTCTGGCTCTTGCCCGAGCCGGTGCGGACGGCGCAGACGGAAACGACGGGCCTGCGGCTCTTGATCATCGTATCGTCCGGGCCGAGGAGGACGAAGTTGGCCCCGGCGGCCAGAACCTGAGAGGCCTTTTGCATGACATATTCGTAGGAGAGGTCGCTGTAGGCGAGGTGGACGTCGTCGACCTTGTGCTTGGCGATGAGCTCGTTGAGATCGGCTTCTGCTTCGATGGGGATGCCCCTGGGGTAGAGGTTCCCCGCGAGTTCGGAAGGATAGCACCGGCCCGCGATATCCGGGATTTGGGTGGCCGTGAAGGCCAGGACACGGTAATCGGGATTGTTGCGGAAATAGGTGTTAAAATTGTGAAAATCGCGGCCGGCGGCCCCCATAATGATGACTTTTTTCAAGGTGTTATGCTCCTTTCAAAATAGAAAAACCTCTCCTCCCGACATTTTCCTGTATTCGGTTGTCAAGAAGGAAATAGGAAGTATATTACAATAAGGGACCTGATGCAACTCAGGCGACAAGGCGGGGCCGGGGACAGGCCCCCCCTCTCATCCCTTGTGGCCCGGCCGGCCCGCCGCCCGGGGGCGGCGGGCGTCTTTCCGGAAATCTGACGGCCGCATCCTCGGGGGGAGGGGCTTTCTTGTCTGCTGCCAGACGGGTTTTTGACGGCGGTTGATCGGATGAGACATAACGGCCTCCCTCCTGTTATTTCAGGGGTACGATGTCGACGGCCATCGTCCGGGGCTCGAGCAGGGCCGCGGTGCTCTTCCCCGTGAGCCACCCTCCGGCCTCGCCCGGGTTGACCACAAGAATCCCGTTCCGCCGCTCGCAGAGCGGCCTGTGGGTGTGGCCGAAGATAATGATGTCGCACGACCGTCCGGCGATGTAGCCGTCCACAGGACGGTCCAGATGGGTCACGATATAGCGGAGCCCCCCATGGGTGAACGCGAGGGGCGCTTCCCGAATCTCCCCCCAACCGGAGAAGGCCTCGGCCAAGCCAGCCCTTTCGCCGTCGCAGTTGCCGAAGATAGCCTGGACGGGGCAGCGCAGGACCCGGAGTTCCCAGGCGGCGAACGGGGCGACGAAATCCCCGGCGTGGATCACGAGCTCGCAGCCAGCGTCGTTGAACAGGCGGACGGCTTCCCTGACCGTAACCAGGTTGTCGTGGGTGTCGGACAGGAGGCCGATCATCAACAAGCTCCTCTCTGCCGAATTATAGCCCATTTCCCCCGGTCCGGCCAGACGCTTCCGAGTATTGACAGCCCCGGCTGAATTCCTTAAGATATAAAGGCTTTAAAAAGCAAATGTTAGGCGCGTAGCTCAGTGGGAGAGCGCTTCCTTGACGCGGAAGAGGCCGTGGGTTCAATCCCCTCCGCGCCTACCACTTGATTCACGCGGTCAGTACTCAAAAGGCCCGGGAACGGGCCGGATTTGATGCGCCTGTCCTTGTGAACCATAACGGTCATAGAGAATGAGCGGCAAGATCAGGGTTCAAGTCGAGGACTCTTTTTATCCTTCGGACGCGGGGGTCTCCGTCTGGGACCTCCTCCCCCGGATCGGCAAGCCGGGGACGGCGGTCGCGGCCCGTATCGACGGCGTCCTCTGCGATCTCCGGGCGCCGATCGTCAAGGATGCGAACGTCACCCTCGTCGGGCCGGACGCGCCCGAGGCCCTCAACATCCTCAGACACAGCGCGTCCCACTTGCTGGCCCACGCGGTCCTGGACCTCTATCCCGGGGTCCAGGCCGGGATCGGGCCAGCCGTAGAGAACGGGTTCTACTACGATTTTCTCCGGGAAACGCCCTTCACCCCCGAAGACCTGGCGGCCATCGAGAAGCGGATGAAGGAGCTGGTCCGGGAGGACATCGCGATCGAGCGGCTCATCCTGCCGAAGGAGGAAGCCGTCAAGATCTTCCAGAGTCTCGGCCAAACCCTCAAGGTCGAGCTCGTCCGGGAGAAAGGGGACGCGCTCGTCACCTGCTTCCGCCAAGGCTCGTTCATTGATTTCTGCCTCGGGCCTCATGTGGCGTCGACCGGGGTCCTCGAGAACGTCAAACTCCTTTCGGTTTCGGGCGCGTACTGGAAGGGTGACGAAAAGGGCCAGCAGCTGCAGCGGATCTACGGCACCGTCTTCTTCACGGCCAAGGAGCTCGACGCGCACTTGAAGTTCCTTGAGGAGGCCAAAAGCCGCGACCACCGCAGGCTGGGACCGGAACTCGACCTGTTCAGCTTCGCCGACGAGCTCGGCGGCGGGCTGACGCTCTGGCACCCCAAGGGGGCGCGGGTCCGGGCCGTCATCGAGCAGTACTGGCGGGAGCGCCACTGGGCCGGCGGCTACGACATTCTGTACACCCCCCACATCGGTCGGGAGACCCTTTGGCAGATCTCCGGCCACCTGGGCTTCTATAAGGACAGCATGTATTCCCCGATGGATATCGACGATCAGAACTACTACCTGAAGCCGATGAACTGTCCTTTCCATATCATGGTCTACAAATCCAGGATGAGGTCCTACCGGGACCTGCCCCTGCGCTGGGCGGAGCTCGGGACGGTCTACCGCTACGAGCGGAGCGGCGTCCTCCACGGCCTGCTCCGGGTCCGCGGCTTCACCCAGGACGACGCCCACATAATCTGCACTCCGGACCAGATCGACGGCGAGATCCTCCGGGTCCTGGATTTCTCGATCAGCATCCTCGGGGACTTCGGCTTCAAGGACAACAAGATAGATCTCTCGGTCCGCGACCCTCAGAACCCCTCGAAGTATGCGGGCAGCGAGGCTATGTGGCGGCAGGCCGAGTCCTCGCTCGTCAAGGCCCTCGAGGCCCGGTCCCTGAGCTACGAGCGGATGGAGGGGGAGGCCGTCTTCTATGGGCCCAAGATCGACATCAAGGTCAAGGACGCCATAGGGCGTTTCTGGCAGTGCACGACGATCCAGTTCGACTTCAACATGTCGGAGCGATTCGACATGACGTACATCGGCGAAGATGGCCAGCCCCACCGCCCCTACATGGTGCACCGGGCGCTTCTCGGGTCGCTCGAGAGGTTTTTCGGGATCCTGATCGAGCACTACAAGGGGAGTTTTCCCATCTGGCTGGCCCCCGTCCAGGTGGCGGTCCTGCCCATCGCCGACCGGCATGAGGCCTACGCCGAGGAGCTTGACGCGAAGCTCAAGGCCGCGGACCTGCGCTCGGTCGTGGACCGCAGCCGCGAGAAGATCGGTAAGAAGATCCGGGAGGCCGAGGTCCAGAAAATCCCCCTCCTTCTTATCGTCGGGGACAAAGAGGTCGAGCGGCGATCGGCTGCCCTCCGCGTCCACGGCCAGGGGGACAGGGGCGAGATCGAGGTCGCCCGGTTCATCGAGAAAGTCAAGGAACTGGATAGCCGGAAGAGTCTGACCGCGAGTTTCTAGAGGAGGACAAACATTTTCAAGAGACACGCTTTCCGTCCCGTCGTCGCCAGGGCGAAAGCCCACCGGATCAACGAGATGATCCCGGCCAAGGAGATCCGGGTCATCGACGAGGAGAAGAACCAGCTGGGCATCCTGCAAACCCAGCAGGCGATCCACCTGGCCCGGGACAAGGGCCTGGACCTGGTCGAGATCGCGCCCCAGGCGCAGCCGCCGGTCTGCCGGATCATGGACTACGGAAAGTTCCTCTATGAGGAGCACAAGAAAGAGCACGAGGCCAAGAAGCACCAGAAGCAGATCCAGATCAAGGAGATCAAGTTCCGGCCGAAGATCAGCGTCCATGATTACGATTTCAAGATGAAGCACATCCGGCGGTTCATCGAAGAGGGCAATAAGGTCAAGGTCACGGTCATGCTCCGCGGGCGGGAAAAGCAAAAACCCGAGCTCGGCCAGCAGGTGCTCGACCGGGTCATGGGTGATATGAAAGAACTGGCGGCTCAGGATGGGGAATCCCGGAAGCAGGATTGGGCCGTTTCCGCGCTGTTGGTCCCCGTGAAGCTAGGAGGGAAGGATGCCAAAGCTAAAAACCCACAAGGGAGCCCAAAAGAGGTTCAAAGTCACGGCGAAGAAAAAGGTTCTGCACAGCAAGGCCAATAAGAGCCATATCCTGACGAAGAAAGCCTCCAAACGCAAGAGGTCCCTGGGCCGCAAGGCCGTCGGGAGCGCGGCGGACCGCAAAGCCGTCAAGTCCATGCTCCCGTACGAATTCTAGGATCTGGCCCGTTCGCACAAGGAGTCAAACATGCCACGCGTGAAGAGAAGCACGAAGAGGAAAGACCGGCGCCTCAAGACCCTCCGGCAGGCCAAGGGATATTGGGGGGCCAAGAGCCGGAATTACCGGACGGCCAAGGAGGCCGTCGAGAAATCCCTGCTCTACGCTTATCGGGATCGTCGGGCCAAGAAGAGAACGTTCCGGCGGCTGTGGATAGTCCGGATCAACGCCGCGGCCGAGGCCAACGGGACGACCTACAGCCGCCTGATGAACGGGCTGGCCAAGCTGAACGTCGCCCTGGACCGCAAGATCCTGGCCGAGCTGGCCGTGAAGGCCCCGCAGACCTTCGCTTACTTGGCCCGGAGAGCGGAAGAAGCGGCGGCGTAGTCCCGGACATGACCATTCTCAGGGACAGGATCGAAGGTCTGAAAAAGGAATTCGGAGCCGCCGCCGACCGCGTCGAAGATTCCCAGGCCCTCGAGGACCTGAAAAACAAGTACCTGAGCCGCAAGAGAGGCCTCATCACCGGCCTGTTCGATGAGCTGAAGTCTCTGGCCCCGGATGAGAAACGCGAAGCGGGGAAACAGCTGAACGAGTTCAAGGCGCTCGTCGAGGAGCGTCTGAAGTCTTATTCTGATTCGGGGAAACTGGGCCTCCCCGTCAAGCCCGGCGCCCGTTCGAAGCTCACCCCTCCCCCGGGCTCGGCCTTTGATCTGACCCTGCCCGGCCGGGTCCGGCGGGCGGGCGCGGCCCACCCCCTGGTTCTGTTCCAGGAAAAGATCGAGGGGATCTTTCTCGCCATGGGGTTCGCCGTGGCCGAGGGCCCGGAGATCGAGACCGACTATTACAATTTCGAGGCCCTCAACTTCCCGCCGCACCACCCGGCCCGCGACAGTTGGGACACGCTCTACATCAAGGACAGGGAGGACCTCCTTTTGAGGACCCACACGTCCCCCGTGCAGGTCCGCGTCATGGAGAAAAAGAGGCCCCCCATCCGCATCATCATCCCCGGCCGGGTCTTCCGCCGGGAGACGCCGGACCCGACGCACCTTCCGATGTTCTATCAGGTCGAGGGGCTCGTCGTCGACGAAGGTGTCACCTTCGCCCACCTCAAGGGAACCCTGGAGTTCTTCATCCGGGCCCTCTTCGGGGAGAAGATCAGGGTCCGTTTCCGGCCGAGCTTCTTCCCTTTCACGGAGCCCTCGGCCGAGGTCGACATCGAATGCATCGTCTGCGCGGGAAAGGATAAGGCCTGCCGGGTCTGCGGGGGGACCGGGTGGAAGGAGATCCTGGGTTCGGGGATGGTCGACCCGCAGGTGTTCAAGAACGTCAACATCGACCCCGAAAAGTACTCCGGCTGGGCCTTCGGGCTCGGCATCGACCGGACGGCCATGTTCGCCTTCGGCATCCCGGAGATGCGTTTTTTCTACGAGAACGATTTGCGCTTCACGAGGCAGTTCGACCTGAAATGAAAATCAGCTTGGAATGGATCCGCGAGCACGTCGAGGTGGACCTCCCCCTGCCGGAACTCCTCGACAGGCTGACGATGATCGGCCTGGTCGCGGGCTCGGTCGAGGAGCGCGACGGCGACACGGTCCTGGACCTCGAAACCTACGCCAACCGTCCGGACACGCTCGGCCATCTCGGCATCGCCCGCGAGATCGCGGCCATGACGGGGCGGCCGCTCCTCGAGAGGCCCTGGCCGCTCGTCGAGCTCGACACGGCCGTCAGGGATATGGCATCCGTCGAGATCAGAGACGAAAGCCTCTGCCCGAGGTATTGCGGGATGGTCGTCCGCGGGGTCACCGTCGGGCCGTCGCCCGACTGGCTCCGGAGACGGGTCGAGGCCCTGGGCCTCAGGCCGATCAACAATATCGTCGACGTCACGAACTACGTGCTTTTCGACACCGCCCAGCCCATCCACGCCTTTGACTTCGGCCGCCTCTCCGGCTCGAGGATCGTCGTCCGGCGTGCGGTCCGGGGCGAAAAGCTCAGGGACCTCGAGGGCCGGGGGCTCGAGCTCGGGCCGGACATGCTGGTCATCGCCGACGAGGCGAAACCCGTCGCGCTGGCCGGCGTCATCGGCGGCGAAGAATCCGGGATCGGCCCGGCGACGCGCGACGTGTTCATCGAGAGCGCGCACTTCGACCCCGTTTCGATCCGGCTGACGACCAAGAAGCTCGGCTTCGCCACGGACGCCTCTTATCGCTATGAGAGGGGAACGGACATCGCCATCCTGCCCCGCGCGGCGCGCATGGTGGCCTCGCTGTTGATCCAGACGGGCGGCGGAAAAGCGGCCCTGGGGATCATCGACGCTTACCCCCTGCTCCGGAAGCCTAAGTCCGTCGTGCTCCGGGCGAGGCGGGTCTCGGAGCTGCTGGGGGTCGAGGTGCCCGAGGACTTCATTCGCCGGGTTCTCACAAGCTTGGAGTTCGCGCTGGAGGACGTCCAGCCCGGGGTCTGGAAGGTTGAGGTGCCCTCTTTCCGCGTGGATGTCGAGCGCGAGGCGGACGTCGTCGAGGAGATCGCGAGATTCTACGGCTATGACCGGATTCCTTCCGAGGTCACCCCTGCCCGGGCGTTCGAAGCGCCGTCGAATGACAGGCGGGACCGAATTCGGAAATGCCGGCACGTCCTTCTCCAGCAGGGGTTCGACGAGGTCATCAATTCGAGCTTCGCGGACCCGGAGAAAGAGGCCGTCACGGCCAGCGGCCGTCCGCCCATCGGCCTCCGCAACCCGGTTTCCGTGAAGGCCTCGCTCCTCCGGACGAACCTCCTGATGGGGCTCCTCGAGAACGCCGCCTGGAACAGGAACCGCGGCATCGAGGGGGTTCACATCTTCGAGGTCGGGAACATCTACTTCTGGAAAGGGGACCGGCCCGAGGAGCAACTGGCCCTCGGACTTCTCTCCACGGGACCCCTTCCTGGGTCGGGCTGGCATGAGAAGCCTTCGGAGACCGATTTCTTCGTCCTCAAGGGAGCGCTCGAGACCCTTCTGGCCAATCTCCGCTACGAGCCCTATTCCTTTGAGGATGCTGAACACCCGCATTTCGAGGCCGGGCAGGCCCTGACGCTTCTCTACAGGGGCCAGCCCGTGGGCCGGTTCGGTGTCCTGAAGAAGGACATCGCCGCCCACTTTGCAATGGACCAGCGCGTGTTCGCCGGGGAGGTGGACCTCGCGGCCCTGTTCGGGAAGCAGCCGCGGCCCTTCGAGTACACGCCCGCACCCCGGTTCCCCGGAATCAGCCGCGACCTCTCGTTTCTCGTGGACCGGGGCGTCCGCTACCAGGAGATCCGGAGCGTCCTCGACAAGATGGCCCTGCCGTTCCTCGAGGGCTATGAGCTCTGGGACCGCTTCTCCGGGCCCTCCGTCCCGGCGGGGAAGGTCAGCCTGGCCGTACGCTTCCGCTACCGCCATCCCCAGAGGACACTCCTGGCCGAGGAAGTCGACCGCATGGAGCGCGAGATCGTCGGCCTGCTCAAATCCGCATGGAACATTCATCTCAGGGAGGGAAAAATTGACAACTGAACTGGAGCGAATTAAAATACTGGAAGGAAAGATCAGCCAAGTCGTCGACTACATCCATAAACTTACGGCTGAGAACGACAAGCTTAAGCAGCAGATCAAGGACCTGCGGACGGAGAAGAAGGACTTCGACGAGCAGAACCGCAAAATCGCCAAGCTGGAAGAGGACGTGAAGAAGTACGAGGGCGAGCGTGACGCCGTCAAGGGGAAAATCGAGGCGATCATCAACCAGATCGATCAGCTCGGACTATGATGGAAAAGATTCTCGAGATCGAGATCTTCGGACAACGATACAAGATCCGAGTCAAAGGAGAAGAGGATGAAAAGTACATCGGCCACTTGACTTCGTACGTGGATCAGAAGATGCGCGAAGTGGCGATGAAATCCAAGTCCGCGGACCAGGCGAAGATCGCCGTCCTGGCGGCCCTGAACATCGCCGACGAGCTGTTTGTGAACCAGAAGAAGCTGGATCAACTCAACGAAGCCATTGGCCACATGGAGACCGAGATCGAAAACTTGGAGGTTCGTCTCTTCGAAGATGAAAATACATTCAAGGGCCTGGAAAAAGTCTCCTCCTGACCCGTGCGGGGTGCGGGCCGTTCCAGCGGCCCCCGGTACGCCCGCCGCCCAAGGAGGATGCCGATCTCTTCTCACGAGGGGCGATCCCCGTCGGCCCATTTGACGATATTCCGTTTTTGACCTCGTCTCCTTCTGCCCATCTTAGAAGGAGGTGACTGACGTGAACCCGATTATCTACGGCGGCGCGGCCGTTATCATTGTTCTCCTGGCGGTGGCGATCGTCCTGCTCGCCCGGCGCCGGAAGGGCACCCGGCAAATCTTCCAGGCCCAGGAGGAGGCCGAGGCGATTCTGGCCCGGGCGAAGGAGGAAGGGGAGAAAATCAGGCGGGAATCCGCCATCGAGGCCCGCGAAAAGGACCTGGCCCGCCAGTCGGAATTCGAGATCCGCAACCGGGAAAGACAGAGGAAGATCAGCGAGACGGAACGCCGGCTCGTCAACAAAGAGGAAAACCTCGAGCGGCGCTTCCAGGCCCTCGAGCGCAAGGAACGGGATTTCTCCCAGAAGGAGAACCGGCTTTTCCAGAAAGAAAAGGACATCGAAAAGGCCGAGGAGAAAACCCTGGAGGTCCAGAAGCAGGCCCTCCAGGAGCTCGAGCGCATCTCCGGCCTGACTCTGGAAGAAGCCAAGGCGATGCTGATCAAGAAGATCGAGGACGAGGCCAAGCTCGAGGCCATCCACACTGTCCGCAAGATCGAGGAGGAGGCCAGGGAGAAGGCCAACGCCCAGGCCCGGGAGATCATCGTCAACGCCATCCAGCGCTCGGCCGCGGAGCACGTCGTGGAGTCGACGGTCTCGGTCGTCGACCTCCCCTCCGACGACATGAAAGGGCGTATCATCGGCCGCGAAGGCCGCAATATCCGGGCCCTGGAGATGGCGACCGGAGTGGACATCATCGTCGACGACACGCCGGAGGCCGTGATCCTGTCGAGCTTCGACCCGATCCGCCGCGAGCTTGCGCGCCTGTCGATCCAGAAACTCGTAACGGACGGCCGGATCCACCCCGCCCGGATCGAGGACATCGTCGAGTCCGTCAAGAACGACCTCGAGCAGAAGATCAAGCAGGAAGGCGAGTCGGCGGTCCTCGAGCTCAAGGTCCGGGACATCCATCCGGAGCTCGTCAAACTCCTCGGCAAGCTCAAATACAGGACGAGCTACGGGCAGAACGTCCTTCAGCACTCCAAAGAGGTCGCCATGCTGTCGGCGATGATGGCCCGGGAGATCGGGGCCGATGTCAACGTCGCCCTCCGCGCCGGGCTCCTGCACGACATCGGCAAGGCCGTGGACAAGGACGTCGAGGGGACGCATACGGAGCTCAGCGTCGAGCTGACGAAGAAATACGGCGAGATGGAGAAGGTCGTCCAAGCCATCGCCTCCCATCACCGCGACGTGGACTTCCCCTCTATCGAGGCCGTGCTCGTCCAGTCCGCCGACACGCTCTCGGCCGCGCGGCCGGGCGCCCGCCGGGAGCTCCTCGAAACCTACATCCAGCGCCTGGAAAAGCTCGAGGAGATCGCCATGTCGTTCGAGGGCGTTTCGAAAGCTTTCGCCCTGCAGGCCGGCCGGGAGATCCGCATCATCGTCGAGAGCCAGAAGATCTCCGATGACCGGGCGGCCCTGATCGCCAAGGAGATCGCGGCCCGGATCAAGAACGAGCTCGACTACCCCGGCCAGATCAAGGTCACGGTCATCCGGGAAATGAGGGCCGTCGAGTATGCGCGATAAGTTCGGGGTTCTCTTCCTCGGGGATGTCGTCGGGCGGACGGGGCGGCGGGCCATGGAAAGGTTCCTGCCCGGCCTGGTCAAGAAATACGCCCCGTCGATGATCATTGCCAACGGCGAGAACGCCGCCGGCGGCAGCGGCATCACCGAGGAGATCGGGAAGGAGCTGTTCCTCCAGGTGGACGTCCTGACCTCGGGAAACCACATCTGGGATAAGAAAGAGGCCCTGCCCTACCTCGGCCAGGAGCCGCGCCTCCTGCGTCCGGCTAACTATCCGCCCGTCAATCCCGGACGGTTTTCCTACATCTTCGGGCGGGCCGACGGTGTCAAGGCGGCGGTCCTCAACCTCCAGGGGCGCGTCTTTATGGAGCCCCTGGACTGTCCGTTCCGGCGGGCCGACGAAGAGGTCGCGCTCCTGGCCGCGGAAACGCCCGTCATCATCGTCGACTTTCACGCCGAGGCGACCTCGGAGAAGCAGGCCCTTGGCTGGCACCTCGATGGCCGCGTGTCGGCCCTCGTGGGGACGCATACGCACGTCCCGACGGCCGACGAGCGCGTCCTGCCGAAGGGCACGGCCTACATCACCGACGTCGGCATGGTCGGCGGGCGCAACGCCGTCATCGGAATCGCCCGGGAACAGGCTCTGCAGCGGTTCTTGACCTCGAGGCCGCAGCGGTTCGAGCCATCGAGGGACGGGCTGTTCCTCTCCTGCGTCTTTATCGAGATCGACCCGTCGACGGGCCAATCCCTGTCGATCCGGAGGGAGGTCATGGCGGAGGACGGAAACGATGAATGACGGCCTAGTGACGCCCGACCGGGTCTATTCGGTCTCCGAGCTCACCGAGCTCGTCAAGGCGGCCCTCGAAGTCGCCTTCCCCCGGGTCTGGGTCGAGGGCGAGATCTCGGCTTACACGCGGGCGGCCTCGGGCCACATCTATTTTTCCCTGAAGGACGAAAAGAGCGTCCTCAAGGCCGTCCTCTGGAAGAGCGAGGCCCAGCGGGTCCCGTTCGAGATGGAGACCGGCCTGAAGGTCGTCTGCCGGGGCCGGATCACCGTCTATGCCGCCCGCGGATATTACCAGCTCTCCGTCGACCTCGTCGAGCCCAAGGGCAAGGGGGCTCTCCAGCTCGCCTTCGAGCAGCTCAAGGAGAAGCTCAGGGCCGAGGGTCTGTTCGATCCCGGCCGCAAGAAGAAGCTTCCCCTGCGGCCGAAGACGATCGGTGTCGTCACCTCCCCGACCGGAGCGGCCGTCCGGGACATCCTCCATGTCCTCGAGCGGCGGTACGCCAAGCTCCATATCCTTGTCTACCCCGCGAAGGTCCAGGGCGAGGGCGCGGCATCCGAGATCGCCGCGGGCCTCGATTATCTCGGCGGCCTCCCCGAGGTCGACGTCATCATCGTCGGCCGGGGCGGCGGCTCGATCGAGGACCTATGGGCCTTTAACGAGGAGACCGTGGCCCGGGCCATCTTCCGCTCGCCGAAGCCCGTCATCTCCGCCGTCGGCCATGAGATCGATTTCACCATCGCCGACTTCGTCGCCGATGTCCGCGCGGCGACGCCGTCGGCGGCCGCGGAGATCGTCATAGAGAAGGAGGAAGCCTTCGAGGAGCGGATCGCGACGATGACCCAGCGGCTGGGCGAGCTCGTCCGCGCCGGGCTGCGCGACCGCAGGCTCGACGTCGGGGACCTGGCGGAGCACCGGATCTTCGACAACTTCCGCCTCGGGCTCAAGGACCTCGTCCAGCGCGTCGACGATCTGGACATGCGGGCGCGGACCGTCCTGCGCTTCCGGCAAAAGGAGCTCGTGGAGGCCCGGGGAACGGCGCGGCTCCTCGGCGAGCGGGTCGTCCATCTTATTAGGCGAAAGCTCAGCGACCGCCGGGCCGCTTGGGAGCGGCTCACGGCGGGGCTCGGCAGCCTGAGCCCGCTCAATATCCTGAAGAAGGGCTATACGCTGTGCTGGACGGGCGGCGGACTGAGGCTGGCCCGCAGGATCGAGGAAATCGCAGCCGCCGACAGCGTCATCGTTTCTTTCCATAAGGGCGAGTTCGAGGCCCTGGTCCGGAGCGTGGACCGGGCGAAGCTCCTGGAATCGCGCTTTCTGAAGGAGGGCTCATGACCGCCATGACGTTTGAGAAGGCCCTGGCCGAGCTCGAGCAGGTCGTCGCCAAGCTCGAAAAGGAAGGGACCTCGCTCAACGATTCTCTGGCCCTGTTCGAGCGGGGCGTCAAGCTGGCCCGGTTCCTCAGGGGCGAGCTGGATAAGGCCGAGCGCAAGGTGGAGGTCCTTCTCAAGGACGACAAGGGGGGACTGAAGGCCGCCGACTTCGAGCCGGACGAGGTGTCCGGAGAGGACGAGCGGGAAGAGAAAGACGCTCCGAAAAGCCGCGGCCGGAAAGGAGACGGCGCGCCCTTCTGACCGCGGGGCCGGAGGAGACGAATGAGAGACGATTCCGCAGGGATCCGCAAGAGCCTCGATGAGAAGCGGCGCGCTGTGGACGCCGGGCTCGAAGAGCTCCTCGCCGGGGACGGCTCGCGTCTTTTCGAAGCCATGCGCTATGCCGTGGGCGGCGGGGGCAAGCGCTATCGCCCGCTGTTGCTCCTCTCAACCGGCGAGGCCTTCGGGGCCGGGCGGGCCGGACTCTTGCCCTATGCCTGCGCCGTGGAGCTTATTCACAACTATTCTCTCGTCCATGACGACCTCCCGGCGATGGACAACGACGATTTCCGCCGCGGCCGGCCGTCCTGCCACAAAGCCTTCGGAGAGGGGCTGGCCCTGCTCGCCGGCGACGGACTGCTGTCCCTGGCCTTTGAGACGTTCTCCCTGGCTCCTGCTCCCTCCGGGGATCCGGAGCGCAAAGAGCGGGCCGTGCGGGAGATCGCGGCGGCCGCCGGTGTCGGAGGGATGATCAAAGGCCAGTGGCTCGACATCAGCGTCCCCGCCGCGGCAGCAGACGAGAAGACGTTCCTCGACCTCGTCGGGCGAAAGACGGGAGCGCTGATCACGGCGTCGGCCACGGCCGGAGCACTTCTGGCTGGAGCTGCCGGCGGCGCCCTCGAGGCGGTCGGGGAATACGGGCGGTCCGTCGGGCTGGCGTTCCAGTTCCGGGACGACCTCGCGGACGCAGGGGGATCGGGACCGGCTTCGGCACCCGACGCCGTGACCGTGTTCGGACGCGAAGGCGCCCGAGCCCGCCTCAGAGGCTACGTGAGCCGGGCGGTGGAGGCATTGGACAGGGAGAAAATCGACTCCCTGGAACTCAGGTTCCTGGCCCGTGAGCTGGAGTGGAGACCCTGAGGATAGGCATGCCCAAGATCCTCGATACCATCCAGGGGCCGGAGAGCCTCAAGAAGATGTCGGTGGAGGAGCTCGCCGCCCTGGCTGGCGAGATTCGGGCCCTCATCCTGGAGACGGTCTCCAGGAACGGCGGCCACCTCGGGTCGAACCTCGGCGTCGTCGAGCTCACGCTGGCCCTTCACTATGTCTTCGACTCCCCCCGCGACAAGATCATCTGGGACGTCGGCCACCAGTGTTACACGCACAAGATCGTGACCGGACGGAAGGGCGCCTTCTCCGGGCTCCGGCAGCGCGGGGGGATCGTCGGTTTTCCCTGCCGGGAGGAGAGCGAGCACGACTGCTACAACACGGGCCACGCCTCGACGGCCCTGTCGGCGGCCCTGGGGATGGCCGTGGCCCGGGACAAGGCCAAGGGTGATGTTCACGTCATCGCGGTCGTCGGCGACGGGAGCCTGACGGGGGGAGTGGCCCTCGAGGCGCTGAACCAGATCGGCCATCTTCGCGAGCGGATGATCATCGTTCTCAACTACAACGAGATGTCGATTTCCCCGAACGTCGGGGCTTGGTCGAAGTATCTCTCGTATCTCGTCTCCGGGCAGCACATCGTCCGGATGAAGGACCAGGCGAAGTCCATCCTCAGGACCATCCCCAAGATCGGCTGGCCCCTGATTAAGGCGGCCCGCGTCCTTGAGGAGTTCATCAAGAAGGCCATCTTTCCCGGCCTCGTCTTCGGGGAGCTCGGCATCCGCTACGTCGGGCCTGTCGAAGGCCATAGCCTCCGGTCGCTGATCGAGGTCTTCGAGCTGGCCAAGAAGTACAACGGTCCCATCCTGATCCACTGCGTGACGCAGAAGGGGCGGGGGTACCAGCCCGCATGTCGCGATCCCGAAAAGTTCCACGGCGCCGCACCCTTCGAGATCTCGACGGGCGAGCCCTTGAACAATGGCCCGGCCGGAGCGCCGTCCTATTCCTCCGTCTTCGGTGAGACGATGGTCAAGATCGCCAGGAAGGACGACAGGGTTCTGTCCATCACGGCGGCCATGGGGGAAGGCACCGGGCTGGGGACTTTCGCGGCCCGTTATCCGGACCGCTTCTTCGACGTCGGCATCGCTGAACAGCACGCCGTCACCTTCGCCGCCGGGCTGGCCGCTTCCGGGCTCAAACCGGTCGTGGCCATTTACTCGACGTTCCTCCAGAGGGCGTATGATCAGGTCTACCACGATGTCTGCCTGATGGACCTGCCCGTCGTTTTCGCCCTGGACAGGGCGGGCGTCGTGCCGGACGACGGACCCACGCACCAGGGCCTCAACGACATCGTCTACCTGCGGCACATGCCCAATATGATCGTCATGGCGCCCCGGGACGAGAACGAGCTCCAGCATATGCTGTGGTCGGCGCTGTCCTACGGCCACCCCGCCGCCGTCCGGTTTCCCAAGGGCAGGGGGCTGGGGGTGGAGAGAGACGGCTCGTTCCGGTCCATCCCTCTCGGGCGCGGCGAAGTCCTGAAGCAGGGCCGCGACCTTCTCTTCGCCTTCGGAAACATGGTCCATCCCGCTCTCGAGGCCGCCGGCGCCCTCGAAAAGTCCGGGATATCGCTCGCCGTGGCCGATGCCCGCTTCGCCAAGCCGATCGACGAGGACCTGGTCTTCCGCTACGCCCAGCCGGGACGGGCCATCATCACCCTCGAGGAGGGCGTTCTCGCCGGCGGGCTGGGAAGCGCGGTGAGGGAGGTCCTCGACCGCGAAAAGAGGTTCGGCATCCGCTTCAAGGCCATCGGCATCCCCCTCGAGATTTTTCCCGTGGGGACGGCCGAAGAGATCCGGCGCAGCTTCGGGCTGGACGCGGCCGGGCTCGTCCGGCAGATCGCGGCCTTCTATGAGAGGCGGGAGCCCCAGGAGGCCGGGGCGCCGGGAGGCAAGATGTAACTGGCCGGCGGCCGGCCCGTGGACGTGCCGGCGCGTCGGTGGCCGATCATCTCGGGCCGGAGACGGGGGGCGGCAGGGCTATGAGAGACCGGGCGGACAGGCTGCTGGTGGGTCGGGGACTGGCCCCGAGCCGTGAGAAGGCCCAGGCCTTCATCATGGCCGGACTCGTCAGCTCGGGAAGCCGGGCCGTGCTCAAGCCGGGGGACCTCATCGACGCGGACGCCGAGATCACGCTCAAGGGCCGGATGCCTTTCGTCGGAAGGGGCGGGTTGAAGCTCGCGGAGGCTCTCGACCGGTTCGGTCTGAGCGTTGCGGGCTGGGTCGCCGTCGATATCGGCGCCTCCACCGGGGGGTTTACCGACTGCCTCCTCCAGAGGGGGGCGCGCAGGGTCTATGCCGTCGACGTCGATACGAAGCAGCTCGACGGCGGTCTGCGGAACGATCCGCGGGTCGTCGCCGTCGAGAAGAACGCCCGCTACCTCGAAGCGGCCGACCTGGCCGAGTCACCCGACCTCATCACCCTGGACGTCTCGTTCATCTCCATCCTCAAGATCCTGCCCGCGCTGAAGGAGATTCCGGGCCCGTGGCTTCTCCTGGCCCTGATCAAGCCGCAGTTCGAGGCGGGCCGGGCCGATGTCCGGAAGAAGGGGATTGTCCGCGATCCCGCGATTCACGCGAAGGTCCTGGCCCGGGTGGCGCAGGGAGGGCGGGAGCATGGGTTCGGGCTCCGGGGTCTCATCCGCTGTTCGACGCGGGGACAGAAGGGCAACGTGGAGTTTTTCGGACTGTGGGCCAAGGGCGAGGCCGGCCGGCCCGCGGACGCCGTCCCGGCCTGGATCAAGGAGGCTGTCGGAAATGAGAACCATTAAGAAAGTCGGCATCGTCATCAAGCCGCATGCTCCCGCCGTGGACAACCTCGTCGAGGGCGTCCTCGCCTACTTCGGGGAGCGCGGCATCGGCTGCGTTCTCGAAGAGGCCGCCGCCCGGAAGATCGGTCGGCCCGACGGGCTGGCGAGGTCCGACATTCCGGCGGCTTCGGACTTCGTCATCGTCCTCGGCGGCGACGGCACACTGCTCAGCGTCGCCTATTGCGCCGCCCTGGCTGGCGTCCCCGTCATGGGGATCAACCTCGGCCGGCTCGGGTTCCTGACGGAAATCCGCGTCAGCGAAGCCTTCCAGACGCTCGACTCGTTCCTCGCCGGGAAGGAGGACATCGTCAGCCCGCGCTGGCTCCTTGAAGCCGCGACCGCCTCCGGCGTCTCCTACTGCCTGAACGACGTCGTCATCACCAAGGGGGCCGTTGCCCGCATGATCGAGTATACGATTTTCATCAACGGGGAGAACGTGGCCACGCTCAAGGCCGACGGCCTCATCGTGTCGACTCCCACGGGCTCCACCGCCTACTCCCTCTCGGCGGGCGGCCCGATCATCCACCCTCAAGTCCCGGCGGCCGTGCTGACGCCGATCTGCCCCCACACCCTAACTTACCGGCCCCTGATTATTCCCTCGGAGTCCGAAATCTGGATCCGGCTCCTGACGGGAGGCGAAGAAGTCTTCCTGACCCTAGACGGCCAGCGCGGCGGCGGGCTCCTCCGGAACGACACGATCAAGATCCGCAAGGCACCGGTCGAGCTCCAGCTCGTGACCTCGCCCCGACGGAGCTATTACGAGCTGGTCAAGGAAAAGCTCAGCTGGGCCGAATAGGAAAAAGGCCGGTTTGACAAATTGCGGCTCGGCCGCTATCATGGAAAACCCGGAAGGGGATATTCCACCGGCTCAAATCCCGTAGCATTCCGCCAGCAGCGACCTGGGCTTCAGGGGGAGAGTCTTCTTTCTGGGGAGCCGACCCCGGGCACGAGGAGGAGACAATGTCCGAAGAGATCATTCACGGCACAGACGACGGCTTCGATCAGGAAGTCCTGAAGTCCGACCTCCCGGTCCTGGTCGATTTCTGGGCGCCCTGGTGCGGACCCTGCCTGATGATGGCCCCCGCACTGGATGAGATCGCCGCGACCCAGAAGGGGAAATTGAAGGTTGTCAAGATCAACGTGGACGAAAACAACAAGACCGCCATGACCTACGGCGTCATGGCCATTCCCACGCTGATGCTGTTCAAGGGCGGGGAACTCAAGGAAAAGTCGGTCGGCGTCGTTTCCAAGGGGAAGCTCGCCGAGCTTGTCGCCCGTCACATCTGAGCCCGTGGACGACCTCTGGGACGTCGCCATCATCGGGGCCGGGCCCGCGGGCCTGGCGGCGGCGGTCTACACGGGCCGGGCCCGGCGCTCGACGCTCGTCCTCGAGAAGGCCATCCCGGGCGGCCAGATTCTGATGACGGACTGGGTCGAGAACTTCCCCGGCTTTCCCGACGGCGTGACACCGTTTAAGCTCATAGAAGATTTCCGCAGGCACGCCGAAAAATTCGGGGCCCGCATCGAGACCGAAGAAGTGGAGGGCCTGGCCGGTTCCGAAGGGGCCTGGCGCCTGAATGGGTCGCGGGCCGATCACCTCGCCCGGGCCGTCATCATCGCCACGGGCTCGACCTGCCGCAGGCTCGGGCTGGAGGGCGAAAACCGCCTCACGGGCCGGGGCGTGTCCTACTGCGCGACCTGCGACGCGGCATTCTTTGCCGGGCGCGACGTCGTCATGGTCGGCGGCGGGGACAACGCGCTCAAGGAGGCGCTGTTCCTGACCAAGTTCTGCCGTAAGGTGACCATCGTCCACAGGCGGGACAGGTTCCGCGGCGAGCGCATCTACCAGGAGCGCGTGCTCGCGAGCGACAAGATCGAGGTCCGCTGGGACACCGTCGTCGACGTCATCAACGGCGGCGAAACCGTCGAATCGGTCGACCTCCGGAACGCGAAGACGGGCGAAAAATCGAGCCTCGCCGTTTCGGGGGTCTTCATTTCCATCGGGACCGAGCCCGCCACGGGCTTCGTGTGGGGCCTCCTCGAGGTCAACGATTGGGGGCAGATCAAGGTCAAGCACAACATGGAATCATCGGCCCCGGGGATCTTCGCCGCCGGCGACGTCTCCGATGCCTGCCCCAAGCAGGTCGCTACGGCCGTGGGCACGGGCGTCCACGCCGCCCTCTCCGTCGAAGAATACCTCTCGCGCCGCCAGTAAGGCACGCGCCTTCCGGGCCGACCATCCCCGTCTATGGGTCAGAATTGAATGAGCCCCCCGGTAATCTGCGGCGCAAATATGCGATAAGAGCAAAGTCGCCAATAGGCAGAATTGCCATAATGATCAGGGAATAAATAAAGAACAAACGTCGACCGGCCGTTCCCGCCGGCTCGTGCATCTCAGCCCGGCTCCGGTTCGCCTTCATCCGAAACAAACGGCCGCCGCATTCGCCTCTCTCATGAGCGGATGTCCGCCCGACTCTTGCGCCGCCCGGGCATTCGGGTAGGCAAGGGCTGCGGGTCACGCGGGTTTCGGGTCCGGCTCCCGGGGCCCGTTCGCCGGCGGGGCGACGGCCGCTTCCAGCTTCTCGTTGATCAGGGCGGCGAGCTCCGCTCCCCAGAGCATGATGACCAGCGAGAAGGAGATCCACAGAAGGAAGAAGATGATCGACGTCAGCGTCCCCTGGAGGAGCTTGTTCAGGACGACGCCGACAGCCGAGAAATGGACGACATAGAAGGCGAAGAGCCGCTTGAAAGCCTCGTAGAGAAGGGCCGCGATCGACGCCGGCAGCGCCGCCGCCCGGGTATGGACGCGGGTTTCCGGGATGAACTTGTAGAGGATGAAGAAGACGAGGAACATCAGGGCGTAGGGGATCAGGTACTGGATGAAGAAGTTATTGACGAGCCTGACGGCCCCGGGATTGACGTAGGAGAGCACGATATCGCTCTGCTGGAGGGACCGTCCGAGGGCCGTCCAGACGGCCGTGATGGCCAGGGAAAACAGCAGGATGATCCCGGTGATGAACATGACCAGGTATTCCATCAGGCGGTTGTAGAAGAAGGACCGGTGGTAGCTCGTCCGGAAGATCTGATTGATGGCGAGGATGAGGTTCGAGAACAGGAAGCTTCCGGCGATCAGGGAGCCCAGGAGCCCGAAGATCCCGAGGTTGGTGACGCTGCCGGAGAGGGTTTGGAGCCGGGTGAAAAATCCCGGCTCGGAGTGGGCGAAGAACTCGTCGGTGAAGATATTGAGGCTGCGGAGGGCGATCTCCGGGCTGCCGACGATCTTGGCCGAGGCGTAAAAGAAAAGCGCGAGAAGAGGCACGCAACAGAGAAGGGCGAAGTAGGAGATGACGATAGCCGAGGTCCAGCACTTGTCGTCGTTGAACCGCTTGACGGAGGCGGTCAGTATCTTGAAGGCCGAGAACGTCATCCGTTCCGTTCCCCGTCGCCCGACGGGGCGCGCCCCGGGGGCCTTATGCGTACGCGCCCCACTTGACCATCAGGATGATGATCGTGATGAGCAGAGCGTAGATGACGAGGGTCTCGATCAGGACGAGCCCGAAGATGAGGAGAAAGCGGATGTGCGGCGCCGCGCCGGGGTTTCGGGAGATCCCCTCGCAGGCGCTGCTGATGGCCTTCGCTTGGCAGAAGGCTCCGGCCACGACCGAAAGGGCGATCACGGCTCCGCCGACGATCAGGGAGATCTTGAACAGCGACGCCCTGGCTGCGCCGGGCCCGGCGCTCTCCTGCGCCAGGAGCGGGACGGCGCTGACCGCCGCGAGAAAGATCAGGGCGCTCAAGGCTTTAAGTGTTCTTGTCATGGCGGAACTCCTTTTCGTTTAATGGTCTTCTTCTTGGGCGATGGCCCCCGCGATATAGATGCAGGCGAGAAGGACGAAAACGAACGCCTGGATGATCGAGGTGAAGATGGCCACGGCCATGAAGGGCAGGGGAAGGAAAAAGGGGAGGATGGAGGCCATGATCAGGATGAGGAGCTCTTCGGCGAAGATGTTTCCAAACAGCCGCATGGACAGCGAGACGGGCCGGGAGAAGTGGCTGATGATCTCGATGGGGATCATCAGGGGAGCCAGCACGGGGATCGGCCCCACGAAATGCTTGAAGTACCCGAGCCCTTGGGCCTTGACGCCCTGGGCATGGTAATAGGAGAACACCACGAGGGCGCAGCCGACGGTCACGTTGAGCTTGCTGGTCGGCGACATGAGGCCGGGGACGAGGCCGATGATGTTGCAGCTGAAGATGAAGATGCCGACGGTCCCGATGACGGGAATGTACGGCCGGCCCTCCGGTCCGATAGTATCCGCGACGAGGCTTTCGAAGAGCCCGTAAATGAACTCGAGGACGCTCTGACGCCTGGAGGGGACGAGGGCGAAGGACCGCGTGCACAGCCAGAAAACGACGACAAGGAGGGCCGTGACGATGATGACCATGACGACATAATCAGGGAAAAGATGAAGCGGATCCGCGACCTTCACACCCGCCAGCCCGAGGAGCCTAGCCACCGGCTGGCCGAAGGTCCTGTTGAAAAGCTCGACGATGTACAGACTGTGTTCTAGGCCTTCCATGTCTTCATGCGAAGGAGGCCCCTCACCCCTTCCGCCAGCATCACCAGGATGAGCACGGAAAAGCCGGCGCCGAAAGCAAGGAGCCTCTTCGGAAAGAGGAGAATTATAATGAAAAAGACCCCGCAAATCAACAACAGCCGGAGGCCGTAGAGGAGAACGGCGGACCGGAGGGCGCCCGCCTTTTCCCGGAGGAGAAAACGGGTCATGGACTGCCTGAGCCAGAGGAAGCCCAGGGCCGCGAGCGCTCCCCCTCCCAGGAAGAGGAGGCCGGCCGGGAGGCCGGCGAGGACGGCAACGGCTTCCGCCAGGAGGGCGGCCAGAACGAGGACTTCCCTGGGAATCCGGCGAAGGATGCATTCCTCCTCGGGGTCGAAGGACGTCACGGCGGTCATAGGGTCAGTATAGCATTTTTCCGCGTGTCCTTGACAATCCGGCCGCCGTTATTGAGAATAGTCGCGCAGCGGCCAACCGCCTCGGAGCCGGGAGGGACAAGCCGATGACGACGTCATTCGTGATTCGGATTTTGGGCATTTTCCTGGGGATCCTGGCCAGGACGCTTCTTCCCTGGCTGAGAAAGCTCAAGGAAGGCGAGGTCCGCGGCTTCGGGCCCCGATACGTGTATTCGGCCCTGGCTTCCCTGGCCGTCGGCATCGTCCTGACCCTGGTTGTTTTCCCCCAGTTCGAAGGCGGCGCCGCGGGGAGCTCATTCGAAGACTTTTTCAAGCTCTTTTGTCTGGCCTTCGGTTTCGGCTTCGGCTGGAACGCCCTTGTTCTCGAAGGCGGGGCCTGGGCGGGTTCCCGTAGGGCCGGGGCCGTCCTCGACGAAGCCTCGTCAGGGGAGGAAGCGGGAGTTGAACGGGAATAGCCGTCTCCGCCGGCCCGCCGCCGGGACAACGCCGGAGACCCGCGCCGGAGATGAGAGATGACGGCCGGCCCGAAACCGCCGCGTTCCGGCTTTCGCAGGATCGCCGAATTGAGCTCCATCGGGCTCATGCTGCCGGCCTCCATCGTCGTCGGGCTCGTTTTCGGCTATTTCCTCGACCGGTGGCTCGGCACCGGGCCGTGGCTTCTCCTCGTTTTCACGGTCCTCGGCGTCGCCTCGGGGATCCTGAGCCTCTTCCGGGCCCTTAAGAAATTGGACAGGGATACTTCGCCCGACGACTGACGGAGGCTTCCGTCGCGGCGGCCGGTCCGGAGCCCCGGACGTTTGATTCCCCACCGGGCGATATGCTAGATTCGAGGCGATGAATTCCCGATCCTTCGAGTGGAGGCGCCGGGCCCTCGTGACTCTTTTTGCCCTGGCCGCCTTCTCCTCCGGGCCCCCCTCGGGCCGGGCCGTCTCTTCCGGCCGCCAGGAAGGCGGAGGCGCGGGTGAGGTTACGATCGTCGCCCGGAACAAGGAGATGACCAAGGACCGGATCTATGCCACGGGCGACGTGGAGATCCATTACCGGGACACGCTGCTCTTTGCCGATAGAGTGGAATACACACCCGGAACCAAGGACGTCCTGGCCGATGGGAACGTCGTCATTCAGCTTGCGGATGAAGTCATCCGGGCTGAACGGGCCGTTTTCAACCTCGACACCGGGATTGGCAAGATCGAGAAAGCCTCGGGGATGATCGAACCGTCCCTCTTTTATTCGGCCTCGTCGATCGAGAGGGTGGCCCCGGACGTCTATGACCTCGGCCGGGCCCGGGTCACGACGTGCTCGCAGCCGGTCCCGCGCTGGATCATTTCGTTTTCCCGGGCCGTCCTGAAAAAGGGCTCTTCCGTCAGGATGTGGGACGCCGTCTTCACGCTTAAGAGCATCCCCATTTTCTACCTGCCCTACCTCAGCTATCCGCTGGAAGACCGCGCCACGGGGTTTCTCATGCCCAACATCGGCTTCTCGGCGGCCAAGGGCTTCCTTGTTTCCGAAAGTTTCTATTGGGCCATCGCTAGGAACATGGACGCGACCGCCGGGGTAGATTACTATCCCACCGAAGGTGTGGGCCTGGCCCTGCAATACCGCTATCTGCTTGCGAAAGGCACCGGCGGCCAGCTCGACCTCTACTACTTCATATTCAATCCGAACGCCCCGAACGCCGACCTGGGCTCCAGCGCCGTCATCCGCCTGAAGCACAATGAGGACCTGCCCGGCGGGTTCACCCTGGCCGCCAGCGTCGACTACGAGTCGTCCTTCAACTTCTTGCAGAATTTCGACACGGACTTCAGCCAGGCCTCCGTCTCCAACCAGAGCTCCCAGGTGTTCCTTTCGCGCTCGTGGTCCAGCTTCAACGTGAGCGTGCGCGTCTCCCGTGTGGCGACGTATTTCGCAGACGTCAACGACTCCATCGTCAGCACTTCTCTCCCCCAGGTCAGCTTCAATGTCTTCAAGGTCAAGCTCTTCTCCCCGGTTTACTTTTCGATGACCGGCCTGTTCAACAGCTGGCAGTACGGCTGGAACTCGGAATACCAGGCCGGGACAGAGCGCCATTCGACCGACCTGACGGTCAGCCCAACGCTCACGGTCCCCTTTTCCTCTATCCCCTGGCTGACGGCCAATACCTCCCTGGCCGTCAACCTCGCCTATTACGGCGAGAGCCTCGTCCCGGGGACGACCCAGATCGTCAACACCCCGCTCTTCACCAAGAACGTCGCCGTCAGCCTGGACCTCACGGGGCCGGTCCTTTACAAAATCTTTTACGACGCGGACGGCGAACCTCGGCTCAAGAACATCATCGAGCCGTCATTCAACTACACGTACGACAGCCCGATCAGTCAGTCCGACCGGATCGTGACTCCCTACGGGTTTTACCTCACGAACCAGATGAGCTACGGCGTGACGAGCCGCTTCCTCCTCAAGGAGAACGACCGGCCGGTCGAGGTGCTGGCCTTCGGCCTGAGCCAGACGTATTATTTCTCGCCGCAGAACGGCCCTCTCAGCCAGTATCTCGTCGACGGGAAACCGCCGCGGTTTTCGGAGATCACCGGGTTCATCCGGTACTACCCGAACGAGAACTACAGCGTCGACGCGGCGCTCGGCTTCAATCCGTACTACCATGACTTCGCGACCCTTCGGCTGACGGCCACGGCGGGCTCGAAAGCCGACGGCCGGTTCGTGTCCCTCAATTGGTACCGGAGCCTGAACGCCTGGCTCACCGGAATCAACCCCGAGCTCCTGGCCCTCTACAACCGGCACCAGATCGGCGCGAGCTTCGGCTGGCGGTTTCCGACGCTGAGAGTCCAGGGGGAGGTCGACTACAACATCCAGACCAAGCGGCTGCTCTACACGGCCGCCCAGATCATCTACCATTACCAATGCCTCGATTTCCAGTTCGAGTTCGGCTCGTCGTTCTACCTGCCCCAGCCGACCACAGAGTTCAAGTTCTCCATAGGTCTCGGGAATATCGGGCGGGCGCCCGACCTGCTGGGCGGGTTCGGTTTCTAGCGCGGCCCGGGCTAGATGTTGAGCTCGAGCTGGCTGTCCTGGGCGAGTTTCCGCTCCGTCTCAATGTTCTCGAGGAGGTCCGGCGTGATATCGCCGGTCGGGTAGATCCCGTCGAAGCAGGCGGCGCAGAAGTTCTTGATCTTCGGGTTCTCCATCCGGACGGCCTTCTTGAGGGCGTCGAGCTTCTGGTAGATGACCTTGTCGGCCCCGATCCGTTTGGCGACGGCCCGCTCGTCGGCGTCCTGGGCCACGAACTCGGTCTTCGTCTGCATGTCGATGCCGTAGACGCAGGGGTGCCGGAGGGGCGGAGAGTAGGACGCGAAATACACCTTCTTCGCCCCGCATTCGCGGATCATCTCGATGATGGCCCGCGACGTGTTGCCGCGCACGATGCTGTCGTCGACGAGGAGGACCTTTTTGCCGCGGATCTCGGAGGCGATGGGGTTGAGCTTCGAGTGCACCGAGTCCTTCCGCTTGTCGACGCTCGGCATGATGAAGGTCCGGCCGATGTAGCGGTTCTTGACGAGTGCCTCGCTGTACTTCAGGCGGAGCGCCCGGGCGATCTCGATCGCGGCGTCGCGAGCGGAGTCCGGCACGGGGACGACGACGTCGATGTCAAGCCTCCTCTTCCGAATCTCGGCGGCGAGGAAGCGGCCGAGGTTGACACGGCACTTGTAGACGTTCGCGTTGTCGATGAACGAATCCGGGCGGGCGAAGTAGACCCATTCGAAGAGGCAGGGCGAATGGGCGCAGTGGGCCAGCCGTTTCTTGTGAAGGTGCCGCTTCTTATCGAGAAAGACGACCTGGCCGGCCTCGATATCGTTGATCTCGCTGAAGTTCATGATGTTGAGCGTCACCGTCTCGGAAGCGACCGCGTAGGAGGGGAGGAGGCCGTCCTTGCGCGTGCCGTAGGCGAGGGGCTTGATCCCGTACGGGTCGCGGAAAGCCACGAGCCCCTGTTCGGCAATGTAGGCGACGACGGAGTAGCTGCCCTTGACTTTCCTGAAGATGCTCTCGACGGCCCTGTAGATGTGCTCCGGCTCCAGGGTCCTGGCCTTCTCGCGGGCCAGGGACTCGGCGAAGATGTTGAGGAGGATCTCAACGTCACAGTCGGAGTTCAGAAGGCGGTGGTATTTCTCGAAGAGCTCCTGCCGCAGCTCCTTGAAGTTGGCCACGTTGCCGTTGTGGGCCATGATGATGCCGAACGGGGAGTTGAGCTGGAAGGGTTGGGCATCCTCGCCGCCACCGCCGCCGATCGTCGGATAGCGCGTGTGGCCGACGCCGATCGGGCCGTGGAGGCTATGGATGGCCTCGACGGTGAAAATGTCGCGAACAAGGCCGTTGCCCTTCGCCGTGTGGAAGCGCCCGTCGTAGGTGATAATCCCGGCCGCGTCCTGGCCGCGGTGCTGCATGGCCAAGAGGCCCTGATAAAGGTCCCGGATGACAGAATCGTTGGCCCAGATCCCGATGACGCCGCACATGGCGCCTTCATTATATGGGATTCGAAACCCGAAATAAATAGGAAAGGAGGCCGGGACGGAGCGCCGGGATCAATCCCGGTCCGCGCGGCCCGGCTCGACGGTGGCCTCGTCGATGAGCATGACCGGGATGTCGTCGCGGATGGGATAGACGCGGTGGCAGCTCACGCACTTCAATCCCTTCTCGTCGGCGGTGAGCCTGACCTCCGTCTTGCAGAGGGGACAGGCCAGGATGCTGAGAAGCTTCGGGTTGACGGACATCACACCCTCCCATTCCCAGAATATTCGAGGGCGTGCTCCAGGTCAAGCCCGGCCGGGCCGCCGCCCTCCGCGAACGGCGCTCCCGCCCGGTCAAAACCGGAACCTGACGCCCATCCGAAAGACTGTCCCGCTCAGGTTGACCTCGGCCGCCCGGGCGCCCACGACGCCCTCCTCGCTCGGCCGGGCCGTGCGGACAAGGAGGAGGTTATAGGTCGCCCCGTTCGCTCCGATCTTCTGAAAATACCACAGCGTCCCCGACTCCTCCGTGGCCGTGCCCGTCGCATCGGAGAAGGTTCCGGAGCCGCTGAAGTTGTCCAGGCTGGCCAGGCGGAAGCCCGCCTCGCCGAAGACGAGGAGGTTCCGGCCGACGGCGAACTCCCCGCCGGCCCCAACCTCCATCCCGAGCGTGTGGGCCGTGGCCGTTCCGTTCCATCTCTCCTGGGTGCCATCGGGATTGACGAGATGGTCATCGTATCCGGCCTTCGCGGTGTAATACCCGAGGCTCCCCCGGATATAGAAATCCCTTCCCGGGAAGAAGCGGACTCCGATCTTGACAGGGACGGCCTGGAGACTTACATGGGTGGTCGTCATCGGTGGCAGCAGCGGAGACACGTTCTCGGCCGCGTACGTCACCGTGCCGGACCGCCAGCCGTTCAGATATTCCGTCCCGACGGTCACCCCGAACCAGGGAGAGAGCCGGTAGGTGAGCTCGACTCCGAGAACGTAGGCCAGGTGGAGGCTGGCAATCGAGCCGCTGGAGGCGAGGTCCAGGAGGGCGCCGTTATATGCGGCCAGGCCCCGGGCGCCGTTGTTGAGGTCGTCGGCTATGACGGTGCTGATGCCGGCGGAGACGTCGATGTCGACGGGGATAAGGCTCTGCCTCCCGGCGGGGCCGGCCGCGGCCGGCACGCCGCGGGCCGGACCGCGTGACACGGACCCGGGCGGGCCCGCAGGCGGGGTCGCGGACGGAGGTGATTCGCCGACGACGGTGACGAGGCTTTCGTGAATGTAGCCGCCGATCACTCCCCCGTCCTCGAGCGTGTACCGGACGAGGAACCATTCCCCTTCCTTCTTGTCGACCTGAAGGATCGTCCCTTCGGGGATTTGCTGGATGATGGCGCTGCTGATGTCCGGCCTCTCCCTGAGATTGGCCTGCTCGGCCGTGACCTTGACCTTCAGCGGATGCGGGGGTGTCTCCTGGGCCGGACAGACGAGGGCCAGGCTCAGGACCGTCAAGACGGGAAAGAGCAGGGCGCGTGTTCTCATAACCTCACCTGTCGGGGATTATAGCGGAGTGCCGCGAGCCTGACAAGCCGAAGGGCGGAGGCCTTCCTTCCGGCGGCTTCCCCGGCAGCGGCGAAGCCGTAACGGCGCAAGGTCCGCCCAGGTCTCGGCTTCTATTCGTACTCCGCCCAGTGCTTGGCCTTGAGGCTCCTCATCGGGTGCGTAGCCAGGGCTTGGGCGAAGAGGTCGGCGACCTGAAGGTTGGTCAGGATGGGGATGGAGAAATCGACGGCCATCCGCCTCAGCCGGTAGTCGGAGTCGAACTCCACCCGCTTGGCGGGGTTGGGGATGGAGATGACGAAGTCGATCCTGCCGCCGGCGATGTAGCGGCGGATGTTCGGCTCCCTTTTCTCGTGGACCTTGAAGAGCCGAGTCGTCGGGATTCCGTTCTCCCTGAGGAAGTTCGAGGTGTGCTCGGTAGCGAAGATCCGGAGTCCGAGAGCGTGCAGCTTCCGGGCGGACTCGAGGAAGCGGTGCTTGGAGGTCTCGCCTCCGATCGTCAGCAGGACGCTCTTGCGGGGGAAGGCGAACCCCGCCGAAAGGAGCGCCTTGAGGAAGGCCTCGTGAACGTCGTCCCCCAGGCAGGCCACCTCTCCGGTCGAGGCCATCTCGACGCCTAGGGCCGGGTCGGCGCCCTTCAGCCGGGAGAAGGAGAACTGCGGCGCCTTGACGCCCACGTAATTCAGGTCCAGCGTCGTCCTCCGGCTCCGGACAGGGCGGCCCATCATGGCCGCGACGGCCAGCTCGATGAAATTCGTCTTGGCCACTTTCGAGACGAAGGGGAAGGACCGGGAGGCCCGGAGGTTGCATTCGATGACCTTGATCTCGTTGTCCTTGGCGAGGAACTGGATGTTGAAGGGGCCGGTGATCCGCAGGGCGCGGGCGATCTCGCGCCCGATCTCACGGATCCGGCGGATCGATTCGATGTAAAGCTTCTGGGGCGGGAGGACCATGGTCGCGTCGCCCGAGTGGACGCCGGCGTTCTCGATGTGCTCGACGATGGCCGAGGCGATGACCTCGCCGCGGTCGGCCACGGCGTCCATCTCGATCTCCTTGGCGTTCATGATGAACTTGGAGATCACGACCGGGTACTCGGGCGTCACGCGCGAGGCCTTCTGGAGGTAGCGGTCGAGGTAGCCCGCGTTGAAGACGATGCTCATGGCCGCGCCGCTGAGGACGTAGGAGGGGCGGATGAGGACCGGGTAGCCAATCGCGCGGGCGAAGGCCCGGGCCTCGCTCACGCTCCGGAGCTCGTTCCAGACCGGCTGGTCCACGCCGAGCTCGTCCAGGAGCCTCGAAAACTTGAAACGGTTCTCGGCCCGGTCGATGCTTTCCGGCGGCGTGCCGAGGACCCGCATCCCCGCCCGGTGGCATTTGAGGGCGATGTTGTTCGGGATCTGGCCGCCCATCGAGAGGAGGACGCCGAGCGGGCGCTCCTTCTCGTAAATGTCCAGGACCCGCTCGAAGCTCAGCTCGTCGAAGTAGAGCCGGTCGCAGATGTCGTAGTCCGTGGACACGGTTTCGGGATTGTAATTGACCATGATCGTCGCGTAGCCCATTTTCCTGAGGGCCAGCGCGGCGTTGACGCAGCACCAGTCGAACTCGACGGACGACCCGATGCTGTAGGAGCCGGAGCCGAGGACGAGGACCTTCTGCGGCTCGCCGGAGCCGTTCGTGAAGGGCACGTCGTGCTCCCGCCCGTTGTACGTCACGTAAAGGTAGTTTGTCCGGGCCGGGTACTCGGCGGCCAGGGTGTCGATCTGCTTGACGGCCGGCGCGATCCCCGCCCGTTTCCGCGCCGCCCGGACGCTCATCTCGGTCGACTCCGTGAGGAGCGCGATCTGCTTGTCCGAAAAGCCCATCCGCTTGGCCTCGCCCAGGACGTCCGGCGTCAGGGAGGAGAGCCGCCGCGCCCGGATCCGGGACTCGCACTCGACGATGTTCTTGATCTTTTCGAGGAACCAGACGTCGATCCGGGTCAGGTCGTGGATGCGCTGGATACCGACCCCTTTCTTCAGGGCCTCGGCGATGCCGAAGAGCCGTTCGTCGGTCGGATGGCGGAGCTCCTTCTCCAGGTTCTCGAAGGAGTAGTTCTCGTTGGCGACGAGGCCGTACATGCCGATCTGGAGCATCCGGGCCGCCTTCTGGATGGCTTCCTCGAACGACCGGCCGACGGCCATGACCTCGCCGACGGACTTCATCTCCGAGCCGATCTTCTTCGAGACGCGGCCGAACTTCTTGAGGTCCCAGCGCGGGATCTTGACGACGAGATAGTCGAGGGCCGGCTCGAAGCACGCCGAGGTGACCTTGGTGATCGAGTTCGGGAGCTCGGGAAGCCGGTGTCCCAGGGCGAGCTTGGCGGCAACGAAGGCCAGGGGGTAGCCGGTGGCCTTGCTGGCCAGGGCCGAGCTCCGCGACAGCCGGGCGTTGACCTCGATGATCCGGTAGTCGCCGTCGCGGGGGTTGAGGGCGAACTGGATGTTGCACTCTCCGACGACGCCCAGGTGGCGGACGGCCCGGATGGAGATCTGGCGGAGGCGGTGGTACTCCTCGTTGGTGAGCGTCTGGGACGGGGCGATGACAATGCTCTCGCCCGTATGGATTCCCATCGGGTCGAAATTCTCCATGTTACAGACGGTGATGCAGTTGTCCGCGCGGTCGCGGACGACCTCATACTCAATCTCCTTCCAGCCCTGGAGATACTCCTCGATGAGGACCTGGGGGGCCGAGGCGAAGGCCTTCCTCAGGGCCTCCCCGAGCCCGGACGGGTCCGTGGACATGCCGCTGCCCTTCCCGCCGAGGGCGTAGGCGGCGCGGGCCATGACGGGATAGCCGATCGTTTCCGCCGCCTGCAGGCCTTCCTCGACCGACCGGACGGCGATGCCCCGGGGCGTCTTCAGCCCGATCTCGGCCAGAGCCCGGTTGAAGAGTTTGCGGTCTTCGGTCTTTTCGATAGCCTCCATCGGCGTTCCCAGGACGGGGACGCGGCACCTCCGGAGGGCGCCCTTCTTCCAGAGCGCCACGCCGCAGTTGAGGGCCGTCTGGCCGCCGAAAGACAGGAGGATGCCCTCCGGCTTCTCCCGGGCCATCACCTGTTCCGCGAAATGTGGGGTGACGGGAAGGAAATAGACGCGATCCGCAAGTTCCTCGGACGTCTGGATGGTGGCGATGTTGGGATTGATGAGGACGACCTCGACCCCCTCCTCTTTGAGGGCCTTGATGGCCTGGCTCCCGGAGTAGTCGAACTCGCCGGCCTCGCCGATCTTCAGGGCCCCGCTGCCCAGGATGAGGACCCTCCGGGGCTTTGTCATCCGGCGGCCTCCAGGAAGCGGTCGAAAAGAAATTCCGTGTCCGTGGGACCCGGACAGGCTTCGGGATGGAACTGGACGCTCCAGAAGGGCCGGCGGCAGTGGCGGATGCCCTCGTTTGTCCCGTCGTTGGCGTTCGTGAACCATGGAGCCCAGTCCCGCGGCAGGCTCTTCTGGTCGACGGCGTAGCCGTGGTTTTGGCTCGTGATGTAGCAACGCTCGGTGCCCTCCTCGAGGCAGGGCTGGTTCTGGCTGCGGTGGCCGAATTTGAGCTTGTAGGTCTCCGCTCCGGCGGCGAGGGCGAGGATCTGGTTCCCGAGGCAGATGCCGAAGATCGGGACGTTCTCCCGCATGAGCCGGCGGACGGCCGCGATCGTCGCCGCCGCGCGGCGGGGATCGCCGGGACCGTTGGAGACGACGACCCCGCGCGGCGCGAAGGACAGGATGCAGGCCGCCTCCGTGGCCGCCGGCACGCGGATGACCGAAACGTCGCGGCGGGAGAGCGAGCGGATGATCCCCTGCTTGACGCCGCAGTCGATGACGACCACGGACCTGCGGGCGCCGGGGTTCGTGATCCGGATCTCGGGCGTCGTCACCTCGGCCACGAGGTCCCGGGCGTTCGGATCCGGCAGCCCGAGGGCCTGGGCGCGGATCCCGCGGGGATTCAAGGGGCCGTCGGAGACGGCCAGGACGCCCGGCATGACGCCGTGGGCGCGGAGCTTCTTGGTCAGGGCCCGGGTGTCGACGCCCGCGATGCCCGGGATGGCGTGCTCGCGGAGCCATTCGTCCAGGGTTTTCTTGGAGGTCACGTGGGACGGCTTCTCGCAAAGCTCCGAGACGATGTAGCCGGCGATCCACGGTTTCTCCGATTCGGAGCTCGCCGGATCGATGCCGTAGTTGCCGATGAGGGGGTAGGTCTGGCAGAGGATCTGGCTGTGGTAGGACGGGTCGCTGATGCTCTCCGGGTAGCCGACGATCCCGGTATTGAAAACGACTTCCCCCCCGGCTCTGGCGCTCGCGCCGAAACCTACGCCCTCGTAGACGCTTCCGTCCGCAAGGGCCAGAACGGCTTTCCGGATGGGGCCTGCCTCCGTTTCATTTTCGCGCTAGTATAGCACAACACTGGCCCAGGCTCAAGACGCGGGACTCCGGGCGCCCGCGGACCCGCCTTGCCAAGCCCGGACAGAAGGGCTATATATATGAGGATGAGATCTCGATCGTTGGAGGCGCCCATGAGAAAACGATTCCGAGGCCGGCTGACCGTTGTCTTGGCGTGCGCTGCAGGCCTTCTCTTCGGGGCGCGGCTGTCCGGGGAGGCGGCGTCGGCACGGGCCGTGTTCAAGGAGACGTCCTTCGATTTCGGCAAGGTCAAGCAGGGCGAGATCCTGACGCATGAGTTTGTTTTTCGGAACGCCGGGGACAAGACGCTCGTCGTCGAGCGGGTCGAGACATCGTGCGGCTGTACGGCGGCGTTGGCCTCGGCGGACCAGATCGCCCCCGGCCAGACGGGCCGGATTAAGGTCAGCATGGATACGCACGGTTACACGGGCCTCATGCGGCGGTTCGTGTATGTTCTCTCCAACGATTCCGAGAACGGGCGCCGGGAGCTGAGCGTCTCGGCCGATATCGAAGTGGCGCCCATGCCCAGGATCGACATCAACAAATACAACATCGACCTGGGCTTGAGTCTGGAAGGGGAAGCCCCGTCCACCGCCATTGTGATCAGGAACACCGGCCAGCGCGAGCTGTCGGTCGAGATGTCCCACCAGGAGATCCAGTTCTTCTCCCACGGCCGGACCCTTTCGTTTCCGGTCCTGGTCCCCGTCGGGAAGTCCATAGAGGTCGAATTCCGATTCCTGCCGCAGAACAGGACCGGTGTCCTGAGGGATTACGTCATCATCCGGTCCAACGACCCGATCCGTTCGGCCCTCTCGGTTTATGTCAGCCGCTATGTCGTCACGAAAGAAGATCTCAAGGAGCTGTTCAGGAAATACCGCTCGATCCTCGACGAGCGGAATTAGGATCGGAGCCGAGGCCCGGGGGCCATGACGGCGCTTCTCACGGTCAGGGTCCGAGCCCGGGCCAAGAATCCCGGGGTTCAGGAGACGGGCCCGGGGACTTTCAGGGTTCGGGTGTGGGCGTCCCCGGAGAAGGGCCGGGCGAACCGGGAGGTCGTCGAGCGGCTGGCGGAATTCCTGGGCATTCCCCGCAGGCGCCTCAAAATCGTCCACGGTGAAACCTCGCGGGAGAAGCAGATCATGGTCACGGGACCGGTCCGCGGGGGTCCCTAGGCTTTCGGGCGCCGAGGACGACTCCCCTCTGCCCGCCCGTTTCACGGCCCGGCGCCTTCGGGATCCTGATGCGACAATCGCCGGTGTCCGCGCGTCTGTTCCTCACGGAGGGGCGGCGTGGACGAGCGGACGCTTCATTGGCTGGCTCTGCACCTCGTTTTCTATTCGCGGCCGGAGGCGGGCCGGAGGCTTCTCGCGCGCTGCCCGTCGGTCGCCGAGATCTTTCGGGCGCGGCCGGCCGACCTTGGAGGCCTGGGCTTAACCGGCGAGGCCGTCGGGGCCCTGACGAGCGGCTTGGCCCTCCGGAACGCCGAGCGGGAACTGGAAAAAATCCGCGGGATGGCGTATAGTGTCTTGACCTTCGAGGACCCCGGTTATCCGAGGCATCTGCGAGAGATATTCGACCCGCCGCTCGTTCTCTACTGCCGGGGGCGGGCCGAGATTCCTGATGATCTTGCAGTGGCCGTCGTAGGATCGAGACGGCCCACGCCCTATGGGCGGGCCTTGGCCGAGAAGCTGGCCGCCGACATGGCCTCGCGCGGCTGCGTCATCGTCAGCGGCTTGGCCGTCGGCATCGATGCTTGCGCGCACTGGGGGGGCCTCAGGCAAGGGAGGACGATTGCCGTGCTTGGCTCCGGACTGGACGTTATTTATCCGAGGGTGAACTCCGGCCTGGCGGGTCGGATCGCCGAGCGGGGGGCCGTTCTCACGGAGTTCCCCCTGGGGACCGGGCCCCTGCAGAGGAATTTCCCGGTGCGCAACCGGATCATCAGCGGCCTCGCCCTGGGCCTGGTCGTCGTCGAGGCCGCAGCACGCAGCGGCTCCCTGATCTCGGCCAAGTTCGCCCTCGACCAGGGCCGAGGCGTCATGGCCGTCCCGGGAAACGTCACCTCGGAGCTGAGCCGCGGGACCAACGCTCTGATCAAGGCGGGGGCCAGGCTGGTCGAAACCTGGGAAGACGTAGCCGACGAGCTCTCCTCCCCCTGGCGTGAGAAACTCCTTGCGCAACGGGAAGAGAAGGACGACAATAGTCGGGATTCTCTGACCGGGGCCGAGGCGCTGCTGATGAAGGAACTCCCGACGGACCGCGCCGTGCATATCGACGAACTCGCGGAGCGGACGGATTTTCCCGTCTCGGAGCTGTTGGCGCTCCTTCTCGGACTCGAGCTCCGGGGGCTGACCGTCCAGCATCCGGGAAAATTGTTTCAGAGGAGAATTTAGGTGGGCAAGTCGCTCGTCATCGTCGAGTCGCCGGCCAAGGCGAAGACCGTCAACCACTATCTCGGCGGGGATTATCTCGTCAAAGCGTCCATGGGCCACGTCTGCGACCTGCCGAAAAAAAAGCTCGGCGTCGACGTCCAGGCGGACTTCCAGCCGACTTACCAGATCATCCCTGAAAAGAAGAAGGTCGTCCTCGAGCTCAAGCGGGCGGCGAAGTCGAGCGACCGGGTGATCCTCGCGGCGGACCCGGACAGGGAGGGAGAAGCCATCTCCTGGCACATCAGCCAGCTCATCAAGGACGACAACCCGCGCATCTCGCGGGCCATCTTCCACGAGATCACGAAGGAGGGGATCGAGGAAGCTTTCAGGACGCTGGGAGAAATCGACACGCGCAAGCTCGAAGCGCAGCAGACGCGCCGCATCCTGGACCGGCTGGTCGGCTATCTCATCAGCCCGCTTCTGTGGAAGAAGATCGGCAAAGGGCTGAGCGCCGGCCGCGTCCAGTCCGTGACCTTGAGGCTCATCTGTGAGCGGGAGAAGGAAATCCGGGCGTTCGTCCCCGAAGAGTACTGGACCATCACGGCGCAGCTCGAAGCGGAAGTGCCGCCGGCTTTCAAGGCCTCGCTCGTGAAGATCGACGGCAAGAAGGCCAAGGTCAAGACCGCGGAGCAGGCCCAGGCGGTCGTCCAGGCCTGCGAGAGGGCGCCCTTCGTCCTCGATGGCATCAGGGTCCAGGAGAAAAAGCGCCATCCCGGCCCCCCGTATATCACGAGCACCCTCCAGCAGGACGCCTTCCGGATCCTGCGTTTCCCCGTCAAGAAGACGATGTTCATCGCCCAGAAGCTCTACGAGGGGCTGGAGATCGGCGAGCTCGGCCAGACCGGGCTGATCACCTACATGCGAACGGATTCGGTCCGCATCTCGGAGGGGGCCCAGGCCGCGGCCAGGAAATATATCGAGCAGACCTTCTCGCCCGCCTATGTCCCGGCCAAGCCCAACTTCTTCAAGAATGCCAAAAAAGCCCAGGACGCCCACGAAGCCATCCGGCCCGCGCACTTCGACTTTCCGCCGGACAAGGTCAAGTCCTTTCTCAAGAAGGAGGAATACGACCTCTACCGGATGATCTGGAACAGGTTTGTCGCCTCACAGATGGCCTCGGCCGTCATCGAGGAGACGGAGTTCGACATCGCCGTCCGGCCCGGCGAGGCGAAGACGGCCGTCACGTCGGACAAGGCCCCCGCCTACGGCTTCAAGGCCAAGGGCGAGGTCGTCAAGTTCGACGGCTTCCTGGCGGCCTACCCGAACGGCAACGGCGAGAAGGAGCTTCTGCCCAAGGCCCGCGAGGGCGAGGTCCTCAAGCTCCTGGGCCTCGAGCCCAAGCAGAAGTTCACCGAGCCGCCGGCGCGCTACACGGAGGGGACACTCGTCAAGGAGCTCGAATCCCGGGGCATCGGCCGGCCGAGCACCTATGCCCCGATCATCTCCACCCTTCAGGACAGGACCTATGTCGTCAAGGACAAGGGCAAGTTCATCCCCACGGACCTCGGGATGTACGTGACGGATTTTCTCGTCAAGTACTTCGCGGAGCTCATGGAGTACGCCTTCACGGCCCATATGGAGGAGGAGCTCGACGAGATCAGCGACGGGGAGCAGAAGGGGGTTGACAGCCTCCGCGAATACTACAGCCTCCTCGACAAATACATGAAGGCGGGGCAGGAGTCGGAGGGCGTCAAACGGACGGGGATTCCGCTCGACGAGAAGTGCCCCAAGTGCGGGTCCCCCCTCGTCATCAAGGACGGCCGCTTCGGCCGCTTCAAGGCCTGTTCCGGCTATCCAAAGTGCAAATTCCGGGAGAGTCTGGTCAAGAAGGAGTCCAAGCCGCTCGACGAGAAATGTCCCAAGTGCGGGTCCCTCCTCGTCCAGAAGTTCGGGAAGTTCGGGCCCTTCGTTGCCTGCTCCAGCTATCCCAAGTGCAAGTACATCAAGAAGGAGACCGCCGAGACCGGCATCGACTGCCCGCTCCGCTGCGGCGGGAAGATCCTGCGGCGCAAGACGCGCCGCGGGAAGATCTTTTACGGCTGCAGCAACTACCCCAAGTGCACCTTCGCCACATGGGACGAGCCGGTGAACAGGCCGTGCCCCTCCTGCGGGCAGAAATTCCTCCTCAGGAAGAACCTCCTGCGGGGCGAGCCCTATCTCCACTGCTGGAACGAAAAGTGCTCCTTCAAGGAGACCGTGCCCCGGGAAAAGGTCTGGGATGCGGCCAAGAAGGGCGAAGACAACCCCGGAGCCGATGAACAAGGAACTGTCTGAATTTCTCGCCTATCTGCGTCATGAGCGGAACGCCTCGGCCCATACCATCGTCGGCTACGAGCGTGATCTCCGGCAGCTTGCGGAGTACCTGCGGGAGAGCGGGGTCCGGTGGAACAGGGCGGGCAACGTCGTCCTGCGCGGCTTCCTGGCGTCGCTGCACGAGAGAAAGCTGGCGAAATCGACCATCGGCCGCAAGCTGGCCGCCATGCGATCCTTCTACGAGTTCTGCGTGAGGAGGGGGCGGATCGCGGAGAACCCGGCCCGGCTCCTGGCGACGCCCAAGCTGGAAAGACATGTGCCCTCCTTCCTGTCCGAGCAGGAGGCCGCGGGGCTCCTCGACCTGCCCCTGACCGACAAGCCCATCGACCTCCGGGACCGGGCGATCCTCGAGCTGTTCTATGCGACGGGAATCCGGGTGAGCGAGCTCGTGGGGATCGACCTCGGCGACCTGCATCTCGGGGAACGGCTGGTCCGGGTCCGCGGCAAGGGAAAGAAAGAGCGGCTCGTGCCATTCGGACGGAAGGCGGCGGCGGCCCTTCAAGTCTACCTCCGGGTGCGGCCCGGTCTCCAGGCCGAAGCATCGTCGGAGAGCGCCGTCTTCCTCAACTACCGGGGCGAACGGCTGACGACACGGTCGGTCCAGCGCATGGTCCGAGCGGCCATCCGAAAGACGGCCGTGAACCGGAAGATCAGCCCCCACTCGCTCCGGCATTCCTTCGCTTCTCATCTCCTCGGCCGGGGGGCGGACCTGCGTGTCATCCAGGAGCTTCTGGGCCACTCGAGCCTGGCCACGACGCAGAAGTACACCCACGTCGATCTCCGGCAGCTGCTCACCGTCTATAGAAAAAGCCATCCGCGGTCATGAGGCCGTGACCGGGCGCGGGGGGCGGAGTTGCGCCGGGCCGGCGGGCCAACGCGGGTTTCCCTTTTCCGGCGGATCTGTCGCCTTCCGTTGTCCACTCGGGCCTCAGTGATTTTATATCCTATTGATAATAAATAATGTTGCAGGGAGACACGCTTGGCATCGCTCTTGCATTTCCGGACGGAGAAAGGAGGTCGTTTCCATGACCGTAAGAACCAACAAAGGGCTGGCCTTAGGGCTGGCGGCAGCGCTTCTCGTCCTGTCCGTGTCCGGGGCCTATGGCCAGACGGGCGCCGCGAAGGCCAAAATCAACATCAACACGGCGAGCCAGGCCGAGCTCGAAACCCTGCCGAGGATCGGACCGGCCGTGGCCCGGAAGATCATCGAGTACCGGACCACGAACGGAGACTTCAAGAAGATCGAAGACATCATGAAGGTCAAAGGGATCAGTGAGAAGATCTTCGCCCAGATCAAGGACCTGATCACCGTCGGCCAGGATAGTCCAGCCAAATAGGCGGAAGGGGGCGTCCCCCTTCCCCTCCGGCCCGGAAGGCCCTACCGGCCTTCTTCCTTGATATAGGCTTTGAGGAAAGCCCTGAGCTTGGCCAGGGCCCGGCCGCGATGACTGACCGCGCTCTTGAGCCGGGGAGGAAGTTCGGCGAAGGTCCTGCGGAGGGGAGGGTAGTAGAACAGAGGGTCGTAACCGAAGCCGTTTTCGCCCCGGGGTTCGAATGCGATGCGACCTCGCACCTCGCCCCGGATTTCCTTGATTACCCGGCCGCCGTCGGCAAGGACCATGGCGCAGACAAAGCGGGCCCCCCGCGCGCGGCCGGGGACGTTCCTGAGAAGCCGGAGCACCTTGCGGATATTCTTGGCGTCCGTGGGGCTGGGCCGGGAGAAGCGCGCCGAGCGGACGCCCGGGGCCCCGCCGAGCGCGTCGATCTCGAGGCCGGAGTCCTCGGCCAGGGTCAGGCCCTTCCACTTCCGGCCGTAAAACAGCCCCTTGGCCCGGGCGGTCTCCTCGAATGTCGCCCCTCGTTCGCGGTGGCCGACGCGCGGCAGGGCATCCCGGAGGCCGAGAACCGTCAGGGGCAGACCTTTCAAGGCGGCGCGGATCTCCCGGACCTTGCCCGGGTTGGTCGTCGCCAGGAGGAGGACGGTCCTACTCAACCTTCAGCTCTTCGATGTCCGCGAGCTCGAACAGGCCCTGGTTGAATTCCTGCTCTTTCTCCTCGGCGGCGGAAAACAGGAAGCTCACGATGTAGGATTTCCCTTCGCCCTTCAGCGTCAGTTTCTCCAGCCGGATACCGTGATGCAGGGCGAGCTTGCGGAGGCTCGACAGGATGTAGGGCCGCTCGCTGAATTTGACGCGGTACTGGAACTGGGATTTCCGGAGGTAGAATTCCTCGACGCGCCGGAAGAGGACGAGCGTGAGGATGGTCAGCGCGGTGAAGATGAGAGCCGGGACGTAATAGCCGGCCCCGATCACGAGGCCCAGGCCCGCCACGAGCCAGATCGTCGAGGCGGTCGTCAGTCCGGCGATCACTCCGCGCTCGTGGAGGATGGTTCCCGCCCCGAGGAAGCCGACCCCGGTGACGACGCCGGCCGCCATCCGGATCATTGTGTCGGTCGTGCCGCCCTTGGCCTGGATGAGAAGTACGGCCATGGTCATCATCATGGCCGAGCCGACGCAAACGAGAATGTTCGTCCGGAAGCCGGCCGGCTTTTGGCTGGCCTCCCTCTCGAGGCCGATCAGTCCCCCCAGGGCGATAGCCAGCACCAGTTTCAGGATGACTTGGATGATGTCCATGGAATCTCCCCTCCGGAAGGTTCGCGGCCTCTGCCCGAAGCGCCGGTTTCCGTCCCTTTATTTAGCACCTGAGGGGGAGGTTGTCAATTCCGGTCCCGGCCGGCGGCTCTGGAGAAATCCCCCGGATCGTGCTAAAATTTTTCGAACAGTCGGCGGCCGCGAGCGTTTCTGCGGTGAGGCCCTTTTCGGCGGGCCGGCCAGAGCAAGGAGAGTCGAAAATGTCCACTTTTATCAAGAGAGTCCATGCCCGAGAGATCCTCGATTCCCGAGGCAATCCGACGGTCGAGGTTGAGGTCGCGCTAGACGACGGCTCATCGGCGCGGGCCGCCGTCCCATCCGGGGCCTCGACGGGGGTTCACGAAGCCCTGGAGCTCAGGGACGGGGAAAAGAGCCGTTACCAGGGCAAAGGCGTTCTCAAGGCGGTCGAGCACGTTAATATCGACATCGCCGAGGCGGTGCGGGATCTGGACGCCCTCGACCAGGCCGGTGTGGACAAGGCTATATTGACCCTCGACGGGACGGATAACAAGGGCAAGCTCGGGGCCAACGCCATCTTGGGCGTGAGCCTGGCCGTGGCGCGCGCGGCGGCCGCGTCCGTACGGCTGCCCCTGTATCGCTATCTCGGCGGCATCTCGGCCAGCCTGCTGCCGGTGCCCATGTTCAACATCCTGAACGGCGGAGTGCACGCCAATTGGCAGAGCACCGACCTCCAGGAGTTCATGATCGCTCCGGTCGGGGCCCCGAGCTTCCGCGAGGCCCTGCGCTGGGGCGCCGAGATCTATCACGTCCTCAAGGGCGTCTTGAAGGGCGCCGGGTTGTCGACGGGTGTCGGCGACGAGGGCGGGTTCGCTCCGGCCTTCAAGAAGAACGCCGAAGCCGTCGAGACCATTCTGAAGGCAATCGAGAAAGCGGGCTACAGGCCCGGCGACGACATCGTGCTGGCCGTGGACGGGGCGACGAGCGGGATCTGCGAGGACGGCCTGTACCATCTGCGGACCGAGAATAAGAAAGTGGGGGCCGAAGAAATGGTCCGGATGTATGAAGCCTGGGTCCGCAAATATCCGATCCTCGTCCTTGAGGACGGTCTGGCCGAAGACGATTGGGGCGGATGGAAGCTTCTGAACCGGGCCCTCGGCGATAAGATCGAGCTCGTCGGAGACGACCTCTTCGCCACGAACGTCAAGCGCATCGCGAAGGGGATCGCGGAGAACGCCGCCAACGCCGTCCTGATCAAGCTCAACCAGATCGGGACGCTGACGGAAACCGTGGCTGCGATCGGCTTGGCTCGCAAGGCGGGTTGGGGGGCCATGATCTCCCATCGGAGCGGCGAGACGGTCGACAGCTTCATCGCCGACCTCACGGTGGCCATGGGCACCGGACATCTCAAGACCGGGGCGCCCTGCCGAGGCGAGAGGGTCGAGAAATACAACCAGCTCCTGAGGATCGAGGAGGAGCTCGGCTCCAACGCCGTTTATGCGGGGCGGAAAGCGTTCGTTCGGTGATGCCCGTCGAGGGGCGCGAGTGTGGGGGATCGTCTTTTTCGTCAGCCTGATTTTCGCCCCTCTGGCCGCCGCCTTCGCCATCACTGACGCGGGGTATGCCAAGCACTTTGTAGTCAAGCGGCGTGTCCTTCAGCGATCGTTGGAGACGGCCCTCGCGGCGCCCGCTTTCTTCTTGATCGTGCCGCCGCTGCTCGTCTAGCTCATTCCGGCTCCCTAAGAAATCCCTTGACATCCCGGCTTCTCCCATGTTAAATGATTTAGTCTATTGATTTAGTCGACTAAGAGCAGAACCGATGCGGCTTTCGACGAAGGGCGAATACGCGAGCCGAGCGATGCTCGAGCTCTCCCTCCGTCATGAGACCGGCCCCCTTCATATCCGGGAGATATCCGAGGCCCAGAACATCCCCCTGCGGTTCCTGGAGCAGATCCTCCTCCTCCTAAAGCGCGCCGGATACCTCAAGAGCCGCAAGGGCCAGAGGGGCGGCTATGTCCTGTCGAAGCCGCCGTCGGAGATCACCGTGGCCGAGGTCATCCGGGTTATGGACGGGCCGCTGGCCCCGATCGACTGCGTCAGTGTCATGGCGCACGAGGCCTGCCCGATGGAAACGGCGTGCGGGTTGCGGTGGCTGTGGAAGGACGTCCGTGATGCCGTGGCGGGGATTCTGGAGCAGACGACTTTCGCCGATCTCGTGGCGAGGAGCAGGCTCGCGCGGCAGGCCGGACGGCCGGCGCGCAGCCGGAGCGGGCGATGAGAAAAGGGGTCCTGGCACTGATCGTGGTTCTCGGAGCGGCCTTCGCCGCCCCGAGGCTCTCCGGGCGGCCGGCGCGCGAGGAATTGCGCGGGCGCCTCTCGGTCTCCGGCGCGTGGGCCCTCTATCCCCTGGCCATCAAGTGGGCCGAGGAGTTCCAGCGGCTCCATCCCGGGGTCCGGATCGACATCCAGGCCGGCGGCGCGGGCAAGGGCGTCGCCGACGTCCTGGGCGGTGCGGTCGATATCGGCATGGCCTCGCGGGAGATCAGCCCGGCCGAACGGGAGAAGGGCGCCGTGGCTGTGGCCGTCGCCAAGGACGCCGTCGTGGCGACCCTGAACCCGAAGAACCCATTTCTGGACGATCTCAGGCGCCGGGGCCTCAGGAAAGAGGACTTGGTCCGGATCTGGATCACGCAGACCGCCCGGACGTGGGGGGCGCTCGTCGGCCGGACTGACGGCGCCGCGATTCATGTCTATACCCGCTCGGACGCCTGCGGTGCCGCGGAAACCTGGGCGGCCTATCTCGGCCGGCGGCAGGAGGACCTCGCCGGCGTCGGCGTCTACGGGGACCCCGGGCTGGCCGAAGCCGTTAAGCGGGATCCTCTCGGGATCGGCTACAACAATATCAGTTTCGCCTACGACCTCAAGACGAACAAGCCGGTCGATGGGCTTGCGATCTGCCCCCTCGACCTCAACGGCAACGGCCGGCTTGACCCCGAGGAGCGGATCTACGACACGCGCAGCGACCTCATCCGGGCGATCGCCGCGAACGTCTATCCGTCCCCCCCGGCCAGGGATCTCTATTTCGTCATGAGGGGACGTCCGGGGGGCTCCCCGCTGGTCGAATTCATGAAGTGGGTTCTGACCGACGGGCAGAAGTACGTGACGGAGATGGGATACCTTCCCCTCGGTCCCGAACGGACCGCGCGGAGCCTGGCCCTGGTCGGGGGTCCCGGAGCGGGCAGGAAATGAGACTGTTCAAGGACGCTTTGGCCCGCCGGGGGATGTCCGTTCTCGCCGTTCTCCCGGGCCTCCTCGTCCTATTCATCGTCCTGGGCCTGTTCCTCAAGTCGAGGGCCGTCCTTGCGGTGCAGCCGCTGGCCCGGGTCTTGTTCGGCTCGTCCTGGCATCCTCTTCACGGCAGCTTCGGGCTCTTCCCCTTCATCATGGGGACGGTCTGGGTCACCGTGACGGCCCTCCTCCTGGCCGTTCCCGTTTCGATCCTCACGGCGATCTATCTTTCGGAGTTCGCCCCACGTTTCGTCCGGGAATTCGCACGCCCCATCGTCGACCTCCTGGCCGGCCTGCCGTCGGTCGTCTACGGCCTCTGGGGTGTCCTTCTCATCGTGCCGTTCGTCGGCCGCTGGCTCGCGCCCCTCTTCGGTGTCGCCTCGACGGGATACAGCGTTCTCGCGGGCGGAATGGTCCTGGCCGTCATGATCTTTCCGACCATCATCCACGTTTCGCTGGAAGTCTTTGCCTCTATTCCCTTTTCGCTGCGCGAGGCGTCCTTCTCCCTGGGAGCGACCCGCTGGGAGACGGCCCGTTGCGTCGTCCTGAGAAAGGGAACGCCGGGGATCCTGGCGGCCTCGGTCCTCGGTTTCTCCCGGGCCTTCGGCGAAACCATGGCCGTCCTGATGGTGGCCGGGAACGTACCCGCGGCTCCGACCTCCCTGTTCGACCCCGGCTATCCGCTTCCGGCCCTCATCGCCAACAACTACGGCGAGATGATGTCCGTGCCCCTGTATGATTCAGCTCTGATGCTGGCTGCCCTGGTCCTGCTCGCGGTCGTGCTCTTTTTCAACGTCCTGGCCCGGAGGATCCTGATCCGGGTCGAACGGAGGGTCCGTTGACGCCCCGCCGCTGCCGCGAAAACTTGGCCGCCAGAAAGAGAGTCGAGGCCTTTTTCAAATGCCTCATGGTCCTTTCCACGGCCCTCGTCATCGCCAGCCTTCTGCTCATCGTCGGGACGATCGTCTGGAAGGGGTTTCCCGCCCTGAGCCTGTCGATGATCACCCGGACGCCCCGGGGCGGTTTTTACATCGGCAAAGAGGGAGGGATCCTGAACGCCATTGTCGGCTCCCTGGACTTGGCCTTTGGGGCCACGGCCCTGGCTTTCCTCCTCAGCCTGCCGCTCGCCCTTTACCTCAATGTTTACCAGAGCCGCGGCTCGAAGACGGCCGCCGGGACGCGGTTCTTCCTCGACGTCCTCTGGGGAGTGCCGTCGATCGTCTACGGCGCCTTCGGCTTCCTGACCATGATGTTTTTCGGCCTCCGGGCCTCCCTTCTCGCCGGGATCCTGACGGTGGCCCTCATCGAGTTCCCCATCATGACCCGGGCCATGGACGAGGTCGTGAGGCTCGTGCCCCGGGAGCTCCGGGAGGCCTCGGCCTCGCTCGGCGCCACGCGATTCGAGACAGCTGTCAGAGTGGTCATCCGCCAGTGCCTCCCCGGCCTCCTGACGGCCGTCCTGATGGCCTTCGGGCGGGGCATCGGCGACGCGGCCTCGGTCTTGTTCACGGCCGGATTCACGGACCGCGTCCCGGCGTCCCTGCTCGACCCGGCCGCCACCCTGCCGCTCGCGATCTTCTTCCAGCTGGGGACGCCCTTACCCGAAGTCCAGCAGCGGGCCTATGCCTCGGCCGTCGTCCTGACCCTCGTCATCCTCGCGGTGAGCGTCGGGGGGCGGATGATCATGCGGAGATTCACGCGCCATGTCGTCAAATGATGAGCGGGGCCGCCGATGAGCGAAAGCGCCCCGATCAGCGTCCGCGGGCTGAGCGTTTTCTACGGCGGCCTCCAGGTCCTGAAGGACGTCGACCTGGAGATTCCCGAGAAGAAGATCACGGTCGTCGTCGGGCCTTCGGGCTGCGGCAAAACGACGCTCCTCAAATCGCTGAACCGGCTGCTCGACGAGGCGGACGGGGTCCGGGTCGAAGGGGAGATTCTCGTCGACGGGGAGGACATCTATGCGCCGGGGGTCGAAGTGACCCGGATCCGGAAGAAGATGGGACTCCTGTCCCAGAGACCGCAGGTCCTGCCGATGTCGATCTACGATAATGTCGCTTACGGCCCGAGGATCCACGGCGAGCGCTCCCGCCCCGCCCTCGACCGGACCGTCGAGCACTTCCTGAAAGTCGCCGGGCTGTGGGCGGAGGTCAGCGACAGGCTTCACCATCCTGCCTCCGAGCTCTCCGTCGGCCAGCAGCAGAGGCTCTGCCTGGCCCGCGGCCTGGCCGTCGAGCCGGAGATCATCCTCGGAGACGAGCCGACCTCGGCCCTTGACCCCCAGTCCAGCCAGAACGTCGAACGGAGGCTGATGGAGCTCAAAAAGGACTATACGGTCGTCGTCGTGACGCACATCCTTCGGCAGGCCCGCCGGATCGCCGATCACCTCGCCTTTCTCTTTCTCGGCGAGCTCGTCGAGCACGGCCCGGCCGGAGAGCTCTTCGCCGCTCCCAGGGACCCGCGGACCCGGGCCTACCTGACGGGGGAAATCAGCTGATCTTCTTGGCCCGCGGCTTCCGGTTGAGCTCCGGGGGTTCCGGGCCTGCCTTTCTGTCTTGAGAGTACGGGCCCGTCCGGGAGAATCCGGGCGGCGGGGGTTCTCGGCCGGGCATCGGGGCCGTTTTCTTCGGCCGTCGCCCCCCTGTGGGCTTGCCAAACGGCCAAATTCCATTTGACAAAAAAGAACCCATGTTATATTTTAGCGGATATTTCCATGCATTTTGACATAATGTCAGGGTGGCAGCAAACGGTTAGTTTCTGAGGAGAAAATCGAGAGCGACCGGGGTTCAAGAAGGCTTTCGATATCGGCATACATGATCGCAGCGACCGGGAGTGGTTTCAATATCGCCATATTGAAATAAATCTTAAATCAAAGAAAGGAGAATGGACTTGGCGGTAAAGGATGTTTCCACGAAAGTTTCCGCATTCATGCAGAAGATCATTGCCAAGAACCCCGGCGAAACGGAGTTCCACCAGGCAGTGAAGGAAGTTGCGGAATCTCTGATGCCTTTCCTAGAGGAAAACCCGAAGTACCAGGAGGCGAAGATCCTGGAGAGGATCGCCGAACCGGAACGCGTGATCATGTTCCGCGTCCCCTGGATGGACGACAAAGGGGAGATCCAGGTCAACCGGGGCTACCGCATCCAGATGAACAGCGCGATCGGCCCCTACAAAGGCGGCCTCCGCTTCCACTCCACGGTGAACTTGGGCATCCTGAAGTTCCTCGCCTTCGAGCAGGTATTCAAGAACGCCCTGACGACGCTCCCCATGGGCGCCGGGAAGGGCGGGTCGGACTTCGATCCCAAGGGAAAGTCCGACAACGAGGTCATGAGGTTCTGCCAGAGCTTCATGACGGAACTCTACAGGCATATCGGCCCCAACACCGACGTTCCTGCGGGCGACATCGGGGTCGGTGGCCGGGAGATCGGATTCCTCTACGGCCAGTACAGAAAGATCCGCGACGAAGTGACGGGTGTCTTCACGGGCAAGGGCCTGACCTGGGGCGGTAGCCTGATCCGTCCGGAAGCGACCGGTTACGGGTGCGTGTATTTCGTCGATGAGATCCTGAAGCTCAAGGGCGATTCCATCAAGGGCAAGATCTGCGCCGTCTCCGGCTCGGGCAACGTCGCCCAGTACACCGTGGAGAAGATCAACCAGCTCGGCGGCAAGGTCGTCACCCTGTCGGATTCGAACGGTTACATCCACGATGCTGCCGGCGTCGATGCCAAGAAACTGGCCTTCGTTCTTGAGCTGAAGAACGTCCGGCGCGGCCGCATCCAGGAATATGCGAAGAAATTCGGCGCCGAGTACGTCGCGGGCAAGCGCCCCTGGGGCGTGAAATGCGACGTCGCGTTCCCTTCGGCCGTGCAGAACGAGATCAGCGCCGAAGACGCCAAGACGCTGGTCAAGAACGGCTGCAAGGCCGTCGGGGAAGGGGCGAACATGCCCACGACCCTCGAAGGGACCGAGGTCTTTCTGAACGCCAAGATTCTCTTTGCCCCCGGCAAGGCGGCGAACGCCGGCGGTGTCGCGACCTCGGGCCTGGAGATGTGTCAGAATTCCATGAGGCTCTCCTGGACCCGCGAGGAAGTCGACATGAGGCTGCACGGCATCATGAAGGCGATCCATGAGCAGTGCGTGAAGTACGGCAAGGAAGGCAACTGGGTGAACTACGTGAAGGGCGCCAATATCGGCGGCTTCATCAAGGTCGCCGACGCCATGCTCGAGCAGGGTCTGGTTTAATCGAGCGTACGCCGTTTCGGGAAGGGTACCTGTCCGTGGGACAGGTACCCTTTTTTATTTCCGGGTTGATTCTTGGGATTGGCTCCTGCACCGGTTCGGTCTGACCCGCGGCCGTGCGGGAAGCGGCCCCTCAGTACAGCGTCTCGCTGCCGACCGCGAGGGCGTATTCGCGGACGATCTGGCCGCCGAGAACGTGCTGGATGAAGATCCGACGGATCTTTTCGGGCGCCAGGTCGATGTACTTGACAGGGGGCTGGTCCTTGAGCTCCACGGTGACCATCGGCTCCCGGTTGCAGAGCCCGGCGCAACCGGACGTCGCCACGATCACATCCTTGACCTCGCTCTTCTCTATCTCGTCAAGGAGCGCGTCCATGATTTCCCGGGCGCCGGCGGCGATCCCGCACGTCCCCATATGGACCGTGATCTTGGCTCGGCCTTCGCTCTCCCGGATGGTCGTCAGAGAGCGCGTCCGTTCCCGGATCTTCGCCAGGTCCTGGATGCGGAGCTTCTTCTTTTGGTCCATCGACGTTCCTCTCCTCTTTTGTATAATGTAGCATAACCGTCAAGAGCGGAGCTTCTTGACAGCTCCGGAGGCCGGAGTTAGATTCTTGGCCATGAAGCTTAGACTTGACGCCGGGTTTGCGGGCCCTTCCGCTGTCCGGGCGTGATCCCGTTCCGGGAGGTCTCAGGATGACGCTGAGCGCGAGGTCCGTCCTCGAGGAGCTGAAGGCCTGCGGGGCGACATTCTGCGTCGGCTTGGCGGACACGGCGCTGAGCCCGCTCGCGGCCCTTCTCGAGAACGATCCGTCAGTGAGGTTCGTGCCCGTAACCCGGGAAGGGGAGGCGTTTGCCCTGGCGTCAGGATTGTGGGTCGGCGGGCAGAACCCGGTCATCCTGGCCCAAAACACCGGCCTGCTCGAGAGCGGCGACGGCCTCAGGGGGACGGTCCAGCGGATGCGTGTCCCCGTCCTCTGTCTGATCACGTATCGGGGGTATTCGAGTCTGGCCGCCAAAGACGCCCCTGCGCCCTCCCGGCCACGCGTTCCGGATGACTTCAGCCGGCCCAGCCTGGACTCGGCGGCCCTCATCACCGAGCCGACCCTAAGCGCCTGGGGCGTCCCCTTCGGCTTCCTGAAATCCAACGCCGATCTCCCTAAAATCCGGAAATTTTTCAGGCTCGCCCGGAGGGAATCGCGGGCCGCGGCCCTTCTCGTGACGAAGAACATGACGTGAGACGGTCGGACGGGCACGATGCTCACCAAGGCTCAACTGCTCAAGCCCCTCGCGCGGCACCGCGGCTCGGCCGTCGTCGTGACCTGCATGAGCGTGACCCGGCCCTGGGGGCGGTATTCGTCGAGCGAGCTGGATTTTGCCTCGGCCGACAGCGCGATGGGCCATACGGCCGACTTCGCGCTCGGAATCGCCCTGGCCCAGCCCCGGCGCAAGGTCATTTGCCTGAACGGAGATGGGAGCATGCTGATGACGCTCGGCACGCTGGCTACGGCGGTAGGAGCGCGGGCCGCGAACTTTGTCCTCTTCGTCATCCAAAACGAGACCTACGAGCTGACCGGAAACCAGCCGATCCCGGCCGCGGGGCGCATCGACTTTGCCCAGCTGGCGTGGGGCGCCGGATTTCCCCGGGTCCACTCTTTCGAGGATCGCGGTGAGTACGAAAAGCGGCTGCCGGACGTTCTCGCTGAAGAGGGCCCAGTGTTCGTCGCCGTCCGGGTGAAAAGGGGCTCGGAGGGTCCCATCAGCCGGAGCGGGAAGGAGTTCTCCCGTTATCTTCAGGTGTCCATCGCCGAATCCGCCCATCGTCTCAGGAAGGTCCTCGCCTCCTCGTCGCCCCGCCGTCGCGGCTCCCGGCCGGGCGGCCTCGAGTGAGATCCCCCGGCGGCCCGTTTTTTGCCGGAACATGTTGCCGCGCAAAGAGATAGGCTGGGGGGCCGCGTTCTCGATCAAGAGTTGACCCGTTTCGAGGTCTTGAGGTATACTAAAATGTTGTCGCGCATGATTTTTGAAAAATCCTATCGCCTCGAGGCGCGATTCGTTAAAACGAGAGGCGCACACTGTTCGCTGGAGGGGGCGGCCGTCTCCAGGCTGAGAATGGCAACGAAGTTGTGAACCATGGCTGAAAAGACGACGTTTTTCATCCGCGTCTATTGCCCCGAGCTTCAGGCGATGATCGTCCCTGGGGAATGGACGGACTGCCCTTACTTCAGGGGCCAGAAACTGGACATGTCCAACACCGAGGACGCGATCAAGCAGGTCTTCCGCTGCCACGTGCAATGCGATTGCAAGGTCCAATATCAATATTACGAAGGGGGCCGGCTCGTCGAGAAAGTGGTGGAATCGGTCGAAGATCAGGAGAGCCTCCGCCGGATCCTTTCCCTGGCGGCGAAGCCGTCGGGCAAAAAAGACGGGTCCAAGAAAAAGATCCTGCTCATCGACGACGATCTCGATTTCCTGGAGATGCACTCGGCCGTACTGGAGAACCGCGGATACCAGGTGGCCACGGCCCGGAGCTCCAAAGAGGGCCTGGAAAAGCTGGACGCCGTCCGGCCGGACGTCATCGTCCTGGACGTCATGATGGAACGGTTCGATTCCGGCTTCAGCGCCTGCAGGAAGATCAAAGAGGCGCACCCTGAAATCCGGGTTATCCTGCTCACTTCGATCGGGAGCCAGACCGGTCTCGAGTTCTCGTCCAACGACGACATCCTGAAAGAGACCCGCGCCGACGCCCTGCTCGACAAGCCGGTGAGCCCGAAGGTCTTCATCGAGGAGATTGAAAAGCAGGCTGGCTCGACGAAGAGCCGCTGAGGGCTTTCCGACTTCCATGGATCTTCTGAGCATCTCAGAATCGAAATGCCGTCGCTGCTACCGTTGCGTCCGGGAATGCCCGACGAACGCCCTGAAGATCGATCACGGCAAGGTCAAGCGGATCACGAGCCGCTGCGTCTACTGCGGGCTTTGCTACAAGAATTGTCCGCATGAAGCGATCATCGCCCACACCAACATCGAGCACATTCTGGAGCTCTTGGCTTCCAGGGAGAAGGTCGTCATCTGCCTCGACCCGACATTCCCCGCCGTCCTGGACAAAGGGACGCCCCATCAACTGGTGACGGCCCTGAAGAAGATGGGATTCTACGAGGTCTGGGAATCGGCCGTGGGCGGGGAGATGGTCACGCGGGCCTACAATCTCTGGATGCGGGAGAACGGACAGACGCCCTGGATCTCCTCTTTTTGCCCGTCGCTGGTCAGCTATATCGAGAAGTTTGCCCCCCAGCTGACCGACGAGCTCGTCCCGATCGTCTCGCCCATGGTCGCGTGCGGCATAGCCGTCAAGCGGCTCCGGGGCCCCGAAACGCGGGTCGTGTTCGTCGGATCGTGCATCTCCCGGATCCTGGAGCGCATGCACCCCGCCGTCCGGCCCTATATCGACGGCGTCCTGATTTACCACGACCTTCGCGACCTGTTTAAGGCCACGGGCATTGACCGCGAGGCGGAGGAGCCGTCCGAGTTCGATGGCCCGCGCGGCGCGGCGGGCCGGATCATGGGCATCTCGGGGAGCATGAGCCAGAGCATCGGGTTCGAACAGGATCTCCTCAACCTGGACTATGTCGTCGAGGCCGGAGCCCAGGAAGCCATGCGGGCCATCCGGCAGCACCGTGATGGGCAAATCCGTTCGCGGTTTCTGGATCTGCTGTTCTGCAAGGGTTGCATCAACGGGCCGATCGTCGACAAGAATATCTCCGGCCCGAGCCGGAGGCAGATCATCATCGATTATATGCGGGCCGAGGACGCGCGGGGACTTCCGTCGGCGGCGCCGGAGGAGAACATTCTCTCGGAGACGGACCTGAGGAGAGCGTTTGCCGCCTCTCCCGTCGGCCTGCCGGAGCCCAGGGAGGAAGAGATCCGTGCGGTCCTGGCCCAATTGGGGAAGGCTTACCCCGGGGAGAACCTGGACTGCGGCGCCTGCGGCTACAACTCGTGTTGGGAGAAAGCCAGGGCCGTTGTCCAGGGCCTGGCCGAAATGGAGATGTGTCCCCATTATCTCCTTCAAAGGCTCCAGGGCCTCTATTCGCGGCTCGAGAAGTCCCACCAGCAGCTGAAGATCTCCCACGAGCAGCTGGAGAGCGCCCAGCGGCAGCTCATCCAGACCGAGAAGATGGCCTCCCTCGGCCAGCTGGCCGCCGGCGTCGCGCACGAGCTGAACAACCCGCTCGGGACGATTATGATGTTCAGCCGCATCCTGCAGAAGGAGCTGACCCCCAACGAACAGTGGCAGAAGGACCTCAGCCTCGTCGTCCAGGAGGCCGACCGAGCGGCGAAGATCGTCAAGGACCTTCTCAGCTTTTCCCGCGAAACGAAGATCAAGCCGGGCCTGGTCAACATCAACAGCGTCCTCGAGGAGGCCCTGTCTCTGTTGGTCAAACAGTCCCTCTTTCACAACATCCAGGTCGTCCGGCGGCTCGATGCGTCCCTGCCGAACACCTTCGCCGATCCGGATCTTCTCAAACAGGTTTTCTTGAATATCATCCTCAACGCGGCCCAGGCCATGGACGGGAAAGGGACGCTGACCCTCGAGACCATCAACCTCGAGAGCGGCAAGGGCATCGAGATCAGGATCCAGGACACGGGCAAGGGCATCTCCGAGGAACACATGCCCCGGCTCTTCGACCCGTTCTTCACCACGAAAGAGAAGGGCACGGGGCTGGGGCTGTCGCTCGTGTATAGCATCATTTCCAAGCACAAGGGAGCGGTTCATGCCGAAAGCCGGGTCGGAGAGGGAGCCACCTTCATCATCGACCTCCCTGTGCTCGGCCAGGAGGAATGGTTCAAAGCCGAGAACTTGGCCGCGGAGGCGAAGCCCGGCCCGGAAGGAAAATACGATGGAGCCCAAGGGAAAGATCTTATTGGTTGACGACGACCAGGATTTCCTCGAGATGCACAAGGCCGTGCTGAAGAACCACGGCTACGAGGTCATCACGGCAACGAACGGCCGGGAGGGCTTGGAACGCGTCCGGGCCGAGATGCCGGACCTGATCATCCTGGACCTGATGATGGAAAAGCACGACGCGGGGTTCTCGTTCACCAAGCAGATCAAGACGGACCCGCTGTTCAAAGCCATCCCCATCCTGATGGTAACGTCCGTGGCCGAAGCGACCGGCTACCGCTTTTCCCTGCAGGAGGACGGGTACTGGATGAAGACCGATGATTTTCTCGATAAGCCGGTCATGCCGGAGGTCCTCGTGGGAAGGGTCGAGAAACTCCTGGCGGAGAAAAGGGGTTGACGTTGGAGACATCGGCAAACATACTGGTTGTCGACGACGAGATGGGCATCCGCGAGGCCTGCAAGCGGGCCCTCGCCGTCGAGGGGTACGCCGTCGATACGGCCGAAGACGGGAATCAAGGGCTTCAGAAGATCAAAGGCAAGGCCTACGACCTCATCCTGATGGACCTCATGATGCCCGGCATCGGCGGCCTGGACTTGATCAAGAAGACCAACGACCTCGATCCGGAGATCATCATCGTGGTCATCACGGGATACGCGACGATTGAAACAGCGGTCGAGGCGACCAAGCGGGGGGCCTACGACTACCTTCCCAAGCCGTTCACTCCCGAGACCCTGACGGCCCTCGTCAAGCGCGGGCTGGATAAGCGGGAGCTCCGCCTCGAGGCCCAGAGACTCCATCACGAGCGCGAGCAGAGGCTCCTCGAGCTCGCCGGGGAGAAGAGCCGGATCCGGACGATCATCGGCTGCATGGGCGACGGCGTCCTGGTGATCAACCTCGAGCGCCGGCTGGTCCTCTGGAACGCCTCTGCCGTGAAGATGCTGAAGCTCGCCGGAACAGACGAGTGCGGCGCCTCTCTGGATCGCTACGTCAAGAACTCCTCCCTGATCGAATCCGTCGAAAACATCCTGGCGTCCAGAGAGGGGGCCGTGTCGATGGTCAGCCGGGAGCTCGAGATCGAAGAGCCTAAATCCGTGCTGATGGCCTCCCTGGCCCCCGTCCGGGACGAACACGGAGACCTGTTGGGCGCGGTGGCCGTCCTGCGGGATATCACGAAGCTCAAGGAGATCGACAAGATCAAGTCCCAGTTCGTGTCCATGGTCGCCCACGAGCTGCGGGCCCCTCTCGCGGCCATCGAGGGCTGGCTCGACGTCGTGATCTCGGGAGAAACCGGCGGGGACAAGGATCTCGAGCGCCGGTGGCTCCAACGGGCCAAGGAGCGGTCCGCCTCCCTCCTGGCGATGGTCAGCGACCTTCTTGAGATCAACAAGATCGAGGCCGGCAAGGTCGCCCAGAAGATGGAGCCGGTCCGCCTGGACCAGATCGTCCGCAGGACCGTCGATTTTCTCAGGCCGGAAGCGGACCGGAGGAAGATCTCGTTTGCGATCGACCTCGCCGACGACCTGCCGCCGGTCCCGGCCGACCTACGTGACATGGAGAAGCTCTTCACGAACCTGATCAGCAACGCCGTCAAGTACAACGTGGACAACGGCTCCGTTACGGTCAGCGGCTCCGTCGACGAGAACTACGTTGGCATCCACATCCGGGACACCGGCATCGGGATCGCCGCGGAGGATCTCCCCCGGATCTTCGAGGACTTCTTCCGCGTGGAGAGCAAGGACACGAGCCAAATCAGCGGAACGGGACTGGGTCTGACGATCGCCAAGAAGATCGTGGACTCCCATTTCGGGCGCATCGAGGTCGAGAGCCAACCGAACCGGGGCAGCACCTTTTCCGTATATCTCCCGTACCTGAAGCCGAAAAGGACGGGAGTGAAAGCAGAGTCATGACGCCGAAAACCGAACACCGGCCGAACGAGATCCTGAAGAAAGAGTCCCTCGCCCCGGCCATCACCCGTTTTGAGGTCTACGTGCCTTTGATCGCCCGGAGCGTCAGGCCCGGGCAGTTCGTCGTCGTCCGGGCGGATGATTACGCCGAGAGGATCCCCCTGACTGTCGCCGACCGTGACCCCGAGCGGGGCTCCATCACCCTGATCGTGCAGATCGTCGGCGTTTCCACGCGGAAGATGGACAAGCTGTCCGTCGGGGAGGCCTTCCTGGACGTGGTCGGCCCCCTTGGCCGCCCGACCGAGATCCATAAGGCGGGGACAGTCCTCTGCATCGGGGGCGGCGTCGGGATCGCTCCGGTGTACCCGATCACCAAAGCTTTCCGGGAGGCCGGAAACCGCATCCTGTCCATCCTGGGCGCCAAGACCAAGGAGATGCTCATCCTGGAGACCGAGATGCGGGCCGTGAGCGACGAGCTGTACATCACGACGGACGACGGCACCGCCGGCCGGCACGGCTTCGTGACGGACGAGCTCCGGAGGCTGATCGACGAGAAGGTGGGAATCGACCTCGTCGTCGCCATCGGCCCCGCGATCATGATGAAGAACGTCTGCGAGATGACGAGGGCGCACGGCATCCCCACCATCGTCAGCCTGAACTCGCTCATGGTCGACGGCACGGGCATGTGCGGCTGCTGCCGCATCCGGGTCGGCGATGAGACGAAGTTCGTCTGTGTCGACGGACCCGAGTTCGACGGCCACCAGGTGGATTTCTCCGAGCTCTTCAAGAGGGCCGGCATGTACGCCCGGGAGGAGCACCGGGCGATGTGGGACCATGAGTGTCGGCTCTTGGAGGCCGAGAAGAAGCTCAAGAAGTCCAACCGCCGCGAACCGATGCCTAAGCAGGACCCCAAGCTCCGCATCCAGAACTTCGACGAGGTGGCCCTGGGCTACAACAAGGAGGCTGCCGTGCACGAGGCCTCCCGCTGTCTCGGCTGCAAGAAGCCGCCCTGCATCGCGGGCTGCCCCGTGGATATCGACATTCCGGCCTTCGTCGATCTCATCCGCCACGGCGATTTCATCGGGGCCATTCACAAGATCAAGGAGAAAAACAGCCTGCCCGCGATCTGCGGCCGGGTCTGCCCCCAGGAAGAGCAGTGCGAGGCCGTCTGCGTTCTGTCGAAGAAGGGGCAGCCTATCGCCATCGGCCGGCTGGAACGTTTCGTGGCCGATTACGAATTCCAGCAGGGGGACGTGCGCGTCCCGCCGAGCCCGAAGCCGACCGGGAAAAAGGTCGCCGTCATCGGGGCCGGCCCCGCCGGGCTCGCCGCGGCCGGCGACTTAGCCAAGATGGGGCACAAGGTCACGCTCCTCGAGGCGCTGCACAAGCCGGGGGGCGTCCTGGTCTACGGCATTCCCGAGTTCCGGCTCCCCAAATGGATCGTCCAACGGGAGAGTGAGTACGTCGCCAAGCTGGGGGTCGAGATCGAGGTGAGCCAGATCGTGGGGAAGGCCGTCACCATCGACGGCCTCCTCCAAAACGGCTTCGACGCCGTCTTCGTCGGCACCGGCGCGGGCCTGCCGTACTTCATGAAGATCCCGGGGGAGAACCTGAACGGGGTCTACTCCGCCAACGAGTTCCTCACCCGCGTGAACCTCATGAAGGCTTATCTTTTCCCCGAATACAACACGCCCGTCCATTACGGCCGGAACATCGCCGTCGTGGGAGGCGGGAATGTGGCCATGGATTCCGCCCGGACGTGCCTCCGCCTGGGCGCGGAAAATGTCTACCTGATCTACCGCCGGGCCCGGGAGCAGATGCCCGCCCGCGCGGAGGAGATCGAGAACGCCTTCGAGGAAGGCGTTCAGCCGCGTCTGCTGACGCACCCCGTCCGCATCCTGGGAAACGAGAAGGGGTGGGTCAAGGAAATCGAGTGCATCCGGATGGAGCTGGGGGAGCCGGACGCGTCGGGGAGGAGACGGCCCGTTCCGGTCCCGGGCTCCGAGCACCGGATCGAAGTCGACATGGTCATCGTGGCCATCGGCCAGGGACCCAATCCCCTCCTCATCCGGGCGACGCCCGATCTGGCGCTGACAAAATACGGGAATATCGTCGCCGACGAGCAAAATTGCAAGACCTCGAAGAAGGGCGTTTTCGCGGGAGGCGACATCGTCACCGGCGCCGCCACCGTCATCCTGGCGATGGGGGCCGGGAAGCGGGCCGCGAAAGCGATCGACGAGTATCTGAAAGACGGGAAGTGGTGAGGCCCCCGGGGGCCGCTCACGGGTCGGGGACTTCGACTTCGATCTTCTCGATAAAGATGTCCATGCCCCCGAGCAGCTCGACGTCGCCGGAGCCGCAGGTTCTGCAGGCGTAGGGGGGCTCTTCCGGGAACGATTCCCCGCCGCAGCGGCGGCACCGGAAAGCGAAGGGGACGATCTCGATCTCGAGGCGTGCCTCTTCGGCGATGGTCCCTTTCTTAAACGTCTCGAACGCCGATTCGAGGAGATCGGGCACGACTCCCGAGAGGCGTCCGACGCGGAGCTTCACCCCCGTGATCTTGAGGGCCTTCGCTTCGCGCGCCCTCTCCTCGAGGACGTCGAAGAGGTTGGTGACGATCGAAAGCTCATGCACGGCCAGCCCTCATGCTGTCCAGGGCGCCGGCGAAGAAGGACGCGAGGCCGTCCATACCTTCGCCGCGGAGGGCGGAGACGCGGAAGACCTTGAGCCGGGGGTTGATCGACAGGGCTTCAGCGGCCGCTTTCTCCGGGTTGAACGGCAGATAGGGGATGAGGTCGGTCTTGCTCAGGATGAGCACGTCGGCGGTGAGGAAGGCCTTCGGGTACTTGGCGGGCTTGTCGTCTCCCTCCGGGGCCGAGAGGAGGACGCATCTCAGCTTTTCGCCGAGGTCGAAGCTGGCCGGGCAGACGAGGTTCCCGACGTTCTCGATGAAGAGCATGTCGACGTCCGCGGGGACGTCCGCCAGGACCCGGCCGACCATCCGCGCCTCGAGATGGCAGGCCCCGCCGGTCGTGATCTGCCAGGCGGCGATGCCCATGGCCCGGATGCGCTCGGCGTCGCGCTCGGTTTCGATGTCGCCCTCGATGACGGCGATCCTGTACCGATCCCTGAGCCTCTCCGCCAGGCCTTCGAGGAGGGTCGTCTTGCCCGAGCCTGGTGAGCTCAGCAGGTTGACGCCCAGGATGCCGCGGCTGCCGAGCTTTTCCCTGATCTCCGCGGCGACCTGCTTGTTCGTGCCGAGGAGATCCTCGAGGACCAGGACGTCCTTCTTGCTCATGGTTCGAGCCCCTTCTTCGTCTGCTCTGTCCTTATGAACTCCTCGAGGAAGCGGAGGGCCTCCCGGAGGTCCGCTTTCGCCCCGGGCGAAAGCCCTTCCCCGATCTCCCAACGGTGCCCCCGGATTCCCAGGACGTGGGCCTTCGGGCTTTTTCCGTAGAGCGCAGCGCAGACGGCCAGGACGGCACCGGGCCCGAGGGCATGAGTCATCGCTGGCATTGACGCCTCCGGCTCGACCTCCGCCCACATAAACGGGGTCCGGATGTCCCTCGCGGCATCCACGAAAACGACCATGTCGTGTGTGGCGCAGCTCAGGGCGTCCTCCACGTTGAGCTGATAGTCGGCGTCGCAGGTCACCCCGGGAAGTCCGAGGGCTTCGAGGCGTTTGGCCGCTTCGACCCCCAGTCCATCGTCCGTGCGGCCGGGGTTGCCGATGCCCAGGACGAGGATCGCGGCCGCCGGCTCCTGGACCCGCGAGGCTACCGGGCTTTCCTTTCGAGGACGGTTCCTGCCTCGTCGCACAGAGTGACCTCGAGGGGCATATGGCCGAGGGCGTGAGTGGCGCAGCTGAGGCACGGGTCGTAGGCCCGGATGGCGACTTCGACGCGGTTGAGCATCCCCTCGGTGATCTCGGGGCGCCGGGACAGCATGTTCTCGGCCACCCACCGCACGGCCCTGTTCATGGGCTCGTTGTTGTTCGTCGTGGAAACGATCAGATTGGCCATCGTGATCTGGTCGTCGGCGTTGACGCGGTAATGATGGAAGAGCGTTCCCCGGGGCGCTTCGATGAGCCCCACGCCCTCGGCCGCCTTCCGGCCCCGGCGGACGAGCTCGCTCCCCGTGATATCCTTGTCCCGGAGAAGCTCCCTGATGACCTCGGACGCGTGAAGGAGCTCGATGAGCCGCGCCCAGTGGGTGTGAAGGGACATGTTATTGGGCTTCCCGTCCGTGTACGCCTTGAAGGTCTCGAACTCCTTCTGCGCCAGAGGCGAGGGGATGTGGTCGCAGGTGTTGAGCCGGGCCAATGGCCCCACGCGGTACCAGCCGGCGGCCTTGCCGAGCGAGCGGAGGTACGGAAACTTCATGTAGCTCCACGGCCGGACCTCCTCTCCGATATGCTTGAGGTAGTCCTGGTAATCCACGTCGTTCAGGACCTTGCGTCCGTCGGCATCGACCGCCCGGAGGACGCCGTGGTAGAAATCCAGCGCGCCGTCTTGGCGGACGAGGCTCAGGTGGTTGGACGGGAAGGCGGCGAAACCGTCCACGACATCCCTGTTTTTCCGGTGATAGTCCTTGAAGACCCCGATGGCCCCCTGCCCCCAGGCGATCATCTGATCGATGTTGAGGGGCGACGGTCCCTTGAGCAAGCGGTCCCGGTCCTCCGCCGTCAAGCTCTTGTTGACGCCGCCGGGGACGGCGCCCGTGCCGTGGATCTTCTTCCCGGCCGTGGCCAGGATGACTTCCTGGCCGAACTTCCGCATAAGGACACCCTGAACGGCCAGGTCCTTGTGCGCGGCCACGACCCCGATGATGTTGCGGACGGCGGGATCAGCGTCCATGCCGAGAAGGAAATCGGGCGAGCAGAGATGGAAGAAGTGGAGGGCGTGGGACTGGAGGATCTGGCCGTAGTGCATGAGCCGCCGTACTTTCTCGGCCGTGGACGTCAGCCCGCCCGGCCCGGTCCCGACGACGACGTCCATAGCCTTGGCCGCCGCCAAGTGATGGCTGACGGGGCAGATGCCGCAGAGTCTCTCGACGAGGACCGGGGCCTCCCAGTAGGGCCTCCCCTGGACGAAACGCTCGAAGCCCCGGAACTCGACGATGTGAAAACGCGACTGCGTGACGGTCCCGTCGTCGGCCATATGGATGGTCACTTTCCCGTGGCCTTCGACACGGGTCACGGGTTCGATCGTGATTTTTCTTGCCATCTTCGTCCGTCCTTCAATCGTACTTGATCATGTCGTACGTGAGCGCGAGCGGCCGCCCCTCGATGAGGGCGGTCAGCGCCTCCCAGATGAGGTCGGCCGGGGCGGGGCAGCCCGGCAGGAAATGATCGATCCTGACGATCTCATGGCAGGGATAGACTTTGTCGAGGATGACGGGCAGTTCCTCGTCGTCGGGGATGAGTCGGTCGGCGGGGTCCACGGTCGGGCTGTTCAAAAAGGCCTCCTCCAGGCACTCGCGGATCGGGATGCCGTTCCGCAGCGCCGGCAGGCCGCCCATCGTGGCGCATTCGCCGACGGAGACGAGGAGTCGGCAATTTTTCCGGAAATTCCGGAGGACCTTCACGTTCTCGCTGTTGCAGCATCCCCCTTCGATGAGCCCGATGTCGACGGGCTTGGTGAAGACCTTGATGTCGTCGACGGGCGACTTGTTGAACTCGACGAGCTCGATGAGTTTGAGGATCCGCTCGTCGATATCCAGAAGCGACATGTGGCACCCGAAACAGCCAGCCAGCGAAGCGGTGGCGATGACGGGCTTGCTCATGGTTTCACCTCTGCGGACCCTGTCCGGCGTCGCCGCCGATCGGCCCGGCGTCGAACTTGCGCCTTCCGATGGGGACGGCAAAACCGACTTCTTTTCTCAGGATGGCACCCACGGGGCAGGTATCCATGGCCTTGCGGGCCTCTTCGTCCGTCAGTTCGGCGGCCAGGGCGGCGTCCACGCCGATCTTCCGGTGCTTCGAACGGTTCTGGGGCACGAAGATTCTCCGGCCGTCCTTTGCGAGGACGGAGCGGACGCAGCGCTGACACTCGATGCAGCGGTTGTGCTCGAGCATGAGCTTCGACGTGAGGGGCTCGATCCGCCGGACAGGAAACTGGTAGGGAAAGCGGGGGGCCATGATCTGGTACCGGTACGCAAGAGCCTGGAGCTCGCAGTTGCCGCTTTTCTCGCACATCGGGCACATGTGGTTGCCCTCGACGAAGAGCATCTCGATGATGCTCCTCCGCATGTCTTCGAGGTCGAGGACCGATGTCTCCACCGCCATGCCCGCAGCCAGGATCTGCGTGCAGGAGGCCATGTAGCGGCCCGAGACGCGGACCGTGCAGATGCGGCAGCTGCCGACGGGCTTCAGCCCGTCGTAATTGCAGAGCGTGGGAATGTAGACGTCGTTGGCTTTGGCCGCCTGCAGGATGGTTTGCCCGGCTTCGGCCTTGTAGCTCCGCCCGTCGATGGTGAACGCGATCTTAGTCATGGGATGCCCCCTCGAGCTCGGGGAGGCGGCCGGCCAGGCGCGCGGCCTCGAGCGTCGCCTCCCCCAGGTCGAAGTCGGCGGCGAAATCCGCTTTCGGGTCGACGGCCGCCTCGTAGAGTTCCGGGAAGTTCTGGAGGGTCGTCAGGATGGGGTTGGGCGAGGTCTGGCCCAGTCCGCAACGGCTCATGGCGCGGATGACCTTGCCCCAGGCCTCGAGGTCGTTCAGGTCCCGCCGCGTCCCCCGGCCGCCCGTGATCTTTTCCAGCTTCTGTTTCAGCAGGGAGTTGCCCACGCGGCAGGGCGTGCACCAGCCGCAGGATTCCTCGATGAAGAAGTCCATGAAGTTCTTGACGATCTCGAAGAGGTTGCGCCAGGGTCCGAAGATGATGACGGCCCCCCCGGTCGGCAGGTCTTCGAAGGCGATCTTCCGGCGGAAATCCTGGCGCGGGACGCACGTCCCCGAGGGGCCGCCCACCTGGACGGCGAAGGCGTCCCGGGCGCCGGCGATGTCGAGGAGCTCCTGAACGCTGAGGCCGAACTCGAGCTCGTATAGGCCGGGCCGCTCGCAGTCCCCTGAGACGCTGAGGAGCTTCGTGCCGGAGGACTTCGCCGTGCCCATGGAGCGGAACCATGGGGCGCCGTGCACGACGACCTTGGCCGCCGTGCACAGAGTTTCCACGTTGTTGACCGTCGTCGGACGGCCCCGGTAGCCGATCTCGACCGGGAACGGCGGCCTGTTCCGGGGCTCTCCCCTCCGGCCCTCGGCCGATTCGAGGAGCGCCGACTCCTCCCCGCACACATAGGACCCGGCTCCCGACACGATGGAGATATCGAACCGGAAGCGGGGGTGCCCGGCCACCTCCGGGCCGAGGAGCTTTTCGCGGCGCATGCTCTCGAGGACCGACTCCAGCCGGGCCCTGAGGTACGAGTATTCGCTCCTCAGATAGAGGAGGCCCTCGGACGCTCCGATGGCATATCCGGCGACGACCATCCCTTCGAAGAGCAGCTGCGGCAGCTCGGTCAGGATGATCCGGTCCTTGAACGTCCCCGGCTCCCCCTCGTCTGCATTGCACACGACATAGCGGCTTCCGGCCTTCTCCTTCCGGCAGAACTCCCACTTGAGGCCCGTGGGGAATCCGGCTCCCCCTCGTCCGAGAAGGTTGGCTTCCTTGATCTCCCGGATGACCTCCTCGGGCGCACAGGAAACGACTTTCCTGACGGCCGCTCCCGGCTCGAAGGGCCCGAAGATCACGGGGCCGCGCCTCCTGATGTTGTTGGAGACCATGGCCCGGACGAGGTCCGACTGGTTGGCCCCGTCGCCATACTCCGCCACCAGGTCCCGGACATCCCTCCCCGTCTTCATGGCCCGGACGAGATGCCGGGCCTTTTGCGGGGTCAGACGGGTGAAGACGGTGCCGTTGATGATGGCCGAGGGCTCCTGGTCGTTCATCCCGATGCAGGACGTGGAAAACAGGCCGATCAGGCCGTCGGGCGTGGTCTCTCCGAAGAGGCAGCCGGCCTCCTCTTCGAAGGCCCGGGCGACGTCCGCCCGCCCCGCCATCCAGGATGTGATGGAGGTGTTGAGATAGACGGTGTACCGGCCGCGGGGGCTGAGCGAGAAGAAATGATAGAAGGTCACGGCGCCCCGAACGTCGGCTTCGGATAGGTTCAGATGCCGGGCGATTTCGGAGACGGCCGCTTCGGGGACGCAGCCGGCCGAGGCCTGCACGTCACGGATGATCTCGAGGAGGTCGGCCGCTTCCCGGGGCCGGCGGCTGATGATCTCTTGATAATGCTCCATGGTCGACTCCCGCATACAAGCAATTAGTCTAACATAAAAGAGAGACGAAACGAAAGGGGCGAGGTTCGCGGGGGCGCCAGCCGAAAACGGCTCCGCCGGCGCGATATTAAGACTTGCTTTTTTTCGGAAAAAACGCGTAATATGGGGTCAGAGTCATCCTGAGAGAACTCGGAGAAGGAGGTTTCATGAGAAAAAAGACATTGATCGTTTTGGGGATTGCCCTTGTGATCTTTGCCCTGCAGAGCTGCTCCTCGAGCCCCGAAAAATCACTGCTGGCCCGCTATTTCAACGCCGTCTCCCTGAACGACAACGCCACGATGGCCTCCATAGCCCTAGAGCCCGCCCAGATGAATTTCACCTCCTGGGCAGTCCTGAGCGTCACGCTTGAGAAGATCGAACCGACCACGCTTCCCGACCTGGCCAAAAAGGAAGCGGACGCCAAGAAGGCCCTGGAACAGCACGTCGCGCCGACGATGGAGGCCAAAGACCTTCTCGACGCGGCCCAGGAAGACCTGGACCTGGCCAGGACTGCCGGTGCCAAGGCGGCCGCCAAGAAGAAAGTTGAAGAGCTCCAGGCCAAATACGACGAGGAATACAACAAGCACAAGGACCTTCAGAAAGCCTATAACGACGCTAAGGCCGCCGCGGCCGCCGAGGAGCAAATCACGGCCTTCTCTCTGGGTGTGCGCGATTTGGCGAATATCCGCGACCTGACCGGGAACGTCCATTCCAAAGAGGTGGAGATCTCGGTGAACCTCAAGGACGGAGCGGTCAGGAAATATCTCCTGTACATGCGGATGTATGACCTCAAAGACGAAGCGCTCAACCTGAACCACATGGGCCGCTGGGTGATCACAAAATTCCAGCAGATCGGCTGAGAAAAAGGCGCTTTTCTGGGCAATATTGACTCTTTTTCCGCGTTTACTATAATAGCCTTTTTTCCCGGGCCGTTAGCTCAGAGGGAGAGCACCGGCCTTTTAAGCCGGGTGTCGCTGGTTCGAGTCCAGCACGGCTCATTTCCTCCTCCGCCCCTGTCGTCTAGAGGCCCAGGACACCGCCCTTTCAAGGCAGCAACACGGGTTCGAATCCCGTCGGGGGCGCTTCTCTTCTCCCGCCGGCCGGGAGCGCTCGTTCAGGCCTGTGGCTCCCGCGGCGCCGCGGGTCCGTCCTCCCGCGTTTCCCCGTCGGCCGCTTGCGGCGGGGCCGGCGACCCGGGACCCGCCTTCTCCGCCCGGAGCCCCTTCTGCCTCTTGTAAATCCAGAACACGAAGACGGCCGGAATCTGATAGAGGGCGAGGATGATCGGCGCCAGGATGAGCCAGTAGACGTTGAAATCCCGGGCGAAGAGGACGACGAACCCCGCGATGCCGCCGGCCGAGAGAAGGATCGAGGCTGCGAGAAGGGCGGCGCGGCAGGCGGCCTGGAGGCGCTGGCTCATCGGGGTCTTTTCAGGGGGTAAACTCTCCCCTCGGGAAGATATCAGATCGGGGTGGCGGCCGTCAACGGCGGACCGCGCTCGACGGACCCCGCTGCTTTCCCGAGCCGCGACGGCTGGTGGGCGGTGCGGGGTTAGAACCTGCGACCCCCGGGTTGTAAGAGCGATGCTCTGCCATCCTAATTCGCTGATGATAAATCAGTTAGAGACGCGCTCTCTTTTCGTGTGGACACGGCGGGGACAGCAACCGGGCCGAAATCCTGTTTCCGGGCTAGCGCCTCGACCGCCTTCCGCATGTTCTCGGGCGTCGGGTGAGCGTACCTCATCGTCATCAGGATCGTGCTGTGGCCGAGGATCCTTGAGACCGTCGGAAGGTCAATCCCGGCTTCGACCATGTTCGAGGCCGCAGTGTGCCTCAGCTCGTGGAACCGCAGCCCCTTGTCTGACGTCAGCGAAATTCGCACAGGTATTGATTTCTCCTAAGCTAGGGTTTCCAATAGCGAGACCAAGCTAGGAGAAACGCATGACAGAGAAAGAAGGAGCCGCGCCCGAGGCGATTATCGGGCGCATCAAACGCCAGACTCGCTGGAAGTTCACGGCCGAGGCTTCTCAGCGACAATGGATCCTGTTTCATCTCCCATGAACTGAAAAAGTATCTCGAGCGTCATGAGATCCGGCATGTTCGGACAAAGACCTATTATCCGATGACCCAGGGGAAGATCGAGCGGTATCACCGGTCGATAAAGAACCTGATCCTGCTGGATCATGACTCTTCGCCCGGCGAGTTGACCGAGAGGATCCGGGAATGGGGGGACTACTACAACCACGAGCGGTATCACGAGGCCATCGACAACGTGACGCCCGCGGATAAGTTTTATGGCCGGGACCGGATGGTCCTCGAAAGGAGGGAAAAAGTCAGGCGGGAGACCATGAGAGTGAGGAGGGAGCTGTACCGCCTGG